>NZ_SRSC01000001.1:0-1680501 GCF_004791675.1 Geomonas terrae
CCATCGGTGCCAGGTCTTGAAATGTAAGCTTTTACTGCTACTATTCCGACACCATGGCACGTCCTCTTCGCATCGAGTTCCCGTTCGCGATTTATCACGTCACCTCACGCGGCAACGCACGTGACGATATTTTTATCGACGATAGCGATCGTCGAACCTTTCTCGGCACCCTTCAATCGGTCCTACTCAGATACAACTGGCTTTGCCACGCCTACTGCCTGATGAGTAACCACTACCACCTCATCATTGAAACTCCAGATGCAAATCTCTCCCATGGAATGCGCCAACTAAACGGCACCGGCCATCGGTGCCCCATCGGTGCCAGGTCTTGAAATGTAAGCTTTTACTGCTACTATTCCGACACCATGGCACGTCCTCTTCGCATCGAGTTCCCGTTCGCGATTTATCACGTCACCTCACGCGGCAACGCACGTGACGATATTTTTATCGACGATAGCGATCGTCGAACCTTTCTCGGCACCCTTCAATCGGTCCTACTCAGATACAACTGGCTTTGCCACGCCTACTGCCTGATGAGTAACCACTACCACCTCATCATTGAAACTCCAGATGCAAATCTCTCCCATGGAATGCGCCAACTAAACGGCACCTACACGCAGTCCTTTAACAAACGACACGGCCGGGTGGGCCACATTTTTCAGGGTCGCTTCAAGGCAATTATAGTAGAGAAGGACTCGCACCTACTGGAACTGTCTCGCTACGTGGTCCTCAACCCCGTTCGGGCTGGCATAGTCGCGAAACCTGAAGAATGGCAATGGAGCAGTTATCGCTCCACCCAAGGCCTAGCCAGTGATCCCGTCCTCAACTACCAGTGGATCCTCAGCCAGTTTGGGACCACAACATCAGAGGCTCGAAGAAAGTACAAAGAGTTCGTTCTGGAAGGTGTCCGGCAGGACGTGTCCCCTTGGGACAGGCTGAAAGGACAGTTGATTTTCGGAACTGAAGCCTTTGCATCAGCCATACATGATTTGATAGGAGGCCGGGAGGAAATCCCGGAGATTCCTAAGGTCCAACGCCATGTCGGACGTCCCAAGCTTGAGGACCTTTTCACGCAGCAGGCAACCACTTCAAAGGACGATAGAAACGCGCTGATCGGGAAGGCACATCTGCAGTATGGCTATGAACTGAAGGAGATTGCGGATCATTTAGGAGTGCACTACACGTCGGTCAGTAAGATCGTAAAGCGATGCCTCGCTAAAGAGTGATTTTTCAAGACCTGGCACCGGTTCTTGCACCGGTTCTTTACAGTCATCCTCCTATCCCCCCCTCACGAGCAAACCAGTCCCTCTTACCCTCGATGCCGTCCTCACAAGACAGCCGGTCATCACTCGCCGCAACATCCAGTTGCCGAAGTTGACGTTCGCGGCTGAATTGGTATTTTCTAACACCCAACAGCAACGCACGCATAAAAATGGAGAATGCAAATGACCCCACTTCGGCTCGCGAGCACCGGTCCAAAGGTAATGCAGTTGCAGAATCTACTCAACAAGCATCTACCCTACCCTTACTCGCTAAAAGTTGACGGTATATTGGGGCCACACACAGAAGCAGCGATAAGAAAATTTCAAGAATCAACCGGGATATCCATAGACGGGACTGTCGGGACGGAAACCTGGAAAGCGCTCAAACAAGGTGTAACCGTCACATCGGACACAACCCTACCTTCTACCAACGCCCATAATGCTCCTTGGCTAAAAATCGCTGCCGCAGAAATCGGACAAAGGGAGATTCCTCGAGTCCCAGCTAACACGAGGATTTTGATGTACCATGCCACCACCTCGCTCCGAGCAACGAGCGATGAAGTCCCTTGGTGTTCAGCATTTGTTAATTGGTGCCTAAAACAAGTGGGTATTACCGGGACCAATTCAGCTGCAGCGACGAGTTGGCTACACTGGGGGCAAATAACAGGCCCATGTCCCGGGGCAATTGCTGTGGTCAGACGAGTTACGGGTGCAAATCATGTCGCCTTCTACATCGCTGAGACCAAAGACTACTATAAGCTATTAGGTGGGAATCAAGGTGATCAAGTGAGGCCATCGAGGTACTATAAATCACACTGGATGGTGCAAAGTTATCGTTGGCCAAACATACGGCAGCAATAGGAGGAGAGATGCTACGACGAGTCGCAGCCATCGGACTGTTGTTCTTGCTTGCCACCACAGGTATTGCCGTAGCAGATAGTGACGTGCAGTCATTTTGGAACACGTTTAGGGAAGCAGCATTAAGGGGTGATAGCGCCAGAGTGGCAGCAATGACAAAGTTGCCTTTATGGGTCCGCGGCCCTGATGATAGCGATCAGGTTGTGCACTATGGTCGGAAAGACTTCGACAAAATCTTAAAAAAGCTACTGAATCAGGAAGTCTTGGTGGTGAAGGACGAAAAGGTCCTGACGACAAACATGCTGAAAATAATCAATGATAAACGCAGTATAACTGCGCGTGATTTGAAAACACCGGATCTGTTTTCCGTGGAGCTGTTTACCTTCGAGAAAAAGAACGGGAATTGGCTCTTCACGCGAGGCTATCTGGAAGATGCTCCACCATAGAGAGATCAAAACAGGTCCTAGCAGTGCGCGTGCTCCTGGCCGGTATGGTCTCCTTAACGGCCGTCGCTGAAGAGCGGTACACTCGCGCCCAGGCCGTGAACAACGCTGGTGAAGGCGTTACGGTTCTCGAGCTTCTCGCTGCCGAAACGATCTTCGAAGAGGCGCCGGATCATGGGTATGCGCGAGGTGCCCCCGGTGAGGAACACGGTGTCGATCTGGTCGTTTCGGACTCCCGACCTGCTGATAACTTCGTCAACGGTGCCGGAGATCCGGCTTAGGTTCTCCCGGTTGATCGCTTCGAACTCTTCCCTGGTTATCCCCTCTTCGATGGTCAGGCCGCGCTCCTTGAAGCTGACCTGCGCGAACTCTTGTTGCGACAGCTCGCACTTCGCCTTCTCGATGCACTGGAACAGGAAAAAACCATAGTTGTCACTGATGAGGTGCTCGAGGTTCTCGATGGCCTGCCGGTCCGTAGCGGCATTTTTGATGAGACGGATCTGCTCCCTGGTCTTTCTCCCCCTCAGGAGCGGAATCCTGTGCCACTGGCACAGCGTGTAGATGATGCTGTGCGGGATATCGAAGAGCTCGTCCTTCCCCATCCCCTTGTATCTGACCCCGCGACCGAAATACTTGGCGATCTTTTCCCACATGATCTGGGAGTCGAATTTGTCGCCCGCCGTATAGACCCCTCCGATGGAGAGGACGTCGGAGCGCCGGTCGGCCCGGTCGAAGGCGCCCCCTTTCACCTTGATGACGGTGAAGTCGGAGGTCCCGCCGCCGAAGTCACCTATGAAGACGAGCTTTTCGGCACCTGCGGGGAGCGTCTCTTCGTACGCGAGGGCGGCGGCTACCGGTTCGAACTGGAAATGGATATGGCGAAACCCCGCTTTGCGCGCCGCCTTCTCGAGTCGGAGCTGCGCCAGGGCATCCTTTTCCGCATCTTCCGAGAAAACGACGGGGCGGCCGAGGACGACGCTGTCCACGGGTGCCCCGACGTACGCTTCCCCCTTCGCCTTGATGTTCCGCAAGATAATGGCAACCAGGTCGTCGATGCCGTACTTCTTGCCGAACACCTCGGTTCCCTCGAAACTCCTGTTGGGGAGGAAGGTTTTTATGGACTGCATGAAACGCCCCGCCGCTCCGTCGCTGACGTACTGGCTGATGGCCTCCTGGCCGGTGAAGATCTCGTTCTCCTCGTTGAAGTAGAGAACCGAGCGCATCAGGGAGCGGTTGGCGCTTGACTCGTCGATGTCGATTATTTCGACCTTGCCGTCTCGGTAGACGGAAAGCGCGGAATTGGTGGTCCCGAAATCCAGACCGAATACTACCTTCATGCAGACTCCCGAAAAAACCAGGGCGGGTTCCAAGGAACCCGCCCTGAGAAATAAACAGGTGGATGTTGTAGCAGAAAGATGAGGATGGTGGCAAGTTGTAAACGTCCTGCTGGCATCAAGCTCAGAAACCGGTATTTTCCCGGAGCGCTGATGCGAAATCTCCCACAGGTGTAAGCTTTACGAACTCATAAACGAACATATAATTGATGCAAATTTGTGCTCAGAAATAAGCATTTCCCTGAAAGGCCGAACCCTTTGCAAGGAGGGGGCGGAAAGCAACGGGTCTTCGTTTGAAGGTAGCCGGGCTGCCACGGATAATCCATTGGCATGCCCGGCTTTTCATTGTCAGAAGGACAAACGAAAGGAGGCAGCAACCATGAAACAGTTGATGTCGAGAAACACTTTCCGGATGCTACTGACAGGTACGCTCACCCTCGCCTCCCTCTCGTTGCCACCGGCATACTGCCAGGGAATTCCCGATGATGCCGGCCATCACAACCGGCAGGGGATGGAGTACTTTAACAAGGGCTTTTATGAGCATACTCCCAGGCACCAGGATGCCGAAGCAGCACGGAGTTATGGATTGGCCGTGAAAGAATTCACGGCTGCAATTAAAAAAGACTCTAACTCAGCCGAAGCACACAGGAACCTGGCTCGTGTGTACTATGTTCAGAAAAACTTTGCCGGCGCAGCAGAAGAGTACCGGCGGGTTACCGAACTTGCACCGGGCGATCTCGACGCCTACGTGAACGCCTCTCTTGCCTGTATCGAACTGAAGAGGTTCGATGAGGCCATTCAACTCCTTCAAGGCGCAAAAAGCCAAACCTCTGACCCGAAAGTTCTGGAGACACTCGATTCGTACATTGTGAAAACAACTGACCAGCAGGCGAAGGGGGTGAAAAAATGATACGCCATTTCATCATTTCCATCATTCTCCTGATCGGGTGCGCTTTTCCCGTTTCAGCCGCTGATCCACATTCGGCATATTACAGTCCCGACACCGACAAGCTGATCTGGTTCATCCATGCTTCCGGCACACATATCGGGACGTCAGGATCCACGGATGCAACGAATCTGCAGTGGCTGACAGGTCAGGCAAAGAGTGTCATCAATCCGAGCTTCATCGTGGTTACGGGTGACCTGACCGATTCGACGAACGGAAACATCTTCGGTTATCCCAACGGCCCCTATCAGGCCGAATGGGACCAGTATAAGAGCATCCTGAGTGCAAACGGCGTGGATGCAAGCAGCTACTTTGACATTCCCGGCAACCACGACGCCTACAGTGATCAATATTTCAGCTATTACCTGAACAACTCAGTACAAGGGCGGGCGACTGGAAGAACACAGGCGTCCTGGACAAGGACCGGGCCGTGGGGAAAATACCAATTTCTGGGCGTCAACACCCCGGACAACACCGGGAAGCCGTTCAGCATAATCTGGCCGTACGGTGACAATGCCGGGCTGGACACCACTGAACTCTCTTTCATCAGTTCCGAGATGAATGCCAACTCTGATGCAAAGTTGACTCTGGTCTTCGGGCACCATCCCCTTGTCGCAACAGACAGCAGCAGCGACACCTACCTGTTCTATGGAAAAGATGATTTCGTCAATCTGATGAACGGCTACGGCGCATCGATGTACGGGTACGGGCATACCCATGCCTCGTCCGAGAAGTTCTTTACCCAGAACATGACCGACGGGCTGTTCTACTTCAACGTGTCGTCCATCGGCAAGGACAGTCCCAACCAGTACACGGTGACGGCGATCGACTGCAACGGCATCTCCTCCGTCACTCAGACCAAAGGTACGTGGCCGGTGGTGCTTATCACCGCGCCTGTTGACCGGCGACTGGGAGGCGTTGTCAACCCCTATGCGTACAACGTAACCAATTCAGCAACGAATCCGGTACGTGCTCTTGTTTTTGATCCGGCAACGGTCACACAGGTCCAGTTCAGGGTGAATGGAGGCTCCTGGCAACCGATGCAGAACGTGTCCGGCAACCCCGCGCTCTGGCAGGGGAACTGGAATGCAGCGACGCTGGCCGCAAGCGAGTATGCGTTGGAGGTTCAAGCGACAACAGGTTCGGGAGTGAGGTCTGATGCCATAACCGCGTACGTCGAATCCCCATTGCCGACCGCCCCGTCGAACCTTACGGCAACGGCTGCCTCCGGCAGCCAGATCAATCTTGCCTGGACGGACAACTCCACAAACGAGCAGGGCTTCAAAATCGAGCGGTGTGCCGGCGCGGGATGCAGCAATTTCAGTCAAATAACAACTCTCGGCGCCAACGTAACAACCTGGTCCGACACCGGGCTGGCTGCCTCCACCAGTTACAGTTACCGCGTACGCGCCTACAACGTGGCGGGCGATTCGGGATATTCTCCTGCTGCCAGTGCAACGACCTTCGCTGCGTCAGCATTGCCTTCCGCACCGACGGGCCTGGCCGCCACAGCCGTCTCCAAAAGCCAGATCAACCTTGCCTGGACGGACAATGCGAATAACGAAACCCAATTTCTGATTGAGCGCTGCAAAGGATCGACCTGCACCAACTTCACCCAGGTAGCCACCGTTGGTGCGAATGTAACGAGCTATTCGAATACCAAGCTCACCGCCAATACCGTTTATCGCTACCGCGTTCGCGCAAGGAACACTGCCGGCTCGTCGGGGTATTCCAACATCGCTTCAGCAACGACACCGAAGCGATGACTACCGCGGCACCGGTTTAAACAGGGGATTCTGGTTTCAACTTGAGGACGCGCAAAGAAAAAGGGTTTAGGTCGAAAGACCTAAACCCTTGATTTATTCTTGGAGCGGGAAACGGGATTCGAACCCGCGACCTTCAGCTTGGGAAGCTGACACTCTACCACTGAGTTATTCCCGCCTAAGTGAGAAGAACCTTTTACCTTATCCGAAACTCGTTGTCAACGATTTTCCCGAAGCGACGATGTTCTTCCGCCAGGCCGGTTCTACTTCCTGGTGCCCGGGGGACGGGCACGTTTGGGGGCCGAAGCCCTCACCCTCCCCTCTCCCGGAGGGAGATGGTGCATGGACACCGGTAGCGGCAGACGCCGGGAATGGATTTTACTTCATGACGAGCTTGGAAAGCATCTTCTGGGCGAGATCCTGGCTGGATACCTCGTAGTTGCCACTCTTGATCTGCGAACGCAACTCTTCTACCTTTTCCACCCGGATGTCTTCCCTCCTCTGCTTCGAGGTGGGAACCACGGGCATGTAGCTCGACAGCTCGACCTTGTCGGTCGCCGCCTGCTGCCTGGTCGCGGTCTCGGCGTGTGCGTCGCCCGTCTCGGGCTTATCGTTACGCACCACGGCAAGATGGGTTGCGGCCGGGTTGGTATTGAGCTCTTCAAGTTTCATCTGATTACGCCCCCAGTAGGTTGGTTGTAGATCTACTTCCGTTTCGACACACGAACGAATAACTTTAGCTAATTTTCAACAGACATCATTTTTTCTTGTCGATGAAGGGAAGCTGCAACAGCGAGGGGAAGTCCCCGACCCGGTAGCTCGCGCCCTCCAGTTCGCTCATCTCGCCGTAGCCGTAGCTGCACCCGACGGTACATACACCTGCCCCGCCTCCCGCGGCTATGTCGTTGATGCTGTCCCCCACCATGACGCACTCGGCGGCGGGGACCCCGAACCCCTTCAGGACGGCCAGAACGGGCTCGGGAGAGGGTTTCCGGTACGGAAAGGAATCGGCGCCGAAGATGTCGGTGAAGTGCCGCTCAAGGCCCAGTTTCCCGAGCACCTCGCGGCAAAGGGCCACGTTCTTGTTGGAGAGGACCACCATCGGGATGCCAAGACCGGAGAGATCGGAGAGCGTCTCGGGAACACCGGGATACGGCCGGGTCTTGTCGGCTATGTGCGCCAGGTTGAATTCGAGGAAGACTTCGGTGGCGCGGTCCAGCTCCTCCGGCCCCACCCCGGGCAGGGCCCGCTCCACTAGGTTGCGCACCCCGCGCCCGACGAGTTTGCGCACGTCGCTGATGCCGATCCGGGGCAGCCCGTATCGCTCGCGGATCAGGTTGGTGGCATCGGCCAGGTCGGGCAGCGAGTCGATGAGCGTGCCGTCCAGGTCGAAGATGAGCAGCCGGATTGGACCCATTTTTCACTCTCCAGATACGAAAGAACCGCGGTGACCGGCCTTGCCGGCGGTCACCGCGGTGTATTTGTGCAAAAAGCGGACCTCAGGGGATGAGGCCGGCCCGGTTTATTCCCACTCGATGGTTGCGGGGGGCTTCTGGCTGATGTCGTAAACCACGCGGTTGACACCCTTCACTTCGTTTATGATACGGGAGGATATGCTCCCCAAAAGCTCGTACGGGAGCTTGACCCAGTCGGCGGTCATGCCGTCCAGGGAGTTCACCGCGCGGAGGGCGACGGTGTACTCGTAGGTGCGGGCGTCACCCATTACGCCGACGGTTTTCACCGGCAGCAGCACGGCAAATGACTGCCAGATGTCGCGATATAACCCAGCCTTGCGGATTTCTTCGATGACGATGGCGTCAGCTTCGCGCAGGATGTCGAGCTTCTCGCCGGAGAGTTCGCCAATGCAGCGGATGGCGAGGCCCGGTCCCGGGAAGGGCTGACGGTACACCACCTCGTCGGGCATGCCAAGTTCCTTGCCGAGAAGCCGCACCTCGTCTTTGAAGAGCTCGCGCACCGGCTCGAGGAGCTTCAGGTTCATCTTCTCGGGGAGCCCACCCACGTTGTGATGGCTCTTGATAACGGCGGAAGGTCCCTTGGTGGAGACGGATTCGATGACATCGGGGTAGAGGGTTCCCTGGGCCAGGTAGTCCACCTGCCCGAGCTTCTTGGCCTCCTCCTCGAAGAGGTAGATGAACTCGTTGCCGATGATCTTTCTCTTCTTCTCGGGGTCGGAAACGCCGGAGAGGACGCCCAAGAAGCGGTCGGCGGCATCGACGTAGTCGAGGTTGATCTTGAAGTGCTTGGTGAAGAGGTTCACCACCTTCTCGGCCTCCCCTTTCCTCAAGAGTCCGTTGTTGACGAAGACGCACTGGAGCTGGTCGCCGATCGCCTTGTGGATGAGGACCGCGACGACGGAGGAGTCGACCCCGCCGGAGAGGGCGCAGAGCACTTTGCCGGTGCCGACCTTCCTGCGGATGTCCTCGATCTCGGTCTCGATGAAGTTGGCCATGGTCCAGGTCGGCTGGGAACCGCAGACGTTGAACAGGAAGTTGCCGATCATCTCGTCGCCGCGCGGGGTGTGCACCACCTCGGGGTGGAACTGCACCCCGTAGAAGCGGCGCTTGTCGTCCTTCATGGCGGCAACCGGGCAGGTCTGGGTGTGGGCCATCTTGACGAAGCCGGCAGGGATCTCCTCGATGCGGTCGCCGTGGGACATCCAGACCTCGGCGCCGCCGTCGAAGCCGGCGAAGATTTCGCTCGCGCCGTCGAGGGAGAGGGTGGCGCGGCCGAACTCGCGTTTGTCGCAGCGCTCGACGCGCCCGCCCAACTGCTGGGTCATGAGCTGCATGCCGTAGCAAATCCCTAGGATCGGGATGCCCAGGTCATAGATGCCGAGGTCGGAGTGCGGCGCATCCTTGTCGTAGACGCTGGAGGGGCCGCCGGAGAGGATGATCCCCTTCGGTGCGAACGCCTTTATCTTCTCGAGCGCCATGTTGTAGGGGTGGATCTCGCAGTAGACGCTCTGCTCCCTCACGCGGCGCGCGATGAGCTGGGTCACCTGGGAGCCGAAGTCGAGGATCAGCACCTTCTCTGAGTGGATATCTACGGTCATTTTGAGGTTCCTTATCTATTGAAAGTCAAAGGCTGTAACGCAAAGACGCAAAGTCGCAAAGCCGCGGGGTAAAAGAGAGGCCAGAAGAAAAGGATTTCTTTGGCGTCTCCGCGCCTCCGCGGCTTTGCGTTAACGGGTTAAAGGTTATTTCTCAACGCGGTAGTTCGGGGCCTCTTTGGTGATCATGACGTCATGGACGTGGGATTCCTTGAGACCTGCGCCGGTGATCCTGACGAAGCGGCCGTTTTCCTGGAGGTCGACGATGCTGCGGCTGCCGGTGTAGCCCATGCCGGCCCTAAGTCCACCCATCAACTGGTGCACGTTGGCAGAGAGCGGTCCCCTGAGCGGCACCATACCCTCGATCCCTTCCGGGACGAGCTTCACGTCGGAATCGACGTCGCTCTGGAAGTAGCGGTCCTTGCTCCCCTCTTTCATGGCGCCGATGGAGCCCATGCCGCGGTAGCTCTTGTAGGCGCGCCCCTGGTACAGGATGGTGTCGCCCGGGGACTCCTCGGTACCGGCGAAGAGGGAGCCGATCATGACGACGTCGGCGCCGGCGGCGATGGCCTTGGTGAGATCGCCCGAGTACTTGATGCCGCCGTCGGCGATGAGCGGGATGTTGTATTTCTTGGCGACGCGGGAGCACTCGGCGATGGCGGTGATCTGCGGTACGCCGATACCGGCGACGACGCGGGTGGTGCAGATGGAGCCCGGTCCGATGCCGACCTTAATGGCGTCGACGCCGACCTTGATGAGCGCCTCGGCGGCGGCCGCGGTGGCGATGTTGCCGGCGATGAGCTCAAGGCCCGGGTAGGTCTTCTTGATGCGCGCGATGGCGTCGATGACCCCCTGGGAGTGGCCGTGGGCGGTGTCGATGACGACGACGTCGACACCGGCCTTCATGAGCGCTTCGATGCGCTGGTCCACGTCCGGGGTGGGGCCAACGGCTGCGCCGACCCGAAGGCGACCGAGGGAGTCCTTGCAGGCGTTCGGGTACTTCTTGATCTTCTCGATGTCCTTGATGGTGATGAGCCCCTTAAGGTTCTTCTCCTCGTCGACGACGAGAAGCTTCTCGACCCTGGTGTGCTTCAGGTGCTCTTTCGCCTGTTCCAGGGTGGTCCCGACCGCCACGGTGACCAGGTTGCGCTTGGTCATCCTGGCGGAGATGGGGAGATCGAGGTCGGTCTCGAAACGGAGGTCCCTGTTGGTTAGAATGCCGACCAGCTTCCCGTTGGCCTTCGTGATCGGCACCCCGGAGATGCGGTACTTGGCCATCATCTCGAGCGCTTCCCGGATGCGCTGGTTCGGGCGCATGGTGATCGGGTCGACGATCATCCCGGACTCACTCTTTTTCACCTTGTCCACCTCCATCGCCTGCTCGGCGACGGTGAGGTTCTTGTGGATGAAACCGATGCCCCCTTCCCGGGCCATGCAGATCGCGGCCCTGGACTCGGTGACGGTGTCCATGGCGGCGCTCACCAGCGGGATGTTCAGCTGGATGTTGTTGGTCAGACGGGTGGAAAGGTCGGTATCGCGGGGGAGGATAAGCGAGTGGGCTGGGAGAAGCAGGACGTCGTCAAACGTGAGACCTTCGGGAAGGCTGCTTTCTAACATTAGGGGGCTCCTTTTGTTGTTTGGGCGCAGGTTTTAACCGGAAAACCTATTACAAGGGGGAAGGCAAGTCAACTAAAATTAGGCTAATGACAAAGGGAAAAGCATAGGATTTCCCAACCTTAGCGTCTACACTACCGCTGCTAATGGGTACGGGGAAATCCCGGTGCGGCGCATCCGCTCCGCGCGGCGGCGTGGCTGCACTGCAGGAGCGCCGCCGTCTGCCGCGCTACGAAAAACCCCCTCGCGTTTTTGCCGCGAGGGGGTTTTTTCTCACATCGGGATGAAGGCGTCCCGCTTACCCATCTTCGAGAGGGAGGCGACGATCAGGTCGACCGCGTGGTCCAGGTCGGAGAGGGACATGGTCTCGACCGGGGTGTGCATGTAACGCAGCGGAAGCTTGACGAGTGCGGTCGCGACGCCGCCGCGCGAGATCTGCATCGGGTTCGCGTCGGTGCCGGTGGCCCGGGCGATGCCGGTGTACTGCACGGCGATGCCGTTATCCCGCGCGGTGTCGGAGAGGAGATCGAAGAGCACCGGGTTTATGTTCGCGCCGCGCGGCAGGATCGGCCCCTTGCCGAGCCCCACCTCGCCGTTGTGCTTTTTGTCCACGTCGGGCTGGTCGGTGGCGAAGTCCACCTCGACGCAGATGCCCACGTCGGGGTTCACCGAGTAAGAGCTCGTGGTGCCGCCCCTGAGACCGACCTCTTCCTGAACCGAGGAGACGCCGTAGAGATCGACCGGGAGCCCGTCCGGCAGTTCGGAGACGCGGCGCAGCACCTCTGCGACCACAAAGCTTCCCGCCTTGTCGTCGAGGCCGCGCGAGCTCACGCGGTCCCCGAAGAGACGCTCGAGGTTGCTTGCAAAGGTGATCGGGTCGCCGACCCGGACCCACTCGAGGGCCTCCTTCTTGCTGGCGGCGCCGATATCGATGTACTGGGCGTCCAGCTTGATCACCTGGTCGCGCTCCTTGGGCTCGATCAGGTGGATGGGACGCTTCCCGATGACGCCGTTTATCGCGCCGCGGGAGGTGTGCACGTGCACGCGCATCCCCGGTGTGATGTGCGGGTCGACGCCGCCGACTGCCGAGAAGTAGATGAAGCCGTTGTCGTCCAGGTAGCGCACCTGCAGGCCGATCTCGTCGGAGTGCCCCACCACCATGACGCGCGGACGGTCCTTCCCCTCGCCCTGGATCATGCCGAACACGTTGCCCATGACGTCGGTGGCGACCTGGCAGAAAGGTTCTATGTAGGAGCGGAAAACGCGCTGGGCCGGCTGCTCATACCCCGAGGGGCTGGGCGCGGCCAGAAGCTGCTGCAGAAATTGGAATGATGCGTCGCGCATGTCTTTCCTCCGGATTGACGCTGTAGTTAATTAAGAAAGGGCAGGGCCCACCCTCACCCTACCCTTTATGACTTCTTTTTTCAATACGGTGCGGGACGCCACCGGCCACGGCATGTCCCTCTTCGTTAGGACGGCGCCCTCACACCGGCACCGTTGCATCTTTCTCAGCGCTAGGCGACGCCCTCACCCCGACCCTCTCCCGGGGGGAGAGGGGGCATGGACGCCGCGACGGCAAAGGACGGTAGGGCTACATGGGGTATTTGCCCATGGCGGAGGGGTCCATGTGGTCCAGGAAGTCGACGAAGCGGCGGGCGTTGTTTTCGCGGGCGAACCCCTCTTCGTTCATGTCGAGCTTCGACGCCTGGGCCAGCACCTCATCGCTCACCCACACAGGAAGACGGTATTTCAGGGAAAAGAGCATCGCTTCGGCCACGTGAACCTCGAGCCGGATCTCTTTGGCCGCGCCGTCCACTACCCGCACCGAGGCAATGAAGACGCCGTCGCGCAGGCTCTCGACATAGATGCCGACAACCGTCATGCCGAGGTGCTCGATCAGCGCAGTGAAAACGTCACGCCGGGCGTTGCGGGCGCTCATCTCCCGCCCCACGAACTGCGCGGCGAAAGAAACCGACTCGGAGGCGTTGATCCAGACCGGCACGGCTAACTTCTCATCGGGATCCTTCAGGATGATGACCGGCATCTGTGCGATGGCGTCCATGGCGAAGCCGAATACCTTCATCTCGACGTACATCGGTTCCTCCTCCCCCTTCTCAGGCATGCACGACCTCCCCTTTGAGCAGGGTCTGCAGCCCTTCGGTGATGCGCACCTCGACGATACGTCCGGCCAGGGCCAGGTCTCCATGCAGGACCGTCCCCCTATTGCCGCCGGTTCTGCCGAAGAGGGAGTCGCCGCTGCTGCTCGCCCCCTCCACCAGCACCCGCTGCACGCTCCCCACCAGGCTCTGGTTCCGCTCCAGGGTGATCCGCTTTTGCGCAGCCTGCAGGAGCTCCAGGCGTCCCTGTTTCTCTTTCCTGGTCACCTCGTCGGGAAAACCTGCGGCCTTCGTGCCCGGACGGGGGGAATAGATGAAGGAGAAGAGGTCGGCGTAGCGCACCTCCTCGATGAGCGCCATGGTCTCCCGGAAGGCCGCTTCGTCCTCGCCGGGAAAGCCGACGATCATGTCGCCGGTGATCTGGATCCCGGGGCAGGCCTCTTCTAGCGCGCGCACCTTGGCGAGGTAGTCGGCGCGGGTGTAGCCGCGGTTCATCCTCTTCAGCACCTCGTCGCTGCCGGACTGGGCCGGGAGGTGGATGTGCGGGGCGAGTTTCGGAATCTGCGCGAAGCAGTCGATGAGCCTTGCCGAGATGTCTTTGGGATGCGAGGTGGTGAAGCGAAGCCTTTCGATGCCGTCCACCTCGGCCACCCGGAAGAGGAGCTCGGCGAAGTCAGGCGCCGCATCCTCCTTGAAACCGTAAGAGTTTACGTTCTGCCCGAGCAGGGTCACCTCGGTGACGCCTGCCGCGGCAAGTGCCGCCACCTCCTCGACCACCTTGTCGGCGCTTCTGCTGATTTCGCGCCCACGCACGTGCGGCACGATGCAGTAGGCGCAGAAGTTGTCGCACCCCTGCATGACGGTGACGAAACGGGTGACGCCCCCCTCGGTCTCGGCGTGGGGAAAGAGGTCGAAGCGCTTTTCGTCGTCGAGAAAGTCGGTGGCGACGCTTTTTTTACCCGCCTCGGCCCCGGCGACCATCTTCTGCAGCAGGTGCAGGTTGTGCGTGCCGAAAACAAGGTCGACGAAGGGGGCCTTTTTCAGGAGCTCCTCCCCTTCCTGCTGGGCGACGCACCCGCCGACGCCGATGATGAGTTCAGGCCGCTTCTTCTTCATCGACTTGAACTTGCCGAGATGTCCGTACATGCGCTGCTCGGCGGTAGCCCGGATGCTGCAGGTGTTGAGAAGAACCAGGTCGGCCTCCCCGGGTTCCTGCGTCTGCCCGTAGCCCATCCCCTTCATCAGGGTCACGATCTTTTCGGAATCGCTCACGTTCATCTGGCAACCGAACGTTTCCAGGTAAAGCTTTTTTGCCTTAATCACGCCCACATCCTGTCAGTTAAATTGGTGAATAGTACGAGAATTCGCGGCTTGCCGTCAACCCCTATTAGCGCCCCCCATCACGTCCGCCGTCCCGTCAACGAATACATTATTAACGTATATAAACCATGGACCTAGCGATATATTCGAGAAAAAATATATTGACATATCACGCGAGCTGGATTTATAAGACTCATTAGGAGTCCCGGCAAGCGCCCCGCTCCAAAATCCCACTTACGCACAACCCTTCCAATCCAGATTCTGTTAATGACTGGATGACTCTGGAACCATTATAAATCTCCAAAATTACACATTTCCCCTAAATCTACCGGTCAATGCGCCGATTAGGGCAGTAGCGTCCAGCGTTTAATGAGTTACCTCGGCACGGCGACGTGCATCTGCAATATTCTCTGAAGAAAGTTGGTTCAACACCAACGAAAAGAAAAAGGAGAAGTACATGAAAAAACTGGAAAAGCTGTTGGTAGGCGCAGCCCTCTGCGCACTGGCTGTTCCGGCGGCCGCGCAGGCGGACGACCAGGAAATGCAGAAGAAGATCGACGACCTCACCAAGAAAGTGCAGAAGCTCGAAGAGCAGCAGAAGGGTTCCGACGAGAAGAAGATCGCCGACCTCACCAAGAAGGTCGACAAGATCGAGGAAAAATCCCTCGGCAAGTGGCTCACCATCGGCGGCGACTACCGCTTCAGGGTCGACAACCTGAACGGCCGCACCGTCGCCTACCGCGACGCAAATACAACCTTCAGCAATGCCGCATCTAAGCTGCAGCAAGATTTCTTCAGCAACCCTTCAACTGCCGCCGGAAGCTCCGCCTACTTCGGTGGTGCTCCTTTCTCCATGTCGACAGCCGGAGCGTTGGGTGCTCTCATGCAGTTCCAAAACGGGATGAACGCCGTAAGGACCTACAACGATGCCCACTCCTTCGTTACCAATCCGATGAACGGAGGCCTTATTGGAGGCTTGGGTATGATCCCGGGTCCCGGTATGATCCCCGCCTATAAGCCGAACAACGACACCCTCTACACCAACCGCCTGGGCCTTAACCTGCACGCCAAGGCGACCAAGGACGTGACCGTTAACGTCCGCCTGCTCGCTTACAAGGTGTTCGGCGCCCAGGACGACAACGCTGTGACCAACTCCGGCGGCACCCCGTTCTTCGCGGACCGCGTCGGCACCTTCGATGGCACCACCGGCCACGTCCCCTCCTCCAGCTTTCTTAACGTAGACCGCGCCTACGCCACCTGGAGCAACATCGCCGACCAGCCGATCTGGTTCTCCGTGGGTCGCCGTCCCTCCACCGAAGGGGCTCCGAGCAACCTGCGCCTGAACAACGAGCGCCCGGGCAACGGCGGCACCCCGGCCCTTCTCGTCGACTACGCCTTTGACGGCATGACCATCGGCTGGGCACCGGACATCGAAGGTCTTCCCGGCGCTTACGCCAAGATCTGTTACGGCCGCGGCTTCGAAGGCGGTTTTGAGACGACCACGAACAACCTGAAAGACACCGACATGCTCGGTCTGGCCATCATCCCGGTCGACACCGATCCGCTGCGCGTCTGGCTGCAGTACAACCGCGGCTTCAACATCTTCGACTTCCCGGCGATGAAGGACACCGCGTTCGGCAACACTTACCCGTCCACCGACCTCGGCGCCATCGACTGGTACGGTGCGGGCGCGATGAGCACCCTCAAGAACATCGGCCCGGGCAACCTGAACTTCTTCGCCGACGCAGGTCTCAGCGTCACCCACCCGAACGAAAACGTCTCCGCTCAGGCCGGCTTCCAGGGCCTCATGACCGGCGGCTTCTTCGATCCCGAAAAACCGACCAGCAAGACCGGCTGGGCCGCATATGCCGGTGCCCGCTACGACTACACCCCGACAAAGACCAAGGTCGGCGTCGAGTACAACCACGGCTCCAAGAACTGGATCACCTTCGCTCCTGCAGCTGACGACATGTGGACCACCAAGCTCGGGACCCGCGGTAACGTCTACGAAGGCTACCTGATCCAGGAGATCAACTCCAAGCCGGTTTCCTCCTACCTCTCCAAGGCCTTCTTCAGGGTCGGCTTCCAGTGGTACGACTTCGACTACACCGGGAGCAACAACTGGGTAGGCGCTCCGGTGAAGATTTCCGAAGTGAACAACAGGATGATGATGCTGACCCCGGTAAAATACGCTCGTGACATCTACGCTACCTTCGAGGTCAAGTTCTAGGACGTAGCAGCACCAGATGAAGCACCATGCACAGGGGCGGCGACTGAGTCGCCGCCCCCATAAAAGGAGAACGAAGATGAAAAAAGCAGTTTCGGTAATGGTCCTGGTAGCAGTTGCAGCGCTCAGCATCCTATGCTTCGGCAGCGTGGCAAGCGCAGGTGAGGAAATCAAGATGGTAGGCGTGATCACCAAGATCGAGATCGCCGGCGCCGACGCAAAAACCGCCACCGCCACCTTGAAGGACAACAAAACCGAGCAGCCCGTGGTCATCACCGTGAACGACGACCTTACCCTGGACAAGTTCAAGGACCACAGGATCGTCGAAGGGGACGAGATCCGCTGCAAGTACGAGGTTATCGACGGCAAGAACGTCTCCAAACTGTTCAGGAAAACAGCCGGCTGTTAGTCCGACCGGGTTCCTCGTAGACGGCGCTGTAGTTTTCGAATTGCAGCGCTTCTTTTTGGCCAAATGTATATAAAATTTAATATATATAAGGCCTTAGATAGTGTTTTTGGCGGCGCCTAGCCGCTTCATCACGGGAGGTTATATGAAAGGTATTCTGGGAATTCTGGCGGGGATCGCGATGCTTGCGGCAGCCGCCCAAGGGATGGCGGCGGTCGACCATTCTGAGTTCGTTAAGGGGCCGTTCAAAAGCGGCATCGAGGTAACCAAGGTCTGCCTTGAGTGCCACGAACAGCAGGCAGCTGACTTCATGAAAACTACCCACTGGACCTGGGCCGGAACCCCGAACATGGTCAAGGGGATGGAGAAGAGCACCAAGAAGTACGGCAAGTCCAACATGATCAACTCCTTCTGCACCTCGATCCAGGGGGGCAAGGAAGGGGTGGTTCACGAGTCCTGCGGCAAGTGCCACGCAGGTTACGGCTGGACCCGTACCAACTTCGACTTCACCGACAAGACCAAGGTCGACTGTCTCATCTGCCACGCGCAGAAAGGTAACTACACCAGGGCCACCGTCGGCTGCGACATCGACAACAAGAGCATCGACAAGAAGAGCATGGACCTGAACGTTGCGGCACAGAGCGTCGGCCTTCCTGGCCGTAAGAACTGCGGCGCCTGCCACTTCTACGGCGGCGGCGGTGACGCGGTGAAAAACGCGGGGCTCGATTCCACCCTCGAAAAACCGAAGAAGTCCCAGGATGTCCACATGGGCACCAAGGAAAGCGGCGGCCAGGACATGGCGTGCCAGGCATGCCACGTCGCCAAGCAGCATAAGATCAGCGGCGCCTCCAGCATGATGGCGCACTACGATGCCCGCGTGAACTGCGAGCAGTGTCACTCCGGCGCTAAGGCACCGCACAAGAAGGCCAAAAACGGCGCGATCATCAACAAGCACCTCGCGACCGTCGCCTGCCAGACCTGCCATATCCCGTTCTTCGCAAAAGGCCAGGCAACCAAAATGGCATGGCACTGGTCCGATGTGGGCAAGAACATCACCGCCGAAGAGCAATTCGACAAGGAAACCTTCGCCAAGCACAAGGGAACCTTCATCTGGGGCATGAACGTGAAGCCGGTCTACGCCTGGAGCAACGGCATGGTTGAGCGCTACATGGTGGGTGACAAGGTCAAGGATCCGAAGAAGCCGGTGATGATGATGCGCCCGGTTGGCGACATCAAGGACCAGAAGGCCAAGATCTACCCCTACAAGCTCTACAAGGGCGACCAGCCGATGGACGCGAAGTACAAGAACCTGATCATCTTCCAGCAGTACAAGTCCCTGTGGGTCGACTACAACTGGGATAAGGCGTGCCGTCTGGGCGCCGAAGGTTCCGGCCTCCCCTACAGTGGGAAGTACCAGTTCGTCAACACCGAGGCATACATCGCGGCACAGCACGAGGTGTCCCCCAAGGAAGAGGCGCTGCAGTGCGGTGAGTGCCACATGGGCGGCAACCGCCTCGACTGGAAGGCGCTCGGATACAAGGCCGACCCGATGCAGACCGGCGGCAGGTTCGCCAAGGCTGCAAAGAAGGTAGCGAAGAAGTAGTCAAAAAGAGCAGATACGATGTAACAGGGGGCGGAGCAATCCGCCCCTTTTTCCGTTGGGACTGCGTATCGCTCCGGTGCTGCCTCTCGCATTGACTGACAGAAGGGGGATCAAAGCCCCTTTGTCACAAAGCAGGCGGGAAATAGTGTCAGCGGAAGTCTCGACATACCTCGGAAGAATACTAAACTATTAGCGCCATCTGCCGATAACATCACTGATTGCGATCAAACACACGAGGAGGGCCTTTATGAGTAAGAAAAGCGTGACGGCGGTCGTGCTATGTCTTGCCTTGGCAGCGACGGCTGCCCTGGCAGCAAGCGAACATCCCGGGAAAGAATCCATCGAGAAGAACGGCTACAAGGGGCCCGAGACCTGCGAGGAGTGCCACCCCGGCACCGCCAAGGCCTTTCTGGACACGGTGCACTGGAAGCATGCATCCAAGGTGACCAACGTGGACAACCTCAACCCGAAGCTTGAGTACGGGATGAAAAACCGCATCTACGTCATGTGCAACGGAAACGACATCGTCAACAACCTGAAAGAGATCCCGAAGAGCCCGACCACCGGCAAGAGCAAGTTCTCCGGGTGCAACACCTGTCATCCCGGCAACCACCTCTCGGACGTCGGCAGCACCGGCCCCGCCGCGGCGGCCGCCGTCGACTGCCTCGTGTGCCACTCCACGGACTACGACTTCCGGCAGAGAAAGCCGTTCAAGAACGAAAAGGGGGAAGTGGTCATGGGGCAGGATCGCAGCGTCAAGGCGGCCCTTGCGATCGGCAAGCCCACCGTCAAGAACTGCATGGTCTGTCATGAGGCGGCAGGGGGCGGGGTCATCGTGAAGCGCGGCTTCACCTTCACCAAGGACACCGATGCCCACGCCGCTAAAGGTATGGTCTGCGTGGACTGCCACAAGGCGAAGAACCACAAGATGCCAAGCGGTCACGATCCCAACAACTGGGCAAACGACGGGGTGTTCGTCTCTTGCGCCGACACCGCATGCCATGGCGTGAAACCGCACAAGGATGCCGACCTTAACCGCCACAGCGCGAAGATCGCCTGCCAGGCCTGCCATATCCCCCGCACCGGCGGAGCCTTCGCCAAGGACTTCACCGTGTGGGAACAGACCCCTGACAAGTTCTACGAGCCGACCACGCTGAAGAAAGAGGCAAACGAGACGACCCCTGTGTACGCCTGGTACAACGGCACGGTGAAAAACACGCCGCATTTCATCGGGCCCAAGGGGAGCAGGAAGGACGGTAAGAGCAAGATCACCCCGTTCAAGATTTTCCAAGGTAGGGCCTACTACAACAAGCAGACCGGCCAGCTTCTTTCCATGGACTTCGCGCAGCCGATGTCGAGCGGCGACACCCGCGCCGGAGTCCTCTCCGCCGCGAAGACCCTCGGCCTCAAGAACCCGGAGAAGATAGCCAAGGAGGCGGTGCCGGGCTGGCAGACCGTCTACTTCGGCAGCAACCACCTGGTCACCAAGACAAAGGCGCTTTACTGTGCGAACTGCCACGCTCCCAACGGCGTGCTCAACTTCAAGGATCTCGGCTACAGCGACAAGGAGGTCGTGAAGCTGACAAGCCCCGAGCTCTACATGGAGAAGGTTGCCAAGAAACAGAAGGAAGAGTGGTAGGCATTCTCTCCGCAGTAACGAATGAAAAAGGCCCTCCTGAAAAGGAGGGTCTTTTTTAGTTCCTGGTTATGAGCGCGCGGGCCCTCAGCGTGTAGATAAGCAGGCTATTTGCGTCCCAGGCAGAGCAGCACCGGATAGGGGACTACCGCTCCGTTTTCACGTTTTTTGTCTACCGTGGTGGCGGTCACCACCCGGACGTCGGTAAGGCCGCATCGAGAGAATGCCTCGGCGAGAAACTCCCTGGAGAAACCGTGGTGCAGCACTCCCTTCGGGTCGTCGTGAAAGGTGCCGTCCTCGCTCTCGAGATCGGCCAGGGCGAGCCACCCGCCAGGGTTTAGGGATTGGGCGAGAGAGTTGATCAGGCTCGCCACGTCCTGCACGTGGTGCAGTGTCATGCTGCTCACGATCAGATCGTAGCTTTCCCCCAGTTCCTGGTGTTCCAGGTCCAGCAGCATGGTGGAAACGTTGGAGAGCCCCCGCTCTTTGATCTTCCGCTGCAGAACCTCCAGCATACCCTTGGAGCTGTCGGCGCCGGTGATCCGGCCTACCGAGGGCTGCAGCCCCAGCGTGACCAGCCCGCTGCCGCAACCGTAGTCAAGGGCTTGCATGGAGGAAGTGAGGGGAAGTTCCCGGCGCATGGCCGCCACCACCTCTTGGGCGAGCTTCAGACGGCGGGGTTCCTCGTCCCATTTTTCAGCTACGGCATCGAAATCCCGCTTGTTGTCGTTTTGCATGGCTTTGCCTCCGGGGTCGTTGGTTCTTTGGCTGACGCAGCATAGTATTCAAGAAGATGAATGTCAAGTGGAGGTGGGCTCGCAGCGAACATGGTGGCGCTGCGGGTTGCGGGCTGCGGGCTGCGGGAATCGGAAGGAATGGGAAGGATGGGGGTGCAACAAAATGTTGCTATCGGTTCTTTTTGCTGGCGTTGCAGCTGAAACAATGGTAGTGTGCCCTGTTCGCGCTGAGGATCTTTTTTCCCACAGCGGGCGGTTTTGTGCTTGACACACTGCGCCCTCGGTGCTATAAAACTCCTCTTTCCAAAAACCAAAAAGCTACATTTTTTAAAATACTGGAGGTGCAGTTTGGCAAATCATAAATCGGCAATCAAGAGGATCAAGCAGACGGCTAAGAGGACCGAGCGCAACAAGCACGAGCGTTCTACTCTCCGTACTTTCATAAAGCGCGTCCGCGAAGCGGTTGCTACCAAGGATCAGGATGCGGCAAAGGCTGCTCTGGCTGCGGCTATCCCGGTCATCGACGGCGCTGCAACCAAGGGGATCATCCACTCCTCCAACGCTTCCAGGAACGTCTCCCGTCTCACCAAACTGGTCAACACCTTGGCCTAACCGGTAACGGATCGATAAAAGCAAAAAGGGAATGCCCACTCGGGTATTCCCTTTTCTAGTTTGTACCACCGGCGGCGACGGGCCCTCCGGCTCTACCTCTACTAGATCACCACACCAAGGGTCCGGTTAGACTTCCCCCTCCCCAGCCCTCCCCCTCCAGGGGAGGGAGTTAAAACGCCTCTGCCTTCATCTGCGCCTGCCTTCTTTACAACAGCCTTCTTAGCGCCTGCCTTCCGGCCGCCGGCATGCTTCCATTACGAAGCGCTCGAAGAGCGGCTCTTCCAGTCCGCCTGACTTGAAGGCTACATCCAGCTCCAACATCTGCTCGAAGATCCGCTTCAGCTCAGCGGCCGTGTAGTTCTTCGCCTGCGCGGTCACCTTGCCGAGAAAATACGGGTTGATCCCGGAGGCCTTGGCCAGCTCGGACTGCGGCACCCTCCGGTCCATGAGCTCGCGTACCTGCCAGAGCTGGCGGTAATGCCGTGCAACGGCACCCAGGACGCGCAACGGCGCCTCGCCATCCTGGAACAGGGAGGTCAGCAGCTTGAGCGCACGGGGAAGCTCCTTGGAGCCCAGCGCGTCGGTGAACTCGAAGACGCTCTCGACCTTGGTGTCCGAGACGATGGTTCTCACATCGGCAATGGTCACCGTCTCGTTCTTGCCGCAGTAGATGCAGAGCTTCTCGATCTGGGAGACAAGTTCCTGCAGGTTGTTTCCTACGAGGTAGGCGAGAAGTTCGGCGGCTGCGGACTCGATCTTCTTGCCGGCGGCACGCACCTCGTCGCGCACGTAGGGGCCCAGCTGGTTCTCGTAGGGGCGCTTGAATTCCACAGCCTCACCGCGCTTCTTGAACTCGGCGTAGAACTTCTTGCGGCCGTCGACCTTCTCAGCCTGCAGGATGAGACAGGTGCCGGGTGACGGGTCCTGCAAATAGGGGAGCAGGACCTCCATGGCGGCGGCGGAGAGATCTCCCCCCTTCTTCACCAGGACGACGCGTCGTTCGGCGAACATCGGGAGGGTCTGTGCCGCGCTGAACACCTCATCCCCCTTGCATTCGTTGCCGTAGAAGACGTTCAGGTTGAAGTCGCGGAACCCAGGATCTACGGCGCGATCCATGAGTTTCTTCACGGCACGCTCGACCAGGTACGGCTCGTCGCCGTACAAAAGGTACAGGGAAGCGAGCTCCCCTTTCTCCACGGCCCTGTTGAACTCTTCCGGTTTCATGAACACCTCATGCGAAAAAAGCCGCCCACCAGCCTTATGCTGAATGGGCGGCGTTGTGGTTTGCGAACCGCGCTGAACGGACTAGAAACGCTGGCTGATCTGCTGCCACACCCGCTCGGAGAGACGACGGCACACCTTTTCTATCGCGGCATCCTCGGCATTTTGCTGCAGTGCGATGTCCGCGTTCACCGGGTAGACCTGCTGTTCGGAGAGATCCCCCTTCCAGAGCACCTTTTGCGAGCGTTGCTCACGCAGCACGACCTGCACGGTAAGGACCGCCCGATACTCCTTTATCGCGTCCGCCGCGGTGTAGGAGACGGGCGTCGTGCCGTAGGAGACTACGGTGCCGCTGAGCTCGAAATCGGCACGGTCGGCGGGGAGGACGCGTCCGCCGGTACGAAGCGCGAATTCATCGATCATTTGACGACCAAGAACCGCTTCCACACCGGCACGGTAGCTCTTGTTGGCGAAGAGGACGACGTTGACGCCGCCCCCCTGCGCCAGCGGGCCGTGTTGGACAACGGGGCGGTAGCCGCAGCCGCTGAGGGCAGCGACCACGAGAAGCGCCGCGCCGATGCGGCAAAGTAGTCTGCGCGATGACATGGTACTTTTCCCCGCGCCCTAGGCGACCACCACGCTGACCAGCTTGCCCGGAACGTAGACGACTTTCTTGATCTCCTTCCCTTCCAGGTACGGTTTGATCTTCTCGTCGGCGAGGGCGGCGGTGCGCACGTCCTCTTCCTTGGCGTCCGGGGCGACGGTCAGCTTGCTTCTTAGCTTGCCGTTCACCTGGACGACGACGGTGATCTCCTCGTCCACCACGGCGTCGGCGTCATAGCTTGGCCAGCCGGACGCTTCGAGCCCGACCTCGTGGCCGAGTTCAGCCCAGAGTTCTTCAGCGAAATGCGGCACAAAGGGGGCGAGCAGACGGATAACCGACTCGGCTGCCTCGCGCACCACGGCGACGTTCTCCGGGGCGTCTTTGGCGGCGAAGCCCTGGATGGAGTTCACCAGCTCCATGACCGCAGCGATGGCGGTGTTGAAGTGGAAACGCTCCTCGATGTCCTCGGAGACCTTCTTGATGGTCTTGTGCACCGCACGGCGCAGCTTCTTCCCTTCCGCGGAAAGTGCGTCTGCCTTGACGGCACCGGCCCCTTTGATCGCCGGCAGGACGTCGAAGACCAGGCGCCAGACGCGGTTCAGGAAGCGGTAGCTGCCGTCGACACCCTGGTCGCTCCAGTCGAGGTCCTTCTCCGGCGGTGCCGCGAAGAGAGAGAAGAGGCGCGCCGTGTCGGCCCCGTAGCGCTCGATGAGGGCGTTAGGGTCGACGACGTTCCCTTTGGATTTGGACATCTTGGCGCCGTCCTTGATCACCATCCCCTGGGTCAAAAGGTTGGAGAACGGCTCGTCCACGTTGCAGTAGCCAAGGTCCCTCAGCACCTTGGTGAAGAAGCGGGCGTAGAGCAGGTGCAAAACGGCGTGCTCGATGCCGCCGATGTACTGGTCCACCGGCATCCAGTGCTCGACCTTCTCGCGGTCCAGCGGACCTGCGGTGAATTTCGGCGAGCAGTAACGCAGGAAGTACCAGGAGGACTGCACGAAGGTGTCCATGGTGTCGGTTTCGCGGCGGGCCGCCTCGCCGCACTGCGGGCAGGTGCAGTTGGTGAAGCTGTCGACGCGCGCGAGCGGGTTCCCCCCCTCGCCGGTGAACTCGGCGTCCATCGGGAGCACGACCGGCAGGTCCGTCTCCGGGACCGGCACCACGCCGCAGAGGTCGCAGTTGATCACCGGGATCGGGTTCCCCCAGTAACGCTGGCGGGAGATGCCCCAGTCGCGCAGGCGGTAGTTGACCGTCTTCTTGCCGATACTTTCCTTTTCGAGGAAGTCGGCGATGGCCTCCTTGGCGTCGCCGTTGCCCATGCCGTCGAAGCGCCCCGAGTTGACCATGGTCCCCTCGTCGGTGTACGCCTCGGTCATGGTCGCGGCGTCCAGGGTCTCCCCTTCCGGCTGGATCACCACCTTGAGCGGCAGGTCGTATTTCTTGGCGAACTCGAAGTCGCGCTGGTCGTGGGTAGGCACCGCCATGACCGCGCCGGTACCGTAGCCCATGAGGACGAAGTTGGCGAGGTAGATCGGCATCTTCACGTTGGTGAGCGGATTCACGCAGTAAGATCCGGTGAAGACGCCTTCCTTCTCCTGGTCCTCGTCGGAGCGCTTGATGCGGTCGATCTTCTTCACCTTGTCGATGAAGGCCTCGACTGCGGAACGCTGCGCGTCGCTTGTGAGCTCAAGCGCCATAGGGTGCTCGGCGGCAAGCGACATGAAGGTGGCACCGAAGAGGGTGTCCGGCCTGGTGGTGAAGACCTTGATCTTGGAGAGCCCGTTCTCCAGCGGGAACTCGATCTCGCAGCCTACCGAGCGGCCGATCCAGTTCCTCTGCATGGTGAGGACGCGCTCGGGCCAGCCGGTCAGCTTGTAGGTATCGTCCAGAAGTTCCTGGGCGTAGTTGGTGATCCTGAAGGACCACTGCTCCAGTTCCTTCTGCTCGACCAGCGAGTCGCAGCGCCAGCAGCAGCCGTCCTCGACCTGCTCGTTGGCGAGCACGGTCTCGCATTTAGGGCACCAGTTGACGGCGGAGGACTTCTTGTAGGCGAGCCCCTTCTTGTACATCGCGAGGAAGATCTTCTGCTCCCACTTGTAGTAGTCGAGGTCGCAGGTCGCGAGCTCGCGCTCCCAGTCGTAGGAGAGCCCCAAGCGCTTCAGCTGCCCGCGCATGTAGGCGATGTTCTCGTAGGTCCACTTGGCGGGATGGCTCTTGTTCTGGATGGCCGCGTTCTCGGCCGGCATGCCGAAGGCATCCCAACCCATCGGGTGCAGCACGTTGTAACCCTGCATGCGCTTGAAGCGCGCGATGACGTCGCCGATGGAGTAGTTCCTCACGTGACCCATGTGGATCTTACCGGAGGGATAAGGGAACATCTCCAGGAGGTAGTACTTCTTGCGGTTCGCGTCTTCGGTCGCCTCGAAGCTGTTGTGCGTTGCCCAGAACTGCTGCCATTTGCCCTCGACCGCCGAGGGGACGTATTTCTCTTCCATTTGAAGCCCACCTTCCAGCGCCCCCCTCAAGGGGACGCGCAATTTATTTGGTATGCAGCGATGATGGCTGCGGGGAATTTTGAAAAAAGGAGCCTTTAAGGCTCATGGGGACCATGGTAGGACTCATGGGAACCATGGGAATAATGGGAGTCCTTGGAATCATGGAACCCGAGGCCTGCGAAACCTATAGGACGACCGGCACGGGGCACGCCTCTCCGGACGCCCCCCGGTTCGAGCACTTCCTAGACGATCCTGAGCAGCCCCTTGGCGACGTCGAGGATCTTCGTCGGCTGGATCGGCTTGGTGATGTAGTCGTTCGCACCGAGGGCCAGGGCGCGCTCGCGGTCTTCCTGGGCCCCTTCGGTGGTGATGACTACGATCGGGATCGCCTTGTAGTTGGCGTCGTTACGCACCAGGCTCACCAGCTTCAGCCCGTCCATGATGGGCATGTTGATGTCGGTGAGAATCAGGTCGAAACGCTCCGAGGAAAGCTTCTTCAGACCGTCGACCCCGTCGTTGGCCTCGACGATGCGCACCCCCCTGATACGCTTCAGCGCAAAAGCGATCAGCTGCCTCATGGTGGGTGAATCTTCGACTATCAATACGTTGTAATCTGACATCTGAACTTTATCCCCCATTACAACATCTGTTATTTCGTCAAGAGATCAATGAACCCCTGAATGGTCGACAACTTCCGCTCCGAGTCGTTGTAAAGACGCGAACTGAAGATCGCGGTCGCGGCATGCCCGGCGAGCAGCGTGAAGAGCTCGTAATCGACCGCGGCGAACTCCGTTTTCTGCATCAACAGCTTGTAGATCGCAAGAACGCCGATGACGTGCTCCTTGATCTTGAGCGGTATGCAGACCATCGGGGCGTTGAAGTCGCGCTCGTAGGCGTCGCAGTCGGCGGCGAAGTGACTCTCACCGGACTGCGCCACCCCCCCGATGATCCCCTTGCCCAGGCGCACCACCGGGATTTCGCTCCGGTCCACCCCCTCGGTGGAGACCGCCTGCAGTTCGTCGCTCTTCTCGTCCAGAAGAAGGATGGCGAACTCCTCGGCACCGATCAGGTTGATGATGATCTCGGTGATGATCTGGAGCACTTCCTTGAAGTCGAGCGTGGAGTGGAGCTGGTAGCTCGCGATGTAGAGGTTGGCGAGGTTGTTGTTCTCGTCCTCTATCTCGATGTAGCGCGCGGCGAAGTCCTGGTTCTCCTCCTCGACCTGCTTGATCCGGTCCAGGATCTCCTGCTTCTCCCTTTCCAGGTCCGCGATCCGCTCGCTCAGCTTGGTGAGCTCGGCAGCCGGCGCGGCTTCGCCCGAAGGCTGGCCATTCTCCAGCTCCAGCAGCCGGAACCTCAGGCGCTCGTTCTCCCGGAGCAGATCCTGGGTGAACTCCGCTCCCTTCTTGAAAACCTGCAGGAACTCTTCGCCCCTGCTATGAACCAAACGTTCATCGTCCTTTTGCATGCGCACCCCGGCTTACATCGTCTTTTGATCAACCAAATCGCGGCACGAGGCCGCAACGAAGCACTATCTCCCGCACCATGGCATCCATGGGCACCACCCTGTCCACGACTCCCGTCGCTATCGCCTCACGCGGCATGCCGAAGACCACGGCGGACTCCTCGGATTCCGCGATGACCTGGGCGCCCGCCTTCTTGGCCTCGCGCACCCCGGCGGCGCCGTCGTTCCCCATCCCGGTCAGCACGACGGCGAGCATCCGGTTGAGGTAGAGTTCGGCACAGGAGCGGAACATCACGTCCACCGACGGTACGTACCTGTCCTTGAGCCCGGGAGGAACGACCCTGGCGACGATCTTGTCCCCAGACCTCTCGAAAATGAGGTTTCTCCCGCCCGGCGCGATGAGCGCACGCCCGGGGAGCACCTCGTCGCCATCCTTCGCCTCGCGCACATCGAAGCCGCTGCTGCGGTTCAGTCTCTCGGCGAAGGCGGTGGTGAAACCGGCCGGCATGTGCTGGGAGACGACCATGGCGAAGGGAGGCGCCTCCCTGAACGAGGCGAAGATGCGCTGCAGCGCCGGCGGACCTCCGGTGGAGGAGCCGATGGCAACGATATCCACGCTGCTGTTCGCCCCGGCGGCTACCGCGGGAACGGTTACCTCGGGAGCGGGAGGGGCCGGTTCGACCCGCTTCTGCACCCGTGCCATGTTCAGCTTGAAGACCGCCTGGACCTTCTGGTGCAGGTCCTGCTGGATCTTCAAAAGTTCGTCCGAGATGACACTGGTCGGCTTGGCGATGAAATCCACGGCGCCAAGCTCGAGCGCCTTGAAGACCTTCTCGTCACCGGAGGTGGAACTGATCACGATCACCGGGACCGGCGTACTCGCCATAAGGATGCGGAGCATGGTGAAACCGTCCATGCGCGGCATCTCGAGGTCCAGCGTCACCAGGTCCGGGGTGAGGTCGATGACCCTGCGAATCCCCTCCTCGCCGTTTGTGGCGTATCCCACCACCTGGACGCCCGGGAGTTCCTCCAGCATCCTGGTGATGGCGCGGCGATTATAGGCCGAATCGTCGACGACTACTACACGTATCTTTTTCACGAGGCCACTCCGACGCTGTTCGTATCCGTCTTCTGATAGACCATGTCATTTTTCAAGTGCTTCAGTGCGAATGCGGTCGATATGTTCATGAGCGACTCCGAGTGCCCCAGCAGGAGGTACCCGCCGCCGCGCAACGTATTGTAGAAAGATTCGATCACCCGTTTCTTGGAACTCTGGTCGAAGTAGATGATCACGTTACGACAGAAGATCACGTCCATCTTCCCCAGAAGCGCCAGACGGTTGGCGTCGAAGAGGTTCATCTGGCTGATGGTGACCAGCTCCCGGACCTCGTCACAGATGCGGTACCCCTCGTCGGTCTCCGTGAAGAAGCGCTTCAGGTAGTGCTCCTCGGTCGCACGGAACGAGGACTTCGTGTAGACTCCCTTGCGGGCCTGCTGCACCACGCGGTGGCTTATGTCCGAGCCGACGATCTCGATGCGCCACCCATGAAGCCCCATCTCGAGGAGGAGCATCGCGATGGTGTAGGGTTCCTCCCCGGTGGAGCAGCCGGCACTCCAGATGCGCAAAGTGCGCTCGCGCTGCTTCAGCTTCAAAAGCTCAGGCACGATCTCGTCGGTGAAGGCGCTTAGCTGGAAGGCCTCACGGAAGAAGTAGGTCTCGTTCGTGGTGAGGAGATCCATGATGTCGGCGATCTCATCTTCCTTCCTGCGATCGTACTTCAGGAACTGGTAGTACTCGCGGAAGCCGGACAGGTTGTGATGGAACACCCTCTGCGACAGACGACGGTCGAGCAGGTACTTGCTGTCGTCGTCGAAAAAGAGGCCGCAGTGGTTGTAGATCAGGTCCCTGATCAGGCGGAATTCCTCTTCCGTCAGTTGCAGTTCCGGTTCGAAATATGGCATTAGCGCAGCCTGTCGATGAGTTCGGCGATCTCGCTCTTCACCAGCGGGTCCGATTCACGGGCAAGCGCCTGATCCAGAACGGCCAGGGACTCAGCCCCCTTAAGCTGCGCCACGGCGCGCACGAAGGAGCGCCGCACCATCCAGTGCGGGTGCCCCAAGAGCTCCTCGCGATGCTCGCCTATCCACTCGGTGCCGAAGCCGGAGAGGATCCCGATGGCGGCCTCGACCACTTCCTCGTCGCTGTGACTGAGCGCCTTTTGCACCGGGGCGAGCGCCTTGGCTCCGCCTAGTACCGCAACCGTGTTGAGCGCCGCGATCAACACCTGCCCCTGGGCCTTATCCAAAAGCGCCATGACGCCGGGAAGCGCCTCGGCGTCCCCAAGCCCGGCAAGCCCCTTGAGCGCCGCGGTCTGCACCCAGGGGTCCGGGTCGTTCAGCGCAAGGCAAAGGGGTGCCAGAACGTCGCGGCCGCCGCGTTCCGCAAGGGCCTGGGCGGCAGCGATGCGCACCTCCGGTTCCTCATCAGAGAGAGAAAGGACAAGCGCCGCAGGCGCCTGTGGCGATTCCACCCGCGCAAGCGAGGCAACCGCGGCGCGGCGCACCGTGGCGTCCTCGTCCTTCACGAGCAGGGCGAGCCGCTCACCATCGGAGAGCGCGCCGAGGATGACCGCGGCGTCCCGCCTTTTGCGCTCGTCGCGGCTGCGCAGAAGCTTGGAGCAGATGGCGCAGACCCCGTCGCGGTCGGCGGCGGCCAGACGCTGTACCGCATCGAGCGCACCCTCCCGCACCTGTGGGTCGTCATCGTCAAGAAGCGCTGCCACGCGCGGTGCCGCGCCCGCAGGCGCGAGACGTCCCACGGCGAGGGCGGCGCAGCGACGGACCTCCGCGCCTTCGTCCTCGAGGGCGGAGAGGAGCAGTTCGTCGCTACCGTGATGCTCCGTTTCCGCGATCAGTTGCACGATCACCGCCCGTTCGTTGGAGCCGGCAACCGGGAAGTGCTCGAGAAGCAGCGGCAGCACCGGTTCCCCTATGCAGCGCAGTGCCTCCAGGCACCCAGCGCGCAGCCTCTCGGCACGGGCGGCCCGCACCAGGGGAAGCGCCGCGCGCTCGTCGCGCATGATGCCGCAAAGCTGCGCCAGCAGGGCGATCAGCACCGGGTCCTCGCCGTGCAGCGAGTCGATGAGCTTTTTCGCCGCCAGGGTGCCGGCAAGCTCCCTGAGTTGCAGGTCGATCAGCGTCTCCCGCTCCTGAACCGGCAGGCGCCCCCTGATCCGCATGAGGGCTACGGCGGCCGCATCGCGGGCGTTCTTCGCCTTCTCGTGCATCCCCTGCAAAAGCAGCGGGACGCATTTCGCGTCGCCGATCACGGCAAGACAGTCGTAGGTCGCCCGCCGCAAGAGACCTTCCTGCAAAAGCGGCTCGAGCTTCGCGAGCGGCACCGGGATACCTATCGAGGAAAGCGCATCGAGAACGGTGAACTTGAACCAGATCTCGCCGCCGTCAAGCACCTTGAGGAGGTGCGGCAGGGCGCTCCGGTCGCCGATCTTGCCGAGGTTCTCGGCGGCGGCAACCCTGACGTTCATGTCCTCGTCGTCCAGCGCCCGCACCAGAAGCGGCACGCAGGCAGCGCAGCGGATGTTGCCGAGGATATCGATGATAAACTTGCGCAGGTCGTGGTCCGGGTCCTCAAGGTGAGCACAGAGCTTTTCAACAGCGGGCTCCCCGATCCGCTCCAGCGACTCCACCGCCGAGTTGCGCAACCCCGCGTTGTCCGAGGCCCGCAAGAGGTCTATGAGAGCCTCGAGCGCCCCGGCGGAAAGAGGTTGTGCCTGCAGCACCACGCTCACCGCCTCCTTGCGCACACGCCAGCTGTCGTCCGCCATGGCGCGGAACAGCAGTTCCATCGCCTCCGGGAAGGGACACCCGCGCAGTGCCATGACGGCAAACCGTCTTTGCTCCTCGTCAGGGGCTGCGAGTCTCTCGTTGATTTCTTGCAGATCGGTAGACAGGGTGATCTCCTAGACGTTCAGTTCGGCTCGTTTTTTCGCGATCAGTTCCTCGAAGGCGTCCTTCAGGAAGCTGGTGGTGTCACGCACCTGTTGGGAAACACGCTGCTGGTACAGGTACTCCCCTTCGCGGATGTCGTCGGCTAAAAGCTCGTAAAAGCTCCCTTCGCGCACCCCCTGCTCCACCTTCGCCTGGTTGTAGAGGACGATATCGGAGACGATGATCCTCGCCAGACGCCGCGCCTTCACCTGCTCCTCCGGCAGTTGCTGCGCCGGGGCCGGGGAAGCTGCGGGTGCCGCGGGAGCAACCGGGGGCGCCGGCACTTCACGGGTAGCTTCGAGCACAGGCGCTTCTACGGGAGCCGGCACCTCGACCGGCACGGGGATCTCGTCCGGTTGAGGTACCTCGACCGGCGTGGGGACCTCAACCGGGGCAGGTACTTCCACCGGAATCGGTGCTGCCTCGGGAGCCGGGACTTCCTCGGGAGCGGGGGCCGGGGCCGCTTCGGAAGCGGGCGGCACGGCCATGGAGGTCGCCTCGACCTCACACTGCCTGATCTCGCTGCGGCTTTGCTCCTGCGCAGCAAGTTCGCTCTCGGTCGGACGCACCACGGGAGGCATCCCGCTGGAGGTGAGCCGGTAGATCATGGAGACCAGCGAGTCCGGGATATGGTGCTTCTCGATGTAGTCGTCGGCGCCGTAAAGGGAGTTCGGCGAACGCTTGTAGCGGGTCTTGTCGTAAATCGAGGCGATGAGCACGATCTTCACGCCGGAAAGTGCGGGGTCCTGGCGCACACGCTCGCAGACCTCGAATCCGAACATGGTGGGAAGCGCCACGTCGAGAAGAAGCACCGCCGGTTTCTCCCGCTGCACCGTCTCCAGCGCCTCCTTGCCGTCAGTGCAGAGAAAGAGCTTGAAAGGCTCGGCGGCCAGGACCTTCTCGACCGCCTTGCAGAAGGCGGCGCTTTCGTTTGCCACCACCACCTTCAGCCCGGCCGTCGGCGGTGCAGCACTCCGCTCACCCTTGCGCACCAGGCGAAACACCGCCTTGCAACTGGAGCAGCGTAGCTTCTTCGCCTCTTCCGGACCGGTAACGGTAACGTCGAATCTCTTCTTGCAGTTTGGGCAGACTATCAGCATGCTTGGCTCTTTTTCGTCGTAGAAGTGGTCCCCGCCTGGGGGGTGAAGCAGCCCAGTTGGGCCTTCTCCTGGAAGGTGAGCAGGGCGTCTATGTTCAAGAGCATCACCGGCACTTCCTGCACCAGGCAAAGCCCCACCATGTACTCGCTCCCCACGATCCTCACGCCGCGCGGCGGCGCCTTCAGCTCCCGCATCGGGATGGTGATCATCTCGGTGACCTCATCCACCATAAGGGCCAGCGGCTGCCCGGAGATGGAGAGGATCAAAAGACGCGCGGTCTCATTGCTTTCCGCGGGGGGAAGTCCGAAGCGCTTCCTCAGATCGACGACCGGGATCACCGAACCGCGCAGGTTGATCACCCCCTCTACGAACGGGAGCGCCCTCGGCAGCGGCGCGAGCTTCGGAACCCTGATGATCTCCCTGATGCGCATGATGTCGACGGCGTAGAGCCCGTCGTCCATGCGCAGGCAGGCGACCTGGATTTCCTGCAGTTCCTCAGTCATCGCCCCTCCTTCTCCTGCTGGTTGCCGAGCAGTTCCTCGATCACCTCGAGCACCTTGATCGATTTGAAAGGCTTGGTGATGTAGGCGTTGGCGCCGACCTGCTTGCCGTGCTCCAGGTCGCGGCTGCTCTTTTTGGCGGTCAGCATCACCACCGGGATGGCGCGCGTCGCCTCGTTTTCCTTTATGTGCCGGCAGACCTCGAAGCCGTCCATGTCCGGGAGCATGAGGTCCAGGACGATGATGTCCGGCGCCTGCTCCGCGATCGAGGCCAGGGCCTCCTTGCCGCCGCGCACGCCGGTCACCTGATATCCCTTGGAGGTGAAGAGGATGCTCTCAAGCTTCAGCAGACTCTCTTCATCCTCGACCACGAGGATCCTGTTCTTCTCCATGCTTCCCCCCTGCCGCCCCGTGGCTCTTACAAAAGCCCTACGTCCAGTACCTTTTCCATGTCGAGCAGGATGAGCATCCTGCCGCTCACCCGGCCAATGCCGAGCACGAACTCGCGGTCGATCCCCTCGAGGACCACCGGCGGAGGTTCGATACCACCTTCGGCGATGCGCACGACCTGCACCACCTCGTCCACGAGGACGCCGGCGTAGCCGTTTTCCCGCTTCACCACCACGATGCGCTCGCGCTCGGAGACCGCACCGTCGGCGAGGCCGAGGCGCGCCTTTATGTCGAAGACGGGTATGATGTTGCCGCGCAGGGAGAGGATGCCACGGACGAAACTCGGTACCCTGGGGACCTCGGTCACCTCGCGCGGTTTGATGATCTCCTTTATGTCCATGATGCTGATGGCGTACTCCTCGCTTGCCACCCTGAAGCAGAGAAGCTCCACGCTGGCCGCGTCCAGTACCTCCTGCTGCGAGACCTCGAGTTCGAAGGAGGCCGACTCCCGCCCCTTAAGGATCACCGCGGCCGGGTCGAAGACCTCGAGCTCTTCCTCGAAGGCGTCGAAAGCCTGCGTCTCCGCCTGCCATGGGCGGGACGCCAGCGGCAGCGGATCGGGGTCGACGGCGGCCGGTTCGAAATCGAGTTCGTCGAACGCGTCCGCCTCGCGCTCCGCCGGAGCATCCTGCGCCGGAGCATCCTGCGCCGGTTGCGGCGCGGGCTCAGCCTGAGGCGCCGCCCATTCCTGAGCCGTCCTCGGCACCTCCCCGCGGGAAGCCTTTTTTCTGATCTCTGCAAGATTCATAGGACCTCGACAACCGTTCTACGTTCTACCTCGACAACCGTTCTACGTTCTAAGTTCTACGTTCTAAGTTACAATGCACGCCCCTCGTCCCGTCCCGCGCCTTACCGCCGTTGCGGTCAACGTAGAACATAGAACGTAGAACTTAGAACCGCCGTTTAAGCAAGCAGCTCCGCCGCGGTCTCTTCGATGATCGCGGCGTCGATCCAGGCGGCATCCCTGCCGTAGCCGATCAAGAGCGCGTTGGTGGCGACGGCGTTGATGCGCCGCGGCACCCCGCCGGAAAGCTCGTAGATCCTCTGCACCGCATCGGGCGAGAAAAGCCCGGGCTCCCCGCCGGCCGCCACGACCCTGAAATCCAGGTACTCGAGCGTCTCCTCGAGCCCAAGCGGCGCCAGGTGGAAAGTGAGCGATATGCGCTGACGAAACGGCTCGTAGACCGGCGAGGCGAGCATCTCGCGCAGCTCGGGCTGCCCCATGATGATCACGCTCAAAAGGTTCCGGTCGTCGAGCTGGAAATTGGTAAGCAGGCGCAGCTCGTCGAAAAGGTCCCGGTCCGGAATCATCTGCGCCTCGTCGATCACCACCACCGGGATGCGCCCTTCCCCGTGCAGACGGTAGAGCGCCGTGGTGATCTCCTTCAGGAGCTGGTCCTTCTGCGAGGATGGCGCATCCACCTGCAGGCCGGAGGCGATCACGCGCAAAAGCTCGTCCGCGGTAAGGCGCGGGTTGAAGACGAACAGGAAGTGGTACCTGTCCCCCATGCGGTCCATGAGCGCCCGCGAGATCGTGGTCTTGCCGCAGCCGATGTCGCCGGTCAGAAGGGCGATCTCGGTCTCCTCCACCGCGTACTCGAGCCGCGCCAGGGCCTCCTGATGGCCGGAACTCATGTAAAGGAACCGGGGATCAGGGGTCTTGCTGAAAGGCTTCTCGATGAGACCGTAAAACTCCTTGTACATCAGGCGCTCCCCCGGGTGGCCTCGCTGATCACGCCCCCGACGTCAAGCACCAGGATGGTGCGCTGATCTCCAAGGTCCGCCGCACCGGAGATGCCGCGGAAGCCGGCAAAGGTCTCGCCGATGGACTTGATGACGATGTCCTGCTGCCCCAAAAGATCGTCGACCACGAGCCCGAGTCTTTTCTCGGCGACCCCCACCACGACCACGTAGCAGCTCTCCGGCGCCGGTGTTCCCCCTTTGAGCTCGAAGAACTCGGAGAGGCGCAAAAGCGGCAGCGTCGTCTCGCGCAGCTGGATCACCTCCTTGCGCTCCACGGTCCTGATCTCCTTCTGTTCAACGATGATGCTTTCGAGAACCGAGGTGATGGGGAGGGCGTAGGTGCGTCCCGCGGTGGAGATGATGAGCGCCTTGATGATGGCGAGGGTGATGGGGAGGGTGATCACGAAACGGGCCCCCTGCCCCGGGAAGTTCTCCACGTCGATCAGCCCGGAGAGGGCGGCGATGTTGGTGCGCACCACGTCCATGCCGACGCCGCGACCGGAGATCTCGCTCACCGTGTCGGTGGTGGAGAAACCGGGGCGGAAGATGAAGTCGAGCGCCTCGCGGTCGTTCACCTCGTCCATGCGGTCGATGATGCCGAGCGCGATTGCCTTCTTCTTCACCCGTGACACATCGATGCCGCCGCCGTCGTCATCGACCTGGATCACGACGTGGTTCCCCTTCTGGTAGGAGGATAGGGTGATGGTTCCCTTTTCGTCCTTCCCCGCGGCGAGCCGTTCTTCGGGGGTCTCGATGCCGTGGTCGATGGAGTTTCTCACGATGTGCATGACCGGGTCGGAGATGTCCTCGATGATGAGCTTGTCGAGCTCGGTGTCCGCGCCGTAGAGCTTCAGGTCGACCTTCTTCCCCTGCTCGCGGGAGATCTTCCTGATGATGCGGGACATCTTGTCGAAGAGCTGCCCCACCGGGATCATCCTGATCTCCATGACCCCCTTCTGCAGCTCGGAGAGCTTCTTCTCGAGCCCCTTGGCGGCCTTGTTGAGATCCTGCGAAGGGACGATGAGTCCGTCGCGGCGCATGCGGGCGGCGACGTCGGCGATCATGGAGTGGGAGAGGACCAGTTCGCCCACGATGTTCATGAGCAGGTCGAGCTTCCCGATGTCGACGCGCACGGTGCGGCTCATGCTCTTCGCGCTGAGCGCCGTCTCCGCCGGCACCGGAGGCTGGAACTCCCCTTCCTCGTGCCCAGGTGCTGCTTCCGTCTCGACCTCGGCCTCGGCTTCCGCAAGGGTCTGCGCGCGGCGCGGGGCCTGGCTTTTGCCCGCGTCACCGAAGACGGTGATGCTCAGGTGCTCGCGGTCGATGAGCGGGGTGAGTGCGTCGGCGGAGAGCTCCGAGCCGAAGAGGATCTCGAAGTCGATGCCTGAGTCGAGCCCGCTGGAGGCGGAGGGGAGCGTACTGATGACCTCGCCCGCCTGCTTCAGCGTCTCGGTGAGCTCCATGAGCTCGGAGTCGAAGGACGCAAGAAGGAGCGACACCCGGATCGAGTAGATGTTGCGTCCCTTCTTCACGTTCTCCAGGAGCCGGTGTTCCTCGTACTCGGTCATCGAGGAGAGGACCCGCTCGGGGATGTTGAGACGGGCAAGCGGCGAATCCTGGTTACCCTTCGGGCCGCGGGTGAGGCAGTCGTTGATGCGCTTCATCGCCCCCGAGAGGTCGGCCCCCTCGCCACCCGACTCGCCGGCGCCGCGCACGAGCTGCGCCAAAAGTTCGGTCGACTCGAAGAGGGTGCTCACCACCGCCTGGTCCAGGTCCACCTTGCCGAGCCTCAGGGCGTCGAGGAGGTTTTCCAGGTGGTGTCCCAGTTCCGCGATGTCCGAGAGGCCGAACATCCCCGCGAGCCCCTTCAGGGAGTGCGCGCCGCGGAACACCGAGTTCACCAGGTCCGGATTGCAGTCGCCGGTATCCGCGCAGTCGCTCAGCGAAACCAGGTCGAGACTCAACTGGTCGAGGATCTCCTCAGCCTCCGCGAGAAAATCCTTCAAAGCCTTCCCTATGTTGTCCTCAACGCTCATAGCATCTCTTTTCTGACAGATGTTCTACGTTCTATGTTCTAAGTTAAACCCCAATCTTGACCCTTTGACCTCTTCCAGGCACCCGTTCCTGTTCGACGTATGCTTCTCAACGTAGAACGTAGAACATAGAACGTAGAACCTGTTTCTGGACCTGTTTCACCCAAGGTACTTCTGCACCAGTTCCTGCAGCTTCACCGGGTCGAACGGCTTCACCAGGTACTCGTTCGCCCCGAGCGCGCGCCCCTTCTCCAGGTCCTTCTCGCCGCTTTCGGTGGAGACGATGAAGAGCGGGATGGACTGGTAGTTCGGGTTGTTGCGCACGTAGCTGATCAGCTCCAGCCCGTTGATGTCGGGCATGTTGATGTCGGTGATGATCAGGTCCACCTGCTCGCGCGGCAAAAGCCGCAACGCCTCGAACCCGCTCGCCGCCTCGACGATGGTGTATTTCTCGAGTTCGTCTATGGTGGAGACCAGCATGGAACGCATGGTATTGGAATCTTCCGCTATGAGTATCCTCTTCACGTCACATTTCTCCTCGTCCCTGTTCCTGCAGCCTGCGCTGCAGGAGGGCCTTCTCCATCGCTATGCCCGCCTGACTCAGGAATATCTCCAGCGAGTCAGTGTCGCCAACGGGCTTGTCCTCCGGCAGATTGTCGCCGTAGAGGACCGCTACGACCTTCCCTTCACTCACGATCGGCCCCACGAAATACTCCGCAGGGCGCCCGCCTCCGAGCTGTTCAAGGAAGTGATGGCTCCAGACGGAGGCGTCCACTCCCCCTTTCACGGGGAAACGGGTCTCGAGCACCTGGGTAAAGAGGGACTGCTCCCCCCTCGGTATGGAAAGTGACCTGACCCTGGCGTCGGCGCTCCCGTCCCTGTCCTGCAGGCCGAACTGCCCGAGCCCCTGGATGGTCTCCTTCTTGACCAGAAGCACCACGGCGCGGTTCACGAACTCCGCCGCGAAACGAAGCACGAGCAGGATGATCCCGCCGCCGAGCTGCGGGTTGTTGAGCTCCTCGAGCATGCCCCGCAACTGCGAGATGCCGGTGCTCTGGCTCACCTGCGGCGCAGAAAGCGCCGGCTCCTCCCCCATCTCGAGCCTCAGCTCGTCGCCGATGTTGACGCTGGTGAAGGCGGCATCCTCCCCGGCGGCCAGACTTTCCAGCGCCTTTTGCAGCCTGGGCGCGAAGATGTCCAGCGCGTCGTCAAGGTCGCCCTTCGACGGCTTCATAAGCAGCGGGATGCCGAGGGTGCGCATCTTGCGCTGCGCCTCGTCGTTGGGGAAGTCGGAGAATCCCAGAAGCGGCAGCTCCGGGAAGTTGTTGCGCACGAGCTCCAAAAGCTCCAGCCCGCCCAGGATGCCGGTGCCGTCCATGCGGGGCATGATCAGGTCCACGAGCACCGTCGGGCGCACGCCGTCACGGTACAGCGAGTCGACACGGATGAGGGCATCCTCGCCCCGGTCCATCCCCTCCACCCGGAACCCCTGTGCGGTGAGCAGGTCGGTGAGCGCGGCGAGAGTCGCAGGGTCGTCGTCCACGAGCACGAGCGGCTTTCCCGCCGTGGTGGCGGTTATTTGCTCGCGGGGTGCCGCGTGAATAGGCGCTGCGGGCGGTTCCTCTTGGAAGGCGGGTACGTCAGGGGGGAATAAAGGGGACGCGGGGGGGCTCGGTTCGGGCTCCTGGAGCAGGTCGAAGGCGAAGTCCACCGACTCGTCGTGCGCCACGGCCTCATCGTGCTCCTCGCCGGACTCGCCGCGGTGGCGCTGCTCGTCGATGATGCGCGACCCTTCCATGGCGAGGTATTGCGGGTTGAGCCCCTGCTGCAGCATGAACTGCACCGGGTCGAGCCGGGCACTGTCCCCCTCGCCGATCTCCTGCAGTTCGAACTCGAAGGTCCCCTCGGCCCACGCGAAGAGCGAATAGACCACGTTCTCGATCTGCTCGCGCACCACCGTCTCGATGGCGTCCGCGCTGACGTTGAAGCGGTCCACCATGATGGCGCCGAGCAGTTGCGTGTATCCCTCGTCGGCCTGGATGCTGAGCGCGCGCTTCAAGGTGCCGAGGTCGATTACCCCCTGCTGGATCAGCACCTCGCCAATGTTCTGCTGAAAGGTCGACGAGATGGCGCGGATAACCTGCCCGCTGCGGAAAAGCACCCGGGCTTCCCGTCCCCTGCTTTGCAGGGTGAGAACGCCGGACCTTCTGCTCAGGCTGACTATCTGCAGGATCTCGCCAAGTCCGAGATCTTCCAAATTGCCGACTAGACTCATTGATGCCGCTCGCTGTGCGTGGGAAGTAGATTAAAAATAGGCATCATACTAAACCATCGTATCGGCCAAGTAAAGAATGATTTAGGTATCTTTCTTGTCTCTGCCACGGAAAATGAGTTTCAATGGAGTCCCGTCGAAACAGAAAGCCTCTCTAAAACGGTTCATGATGTACCGCTCATAGGAAAAATGAATCCCCTCCGGGCGGTTGGTGAAGATGACAAAGGAAGGAGGTTTCACCCCTACCTGGGTCGCATAGTAAAACTTCACCCTTCTGCCGCCGTCGAGCGGTGCGTGATTCTCGTCCACGGCCTGGTTGAAGATCCGGTTCAGCTCGCCGGTCGGGACCCTCTTGCAGTACTGCTCCATGACCCGGTCCACCTCGGTGATGATCTTGCCGGTACGCTGACCGGTTTCCGCCGAGATGAAAAGGATCGGTGCGAAGGGTAGATACTTGAAATGACGGCGGATGTCGTCTGTGAACTTCCCGATGCTGGAGTTGTCCTTTTGCAGGGTGTCCCACTTGTTGACGACGAAGATGCAGCCGCGTCCCGCCTCGTAGGCATAACCGGCGATCTTCGTGTCCTGCTCGGTGACCCCTTCCTCGGCGTTCAGCACGATGAGCACCACGTCCGCCCGCTCGATGGAGCGCAAGGCGTCCATGACCGAGTACTTCTCCACCTTCTCGACCGTCTTCCCCTTGCGGCGGATGCCGGCGGTGTCGATCAAGAGGTACGGCTTCTTGTTCACGGTGAAGCGGGTGTCGACCGCGTCCCTCGTGGTGCCGGCGGTGGGGTTCGCCACCACGCGCTCGTATCCCAGGAGACGATTCACCAGGGTGGACTTCCCGACGTTCGGGCGCCCCACCACGGCGATCCTCGTGATCTCCTCGTCCTCATCCTGCTCCCGGTTGTAGGGGAGAGCGGCCAGCACCTCGTCCATCAGGTCGCCTACGCCGCGGTTGTGTTCGGCGGAGATGGTGTGGACGTGGTCGACGCCGAGGGAGTAGAAGTCGCCTGCGTTCGCCTCCTGCTTCTCGCCGTCCACCTTGTTGATGATGTGGAAGACCGGCTTGTTGATGCGCCGCAGCATGTCCACGACGTCCCGGTCCGCGGGGGTGAGTCCGTCGCGGGCGTCCATAATGAAGAGGATCAGGTCCGCCTCTTCCATGGCGAAGCGGGACTGCTCCCGCATCTGCTGCAAAAGCTTGTCAGAGGTCTCCGGCTCGAAACCGCCGGTGTCGACCAGTATGAAGGGGATGTCGAAGCGGTTCACTTCGGCGTAGTTACGATCCCGGGTAACCCCGGGCATGTCGTCGACCATCGCCTTACGGCGCCCGACCAGCCTGTTGAAGAGGGTGGACTTCCCGACGTTCGGGCGTCCGACGATGGCAATAATAGGTTTCATGTTTTTCCAGCGGAAAGCGGCCAATGCGTAAGGTGCTAAAAAAACGCGCGCTTTCGGTTTTAATGGTATTAAACAGCTAGCCGGTATGTTTAACATTTTGCCGACCAATAAGCAACATATACAATTTAGGCCCAAAAGGCCGTCGGCAACGGGCTTACGCAGCGAACGGCACACCCCACTGCGGGGGCATATCCCTTGACCGCCATATCTCAAAAGGATATCATCGCAATGATCATCTCCTTCAAGGACAAGGAAACGGAAAGGCTCTTCAATGGGAAGTTTTCCACAAGGTTGCCGCAGGACATCCAGCGAACGGCTGCCATGAAACTCGCCATGCTGAACGCGGCAACCATGCTGGAAACTTTGAGGGTCCCCCCGTCCAACAACCTGGAGTCCCTACGCGGCGACCGCCAAGGGCAACACAGTATCAGGATCAACCGGCAATGGCGCATATGCTTTAAATGGGATGACGGCAACGCAGTTGGTGTGGAGATCGTCGACTACCACTGAGGAGGTTTAGCGATGAACACGAGAGATTTCCCCCCGATACACCCCGGCGAGATCCTTCTTGCCGAGTTCTTGCAACCGATGGGGATCACCCAGTACCGGCTTGCCAAGGACATCGGCGTTACCCCTCGCCGCATCAATGAAATAGTTCATGGGCGGCGCGCAGTCACTGCGGACACCGCGCTGCGTCTCGGCCGCTTCTTCGGAATGGAAGCCCAGTTCTGGCTCAACCTGCAGAACAACTACGACATGGAAGTCGCGCTGGAGGCATTGCAGGGGCGACTGGAGACCGAGGTGCGCCCTTTCTCCCGAGCCGCCTGACACAGGGACCCTCATTGTTAGAGTATGGGCCAGCAAGAGACAACTCTAAATGGGTACGACGCCTCCTCCGATACAGTCCGCAAAGGCTCTTTTCCCTCGCGCGAGAATTGACATTGCAAGCGGAATCTGCTAGGTTGGCGATCCGCCTGCAGCAGGACTGAACCCCGTTGTGTCGGTCGTTCACGCCCTACCCCCGCCCTCCCGCCGCACGCTGCCGGCAAGATCTCTAAAACTTCAGGAACGGAGCCCTACATGCACAAGAAGCTGTATATCCCCGGACCGATCGAGGTGAGCCCGGAGATCCTCCAGGCCATGGCAACCCCGATGATCGGCCACCGCATGCCGGAGTACGCCCGCCTGCACAAGGGCGTCACCGATAAGCTGAAGCGGCTCATGTCCACCTCCGACAAAGTGTTCCTCTCCACCTCGAGCGCCTTCGGCGCCATGGAAGGTGCGGTACGCAACCTCGTCGGCAAGCGCTGCGCGAACTTCTGCAACGGCGCCTTCTCCGACAAGTGGCACAAGGTCACCCTTTCCTGCGGCAAGGAGGCGGACGCCTTCAAGGCCGAGTGGGGACAGCCGATCACCCCCGAGATGGTCGACGCAGCACTTGCCACCGGCAAGTACGACGCCATCACCCTCATCCACAACGAAACGTCCACCGGTACCATGAGCCCGCTCTTCGAGATCGGCGAGGTGCTCAAGAAGTACCCGGACGTCGTCTCCATCGTCGACACGGTATCCTCGATGAGCGCACTCAACATCCCCATCGACGAGATCGGGATCGACTGCTGCGTCTTCGGGGTGCAAAAGGCCTTCGCCCTGCCGCCGGGCCTCGCCGTCTTCACCGCAAGCGAGAAGGCGCTGGAGCGCGCGAAGAACGTCCCGGGGCGCGGCTACTACTTCGACTTCCTGGAATTCCTCGCCGCCGACGAGAAGGACAACACCCCGTCCACCCCGTGCATCTCGCTCATTTACGCCATGGACCTGCAGCTGGAGAGGATCTTCGCCGAAGGACTGGAGAAACGCTGGCAGCGTCACCAGGATATGGCCGACTTCATGCGCGCCTGGGTCGGGGAGAAGGGCTTCGGCATCCTTCCAGCCGAAGGGTACCGCTCCGTCACCCTCACCTGCGCGACCAACGACCGCGGCGTGGACCTGGGCCTTGTGAAGAAACAGTTGGGTGAGCGCGGCATTGCGTTCGACGACGGCTACGGGAAACTGAAAGGGAAGACCTTCCGCGTGGCCCACATGGGCGACATGCAGCTGGAAGATCTCAAACAGATTACAACCGAATTGGAGGGGATCCTGCAGGGTCTCTAACAGACGAAGGGGGGGAGCAGTTCAGCTCCCCCCCTTTTTAAATGCTTTACTCAGGCTCGAAGGCCTCCTTACCGACGCCGCAGATGGGACAGACCCAGTCGTCCGGCAGGTCCGCGAAGGGTGTTCCCGGCGGCACGCCGTTGTCGGGGTCGCCGACGTAAGGGTCATAGACATACTGGCATACGGTGCAGATGTAAGGCTCCATTAAACACCCCCTCGGTATCTGTTCTGGGACCGCAAAAGTCTAACAGACCGCCTCAGCCTGTCAATTGGGGCGCCGAGCCGTTTAGAACTTGCTTTCATTGTACGCTGTGTTACAGTGCGATAATTAAAACTACAAAACAAGGAGGTGAGAAGACAGACGTTCGATGCAGCAAAGGCATAAGGTTCCCCGGCAATAACGGGCGACTCGCAGCAGCAAGGCACAGTGAAGAAGACGGAAGAACAAGACACAGGGCGAGGACTCACTGCAACATCCCCCGCACCAGAGGTCCCTGCAATCCCGCAGTTCTCAGTCATCACAGTCCCGAAAATCGAACGCAGTAAAAACATCAAACAGCAGACCGACCGGAAATTCCGGCAGCGGATACGTTTGCACCCCGCCGTCTCCTCTCGGTCTTCCGCCACTTAGGCGAAGGAGGGTGACCCATGGAAACGATGATCAGCAACACCCAAGAGACATTAGCGTCACGTGTTATCGCGTCGAAATACCCAAAGGAGGGAATAGGCATGAGTTACGAAGTAAAGAACAAGCAACTGCTGGCCTGGGTGAAGGAAGTGGCAGAGATGTGCCAGCCGGACCAGATCCACTGGTGTGACGGCAGCGAGGCGGAGTACGACAGCCTCTGCGAGCAGCTCGTCAAGGGGGGCACCTTCAAGAAGCTGAACCCGGAGAAGCGTCCGAACAGCTACCTCGCTTGGTCCGACCCCGGCGACGTCGCACGCGTCGAAGACCGCACCTTCATCTGCTCCATCGCGAAACAGGACGCAGGCCCGACCAACAACTGGACGCCCCCGAAAGAGATGAAGAAGACCCTGACCGGCCTCTTCACCGGCTGCATGAAGGGTCGCACCATGTACGTCATCCCCTTCTCCATGGGTCCCTTGGGCTCCAACATCGCCAAGATCGGCGTTGAGATCTCCGACTCCGCCTACGTCGCGGTCAACATGAAGATCATGACCCGCATGGGCAAGAAGGTCATCGACATCCTGGGTGAGAACGGCGAGTTCGTCCCCTGCCTCCACTCCGTCGGCGCACCGCTCGCCGCGGGGCAGAAAGACGTACCCTGGCCGTGCAACAAGGAGAAGTACATCGTTCACTTCCCGGAGGAGCGCTCCATCTGGTCCTTCGGTTCCGGCTACGGCGGCAACGCCCTTCTCGGCAAGAAATGCCTTGCCCTGAGGATCGCCTCCAAGATCGCCAAGGACGAAGGGTGGCTCGCAGAGCACATGCTGATCCTCGGTATCGAGACCCCGGAAGGGGAGAAGACCTACCTGGGCGCCGCCTTCCCGAGCGCCTGCGGCAAGACCAACCTCTCCATGCTGGTCCCGCCCGACCACTTCAAGCAGAGCGGCTACAAGATCTCCACCGTCGGCGACGACATCGCCTGGATCAAGCCCGGCCCCGACGGCCAGCTCTACGCCATCAACCCGGAAGCGGGCTTCTTCGGTGTGGCCCCGGGCACCTCGTTCAAGTCCAACCCGAACGCGATGCACTCCTGCGCGAAGAACACCATCTTCACCAACGTCGCACTCACCGAAGACGGCGACGTCTGGTGGGAAGGTATGACCGACGAGGCGCCCGCGAAGCTCACCGACTGGCAGGGCAACGCGTGGACCGCAGGGTGCGGCAGAAACGCCGCGCACCCGAACTCCCGCTTCACCTCCCCGGCCTCCCAGTGCCCCTCCATCGACCCCGCCTGGGAAGACCCGAAGGGCGTGCCGATGAAGGCGTTCGTGTTCGGCGGCCGCCGCAACAACGTGATCCCGCTCGTGTACCAGGCCTTCAACTGGAGCTACGGCGTGTACTTGGCCGCCACCATGGGTAGCGAGACCACCGCTGCCGCGGTCGGCGCCATCGGCAACGTGCGCCGCGACCCGTTCGCTATGCTGCCGTTCACCGGCTACCACGTGGCGGACTACTTCAACCACTGGCTGCAGGTCGGCCGCACCACCCCGAACCCGCCGCGCATTTTCTCCGTCAACTGGTTCAGAAAAGACGCCAACGGCAAGTTCCTCTGGCCGGGCTTCGGCGAGAACATGCGCGTTCTGAAGTGGATCGCCGACCGCGCCAACGGCCGCGGCGCCTCCGTTGAGAGCCCGCTCGGCTGGATGCCGCGCTACGAGGACATCGACTGGACCGGCCTGAACGACGTCTCCCGCGAGCAGTACCACGAGCTCATGTCCATCGACCGTGACGTCTGGAAGGAGGAGATCCTCTCCCACGAGGAGCTCTTCGTCAAGATGTACGACCGCCTCCCGAAGGAGTTCCTCCACATCCGCGAGATGATCCTTTCCGGCCTGTGGCGCTCCCCGGAGCACTGGGAGCAGTTCAACCCGCTGACCCCGGAGGAAGGCTTCAACGACTAACGCGTTGAAAAACCGATGCAACAACGGAGGGCCCCGGTCGAAAGACCGGGGCCCTTTCTCATTGCCGCCCAGGTTGCAAACAGACCTGCCCCTGTTATCTTTTAATCTTGTCGCAGATCCAATGAGAAGGAGGGAGCAGTGAGATTAAACGACATAACCAGAGGCAATGGACTGGAAGAACACGGCATCACCAACGCGAACCTCATCTACTGGACCTCCCCCACCTCAGTTCTCTACGAACAGGTGGTCCGGCGCGGCGAGGGACTCATCTCCCACTTGGGAGCCCTCACCGTAAAGACCGGCCACTACACCGGGCGCGCGGCTAACGACAAGTTCATCGTCGAGGAGCCATCGAGCAGCCACCTCGTCAACTGGGGCAAGGTGAACCGCCCCTTTGAAGCGGGACGCTTCGATGCACTCTACAAGAAGATGTGCAACTACATGCAGGGGCGCGACCTCTTCGTGCAGGACTGCTTCGCCGGCGCAAGCCCCGCGCACCGCATCCCGGTGCGCATCATAAGCGAGCGCGCCTGGCACTCGCTGTTCGCACGCAACATGTTCCTGCGCGCCACCCAGGAAGAGCTTCTCACCCACAGATCCGAGTTCACCGTCATCGACCTTCCCGCCTTCCACGCCCAACCAAAGATCGACGGCACGAACTCCGAGGCCTTCATCATCATCAACTTCGCGAGGAAGCTCGTCATCATCGGCGGCACGAGCTACGCAGGGGAGATCAAGAAATCGATCTTCACCGTGCTCAATTACCTGTTGCCGCAAAAGAACGTGATGTCGATGCACTGCTCGGCCAACACCGGCCCGCAGGGGGACGTCGCCGTCTTCTTCGGTCTCTCCGGCACCGGCAAGACGACGCTCTCCGCGGCACCGAACCGGCTCTTGATCGGCGACGACGAACACGGCTGGGACGAGAACGGCGTCTTCAACTTCGAGGGGGGGTGTTACGCCAAGGTGATCAACCTCTCCGCCGAGAGCGAGCCTGAGATCTACCAGTGCACCAGGCGGTTCGGCACCATCCTCGAGAACGTCGCCATCGACACCATCTCGCGCCGTATCGACCTGGACGACGCCTCCTTCACCGAGAACACCCGGGCCTCCTATCCCATCACCCACATCCCCAACATCGTCCCCACCGGGGCGGGAGGGCACCCGAACAACATCATCATGCTCACCTGCGACGCCTTCGGGGTACTTCCGCCGATCGCGAAGCTCACCGCAGAGCAGGCGATGTACCACTTCCTCTCCGGCTACACGGCAAAGGTCGCCGGCACCGAGGCGGGGATCACCGAACCGCAGGCAACCTTCTCCGCCTGCTTCGGCGCTCCCTTCATGGCGCTCAAGCCCTCGCTCTACGCCGACCTCTTGGGCAAGAAGATCGCCTCGAGGAAGGTGGACTGCTGGCTCGTCAACACGGGCTGGAGCGGCGGCGGTCCCGGCGTCGGGGGCAGGATGAAGATCGCCTACTCCCGCGCCCTCGTGAACGCGGCGCTCGACGGCACGCTCGCCAAGGGGAGCTTCGTGAAGGACCCCGTCTTCGGGCTCGACATCCCCGTCTCCTGCCCCGGGTTGCCCAACGAGATCCTGAACCCGAGAAACGCATGGAGCGACAAGGCGGCCTACGACGCGATGGCACAAAAGCTCGTCGAGATGTTCCGTCACAACTTCGAGCAGTTCAAGGAAACCGCAGCACCGGAGGTTGCCGCAGTTCTCTAGTTGCATCGCGCTTCGACGTTGCTATCATTAGAACAACGACTCAGGAGGCTACCATGAAACGGGTACATTCGGAGATTTGTGATACCACGGAAAGAAAGGAGCAGCGGGTGCAGGTGCGTAACAAGAAGACCGGCGAGACCGGTCTGAGCTACGGCTGCACCATCGAGGGGGACACTGTCCAGGTGGAACTTTCCGACGGCAGCCTCGACAGCTGGCCTGAAGACGACTGCGAAATGGTTTCGTAACCCATTGTCACGGGGGCGACCGGCAGCAACGCGAGCTTTCGCGCCTCCGGCCGCCCTCGTGGCAGCAAGCATAGATAGCAAAAAGGCCGTCCTCACGGGGCGGCCTTTTTGCGTAGTCGAAACAACTCGTCGGATGGCCACAGAGAGAAAGTTTGAAGGGAAAGAAAAATGCCGGTATGCTATGCGCATAACCGATGCGCAGGAGGCATTCATGCAAGTAAACCTCTTCGACCCTGACGCCCCCAAAAAGGCGGCCAATCTGAGTATCAACAGCGACCTGTTGCGCCTAGCAAAAGAGCGGCGCATTAATTTGTCGCAGGCCCTGGAAGCACGTCTTACCGAGATGCTGAGGGAAGACTTCTACCTGCACTGGAACGAGGAGAACAAAGAGGCGGTCGATGATTACAATTGTCGTATTGAAGCGGAGGGAACCTTCGGGGACGGGCGGAGGCTGTTCTGATGGCGCAATTCGACGTGTATGAGAACACCGACCAAGTTTCCAGAACATCGGTACCGTATCTCATGGACGTGCAGGCCGACTTGTTAAACAAGCTGACTACTCGTGTCGTAGTCCCGCTTGTTACCGTCGCAGCAATGGGCCATTCAATCCGTCCTCTCAACCCGCAGTTCGAAGTGAAAGGGACCAACGTTATCATGTCAACGGCGGAACTGTCTGGCGTCCACGTCCGTGAGCTTGGCGCAAAGGTAGGCACTCTCAAAGATTCACGTGCTGAGATCGTCGCCGCTTTGGACTTCCTGTTCCTAGGGTTTTGAAGTAAGTTCACCGTGGCTTTGTACAGCATAAAGAAAAAGGGCCGCCTCATAAGGGCGGCCTTTTTCTTTGCAAGCGAAGAGAGCTGCGGCTAGGAGAGGCGGAACCTCCCTATGACGCGGTTCAGGCCGTCGGAGCGATCTTTCATGCCGCGCGCCAGTTGCGAAGAGTCCCTGAGGCTCCTCGCCCCCCCCTGCAGCCCCTCGTTCACCTGCTGCACGTTGGCCGCGATCTCGCCGGTCGCGGCGCTCTGTTCTTCTGCTGCGGTGGCGATCTGGTTCACCTGCCCCGCGACACGGTCCACCTGGTCGAGTATCTCCTTCAGCGCGGTTCCGGAACGGGCGGCCTCTTCGCTGCCGATCTCCACCTCGCGCACCCCCGCCTCCATGACGGCAACGGCCGCCTTTGTCTCGGACTGGATCCCCTTGATCATCTCGCCGATCTCGCGGGTGGCCCGGGCGGTACGCTCGGCCAGGGCACGCACCTCGTCGGCGACGACCGCGAAACCGCGCCCCTGCTCGCCGGCACGTGCCGCCTCGATGGCCGCATTCAGCGCCAAGAGGTTCGTCTGATCGGCGATATCCTCGATGGTGCTGATGATGGCACCGATCTGGTCGGAGCGGGCCCCCAGTCCCTCCACCGTCTGCGCCGATGCGGTCACCTGCTCGGCAAGCCTGCGCATCGAGTCCAGGGTCTTGTCCAAGATGGATGAGCCGGCCGTCGCCTTGTCGCTTGCAAGCTTCGCCCCTTCGGCCGCACTGATGCAGTTGGCGGCGATGTCGTTGGTGGTGGCCGCCATCTGCTCGCTTGCGGTCGCCACCGAGGCGGACTTCGCGGCGAGTTCGTCGATGTCCGCCGCGATGCCGTTCGAGATGCCGGAGAGACGCTCGCTCGAGTTGCCGACCTCGCGGCTTTCCGAGACCACCTCCTGCATGATCATCTGTATTTTCTCGATGAACAGGTTGAACGCCTCGGAGAGTTTTCCCACCTCGTCCTGCGCCTGGACCGGCAGCCTCCTGGTCAGATCCCCCTCCCCCTGGGCCAGTTCCCGGGCCATATCGACGATGCTCCGTAACGGCTTAAGCGCAAGCCCCACGCCGAAGCCGAGCATGGCAACGCTCAGGACGAGCACCAAGGCGGCCGTCCCCAGCATCCAGGAGAACTGCAGGTTCGCGTGTGCGATACCCTGCTCCCTCACCTTTGCCGCCTCCGCTTCGAGATCATCCGTGTACACACCGGTGCCGACCTCCCAGTCCCATGGAGCGAAGTGGCCGATGTAGGTCAGCTTCGGCAACGGCGGGCCGTCCGGTGTCTTCGGGAAGGAGTACTCCACGAAACCGCCGCCGGCGCGCGCTGCCTTGACGAACTCGCGCACGAACATCTTGTCCTTCTTGTCCTTCAGGTCGGTGATGTCCTTACCCTCAAGCTCGGGCTTCACCGGAACCATGATGGCCCGGCTGCGCTCCCCTTCCAACTGGTGCAGCATGAAGTAGCCGCTCCTGTTCTCGAAGAACCTGACCGGACGCAACAGCTCCATGGCGTGCTTCTTGGCGGCCTCCATGTCGCCCCCGGTGGCCTGGGCCTCTTTGTACACCGCATCTATGACACCAAGCGCCACCGCAATCTCACTCTTCAGCTCCTGCTTGCGCGACTCGATGGCTTTAGCCTTGAGTGTCTCGTACCCCGTCTCGTTGGTGCTCAGGATGGCGTGCCGCGCGATGCCGATCAATACCACTGCCAGCAACATGACGACGAGTGACGCCCCGCCCAGAACCTTCACCTTTATGCTGAACCCGCTGCTGTTCATAGCCTGCTCCTCCTGCTATCATTTGGCTGCTGCATTTCACTCACAGACGCAATACTGCCAGGTCAATAACTGGACTTTCGGCACAAGTTGAGATCTACTTGAGGACAATACACAATCAGCAGGTAGGGTAAAAAGAAAGCCCGCTGCTCCAGGAGACTACAATGCCTAAAGCTATATGCTTTGAACAGTTCGGAGGTCCTGAGGTAATGAAGTGGATGGATATCGAGGTGCCGGAGCCGGGACCGGGAGAGGCGCGCATCCGCCACAAGGCCGTTGGGGTGAACTTCGTGGACGTCTACCAGCGCAGCGGGCTTTACAAGGTGCCTCTGCCGTCCATAGCCGGCAACGAAGGCGCCGGCATCGTCGAGGCCGTCGGGGCCGGGGTGACGCTCGTCAAACCCGGTGACCGCGTCGCCTACGCAGGCGTTATGGGGGCGTACTGCGAGGTGCGCAACATCAAGGCTGAGCGGCTTTGCCTCCTTCCCGACGATATCTCCTTCGCGCAGGCGGCAGCCATGATGCTGAAGGGGCTCACCGTCCAGTACCTGATCCGCAGGACCTACCGGGTGGAGGCCGGCGACACGGTGGTATTCCACGCGGCAGCAGGCGGCGTCGGGACCATCGCCTGCCAGTGGCTGAGGATGCTGGGGGCGAAGGTGATCGGTACGGCGGGGTCAGAAGCGAAGTGCAAGCTCGCGCGGCAAAACGGCGCCGATTTCTGCGTCGACTACCGGAGAGAAAACATCCTCGAGCGCGTGCAGGAGATCACGGGCGGCGCAGGCGCCGCGGTCGTGTACGACTCCGTCGGCAAGGACACCTTCGAGACCTCGCTCAAGTCGCTGAGCCCCCGCGGGCTGATGGTCTCTTTCGGCAACGCCTCGGGGCCGGTCCCCCCGCTCGACCTGCTGCTGCTCTCCCAGTTGGGCTCACTCTACGTCACCCGTCCCACCCTCGCCACCTACATCGCGCAGCGCTCGGACCTCGAAGAAGCCGCCGCCGAGCTCTTCGGCGTGGTCGCCTCCGGCGCCGTGAAGATCGAGATCAACCAGCAGTACCCCCTGCAGGACGCACCCAAGGCACACCAGGACCTGGAGGGCCGCAAAACCACAGGCTCCACGATACTGCTCACGGACTGATCCGGCATTCCGAGGACGCCGCGCCCTTGACGCCACGAGCGAGCGGCGCGGCGTCTTTCAGCTCTTCACCCGTCTTCGGAGCGGCCGACGCCCCTCCAGATGACAGTATTGTAATGTTGATGTCATTTTCAGGTAATACACATTTTCCTATATTGGCATGCGCTCGGGATTGCCATGAGGGGTCACCGAGATCGACCGCATCCCTGGAGTTGTGCCCCATGCAGAATCCGATTGACTTCGTGACCCGCCCCGACGCGTCGCGCCGCCGTGACATCCTGATACTTGCCCTTCTCTTTGGTGTACTTTTCCTGCAGTTGCTCGGCCAATACCCGCTCATCGACCCCGACGAAACCCGCTACGCGGAGATTCCGCGCGAGATGCTGGAGCGCGGCGACCTGATCACCCCACTGCTGAACTACGTCCTGTACTTCGAAAAGCCCGTGCTTCTCTACTGGCTGAACGCACTCTCCTTCACCTTGTTCGGCATCAACGAGTTTGCCGCCCGTCTCGCCTGCGCCCTGTGTGGACTCGGCACGGTGCTCTTCAGCTACCATCTGGGGCGCGAACTCTTCGGACGCCGTGTCGGGCTGCTAAGCGCCCTCGTCCTCGGAGGCTGCACCGGTTTCCTGATTCAGAGCAGGATGAACCTGACCGACATCCCCCTCACCTTCACCATGACCGTGGCCCTTGGAAGCTACATCCTTGCCGCCAGGGACGCCGACCGCCCAAGGCCCGGCTACTATTACCTCTTCTACCTTTTCGCCGCTCTCGCGGTCCTCGCCAAGGGGTTGATCGGCATCGTCCTCCCCGGCGCGGTTATCTTCTGGCACATCGCGCTGACCCGGCGCTGGCGCATCCTGAAGGAGATGCGTCTTCCCACCGGGATCATACTTTTTCTCGCGGTCGCCGCCCCATGGTTTGTGATGGTGTGCCAGCGCAACCCGGATTTCTTCAATTTCTTCTTCATCCACGAGCATTTCGAGCGCTTCCTGACCAAAGTGCACCACCGCTATCAGCCGTTTTGGTACTTCGTACCGATCCTTTGCGGCTTCATGATCCCATGGTCCTTCTTCATTCCGGCGGCGCTGCGCGGCTTCTGGCGCGAGCGCTCCGTTCACGGCGGAGAGTCCCGCCTCTACCTTGCACTCTGGGCCATAATCATCTTCCTGTTCTTTTCCAAGTCGAACTCGAAGTTGCCCGCCTACATCCTGCCGGTCTACCCGGCGCTCGCCATACTGATCGCCGTGCTGTTCGACAAGGCGCTGAACGGTGACTTCCGCCCCCTGCGCCGCCCGGCGCTCGCCTTCGGCTGGCTCCTCGTCCTTTTAGGCTGCGGTTCGATGATTTACCCGCTGGTCGCCCACAGGCCGCTCGTCGCCCCGATCGGCGGACTCGTCGTAGGCTCGATACTGCTCGTGCAGGGGGCCTTTTCCGTCGGGTCCGCCATTCGTCAGGACCCGCGCGGACTCTTCACGGGGATGCTGCTCGGCTCGGTCCTGTTATTCCTGGTCGCACCACACTTCATCTATCCGCTCTTCGTGGAGCGTAAATCGTATCGGGAGCCGGGTGAGATCGTGAAAAAGCTGGCCGGCCCCGACGCGGTGCTCGTAAGCCAAGGCCTGCGCCAGGGGCTCTCCTTCTACTCGGGGCGCCGCGTGGCGATCTTCGGCGGCACCGGCGAAATCGAATTCGGCAGCAAGATCGGCGACCAGTCCGCCTGGTTCCTCGACCGGACGCGCTTCCTCGCGCTCTGGGACGGACCGAGGCCCGTGTACGCGATGATACTGCGCAAGTACCTGCCCGAACTTTCCCGCGACGGCAAGGCCTCACCGCGCATCCTCTGGCAAAGTTCCAAGCACTACCTCGTAACCAACAGATAAACCTGCAGGCGGCCTCGCATGCCGCCTAAGCCTCATCTGCAGCAAAGGAGAAAGATATGAAAGTACTGATCCTCGGAGTGAACGGCTTCATCGGCAACGCCCTCACCCACCGTATTCTCACCACCACGGACTGGGAGGTCTACGGCCTCGACATGGCCTGCGACAAACTGGAGCGCTCCATGGGGCATCCGCGTTTTCACTTCCTTGAAGGCGACATCACCATCAACAAGGAGTGGATCGAGTACAACATCAAGAAGTGCGACGTGGTGCTGCCGCTGGTCGCCATCGCCACCCCCGTCACCTACGTGAAGGACCCGCTGCGGGTCTTCGAACTCGACTTCGAGGAGAACCTCAAGGTGATCCGCCAGTGCGCGAAGTACAACAAGCGCATCATCTTCCCCTCCACCTCGGAGGTCTACGGCATGAGCCCGGACCGCGAGTTCGACGAGGAAACTTCCCCGCTCATGCTGGGGCCGATCAACAAGGAACGCTGGATCTACTCCTGCGCGAAACAGATGCTCGACCGCGTCATCTACGCCTACGGCGCCCATGAGGGGTTGCGCTACACCCTGTTCCGTCCCTTCAACTGGATAGGCCCGAAGCTCGACTCGATCAGCACCGCGAAGGAAGGGAGCTCCCGCGTCCTGACCCAGTTCCTCTACAACATCCTGGCCGGCGAGTCGATCCAGCTCGTTGACGGCGGCGAACAGCGCCGCTCCTTCACCTACATCGAGGACGGGATCGACTGCCTCATGCGCATCATCGAAAACCGCGACGGCTGCGCCGAAGCCGGCATCTTCAACATCGGTAACCCTGACAACGACCTCTCCGTCAAGGAGCTGGCCGAAAAGCTGCTCGAACTGGTAAGGCAGTATCCCGGTTACGAGGAGAGGGCGAATGCGTGCCGCATCATCGAGGTGACCTCCGCCGAGTTCTACGGCAAGGGATACCAGGACATGCTGAACAGGGTCCCCTCGGTGAAGAACGCGAAACAGCGCCTTGGATGGGAGCCGTCCACCTCCGTGGAAGACGCCTTGAGGCAGACCCTCGACTTCTACCTGATCGAGCAGCGGGAAACCATCCAGCACCTTTTGTAATTCCGGAGGCCACGTGCGCAGCGAGTTTCTGCCCTTTTCCACTCCGACCATCGACGACGCAGAGATCGCCGAGGTGGTCGACTCTCTAAAATCCGGCTGGATCACCACTGGCCCGAAAGTAAAACGCTTCGAGGAGCAGTTCCGCTCCTATGTCGGCGCGCCGTTCGCGGTCCCCCTCTCGTCTGCCACGGCGGGGCTTCACCTCGCCCTGCTGGCACTCAAGTTCCAGGAGGGGGACGAGGTGATCACGACGCCGATGACCTTCGCCTCCACGGTGAGCATCTGCGTGCTGTGCGGTCTGAAGCCGGTCCTCGTGGACATCGAGCCTGGGACCCTCAACCTGGACGTGACAAAGGTGCGCGAGAAGATCACCTCCCGCACCAGGGCCATCATCCCGGTGCACTTCGCCGGGCAGCCCTGCGACATGGACCCGATCTTCGAGCTCGCCCGCGAGTTCGATCTCACCGTCATCGAGGACGCGGCCCACGCCGCCGGGACCGAGTACAAGGGGCGCAGGATCGGCTCCCTGGACAGCATCTCCATCTTCTCCTTCCACCCGAACAAGAACATCACCACCGGCGAAGGCGGCATGGTCTGCACGCCTGACGAGGCTCTTGCCGAAGAGGTGTCGCTGCTCAAGTTCCACGGCATGAGCCGCGAGGCGTGGAAGCGTTTCGCCGCGAGCGGGACGCCGAACTACGACATCGTGCTCCCGGGCTTCAAGTACAACATGATGGACATCCAGGCCGCCATCGGCATCCACCAGCTTCCCAAGCTCGACGGCTTCATCGACCGGCGCACCGAGATCGCCCATTTCTACAACGCGGCCTTCGCCGACGTGGCCGAGCTTTGCCTTCCGGCGTACGCCCCGTATCATCAGCGCCATGCCTGGCATCTCTACACGCCGCTCGTCAAGATCGAGCACCTGTCCATCGACCGCGACGGCTTCATGGCGAAACTGAAGGAGCTCAACATCGGCAGCGGGCTGCACTACAAGGCGGTACACCAGCATACCTGGTACCAGGCCAACCTGCCCCAGCCGGAAGGTTCACTCCCGAACGCCGACTACGCCTCGGACCGCATCCTGTCGCTGCCGCTCTTCCCGAAGATGACCGACGCGGACGCAAGCGACGTGGTCGAGGCGGTGAAGACCGTGATAGCAAGGAACCGCAAATGATCCCGTACCTCTCCATAGTGGTTCCCGTCTACAACGAGGAAGGGAACCTGGAAAACCTGATGGGGCGCCTCTACCCCGTGCTCAAGGGAATGGGACGTCCTTTCGAGATCATCTTCACCGACGACGGCAGCCGTGACCGTTCCCTTGAGATACTGAAGCGCCTGGCGGGGAACCATCCCGAGGTGCGCGTGGTCGAGTTCAACGGCAACTTCGGTCAGCACATGGCCATCCTCGCGGCCTTCGAGATCAGCCGCGGCGAGATCGTGGTCACCCTGGACGCCGACCTGCAGAACCCGCCGGAAGAGATCCCCAAGCTCGTGGCCGAGATGGAAAAAGGGCACGACGTGGTGGGAACCATCCGGATGAAGCGCCAGGACACCTTCTTCCGCAAAGGCGCTTCGCGCCTGGTCAACATGACCACGCGCAAGATGACCGGCATGAAGATGACCGACTACGGCTGCATGCTGAGGGCCTACCACCGTAACGTGGTGGACAACATCAACCGCTGCGGCGAGGCGAGCACCTTCATCCCCGCCCTCGCCCAGACCTTCGCCTCCAGCCCGAGCGAGATCACCGTGGCGCACGCGGAACGCAGCGAAGGGGAAAGCAAGTACTCGCTCTACAAGCTGGTCCGTCTTAACTTCGACCTCATGACCGGGTTCTCGGTGGTGCCGCTGCAGCTCTTCGCCCTCACCGGGATCATCACCTCGCTCGGCGCCGTCGCCTTTGCCGTCTTCCTCATCGTCAGGCGCTTCGTGGTCGGCGCGGAGGTCGAAGGTGTCTTCACCCTTTTCGCCATCCTCTTCTTCTTCCTGGGCATCACCATCTTCGGCATCGGCATCGTCGGGGAGTACGTGGGGAGGATCTACCAGGAGGTTCGGCGCAGGCCGCGCTACGTCGTGCGCAGGATCCACGGAGGAAGCGATGAAGGATAAGGTCGTCGTCTGCGCCTACCACAACGTGGGCTACCGCTGCCTCGAGGAGCTGATCCGGCAGGGAGCCGACGTCCGTCTCGTCTTCAGCCACGAGGACTCGGCGAACGAAGAGATCTGGTTTGACAGCGTGCGGGAACTCGCGGCGCGCCACGGCATCCCCTGTGTTACCGGCAGCATCAACGCTGCCGAGAACCGCGAGAGGGTCGCGGCACTCGCCCCCGACTTCCTGCTTTCCTTCTACTACCGCAACATGATCGAGCCGGAGGTGCTCGCCCTTGCGCGGCGCGGCGCCCTCAACCTGCACGGCTCCTACCTCCCGAAGTACCGCGGGCGCGTACCGATCAACTGGGCCGTGATAAACGGCGAGAAGCAAACCGGTGCCACCCTGCATTACATGGTGGAGAAGCCCGACGCAGGCGAGATCGTCGACCAGGAAGCGGTGGAGATTGCCTTCGAGGATACCGCCTTCGACGTCTTCAAAAAGGTCACCGAGGCCGCGGTAACCGTGCTGCGCCGGACGTGGCCGCAGCTTGTCGCCGGGACCGCGCCCCGCATCCCCATGGATCTCAAGGCGGGGAACTACTGCGGCGGCCGCCGTCCCGAAGACGGCCGCATAGACTGGCACCTCGGCGCGGAACGCATCTACAACCTGGTACGCGGCGTAACACACCCGTATCCCGGCGCCTTCACCACGTTATCCGGACGCAGGGTCTTCATCTGGCAGGCGCTTCCGGTGGAAGGGGCGGCTGAACCGGGGCGCGTGGTCTCTACAGAGCCGCTGCGTGTCGGCACCGGCGCGGGGCTGCTGGAAATTCAGCGCCTGCAGGTGGAAGGAGAGGCTGAACTTTCCGCCGAAGCGTTCGTCGAAAAGACCCCCTGCTTGGGCGAGCTCCTTGCCTGATCACGCTAACGGAGACGACATGCCTGAAAACAGCAACGAAACTGTTGCCCTGAAAGTCGACGTCGATACCTTTTGCGGCACCCGCGACGGCATTCCGAACCTGCTGCGCATCCTGGACGAGTTCGGGGTGCGCGCCACCTTCTATTTCTCCTTCGGCCCCGACAACTCCGGCAAGGCAGTGCGTCGCCTGCTGCACAAGGGTTTTCTCGCCAAAATGCTGCGGACCAAGGCGCCCGCCACGTACGGGGTGAAGACCATGCTCTACGGCACCCTGCTCCCCGCCCCGATGATCGGCCAAGGACTGCCGGACGTCATCAGGAGCGTAAGGGATGCGGGACACGAGGTGGGAATCCACTGCTGGGACCACGTCGACTGGCACGATCATCTGCACCGCTTCACACCGGAGCAGGTTGAAGCAGCTCTGGAACGCGCCGCGTCCACCTTCGAGACGATCTTTAGCTGCCGCGCCCGGACCTGTGCCGCGCCAGGGTGGACGGTAAGTTCCGCGTCCCTGGAGGTTCAGGATGCCATGGGCTTCGCCTATTGCAGCGATACGAGGGGAGACGCCCCCTTCTATCCAGTGCTCGCCGGAAAGCGGTTTCGGACGCTGCAGATCCCTTCAACCTGGCCCACCATGGACGAACTCATCGGAGAAAACGGCGTCACCGCCGCGACGGTGAACGACGTTTACCTTGCCCGCCTGCGTCCCGGGCTCAACGTTCACACCATCCACGCAGAACTCGAGGGTAACGCCATGATCGACACCTTCCGGGATCTCCTCACGGCGCTTTCGAAGCGACGGGTGCGTTTCATAACGCTGCGGGAGGCTGCCAACGAGTACGGAGCAAGCGCCCCCCCATGCAACGTCGAGATGGGGACCATCGCCGGAAGGGCCATGCCGGTCGCCCTGCAAACGTCCACCCCCCTAACCTGACTCCGGTTGTGATTGCTTTTGCGGGGTGCTTTGATCTAGGATAGGCATCCCATTTCACAACCCTTTAAGCGAGCCTTCCCCATGACAACGCCACACAACGAACCGACCTCCACCGACAAGGCCATGGCAAAGGTATGCGAGCTCTGCCCGGTATGTCTGCATGCACGTTACCACCAGAAGGGCATGGTCTACGACTTCGTGACCAAGGTGGAAGAGGACATCTGCCCCTTCTGCCGCGCCTATGAGCGGGTGCACGGCCAAAAGGCGCACGAGAAGAGAAGGTAGCAAAACGTCCGCCTACATGTAAAAAACGACCTCCGGACACCCCGGAGCAGGTCCTACGACCAGCGCAGCCGACCTCGCCTGCACCACATTTCCGCACCCGCCCCCTGAGCTTCTGAACGCCTCTCAAATCACGCCCGAACTCCATAAGCCGCCCCCATCGGAAACCGAGTTACCAGATGCCGGCGCTGATAGCAGCCGATCGTATTTTCTGCAGGAAAGAGCTTGCATAACCTTCGTCAGCATATATTTTTATGGGGGCGCTCAGGATTATTAGAAAAAACCAACAGCAGTACATCTGTCATTCGCGCACGCGGATGAAGGGAGGTACACATGGTAAGTCACCGAATACAGCGGAACTACAGGAACCTCGGGCCAACGAAGTTTCATGTGACCAACCAGAGGGTGAAGACAGCGATCACAAAACCAGGTTCAGCGACGCGTTCTGGGGGGGGATTCTCGCGATAGTCACGTCGTATGTCGAAGCATCGGACAAGCACGATGCGGTATATCACGAGTCCATGCTCGGCAGCAGGCTGGTGATAGCCGAGCGCGATATGCTCCAGCAGCAACTCGTCGAGTACCTGGACCAGATCGCTTCATTCCTGGAGATGGCCGCGGTGCGTACCCCGGAGATTCTCCTCGCTTCTGGATTCGATTTCACCAGGGACAGAAGGGGTCGTCCCAAGGCAAGCGCAGCAAACTACGCGGCGCCCGCCAAGGACGATGAAGGCGAACCGGCTTGATCTCGAAAAAGCAGAGGGGGTGCCTGCAGACACCCCCTCACTTTTCTCCATCTTCCCTCCCACAGGCTGTTACCCATTCCCATAGCTACGATCCTCCCCGGTATAAAAGTCATCGACCGCGATACACGTGTTATCTATTGCGATAAACGTGTTATCCGGCGCGTTAGATTAATCATCCATCGTGGTACACGACTTTTCCATCGCGTTAGATTGATCATACATCGCGATAGACGACTTTTCCATCGCGCTAGATCAATCATCCATCGCGATACATGACTTTTCCATCGCGTTAGATTAATCATCCATCGCGGTACACGACTTTTCCATCGCGTTAGATTAATCATCGATCGCGGTACACGACTTTTCCATCGCGTTAGATTAATCATCCATCGCGGTACACGACTTTTCCATCGCGTTAGATTAATCATCCATCGCGGTGCACGACTCTTCCATCGCGTTAGATTAATCATCCATCGCAGTACACGACTTATCCAGCGTGTTAGATTAATCATCCATCGCGGTACACGACTTATCCATCGCGTTAGATTAATCATCCGTCGCAGTGCATGACTTTTCCATTGCTGGAGAGAGGCTCCCTCCCTTCTCCCGAAGCGTCCGCGTCTTACATTGACACTTATAACATCCATGATATATCCTGACCATGCGCTACCGTCTCTTCTACTACAACGAGGAAGTTGAGGAGGAATTCGACGCGTGGCCCGTAGGTTTGCGGGCCAGGTTTCGGGCTTTGACCATCCGAATTGAGATCCACGGACCGAACCTGGGCATGCCGCATACCCGCGCGTTAGGCAACGGGCTTTTCGAGATACGTGCTAAGGGTGAAGAAGGAATCGGTCGAGCTTTTTTTTGCACCTTAGTCGGGCGCAAAATCGTCATCTTGCATGGGTTCATCAAGAAGACAGAGAAGACACCAAAGCAGGAAATAGAGAAGGCACGCGTACGACAAAAGGAGGTCCAGGGAAATGAGCTATAAGCCGGTTTCTTATAACCCTGAAAAGACGTTGGCAAAAGAACTTGAGGCTCCCGAGTTCAAAGAGGCTTGGGATGCGTTGGAGGATGAGTTTGCAACTTTGGATGCGCTTTTAGCGGCTCGAAAGCAGGCGGGATTAACTCAGGAAGAAGTGGCGACGAGAATGGGGATTTCGCAGCCATCGCTGGCCAGAGTAGAAGGTTCTCTCGGCTCTCACCGCCATTCCCCCTCTCTGGAGATGCTCCGCAAATATGCTGCCGCCGTGGACTGCAAGCTGGAAATCAGGCTTGTGCCCAATCATTCCTAATGGGCACATCGAGTACGGGGATCCTCTTGGGAAGGTATGGAAAGCGTGGTCCTACCGGTAGGCGCGTCAGGCATCTTCCTGCATTTTAAAAGCCGGTCCACCTCAAGGTGGCCGGCTTTAGGTTTTATATGCGGGGTGCCGCGGCTAGATGATCTTGTTGAGTGAATATTCGACTATCCCTTCCGCGCCGAGCTTGATGAGCTCGGGGACGATGCGGCGCACTTCCTGTTCGGGCATGATGCTCTCGATGGAAACCCAGTCGGAATTGTAGTGATTGGCGACGGTCGGGCTCTTCAGACTCGGGATGACGGCGGTGATGGCGGCTACCTTGTCCTGGGGGGCGTTCATCTTGAGACCGACCATCCCTTCGGCTCTTAGCGCGGACTGCAACAGGGTCGCGATCTGCTGGATCTTCTCACGCTTCCACGGGTCCTCCCAGGAGGCCTTGTTGGCAACCATGACGGGGACGGATTCCATGAGCTCGGTGACGATCCTAAGCCCGTTGGCCTTGATGGTGGAGCCGGTCTCGGTGACTTCGACGATGGCGTCGCACAGCCCCTCGACTACCTTGGCTTCGGTGGCGCCCCAAGAGAACTCGACGTTGACGGAGATGTTACGCTCGGCGAAGTAGCGCTTGGTGAAGCCGACGAGCTCGGTGGAGATGGTGGCGCCGTTCAGGTCTTCGGGTCCCTTGATCTTGGAGTCGCCGTTCACGACGAGCACCCAGCGGGCGGGACGGCGCGAGACCTTGGAGTAGACCATCTCGCAGACTTCCACTACGTCGGAGTCGTTCTCGCGGATCCAGTCACGACCGGCGATGCCGACGTCGATGGTGCCGCGCTCGACGTATTTCCCCATCTCTTGCGGACGGATCAGGGAGCACTTGATCTCCTTGTCGTCGATGCCGGGGAAGTAACTGCGCGATGAAATCGATATCTGCCAACCGGCTTTCTTGAACAGCTCTACGGTGGCATTCTCCAGGCTCCCTTTGGGGACGCCGAGCTTCAGTAGGTTTTCCATTTTCCCACCTCCTTGAATGAAATTGAATTGAATAAAGATCAAATCCCCCCTGTCCCCCCTTCGCCAAGGCTGCGGGGGGCAGGCTCCCCCTTCGCAAAGGGGGGGACGCTGGGGCTCATGCAACGCTTCGTGGAGAGCTGTATTGAATGCTTCCCTGCTCCCCGTGGACATTAAAAAAGCCACCAAGCGGGGACTTGGTGGCTTCAAAATTTCCTATTTCTTGTAAACCGTGTTGGGATCGAAGAGCGGGTTGGAGTGCTCGACCCAGGTACCGTTTTCGTACTTCACGTAGAAGCAGCTCCGGTTCCCGGTGTGGCAGGCGGCGGGACCGTTCTGCTTCACCTTGATCACTACGGTGTCGGCGTCGCAGTCGGTGAGCACCTCGATCACTTCCTGGGTATTGCCGGACTCTTCGCCCTTCATCCAGTACTTGTTCCTGGTACGGCTGAAGAACCAGGTCTTGCCCGTCTCCAGGGTCAGGTTCAGGGTCTTCTCGTCCATGAACGCAACCATCAACACTTCGCCACTTTCGTTGTCCTGAATTACGGCAGGAATCAGGCCGCCCATCTTCTCAAAATCGATCTTTATCATGGCTTCTCTCAGTCCCTCTCCGACGTATTTTGGGTAAAAAAGTATCTTTTAATACACCGCAGGGGCGAGATGTGTCAATCATTATGTAGACGGGACAACACCCCAATACAGAGGCATTAACGCAAAGACGCCAAGGCGCGGAGACGCAAAGGCCCGGCGGAACGATATCCGCCGGGCCTCATTTTTTGCTGCCGTTGCGCTGTCTCTAGTCTTCGGCGAGCAGGGTCCTGTCGTTCTCGAAGGTCTTGTGACGCAGTTCGTGGAACTTCTGGATCAGCTTTTCCACGGTGAGCGCCTTCTTCTCTTCCCCCTCGATGTCGAAGATGATCTCGCCGCCGTCCATCATGAGCAGGCGGTTGCCGAATTCGATGGCGTGGCTCATGTTGTGGGTGATCATCATGGCGGTGAGGTTGTACTCGCTGATGAACTTGTTGGTCAGTTCCAGCACGATCTCGGCGTTCTTCGGGTCGAGCGCCGCGGTGTGCTCGTCTAGAAGAATCAGGCTCGGCTTGGAGAGGACCATCATGAGCAGGGTGAGCGCCTGGCGCTGCCCGCCGGAGAACATAACCAGGTTCTCTTTCATGCGGTGCTCAAGGCCCATCCGCAGTTGCACCAGTTCCTTCCTGAAAAGCTCGCGGGTCTTGTTGTTCAGACTGCGGCGCAGCCACTTCATCCCCTTTTTATGGGTGATGGTCATATTGTCTTCCAGGCTCATGTTCCCGGCGGTGCCGAGAAGCGGATTCTGGAAGATCCTGCCGATGTACTTCGCCCTCTTGTACTCGGGATCCCTGGTCACGTTCCTGCCGTTCGCCAAGATCTGGCCGTCGGTGGGGGTGTAGGTCCCGGCTATGGTGTTGAAAAGGGTCGACTTGCCGGCGCCGTTGGAGCCGATGATGGTGATGAAGTCGCCCTCTTTCACCTTCAGATTGATGTTGTTCAGGGCCTTGTTTTCGTTGACGGTCCCCTGCCCGAATACGATGGAAACGTTTTTGAGCTCTATCATTTTGCCACCTTGAACGGGACCTTCAGTTTCTTCGCCTGGGTCATGATCAGCAGGATGATGATCAGCACGCCCTTGATGAGGTTCAGGTCGCTCGGGGTCATGTGGATCAGGTAACCGTAGAAGCGCCCGACGTACATGACGGCGTAGAAGCAGACGGAACCGGCGAGGGCGCAGAGGGTGAGGACGCCGATCCTGTTGCTCTTCAGCACGAGGAACTCACCGATCATGACCGAGGCGAGGCCGGAGACGATGATCCCCTGGCCGAGGCCGACGTCGGCAAAGCCCAGGTACTGCGCCGCGAAGGCGCCGGAGACCGCGACGAGGCCGTTGGAGAGGCCGACACCGATGGTCTTCAGGGTCTTCGGGTTCACGCCCTGCGAGATGACCATCTGCTCGTTGTTCCCCATGGCGCCGAGCGTCATGCCGAGGTCGGTGCGGAAGAAGAGGTCGAGGAGCACCTTCACCACCAGGGCGACGATCAGGAAGAAGACGAGCAGTATGTACTCGTCCGGGATGATACCGGTGAACTTCTCGGTCACCTGGGTGAGGATGGTCGGCTGGTTCAGCACGGGGACGTTGGCGCGGTTGCCCAGGATCCGGATGTTGACCGAGTAGAGCATGGTCATGGTGAGGATACCGGCCAAGAGGTTCGGCACCCGCAGGTGGTTGTGGATGAGCGCGGTGACGACGCCGGCCAGGACGCCGCCGGCGAAGGCGACGAGAAGTGCAAGCCACCCGTTCATGCCGAGAAGGAGGCACTGCACCATGAGCGCCGCGCCAAGGGGAAAGGACCCGTCAACCGTCAGGTCCGGAAAATCAAGAATCCTGAACGAGATGAACACGCCCAGGACCATGATGCCATAGATCAGCCCTTCGACAAAAATACCTTCGATCATAGTGAACCGTTTACCCTTCTGCTTGATTAAAAACTCCCCCCTCCGTTTATACGAAGGGGGGAGAGGCGTTTGCCGTTACTTCTTGGTCACCTTGCCGTTCTGACGCACGGTCTTCGCGGCCTTCACGATGTCGGCCGGGACGGTCAGGCCGAGCTTCTTCGCAACGTCGAGGTTGATGAGGAGGTCGACGTCGGAGGCCTTGGTCATGAAGCGGGTAGGCATCTGCTCCGGCTTCTTCCCTTTGAGGATCTCGATGATCATCTTGCCGGTGGCGCGCCCCATCTTGTAGTAGTCGAAGCCCCAGGCGGCGAGGACGTCGTAGGTCTCGGAGGAGCTCGGGTCGGCGGACATGACCGGGATCTTCGCCTTGGCGGCGACGTCGGCGACGGCGCTCATGGCGGAGACGACGGTGTTGTCGGTGGAGATGTAGATGGCGTCGACGCGGTTGGCGATGGTCTGGGCGGCCTGCTTAACCTCGGCGGACTTGGTGACGGTGGTCTCTACGAACTCGAGGTGCTTCTCCTTGCAGACCTGCTTGACCATGCCGGCAAGCACCACTGCGTTCTCTTCGGAGCTCGTGTAGATGTGGCCGATGCGCTTGGTCTTCGGCTTGATCTTGAGGAGCATCTCGATCTGCTGCTTCACCGGGGTCATATCGGAAACGCCGGTTACGTTCTTGCCGCCCTTGGTGAGGGAGGGGACGAGACCCGCCTTGACCGGATCGGTGACTGCGGAGTAGACGATCGGGATACCTTTGAGGGTGTTGACCAGCGCCTGGGCGGTCGGGGTGGCGACGCCTACGGCGAGGTTCACCTTCTCGCTCTGGAACTTGTTGGCGATCGAGGCCGCGGTGTTGATGTCGCCGTTGGCGTTTTGCACGTCAAAGGTGACCTTCATCTTCGAGGCGTTCAACTCGTCCTGGATGCCTTTGACAACCGCATCCAGTGCCGGGTGGGAAACGATCTTGGAGATACCGATCGTAACCTGCTTGGCAGGGGCCGCCGCGAAGGCGGTTGCCGCACACATCAGGGATACCGCGAGAACCAACAGAATACTGATCTTCTTGCTCACCAGACACCTCCAGTTACATTGAAATAGATTTCACCTGCGACTGCTTCAGGGGGAAACTGGGACTAATGGAGTTGCATCTACGATCGGAACACCGGAAGGCGGTACCTGCGAAGAGGTCGGACCTTTTTCCGGTCGCCGAGCATACCACTCGGAAAGAGCCATCGTCAACGCCATAGTGGCCTAAACATGCCGACTTCACCGGGAAAATGCTAAAAAAACGTCCCCGTACCGGCTCCGGAGGAGAAAAATTAGATTTATCTATTCAAAAACACCCATCGTTGTTGACACCGCAAACGCAAAAAGGGTAAAGTACGGCAGCTTGTCGGTTTTGTCATAGGTGCCAGGCATCAAAGCCCGCCCGCATACCTCCCCAGCAGCCGCCAGAACCAGACTCCGATGATCACAGCTTCAAAGATCCCACGCCGGCAGGGCCGTTCCATGTCCGGCTGGACCAACATAAAGGAGAAGATTCGACGTATGCACCTCTACCCCACCAACCGCCCCGCCCTTTTGATGATCGCCATGCTGGCGCTGCCGCTGGCACTGGCGGGATGCAAGGACAACAAGCCGACGGCCTCCACGGCTGCGGCCCAGACGGTACCGCAGGGACAGCCTTCCTCGGCTAAGGCCGCACCGGCTACGACACAGACAACCGAAGCGCCCGCTGCCGCCGCGCAGCCCACGTCTCCCGCCTTCGATGCGCACTCGAGCGCCAAGAAAGCCAAGGGAGCAAAGGGAAAGGCCGCGGCCGCTCCGAAGACGTCCTACCGCGCCGGTGAGGACCCGGACTTCGCCGCTGCCAAGGGATGGCCGGTCAAGTATCCGGCGCCGCTTCCCGGCTCGATCCTGCCGCAGAAGAGGATCGTCGCCTACTACGGCAACCCGCTTTCCAAGAGGATGGGGGCGCTGGGGGAATACCAGAAGGACGACATGCTGCAGCGGCTTAAGCGCGAGGTGGGCAAGTGGCAGGCGGCCGACCCGTCGCACCCGGTACAACCGGCGCTGCACCTGATCGCGGTGGTCGCCCAGGGGGACCCGGGCAAGGCGGGGCTTTACCGCATGATCATGCCGGACAAGATCATCAATGACGTCTACAGCTGGGCCAAGTCGATCAACGCCATCATGTTCATCGACATCCAGACCGGCCATGACAACATCCGCAACGTGCTGCCGCGCTTCGAGTGGATCCTGAAGAACCCCGACGTGCACCTGGGCATCGATCCGGAATTCAACCTGATCAAGAGCGGCAAGAAGCCGGGGACCAAGATCGGCACCTACGACGCGGCGGATATAAACTACGCCTCGGGGTACCTGAAGGAGCTGGTGAAGAAGTACAACATCCCCCCGAAGGTGTTCATCGTGCACCGCTTCACCAGAAACGGCGTGACCAACGCGAAGAACATCCAGCTGCGCCCGGAGGTGCAGATCGTGATGAACATGGACGGCTGGGGCGCCCCTTGGCTGAAGCGCGACTCCTACAAGGATTACGTCGTGGCTGAGCCGGTCCAGTTCACCGGGTTCAAGCTCTTCTACCACAACGACACCAAGAAGGGGGACGCCCTGCTCACCCCGAAAGAGGTGCTCTTGCTGCAGCCGAAACCACTCTACATCCAGTACCAGTAGGTCCTGTTACCTGCCTTTGCCCCCTCTTCCCTTTCCGGGAGGGGGGGGCTTTAAGGCAAATCCCCCCTGTCCCCCCTTCGCAAAGGGGGGGACGTCAGGGCTAGTGCAGCGTTTACATGGCAGCTGCGCTCACCCTTCCCCGGTATGCTCTAAAGCACCGTCCTAAAGGGAGAAACGTCGGCATCAAGACAGTTCCCCTCCTAACAACACCCCTCTCACCAACTGAATTCCGCCTGTTTCTCCTGCACCGCGCCACCCTCGAAACTCCGCTCGATGAAGGTCGCCTTCCCCTCGTGATCCACCAGTAAGACGGTCGAACAGCGGGTGCCGTACTCCGCACTCTTGATGAAGACCGGGGAGAGAAGCCGCTCGAGGTCGATCCCCACGCCGGTGTCGGGAAGCTCTGCGTCGGAAGGATGGGTATCGTCGGCAAGCAGCGCGAAAAGGTCCTCGGGGACGACACTCTTCCCGGCGAGGATGCGGGCGAGCCCGTCCTTGCCGCAGCGCACCTTCGGCCACGGGGTGTCCAGGAGATGGTTGGAAAGCCCGTGGATGCCGGGCTCGATACGGATCGTCTGGTCGCTTTTGTTGGAGTAACAGAGGAGGTCTTCGCCGTCACACAAAAGAAGGTTGTAACCGCCGTAGGCGACGCCGGAGGCGCGCAGGCTGGCCACGTAGGCTTCGGCCGCGGCATCCTCCTCGAGAAAGCCGCTCACGAGCCTGCCGCGGGAGGGGCCGTGGCGGTGCAGGTCGCTCGGATCGCGGTAGTTGGTGAGCGCGGCGATGCGTCCGGTGGTGGTGACGCCGAGCCAGGTGCCGCCATGGACCAGGTCGCGGCCGGCATAGATGTGCGGCGCGTCCTTCCAGAACTGCGCCGCCGCAGTGGGACGACGGTAGTATTCGTCACGGTTGGCGGCGATGACGAGCCGGTACTGCGGGTGGGCCTGGTAGGCAAGTAGCAGCGTGCACATGTGGAGTTCCGGTCAGGGGGTGATGATACGGGTGAGTTCGGTTCGCTGCATCTCGGTGAGCGTCTCGAACTGCAGCCCCGCTCCCGGGACGCAGCGCCCCTCTCCCCAGTGCTGGGTCCAGCGCACGGTTGCGGCGATGGGAGTCGGGTCGATATCGAGAAGGCGCAGCCAGACCGTTGCGCCGCACGCAAGCTCTTCCATGGTGTGGAGAAAGAGGCCGCCCATGCTGAGGTTCACCGCAAAGGAGCGGTGCGTCGCAGCGTCGGGGAAGGAGGGATCGCTACTGTACCAGAGGTTCAGATGGATCGGTTTGCGGGTGTGCCGGCGCAGCGAACGGGCCGGGAAGAGCCTGCAGCGGCTTTCGATGAAAAAGCGCAGCGCGGCGTCGCTGTCGGGTGAGAAAGTCTGTTCGAGCGGGCTCAGCTTTATCTTCTTTCCGCGCGGGTCCCACTTCACCCGCAATACCGGGAAGAGGTTGATGCTCTCATAGGCGATGACCTTCGCCTCCTTGCTGCAACGCACCAGGGTGAGGATGTCGATCAGGAAACCGTTGTAAGAGCGCTCCTTGGCCATCTCGGCCATCTGTTCAAAGGAGTGTGCCAGCTCTCCCTGCGCCCCCGCTCTGGCAATGGCATCAAGGTACGCGCTTCCAGCATCAGGATCATTGGCAACTATGAGTATTCTGGGATCGTGCATCCGGCGGTGTTTTCCTTTTAGTAGCAATGAGGACGCATGCGGTCTTTAAGCCACAATGTGACGCGGTGTCGGAAAAGTTAAAACAGGGATGGGTAAATTGCAACTCTTTCCTCTCATGTTTTTCCTGCTTCTCCCGAAATGTCTAACTGTACCGGTCGCTTCCTTAAGAAGCGCAACGGGCGTGCAGAAACCAAGACTGGAGAGGTCCTCATGAAACTTGCAGCTGCATTGGCGCGCCGCGTCCGGCTCATCGTGCTCACGGCCCTGACGGCGGCCCTGTTGCCCTGCGCAGGCGCCGACGCCGCGGTGGTATTCAACAACTGGTCGAGCAACGGGCCGGCCCCTATCCCCAACAAGGGTACGCTCACCGCCCTCGCGGTGGCCCCAACGACTCCGGCCACGGTTTACGTCGGCGCCGACGGCGGCGGCGTGTACGGCATGAGCGACGGGGGGAGCAGCTGGTCGGCGCTGAACGGAGGTCTCTCCAACCGGCGTGTGGCGGCACTGGCCGTGCACCCGGTGGACCCGAAGGTGATCTTCGCGGCCACGGCACAGGGTATCTTCAAGAGCGCCAACGGCGGCCTCTCCTGGAACGACTCCTCGACGGGTGCTTCCGGGGTGCCGGTGCGCGCCCTCGCCATCGATCCACTCTCCCCCGCAACCGTTTACGCGGCAACCGGCTCCGGCGTGTACAAAAGCACGACTGGGGGCTCGTCATGGAGCACCGCGAACACAGGTCTTGTGAGCCTGGACGTACGCGCACTCTTAGTCGATCCGTCGACACCCGGCGTGCTCTACGCGGCGACCGCTGGCGGGGTCTACAAAAGCGCGGACGGCGCCGCCACCTGGAACGCGGCGAACACCTCGCTAGCCGACACCGACGTCCTCTCCCTCGCCTACGCCGCGACGACCCCGGCCACGCTCTTCGCGGGAACGGCCACCGGGATGTACCTCTCCACCGACGGCGCGGCGACCTGGACGCAGGACGGCGCCGCCTCTCTGGGCAGCCAGGCGGTTGCCAGCATCCTCGTCGACAACCCCTCGGCACCGACGGTGCTCTACGCCGGAACCGCGAACGGGGTTTACCGCCAGAGCTACACCTCGGGTAACTGGGGGAACTGGAGCGCCTTCGCCTCCGGGCTCACCCCGGGTGCGACGGTGCGCGCGCTCGCCAACATCCCGACGAGCCGCACCACGCTCTACGCGGCGACCACCCTGGGCGCCTTCAAAAGCACCGGTGCTGCCTGGTCCTCTCTCTCCTCGGGCCTGCGACAGGGGCGGGCGGTGACCGTGAAGCCTACCGATCCGACCGTCGTGGTGGCGGGGTTCGCCGGCGGCGGGATCTATCGTTCCACCGACAGCGGAAGCAGCTGGAGCGCGACCATCGACGACGCGGCCGGAGGGATGTTCGCCACAGCGCTTCTCTACGACGCGACCGGAACGGCGCTTTACGCCGCTTCCGGCAACGGCGTCTTCAGGTCGACGAACGACGGCGGCGGTTGGACCGACATCAGCGCCACCCTCCCTACCAGCGACGTCCGCGCCCTCGCCCTCGACGCAGGCGCCACGCTCCACGCGGCCACCTCGCTCGGGGTCTTCGTCTGGAACGGCGTCGACACCTGGAGCGCCTACGGAGCCGGGCAGCCATCCAACAGCGACGTCACCACGCTCACCTTCAAGGGGGGCTACCTCTTCGCCGGCACCAACGGCGGCGGGGTGTTCCGCTCGGACGGGACGAGCTGGACCCAGGTGAACTCAGGGCTCACCAACACCGTGGTGTACGCGGTCGCCTCGGACGGCGTAAGCCTCTACCTCGGGACCGGTGCGGGACTCTTCAAGTCCGGCGACAACGGGACGACCTGGGTGGCAAGCAGCAGCGGTCTCACCAATGTCGTGGTGAAGTCGATCGCCCTCTCCGGCGGGGTGCCGAACTTCATCACCGCCGGGACCGCCGGCGGCGGGGTCTTCTTCTCGACCAACGGCGGCGACATCTGGACCGCGATGAACACCGGCCTCACCGACAAGAACGTGAACGCCCTGAGCGCAAACGCGGCGACGAAGAAGGTGTACGCCGCCACCGCGACCGGCAGGGTCTTCAACCTGAACCTGAGCGCGGTCTCCGCGGTCACCCCCGCCGCGCCGCTTGCATCCGCCCCGTACAGCTTCGGCCAGGTGAACATAGGGGACACCAAACAGGTGAGCTTCTCCCTACAGAACACGGGAACGCTGCAGCTTAAGATCTCGTCGCTCTCGCTTGCCGGGACCGACGCCGCGCTCTACGGCATCACCCAGGGGGGCGCGCGCGAGTGCAACCTCGCCCTGCTCCCGAACCTGACCGTGGAGGCCGGGGACTACTGCACCGTCACCGTCGGCTTTCTCCCGGTCGCCCCCGGCAACAAGACCGCCTCGCTCACCGTGCACTCCGACGCGGTGAACCAGCCGGTGACCACGTTCCTCATCGGCACCGGGGGGTATCCCCCCCAGGCGACCATCACCTCCCCGGTGAGCGGCGATACGAGGAAGAGCCCGGTGCTGATCGCGGGGAGCGCCATCGACCGTAACCAAAGCGACGGTTCCGCCGGCACCGGTGCAACCCTCGCCAAGGTGGAGGTCTCCACCGACGGCGGCACCACCTGGCAGAGCGCCACCAAGAGCCCGACCCTCAACTCGTGGACCCAGTGGAGCTACAGCTGGACAGCCTCGCCGCTGCCGCCCAACGGCCCCTACGTGATCAAGGCGCGCGCCACCGACACGAACGGTTTCGTGCAGAGCGCCCTCTCCAGCATCAACCTGACCCTGGACAACACGCCGCCGGTCACCACCATCACGTCCTTCCCGCCGCTTCTGGACAGCACCGCGTCGGGCTCCTTCGGCTTCACCGTCGACAAGGCGGGCTCCACCTCGGTCTGCCGGATCGACAGCGGGATCAGCAACGCCTGCACCTCCCCCTTCTCCTTCGCGGCGCTTCCCGACGGCAGCCACACCTTCAGCGTCCTCTCCACCGACACGGTGGGGAACGTGGAGACCACCGCCAAGACCTACACCTGGACCATAGACACGACCCCGCCCGCGACCACCATCACGGCAGTACCGGCGGCCTACACCCAACTGACCTCGGCGAGCTTCACCTTCTCGGCCAACGAAACGTCGACCTTCGCCTGCAGCCTGGACGGCGTGACCACCTCCTGCACCAGCCCCAAAAGCTACACGGGACTTGCCGACGGCCCACACCTCTTCACGGTCCAGGGGACCGACCTCGCCGGCAACACCAGCACGGGCGCTCCGACCACGAGGAGCTACGGCTGGATCGTGGACGCGAACAACAAGCCGACCTCCAGCGTGAACGTCCCGCTCGCCCCGCTCTCCGGGATCAGCTACCAGATCACCGGCAGCGCGGCCGACACCGTCTCGGGCGTGAGCGGCGTGAGCATCTCCGTGAACGGCGGCGGCGCGAACGCGGCCACCGACACGAGCGTCGCACCGGCTGCTCCCTGGTCGAGCTGGGGGTACCTCTGGAGCCTGCCGGTGAACGGCACCTACACGGTGCAGGCCCAGGCGGTGGACAACGCAGGCAACGTGCAGGCCGCGACGACCGGGAGCAGCTTCATCGTCAACAACCCGCTTCCCGAAGTCGCCCTCGGGGGACCTACCGATGGCGCGCTCCTCGGGAGCGGCTCCCCGCATCTCATCACCGGCACGGCGCAGGCCGCAACCGGCGGGCTTCCGCTGCAAAAGGTCCAGGTGGCCATCTTCCCGAGCGCGGCACCTCCCGCAACCGTCTCCTGGCAGGATGCCGCCGGCTCCACCGCCTGGAGCTACAACTGGCAGTTCCCGGCGGACGGGAACTACACCATCCAGGCGCGCGCCCTCGACGTGGCCCCGAACCTGGCCGGCGCCGTCACCGGCAACCCGTCCCAGGTGGTCAGCCGGAGCGTGACCATCGACACCACCCCGCCCACCTCGACCATCACGCCGCTTGTGACCCCCTACCTGACCGGGCAGCAGATCACGGTGAGCGGCACCGCCGACGACCCGGCCCCGGGAACCGGCGTGAAGCAGATCACCATCGCCATCGTCAACGCCCTCGGCCAGTCGGTGACCGGCACCCCCTTCTACAACAGCGGCAACAAGAGCTGGAGCTACACAAGCGGCGCCCTCCCCGACGGCAGCTACACGGTGCAGGCGACGGTAACCGACAACGCCGGGAACCAGCAGTCGCCCCCCGCCTCGGTGAACGTGGTGATCGACAACGTCGCGCCGGCAACCACCATAACGGCGAAGCCGTCGCTGCTGTCGAACCTCTCCAGTGCGACCTTCAGCTTCAGCGCCAACGAGCCCGCCACCTTCATCTGCAGCCTGGACGGGGTCTCCGCCCCCTGCAACTGCAGCGCGTCGACGACAACCTCCTGCACGGTGAGCTACAGCGCACTTTCGACGGCGCAGCACACCTTCGCGGTGTCGGCAAAGGACGTCGCAGGCAACGTTGAGACACCGGCCAAGGCATATTCCTGGACCGTCGACCTGGTCCCCCCCGTGGTAAGCTCCACCACCCCCGCAGACGGCGCCGTGCGGCTCTCGGTCGCCACCCACACGGTGAGCGTCGTTTTCAGCAAGGACGTCGATCCGGCCACGGTAAACGGCAACACCTTCTACCTGACCCCGGCGGTTCCCGGGACGGTCAGCTACGACCAGGCGACCCACACCGCCACCCTCACCCTTAGCGCCCCGCTCGCCTACGCCACCACCTACACGGCGACCCTGACCGGTGCCATCACGGACCCGGCGGGAAACCGCCTGCTGCAAAACTACACCTGGAGCTTCGCCACCGACCCGGACGGCGACATGAACCAGGACGGCAAGGTCGACCTCGCCGATGCCCAGCTCTGCCTGAAGGCCGCGGTCGGCAAGATCACGCCTACGGCGCAGCAGTTGCGCCATGCCGACCTCGCCCCGTTCAGAAACGGCAAGCCGCTCCCCGACGGGAGACTCGACGCAAGCGACGCGCTCATCATCCTCGCCAGGATGGTCGGCGCGGTGACATGGTAACCATCAAACTTTCATAAGGGAACGGACATGCGTACAACTCTTCTACTTGCCAAAATCTTCGCCCTCTTCGCCCTCATCGCCGGATGCGGCGGAGGGGGGAGCACCTCCGGGACAGGCCCGAGCGGCCCTCCCCATACCACCGTGTCCGGCGTGGTTTCCAAGGGCCCCATCCAGGGAGAGGTGAAGCTCTACACACCGGGGGCGAACGGGGACACGGCAACCAAGATCTTCCTCACCAGCGCCTCAACCGACAGCACCGGCTACTACACGGCCGATCTCGGTTCCTACAAGGGGATCGTCATCGTCGAGGCGACCGGCAGCTACACCGACGAAGCGACCGGCGCGACGCTCGCCATCGGCACCTCCGCGCCGCTGCGTGCCGTGGCCGTGATCGCCAACGCGGGCAACACGGTGCAGGCAAGCGTCACCCCGCTCACCGAGCTCGCCACGAGGAAGGCACTCGCCGCCGGAAGCGGCAGCGTCCTCACCGAGACTGCCATCGCCTCGGCGAACGCCCTGCTCTCGAACCTCTTCCCGTTCGACATCCTCGCCACCCGCCCGGTGGCGCCGACCGTGATCGCGATGAGCGGCGCGACCCAGCAGCAGCGGGACTACACCATCGCGCTCGCCGCCCTCTCCAAGCTCTCGGCGGCCTCCTCGCTCTCGACCGTTCTCAACAGCTTTGCCGCTGACCTCACCCTGAACGGCCGGCTCTCAGCCGCGACGGTCGCCAACTTCGAGACGGCGGCCGGCGCCTTTCTCGCCGACGGCACCCACAACAGGACCGGGGTGACCACGATCTCGGCGGGGATCGCGGCGGTCGGGTACTACACCGGCACCCTCTACCTCGCCACGACGGGAACCGCCTCCGCGCCGGTCACCTCGATCCAGATGACGCTCAAGCTTCCCGCCGGCGTGACGCTTAAGACCGGAAACAACGGCGAAGCGCTCGTCTCGCTCTACGGGGTCGCCGGGCAGGCGGCCGCGCCGGGGATCAATTACATCGCGCCGGACACCCTCATCCTCGCCATCATCAGCTCACCCGGCTTCGCGGTGGGAGAGTTCGCCGCCGTCACGTACGTGGCCGAGCCCGGCGTGATCCCGGTCGCCTCCAGCTTCACCGTTCCGTACAGCAGGGTGACCGGCTTCGACGGGACGAGCGACTTCGAGCTCCCGCTGTCGGTGGTGCCGCTGCTCCACTAGCGTCCCCCCCGCGGGGGAAGGTCCAGTAAAACGCAAAGAGGGGATGCGCCAAGGCGCATCCCCTCTTCTTTTTTATCCGATCCGGCTCCCGGTCAGTACAGGTACTTGAAGCCCAGACTCACCGTGGTCCCGCCGAGGTCCCAGCTCGAGCTTTTCTTCACGTTCTGGGCATCGGTGAGCTCCAGGTCCGGTTTCACCGAGAACCATTTGAAATCTGCCCCGAGCCGGAAGTTCTCGCTGAGCTTCAGATCCCCCCCCGCCACCAGGTGGTAACCCAGGGCGCTGCCGTGGCTGCTCTCGTCCACCGGCGCGATGCCTCCGTTGGTGAAGGAGAGCTTCTGGTCGATGAAGGTGAAGTAGTACCCGGCACCGGCACCGGCGAAGAGTTCCAACTTTTCCAGCTCGAGAATCGCCTTGGCGGTCAGGGTGACCGGGACGCCGTAGAGGGTCTTCTCGCTGCGGGCCACGGAATCGGTCACCGTACCCGATGCGCTGTAGACCCCGGTGCCGAGCTCGAGCGCCGCGTACGACTCGGGGCGGTAGCCGAAGGCAACCTCCGCCGCGTACCCGGTATCGAAACTCTTCAGACTGTTGGCGGTGCCGTGCTCCTTGCCGCTGGGCAGAAACGCCCCCCCCTTGACCGAAAAATAGGCGCTGTCGGCAGCGGCGGTCGATACCGCCAGCAGGGTGATCACCCCCGACAAGGCCATGCGCATTCCAGCACTTCGCATAGTTTCTCCGTTTCTTTTTGAGTTGTACCGACTATCGATTCGAGGTGACCCAGAGAAGGGACCTCACGTTGCTGTCCATCGGCAGGACGTAGTCATCGGCGGCGATGGCCGTGTTGTCCTTCATCCCCACCAGCTTCACCGTGATGTACACCCGCCCGTTGGCAATGGCGTAAGTCCCGACGAGGACCGCCTGGGCCTGGTGCGTCAGGGTGATGTCCTTGATCTCGCGGGAAAGGAGCAGCTCCCCCTGCGACTGCTTGACGAAGATGCTGTCACGCATCTTCAGTTCCACCACCTGGTAGCCGTTCTGGGTCAGGCGGGTGGCGAGCTGCTCGGAAAGCATCCTGCCGAGGCGCGAGCTGTTCAGGTCGTCGATGTTCACGAGCGACGCGACCACGATCGGCCTGCGCTTGTTGAGCGTCTGGCCCACGGCGGGCGCCTGCAGCATCCGGTCGACGGCCCGGTAATTGGACCGCACGATGGGATCGGTGAAGTCTTCCACGCGCGTCTGGAAGAGGGCACAACCGGCGCAAAGAAGCGCAAGGCAAAGGAGAAAGAGTCTTGTCATCGTCCCACCACCCCCAGTTGCTTGACCGGTCCCTCGGAAACCTCGGCGAAGAGGTCCACGTCATCGTCCTCGATGTAGTAGATGTCCGTCTTCCTGAAGAGGTACCTGGACTGGTCCATGATGGTCGTGGTGACCACCAGCTCGGTATGCGTGGCCTCCCCCGCGTAGAGCCCGAGGGCGTAGTCGGCAAGCCCGGCGATCCCGATGGTGGCGGGAATGGCCGAGGAGGCGTCCCCCGCGATGTCCCGCACCACCCAGATCCCGGCGGTGAGCGCGGTCAGGGTGCCGGGAACGTGGGTATAGCGGCTGCTTTCGTGCCGCACCAGCTGGGTCTCGTAGCTCACCCCTTTCCCCTTGGCCGCGTCGGAGGTGACCGCGACACCCCGGTTCACGAGCCGGGTGATGAGGAAGTTTCTGAAGGCGTGGTCGAAGGCGGTCTTTCCACCGGGCTGGATGTAGAGCTCCTGGTCCTTCAGAGCGTTTCCGGGACGGGAGACGGCGACCTGGGTCTGGCGCGCGATGTCGTCGGCTAAGACATCCCAGTGATGGGCGGCCTTGGCCTTTTTCTGGGTGGTCAGCGGATGGTTGACCGCGACGGGAACCCGCGAGGCGCAGCCTGCCATGAGCACCACGGTTAACAACAACACCACTCGCAACATATCTGAAGACCTCCATGTCAAATTAGGCGCCGGACGCGGCTTGAGTGTCAAAATTCCGACCTGCTTTACGAACCGTCGCACCGCACCGCGCCACGTGATATCGGCCGGTTACAGACCGCACCAGCGCCGCGGGTTCCATGCCCGGTTTACACCGCTTCGTTGTGCAATGTTTCGGCCAAAAGGAAGATCGGTCGATATTTTCACTCTTCGGCGCGGGGCCCCTCTTCTTGAGCCTTTACGGAACTGCGTGGGAGAAATGCGGTCACGGCAGCCGCCGGGGTGCCGGTGCGCAGCAGGGGATGGCAAGGAAAGAAACGGGAGGGAACCGGGGGGGGGAAAAGCAGCGGCGCTCCGCATCAGGGAGCGCCGCGGGGACTACTGCGGTCTTTTCGAGGCGATGGCGGTTATCGTCACGGTGAGGTCTCCGGCCGGGCGCCTGATCAGCACCTCGTCGTCGACCTTCCTGCCGAGCAGCGCCTTACCCACGGGGGAGTCCACGCTGATCTTTCCCAAGCTCACGTCGAACTCGTCCGGTCCCACGAGCTGGTAGCTGCGCGCCTCCCCCTCCTCGTCCTCGTAGGTCACCCAGCAGCCGAAACTGACCGAGGCGGGGTTCAAAGGGGGGTAGACCACCTTCAGCACCTTGAGACGGTCCCCCAGGTGTCTAAGCTCGCGGTCGATCTCGCGCAGCCTTTTCTTCGAGTAGATGTATTCCGCGTTCTCGGAGCGGTCCCCTTCGGCCGCCGCGTCCGCCATGTTCTTCACCATGCGAGGGCGCTCGGTCTCCCAGAGGAAATCGTAACGGTCCTGAAGTCTCTTGCGCCCTTCGGCGCTGATCATGTTGGTCATGCTGATCCCCTCGTTGAACGGCAGTTGGCAAAGGGGGGCATCATAATAGACTTTCCGCCCCAAGGCAATACGGTACCGGAGGTTTCAGGGGTTGTCGAGGTGGCGGTACTTCCGGATCGACTGTTCGTAGGTCTTCTCGATCTGGTTGTCGGAGGGAGCCTTGCTGTAGGCTATGAGATAGCGGGCCGCGGCCCAGAGAAGGATGAGGAAGAGAAGCGTCCAGCCGCACCGGGCGATGATCTGGCGCCTGCCGAGCGGGGCGCGCGGCGTATCGGGGATTTCGTCCATCTCCCGTTTGTCGGCGACCTTGCGCATATGGGCGATCTGGACGGCGGAGATCTGCTTGAAGATGAGGTCGCGGTCGCGCTCGTCCAGAAAGAGGAACTGCATGCCGACGTCGTAGCGGGAGGAGCCGTCGCGCAGGGTCATGGGGGGCTTCACGTGGACCACCTGTCCCACGGCATGCACGAGCCGGGGCGGATCGAGGGGGAGGTGCAGTTCCAGGTTCAAAAGCTGGTCGGGACGCGCGGTCACCGGCATGCGCAGGCAGACCCCGCCGCCTCCCAGGTTCAACTGGGCCCGGAGCAGGTCGCACCAGTTGATCGGCTTGGCCGGCGCGAAGCGCGCCATGTGGGCGGCGATGACGAACTCGTCGTACCCCTGGAACTTCATCTGCTCCCGTTCCTTGCGCACCTCCCAGTCCCGCTCCACTTCCTTGCGGCCCGACTCGTCGGCGATGTCGTAGCGCACCCTGAGCGCCATCTCGGTCCTGAAAAACTGGCGCCGCTCGCGCAGGGTGAAGCTGCCGAAGAGCCGGATCTGCAGCACCCTCGCGCCAAGCTTGTCGGTGACGATGCCGTTGCAGGTGTAGCTGTCCTTGCCGCGCCAGACGCAAACGTCGAGGATGAAACCGATGTCGACCCGCACGTTGGCCGGCAGGACATCGCGGGATATCTGCACGAGGAGCATGTCACCGCCGGACTCGCTGATGACGCCCCAGTCCCGGAATACGCCTCCGCCGGAGAGCGGTATGCCGATCTCGATACGCATGCCGGACGCGAGCGCGTCCCGGTATTCGGCGTATTCGTCGTTCATGATGACCCTTTTTAATAAGAAAAAAACTAGTCCATCACATTAAACTGCAACTATGCCAAAATGCAAGGGGACAACCGGCCACACCTTGCGTTTGCAACCTATCGGTAACAGAGCCGTCTTGACATCGCGGTGGGGTGTGTTATCAACTTAAGGGCTTTTTTTACTAATGAACGAAGGGAGAACTATGAAAAAGATAACGATGATGGCGGCAGCCCTGGTGGTTGTCATGGCGGCGGCACAGGCGATGGCGGTACCGGCGGGCAAGAGTGTGGAGTGGAACACGGCGATGGGGAAAGTAACCTTCAAGGGTGACGACCATGCCGGCAAGGGGCTCAAGTGCAACGAGTGCCACAGCAAGATCTTCAAGATGAAGAAGGGTGCCGCCCAGATGAAGATGGCGGACATCAACGCGGGCAAGTACTGCGGCGAGTGCCACAACGGCAAGAAGGCGTTCAAGCCGGCCGGCAACTGCGCAAAATGTCACAAGAAGTAACCCTTCCCACTCTGCGCGTCCCCGGCCTGCCGGGGCGCGCACCCGTTTCATCCCCCTCGTGAATTTGAATAAAGACAAATCCCCCCTGTCCCCCCTTCGCAAAGGGGGAGACGTTAGGCCCCATACTGCGCTTCGTAGCACGTTGACTATCTTTCCCGGAACCATCACCTTCGCGGTGGACAGAAGAGGACCGGCACCTGCGGAGCCAGCCCCCGAGTGAGGCACATGAACAGCTTTTGTGTTGATCTGCAGCCGCAAAACACATAAAAAGGGACAGCCAGTTTCCGAAGCCGTTTCACCCCCAGGAGAAAAGAGATGAGCGTTGTTACCAAGAGATCGGTCTGCCCCTTCGACTGTCCCGACACCTGCGGCATGCTGGTGCAGGTGGAAAACGGCCGCGCGGTCGCGGTGAAGGGGGATCCGGAACATCCCTTCAGTCGCGGCACCCTCTGCCCGAAGATGCGCCACTACGAAAAGACGGTCCACTCGCCGCTGAGGCTCACCACGCCGCTCAAGCGGACCGGCGCGAAGGGAAGCGGCAGCTTCGCCCCCATCTCGTGGGAAGAGGCGATCGCGGAGGTGACCGAGCGCTGGCAAGGGATCATCAAGGAGCACGGGGCGGAGGCGCTTCTCCCCTACTCCTACGCCGGGACCATGGGGATCGTGCAGAGAAACTCCGGGCATCCCTTCTTCCACCGCATGGGGGCCTCCCGCCTCGACCGCACCATCTGCTCTCCCGCAAAGGGGGAGGGATGGAAGGCGGTCATGGGACAGACGGCGACGCCGCCGCCGGAGAGCGCGGGGAAGAGCGATCTCCTCATCCTCTGGGGGATCAACGCCGCGGCGACCAGCATCCACTTCCTGAACCAGGCGGGCGAGGTGCGCCGAAGCGGCGGCGAGGTCTGGCTCATCGACACCTACGAGACCCCCACCGCCTCGGCCGCCGACCGCACCTTCCTGGTCCGCCCCGGAAGCGACGGTGCGCTCGCCCTCGGCATGATGCACGTGATCGCACGCGACGGGCTCACCGATGCCTCTTTCATCGCGGAGCACGTGCTCGGCTTCGAGGAACTCGCGGCCCAGGTGCTCCCCGAATTCACCCCGGAGCGCGCCGCGGCACTTACCGGGCTCGCCGCCGAAGACATCGTTGCCATGGCGCACCGCTACGCAAAGGCAAAGGCCCCCTTCATCAGGCTCGGGAGCGCGCTTTCGCGCTACGGCAACGGCGCCATGACGGTGCGCTGCGTCTGCTGCCTCCCCGCGCTCGTCGGGGCCTACGGCAAGGAGGGGGGAGGATGCTTCCCGGACACCTCCACCGGCGCCGCCTTCCCGATGGAGCTCTTGACCCGCGAGGACCTGATCCCCGGGACGACGAGGCTCGTCAACATGAACCGGCTCGGGCACGCCCTGAACGAACTCGACGCCCCCCGCATCATGGGGCTCTACGTGTACCACTCGAACCCGGCCGCCGTCACGCCGGACCAGAACCAGGTCTTGAAGGGGCTCTCCCGCGATGACCTCTTCACCGTGGTGCACGAACGCTTCATGACCGACACGGCGCGCTACGCGGACATCGTCCTTCCGGCGACCTCGTCGCTCGAGCACAGCGACGTCTACCGCTCCTACGGCACCTACTGCATCCAGCGGGCGCAGGCTGCGGTCGCCCCGGTGGGAGAAAGCAAGTCGAACTGGGAGGTGTTCTCCCTGCTCGCGAAAGGCATGGGCTTCACCGAGGAGATCTTCACCCTGAGCGCGGATGAGATGATCGACCGGCTCCTCGCCGTCCCGAGACCGCTCCGGGAGGGGATCGACGAGGAGGCGCTCGCCCAGGGACGTCCGGTGACCCTCGCCGCGCGGAAGGGGGGGATCCTCACCCCGTCCGGGCGGATCGAGATCCTGAACGAGCGGCTCGAGGAGAAGCTGCCGCGCTACCTGCCGACGCACGAGGAAGCGGCACGCCTCCCCTTCCGGCTCATGACCGCACCGACGCCGTACGCGCTGAACGCGAGTTTCTACGAGCAGGAGGAGTTGCGCGGGAAGCAGGGGGGGATGCGCCTCAAGATGAACCCCGAGGACGCGGCCGGCAAGGGGCTCGCCGACGGGGAGCAGGTCGTCGCATGGAACGAGCTCGGGGAGGTCACCTTCACACTCGAGGTGACGCCGAAGGTGCCGTCCGGTGTCGTGGTCGCCGAGGGGGTCTTCTGGCTCGCCTTCGCGCCGGGCAGCCGTTCGGTGAACGCCCTCACCTCGCAGCGCCTCACCGACCAGGGCGGGGGGAGCACCTTCTACGACAACCGTGTCGATGTGCGCAGAGGCAATTGACGATTGATGATTGACGATTAACAACGGGACGGGGTGCCTTGCGGGGATTGCCGAGCATTTAGTGCAGATTTGCCTCATGCTTTGGCGCGTGCTGCCGATGTAGTCAGGAAAAGCGGCACGAAATAAGCGGGGGGCGTATGGAACCGAACAGCAAGATACTTCTGGAAAGCGGCACCAACGAGCTGGAAATAGTCGAGTTCAGGATCGATGAGATGGACGCCAAGGGGAACGTCATTCCCTGCTACTTCGGCGTCAACGTGGCGAAGGTACGCGAGATCATCCGCCTCCCGGAAATCCGCAGGGTGGTGAACGCGAACGCCTCGGTAAGCGGCATGATCAAGCTGCGCGACCAGGTGATCACCCTGATCGACCTGTCCCGCGCGCTCAACAAGAATACCGAGGGGATCCCGGCGGACCGGGTCATCGTCCTCGAGTTCAACCGGATCGTGGTGGGCATCCAGGTGCATTCGGTCTCCCGCATCTACCGCATCTCGTGGGAGAACGTGGAGCCCCCGGTCAAGGCGATCCACGATGCGAACATAACGGGCGTCGTGAAGATGGAGGACCGCATCATCCTGATCCTCGACTTCGAGAAGATCATAGGGGAGCTCTCCTCGACCATGGCGCTCGCCGCCCCGGGAGAGGACCTGATGCTCGCGCACTCGACCGCGAACCGCGGCGCGAAGACCATCCTGGTCGCCGACGACTCGGCCTTCATCAGAAGGACCATGTGCGGCTCGCTCAGGGAGGCGGGTTACCGGGTGGTGGAAGCGGAGAACGGCGAGGAGGCGTGGGAGCACGTGCAGGCGGTACGGGAGAAATGCAAGGCGAGCGGGGAGCCCTTCAGCAACCAGTTGAGCCTCGTCATCACGGACATCGAGATGCCCCGCATGGACGGTCTGCACCTGACGGCGCTGATCCGCAAGGAGGCGGACCTTGAGTATCTGCCGGTGGTCATCTTCTCGTCGCTTGCCAGCGAGGACAACAAGATGAAATGGCGCAACCTGGGTGCGAGCGACATCCTCACCAAACCGGACCTGCCGAACCTGGTGCAAAAGGCGGACACCCTTGTCCTTTGAGCCGTGCCCCGAGCTGTCGGTCGTCGTGCCGTTTTACAACGAGGCGGGGAACGTGACCCCCTTCCTCACGGCGCTCTCCCGGCAGCAGGGGGTACGCCTGGAGGTGATCCTTTCGGATGGCGCCTCCGGCGACCGCGGCAGGAATGAGGCGGAGCGGTTATCGGGCAAGCTTCCCTTCCCGGTCAGGGTGATCGGGGGGGAGAAGGGGCGCGCGGGACAGTTGAACCGCGGCGCCCTCGCGGCACGGGGGGCGACGCTCCTCTTCCTGCACATCGATTCTCACTTCGAGGACCCGCTCGCCCTGCGCAGCGGGCTCGATGCGCTTACAGCGGCGGGAGCGGCGCATGTTGCCGGCCGCTTCTCCCTCAGCTTCGACTTCGGTGGGCCGACCCCGCTCCCCTACCGTTTCTACGGACAAAAAGCGACCCTGGACCGCCCGGGATGCACCCACGGCGACCAGGGTTTTCTTATCGGCCGCGCCTTCTTCGAGGAGGCGGGCCCCTTCGACGCTGACCTGCCGCTCATGGAAGACACCTTTTTCGCCGAGCGCGTGCGAAAGATGGGGCGCTGGCTCCTCTTGCCGCCCCGCATCAGCACCTCGCCGCGCCGCTTCTTAGCCGAGGGGCTCCTCCCCCGGCAGTCGCTGAACGCGGTCCTGATGAGCCTCGCCCACACCGGCCATCTGCAGTTGATCCGCGACCTGAAGAGAAGTTACCGCAGCCAGGACACGACGGGGAAGCTGAGACTCAGGCCGGTTCTCGCGCCGCTCGCCGAGGCGATCCGCGCGCTGCCGCGTGCCGAGAGGCGCCGCCTGTGGCGCGAAACCGGCGCCTACGTGAGGGGGAACGCCTGGCAGCTCGCTCTTTTCCTGGACGTTCTCACCGGTGACGTGGAGGCGGGCAAGGGGGGAAGGTTTCTGCTTCTTTACGACCGCATCGTGGCGCGGTTCATCGCCAACCGCGCCGGGGACCTGGGTGCGGCACTGCTCACCAGGCTCTGGTTCCGACTCACCCTCACGGCCCTACCCTAGCGGATCCCCTCAACGAACCCCTTCAGCTCGTCGGCCTGCCACTGCTCCAGTTCGAGCAGTTCCACACCGAACCCCGCAGGAAGCCCCTTGTGTACCCGGCTCCCCTCCTCGTTCACCCAGGCCACCCGTCCCTGCACTTCTAAGAGAGGGAGCCGCTCCGTCTCCAGGTAGAAGGCGAGGCGCAGCTTCTGGTGCAGAAGGACCGTTTCGCGGCTCGCCACGAAGAGTCCGCCGTCGCCGATGTCGAGGGCGTGGGCGCCGACCGGGGTGCCGTCCAGGAGGAAAAGAAGCGGAACCTGGCAAGGGACCCTCTGCTCGCGTCGCTCAACGCCGGCGGTGTACTTGTGGGCCATCTCGAGGAAGAGACGACGGTCGACCGGCTTGGTGAGGAAGTCGTCGCAGCCGGCCTGGGCGGCGCGCGCCCGGTCCTGCTCGTTGCCCGCGGTGGTCAGCATGACGACGGGGACGCCGCAGAGGAAGGGATCGGCCTTGAGAAGGGCACAGCAGGAGATGCCGTCCATGACCGGCATGTTGAAGTCCATGAAGACCAGGTCGGGGGGATCCTTGCGGATCAACTCGAGCGCCTCCAGGCCGTTGCCGGCCGTGACGACGTCCACGTGGGAACACTTGAGGAAGCTCTTCTCCAGCTCCAGGATCAGCTTCGTGTCGTCAACCAGCATGATCTTCGCTTTGGTACTCACGCCTATTCCCTCCCGGTCAGTTCATATCAGCGGGAGCCGATGCAGCCGGCCACCCGTTCATTAATCAATATCATGGCAGGTTTGTCAAGATGACAACAGTTATTAGACCACGAGACGTACAAGTTCCGGAATGGTCCGGATGGTAAGCGGTGTCGGGCAGACGTAATCGCCGTCCAACTGTACCGCCTTCGCCCCGGAGAGTTCGAGCTGCACCGCGCTGAAAGAGGTGACGTTCCGGCTGTAGACGGCCGTGCCGTTTAAAAGCCCCATGGCGAGCCCCAAGTAGGCGAGGCGCCCCCCGCTGATGCAGAGCACCTGGAAGCCCGGGGTGAAGAGGTCCGCCTCGGGGGCGAGGAGAAAGTCCCCGCCGTACTTCGCGGCGTTGCAGACGATGACGCCGTGACAGGTGACGCTTTTTCCTCCCCCGGTGACGGTGAGCTGCGAGGCGTCCCAGTCCCTCAAGTTGCGCAGGGCGGAGAGAAGGTAGGCCCCCTTGCCGATGGCGCGTTTCTCGGAGAGGCGCACGTCGCGCACCACGGCGCCGTCGAAACCGGCGCCCGCCATGAGCACGAAGCGCCTCTTTTCGCCGTCGCGCTCAACCTCTCCCACGGAGATGGGGCGCGACTCGCCGCGCCCCAGGCGATCGAGGGCTTCGTCGATGGAGGAGATGTCGAGTTCGCGCGCGAGCACGTTCGAGGTGCCGAGCGGGATAACGCCGAGGGTCGCCGCCCCCGGGACGAGCCCGTTCAGGACGCCGTTGATGGTGCCGTCCCCCCCTGCCACCACGATGAGCGGTTCGCTCTCCTCGGTGCAGATGCGGGAGGCGAAGAGGACCGGATCGGCGGCGCTTTGCGTCGGCATGAGTGTGGGCTCGAGCCCGCGCCCCTTGAGCCCGGCCATGATCAGGTCGACCTTTTGCTGCGAAAAGGTCCCCGAGGTGGGGTTTACGATGAGGAAGCAGCGTCTGGACAAAAAAACACCTCCACGAAAAAGGGGCCGCAGTAGCGGCCCCCGGAAGGTAGCAAAAACAGTGTCTGATTACAAGGGGTTTGCAGGGGCTTACCGTTACGGATGCTCCGGCTCTTTGACCTGCTCGGGAAGTCGCGCCGGCTCGTCCTTTTCCCTTTCGGGCTGCTGGAACTTGCGCATGTTCTCGAGCATGGTCTTAAGCCTCTTCTGCACCAGGAAGTTGACGCTCCCCTCGGGGTAGCTGCCGTCCTCGGCGGGCCTGCCGGCAGGAACGCCGGTGAGGATCTCGATCCCCTCCTCGACCTCGGAAACGCTCCAGACGTGGAACATGCCGTCGGCCACCGCCTGCACGACCTCGTCGCTCAGCATCAGGTTCTGCTCGTTGATCTTCGGGATAACGACCCCCTGCTCGCCGGTCAGCCCCTTCGCCTTGCAGACGTTGAAGAACCCCTCGATCTTGTAGTTCACCCCGCCGATGGGCTGGATCTGCCCGTGCTGGTTGACGCTCCCGGTGACCGCGATCCCCTGCTTGACCGGCAGCCCCGAGAAGGCGGAGAGAAGGCCGTAGAGTTCGGCCGAGGAGGCGCTGTCACCCTCGATCCCCTCGTAGGACTGCTCGAAGCAGATGTGCGCCGAGAAGGAGAGCGGCTGTTCCTGCCCGAACTTCCCGGCCAGGTAGCCGGTGAGGATCAGCACCCCCTTGTCGTGGATCGGGCCGGAAAGCTTCACCTCGCGCTCGATGTTCACCATCCCGGCGCGCCCCTGGGAGACGCGTATGGTGAGGCGCGAGGGACGCCCGAAGGTGTAGTCTCCCATGGTGATCACGGAGAGTCCGTTCACCTGCCCGACGACGCTCCCCTTGGTGTCGCAAAGGATCACCCCCTGGGCGAGGAGTTCCTGGATGCGCTCCTCGATCCGGTTCGACCGGTAAGTGCTCTCCTGGATCGCCCGCTTCACCCAGCTGCGGTCAACGACCTGGGCGCCGTCGCGCTTTGCCCAATAGCTCGACTCCCGTATCAGGTCGGAGAGCTCCATGAAGTGGGAGGAAAGGCGCGTCTGGTCCTCGACCATGCGCGAGGCGTGCTCCAGGAGGGCGGCGACGCCGGTCGGGTCGAAGGGGAGGAGCCCTTCGTTGCAGCAGTGAGCCGCGACGAAGAGGGCGTAGTCCTGCATGACGTCCGGGGTGCGGCTGATGCGGCTGTCGAAATCGGCCTTCACCTTGAAGAACTTCCGGTAGTCCGGCTCGAGGTAGAAGAGGAGGTAGTAGACCCAGAGCGACCCGATCATGATGATCTTCGCATCCAACGGGATCGGCTCGGGTTTCAGGGACACCACGGTCATGAAGCGGTACTGCTCGAGGACGTCCTCGATCTTTATCTCCATGTTCCTGATGCAGCGCTTGAGCGACTCCCAGGCGAAGGGGTTGATGAGCACCTCGCGCGCGTCGAGGACGAGGTAGCCGCCGTTGGCGCGGTGCAGGGCGCCCGGCTTGATGAGGGTGAAGTTGGTGGTCGCCACACCTCCCATCTGCATGACGTTCTCGATGCGCCCGAAGAGGTTGTTGTAGGTCGGGTTCGACTCGAAGACCACGGGGGCGCCGAGGTCCGGGTTGTTCTCGACGAGGACGTTCACCTCGTAGCGCTCGAAGGTCGGCTCCTGTTTGGGAAGCTTCAAGCCCGGGATCTGCGGCGGCGCCGCCTGGGGCTTGAAATCCTCCAGGTTCAAAAGGAGGTCCTCCTGCACGCTCTCCAGGTACTCCTGGACCTTGGCGAACCCCTGGTACTTCTCCTTGAGCGGGTTCAGGTGATGCCCGACCGCGGCGAGCCCGAGCTCGCGGTCCAAAAGCGCCAGGGCGTCGCGCAGCGCCTTCTCGTTCTCGCGCACCTGGCGCAGGGCGTCGTTCAGCTTCTCGGTCAGCTCGCGCCCCACGGTGTCGAGCTTCTCCCGCTCGTCCTTCTCGAGCGCCTCGTACTCCTCCTGGGTGAAGTTGCGCCCCTCTTTTTGCGGCACGATGACGAGCCCGGAGACGGTGCGCTGCAGCGCGAAGCCCCGCTCGCCCGCCTCCGCCTCGAGCTCGGAGAAGATCTCGCCGTTTCGCTCCTGGAACTGCTCTATGATGCCGACCCGGTTGGTCTCGTACTCCTTGCTCTCGAGCGCGGTCGGGACGTTGGCGCGCATGTAGTCGAGGAGTTCGCGCATGTCGGCGGCGAAGCCACGTCCCATTCCCGCCGGAAGGGCGATGGCTATGGGCGCGTCCGGGGTGTGGAAGTTGTTCACGTAGCACCAGTCGCTTGGGGGGCAGGTGTCCTTGACGAACTTCTTCAACATCTGCCGGATGGTGGAGGTCCGTCCCGTGCCGGGCTCGCCGGCCAAGAAGATGTTGAAGCCGTTGCTGGGCATGCCCAGACCGAACTCGATGGCGGCAATGGCGCGGTCCTGGCTGATGTTGCGTTCGATGTTCGCGATCTCTTCGGTGGTCTTGAAATTGAAAAGGGCGGGGTCGCATACCCAGCGTAGCTTCTCTACGGGGACTCTGTTAGCGGTTTCGGACATGTGAGCCTCCTTGCAAGCGTTCGTGTGGGATTACAGGGACGGCAGGTGCGTGTTCAAAAGCGTCTCGAAGCGGGCAGTCGCGAGTCTCTTGAGCTCCCCTACCGCCACGGTCTCCCCGCATTCCAGGGATATGGAGGTGATGCGGCAGTCGCGCATACCGCAGGGGTTGATGCTTTTAAAAGGAGAGATGTCGGGGGCAACGTTCAGGCAGAAGCCGTGCATGGATACCCAGCGCCGGACGCCGACGCCGATGGCGGCGATCTTCCCCCCCGCGGTCCAGACCCCGGTCTTCCCCGGGATGGTGAAACCCGCGACGCCAAAATCGCCGCACATCCCGATGAGAAAGAGCTCGAGGAAACGGAGGTAGCGGTGCAGGTCGCGCCCGCGCCGCCCGAGATCCAGGATGGGATAACCGACCAGTTGGCCGGGGCCGTGGTAGGTGACGTCGCCACCCCGGTTGACCCGGTGCGCCGTTATGGCGGGATCAAGCAGGTTTCCGCTGTCGCCTCCCGCGCCGATGGTGTAGACGGGGGTGTGTTCGAGAAGGATGAGCGCCTCCTCCCCCCCCTGCTGCACCTCGCCGACCAGGCGCTCCTGCAAGGCGAGAGCCTCCGGGTAACCGATCACCGCCGCGTCGTGAACGACCATGTCAGCCGTGGATGGCGCGCTTGTCGAGGTCGAGCGCCGCCTCCTTCATCGCCTCGGAGAGGGTGGGATGGCCGTGCACGGTGAGGGCGATGTCCTCGCCGCTGCCGCCGAAACTCATCACGGTGACTGCCTCGGCGATCATGTCCGAGGCGCGGGGACCGAGGATATGCACGCCGAGAAGCCTCCCCCCCTTCTCCTCGGTGAGGAGCTTCACGAACCCTTCGGTCTCGTCCATGCATTTGGCGCGGCCGTTGGCCATGAAGTTGAACTTGCCCACCTTGTAGGCGATACCCTCTTCCTTGAGCGCCTCTTCGGTCTTGCCGACCGAGGCCGCCTCGGGCCAGGTGTAGCAGACGCCGGGGATGCAGCCGTAATCGACCTGGCTCGGCTCGCCTTGCATCCGCTCGACGCAGACCGCGCCCTCCTCCATGGCCTTGTGGGCGAGCATGGGACCGGCGATCAGGTCGCCGATGGCGTAGATCCCGGCGACGTTCGTGGCGTAGTCGGCGTCGACCTTGATGCGGCTGCCGTCCATCGCGACGCCGAGCCCCTCCAGGTTCAGCCCGCCGGTAAGCGGCCTGCGCCCGACCGCTACGAGGACCTTGTCGCAGAGGATCTCCTGCGTCTCTCCCTCACCCTCGATGCGCGCGGCGAGGCGTCCGTCCTTCTTCTCGACGCCGGCCACCTTGGCACCCAGCATGAACTGCATCCCCTGCTTCTTGAGCGAGCGCAGGAGCGCCTCGGCCACCTGACCGTCGCTCCCCGCGACGAGACGCGGCAACAGCTCAACCACGGTCACCTTGGCGCCGAGCCTAAGCCACACCGAGCCGAGCTCGAGGCCGATGTACCCTCCGCCCACGACGAGCAGGTGCTCCGGCACCGAGGTGAAACTGAGCGCCTCGCGGGCGGAGACGACACCGTCACCGTCAAAGGGGAGCGACGGGAGTTGCACCGCGTCGCTGCCGGTGGCGATGATCACCTTCTTGCCGGAGATGACGGTGTTCTGCTCCCCCTTCACCTCAACCCGGTGCGTGCCGTTTTCGGGCGAAAGCATGGTCGCCGTGCCGAGAAAGCTCGTGATGCCGTTCTTCTTGAAGAGATAGGCGATGCCGTCGGTGAGCTTCTTCACGACGTCTTCCTTGCGCGCCATCATGCGGGAGAGGTTTAGGGTGGGGGGCTGCACCTCGATGCCGTGGCCTGCGAAGCGGTGCAGCGCCAGGTGGTAGAGTTCGCTCGAGTCGAGGAGCGCCTTGCTCGGGATGCATCCCTCGTTCAGGCAGACGCCCCCCATGGAGCCGCGTTTCTCGACGACGGCGACCTTCATGCCGAACTGGGCGCCCCTGATGGCGGCAACGTAACCACCGGGGCCGGCGCCGATTACTATAAGATCGAAGGTTTCTTCGGACATGGTTTCCCTCCAGCTTGTAACGATTTCAGTTCCAGGTTGACTCTCATTTTCCTAGCACTCCAGCAGCATCTCCTCCGGGTCCTCGATGTACTCCTTGACCAGCTTCAGGAAGCCGACCGCCCCCTTGCCGTCCACGATCCGGTGGTCGTAGGAGAGGGCCAGGTACATCATGGGGCGCACGACGATCTGTCCGTCCACCACCACGGCGCGCTCCTGGATGTTGTGCATCCCGAGCACTCCTGACTGGGGCGGGTTCAGGATCGGGGTGGAAAGCATGGAGCCGTAGATGCCGCCGTTGGAGATGGTGAAGGTCCCCCCCTCGAGGTCGGAAAGGGCGATGCGGTTGGTGCGTACCTTTTCGGCGAACTCGGCGATGGCGAGCTCGATCTGGGCGAGCCCCATCTTCTCCGCATCTCTCAGCACCGGCACCACCAGGCCGCGTTCACCGCCGACCGCCACGCCGATGTCGCAGAAGTTATGGTAGACGATGTCGTCCCCCTCGATGCTCGCGTTCACGTCAGGGAACTCGGCAAGCGCGGCGCAGCAGGCACGCACGAAGAGCGACATGAAGCCGAGCTTCACGCCGTGGCGCTTCTGGAAGTGCTCGCCGTGCTTCTTGCGCAGCCTGATCACCTCGGTCATGTCCGCCTCGTTGAAGGTGGTGAGCATGGCGGTGTGCTGGCGCACGGAGACGAGGCGTTCGGCGATGCGCTTCCTGATCTGGGTCATCGGCTTGCGCACGATGCGCCCCTCTTCGGCCGCCTCCTTGGGGGCGGTTTTCGGTTGCGGAGGAGCAGGTGCCGCAGGGGGGGGCGTAACGGGCTGGCTGGGGGTAGCCGGCGGCGGCTGGACCGGGGCGGGCTTAACCGCGGCCGGCTTAGCCGCCTCGCCCTTCGTCGCCTGCGCCTTCATCAGGTCGTCGTTGGTGACCCGGCCGCCCCGGCCGCTTCCCTGGACCTCGCCCGGCTCTACGCCGAGCTCGCGGGCGAGCTTGCGACCCGAGGGGGACATAGGGGGGGCGGCGCCTTGTGCTGCAGCTTTCTGCGGGGCCTGCGCGGCCGCGGGTTTGGATGCCCCCTCCGTCTGCGCTGCGCGTGCGTCGATCGTCGCGATCACCGCTCCTATCTTCACCGTCTCCCCTTCGCCGGAGAGTACCGTCAGGACGCCGTCCGCGTCGCTGGTCACCTCCAGGGTCACCTTGTCCGTCTCGATCTCGCACAGCGGCTCGTCCTTGGCCACCACGTCGCCCGTCTTCTTGAGCCACCTGGCGATGACCGCCTCATAAACCGACTCGCCGACTGCCGGAACCTTGATATCCATGTGCATCTCCCTTTAACTGCCGTTCTACGTTCTACGTTCTAGGTTCTACGTTACAGGCTTCCGAGTTCAAAACGGTTGCCCCTGCAGGCGCAAACCACCCGTCCCGATGTCGGCCGAATTAATGTCTTAAGGGGTAACGTAGAACGCAGAACATAGAACGTAGAACGTTTCTAGATTTTCAACGCTTCGTCAACGATGCGCTCCTGCTCGACACGATCCAGCCGGTGCGAGCCGGAGGCGGGGGCGGCCGCGTCGGGGCGCCCTACGTACCTGGGAACGCTTCCCAAAAGCTCGCTCAGCGGCTCGTGGATGAAGCGCCAGGCTCCCATGTTACGCGGCTCTTCCTGAACCCAGGTATAACGGACGCCGGCGGGGAAACGCTGCAACTCGTCGCGCAACTGCTCGATGGGGAGCGGATAGAGCTGCTCGATGCGCAGAAGGGCACTCCCCTGCAACTGCTCTTTCCTGATGCGTCCCAAAAGGTCGTAGTAGATCTTGCCGCTGCAGATGATCACCTGGCACACCGCTTCACCGGCCGCGGGCTCGGCAATCACCTCGCGGAAACCGCCGGAACTCAGTTCCTCGAGCCTGGAGACGCAATCGGGGTGGCGCAGCAGACTCTTCGGGGTGAAGAGGATGAGCGGCTTTCTGAAAGGCTGCAGCATCTGCCGGCGCAGGACGTGGAAAAGCTGGGCCGGTGTGGTGGGATATACCGCCTGGATGTTGCCGGCGGCGGCAAGCTCGAGGAAGCGCTCGATGCGGGCGCTGGAATGCTCCGCCCCCTGCCCTTCATAGCCGTGCGGGAGCATGAGGACGAGGCCGCTGGAGCGCTCCCATTTCGCCTCGCCGCTCACGAGGAACTGGTCGATGATCACCTGGGCACCGTTGACGAAGTCGCCGTACTGGGCCTCCCATATGGTGAGGGCCTCGGGAGCCTCGAGGGAATAGCCATACTCGAAACCTAGCACCGAGAACTCGGCCAGCATGCTGTCGAAGGCGCAGAAGTGGGTCCCCTCCGGGACTACCGCGCAGAGCGGCAGGTAGGTGGCGCCGCTTTCCTGGTCGAAGAGGGTGCTGTGGCGGTGGCTGAAGGTGCCACGCCGCACGTCCTGGCCCGACAGGCGCACGGAGACGCCCGAGGAGACGAGCGAGGCATAGGCAAGGGTCTCGACGTTGCCCCAATCGAGCGGTCCCCCCTTCACCACGGCATCCCTGCGCTTTTGCAGCACCGCGGCTACCTTGGGATGGGGGGTGAAACCGTCGGGGATGCGTGCGAGCCGCTCGGAAAGCTCAAGGAGCGTGGCGGAGGGAACCGAGGTCGGCACGGCAACTTTGGCGACGCCCGGTTTCATCCCGCTCCAGTGGGCGAGGAAGGCCGACTCCACCGGGGCCGCCTGGCGTTCGCCGGCCTGGGTCAGCCGCTGCACCACCTCGGTCTCGATCTCTTTAAGCACATCTTCTTCAAATCCCTCGGCCAAAAGCTCCATCTCGTAAAGCGAGTGCAACTGGGGGCGGAGCTTGATCTGCTGGTACATGAGCGGCTGGGTGAAGTAGGGCTCGTCACCTTCGTTGTGGCCATGCCTTCTGTAGCAGATCACCTCGACCACCACGTCCTTGCGGTAACGGTCGCGATAGGCTACGGCGAGCTCGGTCACGTGCACCACTGCCTCGGCGTCGTCGCCGTAGACGTGAAACACCGGAGCCTGCACCATCTTCGCGACGTCGGTCGCGTAGTGGCTGGAGCGCGCATCTACTGCGCTCGTCGTGAAGCCGATCTGGTTGTTGAGGACGATGTGGAGGGTGCCGCCGGTGCGATAGCCGGCAAGCTGGGAGAGATTCAGCGTCTCGGCCACCACCCCCTGCCCGGAGAAGGCGGCGTCGCCGTGGATCAAAAGCGGGAGCACGCGGGTTTCCCCGTCGCTGCCGATGCGGTCCTGGCGCGCGCGGCATTTCCCCTGCACCACCGGGTCGATCGCCTCGAGGTGGCTCGGGTTGGAGGTGAGGGTCAGGTGGACGGTACCGCCGTCGGCACCCGGGACGTTCACCGAGAACCCCTTGTGGTATTTAACGTCCCCTTCACCGACCACGCCGTACTCGAAGTTGTCGGCGAACTCGGCGAACATGTTCTCGTAGGGCATGCCGAAGATGTTGCAGAGCACGTTCAGGCGGCCGCGGTGCGGCATGCCGAAGACGACGTCGGTGACGCCCATAGAGGCCGCCTTGGTGACGGCGGCGTCCAGCATCGGGATGAGGACGTCTCCCCCCTCAAGGGAAAAGCGTGTCTGGCCGGGGAACCTCTTGTGCAGCTCGCGCTCGAAGAGGGCGGCTTCCTTGAGCTTTTTCAGCAAGAGGAGCCGCTTTTCCCTGGTGAAAACGCCGCGGTTGCCCACCGGTTCCATCCGGTCGATGAGCCACTGCCGCTCGTCCGGGTCCTGAAGGTGCATGAACTCGACGCCGACCGACCCGCAGTAGGTGCTGCGCAGCACCTGCAGGATATCCTTCAGCGTGGCGCTTTTTTTCATGAAGCGCCTAGTGTGGAAGGTCTTGTTAAGGTCGGACGGGTCCAGCCCGAAGGTTGAGAGCGAGAGGAGAGGATGCTCTATCCGGCAGGGTGAAAGGGGATCGGTGCACGCCAGCAGGTGACCGATGTCGCGGTAGCGGTAGATGAGGGACTGTACCGAGGACTGTTTCAGAGCCTCTTCGGATCCCGGCGCCGGGGGTGTGCCAGGCGCCGGGGCGGCGGCCCCCAGGTCAAAGCCGGTGAAGAATGCCCGCCATTCCTCGGAAAGCTGCTCGGGCTCACGTTTCCAAAGTTCGTACTGGTTCTCAATCCACTGGGGGGTCAGGTTGTCTAATATACCCATCGATCTGCTCCTTTTCATGAACACGGAGAGTGTAGCAGATGAGGGTTTCGTTTCAAGCGGAGCGTTTTTTCGCGTACCTCCAAACTTGAACTTTTTCAAGGGTGATCATGCCGCCGTCCATCATCTCCTCCACGGCGGGAAGGATCGCCTCGACGCGCGCCCGCTCGTCGACCACCTCGATCACCATGGGGAGATCGGTGGACAGACGCAGCAGTCGATCGGTGTGGTACATGCTGTGCGCGCCGAAGCCGGCCACGCCGCGCAGCACGGTGGCACCGGCGAATCCCTCTTTGCGGAACAGTTCGACGAGTGCCTCGTAGAGCGGGATGTGCTTGTACTTGTCGCGCTCCCCGATGTAGATCCTCAGGAGAACCTGCTCGCCGAGCATCCCCGTCCTGTCACTTTCCAGGCTCATGTCCCTCACCTTCATAGGCACGCTTCCCTCCATGTGTATTTATAGATGCAAAGGCGCAGGCCGCCGGTGGCGGCAGGCGCGGGGCTACAGCCAGCGGGCCGTTTGTATCCCGAGCCAGGTGCAGGCAAGGCAGGCGATTACGCTGATCAAGATATTGGTAAAGGCAAGGAGCAGCGCTCCCTCCTCGACGAGGCGGAAAGTTTCCAGGCTGAATGTGGAAAAGGTGGTGACCCCCCCCAGAAAGCCGATGGTGATGGCAAAGCGCAGGGTAGGCGGGATGAGCGCGCTCCTGATGGAGAACTCCATGACTAGGCCGATCAGAAACGCCCCGATGATGTTGACCGCAAGGGTGCCGTAGGGGAAGCCGGTACCGCAGATCCGGTACACGAAGCCGGAAAGGAAATACCGGGTCAGACAGCCGGCTGCCCCGAGAAGGGCTATGAGAAAAACCTGCTCCATGAAAAAACCAGCCGTTTTTAAAAGTTCCAGCCGAGCCTCAGGCCGAAGCTGTCGGAAGAGGAGTCGGGCTGGAAGTAGTAGGTGCCCTGCACCCCCTTCAGGTTGGACCGGGCGAAACGCAGGGCGTCAAAAACGAGCGACGCCCGGAAGTTGCCGTAACCGGCACCCAGTTCGGCAAAGCCGCTCATCCTTCCCTTGGGATGAAAGGTGGTCTTGCCGCTGCCGCTGAAGTCGATGGTGTTCCCCACGTAGAAGGGGTACTTGGCACCCGCCTCGGCAGATACCTTCACCCGCCCCAGCGGAGCGTCAGCGCGTGCACCGAACCGTGCGTAACCGACCTGCCACCCCTCGGTGTAGCCGGAGACGCGGGTCCCGTCGGAGGCGGTCGAGTCCTGCAGGTCCCGGAACCATCCCTGGTACCCGACGCCGGCAAATGGCTCCAGACGCGCGGGGCCGGTCTCGAGCCGGTAGCCCAGGTCCAACTCCCCTTTTCCACCGAAGTAGCTTACGCGGGTGTCAACCGGCACCGATTCGGGCGCCTGGGTCTGCCCCTCGTAGGAGACTTCGCCGCCAAACAGTTCGGCCCTGGCCCGGACGGCAATCGAGGAGGAAGTCACCGAGCCAAGGCGCACACCGGCGCAGAAAAGCGGGCCGTGCTCCTTAAGCAGGGTCTTACCACCGTTGCGCTCCTTCCAGGTGAAGTACTGGGGACCGAAGTACGGGGTGAGCTCTTCCAGGCCTGCCGCAGCCGAGGGAGCGGCGCAGCAAAGGAATAAGGCTGCAACCGCGAGGTATTTCATCATCTCATCCCCCGCGCCGTCAGACGGCCGTCTCGTCTTTTTTCTTGCGCGGCGCGCGAGGCTTCTTCGGTTTCTCCTCGGACGCGGCAGCGGGCTCTGCGGCCTCAGCGGCGCTGCGCTTCGCGGGGACCTTGGCCTTTGCGGCGGGCGCCTTTTCGGGGGCAGGCTCTGCGTTGGCTGCCTTGGCAGGCTTCGCAGGCTTTGCTGCCTTGGCCGGCTTCGCTGCCTTGTCGGACTTGTCGGACTGCTCAGACGGGGCGGACGGGACCGCCTTCTTGGTCTTCGCGGCTTTCACCGGCTTGGCGGGCTTTGCCTGCTCGACCACCGCGGCTTCGGCGGCGGTGGCGGCCGGGGCCACGGCGGTGGGCTCGGCAACCTTGGCCTTCCTTGGACGGGCCGGCTTCTTCTTTGCGGCGACCTCGGCCTTGCCGGCTTCGGCGGCGGGTGCTGCCGCCGGCTCCACCGCTTTGTTTTGCGGGGCAGGGGCCGGTGCCGGGCTCTGGGCTGCAGGTGCGGCGGCCTCGACGGCTGCAGCTCCTTCTGCGACAGCAGCCTTCGGCTTACGCGCGGGGCGGGCCTTCTTGGCCGGTTTCTCGGGCACGGCGGCGGGCTCGGCTACCGGGGCAGGTGCACCGGACTCGGCAACCGGGACCGCTACACCGGCTACCACGGCTTCAAGGACGGCCTCGACGGCTCCACCCTTGCCGCGGCTTCTCTTCTTGCGTGCAGGCTTCTTCTCCGCAGACGCTTCGCTCGGGGCAGCGGCCTCGACGACGGGCACCGCTTCGGCGGCCACCGGTGCGGCGGTTTCTGACTCCCCGCCGGCTACCTGCTGCACTTCACCCGCTGCAACGGCGTCATGACCGCCCTTACCGCGCCGTCTCTTGCGGCGGCGCTTCTTCTTGACCTCTTCAGCAGGCTCGCCCGATGCCGGATGCTCGGCCTCGGCCTCCTCGGCCTGCTCGGAAGCGGCACCACCCGCGGCAAGCTCCCCGGCGTCGCCGGGCAACTCGACCTCGGCCTCGGCCGGATGGGCGGCCGCATCGGCGCCTCCCCCCTTGCCCCGCTTGCGCTTTCTGCGCCGCTTCTTCTTGTGTTCCTCCGGCTCGCCATCTACGGTCACCACGAGCTCCGCACCGGACGGCTCCTCGACCACAGCGACCGGCACCGCCTCGGCATGCACCTCGGGCTCGGCCTTCTTCCCCTTTTTCTTCTTCTTGCGCCCATCGGCGGCGACCTCGGCGGGCGCCTCCTCTTTGGCGACGGGACGCGCCTGCTGCACCTTCTCCTGGGGCTGTTCCTCGACCTTCTCCCGCTTGACGAGCTCCAGGTCCATCTGGTTCAAGAGATAAGAGGGTTTCCCCTTGACGGTCACCTCTATGTCGTAGTCGTTCTCGATCCGGGAGAGTTCGTGACGCTTGCGGTTCAGAAGGTAGTAGGCGATCTCGAGGGGCAGGCTTCCCACCACCTCGCCGATGGTCCCCTTGGCGGCCGCCGCGTGCACCTTCCTCAGGAAGGAGAGCGCCATGGCCTCGACCGACTTCACCTTGCCGCGCCCGTCACAGTGCGGGCACTCGAGGGTGCTCGCCTGGTTCAGGGTCTGGCGGATACGCTGCCGGGACATCTCCAGAAGGCCGAACTCGGAGATGCGGGAGACGTTCACGCGCGCCTTGTCCGCCTTGAGCGCGCTCTTGAGGGTCTTCTCGACCTCGGCGTTGTGCTTTCTGTCACGCATGTCGATGAAGTCGATGACGATCAGCCCGCCCAGGTCGCGCAGCCTCAGCTGGCGCGCCGCCTCCTCGGCAGCCTCCATGTTGGTCTTGAACGCGGTGTCCTCGACCCCCTTCTCGCCGGTGGACTTGCCGGAGTTGACGTCGATGGAGACGAGCGCCTCGGTCGGCTCGATGAAGATGGAGCCCCCCGACTTGAGCGGCACCTTCTTCTCGTAGATAAGGTCGATCTGCTCTTCGAGCTGGTAGCGCGAGAAGAGGGGACGCTTTTCCTGGTGCATCTTCACGAGCTTCTCGAAGGTGGGATCGATCTCCTTGAGCGCCTCGCGCACGTCCTGATAGACGTCCTTGCTGTCGACAAGCACCTCGTCCATGTCGGCGGAGAAGTAATCGCGGATGGTCCTTATGATCAGGGCGGACTCCTGGTAGATCATCCCCGCGCCTTTCATGGACATCCCTTTTTCGCGGATCCCCTGGTACAGCGCCACCAGGCTGTCGAAGTCCTTCTGCAGCTCCTCACGGGTGCGCCCCATCGCCTCGGTGCGGATGATGTAGCCGTACCCCTCGGGGATGGTCATATCGGCGATCATCTCCTTGAGCTTCTTGCGCTCCCCCTCGCTCTCCACCTTGCGGGAGATCCCGGCGGAGTCGCTCCCAGGCATCACCACCATGTAGCGGCCCGGCAGTGAAACGTACGTGGTGAGGGCGGCCCCCTTGTTGTCGCGCTCCCCCTTTTCCACCTGGACGATCAGCTCCTGCCCTCTTCTCAGCACCTCCTGGATGCGGGGACGACGGTGGCGCTGGTCCTCGGCGATATCGTCACGCCACTTCCAGTTCTCCGGGTGCAACTCCCCCATCTGCAGAAAGCCGAGCTTATTGAGGCCGATGTCGACGAAGGCGGCCTGCAGCCCCTGCTCGACACGGACCACGACCCCCTTGTAGATGTTGCCGCGCGTCTGCTCGTTGCCGGCGATCTCGACATCGAGATCCACCAGACGTCCATCCTCCACGATTGCCACGCGCGCCTCTTCCGAGTGCAGCGCATTGATCAGCATTTTTTTTGCCATAGATTGCTTGTTCCCTTTCCTTTTGGGGCCGCGGGCTCCCGGCGGTGGTACCGGCCGGTGCCTCTCGCGCCCTGGTTTGTTGTCTCGCCGGCAGTGCCGGCCGATTTCTACTCATATATGCAGCCCCGATGAAGATTCAGGGCGGGCAAGGTTAATGAAAACCGAGTGATTATAGCAGAGTTTCTTTCTCACGCACTATAAAAAAACGGAGTGTCCACGCGGCATTAAGGCATTCAAAGCAGCGTTTGCATCGCCGGGGATGCTCCACATGAGGGACGGCAGGATGAGATCCACATGAATATGGCTGCAAATTCAGCAGCTTACCAGGAGCCCCCATGCAAGCCTGCCCCCGGCGCCCCCTGCCATTAAATTAGCTGTTTATGGCGCCCCGGAAGTATGCTATTGGATTTCGTCAAACCACGCCCGAAGGTGCGCCATGCCCGGTATCAAAATAGACACCACGCCGCTTAACCCGATCTACCTGGAAATGGGGGCGGCGGTCCAGGACTGCCAGAGGATCGAGCTTTATATCTCGTTCATCGTGACGCTCCTCATCGAACTCTCCGACGGAGCGCTCACCGAGGAGGAATTCAGCGGGTCGATGGAGATCCTCGGTTCCCAGACCATGGGACGGCTGATGGAGGAGATCAAGGAGAAGGTCGGCTTCAACGACCAGGCGGTGCACGCGCTGCGTCTGGCACTTAAGGCGAGGAACTTCCTGATCCACCGCTTCTACAACGAGCGTTCCGACCTGCTGTTGACCGGCGAGGGGCGCGAAAAGGCACTGCGTGAGGTTCGTTCCAAAAGGGCGACGCTGAACGCGGCAAACGCGGTGCTCGATTCGGTCATGAAGGACTTGGTGCGCCTGAAAGGGATCGACCTGGAACAGTTCAAGACGGAGCTGGAAGAAAGATTCGAGTCCTGAAGAGGACCCAAGGAGAAAAGCTGCATGCTGCGAGATTCACAGACCATAGGCACCATGGCCCACGTCATACAGCTTTCGGTCGCCCCGGTCTTCCTTTTGACCGCCATAGGGACCATGCTGAGCGTCATGATCAACCGGCTCGGACGCATCATCGACCGCGCCCGCTACCACGAGGGGAGGCTCGAGACCGTCTCCCCCGACGGGCTGCCGAAACTGCACGCCGCGCTCGCCACCCTCAAACGCCGCGCCGACCTGATCGGTCACGCCATCTTCCTGTGTACGGCCACCGCGGTCCTCGTCTGCACCGTGATCGCGCTGCTCTTCATCGGCGATTACCTGCGCTACGACGTCTCGGTCCCGGTCGCGGTGCTCTTCATCGTCGCCATGCTGCTCATGGTGGCTGGACTCATCAACTTCCTGCGCGAGATCTTCATCGCCAAGGAAAGCCTGCAGATCGGCCCGCACACGGTAGTCAAATGATCCGGCGCCCCGAACGGGGCCCGCAGGAGGCACTTTATGGATCTACGCGACCTTGCCTTCCCCGTCTTCGACAGCCATTTCCACATCATCGACCGCCGTTTCCCACTCGTTGAAAACCAGGGTTTTCTCCCTGACGATTTCACCTGCCGCGATTACCTCGAGCGGTGCTCCGGCATGAACCTGGCCGGTGGCGCCATCGTCTCCGGGTCGTTCCAGGCCCTGGACCAGTCCTACCTGGAGGACGCGCTCGCCACCCTGGGGCCGCGCTTCGTGGGGGTGACGCAGCTCCCCGCCTCGGTCAGCGACGAGGAGGTCTTGCGCCTCAACCGGCTCGGGGTGCGCGCCTTACGCTTCAACATAAAGCGGGGCGGCTCCGAAAATGTGGCGCACCTGGAAGCGATGGCCCGGCGGGTTCACGAACTGGCAGGGTGGCACGTGGAGCTCTACGTCGACTCCCGCGAGCTCCCCCCACTCAAGAGCACCCTCCTCCGACTCCCCGCGGTCAGCATTGACCACCTGGGACTTTCCCGCGAGGGTCTGCCGATTCTCCTTGCGCTCGCCGAGCGCGGGGTGCGGGTAAAAGCAACCGGCTTCGGACGCGTCGATTTCGACGTGCCGGCCGCCCTGCGCGACTTCTGCAGCGCCAACCCCGACGCCCTCATGTTCGGCACCGACCTCCCTTCCACGCGCGCCCCGCGCCCCTACCGCGACGACGACCTGCGGCTCGTCGTAGAAACGCTCTCCCCCGAATTATCCCAGAAGGTTCTCTGTCAAAACGCGCTCAACTTCTATCGCCCAATGGCTGTATAGTCAAAGCGTTTACTCAATGAAAGAAATCAAGATTAATTATTTTAAAATAATTTGACTTTATTCCATTTTATATTAAAAACATAGGTCACTTCTGCGAACAGGTATAGGCTTTTCTCAGGATTTTTACTTACAATAGTCCCTGAGACTATTCTTACGAAAGCAGGTAAGATGGCAGAGATCTTTTTCATAGCCAGTGACGAACGAGCACTCGATCTTGTGGAGAGCTTGCGCATTCAGTCGCCTAGAAGTCTTACTTTCGAGACTGACTTGGCTAGCGCAGTGAAGAGACTTCACAAAGAGAATCCGCGTTTCGTGTTCATCCAGTCCAGCCTGGATGGTATTCCGTGCGACGAGATAGCCACACAGGCCAGGATGCTCGTGGACAACGCGACCCTGCAGCTCATCCTGCTGGGGGATGACGACGCGCCCCCCGGCTTCCCGCCGCCAGGCTTCGCCGCTTCACTCAACCTCGCCCTACCTACCGCGCAATTGACGTCCGACGTGCTGCAGCTCCTTTCCGAGGATATTGCCCAGACCACCGCAGCGCCGTCAGCATTGATCCTCGATGATCTCCCGGACTTTGAAATCCCCAGCTTTGACAGCATCGTAGAGCCGCACCCGGCACCACAGTGGCCGTCCGAACCTCCCGAGCCGCTGGTTTTCGACGCCGAAGCGTTGCAGGCGCCGCCGGCAGAAAAGGCCCCGGAGATCACGGGTTCCGACGAGATCGTCTTCTTCGTCGCCGCCCAGCCCCCGCAACAGGAGCCCACGGAAGAGCCGGCCGAACCCGCGGTGCAGGCCGCAGTACAGGCTGCCGCACCCCAGCGCAAGGAAAAGGGGCATGGCACCCAGCCGAAGTCCTTGTACCCGAGTCCGAACCAGATCTACCGCAAGCCCCCGGAGCTGTGCGGCGTACCGGAGGAAGGGGACGAACCGGCGGTTGCCGAAGGACCGGAACCCCCACGCCTGACACGCCCGCTTTACGTCGGCATCGCCCTGCTCTTCGCAGGCCTGCTCTTCTGGCGTCTTTTTGCACACCAGCCCGAGCCTCAGTCGTCACAGAAACCTGCAACAGTTCCGGCCGCTCCGCCCGGCAAGACTGTCGCTCAACCTGTACAAACACCGGCAGCATCCGGTGAGCAGCAGGCGTTGCCCCTGTTCATCCCGAGGGTCCCCGCCGACGCGGCCTATGCCGCGGCCCATCCCGGTTGGGAGCGCTACGAGAATGAGAAGGTTGAGTTCCGGGTCTTCCGCGAAGGGGGGCGGATCATCGCGATCCAGGCCCTTCCCACGGGTGACGCCGGGATCGGCGAACGCCAGGTGCCGGCCTGGTTCCGGGAAGCGGTGGGTGCCGAGATGCCCGCAAAGGGGAAGATCAAAGAGGCTGACGGCGTCAAGGTCGAAACAAGGCGCGTCCCCGGCGGCGCCGAGATCGCCATCTACCGCAGTCCGCAAAGCCGCATCCTGGGTGTGGTGCTTCAGCTCGCCGCCCCGCGGCCAAAATAGACGCCAATCCAGGGTGACGCTCCCGCAGCAGCAGTCAGCCTTCGTGTAGCGCAGCAGCCAATCTTTTTCAGGGAGTTTGCATGCCGGTTCAACTCGAAACGAAGCACCTGGGCCTAGCCCTTATGTTACTAGCCGCCTTCCCGCTGACCTCTTACAGCATCGAAAAGAAGTTCGAGTTGGAACCTGCCACCTTGGCACGGAAATACCCCATGCCCGCCCCGGCCGCCAAGGCCAAGCAGCCCGCGCCGCAGAAGGCAACGGGAACGCAGACCTACAAGGTCAAGCGCGGCGACTTCATCTACAAGGTGCTGGCCCGGGAGTACGGGCTCACCGGCGAGCGCGCCGTGGCGGTCGCACGCAGGGTGAAAAGCGCCAACCACCTCTCCGACATCAAGAGGCTCAAGGTCGGCTCTACCCTCGTAATCCCTATTGATCCCCCCGCACACGGTACGGCCAAGGTCAGGTCGCACCGCGCCGCAAAGGTCGCAGCGGCGAAAGCACCGCGCGGCGGCGCGAACACGATGATGGTCCTGCAGGCCCCGTCAGGGCAACAGGCACCGTCGCGTGCTTCACTGGTCGGTACAGACGCGGTCCAGCAAGCCTCCCACGTCTGGCCGCAGTTGATTCCCAATGCACCTTCGGTGAAGGCACAGCTCGACTACCTCTCCGGCGCCTTCTCCCTCTCGCTTGATCCTGAGAAGTACCCATTACTGGCGACCCAGGACGGCGGTGCCATCCTCGTCGACGCCGACGGAACACTCCCGCCGCTCGTCAAAAACCTGCTGCAGGAGAAGAACCCGCATCTCTCCATCGTCTCCGAGCGTGCCGACAACCCGCGCGCCTTCTACCGCGCCCTTTTGGGAGCGGCGCGCTTCTACTCTTTCGAGGAGGACTTCCTGGTCGACTTCGGCTCCGAGTGCAAGGTGACGGTGCAGGCTGACTTCAAGATCGAGAAGAGCCAGGACAGCCTGCTGCACCAGGACATCACCCTTTTAAAAATCCCCGGGAAACGCCCCGCAACGCCGCAGGCGCTGGTCCGCCTCCTCGCGGCCAACGGCTTCAAGCTGGTGGAGACGCCCTCCAGCGCCCCGATCATCACGGGGAGGCCCGACGACAACGTGCTGTACCAGATCCCGGAGAAGGACCCGAGAACCATAGCCGATGCGCTGCTTGGCGCCCTCGGCATCAGGTACCAGGCCGACAAGAACATCGACCTCTACGCCGGCGACAACAACGGCGTCCGCCTGGAGATCCCGGCGTACCGCTACTTCGAGAAGAACGGCAACCGCTACGTGCTTGCGCGTTTCCAGGGGGACCCGATGGGTGACTCGCTGACGAACCTCCTGGAGGCGAAGGGATACCGGGTGATCCAGATGCAGGACCAGGACGACCTGGAAAGCCTCTCGGACAAGCTTTTGAACCGGCTTGACATCTCCGGCCGCTACGGCGAACAGGACCTGTGGTCGGTATGGGAGCAGGGGTACGGGGTGAGGATGCCGGGCGTCATGATCAACGACCCGCGTGGGGGAAGGATTTTCATCACGGATCGCAAGGTCGATCCGCTGGTGCAGGAACTGGCCAAACTGAACGGCTACCGGCAGGAGGTCCGGTAACCGCTCAGGAAGTCCTTGAAGTCTATTTGCCGAACTGCTGGTAGGCGTTTTGAAGCAGTTCCATCTGGTCCCGGTTCATGATGGCCAGGAACCACTTCTGGTAGGACTCGGTAAACTGGACCACCCTCTCCATCGAGATGGCGTCGAGCATCTGTTCGAGTTCCATCGCCAATTCGAGAGCCTCCCGCACCGCAGGGGGCTCTTCTTTTACCTTCTTCTCCAACTCGCGCACCTTCTTAAGGATTTTCTCGGCCTGTGCCAGATCGAGCAGCGCCGCCTCGACCACATCGTCCAGCCTTAGTTTCCCGACAAGGGCGAAAAGCCTGGCGCGGTTTTCCCGCTCGAGGGCGCTTTTAAGCCAGATGTAGAAGATCTCGCGCTCCTCCTTGAACAGGTTCGCAAAATAGTGGTAGATATCGGCGCACGCGAACTCCGTTTTCTCACAGACGGTCAAGACCTGGGCCACCGCGATATCCATTTTGTACGCCATTTTTCCCTCCGTCAGCAGGCTTCTCTGGGGACTGGCTCCGCCGGTGCCCGTCCCACTATTTAACTTTTGAAACTTCTCTAATTCGAAAAACCAAATAACTACATATTCTTACACCACAATTTACCCTTATCCGTCCAAAGCCGCAACTGTGACGGCAGGCTTCTCCCCTAAAACTGGTGCGATCCGGCGACTGTTTCTTTGGCTGTGGCGGGTGGAAAAGGCGGCTGGTTACTCCCCGGACAAGTGCAGGTAGCAGTCCGCGCGGTAGAGGGAGGCGTCCGCGGCGAACGAGGAACGGGGGAAGGTGCGTAAAAACTTGGTGAATCCGTTCAGCGCATCGCGGTAGTCGTGCGCCAGGTAGGCGCGCTCGGCGCGCTGGAAGAGCTCGCGCTCGCCGGACTTGACCTGTCCCTCGGATGCGGGCGCAGACGCCTGCTTCTTCGCGACGGCGGAGGCCGGACGCCGGGAGGCGCGGCTCTTGACGCTCTTTCCGGGACGCACCGGAACCAGCAGCTTGTCGCCTGGATGGATCAGGTCAGGGTTTCTTATGCTGTTGAAGACCAGCATCTGCGGGAAGTAGTCGGCCACCCCGATGTGCTTTCTCGACAGCTTGGAGAGCGTGTCCCCCCGCTTGACGGTGACGGTGCGTACGAGAACCCCGTCCCTTGGCGAGGCAGGCGCCACACCCGAGGTCTCCGGCTTCGGGGTGTACAGAAGCATCTCGTCGGCATGGCCTACGGTGATGCCGGCGCCGAGCAGGATGAGACTGCCGATGGTGACGAGGGTCTGTTTTGCCATCTCAGTACCTGTTGCCGAGGAGATCCTGGTAATTGAGCGAGTTCTTCATCTGCACGCTGGTGCCGACGGCCACGCCCGGCTTCACGCGATAGGTTACCTTGATGCTGCGTCTCTCGCCAGCGCCGAGTTCGTCGAGGCGCCAGAGGTAGACGCCGTTGTCGTACCTGCTGAAGGCGGGCTCGGCTGCCACCAGTTCGAGCTGGGCAGGCAGGGCGCTCTGCAGGATCACCTGTTTTGCCAGACTTGATCCGCGGTTCACGCAGTTCAGGTCAAGCGAGGAGACTTCGCCGGGCTTCAGCTTGCCACCCCTTGCCGCCAAGGTGAGTTCCACGATGGGGCGGGAGTAGGTGAGCTGGAGATTGACCGCAGCGGCGCGGTCCGCAGCCTCGGGTTCGAAGCGCACCGATGCGGCGGCAACGGCACCGTCGAGGGCGCTCGCGGGCGTTTCCATTTCCATGATGACGTACGCCTCTTCCTTCGGGGAGAGAGGGCCTACGTGGTTGATGATCGGCTCGCTGTTCTGGCGTTTGCCGTCGCGGTTCACGTCGTCGTAGAAGGTGTATGTCGCGTTCGCCGGTACGCTGGCCTTGATGGCGAACACCTCGCGCACGTTGCCGGTGTTGGTGACGACGAGCGGCACGGAAACTGTCTGGCCGGGGATCGCGACGAGTTTACCCGCACCGGTGCGCGCCGTAACGCCGCTCACCCGCTGCACGAAGCTCGTGGCGGAGACGAAGGATTCCTTCTTGCCCAGCGAGCCGTTGGCGATGTCGGCCCTGACGATGAGTTCCTGGTCGGCGAGCGCTTCGTCCTTCAAGCGGAAGGTGAGGTTGTGGTCCTGGCTCTCTCCGGACTTAAGCCGCATACCATCGAGCACGATGGCGCCGTTCTCCTTCTTGAAGCCGGCAGGCGTACCGGAAGGCTCGTACTGGGGCGGATAGCTGACCCTGAGGGTGACGTCCCGGGCCGCCGCGCTGCCGATGTTGAGCAGGGAAACGCGGTAGGAGACCTTCTCGCCGGGGAGAAGCTTCGTCCTGTCGCTCTTCACCACTGCCCTCAAAAGCGGCGCCGAGGTGCGCAGCGCGATCTCTTTGGTCTGGGAAGCCTCCCTGGCGAAAGCGGAGACCACCTTAACGGGATAGCTGCTCTTCTGGCCGTCTATGTTGCCGCGCGGAATGGTCCCGACGGCCACCCCCCTGAACTTCTCCCCCACCTCGAGGGTCGGGGTGCTCTTGATGGCGACGTCCGGAGTGTCGGCCGCGGCGAAATGGAAGTCGTACTCAGGCGGGAAGCCCGAGTCGAGCAGGAAGCTGTCGCTGCCGTTGCCGGAGTTGACGATGTCCATCGGGATCACGAAACGTTTCCCCGCCTCCTGGGTCTCACCGGCGGCCCCGAGCCTGACGTCGAGATCGGCGTACTGGGCCACCTCGATGTTGAAGACCTGGGTCACTTCCCCCTGCGGCGCGGCCGCCCCACCCTTCTTCACGGTCGGGTATTCGATCCCCATCTGCAGGAGCTTAGCCGAGGCGTTGGCGGCGGCGGGAGTGCCGGGGTAGCGGTCGATCACGTCCTTGTAACCGGCGATCGCCTTTTTCCGCAGCGCGGAGGATTTCCCCTTTTCCTTGCCGTGCTTGGCGACGCTGACCTTTTTCTCTTTCACGTCCCGGGGGGCGGCAGCTTTCTCGGCGGCAGCTTTCTCGGCGGCAGCCTTCTCAACTGCAGCCTTCTCGGCGGCGGCTTTCTGCGCGGCAGCGGCCCTTTCCGCAGCGGCATCGATGGCAGCCTTGTCGGCGGCAGCTTTCTCAGCGGCTACCTTTTCGGCAGAAGCCTTGACTGCGGCGGCCCTTTCTGCGGCTGCACGCTCGGCAGCGGCCTTTTCCGCGACTGCCACGCCAGGAGCCGGCTGTGCTGCGGTTTTCGGCGTGGCGGGAATGGCCTCACCCTTCTCGTAGCGCTCGGCGAGCTGGATGAGTTCGTCCTCGACCGTCGCCTTGAGCGGGCTCTCCGGGTAGTCCCGGAGGAACTGCGCCATGTATTTACCCGCCTCCTGGTTGTTGCCGACCTTGTAGTTGGCCCGCGCCAGCCAGAAAACGGCCATGTCTTTCAAAGGAGTGTCCGGGTACTTTTTGAGGAGGGTGGACATGCTCTCAACCGCGGCAGGGTAATCTTTTTTCTGGTAGGAATTGAACCCGGAAATAAAGATCTGCGAATCTTCGGAATCGAGAGAGAAAGCAGGCGCGGGAACTAGAAGCGCAACAAGGAGCAAGACTGTCAGGATTTTCAAGAATGAGGCACGGAAAATCTTATAAAGATGCACGTGATGAACCTTTCCGGGCTTAAGGTATAAGGCGTTGAACCTGTCGGAAAGTATCACTATAGACAACTATTGTCAACGCAGAATGGGGTTATATGGATGAGTCGCGAGCCCTGTGTTTGCGCGCCTTTCCGTCATGTCTTGCCCCCTCACAAGCCCGCGGTCAAACGAGTGCCTAAATGTGATGTTCCCGGTGAGGAAAGCATCGTTTTCGCTTTACCTCAAATGACTTTTCAGTTACAGAGATTTAGCCGTCGCGACAGGCACATCCATCACGCAGAAGGTAGCAATGACTCGTCTGATTCTCCTCGGCACATGCTCCGCCCTTTTCTTCAGCAGCACCTTCGTCCTCAACCGCGCCATGAGTCTGCAGGGGGGGCACTGGATCTGGACCGCGAGCCTGCGCTACTTCTACATGTTCTTCATGCTGGGGCTGTGGCTCGCCCTCACCGGCAAGTCGCGCCTCCTGAAGGACGTCTTCACGGCCTTTCGCAGCAACTGGTGTTTCTGGACCGTGGCGGGAAGCACCGGCTTCGGCGTCTTCTACGCTCTGCTCACCTTCAGTGCCTCCTTCGCGCCCGGCTGGGTCGTAGCGACCACGTGGCAGTCGACCATCCTCGCCACGCCGCTCGTGCTCCTTCTCTTCGGCAAACGCGTGCCGATGCGCGGCGTCTTCTACACCGTCCTCATCTTCATCGGCATCGTCCTGGTCACCCTGGAACAAGCCGCGGCGGCCTCACTGCGGGAAACCGTGCTGGGCATACTCCCCGTTCTCGTTGCGGCTTTCGCGTACCCCCTCGGCAACCAGTTGATCTGGGAGGCGCGTCACGGCAAGATCGTCAGGATTCCCGAGGCAAGCACCGCGGTGCTCGACGACAGCGCGGCACGCGTACTCATCATGGTGTTAGGCTCGCTCCCGCTTTGGGCCGTGCTGATCCTCTTCGTGCACCCTCCCCCCCCGTCGGCGGGGCAGCTCGTCAACACCGCGATGGTGGCGGTCTTCTCGGGAGTGCTTGCCACCACGCTCTTTTACAAGGCGCGCCACCTAGCGAAGACGCCGTTCGAGCTCTCGGCCGTGGACGCCACCCAGTCCATGGAGGTGGTCTTCTCCCTGCTAGGAGAGATCGCGTTCCTTGGGGGCGCCTGGCCCGGTGCGGCGGGAGGTGTCGGCATCGTGCTCTCGCTGCTAGGCCTCGTACTCTACGTGAGGTCGCAGACCCTCGCAGAGTGAGTTATTAATATGCGGCCCAGCGCCGCCCCACCCAAAAAACCGGAGGTCGACATGGCAATCAAGGAAGGCTGGCGCGGCAGGTTCTTCGAGGATTTCGAGGTAGGCGACGTCTACCCCCACCCGCTGGGACGCACCATCACGAAGACCGACAACATCTGGTTCACCCTCCTCACCCAGAACACGGCGCCGGTCCACTTCGACGCGCACTACTCCGCCCAGACCGAGTTCGGAAAGCCACTGGTCGACTCGACCCTCACCCTCGCCATCGTCACAGGGCAGAGCGTCACCGACATCTCGCAGAACGTCTTCGCGAACCTTGGGTGGGACGAGGTCACCCTCCCGAACCCGCTTTTCGAGGGGGACACCCTCTACTCGCAGTCCGAGGTGCTCGCGAAACGCGAATCGAAGTCACGCCCGAACCTCGGCATCGTGACAGTGAAGACCACCGGCTTCACCCAAAACGGCGACATCGTCATCAACTTCAAGAGAACCCTGATGGTGTACAAAAAGGGGCACGAGCCGAAGATCGCCCGTCTGGAGCCGAAGGGTTAGCCAATTGACATCGTTAGCGTTTTTGGCTACGATCCCTGCCTGACAAAAACAAGAGGGAGGCACTTTTTATGAGCAGCGCACCGACCAGGGAAGCAACCTGGAAACTGATCGAGGAATACCTGCCGAGCGACCAGATGAGAAGACACTCCCTCGCTGTGGAAGCGGTGATGCGCCACATGGCGCGCAAGTACGGTGAAGACGAGGAGATGTGGGGCATCATCGGCCTTGCCCACGACATCGACTACGAGCGCCACCCGGAAGAGCACTGCCACAAGGCGCCTGAGATCCTGCGTAGCGCCGGCTGGCCCGAGGATTACATCCGCGCCGTGGTATCGCACGGCTGGGGGATCTGCAGCGATGTGGAACCGGTCACGAGGCTGGAAAAGACCCTGTTCACCATCGACGAACTGACCGGGCTCGTCTCTGCGAGCACGCTCGTGCGCCCCTCGAAGAGCATCCTCGACCTGCCGGTTAAGAGCGTCACCAAGAAGTGGAAGGACAAGGCGTTTGCCGCCGGTGCGGACCGTTCCGTCATCGAGAAGGGCGCCGCCATGATGGGAGTCGAGCTGAATGAACTGATCGCGGACACCATCGAGGGGATGAAGCCTGCGGCCGAGGCGATCGGTCTCAAGGGGAACCTATAAGCATAAGCAGCATGGACCGCAGCCCTAAAGTCCCCTCTCCCGGAGGGGGAGGGACAGGGAGGGGGCGCGCAGCGTCCAGTTTAGACTTCCCCCCTCCCGACCTCCCCCCTCCGGGGGAAGGAGTGGTTCACCAACAGGCAAAGGAGGCCAATCCATGTCCCCATCGTTTCGCCCGCGTGGCCCGAAGAACGTCCCTCCGAAGAGCGCCGAGGAGATCGACGAACTGGTGCGCAAGCTGAGAGGTGAGCAGCAGCGCCCGGAAAACTACCGGGAGAAATCGCTGAAACTGCACGGCTGGATCTGCGCCAAGTGCGGCCGCGAATTCGAGCTCTCCAACCTGCACCTGCTCACCGTGCACCACAAGGACGGCAACCACAACTACAACCCACCCGACGGTAGCAACTGGGAAAACCTCTGCGTCTACTGCCACGACGACGAGCACAGCCGTACCATCCTCGCCGACTACCTCGCGGAGAAGGACAAGAAATAAAAACAAGGCGTTTAACAGGGATGAAGGGGATAAAAGGGATAACTGCAAAGGCAAAAACAAGAACCTTTATTTGGTTTAAAAGCCTTTATTCGCTTTATCCCCTTTATCCCCTTCATCCCTGTTAGTTTGCCTTTTGCTTTTGACAAACTCCCGCCGCTTTACCTACAATGTCCCGTTGTTCCGGGCTCCCCGGCCTCAATAGTCCCCCAGGAAGGAAACCTCCATGCTGCACCTGAAGAAACTCTCCAAGGATTTCGCGGGAAAACCGCTTTTCGTAGACATCAGCTGGCATCTGAAAAAAGGCGAGCGTGTCGGCCTCGTCGGCGAGAACGGCGCCGGCAAGTCGACCCTCATGCGCATCATCGCGGGCGAGGTGGAAAGCACTAGCGGCGACATCCAGATCACCCGCGGCGGCACGGTAGGCTACCTCCCGCAGGACGGCATCGTCGCGAAAGGCCAGCCGCTCTTCGCGGAGGTGATGACGGCGCTCTCCGAACTGCAGGAGATCGAGCGTGAAATCGCACAACTGACCGCGCGCCTGGAGCACGAGCCGCACGACGCGCCGGGACACGACCAGCTCCTGGACCGTTTCGGCCACCTCCAGGAGGAGTTCCGCCTGAAGGGCGGCTACGCCATGGAGAGCGAGGTGGGGAACGTCCTCACCGGTTTAGGTTTCTCCCCCGCCGACTGGGAAAAGGAGTGCGGTGAGTTCTCCGGCGGCTGGCAGATGCGCATCGCACTCGCGAAGCTCCTCCTCAAGAAGCCGAACGTCCTCCTTTTGGACGAGCCGACCAACCACCTCGACATCGAGGCGCGTAACTGGCTCGAGGGTTACCTGCAAAACTACCCCTACTCCGTGATGCTGGTCTCGCACGACCGCTTCTTCCTGGACCAGGTCTGTTCGAGGATCGCCGAGGTCTGGAACCACGCCATCACCGATTACCACTGCAACTACAGTAATTATCTCGTGCAGCGCGAGGAGCGGGTCTCCGCCCTCCGGGAGGCCAAGAAGCGCCAGGACGAGGAGGTGGAGAAGATGGAAGACTTCATCTCCCGCTTCCGCTACAAGGCGGACAAGGCCGCCATGGTGCAGTCGCGCATCAAGCAGCTCGAGAAGATCGAGCGCATCGTCCTCCCCCCCGAGCGCAGGAAGATCCACTTCCGCTTCCCGACCCCTCCAAAGAGCGGCAAGACCGTCGTCGAGCTGACCGGGGTCACCAAGGCCTACGGCAGCAACGTGGTGCTCGAAAACGTTGATCTCACCGTGGAAAGCGGTGAGCGGGTCGCGCTGGTCGGCCACAACGGCGCCGGTAAATCGACCCTGATGCGGGTGCTCGCAAACGCCGACGTCACCTCCGGGACGGTGAAGGACGGCCACAACGTCATCAAGGACTACTTCGCCCAGGACCAGGCGCAGGAGCTGGACGCCACGCGCAGCGTCTACGACGAGATCCTCGCCGAGTCCCCCTACGACATGGTGCCGCAACTGCGCGACATCCTCGGGGCCTTCCTCTTCTCCGGCGACGACATCCATAAGAAAGTAGGGGTGCTCTCCGGCGGCGAAAGAAACCGTCTCGCCCTCGCAAAGCTTCTTTTGCGCCCCGCCAACCTGCTCCTCATGGACGAGCCGACGAACCACCTGGACCTCTTCAGCAAGGACGTACTCCTGGAGGCCCTCAAACACTTCGGCGGCACCGTCGTCTTCGTCTCCCACGACCGCCACTTCATCGACGGTCTCGCCACCCGCGTCGTCGAGGTCGGTGGCGGCAAACTCGAGAACTTCTACGGCGACTACGAGTACTACCTGGAAAAGACCGCCGGCACCGCCGTTGCGGCTCCCGGCCAGGACGGCCTAGGGCGCCTCACCCCGGTCAAGGGGGAGGAAAATACCGCGGACGCCGAGGAGTCCTCCGATCCGCGCCTGTCGCGCCAGCAACAGCGCGAACTGGACAAGCAGCGCCAGAAGGAGGAGCGGGCACGGGAGCGGAAACTCTCGGAAATCGAGGACAAGATCGGCGTGAAGGAAGGTGAGCTCGCAAAACTCGAGGAGGAGATGGCGCAGCCCGATTTCTTCAACGACCACGAGGCCGCCCGTATCGCCGGGGAGCGGCACGCTTCGCTCTCCTCCGAAATCGCCGCCCTGTACGAGGCATGGGAGGCGATCTAAACGGCGGTTCCAGTTGACAGGGGGAGCTTCTCCAGTACTCTTTTACAGTTCGCGCCCCCCAACCAAGTATCTGGAAATACTGCCATGACAGAAAACATCACCATAAACATGCCGGAGATCGTCCCGCTGTATCCGTTGCGGGAGATCATTGCCTTCCCTTACATGGTCTTCACCATCTTCCTGAAGCAGGAAGATATGCCCCCCTTTGAGGAGGCGGTGCTCTTCAACAACCTCGTGGCACTGGTGAAGCTGAGACAGGAGCCGGAAGGTGAACTACTTCCAGCCCTGCACGAGATCGGCACCCTTTGTAAGGTGGTGCAGCTCAATAAGCTAGCCGGAGGCGGCGCCAAGGTGGTCCTCGAAGGGGTGATCCGGGTCAGGCTGCTCGCCATCGTGCAGCAGACCCCGGTGGCGCTCTCCCGACTGGAGCCGGTGCGCGAGTTCGCCGAGAAGTCGATGGTCTCCGAAGCGCTGGTGGGAAGCCTGAACGCGCTTTTGAAGATCGCCCTCTCTTACGGCCGCCCCCTCCCCGACGACGTCATGAAGATGATCGACTTCATCGACAACCCCGCGCGCCTCTCCGACCTCGTCGCGCTCTACCTGAACCTCCCCATCGATGAACTGCAGAAGCTTCTTGAGACCCTCGATCCCTTGGAGCGTCTCAAGAAGGTCTACATGCACCTGACGACTGAGGTGCAGCGGCTGCAGATCAAGGGAGAGGTCCAGGCCGAGGTCACCAAGAAGGTCGGCAAGAGCCAGAAGGAATTCCTACTGCGCGAGCAGATGAAGCAGATCCAGGAGGAGCTCGGCGAGGAAGATTCCCGCATGGGCGAGACCAACGAGCTAAGAAGCAAGATCGAAAGCGCGAAGATGCCAGACGACGTCCGCAAGATCGCGGAAAAGGAGATGAGGCGGCTCGAGCGCATCAACCCCGCCTCCCCCGAGTACACCGTCTCGCGCACCTACCTCGACTACCTGACCACGATCCCGTGGCAGACGAGCACCCCGGACAACAAGGACATCAACCAGGCCGAGGTAATCCTCAACGAGGACCACTACGACCTCAAGAAGGTGAAGGAAAGGATCCTCGAGTACCTGGCGGTCCGGACGCTTAAGGACAAGATGAAGGGCCCGATCCTCTGCTTCGTCGGCCCCCCGGGGGTCGGCAAGACGAGCCTCGGCAAGTCGATCGCCCGGACGCTCGGCCGCAAGTTCATCAGGATCTCCCTGGGGGGGATGCGCGACGAGGCGGAGATCCGCGGCCACCGCAGCACCTACATCGGCGCCCTGCCCGGCCGGATCATCCAGGAGATCAACCGCGCCGGCTCCAACAACCCGGTCTTCATGCTGGACGAGGTGGACAAGATCGGCGCCGACTTCCGCGGTGACCCGGCGAGCGCACTTTTGGAGGTGCTCGATCCGGAGCAGAACTTCTCCTTCACCGACCATTACCTCGACGTGCCGTTCGACCTGACCAACGTGATGTTCATCACAACGGCGAACCAGCTCGACCCGATCCCGGCGCCCCTGAAGGACCGCATGGAGGTGATCACCCTCTCCGGCTACACCGACGAGGAGAAGCTGAACATCGCCAAGAAGTACCTGATCGCGCGGGAAGTGGAGGAAAACGGCCTCAGCAGCATGGTCCCGAAGTTCACCGACGAGGCGGTCTACCGCATCACCCACGACTACACCCGCGAGGCAGGGGTCAGGAACCTGCAAAGGAGCATCGCCTCGGTCTGCCGCAAGATCGCGAAAGAGGTGGCACAGGAGAAACCGCTGCGCACCCTGGTCGACCCGGAAACGGTGGCGGAGCTTCTGGGGCCGCCCAGGTTCTTCGACGAGGTTGCCTCCGAGAAGGACCGGATCGGCGTCGCCACCGGGCTTGCCTGGACTGAAAGCGGCGGCGACATCATCTTCGTCGAGGCGACCAAGATGAAGGGTAAGGAGGACCTGATCCTCACCGGGTCACTGGGCGAGGTGATGAAGGAATCGGCCCGCGCCGCACTCTCCTTCGTCAAGGCGAACTGCTCCGAGCTCGGCATCGAAAAGAAGGCCTTCGACGACACGACGCTGCACATCCACGTGCCGGCGGGGAGCATACCGAAGGACGGCCCCTCCGCCGGGATCACCATGGCCACCACCATCGTCTCCCTCTTCTCGGGGCGGCCCGCGAAGAGGGACGTCGCCATGACCGGCGAGATGAGCCTGACCGGCCGCGTACTCGCCATCGGCGGCCTGAAGGAAAAGGTGCTCGCGGCCCGTCGCGCCGGAGTGAAGAAGGTGCTGGCACCCGCGAAGAACAAGAAAGATCTCGAGGATATCCCGGAAAACGTCAGGGAGGAGCTCGAATTCATCTTCGTCGACGACATCCGCGAGGTCTTGTCCCAGGCCCTCAAGTAGCCCTGCAAGCAACGCCTCCATCACGATCCACTCAATCCCGCAGGAGCGCATCTCCTGCGGGATTTTCCTGTCTTTTAACCCCTTGCGCTTCAAAAGGACAAATGTTATCTTTTTTCACACTTCACATTAAAACCACCGAACCGAGGTAGTCATGAAGATAGTTTCCAGATGGGTTGTTGCCCTCGTCATCCTCGTCAACGCGTCCGTTTGCTTTGGGCAGGGGCTTGCCGAGCGGGTGCAGGAGCACACCCTCAAAAACGGCATGAAGCTCCTGATGGTGGAGCGCCACAACTCACCCACCGTGGCAGCTTGGATCCGCTTCAAGGTTGGGAGCGTGGACGAGAGAAGCGACGAGCGCGGGCTTGCCCACCTCCTGGAGCACATGCTCTTCAAGGGAACCAAGACGCTCGGGACCAGAGATTATAAGGCGGAGAAGCCGCTTCTGGACAAGATCGAAGCGACCGCGCAAGAGCTGCTGGCGGAAAAGAACAAGCGCGACGAAGCCGATCCGAAGGTGATCGAGAAACTGACCGCGGAGCTTAAGCGCCTTGAGAAGGAGGCGGAGCAGTACGTCGTGAAGGAGGAGTTCGCCGACATCTATTCCCGAAACGGCGGCGCCGGCTACAACGCCTTCACCAGCAAGGACGGCACCACCTACCTCATCAACATCCCGGCCAACAAGCTTGAGCTGTGGGCCGCCATCGAATCGGACCGGATGCAGAACGCGGTGCTGAGGGAGTTCTACACCGAGCGCTCCGTCGTGATGGAGGAGCGGCGCCGCTCCTACGACGCGGAGCCGGAGGGGAAACTATGGGAGACCTTCCTCGCCGACGCCTTCAACGCGCACCCGAACGGGCAGCCGACCATCGGCTGGATGTCCGACATCGAGAACCTCACCCGTACCAAGGCGGAGAACTTCCTGCACAAGTACTACGCCCCCAATAACGCCATCGTCGCCATCGTAGGGGACATCGATCCGAAGCAGACCGTCGCCCTCGTCGAGCGCTATTTTGGCGGCATCAAGCCTGGGACCCCGGTCCCGCCCGTCGCGGTCCAGGAGCCGGAGCAGTCGGGTGAGAAGCGCACCGAGGTGATCGGCGACGCCGAGCCCGAGGTGATGATCGGCTTCCACAAGCCGACCCTGCCGGCGCCCGACGACTACGTCTTCGACGTCATCGACATGCTGCTCACCAGCGGCCGCACCTCGCGCCTTTACAAGAAACTCGTCCTCGAGAAGCAGCTCGTCACCTCCGTCTCCTCGTTCGGAGCACCCGGGAGCCGCTATCCCAACCTCTTCATAATCAGCGCGACGCCGCGCGCGCCACACACGGTGGCCGAAGTGGAGGCGGCGATCTATCAGGAACTCGATCGCCTGAAGACCGAGCCGATGACGCACGAGGAGCTGCAGCAGATCCTGAACCAGCTCGAGTTCGAGGAGTCGCGCCAGATGGCCTCCAACGGCGGCCTCGCGCGCAACCTCACCGAGTACGAGGCGATCGCCGGGACCTGGCGCTACCTCATCGAGCATCGTCAGAAGGTGGCTAAGATCACGCCCGAGGACGTCATGCGCGTTGCCAAACAGTACTTCACGCGCCAGAACCGCAACGTCGGTTTCATCACCAAGGCGGACGCCGCGCAGTAAGACACCCCCCTCCAGGGGAGGGAGTCGCGATAGATTCCAAATAAGTCCAGAAGAAGGGGACCTTGAATGATTCGAAAAAACCTTTCCCGTTTAGTGCTGCTGAGCGCCCTCGCCCTTTGCACCGCCGGCTCGTTGGTATCTGAGGCGAGCGCGGCCCGCTCCAGCACCATCGCCGAGTCAAAGACGCAGAAGGTGACACAGGCACCAACTCAGGCGCAGCCCCCGGCGAACCCGCGCAACATGACCTTCCCGCCGCTCAAGTTCCAGCTCCCGAAGAGCGAAAGGGTGCAGCTCAAAAACGGCATGATCGTGTACCTGCTGCAGGACCACGAGCTCCCCATCGTGAACCTCACCGCGTACCTGAACGCCGGGAGCGTCTACGAGCCGGAAGCGAAGACCGGGCTTGCCTCTTTGACCGGTGCGGTGCTGAGAAGCGGCGGGACCTTGAAGACCCCGGCCGACAAACTGGACCGCGAGTTGGAATTCATGGCCTCGTCCATCGAGGCCGGCATCAACTCGGACAACGCCAGTGTCTCGTTCTCCACCCTCTCGAAAAACTTGGACCGCACCCTCGCCCTCTTCGCCGAGGTGGTCCGGGAGCCGGCCTTTGATCCGGAGCGCGTCGAACTCGCTAAAAACCACGCCCTCGAGGGGATCCGGCGCCAGAACGACGATCCCAAGGGAATCGCCGGGAGGGAACTTGCCCGGGCCATCTACGCCGGCCACCCGCTCGGACGGATCCCCACCATAGCGACTGTGAACGCCATCACCCGTCAGGACATGATCGACTACCACCGTCGCTTCTTCTACCCGGCCAACATGATCGTGGCGGTCTCCGGGGACTTCGACCGGGAGGAGCTCCTCAAGAGGCTCGAGCGCCTCTTCGGCGACTGGCCCAACCAGACCGCGCCCTTCCCGGCGGTCCCCGCTCCCGGCGAGGAAATGACACCGGCGGTGCTGCACGTGCAGAAAGAGGTGAACCAGTCGGTGATCCGCATGGGGCATCTGGGGATCGACAAGAACAACCCGGACCTCTACGCCCTCAAGGTGATGGAATACATCCTGGGGGGCGGCTTCACCTCGCGTCTCACCCAGGAGATCCGCTCCAACCAGGGGCTCGCCTACAACGTCGACGCCTACTTCGAGGTCGGGCGCCGTTTCAAAGGCCCCTTCATCGCCGAGACCGAGACCAAGGTGGATTCCACGGCGCGGACCATCAAGCTGCTCGAATCGATCATCACCGGCATGACCCAGAGCGAGGTGTCCGAGGCGGAGCTCAAGCTCGCCAAGGATTCCATCATCAACTCCTTCATCTTCGCCTTCGAGAAGAGCAGTTCCGTGGTGACCCAGCAGGCGCGCCTCGAGTTCTACGGCTATCCCAAGGGGTACCTCGAGAACTACCGCGACAACATAGCCCGCGTCACCCGCGCCGACGTGCTGCGCGTGGCGAAAAAATACCTCGCCCCGGAGAACATGAAGCTCGTGGTGGTTGGGGACCAGAAGAAATTCGACCAGCCTCTTTCCACTTTCGGGAAGGTGCAGGAAATAAAGCTGAACAACAACTAACAGGAGGCAATTATGGCAACGTGGAAATGCAAGAGCTGTGGATTCACCAAGGAAGGTCGCTGCAAGCCGCAGAAGTGCCCCCAGTGCCAGGAGAAGGGGAACTTCGAGAAGGCGGAGGAATAAACTCTTTCGCTGATCGTGCAGAGTCATAGAACAACGAAGGCCCGACCGCGAAGATGCGGCCGGGCCTTTTTCTTGTCCCCTCTCCCGTGGGGAGAGGGAGAATGGTCGATTCTATTCGCCGGTGAAGACCGGCGCCCTTTTCTCCAGAAACGCCTTGATCCCCTCCGCGTAGTCCTTGCTGTCGTAGACGGTCCGCCTGAGCCCCTGCACCCGTTCGAAGGTGAGCGGCGAGAGGGGGTGGGCGCTCGCTAAAAGCCGGATCTGCTCCTTGATCACCCCGATGCTGAGCGGACTGTTCCTGGTGATCTGCTGCGCCATGGAGTAGGTGAAGTCCGCAAGCTCCGCGGCCTCCACCAAGTGGTTCAGAAGCCCCGCCCGGTTCGCCTGCTCCGCCGAGAGCGGCTCCGCGGTGAAGAACATCTCCTTGGCGAAGTTCACCCCCATGATGTTCATGAAGTGCAGGATGCCGGAGACGTTGTAGGGAACGCCGATCTTCGCCGGCGTCATGCAGAACGACGTGGTGGGGCAGCCGATCAGGATGTCGCAGGAAAGGGCGAGATCGCAGGCACCGCCCCAGACGCTCCCCTCGATCATGGCGATCACCGGGATCGGGAGGCTCTGGATCGAGCGGAGCACGGTCACCAGGGGATCGTGATACGAGAGCGGATCGCGCCCGGGAAGCGGCAACTCGTGCACATCGTGCCCGGCCGACCAGACCTTGGACCCCGCCGGGGCCCGGATCACCAGCACCCGCATCTTCCCCTTCTGCAGGGCGCCGATCGACTGCAGCATCTCGTCGATCATGGTGCTGCTCAGGATGTTGCGATGTTCCGGGTCGTTGAAGGTGATGGTCCCGATGTTGTCCTTTAGCTGCGTGTTGATGACCGCCATGGCTTTCCCCCTCTGTCCGATGCCGTCCATAGACAAGGGCGCTGCGGATGCTCAAGCGCCAGCTACTGATTCTAACAGGTAACGGTGAAAAATCAGAAAGCGCTCTGCAGCAATTTCATTAGCTGGTCGAGCCGGTAACCCGCGGCAGCGGCGCTCTCCTTCAGGAGGGCGACAAGCGCCTCCCCGCTAAGCTCCTTGCCCACAGTTTCCTTGCCACCTTCCGCCTTCTCCTTTGCAGCCTCTGCTTTTTCCTGCGCAGCTTCCACCCTGCCCGCGAACGGCTCCACCTTCAGCAGCCACGACAGCAGGAGCTCGAAGCGCTCCTTGTTGAACCACTGGGCACCGTCGCTTTCGTGCAGGTACAGGAAACGGGCCGCCACAGGATCGGAGAAGAGCGCGGTGCAGCAGCGCACGGCGCCCGCCTCGCGGCACTGTGCCAGGAAGGTGTCGTGCCGCAGCATGAGCCCTAGGAGTTTCCCGAAGCTCTTCGGCGGCAAGTCGATCAACTGCTCAGGATCGGCCGGCGGCAGCGACTGGAAGGCCTGCACCACGGGATGCACCAGGCCGAGCTCTTCGAAGAGCCCGTCCGTCTCGGTCCCGGCAAGGTCTCCGGTTCGGTGCAGTGCAAGGTAGGCGCATAACAGGACCCACTCGGCGGGGAGGAGATCCCCTCCCGCCTTCGCGGCGAGCGCCTCGGTCAGCTCGGTTCCGAAGGCGGCGAGGAGCGCGCGATGCGACTTATCAGTGGCCTGAGGCGCCAGACCCTTGTAGAAGCCGGCAAGAAGCGGCTCCAGCGGGCCAAGGCGCACCGGCTGCGCCACGCCAGGCTCCTGGAGCACCACGGCGGCCTTGGCGAGAAACGCCCTGAGCGTCTCGTGCAGCGAAGCGTAGCGAACCTTCTTCACCTCGTCGTCCAGGCTCTCGACCCCGGCTCCGTTCAGGCGGTAGCAGAGCGCCCCCCAGGTCCCGTAATCGTCGTCGTAGATCTCCCGGAAATCCAGGAAGGCGTGGTACTCGTAGCCGCCCATCTCGACGTAGAGCCCCCGGTCGCACAGGTCCCGCCCGTTTCTCAGGTAGCTAAGCCCCGATGCGTAGTCGCGGAAGCTGTAGTAGTGGCGACCGTCCCCCTTAAAGCCGAGCGACTCGCAAAGCGTGGTCTGCGCGAGCGAGGTCCCCCCCTCGGCGTTTTTCCTCAAGACGGCGCAGGAGGTGCGAATCCACCCGGAGGTGGTGGCGTAGGCGTTGTGATAGAGGATGAGACCGCGGTCGCCGTCGCTTCGGTTGGAATAGGCGAACACGTTCTCGTTCACGCCGTGACCGGAATAGAAATCGTACAGGGTGAATTGTTCGCTCCCCGAGAAGATGTGACGCCGCCGCATGAGCGGGAAGATGTCGCTTTCGTGGCGCGCCACGAAGTGCTGGTCCACCGGCTCATCCCAGTAGGCCCGGCGGTACTCCATGCCGTACTTCTCGTGGAACCCCTCGATCTGGCCGTGGCCGAACATGGGAAGACCGGGCATGGTGACGAGAAGCACCGTCGCCCCGAAATACTTCCCTTCCTTGCCGAACTGCTCGACCGCGGTCCTCTCGTCCGGATTGTTCATGAAGTTCACGAAGCGCTTCAGGATCTCAGGCTCGAACTCCAGTACGTTCTTCAAGGTCTGACGGTACTTGGCGTTCTCCTCCATCTTCAGCATGTTCATGAAGGCGGAGTTGTAGACCCGGTGCATCCCGAGCGTCCTCACGAAATAACCTTCCATGAGCCAGAAAGCCTCGGCGAGGAGCAGGGTGTCCGGCGCCTCGGCCGCGACCCGGTCCACCACCTCGCGCCAGAATTCCTCCGGGAAGACCTGGTCGAAGCTCGCGCGGTCCATGCCGTGCTCGGCGCGGGAAGGAACACCGGAGCCATGACCCGGCAGCGGATACCAAAGGCGCTGGTAATGCTTCTTGGCAAGCGTCATGGCGGCATCGAAACGGATGATGGGGGTCTGGCGCGCCACGTGGAGGATGGTGTTGATCACCGCCTCGCGCACCTCCGGGATCAGGTAGTTCAGCTGCGCGGTGTCGTTCCAGGGGGTCGAGGTCCCGTCGTTGCCGTGGTAGATGTAGCGCACGCGCCCGTTGCCGCGGTCCAGGTGCTTGAAGACGACGGCGGCGTCGCGCTTGTCCCAGTAACCGTCCTCGATGAAGAGTCCGATGCGCCCGTCCGGTGAGAGGTCGGGGCCGTTGAACTGGTAGTCGGGGTACGGCGGGTAATCGAGCTGGATGAACCAGTCCGGGTGCTCCACGGTCCATTTGGAGTAGAGTCCGGTGTGGTTCGGGACCATGTCGCTCGCAAGGCGGATGCCGCGGGCGGCGCAGCGCTGCCTCAGGTTGTCCAGGGCCCCTTCCCCACCGAGGTCATGGGCGATGATGTAGTCGTAGAGGGAGTACGCCGAGCTGATCGCCTCCTGGTTCCCGGCGATACGCTTGATGGTCTGCGAGGAGGGAGAGCGCTCCCATATGCCGATCAGCCAGAGCGCGGTGAACCCGTAACGGGCGAGACGGTCGAGCTCCGCGTCCGGGATCTGGTCCAGCGTGTTCACCTCGATACGGTAGGTCTTCGAGAGCTGCCCGAGCCAGACGTAGACCATCTTGGCGATCATGACCACGTTGGACATCCAGTCGGCGTCGCACGAGAAGCGCTCGTACTCGGGGTACTCCTCGGCGCCGTGCGCTCCCTTGCCGAAGCGGAGCACCATGGGTTCGCCCGGACCGCCGAAGAAGGCGCGTCCCTCCTGGGAGACGATGTCGAGGGCGGTGACGAGCTCGGTCAAAAGCTCCGAGGGGAGGATGGCACCCCAGTGCTCCCTGATGTAGGCGATCTGGCCGGCGAGGGAGTCTGGAGAGGCCTTCATCGGGGCGCGCAAAAGCTCCGGAAGGGGGACCCCCATCGGCTCGAAGGGAGGGGCCTTGGAAAGGCCGCGGTCGATGTCGGTGGCTACCTTAAGATACGGTGAGGAGCCGGCGAGTTCCGAGGCGTCGAAGAGACGGCGGAACTGGTCCAGGGCCCGGTTCTCACCGTTTAACAGCATGAGGAGGAGCTCCGCCGAGAGGGCCTGGCGGCGCCCCTGCTCCTCGTCGTCGCCGGAGATAAAGCCGTCGGGGGTTTCCGTCCCGAGCACCATGCGCTGTGAGGGGAAGAGTTCCATGAAACGCCGCAGGGTCGTCTCCGCGTCGCCGGTGAAACCCGGGTATCCCGCCCGGGCCGCCGTCGACGCGAGCACCCCCGGCTGCTGCTTTACGCAGTACTGCCCGGCGACATAGCGATAGACGCGGCTCAGCGTGGAGTAGAGATGCAAAAGCCCCGGCTGGATCGGCGTTTCGTGCGCCTGCAGCCGCTTGTTCAGCTTTCCGGCCACCCGCCGCGCGTAGATGACGCCCGGCACCTCACCCAGCTCCTCGAGCGTGCCGCGCAGGTCGATGCGGTCGCCGCAGGCGGCCGAGATCTGTATCTGAAAGGGGAAATAGTCCGAGTTAATAAACCTCTGCTTCATCAAGCACCTCGTCTGCCCTACTGTAGTGATGTTCCGGTCCCGGTCGGGCGGCACGGTCAGATATCATACCGTGGAATACCACCACTGTCTTTAAAAATTTTATTATTAACAACCCATAAGCATAAAATCGTCCGCTGCAGGCTCAGGCATTTAGCCTTGACACAGTTTGCGATTTCACCTAAACCTAGTGCTGAGTTAGCAAAAGCCCTGTTTTCACCTAGGATAGTGCCATCATCGCTTCCAGCCTCAAAGACATGTTCCGTAAGCAGCGCAGACTCTGCATCGTACTGCTTCTGATAGTCATCCTGGTTCCCATCACCCGTCTCACCAGGTTTCTCCTGTTTCCCGCCGGCGACGGCAAGCGCGTGGAAATAGTGGAACTGAGCAGAGGGCGCTCGCTGCGCGCCTTCGCCGCCGACCTCGAGGCGCGGCGCATCATCACCAGCGCCCGACTCTTCGTATTTTACGCCCGCATGAAAGGTGGCGACGCGCGTCTCAAGGCAGGTCCGTACCAGCTCGACGACGGGTTGCGGCCGGGACAGATCCTCGCCAAGATGATCGCCGGCGACGTATATCTGCGGCTTTTCGCGCTCCCGCAAGGGTACTCGAGCTACCAGGCTGCCGAGATGCTCGAAAAGCGTGGGATCTTCACCAGGGAGAGCTTCCTTGCCGCGTGCAGCGACCGGACGCTACTGAAGGAGATGGGGATCGACGCACCTAGCGCCGAAGGGTACCTCTTCCCGGGCAGCTACAACATCCTACCCGGCAGAAGCGAGCACGACGTCGTGCGCGAGATGATAAAGCGGCAAAAAGAGGTGCTTTCCGGATCGATCGACGGACGGGCCAGGGCGAAGGGGTTATCGATGCGGGAATTGCTCGTCCTTGCCTCGATGGTGGAAAAGGAGGCCGTGCTGCCGCAGGAGAAGCCGCTCATCGCCGCCGTGTTCCGCAACCGTCTCAAGATCGGCATGAGACTGCAGAGCGATCCCACGGCACTCTACGGCGTGCGCGCCTTCGCCGGCAAGGTGAGCCGCGACGACATCCTGAAGCCAACCCCTTACAACACCTATCTGATCCCGGGGCTTCCCCCCGGCCCGATCGGCAACCCGGGCAAGGATGCCATGGAAGCTGTGCTGAACCCCGCCGCGGTCCCTTACCTCTACTTCGTCGCACGCGGCGACGGCAGCCACCACTTCTCGAACGACCTCGCGTCCCACAACGACGCGGTCAACAGGTACCTTAAGGCGCCGAGCACGGCGCCCCGGGGAGGAGCCAGATGACGGGAAGGGTCCTGCTGGTTGAGGACAACGAACGGCTTTGCACCATGCTGCGCGGCGTCCTCGAGGCGCGCGGGCACGAGGTGCGCTGCGCGACCAGCGGTGAGGCCGCCCTCGCCCTTTTGCAGGGTGAGCGCTTCGACCTCCTCGTCCTAGACCTGAAGCTTCCCGGCATGAGCGGGGTGGACCTCCTGCGGCACGTACGGCGCAGCGCGGCACTAAAGGAGCTCCCGGTCGTCATCATGACCGGCGTTTTCCGCGGCGCGGGTTACGCCCAGGCGGCGGCAAAGCTAGGCGTCTCGGCGTACCTCGAGAAGCCCTTCGGCAGGGACGACTTCCTGAAGGCCGTCGACGGAGCCCTCGAGCAGGGGCCGGGAGGAAAGGAGCTGAACCGCCTCCTTCTGGAGCTTTTCCGCGACGGCAAGAGCGGCACGCTGGAGCTTCGCGGCGGCACCAGGGTATTCGTCATCGGGGGTGAACCGGCGAGCTTCTCGTCGCCCAGGTTCGTCCCCTTTCTCGTCCTGGGAAGCCATCTGCAGCGCGCGGACCTGGAGCGCTTCCCCCCCTCCCGTCCCGGACGGCTCCCGCTCGTGGAGGCGGGGCTTTTAAGTTACGAGGAGCTCCTGGAGCAGTCGAGGCTGTTCCTCTCCCGCACCCTCATCGAGGCGCTCGTGCAAAAGCAGGCGCCGCGCTTTGACCCTGAGCTTGCCGCGGTCGAACTTCCGCTCACCCCCCTTTGCCTGCCGCGTCTTCTGCACCAGGCCGCCGATGCCGCCCCCTTCAACCTCGCCGCCTACCTGGCCCGCGCCGGAGAGCTGTTCCCGATGCTGACCCAGGCCTACTTCCGCCTGGCGAACCTACTCAACATGGGGCAGGAGGAAATCGAGCTCCTGCAGCAGCTCGGGCAGGGAAACACGGTACGGACCATCCTTTCCGGACTGGATAGACCCGCCCGGGGCGGCGCATTCCTGGACATGCTGGCCGGCATGGGCATGCTCTCCTTGAACGGCGCGCAGGCCTCCGACCAGGCGCCCGACTTCCCGCAGAAACGACTCTTCAATCGCCCCATCGAGGAGGTTGCCGAATTGCAGGCGGCGACCATGAGCTTCGAGGACCTGGTAGACGAGGTGTCGGACTCCATCGAGCTGGTGGTGGGGGAGACCGGGATGGCGGCGCCGCTCTCCTCAAGCGACATCGACTTCGAACAGGAAGTGCAGCGCGACTACGCCACGATCCAGGACAAGAATTACTACGAGATCTTCGGCATGACTCCCGGCTCCTTCAGTTTCGACGCCCTTAAGGAGGCCTACTTCGCCAAAACGCGCCAGTATTCGCCCGAGAAGTTCATGCAGCTCTCCGGCGCTATCCTGGGCCGCGCCCAGGACGTCCTTTCCCATTACGCCAACGCCTACAACACCCTCTCCAGCGTCATCGCCAAGGAACGCTATGACGAGATGCTGAACGCGAACACCATAGGGCTCGGCGGAAAGCGCGACGACGAGCTGCAGGCCCGCATCCAGTTCCAGTCCGGCAAGGTCTTCCTGGAGATGGAGGACTTCGGCAACGCCGAACGGGCCTTGCAGGACGCTTACACCCTCGCCCCGGACGACGCACGCACGAGCGCCTACCTCGCCTGGTCCATCTACAAGAACCCGGGCAACCAGCGCTCTGCGGGCGCCCTGGAGAAGTGCCGCATGCTCCTCACCAAGAGCCTGCAGGCCGAGCGCACCGCCGAGGCCTTCGCCTTCCGGGGCTGGATGCTCCTCGACGAGGGACGCGACGGGCTCGCCGAGGGGGAATTCCAGAAGGCACTGAAGCTGAACGCGCACGACGCCCATGCGCTTGCAGGGATGCGCCTGATCACGGAGCGGCGCGAGGCCGAGAAGAAGGGGCTTTTCAAGCGCATCTTCGGCTGACGCTCCCCGCCACCGCATACAACCTGCTGCCACAACGAAGCCTGCCTGCGAGCAGGCTTTTCTTTTTCCTGCCCCACCCCTTCCCGACGCACCGAACAACCATGAAAACATTCTAAGAAGAAGCCTTGCCAACCAATCATTAGTAGTTTATTATTTGCGAGTTTTAAAAATCTACCATCCTCTGGATGGAGCCTGTTCGCAACAGCCCGGGATCATAGTGCTTCCAACCAGGACGCAGGCTGTCCCCCAGTGGCCCCTGCGCGAGCCTACCCAGAGAAAAGGAGGTTGTCATGAGAAAGATGATTTTCCTCACCGTGGTGCTGATGATGATCGCTCCGACGGCACAAGCTGCCGGGGCGGCAGGCGGCGTCATCAAGATCGGCATGGTGAACGACCAAAGCGGGGCCAACAAAGGCTCAGGAAGAGGGATGAAGGTCGGCGTCGACGCCTACTTCAAGGCGATCAACGCGAAAGGTGGTGTTAACGGCAGGAAGCTGGAGCTCGTCGCCATGGACGACCAGATGACGACGGATAAGACCATAGACTGCCTGCTGAAGCTGGCCGACGAACAGAAGGTGTTCGCGGTGGTCGGCTCGGTGGGCACCTCGAACTGCGTCGCGAGCCTGCCGGTGGTCAAGGAATACAAGCTCCCGTACATAAACCCGAGGACCGGCGCCACGGAACTGCGCACCCCGGTGGTCCGGGAGGTCTTCCACGTTCGGGCCAGCTACCAGCAGGAGGTGGACAGGATCGTGGACCAGTTGGTGAAGCAAGGGGCGAAGCGCTTCGCGGTCTTCTACCAGAACGACGGGCTCGGCACCGACATCCTCGCCTCCACCGAGAAGGCGGTGAAACGTCACGGGCTCTCCGTCGTCTCCAAGGGCTCCTTCGAGCGGAACACGGTGGCGGTGACGGCAGGGCTTGCCAGCATCATGGAGGGTAAGCCGGACGCCATCATCGTCGGCGCGGTGTACAAGCCGGGTGCCGAGTTCATCAAGCTCGCGCGCAAGGAAGGGGTGACCGCACGCCTCGCTTCCGGCTCCTTCGCGGGCGGCATGAACCTCGTCAAGGCGGTGGGGCCCGAGGCGGCCGAGGGTGTCATCATGAGCCAGGTGGTGCCCGAACTGGACGACTTAAGCCTCCCCATCACCAAAGAGTGCAAGGAGGCGATCGAGAAGAGCCCCGAAGAGGTCGGCTTCAACTCGGTCAGCATGGAAGGATGCATGGCGGCCAAGTCCATCGTCATGGCGCTGGAGAAGGCGGGCAATCCCCCGACGCAGGCCGGCTTCATCCAGGCCTACGAGGCGATGAAGGACGCCGACATGGGTGGCATCAAGCTCACCTTTACGCCGCAGGACCACCAGGGGCAGGACAACGTCTACCTGCAGATCGTGAAGGGTAACCAGCTGGTATCCATGAAGTAGCGCAGGAGTATGACGACAGGTCGGGAACCGGCGCCGCGACTGCCTGCGGCCCGGTTCCCTCGGCACGGCATCTTATTTCCGGGGGCGTGGCAATGACCGTCAAAAGCAAGCTCTGGGGCAACATCGCGCTGACCATCGTGGGGATCTCGGTACTGGCCGGGATCGGTCTTTTCTCCATAGCGAAGGTGAAGTCGAGCATCGAGATCCTGACGGGAAAGTCGACGCCGTTGCACCTTAAGATGCTGGAGCTGCAGCAGACGGTGGAAAAGGTCTCCGCCGATTTCATGCGCCTCGAGATGACGACCGAACCTGCCGAGGTAACACGCCTCTCCGAGTCGATAACGACGCGCATCAAGAGGATGGAGACCCTGAACGACGATATCGTCAAGGGGGGCGCCTCCTCCAGCGGCGTCGACACAGCGGTGCTGCGCGACATCGAAAAGACTGTGGTGCAGGTCGCCTCACAAAGGCTCAGCGACATGTCCCTTTTCAAGAGCGAGATCGCCTCGGTCAACGCCGAGCTCTTGAAAGCCGAGGGGAGTGTCAGCGCCATGCGCCGGCAGATCAGCCAGATGGGAAACAGCGCCCTCTCCAACATCAACTCCTCCCAGGCAGCAAACCTCCAGGTGAACAGCTCCATCAAGAAACTCCTCACCCTGCAAAGCCGGCTGAAGGATATCAACATCTTCATGGCGGACCTCGAACTGGTGAAGAGCAAGTTCAAGATCGCTCCCCTAAAGGAGAGGCTGAAGAACACTGTCGAGCTCACCCGCAACATCGAGGTGGATCCGGGGGACAACCCGGCCATCAAGGAGGTGAAGGGGGTGGCGACCGAGATCCTGAACCGGATCGGCGCCGAGGAAGGGGGTCTTCTGGCCCTCAGGCAGGAGATGCTGAACAACCCGGAGAAGGCTGACGCGGAGCAATACGCGACCAAGGCGCGGGAGATCATGAAGCCGCTCGAGGAAAACAGCAAGAAGATCTTCAACACCATCGACACCCTCGAGCTGCAGATCGTTAAGGACCGCAACAAGGTGGTGTCGTCGCTAGGCTTTCAGAATGCAGCCAACGGCGTCATGGAGGCCGGCAGCAACATCAGCGTGGACGTGAAGGAGCTGAATGCCGGGGTGCGCCAGATCATGCTGAGCGGCACCGAGGCCGAGGTAGGCAAGCTGTCGGGACAGCTCGCCCAATCACAGAAGAGGATCGAGGCGAACATTGCCGCGGCGAGAAAGCTCCTGCTCGACTCCGGGCAGAAGGACCTCGCGCGGAACATCACCGACGTCTCCGGCATCATCCGCAAAGCGGGCGCCTCGATCCGGAAGATAGAGTCGACCAAGCTCGGGGTGATGCGCAGCAACCTCGCCATGCAGAAGGCGCTGGAATCGGCGCAGGGGATCTCGCGCGAACAGGCGCAAAGAAGCGAGGAGCAGGTAAAAAGCATCGGTGAAAACCAGCAGCAGATCCTGACCGGCGTGCGCCGCGCGGTTGACAACGCCACCCTGCTCTCCTACGTCATGATTGCGGTCTCGGCGGCCGTGATTCTCATCTCCTTCGTGATCAGCCTGCGCATCATCGCCTCGATCACGAGGCCGCTCGCCCACGCGAAGCTCGTGACCGCGGAGATCGCCGCCGGCAACCTGACCAGGCGCATCCAGACCGGCTCGCGCGACGAGATCGGCGACATCTGCGACAGCATCAACAACATCGTCGTGAACCTGCACGAGGTGCTCTCGCGGGTTTCGCAGAACACGGCCCAGGTCGCATCGGCCTCAACGGAGCTCTCCTGCGCCGCCGAGCAGATGGCCGCCGGCGCGGCCCAGGTCGCAGGACAGGCAGCCACAGTGGCCACAGCCAGCGAGGAGATGGCGGCGACCTCCAACGAGATCGCCCTTAGCTGCACGCAGGCCGCCGAGGGATCGAAGCAGGCCAACAACGCCGCGGAGGCGGGCGCCGACGTGGTGAAGGAAACGGTCCAGGGGATGAACCAGATCGCCGAACAGGTCCGTGCCTCAGCGGTGACGGTGGGCGACCTAGGCAAGAAATCGGAGCAGATCGGCGCCATCGTCAACACCATCAACGACATCGCCGACCAGACGAACCTCCTGGCATTGAACGCCGCCATCGAGGCGGCGCGCGCCGGAGAGCAGGGACGCGGCTTCGCCGTCGTCGCGGACGAAGTGCGCGCCCTGGCGCAGCGGACTTCAAGTGCGACACGCGAGATCGGTGAGATGATCAAGGCCGTGCAGCAGCAGACGAGAGGTGCAATCGGCGCCATGCAGTCCGGCGTCACCCGGGTCGAGGCGGGCACCGTCGAGGCGGCGAAATCGGGTGCCGCACTGGAGGAGATCCTCCAGCAGATCGGCTCGGTCACCGTCCAGGTGAACCAGATCGCCACCGCAGCGGAAGAGCAGACCGCGACCACGGTGGAGATAAGCAACAACATCCAGAACATAAACGAGGTGGTGCAGGACACCGCAAAGAACGCCCAAGAGTCGGCGGCGTCCGCGGCCCTTCTGTCACGGCTCGCCGAGGAACAGCAGAAACTGGTCGGGCAGTTCAAGCTAAGCTAGCAGATCGCTGGGCGCACGACGCCCGGCCATGGCAGCGAGATGAGGTGCGATCATGATCAAGATTCTCCTCGAGAACCCGTTGATGCTTCTGCTCATGGTGGCTGCGCTTGGGTACCCGCTCGGGCGCATCAAGTGCTACGGCATCACCTTGGGCGTCGGCGCCGTCCTCTTCGTGGGGCTTGGCTTCGGCATGCTCCACCCGGACATGAAGGCGCCCGCCATCGTGTACATCATGGGGCAGGCGCTCTTCGTCTACACCGTCGGGCTCTCGGCCGGTCCTTCCTTCGTCTCGACCTTCCGTAGAAACGGCGTCATGAACAACGCCGTCGCCGGCGGCGTGCTCTGCGTGTCGGCGGCGGTATGCATAGCACTGCAGCGCTACCTGGAGCTGAAGCCGGGGATCGCCGCCGGGATTTTCTGCGGCAGCCTCACCGCCTCCCCGGCGCTTGGCGGCGCGCTCGAATCGATCCGTCAGACCGCGCCGGAGAACATCCTCGAGAAGCTCCTTGCCGAGCCCGTGGTCGGTTTCTCGGTCGCCTACCCCATCGGCGTCATCGGCCTTATGCTGACGATAAACGTCTGCCAGAAACTCTGGAAGGTGGACTACCAGGCCGAGTACCAGGTCCTGCACAAGCCCGAGGACCGCAAGTCGCTGGTGCACTGCACCATCAAGGTGCAGACGGTGGAGCCGCCGGACACGACCGTTCAGAGGCTGAACGAGTCGAACAACTGCGAGGTGATCTTCAGCCGGGTCAAGCGCGCCGGCGAGTTCTTCTACGCCGGTCCCGCCACCGTGCTGCAGCCGGGAGACCTGGTCATGGTGGCCGGCCTGCCGCAGGAGATCGAAAAGCTCGCGGCGGTGCTCGGGGAACGTAGGAGCAAGGAGCGCCTCGGGCTGGACCGCACCGAGTACGAGTACCGTCGCATCTTCGTATCGAGCCCGCAGGCGATCGGGCGCACCATAGGCGAGCTGCACCACGACCAGCGTTTCGGTGAGGTGATCACGCTCGTGCGCCGCGGCGACAGCGAGCTCCTTCCCGACGGGGAGATGGTGCTGGAATTGGGAGACGTGATCCGGGTGCTTGCGCACAAAAGCGACATGGATGCGGTGACAGCCTTCTTCGGTAACTCGTATCGCAAGGTGAGCGAGGTGGACGTGATGACCTTCAGCCTGGGCCTCGTCATCGGTCTCATCCTCGGTCTCATCCCCTTCCCCTTCCCGGGGGGGGGGGAGCATGCAACTAGGCTTCGCCGGCGGCCCCCTCATCGTCGGCATCCTCCTCGGCACCTTCGGCAGGACCGGGAAGATGGTCTGGAGCCTTCCCTACAGCGCGAGCATGACGCTGAAGCAGGTTGGCCTAGTACTTTTTCTCGCCGGGATCGGCACCCGTTCCGGCTACAGCCTGCTCACCACGCTGACCGAGGGTGGGGGCGGCGCCATCTTCATCGCAGGGGTCTGCCTCACCGCGGTCACCGCCTTCCTTGGCCTCTTCATCGCGCACAAGGTCATGAAGCTCCCGATGACGCTCGCCGTCGGCATCGTCGCGGGGATGCACACCTCCACGCCGGGCCTCGGATACATCAAGGAACAGACCGGCAACGACCTCTCCGACCAGGGGTACGCCTGCGTCTTCCCGTTCGCCACGATTGGGAAGATCATCCTGGTGCACATCATCCTTGCCACGGTCGGCCCCTACTGACACCGGCGGGCCAGACCCGCCTCCCCCACCCGCCGGCCGAACCGCAGCTGAACGTCATCAGCGTGTATAGCGTCGTTATACAGCGTCCCCTCCGCTGGCGCCGTCCACCCGCGCGTCCACCGGCACAAGTCTCCATTTTCCAAAGAGTTAACACATCCCAGCGCAATGGCGGCTATTCCGGCACGCGTGATGCAAAAGGTCCTCTCTGAAAACAATCTGCTCGAGAAACGGCAGTACGGTACATCAATCCACAAACCGGGAGGGACAGACCATGGGACGCAGATCCGCATTCGCCGTGTTGGCCGCATTGACACTGGCAGCATCCGGGGCGATGGCACTGGAGCTGAAGAACGTAGTGTACGAGACTGACGGGGCGGGCAAGGTGGTCTTCAGCCACGCGGCCCATCTGAAGGCGAAAAATGCCCAAGGTGGGAAAACGACCTGCAAAACCTGCCACGAAAACCCGGACGCCCCGAAAATCAAGGCCACCATGGCGGACATGGAGAAGGGAAAATCGTGCGGCAAGTGTCACGACGGCAAGCGCGCCTTCACCGTCGCACGATGCACCGGATGCCACAAGGTGAAAAACATCACCTACAAGATCAAGCAAACCGGGCCGGTGCACTTCAGCCACGCCAATCACCTGAAGAGCATGCAGTGCACCGCCTGCCACGACGCCATTTTTACCACCGGCCACAACCCGCCGACGACCATGGCGGAGATGAAGAAGGGGAAATCGTGCGGGGCTTGCCACAACGGCAGCAAAGCCTTCAGCATCGACCGGTGCGAGGCCTGCCACCCCTCGCCCAAGCAGGTGGTCTTCAAGGTCAAGCAGACCGGCCCTACCGTCTTCGACCACGGCAAACACGCCGGACTCTACAGCTGCGGCAAGTGCCACTCCGCCATCTACTCGCTCTCCCCCAATCACAAGCCGGTCTCCATGGCGGCCATGCAGAAGGGGAAATCCTGTGGCGCCTGCCACAACGCGAAAGCGGCCTTCGCCCTTGCCAAGTGCGAAAAATGCCATCCGGTTCGGGAGGTCAACTTCAAGGTGGCCAAGGCCGGCAACGTAAAATTCAGCCATACCTCACACCTGCAGATGTACAAATGCCAGGACTGCCATCCACGCACCTTCCCGACCAGAAGCGGCAACAAGCCGGTCTCGATGTCCGAGATGAAGAAGGCCAGGTCGTGCGGGGCATGCCACGACGGCAAGGGCGCCTTCACGGTCAACGGCAACTGTGACTCCTGCCACGTCCGCGGCTGAGAAGGGACCTTAAAACGCAACGCGGGCCGTCGCTTCACGAAGAAGCGGCGGCCCGCGTTTTTTTTTCATGCGGCAAGCACAAAGGTTACGTCTTGCCGAAGTAATCCTTCACCGAGATCCCGAGCCGCTTCAGCATGGTCTGGAAGTTCGGGCGCAGCATCCCGGTCTCCTCGGCGGCCCGCGAGATGTTCCCCTGGGTCTTCTTGAGCGCGTTGATCACGAAGGCCTTTTCCACGCCCTCCACCGACTTGTCGCGGATCTGGCGCTTCATCTCCTTCAGGTCTTCTACGTTTTGCGGCACCAACCCACCGAACTCGTCGTCACCCTCCGTATCATCCCTACCGGAAGCAACCGTGTCGCCAAGCTCCAGGTCTTCCAACTGGACCAGTTCCCCCGGGGTGAGTACGACGGCCCGTTCGATGCAGTTCACCAACTCGCGCACGTTCCCCGGGAACGGGTAGCGCTCGAGAAACTGCATCGCCTCCTGGGAGATACCACGGATGTCCTTCCCCATCTCGCCCACGAATTTTTCGAGGTAGTGCCGCGCGAGAAGCGGGACGTCCCCCTTGCGTTCACGCAGGGGGGGGAGGTCCAGCGGGATGATGTTCAGACGGAAGAAGAGGTCTTCGCGGAAGGTCCCCTCGGCGACCATGGTCTTCAGGTTTTTGTTGCTAGCGACGACCAGGTGTACGTCGAAGGGAACGGGCTGAGTCCCCCCGATCGGGGTTACCTTCCGCTCCTGCAGTACGCGCAAAAGCTTCGCCTGCGTGGAAAGGCTGATGTTGGACACCTCGTCGAGAAAAAGGGTGCCACCGTCGGCTACCTTGAAGAGGCCGGTCTTTGTCTGCACCGCGCCGGTGAAGGCGCCGCGCACGTGGCCGAAAAGCTCGCTCTCCAGAAGGGTTTCCGCGAGTGCCGTGCAATCGACGGCCACGAAGGGACGGTCCCTGCGGGGACTGTTGTTGTGAATGGCGCGCGCCGCGAGCTCCTTACCGGTGCCGCTTTCACCGTAGACGAGGACCGTGCTCGCCGTGGGTGCGACCTGCAGGATGCGCCGGTAAACCTTCTGCATCTCCGGGCTCTGCCCCACGAAGAGGTCGAAGCCCTGGTGGCACTGCAATTCGTTTTTGAGGAAGAGGTCTTCGGGGGGGAGCTTGCGCTGTTCCAGGGCGAGCTTGACTTTTTCGAGAATCTGGTCCGGAGCGAACGGCTTGACGAGGTAATCGACGGTGCCCCGGCGCATCGCCTCGACGGCGGTCTCCACCGTGGCGAACCCGGTGATCATGATGACCGGAACTCCAGGCTGCAGCGTCTTCACCGTGTCCAGCACCTCGAAACCGCTCATGCCCGGCATCTTGAGATCGGTGATGATGAGATCGAATTCCTGTTTTTGCAGCAACGGGATGGCTACGATACCGCTCTTGGCGGTTTCCACCTGGTAACCGCTCCCCTCCAGAATCCGTGAAAGCCCCTCCCGAATTACAGCCTCATCATCTACAACCAGGATGTTCATAGGCTCACCATACCTCATTCAAGGTTACAGGCTCGATCACCTCGCCGGTTGACGGCAACAAAAGATGTCATTCATGTGCTGCTATTCAATAGCCCACAAACATCATCGTGTCAACAGCAAGCATTGTAAACGGCAACTTCCTCACTGCAACCTTCCATACCGGCGCAGTTAAAGAATCAAAAACCTCGAGACAGTAAAGCCGCACGGTAACTCCTAGAGTGTATCCCGCCTTTATACACCGTGCCGGGCACGGATAACCTGTTGAAATTGCGTCACCTGCCTTTAGCGACAGCGGTTTTGCGCTTCTTCTCGCGACAGGGGGCTGTATTAAAGAGTTATACAGATTCGTGAAGGTGTTCTTCCCACGCCGAACGCGCTCACCATTTTTACCGCATAATTTCAAGGAGTTACAACTTTTAAAAAAGCGGCATGGTCGATGCAGATAGGAAAGCAAGATCCGGGCATGACGATCTGCCCGCGACAGGGAGGAAATCATGAAAGCGCTCGCCACCTTGATCGTAGCCCTGCTTGCCTCCGTACCCCAGGCCCTTGCAGCCCAGAATTCGGCTCCCGCCTGGAACGGTTTCGCTGCCACCTTCTTCATTACTTTCGCGGCCACCGTGTTCATTTTTCAACTCTTCCCCGGCGCAGCGCTCTTCATAGGGCTCATCAAGGGGCTCTTCGGCACCCACGCCAAACGGGAACCGGCCGCGAAGAGCCGCCGCGCCAGAATCGGCTAGAGCACCCTGAACCGCCAACAAGCACAATTCCCCAAACCAAGGAGGATGCCATGAAAAAGCTAGCCAACCAAAAAGCGAAAATCGTCACCTGCTCCATCATCGGTCTGGTCCTGGCCGGTGCCGCCATGATCTCCGGCGTCGTCGATCTCTCCGGGAAGGAAGGGAGCATGTCCAAGGTGTTCTTCCTCTTCCTCGGTGCGGTGATCGTGGTCCAGGTGATCCCGGGGCTCATGCTTCTGGGTGCCATGCTCAAAGGGGTCTACTCCCTGGTCAGCAAAAAATCCCGCGTTCCCGTAGAAACCGATACCAAGTAATCGGTGCTGGCTAAGGCCAGTCGAGGTGGGCCATGAAAGAGCTCAGAGTCATAGTAGCGGAACACGACGCAGCGCGGCGCGACCGGATGGCGGGCAGTTTCAGTGCCTTGGGGTACTCGGTGACAACCATGGGTTCAGCCGCCGAGTTGCTGCAGGGGGGCTTCGAGATGCAGGGTGGCGTACTGCTGCTGGACGGTGAGTTCGATCCCCATATCGCATCGGCTGACCTGCTCCACCTGCTCAAACGGGGCAACCCGAACCTCCAGGTGATTCTGGTATGCGACGACGTCCCCGCCGCGCTTGCCCGCCGCGTCCACAACGAGGGGATTTTCTACTGCGCCTTGAAACCTGCCGATCCGTGCGACACCGAGGAACTCGAGGCGGCGGTAGCATGTGCCTTCAGAAAGAACAGCGAAAACGGCCGCAAAGGCGTCATCGGCCGGGAACGCGCCAGGCTTGCGACACCCGCCAGGCACGTCGCCTGCCTCATGACGCTTCTGGCCGTGGTCATCGGCGCGGCCCTTACCCTTGCCATTCAGGGTGCCGGATTTGCCACTGCAGGGCTGACCTACCTATTCCTCGGTTTCTGCGCCGTCATCATCACCACTCAGCTCCTGCCGATTTTCCGCATCCGGCTGACGCAGAGGGTGGCGCAGACCGCGGTTAACGAATTGTCCAAGAGATAACTGCCGTAAAAAGGAGGCCAACGTGAACCGTCACACGAACCAGAACCGGATACCCCTTTTCCTGATGGCACTGCTCATCTTGGCAAGCGCGGCCGTCTGCAGGGCGGAAGGCTTTTCCTTCGGCGGCACCGAGGGAAAAAGCGGCACCTGCCTTTCCTGCCACGCGAACCCCGCCGCCGTAAGCGGGAAGATGCTTATCGATCCCACGCGCTACACGCGGACCACGCACGCCAAGATAGGCTGCCCGTCATGCCACGACTCCGTGCCGGCGGCCCATCCGCAAGGTGGAGTGCCGGCCAGGGCCGAGTGCGCCGAGTGTCATTCGGAGATCGCCCAACAGTACGGCTCCAGCATCCATGCCGGCAAGACCAGATGCGCCGGCTGCCACAACCCGCACAAGGTGAAGTCTCCCGCGGAGATCTCCGGCCAGGAGATCAACACCATGTGTTCCAGCTGCCATGACGTCTTAAAGATGACCGCGACGCACGGGCAGTGGCTGCCCCAGGCGGACCTCCACATCAGGATGCTGCCGTGCATCACCTGCCATACCGGCGCGAAGAGCTACTACATCAGCATGTACATCGTTAAAGGACAAAACGGCTCGCGCTTCGGAAAACAGGAGATGGCAAGCTACGACGAGCTGAAAAGCCTCGCCGGGGGCGTGGAGATCGTCGCCCTGGTCGACAAGAACCACGACAACTACATCTCCATCCAGGAACTGCGCAATTTCAACAACGACCCGGCGCACAAGAACCTGCACCTGCAGGGGATGATGACCCCGGAAACGGTCACACATAACTTCGAGATCCTCGACAACCGCCGCAACTGCTCTTTCTGCCACACCTCCGGCTCCACGGTCATGCAGACGAGCTACCTCACCTTCCCGGGCAGGGACGGCACCTACCAGCGGGTGGCGGTAGAGAAGGGGGCCATTTTCGACGCCCTGTACGGCACCCCTGACTTCTACCTCATGGGATCGACGAAAAACCAGAACCTGAACCGCATCGGCCTCGCCATCATCTGCGGCGGCCTGATCATGCCTGTCGGGCATGGCTTCCTCCGCTTCCTTACCCGCAAAAACAGAGAAAAAAAGGAGCATGAGTCATGAGCGAGAAAACGAAAATATACCTACAGCCCATCCCGATCAGGGTCTGGCACTGGCTGAACGCCTTCGGCATCATCACGCTCGCAGTAACGGGCACCCAGATCCGCTTCCCCGAAACGCTCAGTTTTCTCGGGAGCTACCAGACCGCAATCTGGGTCCATAACACCGCCGGCTTGATCGTATCGTTCTCCTTTCTGATCTGGTTCTTCTACTACGCGACGGTGAAGAGCAACCTGGACGACATCTACATCCCGAACCAGGAAGACATCAAGCACGGCATAGTAAGACAGCTTCTTTACTACTGCTTCTGGTACTTCCTCGGGCGTCCGAGCCCCTTCCACGCGACACCCAAGGTGAAGTTCAACCCGATGCAGAAGGCGGCGTACCTGGTGGTCATGTTCATGCTGGAGCCGTTCGTCATCTTCAGCGGGCTGCTGCTCATGAACGTCACCCCGCTCAGGGTGCTGGTGCTCATGACCGGAGGGATCAAGTTCATCGTCGCGCTGCACTTTCTCCTTGCCTGCTCCCTCGTGGCCTTCCTCTGCACCCACGTGTACCTGGCGACCCTCGGCGCCACCCCGCTTTCCTACCTGAAGCCGATGATCTTCGGTTGGGAGGAGGTGGAGGAGCACCACGAGATGGCCGAAGATCAGCAGGGCGCACCCAGGGGGTACCGTCCCGTGCGGCATTACCCGGAGTGCATGCAGAACTTACCTGACAACCAGCATAGCTGAGGCAGCAGCCACCCCGGCGCCGGAGTAAACCGCGTCGCCGGGGGTACGTGAAAACGGAGGTGCACCATGTTCGAGCGAATCGCAGGGAGGGCTTTGGTCCCGGTCGGGATCGTGGTAACCGGTTTCCTCGTGGTCTGCTTCGTGCTCCTGTACGCGGCGATCAAGAACGTGGTGCTGCGGGACTCGGTGGAACACGCGAACAACCTGGCGGGGATCGTGCTGAAGTCCACGAGACATGCCATGCTCAAATCGGACCGCGAGCTCAACCGGGCGATCATCAGGAACATAAGCGAGCAAAAGGGCGTACAGCACGTGCGCATCTTCAACAAGAAAGGGACCGTGGTGGTCTCGTCGCATCCGGAAGAAGTGAACCGCCAACTCGACAAGAAAGCGGAAGGGTGCGTCATCTGCCACGAAAAAGCGCAGCCGATCACCACGCTCGGCAGCATGCAGAAGGCCCGCAGCTTCAAGAACAACCTCGGCGCCGACGTGATAGCGATAACCGCGCCGATCTACAACGACCCCGAATGCGCCAACGCCGCCTGCCACTTCCACCCGGTCGACCAGAAGGTACTGGGGACCCTGGATATCGGCCTTTCGCAGGAAGCTACTCTCGCCTCGCTGGCTTCAATCCGCCTGCAGATGATCATCTTCTCGATACTGACGCTGGTACTGACAATGGCGGGGGTGATCGCACTGCTTAAGATGATCGTGCTTGTGCCTATGAGGAAGCTGCAGGATTTTGCGGAAAGAAACGAGGAGGGAGGTACTGCGCTGCACCCGCCAAAACTCCCCTATGAGCTTGACAGGATCGCACAGTCTTTCTACTGTATCAGGAAAAGGCTGGACAACGTCGAACCGAACCGGGTGAATCCTTCCCCGAATGCAGATCCGAACCGGTAGCAGGCCAGTCATGAAAGCGGACGGGTGCTCCATGGAAGCGGCAGGCAAAGACAAGATGGCGACGGGTAGCGCCGCCCGGGACGCGAAAAGCGTGCTGCGGCAGGGGCTCGTGGATGACATGGCGAGGCTGCGGCGCTTCTCAAACCGCGGGCTCTTCGCGCTGTCGCTCTTCATAGTCGCCAGTACCGTTGCGTGGCGGGGCTTCACCTTCCTCCCCACTCCGCAGCAGCTCGTGGCGGCCATGGGGACGCCCCCCACCCCGTTCATGATCAGCATGGTGCTGGTGCTTTACACCTTTTCCGCCATCATCCTGAGCCTGTCGCGCATGATGGCCGGCGTGTACCACAAAAGCAGCTTCTGTCATGTCGGCTACGCGCTCGGGTTCTACCTTTTCTACTACGTGGCCGACGCGCTCGCCGACAACTACTGGGCCGTTTTCGGCGCCGGTTTCACCGTCCTCTGCCTGGAAAGCTACAGGATCTGGACTTTCTGCAGCGACCAGCTCGGAAGGAAACAGGAGCAACTGGACTTTCTGGAACGAAACGGCAGGATGCCCCCCGAGGAAGAAGACTCCCTCTACAGCTGATCCCCCATCAGTTCTCAGCCGCCTGGTGCTTCTCGTAGCTGTTGCAGGGCTGACCCGTCTTCATGCGCGGCACGTCCAGCACGGTGTAGATGGTGCAGCGCCCCTTGAGGTGGAGCTTGCAGTCTTCGTAGCTGCAGACCACGTAGGCACGGTCGTTGGGGCCGGAGAGCATCTGCTCCAGCTTGTCAGCGATCTTGTCGTTTTTCCCCGCCATCGCGGCGATCTGCGTCAGCTTGTCTTCCATCGGTTGCCACCTCCACAGTGATCTCGCTGCAGTTGGACCGGCAGATTATCATCACACGTCCGGTACCGCCACAAAAAAAGGCCCCCGAGCGCTGCTGCGGGAGCCTTTTCGTTTTTCATGCCGTGCGCGGCATAACTTCCTATCCCTTTTCCACTTTCACTTCGACGAGGTTGCAATTTCCCTTGAGAAGGGCGTTCGCGTTCAGCTCTTTGAAGTGCGACGGGGCGAAGAGCAGGCCGGGCTGCACCTTGTCGCTGATGCGCGCCTGGGCGGTCATGGCACCGTTACCGGAGGAGAGTTTGACGCTCGCTCCTTCCGCGACGCCCAGAGAAGCGGCATCAGAGGGATGCAGCTCAACGAACCCGGTCGGGCAGACCTCGAGGTTCGCAGAGGAGCGTGTGGTGGAGGTACCGTTGTGGTAACCGACCGGTCCGACAAGGAGCTGGAACCGCGCCTTGGCGACGCTTGCCGGTTTGGCGATCGGCGCGAGCGGCGCATCGCCCCTGGCAGCGGTAGCACCCTTTGTCACGCCGTCACGGGAACCGTCAAACGCCTCGTACGCCTTGATCTTGGTCTTGATTTCGGCCATGACGCTTGCCGGGGTGATGTGCTGGTTCCCGGAGGTGAGACGGCTCCAGAGGTCGGCCAGGATGGCCCAGTCTTCCCTGGCATGACCGGGGGCGTCGACCGCCTTGAAGATGGCCTGCACCCTGTTGTCGAGCGACGTGAACGAGCCGCTCTTCTCGGCAGCGGCACCGGCCGGAAGCACGGCGTGGGCGTACTGGAGGGAGTCACCCTCGAAGACGTCCTGCACGACCAGGAGCTCAAGTTTCGCGAGGGCCTTCCTGATGCGCTGGTTGTCCGGGAAGCCGGCCAGGTCGCACCCCATGAGGTAGAGCGCCTTGATGCTCCCGGCCTCGATCCCCTCGACGATGCCCCAGATATCCTTGCCATCCGCCCCGGGGACCACCCCCATGTCGAGGAGGCCTACGCTGTTGTTCTTCGCGTCGATCGGGAAGATGCCCCCCCCTTGCGCGTCGGAGGCCCCGGTGAGCACGGCGAGGTCGGCAAGTGCTGCGATCTTGACGGACGCATCGGCGCTCCTGATCAGATCGGCGCCGAAGACGATGGCCACGCGGCTCATCCCGGCCAGCTGCTGCACCGCGTTCTCGACGGCAGCCTCGGTGATACCGGCCTGCTCGCAGAGTTCGGCCATGGAAAGCTGGACAAGCCCTTCCTTGACGCTCTCGGCCCCGGCGGGGACGGCGACACCTGCCGCGATGAGACCCTTCATCAGGGCGTAGATCACCTGCAGCTCGGCACCGGGTGCGTTCTTCAGGTGGACGTTGGAGAACTTCTTCAGCTTGACGTCGCGCATGTTCACGAGGACCAGGCGCGCATCCTTCTTCGTCGCCGCCTTGATGACGCGGTACTCGGCGTTGGTCGCCTCGGCGTTCAGGTCGCAGCCAAAGACCAGGATGGCCTGGGCCTCATCAAGCGCGTCGAGCTGCTTGCTCGCACCGGTGAAACCGAAGCGTCTCTGCATCTGGGCCTGCGCCTGGGCGAAGCCAAGCCCCGCTTCCGAATCGACGTTGCCGCTTCCGAGCGCCTCGCGGAAGATCTTCTGGAAGAGGAAGCTCTCCTCGTTGGTCACCCTCGGGGAGCCGAGGCCGGCCACCGCCTTACCCCCTTCGCGCGCCACGATCTCCTTAAGCTTCGCCGCCACGGTGTTGAGGGCGGTGTTCCAGTCGGTCTTGCCGAGGGCCCCGGCATCGGTTCTCAGCATCGGCTCGGAAAGCCTCTGGTCGGAATCGAGGTAGCGGTAGCCGAAGCGGCCGTTGATGCAGAGGTTGCCGTTGTTGTAGCCGTCGTCCTCGCTGGTCACCCGCTCGACGCGCCCTTCCTTCGCGTGATACTCGATCTGGCAGCCGGTACCGCAGAAGGCGCAGACGCTCGGGATCCGGTTGAAGGTCCAGGGGCGTCCCTTGAACTTGAACGGCCTGGAGATGAGGGCGCCGGTCGGGCAGGCCGCGACGCAGTTGCCGCAGAACTCGCAGTTAAGCGGTTTGCCGTCGACGGTGTCGATGATGGCGTCCTCCCCCTTGTTCGCCACCTTGATCGCGTCGCACCCGACGATCTCGTGGTCCACCTTGACGCACTTCTCACAGAGAATGCAGCGGTTGGGGTCGCTTTCGATGAGGGGCCAGTCGTAGCGGATCTGGCGGCGCTCCAGGATCGCCGAGTAGTCCTGCTTGGTCGCGTTCAGCGCGTAGCAGGAGTCCTGCAGGTCGCACTCGCCGCCTGCGTCGCAGACCGGGCAGTCCAGCGGGTGGTTCACCAGCATGAGCTCCATGATCTTGCGCCGCGCCTCCCTGAGGGCCGGCGTGTCCGTGGTGACCTGGATCCCCTCCTTGACCGGCGTGTTGCAGGCGGTCATGGTACGCTCCACCCCGGCCACCTCTACCGCGCAGACGCGGCAGGCGCCGGTGGGGGAGACCTTCTTCAGCCAGCAAAGGGTCGGGATCCTGATCCCGACCGTGGCCGCGGCCTCCAGTATGGTGGTACCTTCTTCGACCTGCACGCTCTTGCCATCAATGGTTAAGCTGACCATATAAAAACCTCAGTATTCGGTGTAATGAATTCAACTAGGTCGGGGCCGGCGTGTCGCCTAGACGGCCACCATGGCGACTCGGTAGCAGCGCAGGCACCTTTCGGCCTCCCGCACCGCCTGGCTGTTGGCGTAGCCGAGTTCCACCTCGCAGTAGTTCTTGTAGCTCGCCCTCTGCGCCCCGTGCACCTCCTTCTGGTGCGCACGGGAAGCCGAATCGAGCCACTGCACGTCCTCGTTCTTGTCGTAGACGCCGAAGTAGGTAAGGATGTCCTCCATCCTCTCGTCGTCGGTGAGTTCTACCCCTTTACCTTCGAGGTAGCGCTGGATCACCTTGGCGGCGCGGTGACCGGAGCCGATGCAGGCCACGACGGTGAGCGGGCCGATCTCGGCGTCGCCCCCGGCGAAGACGCCGCCGCAGTCGGTGATGAGGGTCCTGGAAAGCATGTTCCCCATGCCGTCTTTGAGGTCCTTGCCGTCGTGCCCCTTGAGCGGAACGTATTGGGTGACGATGGTGCTCCACTTGGTGGTGTCGATCCCCGCGTCGGCCGGGATGAAGGAGAGGTCGGCATCCTGGCCGATGGCCGGGATGATGGTGTCGCACTCGATGACGAACTCGGAACCGGGCACCGGCTCGGGACGGCGGCGGCCCGAGGCGTCCGGCTCGCCGAGCGCCATCCTGATCAGCTCGACGCCGGTGACCTCGTTCTGTTCGTTGGCGATGACCTTGGTCGGGAGCACCTGGAACTCGAAACGCACCCCTTCCTCGTCCGCCCCGTCGACCTCCCAGACGTCCGCCGGCATCTCCTTACGGGAGCGGCGGTAGACGAGCACCGATTCCTCGGCTCCTTCGCGCAGCGCCACCCTGACGCAGTCGATGGCGGTGTTGCCGCCGCCGACCACGAAGACCTTCTTGCCCATCCCGGTGGGAAGGCCCAGGTAGACGTTTCTCAGGAAGTCGATACCGCCGGTCAAGAAGCCCTTGTAGCCCTTGTCCTCGCCCTCGACCCCCATCGGCTTCGAGCGGTGCGCGCCCGGCGCCAGGAAGACGGCGTCGAACTTCTGCCTCAGCTCATCGAGGGTGACATCCTTGCCTACCCGCGTGTTGTAGACGATCTCGACGCCGAGGCTTGCGATGATATCGATGTCGCGCTGCAGAAGGTGACGCGGCTGCCGGTACGGCGGGATGCCGACGGCGACCATCCCCCCACCGAGCGGGAGTGCCTCGTAGATAGTGACCGGGTACCCTTCAAGCGCGAGATAGTAGGCGGCGGCGAGACCGGCAGGGCCGGCGCCCACGACGGCGATCTTCTTGGACTTCTTCTCCGCCGGCACCATGGGGGGGAGATGGCCGTGCTGCCATTCGTAGTCGGAGGCGCTGCGTTTGAGGACCATGATGTTGATCGGCTCGTCGACGTTTTTCCTGCGGCAGGCGGTCTCGCACGGGTGCGGACAGACGCGCCCGCATACCGAAGGCAGCGGCATCGATTCGCGGATCGTGGATAGCGATTCGCCGAAGCGGTAGTCCTTCACCGCTTCGATGTAGGTCGGGATGTCGATGTGGGCCGGGCACTTGTCCATGCAGGGGGCGGTGTACTTCTCGATGTAACGGAATTCGGAGGAGAGGCTCTTCGCGCCGCGGATGTAGTTGATGAAGGCGTCGCGGAAGTGGGTGACCGCGTCGATGACCGGCACCGACGAACTCGGGCAGAGGGTGCACTTGCAATGGGCGAGCACGCTCCCGACGTCGAGGATGGTGTCGAGGTCCTCTTCGCTGCCGCGCCCCTCGAGGATGCCGGCGAGGGCGTCCATGATGACGCGGGTGCCCTTCTTACCAGGGGTGCACTTGCCGCAGACGTACTTCGTCTGCACTCGCTTCATGTACTCGGTTACCATGGCCGGAATGTCGACATCCTTGTTGTACAGGATGATCCCGTCCCACCCGATGAAAGCCGAAAGGGGGCGCTCGCCATCGTAGGTGGCAGGCAGCTTGAAGGACAGGTCCTTCTTCTCGCCACCCTTGCGGTTGTCAACTATGTTTCTGCCCCAGCTGGAAAAAACCACCTCTGCCACTTAGGCCTCCGAAATAGCTGTAAAATCTGCCGCTTTATCGGCTAAATATTTACATTTATTAAGTAAATTTTGCCGGTCACATTGTATACAGTATCCAGTTTTTACCACATCACTCAGCTCTAATCAAGCGAAAAATCATTCGGATTATCGCCGCTGTACGTCGTATACAAAGCGGTGCCCCCCCCGGAGGGTGCGCGCATGCATGGCTGCAATTAATGGTTGTTTTTATCTCCGTTCCCCCCTAACATCGCCCCGTCCGCGTCCGGCACCCCGCGCTGCCGGACGCCGCATCAAGAAGACTCAACTTTTGCCGGGCGGCGCCGATAATAATGGCAAAGCGCCCATGAATACCCACTGGGCGTCTTCGGGAGGCGTTCATGGAGAAAAACCATTTGCTCGACGGCACCGGCCTGGCCCTCCAGCTCACCCCGGACGGGCAGTCGCTCCAGGCGCAGTTCACCCCGCTCGTCCAGCGTCGCACCCTCGAGGTAGGCCAGCTGCAGGAGGCGCTCTTAGAGCTCGGCTTCGGGGAGCTCTTCGTCCCTCCCGAGGCGCTGGAACAACTGCTGCAGAAATGCGCCGTGACCCCGCTTGGCTTCACGCAGCGCATCGGCGAGAGGCGCGACGCGACGCTCGCGGTCCAGCTTTCCGACGACGCCATGACGGCGACGATGACGATACAGCCCGCCTGCGGCGGCCGCACCGTCACCCTGGAAGAGGTCGAGAAGGAACTGGCGCGGCTCGGAGTGGTCTGCGGCATCCTCTACGACGAAATCAGGGACGCCCTGGCGGCCGGCAAGGCATCCCGGCTCGTGATCGCCCAGGGAACCCCGCCCGCCCCCGGCGAAGACAGCCAGTTCATAAGCCTCATTCCGGAGATGGCCGCGCAGATACCGCAGCTCTCCGAGAACGAAACGGCGGACTACCGCAACCTGGGGGACATCGTCAGTGTTGGCCTGGGCGATCCCCTGATGCGGAGAACACGCCCCACCCAGGGGATACCCGGGGTGAACCTGCTGGGGGTGAACCTTCCCGCCACCGACGGCGTCGATATCCCCTTCGCCGAAAACCTGACCGGCATCGCCTGCGACCTTGAAGACGGCGACCTCCTCGTCGCGGCGATCTCCGGATACCCGGTCATCGTGCCGCGCGGGGTCATCGTGGACCCGGTCTTCAAGCTGAAACGCGTCGATCTCTCCACGGGAAACCTCCACTTCAAGGGGTCCCTGGAGATCTCCGGCGACGTCTGCGACGGGATGGAGGTTGCCGCCACGGAAAACATCACGGTGGGAGGGCTCGTCGAAGCGGCAAGGCTCAAGGCCGGCGGGGACATCGTGGTGCTGGGCGGGGTCATCGGGCACGGCCACGCCATTCCGGGGAGGATGGTCAGCCGGCAGGAAATGGCCCAACTCGAGGCGGGGGGAACGGTGACGGTGCAGTTCGCCGAGAATGCCGCCATCACCGCCGGCGGCGACATCACCATCGGCGAACTCGCCATGCAGAGTGATCTCACCTCCGGGGGAAGCATCCTGATCGGCGAGCGTGGGGGGCGCAAGGGACACATCATCGGCGGGCTTTGCCGCGCAGCCTCGCTCGTCCACGCCGTGGTAATCGGTTCCCACGCGGGAGTGCCCACCGTGATAGAGGTCGGCGTCGACCCGGCCCTCAACCGCAAGCTGGAAATGGTACAGGAAGCCCTGGCGGAAAAGCAGCGCCAGATGGATGAACTGACGAAGACGATAGCCTACGTCCAGGAAAATCCGGGGAGCATGGAACCGGGGCTTTTCAACCTGAAACAGCGGATCTATACGAAGTACCAAGGGGAGATAGCCGAGCTGACCGGCGAGAAAAAGCGTTTGCAGAAACGGATGGAGATCAACGCACAGGCGCGTGTGGAGGTGGAACGGGAGGCCTTCTTGGGCGCGCAGATCAGGATCGGCTCGAGCGTCACCCAGATCGAGGAGGACCTCACCTCCCCGACCTTCACCCTCGGGGAGGAAGGGATCACCTACTGAAAAGGAGCAGCATGCGTATCATAGGACTCACCGGGGGGATCGCCTCCGGCAAGACCACCGTCGCCCGTCTCTTCGAGAAGCTGGGGGTGCCGGTGATCGACGCGGACAAGCTGGCGCGGGAAGTGGTGGAACCTGGGACGCAAGGGCTAGCCCGCATCGTCGACGCCTTCGGCGCAAAAGTCCTGAACCCGGACGGCAGCCTGAACCGGGCCGAGCTGGGGGCGGTGGTGTTCGCAGACCCTGCGGCCCGCCGCATCCTGGAGGGGATCACCCACCCCGCGATAAGAAGGCTCGCCGAGGAGAAGCTGCAAAGGCTCAGGGAGACGGGAACGGGGACCGCGTTCTACGTCGCCCCGCTTCTCATCGAGGCGGGGATCACCTCCCGCGTGCACGAGGTCTGGGTGGTATACCTCGACCGTGAGACCCAGCTGGAGCGGCTAATGGCGCGGGACGGCCTTTCCCGCGAGGCGGCACTCGCACGCATCGCGTCGCAGATGCCCATGGATGAGAAGAAAAGACTCGGCAGGATCGTCATCGACAACTGCGGGAGCAGGAAAGAATTGGAGGCCCAGGTGCTCAGGCTCTGGGAGGAAGAGATAGCACATCGGGAAGCGGAGCGCTGCCAGGACTCCGTCTCCCCGAAATGAAAAAGGCCCCATGGTGACGGGGCCTTTTTTTCGTTCGGGATACGGTGCGACTACTTGTGGTAGCCGAGCTTGTGGGAGATCTCCTCGCCGGCCTTGATCACCAGCGGGATGAGCTCCTTCTCCATGCGCTCGTCGGTGAAGCGCATCGAAGGCCCGGAGATGCTGACCGCGCCGATGATACGGCGGGTGTAGTCGCGGATCGGTGCGCCCACGCACTTGACCCCGACATCCATCTCCTCGTCGTCGATGGCGTACCCCTGGTCGGCAATCACCTTCAGGTGCTTCTTGAGCTCCTCGCGGTCGGTGACCGTCTTCTGGGTGTAGCGCTTCATCTCCTTGGTCGGCAGGTAATTTTCAAGCTCCTCGTCGGCCATGTAGGCGATCTGGACCTTGCCGGCCGCGGTGCAGTAGGCCGGGAGACGGGCGCCGACGCGCGGCACGACACGGACTGTCAGGTCGGTCTCGACCACGTCGAGGTAGACGATGTGGAACTCTTTCAAGATGGCGACGTAGGTGGTCTCGTTGCACTCCTTCACCAGCGCCTCGAGCACCGGGCGGGACTGGCGCAAAAGCCCCATCTGCTTGATGAAGGTCTGCCCGAGCTCGAGCGTCTTCAGCCCCAGCCGGTAGTTCTCCGTTACCCTGTTCTGCTCTATGTAGTTCCTGGACTCAAGGGTCGCCAGGAGTCTGAAAACGTTGTTTTTGTGGAGTTTCAGCCGTTTGGAGAGCTCGGTCACCCCCAGCTCGTCCACCTCGTCGTGAAACTGCTCCAGGAGGTCGAGTGCATGCGAGACGGCCTGGATGATGTATTCTGATTTCTCTTTTTTCGCCATTGGCTGCACCTATTCTTATGTCAAAAAAATTTCAAACAATAGTAACTAGGCCATTTGACCAGCCGTGTCAAGAAAATTAATCGCTTGATAAACCCTTTTAATGTGTTTAAACTCGCCGTATCCCAAACCGCGCATCATGGATGGTATGACGCTGGGTTAAAACAAGCAGTTCCGTCATATAGGGGAAAAAGCGCCCCTCAGAGATAGTTTGTAGCCAAAATATAGAATTATGTTCTAAAGAAGTCAAGCCCCAAAAAACTAACGTCGTACTGGCATCTTGACTACCCGGCGCCCCCATGGACGCCGTCACGCCGGCGGAGGGCGAACGTGCGCCTCAACCTCATTTCCAAGCTTGCTCTCGCTTCCGGCCTCGTGCTCCTTTGCACCATCGCCCTCTTCGCCTATCTTAATCTGAGAAGTCTTAAGGGGCTCCTGCTGCAGGAGGCCATCGCCGAAGCGGATCGCGTCTCCGAAACCATCATCCGGACCACGCACAACCAGATGCTCAGGGATGACCGGCCGCTGTTCTACAAGACGATACAGGAACTGGGCGCCCAGCAGGGGGTGGAGAGGATCCGCCTCATCAACAAGACCGGCCGCATCATCTTTTCCACCGACGACGCCGAGATCGGCACCGTGCTCAGCAAGTACTCGGAGGTCTGCGGCGTTTGCCACGGCGGACCGCAGCTTTTGCTCACTGCTTCCTCCATGCACCGCAGCCGCCGCTTCTTCGCCCCTTCCGGCGAGGAGTTCCTGGGCATCACCAACGCCATCTACAACGAGGAGAGCTGCTACACGGCGAGTTGCCACTTCCACCCCGAAAAGCTCAAGGTCCTCGGGGTGCTCGACGTGGTGGTGCCCCTTGACCGGATGCACTCCCTGATCGTCGCCTACCGCGACCGCATGCTGTTCCTCACCCTGCTCCTCATCACCCTCACCTCGATCAGCCTCACCTTCTTCACCCAGAAGCTGGTGAACCGTCCGGTGCGCGAGCTCCTTAAACACACCCACATGCTCTCCAGGGGAGAGCTGGACGGCTCGGTCCCGAGCTTCGCCAACGACGAACTTGGCGAGCTCGCCGACTCCTTCAACGCGATGACGCTCAACCTGAAGAAGGCGCGTGAGGAGCTCGAGGGGTGGGGGCGCGACCTGGAGCAGATGGTGCAGCAGCGCACCCTCGAGGTGACCCGCATGCAGGCGCAGCTGATCCGCTCGGAAAAGCTCGCCTCGTTGGGGGAGCTGGTGGCGGGGATCGCGCACGAGATCAACAACCCGCTCACCGGGATCATGGTGTTCTCCTCCCTGATCCAGAGCGCGCCGACCCTCGACCCCGCACTCAAGCGCGACATCGAGACGGTCCTGCGGGAGACCAAGCGCTGCGCCGAGATCGTGAAGGGGCTCCTCGAGTTCGCCCGCTGCGCGCCGCCGCAGAAGGCCCCCTGTTCCCTGAACGAGATATCCGACGCGGCGCTCGAGCTGGTCCGGCACCAGATCCTGTTCCAGGACGTCACCATCGTACGGCAATACGCGGGGAGACTCCCCGCGCTGCACCTCGACTCGAACCAGATCGAACAGGTCCTCGTCAACATGTTCGTCAACGCGGGGCACGCCATGATGGGAGAAGGGATGCTCATCGTGGTGACCGGGCTCGACCAGAAAACGGCGACCGCCTTCGTGAAGATCACCGACAACGGCTGCGGCATCCCGGAGGCGAACCTGGACAAGATCTTCGACCCCTTCTTCAGCACCAAGTCGAGCAAGGGAACCGGGCTCGGCCTCTCCGTCTCTTACGGCATCGTCCAGGAGCATGGGGGAAGGATCGAAGTGGAGAGCCAGGAGGGGGTGGGGACAACCTTCACCGTACTGCTGCCGATGCACCCTGCGCCGAGCGCTTCCCTGCCGGCTCCCGATGACGCTGGCGCCGAATCCTCCGCCCCGGCCTAAGCCGTATACAAATCCGCTACATCCCCCGCAAAACGCCCCCTTCCGGCCGCAACTGCGCGGAAGAAAACGATTGACAGGGAGGGGCCGTATTGCTAGTTTACGGTCGGGGCATCCCCGAACCCGGCTTTTTGCCCCGACCACACCGGCAGCATCGAACCCCACGCTTAAAGACGGAGCAGCAGTGAACATCACCACCAACGGCGAAGCCGTATCGATTAACCCCCTTACCATTCAGGAGTACCTGGTATCCCTCGGCATCGACCCGCGCCGGGTTGCGGTGGAGCTGAACCTCGAGATCCTCCCGAAGGCGCAGTACGAGACCACTCAGCTGAAGGACGGGGACGCCCTGGAGATAGTCCACTTCGTAGGCGGCGGGGCCGCGCGCGCCTGATCCAGCCACACGGACTCTTTCCTCCGCGCTCAGCCTGGCGGCGAGCGACCGGAGCCGACCAACGCGACACACCGATTGGAGAACAGTGATGCCCGAATCAAACGACAAGCTCGTCATCGCAGGACGTGAATTCGACTCCCGCCTCATGGTGGGGACCGGCAAGTACGCCGACTTCCAGCAGATGGTGCGCGCCATCGAGGTCTCCGGCGCCCAGATCATCACCGTCGCGGTGAGACGCGTGAACATCACGGACCGCACCAAGGAGTCCCTCCTTGACCATATCGACCTGAAAAAATACACCCTCTTGCCGAACACCGCGGGGTGCTACACCGCCGAGGACGCCATCAGGACCTGCCGGCTCGCCCGCGAGGCCGGCCTTTCCGATTTCGTGAAACTCGAGGTGCTCGGGGACGAGAAGACCCTTTACCCGAACAACGAGGAACTTCTGAAGGCGGCCAAGGTACTCATCGCCGAAGGGTTCACCGTACTCCCCTACACGAGCGACGACCCCATCATCTGCAAGCGCCTCGAGGACATGGGTTGCGCCGCAGTCATGCCGCTGGGCGCTCCGATCGGCTCGGGGCTCGGCATCCGGAACCCTTACAACATCCAGATCATCCTGGAGACGGTGAAGGTCCCGGTTATCGTCGACGCCGGCGTCGGCACCGCCTCCGACGCGGCCATCGCCATGGAGCTTGGCTGCGACGGCGTTCTCATGAATACCGCGATCGCCGGTGCCCAGGACCCGGTCGCCATGGCGCTGGCGATGAACCTCGCCGTCCGCTCCGGGCGCCTCGCCTACAAGGCGGGACGCATCCCGAGGAAGCTCTACGCGAGCGCCTCGTCACCGCTTGCGGGTCTCATCTCGTGAGAGAGTTCCACTCCCCCTGGATCGACTTCAACCTGTACCTGATCACCGGGCGCGGGGAAACCCTCGGGCGCAACCTCGAGTTCGTCGTCGAGGAGGCGCTGCGCGGCGGCGTGCGCGCCGTGCAGTTAAGGGACAAGGGGGCCAGCAGCAAGGAACTGTACGAGACGGCGCATGAACTGAGGCGTCTCACCTCGCGCTACGGCGCGAAGCTTTTCATCAACGACCGCACCGACGTGGCCCTGGCCGTCGACGCCGACGGGGTCCACATAGGGAGCTCGAGCCTGCCGCTTTACAAGGTGCGGCGGCTTATAGGGGAGCGCCGGCTGATCGGCGTCTCCTGCCACAACCAGACCCAGGCGATCACCGCGCAGGAGATGGGGGCCGACTTCATCACCTTCGGCCCGGTCTTCTACACGCCGAGCAAGGCGGAGTACGGCGACCCGGTCGGGGTGCAAAAGCTGGCACACGTGGCCGAACTCCTGCAGATCCCGGTCTTCGCCCTCGGGGGGGTGAACCAGGAGAACTGCGCCGAGGCGGTGGCCTGCGGCGTCCACGGCATCGCCCTCATCTCCGCGATCCTGTCGGCACCCGAACCGCGCGACGCCGCGAAGAAACTGCTGGCACAGCTCCCTGCACTGGAGCACAACGACTAGATGACCACGAGCGAACTGATCCATAGCGACCTGCGCATAAACTCCTACGGCTCTTACCTTAGACGCCGCTTCTCCTGCCGCGTCAGCAAGGTGAACGTGGACGGCGGCTTCACCTGTCCCAACCGGGATGGCAGCCGCGGCACCGGCGGGTGCATCTACTGCGACAACAGCTCCTTCTCACCGAAGGAGACGGTCGCCGTGATCCCGATAGAGGAGCAGATGGCGGCGGGGATGGCGTACCACCGGGAGCGCCTTGGAAGCGAGAAGTTCATCGTCTACTTCCAGAAGTTCACCAACACCTACGCCCCGGTGGAGCGGCTGGCCGATCTCTATCGACGCGCCCTCGACCACCCGGACGTGCTCGGCATCTCGGTCGGGACGCGTCCCGACTCGCTGGCACCGGGGGCAATCGACCTTTTGACCGAGATCGCCCGCGACCGCTACGTCTGCGTGGAACTGGGGCTGCAGTCGATGGACGACGCCATCCTCGCGCGCATCAACCGGGGGCACACCCTGGCCGAGTACCTGAACGCGGTGGAGCGCCTCTCCGGCCGCGGCATGGAGATCTGCACCCACCTGATCCACGGCTTTCCGGGGGAGACCCGGGAGGGGTTCCTGAAGACGGCGCGGCTCATCGCCGGGCTCCCGGTCACCTCGGTGAAGCTGCACCAGCTCCATGCCGTCGAGAACACGCGCCTCGCGCAGATGTACCGCGACGGGAGCTGGCAGCCGATCGGGGTCGACGAGTACATCGCCGCCGCCTGCGATTTCCTGGAGGAGCTCCCGACGCGGGTCTCGGTGCAGCGCCTCTACGGGTCGGCGCCGCTTTCCATCCGGGTGGCACCGAACTGGAACCTCAAGAACAACCAGATGTGGTATGCCGTGCTGAACGAGCTGAAGCGGCGGGGGAGCTGGCAGGGATGCCGGCTGGACCGCGCGGTCCGGGCGGCCTAGGGCAACGGGAGAGTCATGAAAAGCGTACAAGTGAAGGGAAGCGCGGAGCCGGTGAGGATCGGCAAGATCCTCTGCATCGGGCGCAATTACGCGGATCACATAAAGGAGCTCGGGAACGAGACGCCGGAGCGCCCGGTCATCTTCACCAAGCCCGCCTCCAGCGTCATCGGCGAGGGTGAGGAGATCGTCATCCCCCCCTACTCCGGCGACTGCCACCACGAGGCGGAACTGGCACTCCTCATCGGGAAAAAGGGGAAGGATATCGCTTCCGCGGACGCGCTCTCGCACGTGGCGGGCTACGGCGTCGCCATCGACCTGACCCTCAGGGACGTGCAGGCCGAGCTCAAGAAGAAGGGGCTTCCCTGGGACATCGCCAAGGGGTTCGACACCGCCTGCCCCCTCTCCTCCTTCGTCCCGGCCGGCGAGGTACCCGACCCGCAGGCCCTGCGCATCACCCTCACCGTGAACGGCGAGAAGCGCCAGGACGGCGGCACCGACCTCATGATCCACCGCATCCCGGAGCTTCTTTGCTACCTCTCCTCGGTCTTCACCCTGGAGCCGGGGGACCTCGTGCTTACCGGCACGCCGGCGGGAGTCGGCCCGGTGAAAAGCGGGGACCGCGTGGTCGCCGAGATCGGCGGCGTCGGGCGGATCGAGGTATCGGTCCGCTGACAGTTATGTTCAAAGAAAAGGAGGGTCAAGAGATGACCAACGAGAAGAGCTGCCCCGACTGCCAGGGGCTCATGATCCTGATGCCCGGCTGAGGGGGCCTCTTCTGGCGGTGCCAGAAGTGCGGCAAGAGAATGCCGGCAAGCCCCGACGGCTCCAAGGGATGCGGGTGCAAATGACGAAAAGGGGGACCGGGTAACCGGTCCCCCTTTTTAATTCGGAAAGCCCCCGCTAGAGGAGGAAGTCGACGACGAGCCCCTTGATCTTCACGATCTGGGCGACGATGCGGATGTGGTCTTTCTGCTCGCGCATGACCAGGTGATAGAGGAGGTCGGCCTCCTTGTCGATCACGGTGATCACCTCGTGGCTGCGCCCGGCAACGCCGCCCCCGAGCAACTCCATCCGGTACGCCTCGGCGGAAACCTTGCGCGCCATGGTGCCAAGAAGCTCGCGAAAGGCCTTGAAGTTCGCGATGGTCGGTTCCTGCTCGAGGATGTCCCCGGCCCGGTCGATCTCCTCCTTCAGGCGCTGCAACTCGCCGGAGTAGTCGGAGCTCGCCTTGGTGACCGCGGCGAGCCGGCCGGCAAACAGGGGGGCGCCCGGGGCCGCCACCCCCTTCGCGGGGGTCCCTTTTTCCTTCTTTGCTATGGAGCGGGAGTCGGATTTTTCGTTGATACGCATGTAGCACCGTCCTCACGGACACTAAAAAGGCCCCGACGAGATCGTCGGGGCCCGATCAAGGACAAAGGCGAGCCTAGTTCCTGACCACGTTGGCGGCCTGGGGCCCTTTGGCGCCCTGGACCACGTCGAAGGTCACCGAGTCACCTTCGGCGAGGGACTTGAAGCCGTCCCCCTGGATGGACGAGAAATGCACGAACACGTCCCCCCCGTTTTCCTGCTCGATGAACCCAAAACCCTTCGCGTCGTTGAACCACTTCACTACACCTTTTGCCATTCTCTTTCTCCTGGTACTGCCTTCGTTTTTGTCGGCGGCCGTTGCCGGCCGCCCCCGTCTCGCGTCATGGACGCGTTATCGGCTATTACACGTTTACCTTCAGCATGTCAAGGTTTCCGGCACTGTTGCGACGTCCCCGCCGTGGTGCCTGCCGGACTAGGCGCCTGCCACGGGCTGTTGCTGGGCGTCACTCCCCTTTCCCGCTGCGGCACCCTTGGCGGCGGGAGCGGCCGCCTGCGCGTTCAGCGTGGCGTGGGCTGCGGCCAGGCGCGCGATGGGCACCCGGAACGGCGAGCAGGAGACGTAGTCGAGACCTACCGAGTCGCAGAAGATGACCGAGGCGGGGTCGCCGCCGTGTTCGCCGCAGATGCCAAGCTTGATGTTCGGGCGCGTCAAGCGTCCCTTCTCGCAACCCATGCGCACCAGCGCGCCTACGCCGTTTTGGTCGAGGGTGACGAACGGGTCGTCCTCGAGGATGCCGTTCTCCACGTAGAAGGGGAGGAACTTGCCGGCGTCGTCGCGGGAAAGGCCGAAGGTGGTCTGGGTCAGGTCGTTGGTACCGAAGGAGAAGAAGTCAGCCTCGGTTGCGATGCTGTCGGCGGTGATGGCGGCGCGCGGCAGCTCGATCATGGTACCTATCAGGTAGTCGACCTTGACGCCGTAGCGCTTCTGCACGTCCTCGCAGACGGCGACCGCGTTGGCGCGCATGATGGAGAGTTCCTTGGTTACCGCGACGAGCGGGATCATGATCTCGGGGACGATCTGGAAACCTTCGTCCTTCACCAGCTCGCAGGCCGCCTCCATGATCGCCTGTACCTGCATGTCGTAGATCTCGGGGAAGGTGACCCCGAGGCGGCAGCCGCGGTGGCCGAGCATCGGGTTGAACTCGTGCAGGAACTCGACCTTGTGCTTCAGGGTCTGCGCCGACACGCCCATGGTGGCGGAGAGCGCGTCGATGTCCTTGTCCTCCTGGGGAAGGAACTCGTGCAGCGGCGGGTCGAGGAGGCGGATGGTGACCGGGAGCCCCTTCATTTCGCGGAAGAGTCCCTTGAAGTCACCCTTCTGCATCGGGAGGATCTTGGCGAGCGCCTTTTTCCTACCCTCGAGGTCGGCGGAAAGGATCATCTCGCGCACCGCGGCGATGCGGTCCGCCTCGAAGAACATATGCTCGGTACGGCAAAGGCCGATACCTTCGGCGCCGAAGTCGCGCGCGGTCTTCGCGTCGTGCGGGGTGTCGGCGTTCGCGCGCACCTTCATCCTGCGGAACTTGTCCACCCAGGCCATGACCGTGGCGAAGTCGCCCCCGACCCCGGCCGCGACCATGGGAACCGAACCCTTCATCACCTCGCCGGTGGAGCCGTCCAGGGTGATCACGTCACCCTTCTTGATGACGGTGCCGTCCTTCGCTACGAACTGGCCGGCGTGGTAGTCGACCTTGATGTCGCCGCAGCCGGCGACGCAGCACTTGCCCATGCCGCGGGCGACCACCGCCGCATGCGAGGTCATGCCGCCGCGGGCGGTGAGGATACCCTGCGCCGCGTGCATGCCGTGGATGTCCTCGGGGGAGGTCTCGACGCGCACCAGGATCACCTTGTGACCGAGCTTCGCCGCGCTCTCCGCCTCGTCGGCGGTGAAGACCACCTCACCGGCGGCAGCACCCGGGGAGGCCGGGAGCCCCTTGGCGATCACCTTCTTCTCGGCTTTGGGGTCGAGGGAGGGGTGCAGGAGCTGATCGAGCTGGGAGGGGGCCACGCGCAGCACGGCGGTCTTCTCGTCGATGAGCCCCTCGGCCACCATGTCCACCGCGATCTTGATGGCGGCCTTCGCCGTCCTCTTGCCGCTTCTGCACTGCAGCATGTAGAGGATCCCCTTCTCGATGGTGAACTCGATGTCCTGCATGTCCTTGTAGTGGTGCTCCAGGATGTCGCGAATCTGCACGAGCTGCTCATAGCACTCGGGGAGCACCTCCTCCATGGAGGGGAGGTCGCCCGGCTTGTACTTGGCGCGGTTGATCGGCTGCGGGGTGCGGATGCCGGCAACGACGTCCTCGCCCTGCGCGTTCACCAGGTACTCACCGTAGAAGTAGTTCTCGCCGGTGGAGGGGTCGCGGGTGAAGGCGACGCCGGTTGCGCAGTCATCCCCCATGTTGCCGAAGACCATGGACTGCACGTTGACCGCGGTCCCCCACTCGGCCGGGATGTTGTTCAGTTTCCGGTAGGTGATGGCGCGCTGGTTCATCCAGGAGCCGAACACGGCGCCGATGGCGCCCCAGAGCTGCTCCTTCGGGTCCTCGGGGAAATCCACACCCAGGGTCGCCTTGATCTTCGCCTTGAACTCGGCGACGAGCTCCTTCCAGTCGGAGGCGGACAGTTCGGTGTCGAGGTGCGCGCCGCGCGACTCCTTCTTGCGCTCGAGGAGGTGCTCCAGCTCGTCCTTGTGCATCCCCATGACGACGTCGGAGTACATCTGCACGAAACGGCGGTAGGCGTCATAGGCGAAACGCTCGTCGCCGGACTGGGCGATGATCCCCTGCACCGTGGTGTCGTTCAACCCGAGGTTCAGGATGGTGTCCATCATCCCCGGCATGGAGGCGCGGGCGCCGGAGCGGACCGAGACGAGGAGCGGGTTCTTGGCGTCGCCGAACTTCTTGCCCATGAGCGCTTCCACACGAGCGAGGTTCGCTTCGACATCGGCGGCGAGCGGGGCCGGGTACTGCTGGTTGTTCTTGTAGTACTCGGTGCAGACCTCCGTGGTGATGGTGAAACCGGCCGGGACGGGGAGTCCGATCGCGGTCATCTCGGCCAGGTTCGCCCCCTTGCCACCCAGAAGCTCTTTCATTTTGGCGTTGCCGTCAGCCTTGCCCGCGCCGAAGAAATAAACGTACTGCGTTCCCATGTGCACCCTCCTTACAGTTTGTTAATTAATTTGGAGCTTAAAGTATACACACAATCCAAAAAAGGCAACAGCCGCCGGGAGTTCCACCCGGACGGCTGTTTACGTGAGCGTCAGATATTCGTGTTACCGCTGCGGCGCCCTTCCCGAGGTTTTTGCATCCCGGTTCCGGCTGTCGCAGTCTCATCATGCCGATAACCTCGCGAAGTCGGCGAGGCGTCCGAAGAGCCTCGCGATCGAGGTGAGAAGCGCCAGGCGGTTTTGGCGCACCCGCTCGTCCTCGGCCATGACCATCACCTTGTCGAAGAAGAGGTCGACGGCGGGCTTCAAGGTGGCGATCTCGGTGAGGGCGGAGAGGTAGTCGGCGCGCTCCACGGCGCCCTCCACCTTCCCCTTCACCGCCTGCTGCGCCTGGAAGAGACCGCCTTCGGCATCCTCCTGGAAGAGTGCCGCGTCCACCGGGGTGTCCACCCCATCCTTCACGATGTTGCAGACGCGCTTGAAGGCGACGGCGAGCGCGCCGAAGTCCGCGCGCTTTCTAAAGCCGGCAAGGGCCTCGATCTTGGCGGCCGCCTCGACCAGGTCGTCGAAGGAGACCGAGACCACCGCGTCCACCACGTCGGAGGGGTAGCGGTCCGCCATGAGGTTCACGAAACGGCCGCGGAAGAACTCCAGCACGTCGCGGTAGACGTCCTCGACCGGGCGGGTCGCCTTGGCAGCGAGGAGGTCCAGGGATGCACGGACCAGGCCGGAGAGCGGCTCGCGGTACTGCTTCTCCAGGATGATGTTGATGATCCCGAGCGCGGAACGGCGCAGCGCGTAGGGGTCGGCGGAGCCGGTCGGGATGAGACCGACGCTGAAGCAGCCGCAGATGGTGTCGACCTTGTCGGCGAGGGAAACGAAGGCGCCGATGTCGGAGGCGGGAAGCTCGCCGCCCGCCTGGGTCGGGAGGTAGTGTTCGGCGATGGCGTTGGCTACCGCCGCGTCCTCGCCATCATACAGGGCGTACTCGCGCCCCATGATCCCCTGCACCTCGGGGAACTCGCCGACCATGCCGGAGACGAGGTCCGCCTTGCAAAGCGTGGCGGCGCGGGCGGCCTTGTCGGCGACGGCGGGGTTGTGACGTCCCGCGAGCCCCCTGGCAAGTTCGCGGAAGCGCTCCATCTTCTCGTAGGAGGTGCCGAGTTTCGCCTGGTACACGACGCTTTTGAGCGACTCCACGCGGGACTCGAGTTTAACCTTGTGGTCCTCGTCGAAGAAGAAGCGGGCGTCGGAGAGACGGGCCCGAAGGACGCGCTCGTTCCCCTTGACCACCACGGAGGGATCCTCGGTGAGGGTGTTGTTGATGGTGATGAAGCCGGGCAAGAGTTTCCCCTGGTCGTCGACCAGCGAGAAGTAGCGCTGGTGTTCGCGCATCGAGGTGATGAGCACCTCGCGCGGCACGACGAGGAAGTCCGGCGAGAAGGTGCCGTGCACCGCGGAGGGGTACTCGACCAGGAAGGCGACCTGCTCGAGGAGCGCCTCGTCGGCGAGGACGTTCCCCTTCGCCTGGCGCGCCACGCGCTCGATCTCCTGGCGGATGATCGCCTTTCTCTTCTCGGGGTCCGGGATCACGAAATGGCGCTCGCACTCCTCGAGGTAGCTCGCGAGGTCGCGCACCGGGAAGGTGGTGTTGGCCATGAAGCGGTGCCCGCGCGAGGCGCTGCCGCTTTCGATGTTGCCGAAGGAGAAGGGAACGACGACGCCGTCGAAGAGCGCCACGATCCAGTGGATCGGACGGGCGAAGCGGACGTCGAAATCGGCCCAGCGCATCGACTTCTTGAACGGGATGGCGCCGATCAGGCGCGGGAGCATCTCGGGGAGGAGCTCGGCGGTGTCGCGCCCCACCTCGCTTTTCACCGCGGCGAGGTACTCACCCTTGGGTGTCATGACCACCTTCAGGTCGGCGACGTCCACACCCTGGCCGCGGGCGAAGCCCTGGGCCGCCTTGGTCGGGTTGCCGTCTGCGTCGTAGGCGGCACTTTTGGCCGGCCCCATCGCGGTCAGCTCGGCGTCGGGCTGGCGCTCGGCCATCCCCTTCACCGCGAGCACCAGGCGGCGCGGGGTACCAAGCGTCACGATCTCGCCGTACTCGATGCGGGCCGTCTCCAGCTCCCGCTTCATGAGGGCTTCCATGTCGGCCATCGCCTTGGGGACGAAGCCGGCGGGAACCTCCTCGCATCCTATCTCGAGGAACAGATCCTTTGCCATTAGCGACCTCCTTTCAGGAGCGGGAAGCCGAGCCGCTCGCGCATCTGCAGGTAACCTTCGGCGCAAAGACGCGCGACGTTCCTCACCTTGCCGATGTAGGAAGCGCGCTCGGTGACCGAGATGGCGCCGCGGGCATCCAGGAGGTTGAAGGTGTGGGAGCACTTCATGACGTAGTCGTAGGCCGGGAGCACGAGCCCCTTCTCAACCAGGCGGATGCACTCCTTCTCGTACATCTTGAACAGGGAGAGGAGCATGTCGACGTCGGCCTCTTCGAAGTTGTAGGTGGAGAACTCGACCTCGCTTTCGTGGTGGATATCGCCGTACTTGACACCCTTGACCCACTCGAGGTCGTAGACGTTGTCCACCCCCTGCAGGTACATGGCGATCCTCTCGCAGCCGTAGGTGATCTCGGAGGATACCGGTTTCAGGTCGATGCCGCCTGCCTGCTGGAAGTAGGTGAACTGGGTGATCTCCATGCCGTCCAGCCAGACCTCCCAGCCAAGGCCCCAGGCGCCCAGGGTCGGCGATTCCCAGTCGTCCTCGACGAAGCGGATGTCGTGCTTGTTCGGGTCTATGCCGAAGGCGCGCAGGGAGTCGAGGTAGAGGTCCAGGATGTTCATGGGGGAAGGCTTCATGATCACCTGGAACTGGTAGTAGTGCTGCAGGCGGTTCGGGTTCTCGCCGTAGCGCCCGTCGGTGGGACGCCTGGAGGGCTCCACGTAGGCCACCTTCCACGGCTCGGGCCCGAGCACGCGCAGGAAGGTGGCGGGGTTGAAGGTGCCCGCCCCCTTCTCGGTATCATAGGGTTGCTGGATTACGCACCCCTGCCCTGCCCAGTACCCCTGCAGGGAGAGGATCAGGTCCTGAAATGTCAACACGCCGCCTCCGATCTAATCAATATTTTCAAGTGGTGCAGCTTTTGGCAGAAAAAAGTTTACTGTATCCAAACAGTTAGGCTCGCCAGATTACAACAGCGGCAAGCGCCCTGTCAAGGGAATATCACCGGGAAAAGGGCGGAAAACCGGGCTGCGGCGAACGCGCGACGGAGGGCGGGGAAAGGGAGCCGGAAAAAAACCGGTGAATTCTTCTGTTTACCGGCCACCCCTTTACGGTAAACTCATCGGGGGGGGGATCTTCACATGAGAGACAGCGATACCATCGTCATAATCGGCTCGGGTTCCACCGCGTTCGCCGCGGCGCTCAGGGCGAAGGAGCACGGGGTCAAATCGATCATGATCGAGCAGAGCATCCTCGGGGGGACCTGCATCAACTGGGGGTGCATCCCCTCGAAGACCCTCATCCACTGCGCCCTGTTCCGGCACGAGGCGCAGCTCGGCGAGCGGTTCGGACTCGGCGTGCGCCGCGACGGCGTGGAGTACCAGATCCTCGACGGGCACAAGTTCGCCGTGGTGCAAAGGCTTCGTGAGGAGAAGTACCTCGACGTTTTGCAGCGGCTGCCGGAGCTCTCCCTGGTGAAGGGAAAGGCTGTCTTCACCGCCCCTGGCACCATCCAGGTGGGGAAGCAGGTCATCGAAAGCGACCGCATCCTCATCGCAACGGGCGGCCATCCCCGCGTCCCGCAGATCCCCGGCCTCGATAAGACCCCCTTTCTGACCAGCAAGAGCGCCCTCATGCTGAAATCGCTCCCGGAGAGCCTCACCATCGTCGGGGGGGGCGTGATCGCCCTGGAGCTCGGGCAGATGTTCCTGCGACTGGGTGTTCCGGTCACCATCCTGGAGCACGGCTCAAGGGTCCTGCCCGCCGTCGAGGCAGAGCCTGCGCTTGCCCTGCAAAAGGCCCTTGAGAACGAGGGGATGCAGGTAGTGGTCGGTGCCGCGGTCTGCTCGGTGGCAAGGGACGGAGGCGGGGTGAAGGTGGAAGCGCTCGTCGACGGGGAGCCGCGCGAGTTCCGCTCGCAGCAGCTTTTGATCGCGGTCGGCACCGCCCCCGCCACCGAGGGGATCGGCCTGGAGCAGGCAGGGGTGGAACTGGACGCGCGCGGCTTCATCAAGGTGGACCGCGAGATGCGCACCACCGCCCCCGGCGTCTGGGCCGCCGGCGACGTGACCGGCGGGATGCAGATCGCCACGGTCGGGGCCCGCGAGGGGATCGCCGCCGTCGAAAACATGCTGCAGGCCGGCTGCCACTGCGCCCTCGACTACGAAAGCCTCCCGATGGCCATCTTCACCGACCCGGAAGTCGCCATGGTCGGTCACGGCGAGGAGTCCGCGAAAAAAGCGGGCTTCGACGTCGAGTGCCAGACCATCCCCGCCTCGGCAATCCCCAAGGCCCACGTCACCGGTTCACTCGACGGCGCCGTCAAGATCGTCGCCGACCGCGCGACCGACCGCATCATAGGCGTCCACCTCTGCCTGCACCGCGGCGCCGACATCATCAACGAGGCGGCGCTCGCCATACGCTGCCGCATGACCGTGACCGAGCTCGCCGACACCCTGCACGTCTACCCCTCGATGGGGGAAGGGTTGCGCCTTTGCGCCCAGGCCTTCAAGAGGGATCTGGGCCAGCTCTCCTGCTGCGCCGAATGACCGCTTCCTGCGCTTTATTCCTACATTAGATTAAAATTGACAAGTAATTCATGAAGGCATACCATGCAGCGCGAACGACCTCCGGGTCGGAACTGCATCTGCGCGGATATGCGCATGTTATGAGCGAGGGGAAGCACCGATGGCGGCTGAAATTCTGTTCGTGGACGACAACAAATTGATCCTGCAGGCATCCGTAGATCTCTTCAAGCAGAAGGGGATCGACCTGCTCACCGCCGGCAACGCGGAGGAGGCGCTGGAGCTGTTCCGGCACCACGAGATCGCGGTGGTGGTATCGGACAACCAGATGCCCGGGATGTCGGGGCTGGATTTTCTCACCGAACTGCGCCACGTCTCGCCGGACACCGTGAAGGTGCTCATCTCCTCCTACGTCGACCTCGCCACCGCGCTCGCCGCCATCAACAACTCCGAGGTGTACCGCTACCTTTTAAAGCCCTGGAAGGAACAGGAGATCCTGGACGTGGTGCAGGAGGGGCTTAAGCGCTACCGCACCGTGCGCTCCATGCGGCGCGAGGACGAGGCGGTGCTCCGTTCCCTCGCCCAGACCATCGAGCTCAAGGACCCGAGCACCAAGGGGCACTGCGACCGGGTCGCCGTGTACGCCCTCTTGATCGCCGACGCCATGGGACTTTCCAAGGAGACCCAGCGGCAGATCAAGTACGGCAGCTGGCTGCACGACTGCGGCAAGATCGGCGTCTCCGAGGTGATCCTGAACGGCAGCGGCAGCCTGAACGCCGCCGAGTACGCCACCATGAAGATGCACACCGACTGGGGCGCCGACCTGGCGGACAAGGCGAGGCTCTCCGAGGCCGCCCGCAACATCATCCGCCACCACCACGAGAAATACGACGGCACCGGCTACCCCCTGGGGCTCGCCGGCGAGGCGATCCCGCTGGAGGCACGCATCGTCTCGGTCGCCGACGTCTACGACGCCCTCACCATGGACCGCTCCTACCGCAAGCGCTACCCCCTCGCCAAGGCGCGCGAGATGGTGGCCGCCATGAGCGGCGAGTCACTCGATCCTATGATCGTGGAGGTGTTCCTCACCGTGGTGCCGGAAGGCTCCCTCCCGACCTCCGAAGAGCTGCAGGGAGAGATCCCGCTTGTAGCCAGAAAAGGCGCCCCCTTAAGCCTCCAGAGCGCCCGCGCCTAAACGCCTCACCCTCCCGCGCGGGGAAACCACCGGCGCACCACGAAGGTGCGGTCCCCGGCGCTCCCTTCCGGGAAACGGTCCACGGGCCTGCGCGTCTTCATGATCCCCTTCAAGAGCTCCAGCTTCGGCGTCATCATGACGCCGCTTTGCTTCCCGCCGCACCCCATCCGGCTCTCGATCACCGACTCTTCATCGAGCACGATCATCACGTGTCCCTTCCACACCAAAAGGTCCAGCGGTTCGAGCCTTCCTGCGATCGCCTCCGCGGAAAGCCCCGCCACCGCAACCGGATTGCCGTAGGAGGTGAGCATCGAGGTGTTGCGCGGCGTGAAGCCGTCGGTCGCCTCGTACAAAAGCCCCGAGCAGTCCACCCCGGATAGCGGGTCCCCCTGCGGGTAGTACTTTCTCAAAAGCGGCACACCGTCCTTGACGTTCCCGCCCCATACGTACGGCTTGCCCAGAGTGGATAGGAGCCGTTTCTGGATCTCTTCCCGCGCCGGGAGCTTGCGGCTGCGCTCCGTGACGGGACCGCTCGCCTGCTTCACGAAGCGCTCGTCCACGAAGAGCCCGGTCTTCGAGGGGTACGGGTAGTCGTTGGTGGTGACGCGCAGGACTTTCACACCGGAGCGCGTAAGCTCGCCGTGCACGGTGAAGAGGGTTCCCGGCAGGGCGACGAACTCGACGGGTCGCACGCCGCGGCAGGGGTCGAGACGGACGGCGCCGCCGAAGCTCCCTGCGAAGTCGGGGGTGTTCAGAACAGGGGCATAAGAGACGGCAACGACGTGTCGCTCGGCCGCCCAGGCGTGCCCGGGGACGGTGACGGCGAAAGTCGCGACAAGGGTGAGGATGACGAGAAAGAAAGGCTTCATGACGCACCTCGGCAAAAAGCTGCGGCACGCGGCCGGCAGCCGGTGGAACGCGGCGAGCGCCGCGCGGGGTAAAGGGGAAAAGAGCGGGATTTCAGCGGGCGAAGGCCTCCGAAAGCGGCAGCAGACGCGGCTTTTTCTCCCTCAAAAGCGGCAGCGCGAGCCTGATCCCCTTCGGCTCGTTGCCGTTGCCGTGCACGAGGATGAAGCTGCCGCGGTGCGGCTCCTCGCCCTTGGCGAGCCAGGCGTCGGCTCCGACCGGCACCAGGGAGAGCTCGCCCAGGCGCTCCATGACGGCGCGGTCCGACACGAGGCCGGGAAAGCGGAAGAAGGGGGACGGGACGAGGTCCCGGGCGAGGAGGAGCTCCTCCAGGTGGAGCACCTCGGCGGTCAGGTCCGTGCCGGGGGCAAGGAGGAAGTTTTCGGCCAGGGGCGCCTTGGCGTCGTAGTGATGGTGCCAGGAATGGTTCACCCAGGTGACGGCGAGCCGCCCCGCCGCGACCTCCCCTTTCAGGTAGGCGACCTCATCCGGGTGGCTTGCAAGCCACAGCCCCGAGACCATGACCGCGACCGGGACCGGTGCCCCCTTCCCAAGCGCCTCCGCCGCCTCGAAAAGCTCGCGCTCGAAGGGGCGCTTCGAGGGGCAAAGGTCGACGGTGAGGAACAGACCGTCCGCGCCGCTCTCGGCGCGCGTGGCGCCGCCGTTTTGCAGCCGGTAGGGGGGAGCGGTGTAACGGTACACGGTCCGGCCAAGCCGCGTGCGCCGGAAGGAGTCGGCCGGGGCGTCCTTGACGGGAAAAAGCTGGGCGGCCGGTAGATCGAAGCTCGCGAAGCTCTCCGCATCGACCGCGAGCCGGTGCTCTACGCCGTCCTTCTTGAACCCTCGAACGGCCCAGAGCGCACGCCCGGCGCGGTCGGTGACCGCTTCGCGCATCACGCGGTAGCCGGTGATTTCCGAGGCGGTCGCGCAGGCGGCGGCGAGCATCATGAGCGTAAAGCAAAGCGCCGCTACACGTAGCGGCGCAAAACGGCATGGTGTTGTCTTGCGGGTCGACATGGGGCTAGGCCAGCACTGAGCGGAGCGCGGCGTCGATCTTCTCGACGTCGACGCGGGTGTTGAAGCAGGGCCCGAAGGGACGGTCGTTCAGCACCCCGATCACGGGAAGGGGGTAGCAGTCCTTGATGCCGGAGGTGAGGTCGCGTTCGCAGGCGACGGCGAGTACTAACTTCGGGCGCTTCTCGATGATCACCTTGCGGGCGAGCGTGCCGCCGGTGGCCACCGAGATATCCACCTGGTAGCGCTGCGCCAGGTCGGCAAGCCCCATGATGTCGCAGCGGCCGCAGCGCATGCACTTGTTGATCTCGCCGGTCACCTTGATCTCGCACTCGGCAAGCTGCAGGCAATGCGGCAGCAGGATGAGGATCCGGTCCGGCTTCACCTTGAGGCGCTGCGAGATGACCAGCGAGTTGTTCATCGCCACGAAGGACTGCCTTATGGTGTCCTTCGATATGCCGCAGAGCTTCCCCATCTGCTCGATGAGCGGGAGGAGGAACTTGATCACCACGCCGCGCATGAACTTCGTTCCGAGGATGTCCTTGCCGAACGCGGTGGTGAGCACGAGAAGCGCCGTGCCGAGCACCGCGATACCGGAGAGGACGGCGAACACCATGCCGACGACACGGGGGAGATCCGGATGGATGTTGGCAAGCCCCATGGTGGGGATGTACCACCCGAGGTAGATGAGTCCCACCACGAGCAGGCACGTAACTCCCATGAGGGCGACGAAGAGCCGCTTCTGGGGCGGTTTCTGATAGGTTCCTTTAGACGCCAACGGCGGCATCCTTTCTACCGAGGGCAAGGCCTGCCTGCACCTTGTAGCCGGCCAGGAAGTCGCCGGCGGCCATCCTCTTTTTCCCCTCGAGCTGCAGCTCGCTGATCAGGAGGCTCCCCTCGCCGCAGGCCACCTCGATGCCGTCGCGCGAGGCTGCGAGCACGGTGCCGGGGACGCCGGTTCCGGTTGCGGTCTGCACCTTGTAGACCTTGAGGAGCTTGTCGTCCAGGTAGCTGAACGCGCCGGGCCACGGCGTCATGCCGCGTACCTGGTTCTTGATGTCGCGGGCGCTTTTCTGCCAGTCGATCAGGCCGTCCTCTTTCTTCATGATCGGGGCGTAGCAGGTGAGGGAGTCGTCCTGCTTCTCCGGGACGAGTTCCCCCGCGACCAGGCGGTCCAGGGTTTCGGCCAGAAGTTCCGCACCGAGCTTGGACATCCGGTCGTGCAGGCTCTGGGTGTCCTCGTCCGGATCAATGGGGGTGGCGCTTTTCAGGAGCATGTCGCCCGTGTCGAGACCCACGTCCATCATCATGGTGGTGACCCCGGTCTCGCTCTCGCCGTTTATGATGCACCAGTTAAGCGGAGCGGCGCCGCGGTAGCGCGGCAGGAGCGAGGCGTGCACGTTGATGCAGCCGTATTTCGGGATTTCGAGGAGCGCCTTCGGAAGGATCTGCCCGAAGGCGATCACCACGATGAGGTCAGGCTCGAGGGCGCGGATCTCTTCGATCGACTCGGGAAGGCGCACCTTCACCGGCTGCAAGACCTTGATGCCGTGCTCCTCGGCCAACACCTTCACCGGAGGGGGGAGGGTCTGCTGGCCGCGCCCCTTGGGACGGTCCGGCTGGGTGACGACGGCCACCACGTTCTCACCGCGGTCGATGAGGGTGCGCAGGGTCGGGCAGGCGAATTCGGGGGTTCCCATGAAGATGATGCGCAAACCGGTCATCAATGCTGCTCCTTTGCTTCCTCCAGGGCGCGCTGGTAGCGCTTCCTGAAGATCCCCTTCTTGAGCGGGGAGAGGTGGTCTATGAAGAGGACGCCGTCCAGGTGGTCGATCTCGTGCTGGAAGGCGATGGCGAGGAGATCATCGGCGCGGATCACCACTTCCTCCCCCTCCAGGTTGAGCATCTTCACCACGACGCGGGCATGGCGGCGCACGTTGGCGGAGAACTTAGGCACCGAGAGGCACCCCTCCTCCTCGAACGCCTCACCCTCGGCGTGGATGATCTCGGGGTTGATGGCGACGATCAGCTCGGGCTTTTCGTCCTTGCACGAGACGTCGATGACGACGATGCGCTGGTGCACGCCGATCTGCGGCGCGGCGAGCCCCACGCCCGGGGCGTCGTACATGGTCTCGGCCATGTCCCGCACGAGTTCGCGGGTCTTGTCGGTGATCACGGTGACCGGCAGGGAGCGCTGCTTCAGCTCCGGGTCCGGATAGGTCAGTATTCTTCGTACCATAAGTCCTTCCTTTGGCTTTGGGCTATCCGGGTCAATATACTAAAGTTGTCGATGAAAAATCAACGGGATACTCATGAGTGGGGAAAGCACGTCACGCGTCAAATTCCCGTCACAAAAGGGGCGAAAGTCAAAAAAACCTCCGTCAAAAGCGGTGCGTCCGGAAGGCGGAACCAAGCGATACCGGGTATTTACATCGGGGGAACGCCTCTTGCTTGTCTCGATCCCCGATGCAGCTTTTGAACCACGGAGGGAGCATGACGCACGAAACGATGACCATATTGAAGAGCTTTGCGGAGGCGGGCACGACCGCCGCCCCGGTGGCGCTCCTGGCCGCGGCCGCCGCACTGCCGCACCTGCTCACCCTGGGACATGCCGCGACGCCGGTCCGCGTACCGGCAAGGCGTGCGCGCCGCATCTGGGGGCGCGAGGACGGCTTCACGACCTCCTCACCCCGCAGGTAGCGCCGCTACCGCTCCAGCACCAGCTTCTCGCCCAGGAAACGTGCCCTTGTGAGGGTGCGTTTGCCCGCCCCCTGGCGCTCCTGCCGCGCCGCGAAACCGACGAAAACAGTCCCCACGCAACGAGCCCCCAAAAGATCCGCGCTTTGCCGGAGCGTCTTCAGCACCGGGGTGAAAAGCCGCGCCATGAAGGCGGGGGCCGCACTGGAGGCGACGAGGACGGCGCGCCGCGGCCTTTCCTGCGAGCGCGTCTTAGGGGCCGGGGTTCCCCAGGGCCAGTAGGCGTAGCAGACGAGCCGCTCCACGAAGCGCTTTGTAACGGCGGTCACCGAACCGAAGTTGGTGGGAGAGGCAAGAACGAGCGCCTGGCACCCCTCCACAAGGTCGAGCACCCGCGACATCTCGTCGGCTATCGGGCAGATGCCGCGCGCCCTCCCGGGCTCTTGGGTGCAGAGGCGGCAGTTGGTGCAAAATTCCACGTGGGTGTCGAGCAGGTAAAGCTTCTCGGCGCGACCGCCCGCTGCGACCACGCCGGCAAGGACCTCGTCCACCACCTGGTCGACGACGCCCCCCCTCACGTAGCTCCCAACGATCGCGACGACCTTCACCGCGCCATCCATGAAGCCCCCTACCCGGCCGGCCGCCGGTCCCTAACCCCTCTCGACGCCACGCGCCTCGGCCTCGGCGCGCGCCTTACGCTCGAGCCGCCTCCTGCGGCGTCCCCCGAGGAAAGACTCCTCGATCACGATGGCGACGAACAAAACGACGAAAAGGGCGAAGATCACACCCAGGATCTTGAACAGCATGGTCATCCTTCCTGCTCCTTCATTGCTTGCTTGCCCGGGGAGCCCGGACCGGCGGCTAATATACCGATCCGGCACGCCCTGTCAAGGCAAACCCTCTAGCCGTTGCCGGTGAGTTTCTTCCAGCCGCTGCCGGCAAGCTCCAGCATCCCGTCCATGGTGCGCCGGTAGAACTTGCGCACCGGGATCCGGTTCACGAGGATCTCCTCGCCCGCGCGCTCGAGGCTCACCGGATCACCGGTTTTGAGCTGCGCGATCTCCGCGTAGTGCTCGCCGGCAACACCGAAGAGGAAGGAGTAGCGCTTCCCTTCCGCGAAGCAGGAGACGATGATGATGATCCCCTCCGGCTCGCCGTTTTTGAAGTTGAAGCGGGTGGTGGCGGCAACGAAGCGCGCGGCTACCGGGGTGCCGTTCACGAGCTCGTTCACGGTGAGGTTCTTGGGCTTCATGCGCCCGAGGGGGGGAAGCCCCCACGGGGCGAGCTCGGGACGGGGGCGCTGCCGGTAGTGCGAGGTCTGCTCCAAAAGGGTCACCACGTTGTTGTTGATCGGGCCGCCGATGGAGTGGGCAAGCCCCGCCTTGAAGCGCCCCTGCGTGATGAGACGGTGGTTCTCGACGATCTGGATCATCCCGGTGGCGCCAAGCGGATGGCCGCGCCCCTTGAGCCCGCCGGTCACGTTGGTGGGGAAAGCCCCGTTTTCCCCGGTGAGCTCGTCGTCCAAAAGCCCGTCAAGGATGCGGCGCCGGTGCACGAAACCGAGGTCCACCATGTTGATCGGGCCGAAGCCGTTGAAGGGGTCGTGCATGTTGACGTGGATCTTGCCGGAGAAGTCGGTGATCTTTCTTATCCCGGCCATGGCGTACGCCTCGGCCGCGGCGCGCACCGTGGCGGGGAAGCTGTGGAAGTAGGGGCGGTCCGCGATGGTGGGGATGTCGGTGGCGCTCCCGACGCCGGAGACGATCACCTCGTGCGGCGTGGCCGACAAAAGGACCGCGGCAACCCCGTCGGACATGGGGCAGAAGTCGTGGTAGCGAAGCGGCCACCAGTAGCGGTAGTTCTTCCCGGTGACGATCTGGCGGTAGTAATCCTCGAGGGGGATCTCGAAATTTAGGTGCGCTTCCGGGTTCTTCGCGGCGAAGCGGTGCGCCCTCTGCGTCAAAAGCGCCGAGAATGCGGTCCACTCCTCGGTGGAGAGCTTCAGCCGCTCTATGAGGGAGCGCGCGACGAGGGCGCCGCAGGCGGGCATGGAGAGACCGAACTCCGCCTCGTCGCGGTCGATCACCCCGGCCACGATGCGGGTCGCCTGCCCGGTGGCGACGTCGCTCATCTTCTGGATGCCGATGGCGAGGACGTGGTCGCAGCGCCCGGAGGCGATCTGCAGGTAGGCGTACTCGAGCGCCGAGGCCCCCGACGAAGATGCGGTGTCGATCAGTACCGACTTCGCCCCGGAGATGCCGAGCACGCCGGCGATCTTGGCCGCGGTGTTGTCCACCCCGGAGAAGGCGACCGGGTTCTGGCAGCCGACCACGACCGCGCCGACGTCGCTGCGCCGGATGCGGCTCCCGGCGAAGACCTCGCCCGCCTTTTCCGCCATCTGCAGGAAGGTGAGCGCCTCGCGCTCGCGGCCGTTGTAGCGCCCCACCGGGGCCATGTACGAGGAGGCGACGTAGACCTCCCTGGGCTTGAAATGCTGCGTCACGTATCCCTCCCGCGGACGAAAAGTCGGCGGCTGATTAACCTTGCCAGCGCCCGCTCACTCTGCTATGTAGTTAAAACGCTGTCACAACATACCATTCAAGGTGGTTTCCATGGTAGAGAAAATTAAGAATGTTGTTGTATTTGTCAAGGACATCAAGGCCGCACGCCGCTTTTATCGCGAGCAGTTGGGGCTCCCCCCCGGCCAGGAGACCGAGTACATGATGGAGTTCCTCCCCGGCGAGGGTACCGCACTCGGCGTATCGCTTGCCATGCACGATGCGGCGGTAAAGCTCGTGGGACGCCACACCGGCATCACCCTGACCGTGAAGGGGCTCGAGGAGCTCTACGCGAAGCTCGTGAGCGAGGGGGTGCGCTTCACCGAGCCCCTGGAGAAGAGTCAGTGGGGCAAAATGGCGGTTGTCGCCGACCCGGACGGCAACGAGTTCGCCCTGGTGGAGATGTGAGACACCTTTTGCCGGGAGCCTTGCTTCTGGCCCTAACCGCCGGCGCTGCAGCGGGTGCCCCGCCGGCGCCGCGCCCCTACAGCGGCAGCGGTGTCCTCGTGGTGCAGGACGCCCCGGGGCGTGAGCCGGGAACGGTCCCGCTCTACCACGAGCCGGGCGTGGAGCGGCTCACCGAGCTCGCCCCGTTTTCCCTGCCCCACCTTAGCGGAGCACCCGACAGCGCGCTCGTCGCGGTGTACGAGAGGCGGCGCGGCTGGTCCCGGGTCGCCCTGGACGATGCGGGGCGCCAGGGGTGGGTGCAGGACGACCGGAGCTGGCGCTACATAGCCTGGCGCGAGTTCCTGCCGGGACGGAGCGTCCGCGTGCTCCCCGGCATGAAGAAGGAGTGGTACCAGGTGAAAAGCGCCCCGGGTGCTGCGGGTAGCGCGGCGGGAGCCGTCGCGCGCGACCAGCGCGTGCGCATCCTCGAGGTGGAGGACGCCTGGGCGCGGCTTGAGAACCCTGCTGGCTGGATGCGCTGGCGCGACCCGGATGGCAGGCTCACCGTGGCGACGGAACTTGCCCGGTAGACAGAAAAAACGTTGACATTGACATTTCCGCATGATATCAGAGGCGTCATGTATACTAACAGCGTTACATCACGTGGCGTCGTCCACGCAGCAGCAGCGGCCAGAAACTTCCAGAGCCGCCACTGCTGATTAGAAAACAAAAGATTTCTACTAAAGGCCGTGGGGGACCCCCACGGCCTTTTTTTATACAAAATCCGCTCGAACAACAGCTGCATACATACCATCAGGGGGAAAAAGATGCGCAACGAAATAGTTACTCCCGGCGCGGGAGAACTGACCTACGAAATCCGAAACATCGTCACCGTGGCCGAGAAGGTGCAGCGCCTCGGCGTGAAGGTCAATTGGGAGAACATCGGTGACCCCATCGTCAAGGGCGAGATCATCCCGCTCTGGATGAAGGAGATCGTAGCGGCAGAGGCGATGAACGACGACAGCTACGCCTACTGCCCGACGCGCGGCGTCCTCGAGACCCGCGAGTTCATCTGCAGCATCACCAACAGCCGCGGCGGCGCACAGATCACCCCGGACGACATCATCTTCTTCAACGGTCTCGGCGACGCCATCGCCAAGGTGTACGGGAACCTGAGGGCGGAGAGCCGCGTGCTCATGCCCTCCCCCACCTACACGACGCACTCCATCGGCGAGGCGGCCCACGCGAACGCCGTCCCGGTCTGCTACCGCCTCAAACCCGAGGACAACTGGTACCCCGACATGGATGACCTCGAGTGCCACGTGAAGTACAACCCGCAGATCTCCGGCATCATGCTCATCAACCCGGACAACCCGACCGGGATGGTGTACCCCCCCGAGGTGTTAAAGCAGATCGTGGCGATCGCGAAGAAGTACGACCTGTTCCTGATCGCCGACGAGGTGTACAGCAACATAGTCTACAACGGCGAGCACACCGTCCCCATCTCGGACGTGATCGGCGAGGTCCCGGCCATCGCCATGAAGGGGATCTCCAAGGAGCTGCCGTGGCCCGGCTCGCGCTGCGGCTGGATCGAGGTTTACAACGGCGAGCGCGACGCGCGCTTCAAGAAGTTCGTCAACTCGATCCTCTCCACCAAGATGAACGAGGTCTGCTCCACGACGCTGCCGCAGCGCTGCCTCCCCGCCGTGATGAAGCACCCGGACTACCATAACTACCTGAAGGAGCGCATCACCCGCTACGAGAAGATGAGCAACATCATGTACGAGGCGCTCGCGAAGGTGCCCGAGCTCTCGGTGAACCGTACCAACGGCGCGTTCTACATGGCGGTCCCCTTCAAGAAGGGGGTGCTGAACGACACCCAGAGCCTTCCCATCGCGAACCCCGAGATCCGCGCCCTCGTGGAGGGGATCGTGAACCAGCCCGGAGTGGCCCCGGACAAGCGCTTCGTCTACTACATCCTCGCCCACACCGGGATCTGCGTCGTGCCGCTCTCCTCCTTCAACACCGAGCTTTTGGGCTTCCGCGTGACGCTCCTCGAGCGCGACGAGGTGGAGTGCCGCAAGATCTACCGCACCCTCACCGAGAACATCGCCGCCTACCTCGCGTCCTAGGGTTACCCCTTCACGCGTGAAGGGCAAAAAGCCCCGTCCGGACAAGGCGGGGCTTTTTTCGCGCAAGTAGACGTCCTCATTGACTTTTGAGCCGCAGTTGTGCTATCTGATTTGCTGTTTGAACGGCATCTCCAATCACCAGTTCACAGGGGCTTTTCATGACCTCGGTTGCACCAGGCAAGGCAACGGCGACAAACGCCCGCGGCGCGGCAGATGCTTGACGGCGTAAGCGGCGCCGAGCCGGATATCGCCCCGGAAACCTTCGAGGCCATCGGGCGCATCCTGAAGACACGCTCCGGGTTCACCCTGGACGGGTACAAGGACAAATGCGTCAAAAGGCGCATCCATATCCGGGTACGCGCCACCCAGTCCCCCTCCCCGGAGGCCTACGGTGAACTCCTGGGCCAAAGCACTACCGAGCAGGACCACCTGCTGCGCGTCCTCACCATCCACGTCTCCCATTTTTTCAGGAACCCGTCCGTCTTCGAGAAGCTCGCCACCACGGTCCTGCCCGAACTCTTGGCCTCCCGCGAGCGGCTGAGGCTCATGAGCATCGGGTGCGCGGGGGGTGAGGAGCCTTATACCCTGGCGATGATCCTGAAGGAGCGCTTCGCCGGGTACGCCGAGAGGGTCGAGATCCGCGGCGTGGACGTCGATGCCGCGACACTCGTGCAGGCGCGCGAGGCGATCTACCACCCGGACCGGCTGGGCGAGCTCGCCCCCGGCCAGTTGGAGCGCTGGTTCGAGCCGGAGGGGGCGCGCTTTCGCCTGCGCCCCGAGCTCTCCGGCAAGGTCGCCTTCTCCCAGGCAGACCTGAACCACCAGAGGGAGTGGGAGCCGTGTGACCTGATCCTTTGCCGCAACGTCCTCATCTATTTCGAAAGGGAGCGGCAGGAAACCATCCTGAACGCCTTCGCCGACGCCCTCGCCCCTGACGGTTACCTCGTGCTCGGCAAGTCCGAGACCCTCTTCGGCACGGCCCGCAGGCGTTTTCGGACCGTCTGCCCGGTGGAACGCATCTACCGGGCCGTGTAGCGCACCGATTCTTGCAGCAAAAAGGAGCTCGCTTCATGTACATCCAAATCGGCTACAAGTTCATCCTAGGCTTTCTGGCCGTCGTCGCCGCCGTGGTCTTCGTACCTTCCGGTGTGAAGCTTTTGGACTACTCCCCCGAGATGACCAGCGTCATCTCCTACGTGGTGGCGCTCACCATCGGACTCATCCTAGGCTCCTTCTTCTCCAAGAGCTTCACCAAGAACATCTCGATCCTGACCGGTGCGACCGAATCGATCAGCCGGGGGGATCTCTCGAGCGACGTCGACTTCCCTGAGCCGAGGTTCCCGGACGAGACCCACTCCATGGCGCAGTCCATCAACACCATGCTGGAGAGCCTGAGAGCCCTGGTGCGCCAGATCCGCGACACCTCGGAGCGGGTCTCCGAATCGGCGCGCACCCTCTCCTCCACCGCGCTGCAGATAAACGCCTCCACCGAGGAGGTGGCCCAGGCGATCGAGACCATCTCCGGCGGTGCTGAGAACCAGGCCGAGATGCTGACCAAAGGGGCCAAGGTGATCCACGAGATGGCGATCTCCATCGACCTCGTGGCGCGGCGCGCCAAGGAGACCGCGAAGGCGGCGCGTGAGACGAGCCAGACCGCCCAGAAGGGCGGCGAGCTCGCCACCGACTCGGTGGAGCGGATGAAGAGCTTCTTCGACTCCGTCGAACTCATCTCGATGCAGTTCATGGACCTGAACGGGAAACTGCAGCAGGTGGGCAAGATCGCCGACTTCATCGTAGAGATGGCGCGCCAGACGAACCTCCTCGCCCTGAACGCCTCGATCGAGGCGGCCCGCGCCGGCGAGTCCGGCAAGGGATTCGGCGTGGTCGCCGAGGAGGTGAGAAAGCTCGCCGACGGGAGTGCGAAGAGCGCCACCGAGATCGTCGAACTGATCGACATCGTCAAGGTGGAGAGCCGCCGGGTGCAGGAAACCATCACCGACAGCTCGCGCGGCATCATCGGCGGCAAGAAGAACCTGGACACCACAGCCGAGGCCTTCAGGGAGATCCTCGCCACCGTCGTGGATACCGAGAGGAAGGCGAACTCCATCGCCGATCTCTCGCAGATGCAGACCACCGGTGCCGCCAAGATGGTGACCATGGTGGACGAGATCGCCAAGGTGGCCGAGGACAACGCGGCCTCCACCGAGGAGGTCTCCGCGGCAACCGAAGAGCAGCACGCCGCGATGCAGGAGATGGTGTACCAGACCCAGGAGCTCGCGAAACTGGCCGACGAGCTGCTCCATTCGGTGGAGCGCTTCCAGGTCGACCCGGGAACCGCGCCGGAGCCCCAAGCGTGATTGCGGAGCGCCTGCTCGTTTTCAGCGTGGGGCGCGAGCTCTTCGCCCTGAACCTGACCGAGGTCTGCGAGGTCATGGAGCCGCAGCAAAGCTACCCCTTTGCCGGCGCCCCTCCCTACTACCTGGGCCTCATCAACTTTCACGGCAACCTGACCGCCCTCCTCGACTTCGCCCAGTACCTGGGAGCGGGAAGCCGCCCCCTTCCCGGCAAGCTCCTCGTGATCGACACGAAACTCGCCCACCTCGCCCTGAAGGTGGATGCCGTCGGCTCCATCATCGATGCGCAGAGCATCACCGGGGCGACCCGGTCCGACGATCCCCTTATCGAGGCGCTCCTCGAGACCCCGCAGGGGCACCTGCGCCTGGTGAGACTCGAGACGCTCCTTTCCTCCCTGGAGGAGGATCTGCGCGCGGCCGCACCCAAATCCGCCCCAGGAGGTAACTGATGGCCATCAAGGTCATGATAGTAGACGACTCCATGTTCATGAGGAAAATGCTGCGCGACATCCTCACCGAAGAAGGTTACGAGATAACCGCCGAGGCGTCCGACGGCGAGGAGGCGGTCGCCAAGTACCGCGAATCCCTCCCTGACCTGGTCACCCTGGACATCGTCATGCCGAACAAGGGAGGCATCGAGGCGCTCCAGGAGATCATGGCGTACGACGCCGCCGCCCGCGTGGTGATGTGCTCCGCCATAGGCCAGGAGGCCCTCACCACCGCCGCCGCCGAGGCGGGGGCCAAGGCCTTCATCCTCAAACCGTTCAACCCGGAGCTCGTCACCCGGGTGCTCAGGGAAGTGGTCCAGGGGTAACCGATGGACATGTCGCAGTACAAAGCCCTCTTCCTCTCGGAATCGCGGGAGTACTTGAGAACCATCGCGGAGCAGGTGGTTGCGCTCGAGCAGTCCCCGGCCGAGCGAAGCGCCATCGACGCGCTGTTTCGCGGCGCGCACTCCCTGAAGGGGATGGCGGCCTCGATGGAGTACGGCGACGTGGTCGTAGTGGCCCACAGCATGGAAGACCTGATGGCGCGGGTGCGCGACGGCGCCCTCCCCTTCGGGGCCGGGGTGGCCGACCTCTTGCTCGAAGGGGTGGACCTGATCGACGCGCTTTTAAAGGACGTCGAAGAGGAGCGCCCCTCGAGCCTTCCGACCGACGGGTACGCCTTGCGGCTCGCGTCCTACGTCCCCGCCCCGGAGAAAAAGGCGCAGAAACCGGACGAAGCGCCCAGGGCCTTCTCCCCGGCTGCCGAGCCAGCGCAGGCTTCCGAACCCGCCCCACCGGCCGAAACGGAACGTGCGAAGGAGAGCACAACCGATCTGGGGGGCACGGTGCGGGTGAAGACCGAGCTCCTCGACCACCTGATCAACCTGACCGGCGAGCTGGTCACCAACAAGCAGCGCCTTTTGAGTATCGGCCGGGAGCTCGAGTCCACCGCCCTGAACGACGCGGTGTCCGAGACCTCGAAGCTGTTGCGCGCCCTGCACGACGAGGTGATGAAGGTGCGCCTGATGCCCTTCGAGGCGATCAGCGACCGTTTCCAGCGCTCGGTGCGTGCCGTCGCCAAGAAAAGCGGCAAGGAGATCCACTTCGAGCTCACCGGGCGCGAGATCGGCCTCGACCGCGGCGTCCTCGAGCAGCTCGTCGATCCCCTGAACCACATCCTGAGAAACGCCGTGGACCACGGCATCGAGGACGGGGAGGAACGGGAGCGGGCCGGGAAACCGGCGCGCGGGCTCGTCAAGCTGTCGGTGTCGCGGGACCGGGACCGGATCCACATCACGGTGCGCGACGACGGGCGCGGCATGGAGCCGCAGGCGATGATCGATGCCGCGGTGCGCAAGGGGCTCATCACCCCCGAAGAGGGGGAGCTCCTCTCCCCCCGCCAGGCGCTCATGCTCTCCTGCATCCCCGGCTTCTCCACCGCCAAAGAGGTGACCGACATCTCCGGGCGCGGCGTCGGCATGGACGCGGTGAACGCCGCCATCGCGAAGCTGGGGGGGACCCTCGGGATAGAGTCCGAGCCGGGACAGGGAACCGTCATCACGCTCAAGCTGCCGCTCACCATCGCCATCATCCACGCGCTTTTGGTGCAGTGCGGCCCGATCAAGACCGCCATCCCGGTGAACGCGGTACAGCGCACCGTGGAGCTCTCCCGGCGCCAGATCGAGACGGTGGGAAAAAGGCAGATGTTTCAGCTCGACGACGAGTCGATCCCGCTATTATCTCTGAACCGGGTGCTGGGGCTCCCCCTCGGGCGCTTCCCCGACGGGATCCTCCCGCTCTTCGTCACCGAGGCCAAGGGGCGCCGCGTGGGCATGGTGGTGGACCGCCTCCTGGGGCAGCACGAACTGTTCGTAAAAAGGCTGGGAAGACCGCTAGACGGGATGACGGGGCTCGCCGGCGGGGCGACGCTCGGCGACGGCGAGATCGTCACCATCCTCGACATTTCCGAACTTCTATAAGACGCATCGCGGTTACCCGCTTCAGCGCGGGAACCACCGGAGGCTGACATGGCTGACCAGGCAGAATACGAAGCGGAACTGAAAACGCTGACCAAGGTGTGCAGCCTCGGCATGGAGCACGCAGCCATCGCCCTGTCGCAGCTCATGGGTAAAGGGGTGCACATCCAGGTGCCGCGCCTGCAGGTGCTCGACGGCCCGGGGATGACCGGCCTGATGGAGGCGCACGAGGTCACCGCGCTGCAGTTGCAGATCCTCGGCAACGTGCGCGGCAGCATCCTGATCATGCTTCTCGAGGAAAACGCGCACCGGATCCTCGAGCTCCTCCTCGGGGTGGTCCCGAAGCCCGGGACGCCGCTTTCCGAGATGGAAAGAGCCACCCTCATGGAGGTCGGCAACATCCTCGCCTCGGCCTGCCTGAACGCCCTGGGTAACTCGCTAAAGATGACGCTGCTCCCCTCGGTCCCGGCATTTTGCTCCGGCAACGGGCGAGAGATCCTGGAGCGCGCCATGGAGCCCGGGGCCGACGGGGAAAAGGTGGTCATGATCGACACGGTCTTCGACGTTTCCGACTCGCGCTGCGGGGGGAGCATATTCCTCATGCCCTCCCCCACGTCGCTGGGCGCCATGCTCGCCTCCCTCGATCAATGAAACAGTTGCACGATATCCGGTTGTATGTCACAATGCCCGGTCAAACCGCCGCTTATGCGGCGCCACGAGGGTCCCGGGTCCACACCCGAGACCTTCACTAATTTTCAGAGGTCGAACATGAAATTTGCCAGAACCGTCGTCCTGTGTCTCGCCCTGATCACCCTTTCCGTCAGTTCCGCCCTCTGCGCCGAGCTCTCCCAGGTGGTACGCACCCTGGAGCAGGGGTACGCCTCCCTGAACGACCTGCAGGCGGACTTCAGCCAGAAAAGCCACGTCAAAGCGCTCAGGCGCGATGAGAAGGGGGGCGGCGAGCTCTTCATCAAGAAGGGTGGGAGCAAGGACTCCATGTTCCGCTTCAACTACACCAAGCCGAAGCAGCAGATCGTTTCCAACGGCAAGACGGTCTGGTACTACATCCCGGACCAGAAGCAGGTCATGGTGATGGACCTCGCGCAGATGTTCGAGGCGGGCAACGGCATCGCCATGAACTACCTGACCGGTCTCGGGCAGGTCTCCAAGGACTTCGCCATCGCCTTCGCCGACAACGCGAAGGACAAAAACGGCAACTACCAGCTGGAGCTCACCCCGCACAAGAAGAGCGCCGCCATGGCGAAGCTGCAGCTCACCATCTCCGGTGACGCGGTCGAGAGCTTCATCGCCAAGGGGAAGCCCTCCACCCCCTTCCCGGTGGTCTCCTCCACGGTGGTCGACCAGATCGGGAACACGACCCGGATGGACTTCAGCAACGTGAGGACGAACCGCGGCATCTCCAGCGGCAAGTTCAGCTTCAGGATCCCTTCGGGGGTGCAGGTCATCAAGAACAGATAGCAGCAGCTTGAATTTAATAGGGGGTTCTATGCCGTCATTCGACATCGTTTCCAAGGTCGACATGCAGGAAGTCGACAACGCCATCAACCAGACCGTGAAGGAGATCAGCCAACGCTACGACTTCAAGGGGAGCAAGAGCGAGGTGACCCTGGAGAAGGAGAGCATCAAGGTCCTTTCCGAGGACGACTTCAAGCTGAAGGCTGTCATCGACATCCTGCAATCCAAGTTCGTGAAGCGCAACATCTCGCCCAAGGCGCTGCAGTACGGCAAGGTCGAGCAGGCCTCCGGCGGCATGGTGCGCCAGATCATCACCCTGCAGGTGGGGATCTCCAAGGAGAAGGCGAAAGAGATCGGCCAGGTGATCAAGGATACCAAGCTGAAGGTGCAGAGCCAGATCCAGGACGACCAGCTCCGCGTCACCGGCAAAAACATCGACGACCTGCAGGATGTCATCAAGACCCTCAAGGGTAAGGACCTCGACATCGACATGCAGTTCGTCAACTTCAGAAGCTAATCAAGAAGAGGGGATTTTTTTGAACCAGAAGATTAAGGAAAAAGTGAGCCTGGTGAGCCTGGGCTGCCCGAAGAACCTGGTGGACGCCGAGGTGATGCTGGGCTACCTCTCCAAGGACGAGTACGAAGTCACCACCGATGAGATGCAGGCCGATATCATCGTGGTGAACACCTGCTCCTTCATAAAAGAGGCGAAGCAGGAGAGCATCGACACCATCCTCGACCTGGCGGACCGAAAGCACGACGCGCGCTGCAAGCTCCTGATCGTGACCGGCTGCCTGCCGCAGCGCTACCAGGAGGAGCTCGCCAAGGAACTTCCCGAGGTGGACATCTTCATCGGCACCGGCGACTACCCGCGCATCGCGGAGATCATCGCGGAGAAGAAGGGGACCGACACCCAGCTCTGCTACACCGGCGACCCGAACTTCGTCTACAACGACGAGCTGCCGCGCCTGCAGTCCTCGCCGCACTACACCGCGTACCTGAAGATCGCGGAGGGGTGCTCGAACAACTGCTCCTACTGCGTCATTCCCTCGCTGCGCGGCGCACACCGCTCCCGCCCCTTCGCGACGCTCATGGCGGAGGCCAAATCGCTCGTGGCGGCAGGGGTGAAGGAGCTGAACCTGATCGCCCAGGACATCACCGCCTACGGCCGTGATCTTCCCGAAAAACCGAGCCTCGAGCAGTTGGTCCAGGAGCTCGCGAAACTCGAGGGGCTCAAGTGGATCAGGCTCCTGTACGCCTACCCGGACGGGGTGAGGGACTCGCTCATCGAGCTCATAAAGAACGAGCCCAAGGTGTGCAAGTACTTGGACCTCCCGATCCAGCACATAGCCGATCCGGTCCTTAAGAACATGAAGCGCAGAAGCGGCGAGGACGACATCCGCACCCTGATCAAGAAGCTGCGCCGCGAGATCCCGGACATCGCCATCCGCACCTCGCTCATCGTCGGTTTCCCGGGCGAGACCAACGAGGACTTCAAGAAGCTCCTGCAGTTCGTGGAAGAGACCCGCTTCGACCGCCTCGGCGTCTTCTGCTACTCGCGCGAGGAGGGGACCCCGGCCGCCGAGATGGCGGACCAGGTTTCCGAGCGCGTGAAGCGCGAACGTCACAAGAAGCTGATGCGCACCCAGGCGCGCGTCTCCTTCAAGCACAACCGGACCCTGGTGGACAGCGAGGAAGACGTGCTGGTCGAGGGGTACAGCGAGGAAACCGAGCTGCTTCTGAAGGGTCGTTCCTCCCGTCAGGCCCCCGATGTGGACGGTCAGGTTTACATCACCGCAGGCAATGCCAATGTCGGTGACATAGTCAGATTGAAGATAACAGATTCTTCAGACTATGACCTGATTGGGGAGATCATAGAGTAGGCTTTTAACTTGACATGAACCTCTATTGCTGTATTATTGCGTCGCTTTTTGAGGGTATTAAGAAACAACGGAGATAGTTTATACATGACTGAAAAACCTGAAGAAATGAAAGCGATGCTCCTCAAAATGAAAGAGGAGACGCTTAAAGAGATTAACAAGACTGTCAAGTCCGGTTCTGATGCACCGATCAACGAGCCGAGCGGCGACATCTACGACCAGGCTTCCAGCGAGCGCGACCGCGAGCTCGGCCTTTTGCTGGGTGACCGGGAGCGCGAGAAATTGCGCAATATAGACGAGGCGTTACTTCGCCTCGAAGAAGGCGAGTACGGCATCTGCGAGGAGTGCGAGGAAGAGATCCCGATGGGGAGACTTAAGATCGTTCCCTTCGCCCGCCACTGCGTGAAGTGCAAGGCGGACCTCGAGAAGCAGCAGGCGCAGACCAAACGCTTCGAAGAGGACCGCGCCTACCGCGAGATCGCGCTCGGCGAGGAAGAGGAAGGGTAAGCAGAGAAAATCAGGCGGGAAAAGGGGCGAAACGGCACGATCCATTTTCACCCTCGCCATTCTGAAAATAACAAGAGGGGACGGTAGCGATACCGTCCCCTCTTTTCGTTTTTACTGCAGTTGTCACTCCGCCCCCCGGAGGGGCATGGACTACGGGTGCTCCACCGGCGGTGCGGCGATGAGCCTCTGGTAATCGCTCTTCGTTATGGAGCTGTGCCAGTGTCCGGTGGCGCGGCCGATGAGGGTCCCGCCGATGAAGACCGCGACGACGAGGGCTGCGTACACCATCCCCGGGATCACCTTGCCGTTCTTCGCCTTCATCTGCAGCGCCTCCGGCTTCGGGCAGGCGCTCACGCAGCGCAGGCAGCCGACGCACTCCTCGGAGCAGACCCGCTCCTGGTGCATCACGTCGATGTAAGAGGGGCAGGCCCTGGTGCAGCCGCCGCAGGAGATGCAGGCGCTCTCGTTACGCTGCACCTTGACCGGAGACAGACGGGAGACGAGCCCCAGGAGCGCGCCGTAAGGGCAGAGGAAACGGCAGAACGGGTTCTTGAAGAAAAACGACAGGGCGAGCAGGATCCCGATCACCACGAGCGGCGTCCCCGAGAGGTGCACGAAGAAGTCCAGCATCTTGATGTCGGCCATCTTGTTGTAGTCGCCGGCGATGAAGTCGCTCACGCTGTCAGGCGCCATGAACCCCAGGATGGAGACCACGAAAAAGGCGAGCAGCAGGTACTTGATGGGACGCAGCAGCCAGTCGAGCCAGAGCCAGATCTTGAAGTTTTTCCCGAAGATCTTGTACCCCACCTTCCAGCAGACCTCCGTGATCGTAGAGACCGGGCAGACCCACGAGCAGAAGGAGCGCTTCAGAAGAAGCGACATCGCGATCACGCTCAGAAAGACCACGAGCGCTGCGGGGTGCACGTCGTTGATGGTGCCGGAAACGATCCAACCCTTGAGGCTCACCAGAGCTGAGATGGGGAGAAAGGCCTCGACGCCGTTTGGACGCTCCACGAACGGCGTGGCACCGCCGCTTTGGAAGTGCAGCACGAAGCGGTAGAAGGTTACCCCCAGGTATAGGGAGAAGAGAAGGAAGCCCCACTGGACGGCCAAGCGAACCTTTTGCACTTTTTTTTCTGCCATGAACCTCACCTTGTTTTGCCTAGCTTATATAGTTGCGACTTTTCTTGTCGCTACCACCTGCTACCGTCGTATCATCACACGAAGCGGAGGTAGCACATGGAACCGATGGTCATAGGAGCCGTGGGAATCGTCATCTACTGCGGGCACATCACCGTGAAGGACATCATCGCCGACCTGCGTCAGGAGGGCTTTCTCGTCAACCCCTTGTCCAGCAAATGGCGCGGGTGGACGTTGGACAAGGCCTTCAGGAGGCTGTTCTTCACGAAGGGGTTGTCCCGCTCCAAGGTGGAGAGGAGTTCCTTCATCCTCTTGCGCTGCAGGTCCGCGGTCCCGCAGACGGGACAGCAGCAGCAGACCACGGGAAAACGGTTGTTGCGCGAGAACGGGATAATATCCTTCTCAGGAACGTAGACCAGCGGCCTGATAACCGTGGTTACGCCGTTATCCGCCAGCATGCTCGGGGCCATCGCCTTCAGCGAGCCGACGAAGAACTGGTTTAAAAGCAGCGTCTCGACGAAATCATCCATGTGGTGCCCGAGCGCCAGCTTGTTGCACCCCATCTGCTGCGCGAGGGTGTACAGGGTGCCGCGCTTGAGCCTCGCGCAGATCGAGCAGTAGGAGGAGTTCGGGCGCCGCTTCTCCGAGATGATGTCGTAGTGCTCAGTCTTCTCCATGTGGTAGGTGAAGCCGTGCTCCTTCAGGTGCTCCTCGATGATGTCGGCGCGGTACCCACGGTAGCCGGAATCGATGTTGATGGCGACCAGTTCGTAGCGCACCGGAGCGCGCCGGCGCAGGGTCTCCAGCACGTGCAGCATCGCGTAGGAGTCCTTCCCCCCTGAAACCGCGACCGCGACGCGGTCACCTTCCGAGATCAGGTCGAACTCCGAAATCGCCTTGCCTACCCTGTTCTTGATGCGCGTGAAGAGCGCGTCCTCAATAAGCGCCACGTGTCCCTCCCGCGCGTAGATCTTTTCTTGTCATCGTTGCCGCTCTCACCCTGACCTACTGCTGCGTGCCGAGGACGCGAACGCGGAAAGCCTCGATGCCGATCTCCTCGATCAGCCTACCCAGTCGCCCCTGCTGCGGGTCGTTCTTGTAGACCTCTACCACCTTCGCCACCACCTCGAGCACTTCTTCCTCGGTCTGGATGTTGTCCACGAGCATCTCGCCCAGGCGCGGACGGGGCCCGGCGTTACCTCCGACGAGGACGCGCCACCCCTTGTTGTGGCCGACGATGCCGATGTCCTTCACGCCGGACTCGGCGCAGGCGAGCAGGCAGCCGGAGACACCCATCTTCATCTTGTTGGGGAGCTCCATGGCGTGGTAGATCTTGTCCAGCTTGAGGCCGAGCGAGGCGGAGTCGAGCACCGCGCGCTTGCACTGTTGGGTGCCGGGGCAGATCCGGATGCTTCTCACGCACAGGCCGATGGCGGCACCCGGTTCCTCGGCGAGGTCGGTCCAGACCGCGTCCAGTTCTTCTTCCTTCACGCCGAACATGGCGATGCGCTGCGCCGAGGTGATCTTCAGGGTGAGCCCGTACTTGTCGGCCACGTCACAGATCTTTCTCAGCGTGGCGGTGTCGGTGAAGCCCCCGGGGATGTGCGGCGCGATGGCGTAGGTCTCACGGTCGCGCTGCAGGATGGCGCCTTTTTGCAGGATGTCTTTCTTCATCTCGGTCATCATCTGCTCCTTGGTCTCGATTGAAATTGATGCAGGTCAAAATAAGTTAAAAGCCGCTTTTCGGGTTTTCTCTTTTATGAATCTAACCAGTTCCACGGCGATCTCGTACTTGCCGAAGGGGGGGATCAGGTAAAACCCGCCCGCCCTGGCGCCTGCCGCCTCGATGAATTCCCTGGCTATGGCGAGCCCCTCGGCGACTCCGTCCTCGCCGGTCTTCCCGGCCATGCGCTTACGGATCTCCTCGGGGATGACGATACCGGGGACCTCGTTGTGCAGAAACTCGGCGTTACGCCCGGATACCAGCGGCAACACGCCAGGGAGGATGGGGATACTAAGACCGGCGGTGCGCTCCATCATCTCCTCGAAACGCGCGATGTCGTAGATCGGCTGGGTCTGCACGAAACGGGCACCGTTGGCCACCTTCTTCTCGAGGCGCCCAACCTGCACGTCCATCCGCTGCGTGTTCGGGTTGAAGGCGGCACCCAGGGTGAAGCCGGTCCCGGCGCCGATCGGGTTGCCGAGCGCGTTTACCCCGCGGTTCAGATCGCTCAAAAGCTTAAGGAGCGTGAACGAGTTGAGATCGAAGACCGAGGAGGCACCGGCCTCGTCCCCCAGGCTCGCCGGGTCGCCGGTGACGGCGAGGATGGAGGTGACCCCCAAAAGGCTCGCCCCCATCAGGTCGGACTGCATCCCGATCAGGTTGCGATCGCGGCAGGTGACGTGGGCGATCACCTCGATGCCGACCTCGCGGCGGATGGTCGCGGCAAGGGCCAGGTTCCCCATGCGCACGCGCGCGAGCGGGTTCTCGGCGAGGTTTATGGCGTGCGCCCCAGCCGCCTTGAGTGCCCGGCTCCCGGCCAGTACCCTCTCGCAGTCGAGCCCCTTCGGAGGGTCGAGTTCAACGGTGATCACCGGCTCCACGCCCCATGCGTCGAGGAAACTGCCTGAGAGCTCCCCTCGCCCCGTGGGAGAGGGGCCGGGGGTGAGGGCTTCGCCCACTGCAACGTCTTCACTGCGTGGCACCGCACTCACCAGCCCTGCGGGCACCCTCTCCTTAGGGGAGAGGGTAGAACCCTGCAGCCGCTCCGCCATCACCCGGATGTGTTCCGGCGTGGTACCGCAGCACCCACCCACCAGGGAGGCACCGGCTTCGACAAGTTCCTCGGCGCGGTCGGCGAAGTACTCGGGCGTGGTGCGGTAGATGTAGCGCCCTTCCAGGTATTCGGGGAAACCGCTGTTGGGATAGGCGGCGATCGGGAGGGAGCAGGCGGCCGCAATCCGCTTCACCGTGGCGAGGAGCTCGAGCGGTCCGGCGCCGCAGTTGGCACCGACCAGGTCGGCCCCGGCAGCGGCAAGACGCTGCGCGGCGTCCTCGGCGCGGGTCCCGCCGGGGAGACGCCCCCCTTCACCGAAGGCTAGGTTGGCGACCACCGGGAGCCCGGTCTCTTTCGCAGCGGCAAGCGCGGCGAGTAGCTCGTCGAGCTCGGAGAAAGTCTCAAGGATCAGCAGATCCACGCCACCTTCGGCGAGGGCCGACGACTGGACCCGGAAGCACTCGGCGATCTGCTCGGCGGAGAGCTCCGCCTTGCCGCGCCCGAGGGGACCGATGGAGCCGGCCACGAAGACGTCACGACCGGCCGCGGCGCTTTTCGCGAGCAGCGCCCCCTTGCGGTTGATCTCGGCCACCTTGGCGCCCAGACCGATGGCGGAGAGTTTGGCGCAGTTGGCGCCGAAGGTGTTGGTCTCGATGACCTGGGCTCCGGCGTCGAGGTACTCGCGGTGCAGCTCCAGCACGAGCTCCGGACGCACCAGGTTCAGGTGCTCGAAGTTCGCCTCCGGCGCCACCCCCTTGGCGTAGAGCATGGTGCCGATGGCGCCGTCGCCGACAAGGACACCCGCCGCGATGCGCTCCAGGAAGCTTTCCCTCATCGGGCGCCCCCGAGCACCTTCATCAGGTGCGGAACCAGCTGTTTCTTACGCGACATGACACCCTTCATCTCGAAGACGTGCGGCTCGGGCTGCGGGTACCCCATGAAGCGGACGAAGGCCTGCCCCCCTTCCATGACGAACATGGTGCTTTCGCTCGAGATGTCGGTGACCATGAGGCCGGCAAGCTCCAGCCCCTCTTTTTCACGCCGCGCCGCGAGCGCCTTGCGCAATTCCGCCTTCATCTCGTAGAACTCGTCGAAGCCGAACACCTCGACCTGCCCGACACCGAAGGTCACCTCGCCCTGGCTGAAGAGCTTGAAGTCGGAGCCGACCACGCGCTCGGGGCTTCCGTAACCGGAAAGGGCCCCCGAGGCGGCGAAGATCTCGGCGCCGAAGGACTCCCAGTCGAGCCCGGCAATTCCCGCAAGCCGCTCCACGGCGTCACGGTCGCGCTGCGTCGTGGTCGGCGACTTGAGGATCACCGTGTCCGAGAGGATCCCGGCGAGCAGGAGTGCAGCGATCTCGGCGGGGGGGAGCATGCGGTGCTCGTCGTAGAGCGACGCGACGATGGTGCAGGTGCTCCCGACCGGCGCGGTGATGAAGGGGATCGGGTGGCTCGTCGGGGCGTTCCCGAGCTTGTGATGGTCCACCACTTCGAGGATCTCCACGTCCTCTGCGCCCGGTACCGCCTGACCGAGTTCGTTGTGGTCCACGAGGATCAGGGCGTAAGGTAGCGGCGCGAAGAGCGAAGACTTGGTGGCGACGCCGGCGAGGGTCCCGTCCTCCTCGAGGGCTAAGACCGCGGTCTCGCCGGAATGCAGGAGCTTGTCGCGCAGGCGCCCGAGCGGCTCGTCCACGGAGACGCTCTCGAAACTCGGAACGGCAAGCTCGAGAACCGGAGTCGCTAGCCTGGCGCGGGAGACGGTCGCCGCGGTGTCGAGCGGCGTCGTCAAGAGGGCAACGCCACGGGAGGCGGCGACGCGCACGGTCTCATCGGAGACGGCAAGGCCGCCGGTCACGATGAGCAGGCGCACGCCGCGCTCGATCGAGGCGAGCTGGATGGAAGCCCGGTCGCCGGTAACCACGATAAGGGTGGCGGGGTCGCAGGCGGCGATCCTGTCGAGGAAGGATTCCTCCCCCATCGCGCCGACGAAGAGATGCAGGTGTTCCACTGCCGTGTCGGGAGCGCCGGCGAGGAAGCTACCCACGAGGCAGTCGGCGAGCGAGGCGAGCGAGGCGGAAACCAGGCGCAGGGAGTCCGGCCCGGTGACAAGGAAGCGCTCGGCGATCTTTCGGAGCGGGATCACCCCCTTCGGGACGCCGGCGTCGTCGACCACCGGAAGGATCCTGATGGAGTTGTGGTGAAATTCTTCCAGCGCGTTCAACAGCGGCGCCCCCGCCGGCACGGTGACCGGCGAGCGCTGGATCACGTCGCGCACCTTCGGGTGTACGTCGGCCAGGTAGAGCGGCGCTTCGATCCCCAGACGGGGGAGGAGCCAGGTGGTCTGCGGGTTCAGGCTGCCCGCCATCGCCGCAGTGACGCGCTCGTTGCCGAGCTCGCGTTTCAAATGGGCGTAGGCGATGGCCGAGGCGACCGAGTCGGTGTCCGGGTTCCTGTGGCCGATTACGAAGATCTGTTTGTCCATGTTTCCCTTCATCCGCCCGCCGCGGTTCCGGCAGGCGGAGTTAAATATTAAATTGGTCGTTTTTTTGCGGAGACCCGTATAGAATGACCGCCGCACAAAAAGTCAAAAGGAGAGTCAGGCATGCACGCAGCGGTACAGTGGCTGGTAGATACGATAGGCGCGATGGGATACCCGGGGATCTTCCTCCTGATGGCGATGGAAAGCTCCGTCTTCCCGATCCCCAGCGAGCTCGTGATGCCGCCCGCCGGCTACCTGGCGCAGCAGGGGCAGATGAACATGTTCGCGGCCATCGCCTGCGGCACCGTGGGGAGCCTCATCGGCGCCTACGCCAACTACTACGCGGCCCACTACCTCGGCCGTCCCCTGGTTCTCAAGTACGGCAAGTACGTCTTCATCACCGAGGAGAAGTTCGCCAAGGTGGAGCGCTTCTTCAAGGATCACGGCGAAATCTCCACCTTCATCGGGAGGCTTCTGCCGGTGGTCAGGCACCTGATCTCGCTTCCCGCCGGACTTGCCGGGATGAACCACGTGAAGTTCTCGCTCTACACGCTTTTGGGCGCCGGGATCTGGGTCACCGTGCTCACCTTCATCGGCTACTTCATCGGGAGCAACCAGGAACTGATCATGAAGTACTCGCACCAGGCGCTCATCGGCGTCATCATCGTGAGTGCCGTGATCATCACCATCTACGTGAGGCTGCAGCGCAGAAACGGCGCCAGCTCGCCGGAATAACCCACATAAATGAAGGGCGGGTCCAAGACCCGCCCTCAGATAACGCCTTTGTTACCCGTCGCGGGGGGGAGCCCCCGCGTCACCCTTCGAAACTCCCGCCTTACTTGGGAACCTTCTCCCAGTCTTCCAGGAACTTCTTGATCCCCGCGTCAGTGAGCGGGTGCTTGGCAAGCTGCAGCATGACCGAGTACGGGATGGTGCAGACGTCGGCGCCGATCAGTGCGGAGTTCAGCACGTGCACCGGGTTCCTGATGCTCGCCACGATGATCTGGGCGTCCATGCCGTAGTTGTCGAATATGGTCCTGATCTCTTCGATGATCCCCATGCCGTCCTGGGAGATGTCGTCCAGGCGGCCGACGAACGGGGAGACGTAGGTGGCGCCCGCCTTGGCGGCGAGGAGAGCCTGCATCGGGGAGAAGATCAGCGTGACGTTGGTCTTGATCCCCTGCTTGTGCAGGGTCTTGGTCGCCTTGAGCCCTTCCGGGGTCATCGGGAGCTTGATGACGATGTTCGGGTGGATCTTAGCGAGCTCGGTCGCCTCGGCGATCATGCCGTCGTGTTCAAGGGAAATGACCTCGGCGGAGATCGGGCCGTCCACGATCTCGGTGATCTCCTTGATCACTTCCTCAAAACGCCGGCCACTCTTGGCGATCAGGGAGGGGTTGGTGGTGACGCCGTCCACCAGGCCCAGTTCGTTGGCCTCCCGAATTTCCTTAACATCCGCTGTGTCGATAAAAAACTTCATCTTTCCTCCGGTTGGTTGTTTATTGCCGCTGTTGCATCGCTTCGAATTTCCTCAGGCACTCCATGGAGCAGAAGTGATATCGCTTCCCCTCCAGCCTGCCGACCACCGCGTCGGCCTCGGCTATGTACACGCCGCAGACCGGATCCTGAAAGGTCTCGGCGGCGCTTTTTTCCTGCTTCTCTATCTTTTGGGGCGCTTTCCCCACGAACATGCGGTACACGAGGTACCCTAAAAGCGCCCAGATCAAAAATTTCACGTTCCCCCCTAGATCCTGACCGCCTTCTCGGGAGAGGTCAGTTCCGTCAACAGTTCGATGATTCGCTTGCCCAGGGTCGGGTGTACCAGGTCGGGGGCGAGGTCGGCCAGCGGCTGGAGGGCGAAACGACGCTCGGCAAGGCGCGGATGCGGGATAGTGAGCTCGTCGCCGGTCATGACCAGCTCGCCGTAGAGGAGGATGTCAAGGTCCATGCTGCGTGCGCCCCATCGCTGCGAAGGCGCCCGGTGGAAGACCTCCTTTTCCAGCCGTTTCAGCCGTGCCAGGAGGTCGAGCGGCGCAAGCTCCGTGTTGAGGCGCACCACGGCGTTGTAGAAGTTATCCTGGGGCACCCCTCCGACCGGTTCGGTCTCGTAGAAGGGGGACACCGCGGTGACACGCGTTTGCGGCAGTTTCCCGAGCTCGGCAATCGCCATCAGAAGCTTCAACTCGCGGTCGCCGATGTTGCTCCCAAGTCCTATGTACGCGCATTGTTCCACAGCGGCAGATTAGAACATAAATCCCTTTTTTTTTCAACCCTGCCCGAGGAACTCGGGCTTGCGAGGTAAATTAGATGCTATAGTGTAGAATCTTAATTTGCCGTCACCATGGCCACTCCTCATGGACGGCCACGGACCAACAACAGGAGAATGCGTGAACGCTGCAGAGATTGCCGAAATGGAGACAGGCGAACTGGTGCACCTCGGGAAGGAGGCGCTGGAAACGCGCCGCATCACGGTGGCGCAACGCTACCTGCATGCCGCTCTGGAAAAGGAGCGCACGCCAGAGCACCTCTCCCTTTACGCCCTGGCTTTGGCCCAGGCGACTGGAAATGTACAGACGGCGGTAACCCTTTGCCAGGAGGCGGTTAAGAGAGAGCCCAAGAATTCGGAGCATTACCTGCGCCTTGGCACAATCTACCTAGCCGCCGGAAGAAAGAAAGAGGCGATCAGGGCGCTGCATCTGGGGCTCAGGGTGGGGAAGAATCCCGCCATCACGAAACTTTTGCAGGCACTTGGGCAGCGGGAACGGCCGGTGCTACCCTTCTTGTCCAGGGGGAACCCGGTTAACAAGTATCTGGGCAAGATAAGGAGCAGCCTTTTCAGGAAGTAGGAAGTCCATCCGGGAATTCCTGGGAGGCATGTGTGCGTTAGCCACGAAGCATTGAGCACGCATCACGCTCCCCCCTTCGAAAGGGGGGGCATTAAGTCACCTGCGGCGCTTCGTGGACACACTTTTTCGCCGTCACCGGAATTTCCTGAAGAACCTTCGCAAAGGGGGGAACGTTAAGGCTCCTGCAGCACTTCGTGAACTGCTCCAAGGTGGGTCTCCATGGGGAGGAGAGTCTATATATAAATAACGGACGGAGGGACGGATGATCCAATACATTACGCTGAAAAGCAGGGAGAGGACGGAGTTGATCGACATCACCGCGCGGGTGGAAGATCTCGTCGCGGCGGCAATGGTGGGAAGCGGCACCTGTGATGTCTTCGTGCTGCACACGACGGCCGGGGTCACCGTGAACGAAGGGGCCGACCCGGCGGTGAAGCGGGACATCGCAAACTGCCTTGACCAACTGGTGCCGGACGCGCACTACTTCACCCACGCGGAAGGAAACTCCGCGGCGCACGTGAAATCGACCCTGGTGGGGACCTGCCAAAGGCTCTTGATCGATCGGGGCAAGCTTTTGCTGGGGACCTGGCAGGCGCTCTACTTCTGCGAGTTCGACGGGCCGCGGGAGCGGCGCGTGGCGGTGAGGATCAGCGGGGATTAAGCAAAATGATCGAAGCCGCGCCTTGGCGCGCGGTAGGGCGTCCCGTCGGGAGCGGCGAGCTCGATTCCGGAGCCGGCGGTGACCGTCCCGATCACGGAAACCGGGACTCCGGCGCGGGCACAGACCTCCAAGGCTTCAGCATCCCTACCTTCAGGAATACAAAACAGCAACTCATAGTCCTCCCCACCCGAGAGCGCCAGGGCGAACGGGTCTTCGGCGCACTCGGAGAGGTATTCATCGGAAAGCGGCAGCTTCGCAAGCTCCAGACGCGCACCGACGCCTGACATCTCGCAGATGTGCCCCAAATCCTGCAGCACCCCGTCGCTTACGTCGATCATGGCGGTGACGCACCCCGCCGCGGCGAGGGCGATCCCCGCCTCCACCCTCGGGGTCGGGTCGAGCTGCCGCGAGACCAGGAATCCCTCCCGCTCCCCGCGCATGAGCAGGTTCAGCCCTGCCGCCGCGTCCCCGACCGTTCCGGTCACGCAGACCAGGTCCCCCGGCCGCGCGCCGCTTCGCTTCAAGACCAGCTCGGGATGCTGCTCGCCAAGCGCGGTGACCGAGATGGCAAGCCCCCCCTTAGAGGCGCAGGTATCGCCGCCAACCAGGGTCGCGCCGAAGCGCTCCGCCTGCTCCAGCATCCCGGCCATGAAGCCGTCCATGAATTTCAGAGGTACGTCCTTCGGGAGGGCGACGCCGAGCAGGAAGTGGCGCGGGCGCGCCCCCATGGCTGCGACATCGGATAGGTTGACGGAAAGCGATTTTCTGCCGAGGGTGCGCGGATCGCAGAAGGAGAGGTCGAAGTGGACCCCTTCAAGGAGCATGTCGGAGGTGATGAGGGTAACGAAGCCTTCGGTGGGAACGAGCGCCGCCGCGTCGTCCCCGATGCCCAGAAGCACCGAGGGTGACGCGGCGACGTGTGCCTTTATCCTGTCGATGAGGCCGAATTCCCCGAGTTCAGCAAGTTTCAAGCCTTGCCCCTCACCGTGGAGGATACCGGGACCCGGGTCCTCACCTTGGTCTTCGGAGGTTCGGCCTTTTGAGGCTTGGGCGCCGGGGGGGGATACTTCTCGAGTGCGACGGCCAGGACATCGTCGATGGTGGAGGCGGTGACGATCTTCAGCTTCTTGAGGATGGTCTTCGGGACGTCCTCGAGATCCTTCTTGTTCTGCACCGGGATGATCACCGTGGTGACGCCGAGGCGCGCCGCGGCGAGGATCTTCTCCTTCAGGCCGCCGATCGGGAGCACCTTGCCGCGCAGGGTGATCTCGCCGGTCATGGCAACCTCTTTTCTGACCGGGATCTTGGTGAGAGCCGAGACCAGGGCGGTCGCCATGGTGACACCAGCCGAAGGGCCGTCCTTTGGAATGGCGCCGGCCGGGACGTGCACGTGGATGTCGATCGAGGAGTTGAAGTCCTCGTGGATGTTAAGCTCTCCGGTCCGGGAGCGGATGTAGGAGAGCGCGGCCTGGACCGATTCCTTCATCACATCGCCCAACTGGCCGGTGAGCGTCAGCGCCCCCTTCCCCTTCATCACGGTCGCCTCGACGAAGAGCACCTCGCCCCCCACCGGGGTCCAGGCAAGGCCGGTGACCACGCCGACCTCGTTCTTATCCATCTCCTCCTCGCGCAGGAACTTCGGCGGACCGAGGTACTTGGCGACGGTGCCCGCGGTGATGACGAACTTCTCCCCCTTCCCTTCGGCGTACTTCCGCGCCACCTTGCGGCAGACGCTGCCGATCTCGCGTTCCAGGTTCCTGAGCCCCGCCTCGCGGGTGTACTTGGCGATGATCGCCCGGAGGGCCTCCTCGGAGAAGACGACGATCTCCTCGGTGATGCCGTTTTCCTTCACCTGGCGCGGCACGAGGTAGCGCTTGGCGATGCCGAGTTTTTCCTCCTCGGTGTAGCCCGCGAGGTTGATAACCTCCATCCTGTCCCGCAAGGGGCCGGGGATGGTGTCCATCTGGTTCGCCGTCGCGATGAACATCACGTTGGAGAGGTTGAAGGGGAGGTTTATGTAGTGATCGGAGAAGCTGTTGTTCTGCTCCGGATCGAGCACCTCTAAAAGCGCCGAAGAGGGATCCCCCCTGAAGTCGCTCCCGAGCTTGTCGAGTTCGTCGAGCATGAAGACCGGGTTGTTCGAGCCGGCCTGCTTGAGCCCCTGGATAATACGGCCGGGAAGCGCGCCGACGTAGGTGCGCCGATGCCCGCGGATCTCGGCCTCGTCGCGCACGCCCCCCAGAGAGATGCGTACGAACTTTCTCCCCATGGCGCGGGCGATGGACTTGCCGAGGCTCGTCTTGCCGACACCCGGGGGGCCGACGAAGCAGAGGATCGGGCCCTTCATCTTCTTCTTCAGCTTTCGCACCGCCAGGAACTCGAGGATGCGCTCCTTCACCTTCTCAAGGAAGTAGTGGTCCTCGTTGAGGATCTCGGAGGCGCGGTTGATCTCGAGGGAGTCCTTGGTCGCCTTCCCCCACGGGATGTCAACCATCCAGTCGAGGAAGGTCCTCAGCATACCCGCTTCAGCGGCGTCCGGATGCATCTGCTCCAGGCGCCCGAGTTGCTTCAGGGCCTCCTTCTCGACGTTTTGAGGCATCTTGGCGCTCTCGATGGACTTTCTTAGCTCCGCCATCTCCTCGCTGCGCGCGTCGCTCTCGCCTAGCTCCTGCTGGATGGCGCGCAGCTGCTCGCGCAGGTAGTACTCGCGCTGGCTCTTGCCCATCTCCTCCTTGGCGGCGGACTGGATGCGCGCCTGCATGTTGAGAAGCTCGCTCTCCTTATTCAGGAGGTCGTTCACGCGCTTTAAGCGCTCCAGCGGATCGACCACCTCTAAAAGCCCCTGCGCCTCCTCGACCTTGAGCCCTATGTTGCTGGCGACCAGATCGGCCAAGGCACCCGGCTCCTGCATGTTCTCAACGATGACCATGACCTCGGGGGAAACGGCCTTGCCGAGCGCCACGATCTTCGCGAGTTCCTCTTTGACGGTACGGATGAGCGCCTCGGCCTCGAGGGTGTTCTCCGGGGCGGCGGGCTCCAGGATGCGGTCGATGCGCACCGAGTAGAAGGGCTTGTCGGCCAGGTATTCGGTGATGCGCGCCTTGGTGAGCCCCTGCACCAGGATCTTCACCCTGCCGTCGGGGAGCTTCAGCATGCGCATGATCATGGCGACCGTGCCGACCTCGTAGATCGCCTCGGGTGCCGGATCCTCGTCACCCACGTCCCGCTGCGTCGCAAGGAAGATCATGCGGTCCTTGGAAAGTGCGTGATCGACGGCGGCGATCGATATCTCCCGCCCCACGAAAAGCGGCAGAATCATGTAGGGATAGACGACCACGTCCCGAACCGGGAGCAGCGGCAGAACATCCGGTATGTTCAGTTCTTCGGTCTCCTGCCTGTTTTCCATGTACTTCTCCTTACTCTATCGGGATCTCCCGGATGTGCGGTTTGTCGTTTTTGCGCCAGGGGAACGCCACGGTAAGCAGGCCGTTGCGGCAGCCGGCTTTCACCCCGTCCAGGTCGGCGCCTGGGGGAACTTCGACGGCCCGGCAGAAGCGCCCGGCGGGGCGCTCGAGGCAGATATAGGTGGCGCCGGGGTCGGTCTCCTCTCGGATGTTCCCCTCGATCACCAGGGTCGAACAGCAAAGGCTCAGGGTGATGTCTTCACGGTTGCAACCGGGGAGCTCGGCTTCGACGACGAACGAGTTGCCGGTCTCGTAGATGTCCAACAGCGGGGCATGCTCCTTTTCGGCGACTCCCTCCCGCCCCTCCAGCGTGGTGAGATAACGGAAGATCTCGTCCATCTGCTGGCGAAACAGGTTCAACCACTCCAACGGTTCCTTCGGAATCACCGCCATTTCGCCCCTCTCGCCCGACGCCCTCTTCCCGGCCGCCGGGGCCGTGACCGCTAAAGAAAAACCGGCCCCGTGGTGCCCACCCGGACCGGTGCAGATGATTTAACCATCTTTATCATGAAAGTCAAGGTAATCCGCCTTAACCTTGGAGCCCCCGCGCCAGGCAAGGCTTCCGGGGCGCAAAGGATCGGTATCGTTAATGATTGGCGTTTTGGAATTGAATTTAGCACCCCCGATGTGTATAATCCGCCATCCTCGCACGGTCCCCAAGACCGAGCCGCCGGCGCCCACGGCGCCTTCCATATCCTCATTACAATTTCAAAAGGGCCTTACATGAAACGATACGTAGCACTCTCATCGCTTTTTGCGGTGACCCTGTTCGGCACCGGCTTCAGCTGGCCTTTCCCGGCGACCAACAGCTGCCTGCAGGCGAAGAAGATCATCATGGAGCTCCCGCCGCAGGCGAGCGAGCAGAAACGAAACGACGCCGAGAAGCGCGTGGCCGAGCTCTGCCCCACCGGCGCTCCGGGGCGCTACCTGAAGGCGCTTGCCTTCGAGCGCAGCGGCAACATCGATGCGGCCATCCAGGAGTACCGCGAGACGCTCGCACTCGACCCGGAGTTCTACCCGGCGAGCGGAAACCTTGGCCTTTTGCACCAGCAGAAAGGGGCAAGCGAAGAGGCCGCGGTCGAGCTCTCCCAGGGACTAAAGGCCGGCGACCCGCGCTACCACGGCGGCCTCGCCCGTATCCTCGCCCAAAAAGACCTGCACCAACTCGCCGTCTTCCACTACACCGAGGCGCTCGCCGCCTTCCCAGAAGACGCCTCCCTGCACGGGGACCTCGCCGTCTCCTACCAGGCCCTCGGACAGCAGCAAAAAGCGGAGGACGAGTACCGCAAGGCGCTCGCCATCCAGCCCGGCAACGCACGGGCACGCCTAGGCCTCGGTGCGCTCCTGCTCACCCGCGGCGAGACCGACAAGGGTGTCAACGAGCTGAAACAGGCGGCCATCGCCGACCCGAAGAACAAGGAGGTGCACCGCCTCCTCTCCGAGGGGTACGCGAAGAAGGGGGACCAGAAGAGCGCCGACTACGAGCGCATGCTCGCCGGAATAACCACGGCCGAGAAGGACGCCCCCAAGGTCGACCACATGGCGCTTGCCGAGCAGCACCGGACCGCCAAGGACCTCGACATGGCGATCAGCGAGTACCGCCTGAGGCTTGCCGAGGAGCCCACCGACGCGGTGGCGCAGCAGCGCCTTGGGGATGCCCTGGTCGCAGTGGGCCGCGAAGACGAGGCGATGAACTACTACCGCGACGCGATCAGGAACAAGGCGGAGAACCCGCAGTTGCACCTGAACCTCGCCGGGATCTACGAGAGAAAGGCGCTCCTCGACGAGGCGGTGGTCGAGTACCGCCAGGTGCTCGCGAGCACGCCGGACAACGTCCAGGCCAGGCAGCGCCTCGCCGACATCTACACCCTGAGGGGGAGCTTCCCGCAGGCGCTCGAGCAGTACCAGGAGCTCGTCAAGCTGACACCTACCGACGCGGTGGCCCAGTTGAAGCTCGCACGCGCCTACGTGAACGCGAAGAACCTCGACTCGGCGATCACCGCGTACCAGACCGCGATCAAGCTGGACAGCGAGTCGCTGGATGCCCACCGCGAGCTCGCCGGGCTCCTGCGCAAACGTAACGAGATGGACCAGGCCGCCGGCGAGTACCAGGAGGTGCTGCGCCTGAAAAAGGACGACCAGGACGCCCGCACCGCGCTCACCGCGATCTACGTAAAGAACAAGAATTACGACGCGCTCGCTAAGCTCCTGAAGGAAGGGGTCGAGCTTGCTCCCACCGACTCCAACGCCCATTACAAGCTGGGCCTCGTTTACGAGTTCCAGAAGAACTACACCGCAGCGACCGACGAGTACAAGGAGGCGGTGAAGCTCAAGGCGGACCACGCGAAGGCGCTGAACGCGATGGGAAGGGTCCAGATGAAGGACGGCCACATCGCCGAGGCGAAGGAGTCGCTGGAGGCGGCCCGCAAGGCCGACCCGGAGCTCGAGGAGGCCCAGGTCCTTTTGAGCAACATAAAGGACGAGTTCAATCCGGAGCCGAGAAGCTACCGCAAGCACAAGTCCAGCTCCTCCAAGGCTTCGAAGGGGAGCAAGGCAAAGAAAGGGAAGAAGGGGAAGAAATCCAAGGACAGCGACGACAAGCCGTCCAAGAAGTCCTCCAAGAAGAAAAAGAGCTCCAAGAAGAAGCACAAGGACGATTAAGCCGCTGCCGCGGCAGGAACCGAACACGAAGCAGCCCGCAAGGGCTGCTTTTTTTGTTGGCGCGCGCAGCCGGCTTGGCGCGCGCATGAAAAAAGGCCGGGGTTGCCCCCGGCCTTTTCCTCTGTTCGCCCAGATTGTATTTTGATGTTTCTAGGATTCGCCTTCGGTGAGCGGGATGATGGCCACCTTGGCCTTCCCTTCTCCGAAGAAACCCAGCTTCCTTGCCGCAGCCCGTGAGAGATCGATGAACGGGAAACTCTTCTTGCGGCAACGGTCGTTGATAACAACCGTAACTTCCTTGTCGTTGGCGAGGTTCCTGACGAGAACCTTGGTCCCCAACGGCAGGCTCTGGTGGGCGGCGGTCAACTTCTCCGGATGGTAACGCTCTCCGGAGGTGGTTGCCCTGCCATGGAACTTCCTGGCATAGTAAGTCGCTATGCCGATCAGCTTTTTCACCACCGATTTTTGCTGCTGTTCTACTTTTTCAACAGAGGATTCTGCTACCGGTTTTACTACTTGTTCTGAAGCCAGCAGGGGAAGCGTGTGGATCGGGAGGAGCATCAGGGCCAGGGCGACTATGCGCACCAGCCTGAGACTCCGCTCGGGTGATGCCATGCGCACCTCCTTTGTTGGGCGAGGCATTCGTATAACATACCCCCGCGGCGAAGTCAAGTTCCAATGAGCCCGGAGGCGGCCAACCCTTTAATCTTGCGCAGGTTTTTCTACCTGACTGCGGACACCTGTACCGGTGCAGCTTCGTGCACCCCAACCTCCTCGGGGCGCCGTCCGATGTTGGTCGTGTCGTTAATGATGACCACCTCGCGCGTGGTGCCGTCCACCTCGGCAGTCGGGAACGCGTGCCTTTTGAGGACGAACCACTTCCCGGTTTCCTTGTGCAGAAGCTCGATCCCCGGAGCGGCCAGATGCCCCTTGAGCCCGTGCTCCTCGAGGAAGGAGAGGCAGTCACGCCCGACGATGTCCCGGTGCGCCTTGCCGGTGAAGGTCTCGACGGCACGGTTGAAGCGGCGGATCTTGCCGTACTGGTCGGAGAGGATGAACATGTCGGAGATGCAGTCCATGATCTCCTCCCACTCGCGCCGGATCCCCTCCATCTGGTGGAAGACGTTCTTCAGCTCTTCGTGCTTCATGTAAAGGCGTGCGTCGCTCTCGAGCAGCTCGCGCTCCATCTGGCGCTGGTCGGTGACGTCGCGCGAGATGGCGATCAGGCAGGCCTCCCCCTGGTACTCGATCACGTCCGCGGACCATAAAAGCTCCCGGATCTCGCCGGACTTCACCCGGAAGCGGACGTCCAGGTTGCGCACATGGCTGTGCTCGTTCAGAAGCTTCAGCATCACCATCCTGGCATCGTGATCCGCCCAGAGCTGCAGGTCGGTCGAGGTCCTGCCGATGACCTCCTCCCTGCGGTAGCCCGTGATCTCCTGGAACGCCTCGTTGACGTCGATGTAGGTGCCGTCCTCGGCGCGGGTGATGACGATGGAGTCGGGGCTTGCATGGAAGGCCTTGGAGAACTTCTCTTCGGAGTTTCTGAGCGCCTGCTCCGCCTCGATGCGCCAGGTGATGTCCTGGGCGGTGCCGAGCATGTGCAGCGGTTTCCCCTGCGCGTCGTAGGTCACCTCGCCCCGCGCCGACAGGGTGCGGACCGCCCCGCTTGCCAGCATGACGCGGTAGTCCATCTGGTAACTCTTGCGGTTGTAGATGGCGTCGTTCACGGAGCGGATCACCATCTCCCGGTCATCCGGGTGGACCGCCAGCAGGACGAGTTCGTGGGAAGGGGTGAAGTTGGCGGGGTCCACGTCGTGGATGCGGAACATCTCGTCGGACCAGATGAGCGTGTCGGTGGTGAGATCCCAGTCCCAGTTGCCGAGACGTGCGATGCGCTGCGCGACGGCGAGGGTGGCGCGGCTTTCCCTCAGTGCCTCCTCGACTTCCTTGTGGGCACTGATGTCGACCAGGGAGAGCACCGCCTGTTCGGTCCCTTCGATGGGGGCCCAGTTGCCGACCATGGTGCGTACCGCGCCGTTTCTGTCCACAAGCTGTACTTCGAAGCTGCGCCTTGGCGTGGCCGGCTCATCGACGAGCGGTGCGGCCGCGATCCCGTCGGAATCGCAGCTGCCGAGGAACTCGGTCCAAAGCTTCTTCCCTTCGAGCTCCTCACGCGAAAGCCCGGTGGCGTCCTCGAAGCCGCGGTTCACCGTCTGGAGCGTGCCGTCCGGGAGCACGATGGCCATGGCGGTCCCGGTGTTCTCGAATATGGCGCGATAGCGGGCCTCGGACTCCTCCAGCTGCTCCTGGGAGCTGCGGCGCGAGGTGATGTCGCGCGCCGCGTAAAGGACGGTCTGGATGCCTTGTTGCAGATCGCCGATGGGATGGATGGAAATCTCTTCGTAGTGGCTGCCGCCATCCTCGGTGTGGTAGCTTACCTCGCTGCTTACCGCAGTGGCGGTGCAGACGCACCGGGAGAGCTGGCTCATGACCTGCTCGGAGAGCCCGTAGCGGGTGATCAGCTCGGGAAAGCTTCGGCCGACGGCCTCCGCTTCAGCCAGAGCGTATTTGGCCAGGAAGACGCCGTTGCAGTTGGCAATGGTGTAGTCGTCGGTCCGCACCACGCAGATCGCGTCGCGCGAGGAGGCAAGGAACATGCTGGAGAGGTCGTCGGAATGACGCAGCGCCGTCTCGACCCTGCGGCTGCGCTCGCAAAGCACCGAGAGGGAGGCGAAGAACACGCCGAGCAGGCTCGCGTAGAAGGTGCGCATCCAGAGCTCGTACGCGTTCGGCGCGCTGAGCTGGTCCAGAAACGGCGCTCTCCGCAGGATCACGGCGTCGATGAGGGCGTCCCCCACCCAGAAGAGCAGGATGAAGCAGAAAGCCACCGCTATGTGCCGCTTCCAGTTGAAGGGCTTGGTCATGCGCATTCCTCCACGATGCTACGTACGGCACATCCCCGTTTCGGCAGCAAGGCAGATAACTTGAGAGGTATCCCTGTCAAGGGATCAGCAGCGGCTCCTGCCAGCGGGGTATGATCCCCGCCTCGGCCGCCCGGTTTAGCAAAAGTCGCACGGCATCCTCCCCCTCGGGGCCGAGCCCGCGGGAGAAGTCGTTCACATAAAGGGAGATGTGGGCATCGCACACCTCGTCGCTCATCTCCTGCGAGTGGGCGCGTATGTAGGGACGCGCCGCACCGGGGTGGGCGAAGGCGTACTCCACGCTAAGCGCAAGCCCACGCTCCAGGGATAAAAGCGCCTCCCGCCCGAGCGAGCGTTTCGCCGCGATGCCGCCAAGCGGTATGGGGTGCCCCGTCTCCTGCTCCCACCACTCACCCAGGTCGAGCACCTTCTTCAGCCCATACCCCTGATAGGTGAAGCGCGACTCGTGGATGATCACCCCAGCCGCGACCGAACCGTCGGCTACCGCACCCATGATCTCGTGGAACGGGAGGTAGACGAAGTCGGCAAGCGACGGGTTGAAAAGCCGCAAAAGAAGCGCCGCGGTGGTGTACTGCCCGGGGAGGGCGATCCTCTTGCCGGCGAGCTCGCCCGGGTCAATACCGTCGCGCGCGACGACCAGCGGACCGCAGCCGCGCCCGAGCGCCCCCCCGCTTCTGAGCAGGAGGTAGTCCTTCAGGATGTGCCCCAGTAGGTGGTAGGAGACCTTCGAGACGTCCAGCGTCGCGGAAAGCGCCATCCGGTTCAGGGTCTCCACGTCCTCGAGCTGCTCGCGGAAGGAAAAACCGCAGTCGACCCGCCCGTGGATCAGGGCGTCGAAGATGAAGGTGTCGTTGGGACAGGGAGAAAAGCCCAGGGTGAGCGTCGGGCGCTGCCCGTTTTCTGACATTACGCAATCCATGTCTTGTACAAGCTCCGATAAATCAGTCAAAGAGGCCCGGTTCTCTCTCAGATCCGCCCCTTGCAAAGTTTTTAAGACTCACCAATATACTACTTGAGGGAAGGTTGTGCAAGAAAAGCTTAACGAGCGCGCGATATATATAAGAGCAGCGCTGCAAACGGAAGGAAGCATACGAAGGGAAAACGGTGCAGATCAGCTCCCAAAGAGTGCATCGGGGCACTTAAGAAGGCTGAAGAGGAAGCGCTGCACCTCGCCTACGGCACGTTTCAAGTCCCAGCGCGACATGTCCCGGTCCTCCACCATGTTGCTGATGCCGCGCACCTCGAGACAGGCAACGCCGTAGATGAGCGCGACGTGGGCGAGCGCCGCCCCTTCCATGTTCTCGCAGATGCCGGGGAAGCGGCGCAGCATCTCCTCCCCGCGGCGGGAGGTCCCTGAGCAGGTGGAAACGGTGAGAAAGGGTCCGAGGGCGGCGGCAAAGCCTTCGGCAGCGGCATGCGCGAGCGCGCGTCGGGCCGGCTCAAGCGGCAGCGGGACGCGGTTGAAGACGCGCTCCCCCCTCCCCTCGTAGAGCGGGATGCCGATGAGGTCGAGCCCGCGCCACCCGTCAGGGGTCAGCACCCCTTCGTCCGCGAAACACTCGGCGTCGGCCACCGCTATGTCACCGACGCCGACCCCGCAGCCGGGAAAGGCGCCGCCGCAGCCGGTATTGACGAGAAGATCAGGCGTCAGGCGCTCGCAAAGAAGGGTCGCCGCGCAGGCGGCGTTCGCCTTGCCCATGCCGGTCTGGGCGATGAAGAGTTCCTGCCCCGCGAGCTCGGCGCGCCAAAGGGGGAGGTGCCCCACGCCGGAGAAGGGGAGTGCGGAAGCGGCCGGTATCAGCTCCGAGAGTTCCATCCTGGTTGATGCGGTGACGACGACTCGTCTCATGTGCGGCTCCAAGGTGCGTGGTTGCGCGAGTCTAGCACAGCAGTCGGCGGCAGTTCAACAGCGCTGTCAAAAAGCCGTCGAAAGTCAAAAAGCCGCTCGTCTTCCCTGGGCATCCTTGGCACCGGTTGGCAGGGACGCCCGACGAACCCAATGGTCTTCATTGGAAAAAGTGTGGCAATGCGGGAAGGTTTTGTTACAATGAGGCCTGCGACTTCGCTCCAGAAGCGGCGGCACAGGTTTTGCTGTTACTGTGGCGTTCGGTTAAGGCACGGGCAGCGCAAGCTCTCATTATCCTTCTCCCCCATGAGCTGAAGCTGCAGCGGTCCGGCGCCGGAAACGCAAAGGCGAATCGACTACGATGCAGGGGGGGAAGAACGAGCGTGCCGGAGGGCCTCCGGAGGAGCACTCGTACCCCCTTTTTTGTTGCATAACTCAAGGCCATCTAATATATTCGCACCGTTTCGACTACTCGCAGAGAAGGGTATTTCATGCCGCGCTGGATTCTCCCCCTGAACATAACCCTGGGCATCGCCATCATCGCGGTGGCGGCGCTCATCGCAGCGGACCTGCTGAGCTTCAAGATCTCCGGACTTTACCCACGTAACGCGCAGAAACCGGCCTCGCAGAGCGCGACCGCACCTGCGGCGAGCCAGGATCTCCTCACCTTCGGCCCCATCCTAGAGCGCGGCCTGTTCGGCAAGGCGACCCAGGGGAGACTGACCGCGATCGTGCAGACCGCTTCGACCGCCGGAGGGCAGGCGGCGGCGCCTCCCCCCCCTGCCGTGAACGACCTGATCCTTTTGGGGACCGCGGTCGGCTCGTTCCGCGAAACCTTCGCGCTGGTGCTGAAGAGCTCGACCCACGAGGAGCGGGTCTTCCGCCTGGGCGACACGGTGTTCTCGGCGGGACCGCTCGTTTCCGTCAAGAAGGACGTGGCCGAGATCCTGGTGGGAGGAAAACGGGTGAAGATCCTCACCCCGACCGCGGCAGCGGAAGCTGCGGCGACGGCAGCGGCGGCCCCTGCGGCACCCGCGTCCGGCGGCGGTCTCGCCGCCTCCGCCGGTGCCGGAAACTACATAGTCGACCAGCGCGCCTTGAACGCTGCCCTTGACAACATCGGGCAGGCCATGACCGACGCGCGCCTCCTGCCCAGCATGAAGGACGGCAAGGTGGAGGGGTTCCGGGCCACCGAGGTGAAGCCCCAGGGGATCTTCGGCACCGTCGGCATCAGAAACGGCGACGTCCTCTTGAGGATGAACGATTTCCCGATCGACTCCCCGGAGAAGGCGATCCAGTCCTTCGCCTCGCTCAAGGGGCAGAGCCGGATCAAGCTCGACCTGATCCGCGACGGCCAGCCCACCACATTCACTTACGACATACGGTAAAGACGGTTGCACAGAGACCCAAAGATCATCTGTCACTAAAAGCCTATAAGCTGTCACCAGCCGGTTTGAGTATCGTCTCAACCTCGACCCGGTTTTAGGGGGGTGCATTGAAAAGTAGAGTTACCCGCATAGCCGCCATACTCATGTTCCTGATCGCCGCACCGAACCTCGTCTTCGCGAAGGGGGTGGTGCTGAACTTCACCGACGTGGACATCGCCACCATGGTGAAATTCATCAGCGACCTCACCGGCAAGAACTTCATCATGGACGACCGGGTCAAAGGGAAGATCTCCGTCTTCTCCCCGGCCAAGCTCTCCAACGAGGAGGCGTACAACGTCTTCACCTCGGTGCTCGAGCTGAAGGGCTTCACCGTGGTGCCGGCAGGCAAGGTGATGAAGGTGGTACCGACCGCGGCGGCCAAACAGGCCGGGGTGAAGGTGCTTTATGACGGCGAGAAGGGGACGGTGAACGACAGCTATCAGGCGCGCGTGATCCAGTTGGAGCACGTGGCACCGCAGGACGCGGTGACCTTCCTGCAGCCCCTGGTCTCCAAGGACGGCCAGATCTCGGCCTTCGGCGCCGCAAACCTCATCCTCGTCATCGACTCTGCATACAACATCCAGAAGATCCTCGGGATCCTGAAACACATCGATACCGACCAGGTGCGCGAGGGGGCCGAACTGGTCTTCCTCAAAAACGCCGCCGCTGACAGCGTCGCCACCATGGTGAAGGACTGGCTCTCCGGCAAGCAAAGCGCGAAGCCTGGAGCGACTGCCGCCGCTACCGGCGCGGCTCCCGTCGTCGCCGACACTAGGCTGAACGCCCTCATCATCTTCGGCTCGGACAAGGACAAGGCCGACGTTAAGAAGCTGATCGAGCTGGTCGACGTGGTGCCGCCGACCACGAGCAGCAAGGTGAACGTCTACTACCTGGAAAACGCCGAGGCGACCGAGGTCGCCAAGGTGCTGGACGGCCTCGTGAAGGGGACCTCCAACACACCTGCGGCCGCAACACCGGGGGGCACCGCGGCCGCACCGCAGCAGGCCGTCTTCGAGGGGGGGAAGATCACCATCACCCCGGACAAGGCCACCAACTCGCTGGTCGTCATGGCCTCCCCGACCGACTACCAGAACCTCCTGCAGGTGATCCAGAAGCTCGACAGAAGAAGCCGCCAGGTCTTCGTGCAGGCGATGATCGCCGAGGTTTCCGTCAACAAGGCGAAGGACCTCGGGGTGCAGATCGGCGTGATCGGCGCCGCCTCCAACGGCACCGTGGCCACCATCGGCACCTTCGACCCCTTCGGCACCGTGGCCGGGCTCTCCACCACGGCCGCGGCGGCCAAGACCCTCGGCATGGACGTGACCCTCGGCAAGATCAACGTCCCGGTCGTGCTGCAGGCGCTGCAGACAAACGGCGCACTGAACGTCCTCTCCACACCGAACATCATGACCAGCGACAACAAGGAAGCGGAGATCTTCGTCGGCGAGAACGTCCCCTTCCTTTCGGGCACGAACCTCACTTCGACCGGCCTCTCCCAGCAGTCCATCGAGAGGAAGGACACCGGTATCATCCTGAAGATCAAGCCGCAGATCAGCGAGGGGGAGTACGTAAAGCTCGACATCTACCAGGAGATCTCCGCGGTGAAGGACTTCGGCACCGCGACCAGCCCGAACCTGGGGAGCACCAAGCGCTCCGCCAAGACCTCGGTCGTTGTGAAGAATACGGACACCGTGCTGATCGGCGGCCTGATCCAGGACACCGACCAGGTGGTCGAGAGCAAGGTCCCCCTCTTGGGCGACATCCCCGGGCTGGGCTGGCTCTTCAAGACCAGGACCACGAAGCGGGACAAGACGAACCTCCTCATCATGCTCACCCCGCGCATCATCAAGGACGCGCGCGACCTGGCCGAGGTTTCGACAACCCAGCGGAACAACTTCTCCGATGCGGTGAAGAACAACGCCCCCTTCAACCTGGAGCGTGCCCTGGAGGAAAAGCCGAAGTCGGTGACCGCGGACAAGCCCGAAATTCGCAACCAGTAACGGCGGACAGACTCCCATGGCAGAAACGCTCGATATAGAACGCATAGCGGAACGCCTCGGCCTCCCTTTCCAGGCCGAGATCGACGACACGAAGGTGGACGGCGCCCTGGTGAACCGGGTGCCCCTGAACTTCGCCAGGAACAACCTCCTGTTGCCGCTGCGCGAGGAGGAGGGCGCGGTGGTGGCGGCGAGCGCCGACCCGGCGAACCTACTGGCTCTCGACGAGATGGCGGGGCTCTTCCAGCTCCCGGTGCGCACCGTCGTGGTGCCGCAGCCGGTCCTCATCGACGCGGTGAACCGGCTCTACTCGCGCCTCTCCGGCTCCGCCCAGGAGGTGGTCGAGGAGCTCGAGGGAGAGGAACTATCCACCCTCGCCACCTCGTTCAACGAGCCGCGCGACCTTATGGAGCTGACCGACGAGGCGCCGGTGATCCGGCTTCTGAACTCGATCCTCTTCCAGGCGGTGAAGGAGCGCGCGAGCGACATCCACATCGAGCCGTTCGAGCGGGAGCTCGAGGTCCGCTTCCGGATCGACGGTCTCCTCTACAAGATGCTCTCCCCCCCGAAGGTGATCCAGGAGGCGCTCACCTCCCGCGTGAAGATCATGTCGGGGCTGAACATCGCGGAGAAGAGGCTGCCGCAGGACGGCCGCATCCGGGTGAAGGTCGCCGGGCGCGACGTTGACATCCGCGTCTCGCTCATCCCGACCTTCTTCGGCGAGCGCGTGGTGTTGAGGCTTCTGGACAAGCAGCGCGGCGTGCTCTCCTTGAAGGAGATCGGCCTCTCGGACAAGAACGACCTCCTCATGGAGCGGCTTTTGTCCCGCACGAGCGGCATCATCCTGGTCACCGGCCCGACCGGCAGCGGCAAGACCACGACGCTCTACGCGGCGCTCTCCCAGATCAACTCGCCGGAAAAGAACATCATCACGGTCGAGGACCCGATCGAGTACCAGTTGAAGGGTGTAGGCCAGATCCAGGTGAACCCGAAGATCGACCTCACCTTCGCGAACGGTCTGCGCTCCATCCTCAGGCAGGACCCGGACATCGTCATGATCGGCGAGATCCGCGACGCCGAGACCGCCGAGATCGCCATGCAGGCCTCGCTCACCGGCCACCTGGTCCTCTCCACCCTGCACACCAACGACGCCGCAACGGCGGTAACACGCCTCATCGACATGGGGATCGAGCCCTTCATGGTCGCCTCGTCCCTCTCAGCGGTACTCGCCCAGCGCCTCGTGCGCGTGATCTGCCCGCACTGCAAGGAGTCCTACGTCCCGGACCGCAGCTACCCGGGCGTCGAGCTCCCGCCACTTCTGTACCGCGGCCGCGGCTGCGAGAAGTGCTTCAACCTCGGGACCATCGGCCGGGTCGGCATCTACGAGCTCCTCCCCATCGACGCGGAGCTCTGCTCCATGATCATCCGGCAGGCCTCCTCCGGCGCCATCAAGGAGTACGCCGTCTCGAAGGGGATGCGCACCCTGCGCGAGGACGGCCTTTTGAAAGCGGCCCAGGGGATAACCTCCATCGAGGAGGTCCTGAGGGTGACCCAGGACGACTATGCCGACCTTTCGCTATAGCGCATTCAACCAGAAGGGGGCCGAGGTCACCGGCACCATGGACGCGGCGACTGAAGCCGAGGCGCGCCTGCAGCTCAAGGGGAAAGGTCTCTTCGCCAAGGAGATCGCCCCGGCGACCGAGGCGGGCTCGCGCTGGTCGTTTGGTTCCGGCGTCAGCGTCCCCGACCTCTCCCTCGCCACGAGGCGCCTCGCCACCCTTTTGGGCAGCGCCGTCCCGGTTTACGAGGCGGTCGCGACGCTCTGGGAACAGGAGGCGCCCGGCGAGCTGAAACGCGTGCTCGGTCGGGTGCGGGACCGGCTCGCCGAGGGTCAGGGGCTTGCCCAGTCACTTGCCGCGGAGCCGCAGGTATTCTCCGAGAGCTACATCGGCATGGTTTCCGCCGGCGAGGCGAGCGGCGCACTCGACGTGGTGCTGGAGCGCCTGGCCGAGTTCCAGGAGGACCAGGCCGAGGTGAGAAGCCGCGTCATCACCGCCCTCATCTACCCCGCCATCATGGTGGTGGTCGGAGTCGGCGTCATGATGGTGCTTTTGGGCTTCGTCGTCCCGAAGATCTCCGCGGTATTCGAGACCAACAAGGCGACCCTGCCGCTGGTCACAATTCTCCTCATCAAGGCGAGCACCCTGGTAAGGAAGGGGTGGTGGGCCATGGGGGCGCTCGTGATCCTGGCCGTGGCCGCCTGGAAGCGGGTGAAGGCGAACGAGGAGCTTCTTGTCAGGCGCGACCGCTTCATCCTGCGCCTTCCGATTGCCGGGCAGCTCTGGCGCCGCCTGGTGCTGTCCCGCTTCGCCAAGGTGCTGGGCCTTTTGCTGCAAAGCGGCGTCCCCATCATCAAGGCGATGGAGATCACCGGCGAGGCCGTGGTGAACCGGGAATACAAGAGCTTTCTCGCCCAGGCGCGGGAGACCCTGATCCAGGGTGGGAGCCTCTCCGGGGCGCTGAAGACGAGCCCGCTCTTCCCGCCGCTATTGACCCACATGACCGCCGTAGGCGAGAAGAGCGGCGAGCTCGACGCCATGCTCATCAAGGCGGGCGACGCCTTCCAGAAGGAGTTCAACGCCCAGGTGACCCGTTCCATGGCGCTTCTGGAGCCGATGCTGATCCTCGGCATGGGACTCAGCATAGGCTTCATGGTCATCGCGGTGCTGCTCCCCATCATGCAACTGAACCAGCTGGTTAAATAGTCGACTGACTCCATAAAATTCATTGCGAGGTCTACCCATGCTGAAACAACTGAAAGACAGCCGCGGCTTCACCCTGATCGAACTGATGGTGGTCATCGTCATCCTGAGCCTTCTGGCCGTCCTGGTCGGGCCGAAGATCATCGGCCGCAGCGACGACGCGAAGGTCGCCGACGCCAAGGTGCAGATCCGCAACATCGAGACCGCACTGAAGCTCTACAAGCTCGACAGCGGCGTTTTCCCGACCACCGAGCAGGGGCTGCAGGCCCTGGTGACCAAGCCGACCACCGGCAAGGTCCCCAACAACTACCGGGCCGAAGGTTACCTGGAGAACAAGAACATCCCGAAGGACCCCTGGGGCAACGACTACGTTTACCTCTCCCCCGGCGAGCACGGCGACTACGACCTCTCGTCCTACGGCGCGGACGGCGCCCGCGGCGGCGAAGGCAAGAACGCCGACATCGAAAGCTGGAGCATGAAATAGGGGCAGGTTGTCGGGAGACTGATTCTTTGGCTGGCAAGCAAACCGGTAAATCGTGCCGCCGCGAGGCGGGCTTCACCCTCCTGGAGCTCATGGTGGTGGTCTTCATCATCGCCCTGGCAGCGGGGATCGTGCTCCCGCGCCTGCCGGATACGGAGGGGACCCGGCTGAAGAGTTCGGCACGTAACCTGGCGAGCGGCATCAGGTTTTTGAACGACCAGGCCATCATCACCAAGAAGGTTTACCGCCTGCACCTGGAGCTCGGGGAGAACACCACCCACATCGCCGAGCTCTCTCCCACCGGCGAGGAGATGCAGCCGCAGGACCAGTTCATGGGGCGGCGACTCGTCGAAGAGGGTATCGACATCGAGGACGTGAGCGTGGGCAGCCGGGGTGTCGTCAACGAGGGGGAGGTGGTGATCCCTTTCGGACCGGCGGGGCTTGGGGACGGCGTCACCATCCACCTGAAGGCGGGGAAGGTGCATTTCACCGTCATCGCCTACCCCTCCGGGGGTAAGGTCACGGTCCAGGAAGGATACCAGGAGGTTACTTCGTGAGAGGCTTCACCCTGCTCGAGGTGATGATCGCCCTCGCCATCACCGCCGGCGTCCTTTTGACCGTCATCTCATCGGTCAACTACCATCTCTCCAGGATCGCCGAGGACACGGAGGAGACCACCGCGGTCCTTCTTGGACGCGCGAAGCTCGAGGACCCGGAGTTCGCCAAGAAGACCGACACCAAGGGGACCTTCGCCCCCGATCATCCCGATCACAAGTGGGAGCGCGAGATCTCGAAGACCGACATCCCGGGCCTCAACATGATCCGCTTCACCGTGATCTGGGGCAACAACAGCAAAAGGCTCTCCCTTGTGCAATACGTGCCGCAAAATGCCCAGTAACAAGGGTTTCACGCTCATAGAAGTCCTGATCGCCCTGGCTCTTCTGGTCATCCTCGCCGGCGCGCTGTACGGCACCTACTTCTCAGTGGTCGGGGCGCGCGAAAAGGGAGGCGTCCGGATGGAGGAGCGCCGCGAGCTCTCCACGACGCTCGGAAGACTGCACGACGAGCTGTCTTCGGCATTTTTCAAGGCAGCCACATCAAACGCAGGCGCAACAACAACGACAACGACGCAGCGATACCACTTCGTGGTGGAGGACCGGGACAGCTTCGGCAAACCCGCGTCGCTTTTGCAGTTCACCGCGGTCACCCCGCCCCGCATCGACCCCTCACCCGCGTCCGACGTCATGGTGGTGCGCTATTCGGTGCAGGAAAAGGAGGAAGACCAGGCCCTCACCCTGGTGCGCGAGGCGCGTGACCTCTACCTCGACACCAGCGTCACCTCGGTCCCCTACCCGGTCATGGACCGGCTGGAGGGGTTCCTGGTCGAGTGCTGGGACGGAGCCAAGTGGGTGAAGACCTGGGATACCGCACTCAACAACCAGATGCCGCAGAAGGTCAGGATCACCATCACCGTGAAGGGGGGAGAGACCTTCAGCACCGTCGCCACACCGAGGAAAGGGATATGAGGGGGGAGAAGGGTTTCGCCCTCGTCATAGCGCTCATCGTGACCACGCTCCTCGTTGCGCTTCTGGCCGAATTCGTCAACGAGGTCTACGTCGACGCCTCGCACAGCCGCAACTTCGTGGCGTCGCAGCAGGCAGGGATGCTCGCGGAGTCGGGGGTTGCGGGGGGGATCAAGCTACTGCAGGTCTCCAGCTCGCTCAGGCTTGGTGAGCAGTACAGCTCCCTTCTCGAGCCGTGGGCGCAACCCCAGTCACTCGATGCGGACAACGGCACGGTGACCGTCACCATCGAGGAGGAGAGCGGCAAGATCGACCTGAACTCGGCGACCTCGCAGACCGGGGTGCCGGACGACTTTTACAAGAACGCCCTGTTGAGGCTTTTCGACAACCTGAAGCTGTCGCGTGATCTGTACGACCCCCTGGCGGACTGGGTGGACACCGACGACACGCCACGCCCGAGCGGCGCCGAGAAGAACTACTACGGAACCCTGAAGCCGCCGCTGCAGGTGCACAACGACAAGCTGGAGACGATTGAGGAGCTCGGCCTCGTCAAGGGTTACCCCCCCGAGGTGCTGGCCAAGCTGCGCGGCATGGTCACGGTGTACGGGATGGCAAACGGCATCGCCGCGGCGAAGATCAACATCAACACCGCCCCCAAGGAGGTCCTCATGTCGCTGGACGACAGCCTCATGACCGGGGACCAGGTGGCGCAGATCCTAGAGTACCGCAAGACCAAGGTGATCAAGACGCTCGCAGATGTGTTTGGCAGTTCGCCGCTCACCAACACCCTGTCCCTAAAGGTGGGATGCAAGGGGTTCATTTATCGCATCCGTTCCGAGGGGAAGGTGGGAGAAAGCGTCAGCGTCGCCGAGGCCGTGGTGACCAACGTGGAGAGCACATCGCCTACGATCCTTTACTGGAGAGAATATTGATGGACATGCTGATCGTACAACTGAAAAGGTCCGAGCTGGTGCTCGCCTCCTTCAAGGCGAAGAAGGGGGGCGCGACCTTCCTCTCCGCCGAGCGGCACCCGCTCATGGGCGAGGAGGGGGAACTCTCCCGCATCATCGCGGGAAGCTCCATCGCCGCCGGTGAGCACCGCGTGGTCCTAGCCCTCCCGCCGTCCTCGCTGTTCATGAGGGAGCTGGAACTCCCCATCACCGACCGCGCCAAGGTACGCGAACTCCTCCCGCTCGAATTGAAGGGAGAGACCGCACTCGACACCGACCAGCTCGCCTTCGACGCCCTGCCGCTTGCCGGCGGCAAGGTGCTCGCGGTCTGGGGCAAGGTTCAGGACCTTTCCGAAAAGATCGCGCTCCTAAAAGAAGCGGGGCTCGAACCGGAAGTAGTCACCGCGTCCCTTTTCCACTGGGAAAAGCTCGCCCCCGCCACCGGGACCGTGGCGGTGAGCGACGGCGAGGCGCTGGCTGCGTACCGCGACGGGGCCCCCATTTACTTCCGTGCCCTCCCCCCGGGCGCCACCGAAGCCGAGCTCACGCGCACCATCGCCGCGCTGGAACTCTCCCGCGAGCTGCGCGTGGATCGCATCATCTCGCACGCCCCCGGGAAATTGGAAGGCGACGCGGAGTCGCCATCGGGCAAGGATCTCTTCGAAGCCTTCGGCGATGACCCGCGCGCCTCGCACGATCTCGCCGGCGCCTATGCACTCGCTGCCGCAGTCGCGGACGGCTCCGCCGTCAACCTGCGCCGCGGTCCCCTCGCCTACACCGCCGCCACCGAAAAGCTCTACCAGCGCCTCAAGATGAGCCTCATACTCGCCGCGGCCCTCGTCCTTCTCATCTTCGCCGAGAGCGGCGTGCGCTACTACCTCGTGAAACGCGACCTCACCTCGCTCGACCGCACCATCACCGGCATCTACAAGGAGGTCTTCCCGACCCGCAAGAAGGCGGTGGACGAGGTGGCCGAGCTGCGCTCCGAGATCAAGCGCCTGGAGGGGGCCAAGACCTCCAGCAACGTGCTCAAATTCCTGAAGGACCTCTCCGAGGTGAAGGGGGAGGACGTGGGTGGGATCTACGAGACCGAGGTGACCGGCAACGACGTGCGTTTAAAGGGTGACGCGAAGAGCATCCAGGCCGCGAGCGATTTCAAAGGGCGCGCCGCCGCCCTCCTCGAGGGGGCCGAGGTGAGCGAGACGAAGTCCCGCGCCGACGGCAGCATCACCTTCACGCTTAGCGGAAAGATCAAGGGGGTGAGCCAATGAGCCGCCAGGAGATGATCAGCATGCTGCAGGGACTGGACAGCACGATCCGCCAGCGCATCGGCGTAGCACTCGCCGTCCTCCTCGCCATCGTGGTCGCACTCTCGGCGATCAACAGCCGCATCACCGCGCTCGAGCACAAGCGCGCCGCGCGTGAGGCGGACATCGGCGAGATGATGCGCCTGAAGCTGCGCTACCAGGAGGCGAACGCCGGTGCCCAGCGCATGGCGAACCGGCTCATGGCCACTCGACCGGACGACTCGCCGGCCAAGATCATCGAGGAGACCGGCATCAAGGGTCGCGGCAGCCAGATCAAGCCGGTCAAGGGTGACGACATCCCCGGCTACGTCGAGGACGCCGCCGAGGTGAGGATGGAGGGGCTTTCCGCAAACGAGGCGGTGAACCTCGTCTACCGCCTTGAGAAGGGGACGCGCCCGGTGACGGTGAAGAAGGCCCTTATCAAGCAGAGGTTCGACGATCCCTCGAAGCTCGACGTAGCACTCACCATCGCGCTGATCAAGCCTGCACCGGCGGGGAAATAGATGAACAGACGTGCCCTATACCTCGCCCTGGGTATCCCCTCGGCGATCCTGCTGTTTTTGCTGCTTACGCTTTTGTTCACCCCGAACTACGCCATAAAGGGTGTGCTGGTGCGGGCTGCGGAAAATGCCGGTTATACGCTTGAGTGCGCGGGCCTCGGTAAGGGATTCCCGCTTGCGTTGCACGCCGACAAGGTGGAACTGGGTACCGCCAAAGGGACCGTTTTGAAGCTCTCCGACGTGAAGGTGCGCCTCGAGATGCTCCCCCTTCTCACCGGCAAGGCCCGCCTCGCCTACCGCTGCGCCATCGGTACCGGCGAGGCGAATGGGGAGCTGGAGCTGGGCAAGGGCAAGGGTTGGAGCCTGCAGTGCCGCGGCGTTCGCCTGGAAGACATCCCCTTCTTCAGTACCGTGGCCGAGGCCAAGGTCAGGGGGGAACTGAGGGTGAACGGTAAAATGGAGGAGGGCAAGGGTGGCAGCGTGGGCGACCTGCAGCTTGAGGTCCGCTCCGCCGAGGTCGCCGGGGTCAAGATCGGCGCCATGCCGCTTCCCGATGCCGCTTACCGCGAAATACGCGGCGTGCTGAAGGTCCAAAAAGGGCGTGCCGTTTTAAAAAGCTTCACCCTTAACGGCGACGGCGTCTACGTTCGCCTTTCCGGGGACACCGTTCTCGGGACTCCGCTCGGGGCATCCCCGCTCAACCTGACCATGGAGATGATGCCGAAACCCTCCTTCCTGGAGCGGCAGAAGTTCGTGTTTTTACTGCTGACCAAGTACCAGAGCTCCCCCGGGGCCTTCAGCGTGCCGATCCGCGGCACCCTCGCCCATCCATCCATGTAGACTCAAACAAAACACAGTTTCAGATTTTGGGTTGCATTTGCCTCCTCTCTTACTTAACATTACTGTAATGAGCGAAGTGCAGCGCTCGTCTTAACGAGAGGACCAACCCATGATCGAATTCCGCGGCGTCCACAAGTGGTTCAAGAAGCTCCATGTGCTGAACGATATCAACCTGCACGTGAAGCCTGGCGAGGTTGTCGTCGTCTGCGGTCCCTCAGGCAGCGGCAAGTCGACTCTGATCAGGACGGTGAACCAGTTGGAGCCGATCGACCAGGGGACCCTGATCGTCGACGGCAAGGACTTGAGCGAGAAAAAGCTCGACATCAACGCCCTGCGCGCCGAGGTCGGTTTCGTCTTCCAGCAGTTCAACCTGTACCCACACCTCTCCGTACTTTCGAACATCACCCTCGCCCCGATAAAGATCAGAAAAACCCCGAAGGCGGAAGCGCAAGAACAGGCCATGGCGCTTCTCGAGCGGGTGGGCCTTGCCGAGAAGCGCGATGCCTACCCAGCGCAGCTCTCCGGCGGACAGCAGCAGCGCGTCGCAATTGCCCGCGCGCTCGCCATGAAGCCGCGCATCATGCTCTTCGACGAACCCACCTCCGCGCTCGACCCGGAGATGATCGGCGAGGTGCTCGACGTCATGCAAAAGCTCGCGCTAAGCGGCATGACCATGGTGGTGGTCACCCACGAGATGGGGTTCGCACGCGAGGTGTCAAAGAGCGTCGTCTTCATGGACCAGGGGACCATACTGGAGCAGGCCGCCCCGGAAGAGTTCTTCATAAATCCTCAGCACGACAGGGCGAAACAGTTCCTGAAACAGCTGCTGTCACCAATGCATTGAACCTAAAGGCCGTTCTAAGTTCTATGTTCTATGTTCCAGGTTAACGGCGAAACCGAATATCGCGCTGACGCGGGACATGCCTCGCAGCATCTCCACTCAGATAGAACAGAGAGCAGCCATGGGAAGTTTTTTTGTGTGACGGGATGCGTGTGAAAATCACTCTGGTATAATGCCGTACGCTTTGTGTCGTTTAAACGTAGAACCTAGAACATAGAACTTAGAACGATTCTTTTATCCAAGGAGGAATGTTGATGAAGAAACTGATGACGCTTTTTGCTGCAATGGTCCTGACGGTACTCACGGCGCAGGTAGCTCTCGCGGCGGACACCCTGGCGGAAGTGAAGAAAAAGGGCGTGCTCGTGGCGGGGGTCAAGGACTCGCTCCCCCCCTTCGGCTACATCGATGAGAAGAGCCGCGAGATCGTGGGCTACGACATCGACTTCGTCAAGTACATCGCCAAGAAACTCGGCGTGAAGGTCGAACTGAAATCGGTCACCTCGGCGTCCCGCATGCCGCAGCTCATGGAAGGGAACATCGACATCATCGCCGCCACCATGACCAAAAACCCGGAGCGCGCGAAGCAGATCGACTTCAGCTACACCTACTTCCTCACCGGCCAGAAGTTCATCACCAAGAAGGGACAGGTGAAGACCCTCAAGGACCTGCAGGGCAAGAAGATCGGCACCGCCAAGGGGTCGACGTCCGAGCAGAACGTCTCCAAGGCGATCCCCACTGCCACCGTCCTCTCCTTCGACGACTACCCGCAGGCGTTCCTCGCACTGCAGCAGGGCAAGGTTGCCGCCGTCACCACCGACGAGTCGATCCTCGCCGGCATCCTCGGCAAGGCGCCCAACCGCAGCAAGTTCGAGATCCCGAACCTGCAGATCTCCGAAGAGCCGTACGGCCTCGGCATGCGCAAGGACGACAAGAACTTCGTCGCCTTCGTGGACAAGACCCTGCTCGAGATGGAGAAAAACGGCGAAGCGAAGAAGATCTTCGAGAAGTGGTTCGGTCCGAAAACAGCCACCCCGCTCAAGCGCACCTTCAAGATCACCGCCGACAAATAACAGTTCTTGCCAGCTCTCCCCCTCCCTTTGACGGGAGGGGGATTTTTTTTCACTACCGCCACATCCTGACTGGGAAAACTTCTGCCCCGATGCACCATTTCTCCGGCTGAATTCCCTTTTCCCCTCCCCTTCTTCTTGGTCATCTCTGCCTCAGACAGATCGTTTCCCGCTCAGCACAGGAGTAAGTTCAGCTTACATCGCTTGAATGCTGGATCAGAGCCTCCCTTTTAGTGCCTAAACCCTTGACAATTCACCTCAAGACGTTATATAAATCCATGCTTAAAATTAACTCTGTTTTAATACCAAGGAGGGGGCAATGAGAGTAGCAAAGTTTTTCAACCTTGTAGCGGCCCTTGCGCTGTTCGCTTTTGTGGGAACCGCAACCGCTGCCGATCCCGCACAACCTGCGGCAGTACTGAGCAATACGGACTGTGTGAAGTGCCATGAGCAGCCGCCCAAGGATATCGCCGCTGCAGGTGGCAAGCACAAGACCGAGGTGACCTGCCAGGACTGTCACGTCGGCCACCCGCCCAAGGTTAAGAAACCGATCCCGCAGTGCAGCCAGTGCCACGACGGCAAGCCGCACTACAAGCTCCAGGGCTGCCTCGGCTGCCACTCCAACCCCCATACTCCGAAGAACATAAAGTTCGGCAACAACGTAACCGATCCGTGCCTCACCTGCCACAGCGGCCAGATCGAGCAGCTGCGCACCTTCAAGAGCAAGCACACCGCCCTCAACTGCTCGTTCTGCCACAACGTTCACGGCCGGATTCCGGAGTGCACCCAGTGCCACAAACCGCACTCCAACGACATGGGCGCCAAAGACTGCAAGGTCTGCCACCAGGCCCACAAGCCGGCTGACGTGACCTACAAGTCCGACACCCAGTCCAAGATGTGCGCGGCCTGCCACGGCAAGGCGTTCAGCCTGCTCACCGCAAGCACCGCGAAGCACAGCAAGCTCGCCTGCGTCTACTGCCACCAGAACAAGCACAAGATGGTGCCGCAGTGCACCCAGTGCCACGTGAAGCCGCACCCGGCCGCCATCATGGCGAAGTTCCCGAAATGCGGCGAGTGCCACAGCATCGCCCACGACCTGAACCGTTGGGGTGACGCGGCGGCCCCGGCTCCGGCCAAGCCGGCTGCCAAGCCTGCTGCCAAGCCTGCCAAACCGGCCAAGAAGTAACGACTCCTGCAGTACATCGGGGAGGCCACGCGGCCTCCCCGACCTTTTTACCCCTCCCACGTAATCCAAGCCTTTTAAAATTCAGTTCCCGTAACACCAGGAGGATCGCATGCTCTTTCTACAGATAACCTCGGCAGTGACGGCGGTAACACTCGTGATCCTGGCAATGTGCATGATACCGGTTCTCGTGGAACTAAAGAAGGCGGCTGTCTCAATGCAGAGTGCCGCCGACCTTTTGCAGAAGGAAATCACCCCGCTCGTGAAGGAGTTGCGCGACACGGTCTCCGACGTACAGACAGTGACGAGCGCCGCTGCTGCCAACGCCGACGGAGTGAACATGCTTTTGTGCGAGCTCGGCCACGCCGGACACAACATACGCATGATCAACAAGGTGCTGGGGATCGCCTCAGACATCGTGACGAACTCTTCGGTCTATGCGACCGGCCTCAAGGTTGCGACAAGATATATTGTTGATAGAATAGTGAAATCCAAAATTAGGGGGTAACACCATGTCAAAAGATAATGATATCGGGACCGGAACCATGCTGCTTTCCTTCCTTGCCGGAGCCGCGGTAGGCATCGGCGCCGCACTTTTGTTCGCGCCGAAGACCGGCGAGGAACTGCGCGGCAGGATCAAGGACATGGCCGACGACGCGGTGGACAAGATCAAGGAATACGCGAGCGAAGCACAGGAAAAGATCAGGACCAGCTACGAAGACGGCAAGGATCTGGTGCTGGAAAAGAAGAGCATCATCGCCTCCGCTATCGAGGCGGGTAAAGAGGCGATGGAGCGGGAAAAAGAAAAGCAGAAGTCCCAAGAGGTATAAGGGGAGTTCCCCCGCCGAAAAAGCCCACCCCGGTGGGCTTTTTTTCGTTCAAGCAGACGCCCTTTGGGCAGCAGGTGGTGCATCCGGTATGAATGACAACAACAAGAACAAATTCCCCGGTATGATCTGGCGCCACGATCCGGCACAGGTCGGCGGCTTTAAGGGGAAGGGGCTCAGGCTCTTGCAGTTTCTGGACTTCGTCTTCGCCAACTTCATGGCCAACAACGCGCTCTTGCGCGCGACGGCCCTCTCTTTCACCTCGCTCCTTTCGCTGGTCCCCCTTCTGGCCCTTGCCTTCTCGGTGCTGAAAGGGCTCGGTGCCCAGAACCGCCTGGTGCCGCTCATCCTGAAACAGGTGACCGCCGGCAACGAGGAGGTGGTGGACCGGGTCGTCTCCTACATAGGCAACACCAACATGGGTTCGGTGGGGGCCATAGGCCTTGCCGCCCTCCTCTTCACCGCGATCAGCATGCTCGGGAGCATCGAGGAGGCCTTCAACGCCATCTGGGGCGTCCCGGAGACCCGCTCCTTTTACCGCAAGTTCAGCGACTACTTGAGCGTCCTCATCAGCGCACCGCTTCTGCTGCTCGCCGCGACCAGTATCACCACCACGCTGCAGAGCAAGTGGCTCACCAGCTGGATCATCGAGAAGACCTACCTCGGGGACCTGTTCCTGTTCACCCTGGGGCTCACCCCCTACCTCGTGGTCTGGACCGCCATTTTCCTCTTGTACGTCTTCATCCCCAACACCCGGGTACGCTTCGACTCGGCCGCCGTCGGCGCTGTGCTCGCCGGGACGCTCTGGCAGTTCGCCCAGTGGGCCTACATTCACTTCCAGGTGGGCGCCGGCAACTACAACGCCATCTACGGCACCCTTGCCGCCCTCCCGATCCTCATGGTATGGCTCTACGTCAGCTGGATCATCGTCCTCTTCGGGATGGAGGTCGTCGCGGCGCACCAGAACAGGAGCACCTTCCGGCGCGACATCCGCGGGCGCGATATCAGCCACGCCCTGCAGGAGCTGGTCGCGCTGTCGGCGCTTCGGCATATCGCCGATTCCTTCTACCGCGGCGAGCCCGCCTGGGGCGAGCACCACCTTGCCGTCAAACTCGGCATCCCGTTGCGCATCGTGCGCGACACCCTGGAGCATCTGCGCGAACAGGGGTTCATCGTGCAGGCGGGCGAGGGACGCGGCAGTTTCTATCCCGCCCGCGACTTAGACCAGGTCTCCATCGCAGACGTGCTCCTCTCCCTCAGGCGGCGCGGCGCCTCCGCAAGCATCGCCGGCGAGGAGCAGGCGGAGGCAATTGTGGCAAGCTCCGAACGCGCCCTTCGCGCCGCACTGGAGGGGCTTTCCCTAAAGGATCTCGCGCTGCCGGAAAAGCGCCCTGACGGCGTTGACAAAGGGGGAGCAGTTGACATATAGTGGCCCGATTAAACTGACGGCCAGAAGCGGGACATGCAAGATTTCAAAGATATAGACAAAGAGAAAAGCAAAAGAAGATTCCTCAGGGCGAAGGAACAGGACGGGCGCAACACCTTCAGGCAGATCAAGGAGACCAAGCCGCAGAAGAAACGGCTCAAGTACCTCCTCCCTGCCATCGCTCTCCTGCTTGCCGGCTACCCCATCATCTCCCTCTTCGGTTCCCCGCGCGCGAAGAGCGCGCCGACCGCTGCGAAGCCCGCCGCGGTATCCCTCTCCAAACTGGATCAGGGAAGTGCCTTCAAGCTCGCCGCCGGGGCCTATTCCAGTGCCCGCGTGCAAAACGGCAAGCTGTCGGCGCCCCTGCCGCAGGGTGGAGAGGTGATCTACAGCATCGACGCCGAGGTGCAGCAAAAGGTCGCGAAGCTCTTCGCCGACTACAAGGTCCCCTACGGGCTCTTCGTCGCCATGGATCCGAAGACCGGACGCATCCTCGCCGCCGTATCCCACTCCGCCTCCCGCCCCGGCTGGGAGAAGGACGCCAACTACCACCTCTACCCGATGGCCTCTCTCTTCAAGATCGTGACCGCGACGGCCGCCCTCGAAGAGAAGAAAGTCGGGCCCCAGACCCCCTTTGCGTTCAACGGCAAGCTCACCTCGGAAAGCCCGAAGTACTGGAGGGTGAAACCGGGGCGCGGCAACCAGACCATGCCGCTCTCCCTCGCCATGGGGAAATCGGTGAATCCGGTGTACGGCCGTTTGGCCGGCGAGGTGGTGGGACGCGACCCGCTGCTTTTGTACGCGGGGAGGTACGGCTTCAACCAGCCCATGTTCTCCAACAGCCCGATAGCGGCCAGCACGGCCCCGGCGCCGGGCACCATCGACGAGCTGATGAGGATGGGGGCTGGGCTCAACCGCGAGGTGAAGATCTCTCCGTTCCACGCCGCCGCCATCATGGCATCGGTTGCCAACGGCGGCGTGATGATGGCCCCTTCGCTTGCCAGCGAGATCCGCGACGCGAAAGGGAGCGTCGTCTTCACCCAGAAACCACAGCCGCTGCGTACCGTGATGACCCCTCAGACGGCGAACTCGCTCGCGCAGATGCTCGCCACCACCGTGGAGAGCGGCACCTCGCGCCGCGCCTTCCACGACCGCAGGGGAAGAAGGATGCTTGCCTCGGTGAAGATCGCCGCCAAGACAGGCTCCATCGACGGCACCGATCCCGCGGGACACTACAGCTGGTTCGCCGCCTATGCTCCGATGGAAGATCCCCAGATCGCGCTCGCCGCGCTGGTGATCAACGAGAACAAGTGGCGCATCAAGGCGACCACGGTGGGCGAACAGGCACTCGAGGCGTTTTTCCGGTAGGTGTGATGATGGAATGTACGGGATGCGGGACCTGCTGTGTCGCTCCTGACATCAGCGCCCTAGGGAAGAAGGTCGGCGAGCGGTGCCTGCACCTGGCAGAGGGGGAGCGCTGCGGCATCTACGCCGAGCGCCCCGCGGTATGCCGCGGCTATCGCCCCGACGATATCTGCCAAAGCGTGGCGGCGCCGACCCTGGAGGAGCGGGTGGCGCGTTACCTCGAGCTTTTTGGCCTGGAGCGTTCCTAGCGGAATCGCTCCAGCGTAACGTTGCCGTCCAAGAGCTGCGCGTACGAGTAATGGGTGATCCAGTCCCCGAGCGCCACGAACCGGCGCCCACCCTCGTCTTTGACCATGGGAAGGTGGAAATGCCCGGTGATGACGACGTCGCACCCGGCGGCGAAACGCCCGCGGGCGAAGTTTTCCAGGATGGCGCGGTAATCCCAGCGTACCTTGCGTGCGGCGTGCCTGCCGCTGGAACGGCGCGACAGGGTCGCCGCGGTCCGGTCGGCGAGGCGGCGCGAGAACACGGGGACGAGGGCACGAACCAGGGGGCTGTGCAGCACGAACCGGAAGAGACGGTAACGGTAGTCGGCGCGGTTGATCTGGTCGCCGTGACACAGGCAGACCCTGAGTCCGTCGATGGTGAGTTCGGCACCGCCTGCATGCACCTCCGCCTGCAGCTGCTCAGAGAAGAAGTCTCCCAGATGGAAATCGTGGTTCCCTTCGAAGTAGACGATGCGCACGCCGCGCGCCCTCACCCTCTTCAGGCAGTCGATGATGTCCTGGTAATGGCCGTAGACCGGCTGCGGGTTCCCGATCCAGAACTCGAAGATGTCCCCCAGAAGGTAGAGGGCGTCCGTGTCGGCGGGGAGCGTGTCCAGGAAGCGGAGCATGGTCCGGTAGTTCTCGTCTTCCGGGGCTCTAAGGTGGGCATCGGCGATGAAGATCTTGCGCATTGGCGCAATATATACAAAAATAGCGAGTTGGTAAAGGGAACAGGTTCTTAGGGGTATGTCCGCGACCCGGACCGTGACCTAAAAGCCGTCAAGAGGTATCGATGCACGCACTGCGCAACCTGGAGATCGTCTGGGAGGACCTGATGGAGGCCTTCGAGAACGTGGACTCCGACATGATATTTTTCCTGGACCGCGAGACCGGCGAGGTCTTCTCGGTCCCCACCGAGTATGACGACGAGGCGTTCTGGCTGGAGGTGGACGCCCAGCAGGACCGTTTCCTCGAGATCCCCCCCTTCGACTACGGCCAGGAGCGCCAGTTGGTGCACACCTTCATCCAGGGGATCGAAAACGAGGGGCTGAAGGGGATGCTGGTACGCGCCTTCACCGGGAAGCAGTCCCACGGCAGGCTGAACGAAATCCTCTCCTTCTACCCGGAGGAGCAGGAGCGCTTCCATGCCATCAGGGAAAGCTTTCTGACGGACCGGGCGGCGAACTGGCTCGAAGAGCACGACATCTACCCGCCGGAGCGACTGTAAGCGTTACCGTTGACCAACACCCCTCTTTTGCGTAACATCTCTCAGGTACTCAACGCCCCACGGATGCAATAGGCCATGATGAGAATGCGCTCGATCCATCCCCTATCAGAAATCGCCCTCGTGGTTTTGCTCGCCGCCCTCATCGGCGTTGCCAGGAACAAAACCCTGCTCACCGACGCCTGGCGCGGCGAGATCTCCAAAGCCGCCGTCGTCGCACAGCCGGCCCAGGCCGCCGAGGCGGTCCCCATGCCGGTTGGGCTTGCCCAGGCAAAGGAGTTGCACGACTCCGGGCAGGCCGTGCTCGTCGACGCGCGCAACGCCGACAGCTTCGTCAAGGAACACATCAGCGGGGCCCTCTCCCTTCCCCTTGCCGTCGCCGACAGGAAAAAGCCTCCCCTGCCGAAGAACGTCACCCCCGACACGATCATCATCGCCTACTGCAACGGTTTTTCCTGCCACGACAGCATGGAGCTCGGGAAAATCCTGATCAAGGCCGGCTACCGCCAGGTCTTCGTCTTCGAGGGGGGGCTTCCCGAGTGGCGCGATGCCGGCTACCCGACCGCGGGAGGGGCATCATGAAACGCATCGACTTCGTGATGGTGCTCCGCATCGCCCTGGGCGGCGTCTTCATCTACGCCGCAGTCCCGAAGATCGTCGATCCGGTCGCCTTCGCCGGGAGCGTGGCAGCCTACCGCATCCTCCCCTATTTCTGGAACTACGTGGCCGCGGCGGTGCTCCCCTTCCTCGAACTGATCTGCGGAGTGCTCCTGGTGCTCGGCATCCGGGTCAGGACCGGCGCCCTGATCATCGGCGCGCTGAACCTCGTCTTCATGGTCGCCCTCGCCTCCGCCATCGTGCGTGGCCTGGACATCGACTGCGGCTGTTTCCGCCAGGGGGGCGAAAAGACCACGCCGTGGCTTGCCCTCGCCCGGGACGCCGTCTTCCTCGCCATGACCGCCGCCGTGCTGCGCTACGAGCGGCTCCGCGCCGGTTAGTTTTTCTTTGCCAGCGCGTAAGCTTTTCCCCCGCCGCTTGCAGTTTTCACTGAAATCCTGTAGGATGCCGCGTTGTTTCATTAAGCTTCAGGAGAACGTTTTGAACGAGATAATGCTCCTCATCGGCGCGTACCTGCTCGGATCGGTACCGACCGGTCTGCTCCTGGCCCGGAGCATGGGCATCAACATAAGAGAATGCGGCAGCGGCAACATCGGGGCAACCAACGTCTACCGCACCGCAGGCAAGAAACTCGGCATCATGACCCTCCTCGGCGACTGCCTGAAGGGGCTCGTCCCGGTATTGGCCGCCAAGGCGCTCGGGCTTCCCCCCGTCTGGATCGCCGGCATTGGCCTCGCCGCCTTTCTCGGCCACGTCTACACCGTCTTTCTCGGCTTCAAGGGTGGCAAAGGCGTGGCGACGGCACTCGGCGTCCTGCTCGGCACCGCCCCCCTCGCCGTCCTCTTCGGCATCCTCGTTTTCGCCGCAGTCCTTTACAAGTGGCGCTACGTGTCGCTTGCCTCCATCAGCGCCGCGGCGGTCATCCCCGTCCTCGCCTGGGCGACCTGCACGCCCCGGGAAGTGATCGTCATGGCGTTCGTCATCGCGGTCATCGTGATCCTCAAGCACCACGAGAACATCGCAAGGCTGCGTGCCGGCACCGAGAACAAGTTCAAGGCCTGACCTTCCGTTCCCCCTGCGCATTCCCGCACTCTTCGCGGGAAAACCAGCAAACCCCATTGCACACCAAATGGGTCATTTCGCCTAAAAAGCGTCTTTCGCCGCACCGGCGCACACCTCCTCTGCAACAACACCGCGCTAACCTGCGGTAATCACGTCCATTCTCAACACACCACCGCCCGCGGTACGCGTCTTGCTCTCCACGACAGGTCAAGAAAGATCTGCGTGGAGGAGTGATGTTTTTCAGCAACAGGACGATGCGCGCCGCGATCATCGCGTCCTTTTTTTCGCTCGCCCTTAGCGCGTGCGACGCCTCCCGCGAAGAGCACGGCGAGGCGGCCTCGCTGCTTGCGCCTGAAGGTGCGCCGAACGAGCCGATTCAGAAGGTGAACGGTTCGGTGATCACCCGGGGCTCGGTGCAGCGCCGCCTGCAGTTGCTCCTGGACCGGAGAGGTCCCGTGCAGCCGACCGGCCCCGAAGAGATTCGCCTGTTAAGACGCGAGGCGCTGGAGCAACTGATAGCGGCGGAACTCCTCTACCAGGAGGCCAGGAAGAGTCCGGTGAAAAACCTGGACGAGCTCGTGGCGCAGCGCATAGAGCAGTACCGCAACAGGCTCCCGAGCGACGACGCCTTTGCCAGAAGCCTCGACGAGGCAGGGCTTAGCCTCCCGATCTTGCAGCAGGAGGTAAGAAAAGAGCTGGTGGTGAGCGATTTCGTGGACACCAGGTTCGGGCAGAAAGTCAGCGTGAGCGAGGACGAGGCCCTGAGTTTCTACGAGGAAAACAGGGAGAAGTTCAAGACGGGAAGCTCCGTCAGGGCGAGCCAGATCCTCGTTGCGGTGAAGGAACCGTGCGGCGAGCGCGACAAAAAAGAGGCCATGGAGAAGGCGGAACAGCTGCTGCAGCGGGTGCGCCAAGGTGAGAATTTCGGGATCATCGCACAGCTGCAGTCCGACTGCGCCAGTAAGGTTAGAGGCGGGGATCTCGGTTTTTTCAGCCGCGGCGACACAAACCCGCGCATCGAACAGGTGGCCTTCACCCTGAAACCCGGGGAGATCAGCAACATCGTCCAGACGTCATACGGCTACCACATCCTGAAGCTGACCGAAAAACGCCCACCAAGGCTCGAGACCTACGACGAGGCGCGGGGAGAGATCTTCCAGCTGTTGAAACGGGAGAAGACCATGAAACTGGCGGCGGAGCACGTTGCTCAGCTGCGCGCCAGGGCGAGAGTGGAGCGGGTGACCCGGCAATAAAAAAGGCGTCCCGGAAGGGACGCCTTTTCGACGAAACGGCATGTGAAGCGGCTCAGGCCGCCTGCGCTTCCACGACCAAGGGGGTCAGGAAACGCTTCATCTTTTTGAGCGCACCCTCCTCGACCTGGCGCACGCGCTCCCTGGAGATGGAGAAGTGGTCCGCGATCTCCTGGAGGGTCATCGGGTTCTCAGCGGCGACGCGCTGCTCGATCACGAAACGCTCCTTCTCGTTCAGGTGCTCGAGGGCGCTTGCCACCGTCTGCTCGAGCATGGTGGCCTCCTGCCGCTCGGCCAGCATCTCCTCCTGGTTCTGGCGCTGGTCCGGCAGGCTTTCCAGGAAGGTACCACCCTCCCCTTCAAACATCTCGACGTCGAGCGAGAGCTCCCCTCTCAGACGCTGCTCCATCTCCTGGGCCTCGGAATCCTTCACGTCGAGGGACAGGGCGACCGCGTGCAGGTCACCTTCGCCGGTCATCTGGGCGATGGCCTGCTTGGCCTGGTTCAGCTTGAAAAATAGCTTTCTCTGCGCCTGGGTGGTCCCGATCTTCAACAGGCTCCAGGCGGAAATGATGTGGTTCTGGATATAGGCCCTGATCCACCAGACGGCGTAGGAGATGAGGCGAACCCCCTTGGAGGGATCGAACTTACGCACGGCCATCATGAGGCCGATGTTCCCTTCCTGGATCAGGTCCAGCATCTTCATCCCGTAGGAGCGGTACTCCCCGGCTATCTTCACGACGAAGCGCAGGTTGGCGGTGATCAGCCTGTGGGCCGCCTCCAGGTCGCCTTCGTTGCGGAACCGGCAGGCCAGATCCATCTCCTCGTCCGCCGACAGAAGCGGGAAGCGGTTGATCTCCGCGAGGTACAGGGTAAGGCTGTCTACAGGTACCGGCATGGTGTATGTCATGGTTCATCTCTCCCTTGTGAGCTGCTTATTTCGTGCCTCGTGTTAGCACTCTCCACTCGTGAGCGCTAACAATATAACAAGGGGTAGGTAAAAAATCAAGGGGATGCCCGGCGATTTGCGGGGGTTAAATTGCTTGCGTGGTCCGCCGCTAATGTGGTAAACGAAAAGATCGAATAAGCGACGCCTGGCGCCGAAAAACCGGAGGTTTTGCCACATGGAGATCAGGATAGTACCGATTAGCGAGGGGGAGAAGAAGGCCAAGTATACCGACGAGTCGCAGCTCGGCTTCGGCAGGATCTTTACCGATTACATGCTGCTGGTCGAGTGGAAAGCGGGTCAGGGATGGGTCGACGCGCGCATCAAGAAGTACGAGCCGTTCCAGATTGACCCGGCTGCGCTCGTTTTACACTACGCGCAGGAGATCTTCGAGGGGCTCAAGGCCTACAAGTGGGAAGACGGCACCATCGCCCTGTTCCGCCCGGAGATGAACGCCCGCCGCTTCAACCACTCCGCCGAAAGGCTCTGCATGCCTGAGATCCCGGAAGAACTCTTCGTAAAAGGGATCGAGCAGTTGGTCGCCCTCGAGAGCGCCTGGGTTCCCGGCTCGGAAGGTACTTCGCTCTACATCCGTCCCGCCATGATCGCCGTCGAGCCTCACGTCGGCATCAAGCCCTCGGACCACTACTACTTCTACGTCATCCTCTCCCCGGTGGGCGCCTACTATGCAGCCGGCTTCAACCCGGTCAAGATCATGGTCGAGGACAAGTACGTCCGCGCCACCCCCGGCGGCACCGGCGAGGCGAAGACCGGCGGCAACTACGCGAGCTCGCTCAAGGCGGGCCTCGAGGCGAAGAAGAAGGGTTACGACCAGGTGCTCTGGCTGGACGGCGTACATAAGCGCTACATCGAGGAAGTAGGCTCGATGAACATGTTCTTCGCCTACGGCGACACCATCGTCACCGCGCCGCTCGAGGGGAGCATCCTGCGCGGCATCACCCGCGACTCCGTGATCACCATCGCGAAATCCCTCGGGCTCAAGGTCGAGGAGCGCAAGATCGACGTGAACGAACTCATGCAGGACCTGAAGAGCGGCAAGGTCACCGAGGCCTTCGGCAGCGGCACCGCCGCCGTGGTCACCCCGGTAGGGACGCTGTGCTACGCAGACGAGACGGTTCAGGTCGGCAACGGCGGCGTCGGCAAGCACACCCAGAAACTGTACGACACCCTCACCGGCATCCAGACCGGCAAGATAGAAGACAAGTTCGGCTGGATCACCAAGGTAAAATAGAGCCGAGCTCAAACAGACAAAAAGGGGACAGGCACCTTTAAACGGAGCCTGTCCCCTTTTTTTATTCAGCTCTCATCCCCTCTCCCGCCGGGAGAGGGCAGGGTGAGGGCGTCGGCAGCTGCAATCTCCTCACTTCGTGGCAATGCCCTCACCCGCCCGTTGGGCACCCTCTCCCGAGGGGAGAGGGAAATGGTCAGAAGAGGTCCATCTGCCCGTGCAGCAGCTCGCCGGGAGGCGGTGCGGTTTTGCCGGCGCCCTCGAGCCCCTTCCATGACTGACCGGTCCGGATCATCTCCTGGAGCCATTTTTTCGGAACGGAACGGTAACGGCACCGCTTGAGCGAGTCGACGGTTATGGTGGCGGAAACCACGCCACGACGAAGACGCGGCACGATCTCCTTTATTCTGGCGATGAAGAGGAAGCAGCGCGTCGCGTCTTTATGCTCCAGGAGCACCTCGTCACCGATTACCGCGAGACAAATGCCGTGGTGACGCTTGTTGTCCGCGAAGAAGCTGACCGCACATCCGGGAGTGGCTACGACCGGTTTGGCTAATTCTTCCGCGTCCCACACCAACTCCTCGGCGTCGTCCGGTTCCTCGTCGAAAGAGGCATCGGGATCCTCGCCGTAGAAAAGATTTTCATCGGCAGCCCAGTCCAGGTCGTCATCCAGATCGTCCTCGGCGTGCGCATGCAACTCCGCCTCGGTCTCCGGATCGTCCTCGACCTCCCTGCCCGTATTTTTGCCCGTGAACTTTGCCAACGTATCTCCCCAGCAGGCACCACAGCGTCATTAGCCGTGCGAACCATTGCGCGCCAGCGGTGTGCCGCTGAAACGCTGCCACCGCCCGCCGGATAATGCCATATCTTGTCGCGCACTACAAGCCTTGCCACGGGTAGAGCCACCTCGCGCCCCCGCCGCGACGACACTTAAAAGCTGCGCCCTGCCTTGACACACAACACTCCCCTCCCTATCTTCTTCTAAGACTTAGGAGGCAACCCCATGATTAGACCCGAGAAAATGACCGTAAAGACCCAGGAAGCGATCGCGACGGCGCACGAAAACGCCCTCGCCATGTCGGCTCCCGGCATAGAAGCCGAACACCTTCTGCTGGCCCTGATCGACCAGGAAGGGGGCTTCGTCCCCGACCTCATCAAGAAGATCGGCGCTCCTCTGCCGCGCCTGCGTGAGAGCGTGGACGAGGTGCTCAAGCGCCTACCGAAGGTGACCGGCGGCGCTCAGGTCGGGCTCTCGGCCGCTTTGAACCGCGTCCTCGATCAGGCCCAGAAGGAAGCGGACGGGATGCACGACGCCTTCGTCTCGACCGAACACCTTTTGCTGGCGCTGGTCGCGTCCAAGGACACCCCGAGCGGAAGGCTCTTAAGCCAGAACGGGGTGACCCGCGACGGCATACTCGCCGCGCTCAAGGAACTGCGCGGCGGCGAGGCGGTCAACGAGCAGGACCCGGAGCAGAAATACCAGGCACTCGCAAAATACTGCCGCGACCTCACCGACCTGGCCCGCCAGGGGAAGCTCGACCCGGTGATCGGCCGCGATGACGAGATCCGCCGTGTGCTCCAGGTGCTGTCGCGCCGGACCAAGAACAACCCGGTCCTGATCGGCGAGCCTGGCGTCGGCAAGACCGCCATCGCCGAGGGGCTCGCCCAGCGCATCGTCTCCGGCGACGTCCCGGAGACGCTGAAGGACAAGGTCATCATGGCGCTCGACATGGGGGCTCTCATCGCGGGCGCCAAGTACCGCGGCGAGTTCGAGGAGCGGCTGAAGGCGGTCATCAAGGAGGTGGCACGCTCCGAGGGGAGGATCATCCTCTTCATAGACGAGATGCATACCCTGGTCGGTGCCGGAGCAGCCGAAGGCGCCCTGGACGCCTCCAACATGCTGAAGCCCGCCCTTGCCCGCGGCGAGCTGCACTGCATCGGCGCCACGACGCTGAACGAGTACCGGAAACACATCGAAAAGGACGCGGCACTCGAGCGCCGCTTCCAGCAGGTGTTCGCCGGGGAGCCGAGCGTCGAGGAGACCATCTCCATCCTGCGCGGCCTCAAGGAGAAATACGAAAACTACCACAAGATCCGCATCAAGGACTCGGCGCTCATCGCAGCGGCGACCCTCTCGGACCGGTACATCACGGACCGCTTCCTCCCGGACAAGGCAATCGACCTCATCGACGAGGCCGCGTCCCGGCTCAGGATCGAGATCGACTCCAAACCGACCGAAATCGACGAGATCGACCGCCGCGTCATCCAGTTGGAGATCGAGCGCCAGGCCATGCTCCGCGAGAAGGACGCGAAGGCGCTGGACCGCTTGAAAAAACTGGAAGAGGAGCTCAGTACCCTCAAAGAGCAGTCCGCCGAACTGCATGACCACTGGCAGCGGGAAACCAGCATCCTGAAGGAGCTGGGCAACCTCAAGGAGCGCAGGGAGGAGAAGGTCGAGGAGGCGAAACGCGCTGAACGCGACGGGCTTCTCGCGCGCACCGCGGAGATCCGCTACGGCGAGATCCCGGCTATCGAGAAGGAGATGGAGGACAAGCGGCTCACCCTCGAGGCGATCCAGAAGGAAGGGAAGATGCTCCCCGAGGAGGTCGACGCCGAGATGGTAGCCGAGGTGGTCGCCAAGTGGACCGGCATCCCGGTGAACCGCATGCTGGAAACCGAAAGCGAGAAGCTCGTACGCATGGAAGAGCGCCTGAAAAGCAGGGTCGTCGGGCAGGACGAGGCACTCACCCTCGTGGCAAACGCGGTCCGCCGCGCGAGAAGCGGCCTCTCCGACCCGAACCGCCCCATCGGATCCTTCATCTTCCTGGGTCCAACCGGCGTAGGCAAGACCGAGACGGCGCGTGCGCTCGCATCGTTTCTGTTCGACGACGACCAGGCCATCGTGCGCATCGACATGAGCGAATACCAGGAGAAGCACACCGTCGCCCGTCTCATCGGCGCTCCGCCGGGATACGTGGGCTATGAAGAAGGGGGACAGCTGACCGAGGCGGTGCGGCGGCGCCCATATTGCATCGTGCTCTTCGATGAGATCGAGAAGGCCCACCCGGAGGTGTTCAATGTCTTCCTGCAGATCCTCGACGACGGGCGGCTCACCGACGGCCAGGGGAGGACGGTCGATTTCAAGAACTCGGTGATCATCATGACCAGCAACCTGGGGTCGCAGTGGATCCAGCAGTACGGCGCCACCGACTACGCGAGGATGCAAAGCGAGGTGATGGAGACGCTCAGGGAAGCCTTCAAGCCCGAATTCCTGAACCGGGTGGACGAAATCGTCATCTATCACGCCCTGCCACTCGAGCGGATCAAGGAAATCGTCTCGATCCAGTTGAACGCCCTCGTCCGGCGACTCGAGGAGCGGAGCATCGGTCTCGAGGTCACCGACCAGGCCAAGGAGTTCCTGGCACGCGAAGGGTACGATCCCGCCTACGGCGCTCGCCCGCTGAAGCGTGCCCTGCAGCGCAAGATCCAGGACCCGCTGGCCCTCATGCTGTTGGAAGGGAAATTCGGCCCCGGCGACGTGGTCCGGGTCGATCTGGCGCCTGGTGGCGACAGCCTGAACATCACCAGACAACTGTGAATACATTAAACAAAAACTAACAAATTGCTATTTCACGGTGAAGCTGCTATGGTACGCGGCGCAAAGCTGCAGTTTTGCGCCGCTTGCGCGGCATCTCGATCGGGGAGTCTTTCAATGAAGCGTTATTCAACTATTATGTCGGTCCTTGTAACCCTGGCACTGCCCGTCGCGGGAACCTGTGCAGACGCACCCAAGGCGCCTGAAAAGGCGGATACCAAAGTAGAGGCAGCCACCGCTCCCGGCGCGTCTGAAGCAATGACGAAGAAGGCCGAGGCCATCAGCAAGTCCATGCAGAAGAGCGGGCACAGCATGATGATGGCGGGAACCCCTGCTCCGGGCACCCCGGAAGCGAACCCGAACGCGGCCGGCAAGGTCGTCGAAACCATGAACTCCGGGGGGTATACCTACGCCAACCTCGAGTCCAACGGCACCAAGACCTGGGTTGCCTATCCGGTACTCGAAACCCGCGTGGGTGAGAACCTCTCCTTCCACAACTGCATGCCGATGACTAACTTCCAGAGCAAGACGCTGAACCGCAAGTTCGACACCATCCTGTTCTGCAGCGCACCGGACGTTGCCGCCACCGCCCCGGCGAAGCCCGCCCAGAAGGAGGCTAAGAAGGCCGCCCCCGGCGACACGATCAAAGTCGAAAAGGCAAACGGCGCCAACGCCTACACGGTCGAGGAGATCTTCTCCAAGCGCGCCGCCCTCGACGGCAAGCAGGTGGTGGTCCGCGGCCAGGTTGTCAAGGTCGCAGCCTCCATCATGAACAGGAACTGGGTGCACCTGCAGGACGGCACCGGTAGCGACAGCAAAAAAACCAACGATCTCGTTGTGACCACCAACGACAACGCCGAAGAGGGCGATATCATCACCGTTACCGGCACCCTCGCCAAGGACAAGGACTTCGGCGGCGGCTACCGCTACAACGCGATCATCGAGAAGGGTATCGTGATGAAGTAACGCCGATCGCTACATGCACCGGCAAAGGCCCTCCGTTTCGCGGAGGGCCTTTTTTGATCGTGCACAAAAATCTTTCCGGGACTCGGGACAGGGATACAGACCATGTCGACCACATCGCTATTGATAGCACTCTACTTCTGCCGTTTCGCCGCGGTATGCCTGCTGCGCTTTATGAACCTGAGCCACCTGAAGCGCTACGGTGCCACGGTCCCGGTGGGGTTCGAGGGTGCGATCGATGCGGACGCGCTGGCGAAATCGTCTAGCTACACCTTCGCGCAGAGCAGGCTCGCGCTCATCGAATCCATCTTCGACAGCGCATTTTTGCTGCTCTTCATGTTCACCCCGCTGCTGCCGCTCTACGACGCCTGGATCGGTTCGTTGACAGGCTCCTTCCTTTTGCGCGGCGTGCTCTTCATGCTGGTGCTCACCCTGGTGCAGGAGGTCCTCGAGATCCCCTTCTCGCTTTACCGCACCTTCCGGCTGGAGAGGAGCTTCGGCTTCAACACCACCACCGCTGGCATCTGGCTCTCCGACTTCTTCAAATCCACCCTCATCTCTGCGGTCATTACCGGCATCGTCATTTCGGCGGCGCTCCTGCTCGTCGAACACTCCCCCGATCTTTGGTGGCTCTGGGTCTGGGCCTTCTTCGCCCTCTTTTCCATCACGATGATCTACATCTCGCCGTACCTCATCGAGCCGCTCTTCTCGAAGTTCGAGCCGCTCAAAGACGAGGAGCTTGCCGAGGAGATCAGGAGGATGCTCGAGAGAACCGGTCTGCGCGTGAAGGACGTCCAGCAGATGGACGCCTCGCGCCGCAGCCTTCACTCCAACGCCTACTTCACCGGCATCGGCAGGGTGAAAAGGATCGTGCTGTACGACACGCTCCTCGATCAGATGGACCGCCCCGAGGTGCTCGCCATCCTTGCGCACGAGGCCGGACACTGGAAAAAGGGGCACATCTGGAAGCGCCTGGTGCTCATGGAGGCAGGGGCGCTCGCACTATTTTTCCTGGTGCACCAGATGCTCGGCTGGGGCGGGCTTCCCGCGCTCTTTAGGCTTGGCGAGGCGTCCTTCATGGCGCAGATCCTCATGGTGAGCTTTCTGTTCTCGCTCGTCTCCTTCCCGCTCACTCCGCTAGGGGCCTGGCTTTCGCGTCGCAACGAGTGGGAAGCGGACCGTTTCGCCACCGCACTTTCCGGCACTCCGGGTGCGCTCGCCTCGGCCCTCGTCAAACTCTCCAAGGAAAACCTCTCCAACCTGCATCCGCATCCGTTCTACGCGTGGTTCTACTACAGCCACCCACCGACGGCGGCGCGAGTGGCGGCACTGCGCGCGGCGGAACGGGAAACGGCGTCGGAATAATTAACACAACTTCATTGCGCCCAACTCCACGTTCTGGTATTTTTGGAAGGCTTAAGCCGTCAAGATACCTGCAACAGGAGCCGATTACATGCGCCTGAACATCCTGATCACCGCATCCGAAGCCGTCCCCTTTGCGAAGGAAGGGGGCCTTGCCGACGTGGTCGGCGCCCTGCCCCGTTACCTGGCGGCGCGCGGACACGACGTGCGCGTGGTCATGCCGCGCTACTACAAGGTTGACCGGGAGCGTTACGGACTTCGCCTGCTTCCGGGGACCCTCACGGTCCCCATGGGGATCATCGGCAACATGTACTGTGGCGTGTACGAGGGACGACTCCCGGGTTCACAGGTTCCCATTTATTTTCTGGAACACGAAAGCTTCTACGGACGCGACTCCCTGTATGAAAGGGACAACGAGGGGTACCTCGACAACGACAACCGCTTCATCTTCCTCGCCAAGGCCGGTCTTGAGATCTGCAAGATGCTCAACTTCTCCCCGGATGTCGTCCACGCCCATGACTGGCACACCGCCGCCGTCCCCGTGCTCATGAACACCTGGTACCGCCACGACTTCCACCTCGCTCAGGCCGCCTCGCTTCTCACCATTCACAACATGCAGCACCAGGGGAGCTTCTACGAGGGAGCCATGGACGTCCTCGGCATAGGCTGGGAGCACTTCAACTTCCTCGAGCTGGAGAAGGAAAACCAGGTGAACCTCCTCAAGGGAGGGATTTACCACGCGACGCTCCTTAACACGGTGAGCGAAGGATACGCCAGGGAGATCCAGACCGAGGCGTACGGCTGGGGGCTGGAGGACGTGGTGCGTGAGCGTTCCAACGTGCTCTCCGGCATCCTGAACGGTGTCGATTACGGCGAGTGGAACCCCGAAGCCGACCGACTGCTTCCGGCCAACTACAGCGCCTCGGACATGAGCGGCAAAAAGGTGTGCAAGCGGGAGCTGCAGCGCTCACTAGGGCTTCCGGAGCGCGAAGACGTCCCGCTCATCGGCATGGTATCGCGCCTGGTGAAGCAGAAGGGGATCGATGTTCTGGCCGAGGCCTTGCCGCGACTTCTCGACCTCGACATCCAGCTGGTTCTTTTAGGCGCCGGGGAGCCGTGGGCGCACTTTTATTTCGGTGAAATGGCGGCAAAACGTGGCGATCGCTTTTCCTGTCGCATCGGCTACGACAACGCTCTTGCCCACAGGATCGAGGCGGGGTGCGACTTCTTCCTGATGCCCTCGGCGTTCGAGCCGTGCGGGCTGAACCAGATGTACAGCATGCGCTACGGCACCCTTCCCATCGTGCGCGCGACTGGCGGCTTGGATGACTCGGTCGACAACTTCGACGCCGCCCAGCGTACCGGCGACGGCTTCAAGTTCTGGAACCTTGACGCGGGAGCGCTGTTCGACACGGTCGGCTGGGCAGTGCACACCTGGTACCACGACCCGGAGGGGATCAGGGCGTTGCGGCAAAACGCGATGGCGAAGCGGTTCACCTGGGAGGAGGCAGCGCAGAAATACGAGCACTTGTACCTGGAAGGGATGCAGAGAAAGCTTGGCGAGGAAGGCTTCCAGCAGGTGCTGCAGGATCGGAGTCGTCAGAAGAGGAGAGTCCCAGAGGATAGTACGGGACGGTTCCAGCCGCAGGCGTGACACTCGAGCAGAACACTTAGCCGTTACAGCCCGGCTACACCCCCACCCAACATGTCCCTCCCACAAAATATCTCACATGCAAAGGCGGACAACGCTATTCCGGATGAAATAGCACTATTCCCTGCGAAATAAGCTTATTCCTGGAGAAATAAGACTATTTTCTAGAAAACAAGCTTATTCCCGGGAGAATAGCACTATTTTGCATGAAATAAGCTTATTTCACCAGAAATAGCGCTATTTCTCTCCAAACAACACTATTTCGCCGTAAATAGCGCTGTTCCAACGAAAATAGTGTTATTTCGGCAAAAACAACACTACTCACCACACACGACGCAGCCAACCAGGCGTTTCCCCTCCCACGCCGCTGCGGCGAGGAAAAATCGCGGCACAATGAAAAAAAAGGCGCCCCGGAAATCCGGGACGCCTTTTTCACTTCAGCAAAAGCCGGTGCTACATCTTGTTCAGAAGCGGAACGATGAGCAGCGAGACGATGTTGATGATCTTGATCATCGGGTTGACCGCCGGGCCGGCGGTGTCCTTGTACGGGTCGCCGACGGTATCGCCGGTAACGGCAGCCTTGTGGGCATCGCTACCCTTGCCGCCGTGGTAGCCGTCCTCGATGTATTTCTTCGCGTTGTCCCATGCGCCGCCGCCGGTGGTCATGGAGATGGCCACGAAGATACCGGTGACGATGGAACCGACGATCACGCCGCCCAGAGCCTTGGGACCAAGGGTGAAGCCGACGACGATCGGGGCGAGGATCGGGATGAGGCCCGGGATGACCATCTCTTTGAGAGCGGTCTTGGTCACGATGTCTACGCAGGCAGCGTAGTCCGGCTTGCCGGTGCCTTCCATGATTCCTTTGATGGTGCGGAACTGGCGACGGACTTCGTCGACGACCGCGCCGCCCGCCTTACCGACCGCTTCCATGCACATAGCGGCGAAGTAGTACGGGAGCATGCCGCCGATGAAGAGACCGACGATGATCTTCGGATCGGAGAGGGAGAAGCTCTTGTCCGCGATGGTCAGCTCCTGAACGTAGGAGGTGAACAGGATGATGGCGGCCAGACCTGCGGAGCCGATGGCGTAGCCCTTGGTGACCGCTTTGGTGGTGTTGCCGACCGCGTCGAGCGGGTCGGTGACGGCGCGGACGGAGTCGTCCAGTTCAGCCATCTCAGCGATGCCGCCTGCGTTGTCGGTGATCGGGCCGTAAGCGTCCATGGCGACGACGATGCCGGTAAGGGAGAGCATGGAAACTGCTGCGATGGCGATGCCGTACACGCCCGCGCAGTTGGCCGCGACGATGATGCCCGCGGAGATGACGATGACCGGCAGTGCGGTCGCCTTCATGGAGATGCCGAGACCGGCGATGATGTTAGTGGCGTGACCGGTCTTGGATGCCTCGGCGATGTGCTTGACCGGGGCGTACTCGGTCGAGGTGTAGTACTCGGTGATCCAGAAGATGGCACCGGTGACGACCAGACCGACGATTGCGGAGATGAAGATGTTGGTTGCGGAGATGACCGTACCGTTTGCCTCGGCGAGACCCTGCGGGAACATCTGCACGGTGACGAAGTAGAAGGCGATGCAGGCGATCACGCCGGAAGCGATGAGCCCCTTGTAGAGGGCGCCCATGATCTTGCCGGAAGCGCCGAGCTTCACGAAGTAGGTGCCGATGATGGAGGCGATGATGGAGATGCCGCCCAGGATCAGCGGGTAGCTTACCGCGCCGGAGTTAGTGAAGGTGATGGCGCCAAGGAGCATGGCGGCGATCAGGGTGACGGCGTAGGTCTCGAAGAGGTCCGCGGCCATGCCGGCGCAGTCGCCGACGTTGTCGCCCACGTTGTCAGCGATGACGGCCGGGTTGCGCGGATCGTCCTCGGGGATGCCGGCTTCAACCTTGCCCACGAGGTCGGCGCCGACATCAGCGCCCTTGGTGAAGATACCGCCGCCCAGACGGGCGAAGATGGAGATCAGCGAGCCGCCGAAGCCGAGGCCGACCAGCTGGCTGACGACGTCCTTGACCGGTGCGCCCGGCATAACCTGCTGAAGGAACATGTAGTAGCCGGCAACGCCCAGAAGGCCCAGACCAACAACGAGCATGCCGGTGATGGCGCCGCCTTTGAAGGCAACGTTGAGAGCCTTGTGGATGCCGGACTTGGCAGCCTCGGTGGTCCTAACGTTGGCGCGCACCGAGACGAACATCCCGATGAAGCCGGTGAGGCCGGAAAACACTGCGCCGACCAGGAAGCCGACTGCGGTCATCCAGCCGAGGGAGGCGAAGAGGGCCACGAACATGGCGACACCCACCACCGCGATGATGGTGTACTGACGTTTCATGTAGGCGCCGGCGCCTTCCTGGATCGCGGAAGCGATCTGCTTCATCCGCTCGTTGCCCTGGGGAAGCCCCAGGATCCACTGGGCCGAGATCAGGCCGTAGGCGACTGCCGCCGCGGCACAGACCAGGGCGAAGACTACTGCATACTGTTCCATTGAAAAAATTCCTCCTATTTAGATATGCCTCAAGAAAAGGCGTGCCTTCTAAATACGGTGACAAAAACGCGTGATTGTTATCGAAAATGCACTATTTTGTCAATCTAATTCATACCGCTGCAGGCGATTTCTTGGAATACACTCATCTTCATGACGTATACTTTGTGTCGACCGCACCGCAGCTCGCTCCGGCTGAACCTCTAATTGATGCAAGGCTGGCGTCGTCACTCAAGTGGCAAGAGGTCATTCACACACACCTCTCCTTGCCGACAGACAAAAGGTATCTGCCACACACGAGCTTGATAGCATGTTGGTACTGTCGGGGCGACGATCATGTCCCCCCCTCTACCAGCCGACCGGCATGACGGCATCTATGCCAGTCACTTCAATTTCTTATCCAAGAACCGGATCCCGTAAACAGTTGCTTAACGGAGGTCGAATATGTATCATAACCCGATGCTTGATCTTAAATGCGGCGATCACAGCTATCCTTTGCATCTTGCGCCGGAACACGTCCTTTCCGTGCTGCGCCCCCGCCCCTGCACCCCAGAGGGAACGCCGGCCGAACTGGTCGAGCGCGCGCTTGACGGCTGCGCCGGGATCCTGGCGGGCTTCGCCCCCGGCGAGAGGGTGGTGATCGTCACCTCAGACGTCACACGCCCCACCGGAAGCGATATCTACCTCCCCTTGCTTGTCTCCAGACTGAACGCCGCCGGAATCAGGGACCGCGACATCGAGATCGTCGTCGCACTCGGGATTCACCGCAAGCAGACCGCGGCGGAGCACAGGAGGATCGTCGGCGGGCTCTACGGCCGGATCCAGGTCACCGACCACGATTGCGACGACCCCGGCGAGCTCGTGTACCTGGGCGACACCTCGCGCGGCGTTCCCGTCGAGATCAACCGGCGCGTTGCCGAAGCGGACCGGCTCATCCTGACCGGCGCCGTTACTTTTCACTACTTCGCCGGGTTTGGTGGCGGCCGCAAGAGCATGCTTCCCGGCGTATCCAGCCGTAAAAGCTGCATGGCGAGCCACTTCTCGGTCTTGAACCCGGAAGAGGGAAGCGGCCGGCATCCCAAAGCCGTGACCGGAAACCTGGAGGGGAATCCGGTGCACGAGGCGATGCTCGAGGCTTGCGCGATGCGGCCTCCGAGCTTCATCCTCAACACCGTGCTGGGAGGCGACAAGGAGATCATCGCCGCCTTCGCCGGAGACTGGCGCGAGGCCCATGGCGCCGGATGCCGTTTCTACGCCGAGACCTTCTCGGCCCCCATCGCTCAACAAGCGGACCTCGTGGTGGTTTCCTGCGGCGGCTTTCCCAAGGACATCAACCTGATCCAGGCCCACAAGTCGATGGCATACGCAAGCCGAGCGCTGAAGCCCGGTGGGGTCATGATCCTTTTGGCCGAGTGCCGCGACGGCTACGGCAACGCCACTTTTTTCAATTGGTTCGGCTACGAAACATGCACCGAGCTGGAGTCCGCCCTCAGGAAACGCTACGAGATCAACGGACAGACGGCCTGGTCGGTGAAGGAGAAGGCGGAACGCTTCCGCATCGTGCTTGTCTCCGTACTGCCCGATGAAGAGGTGCGCACCATGGGGATGGTCCCGGCGGCGACGCTGGATGCGGCGCTGGACGTCGCACGCCCAATGCTCCCGGAACAATTCAAGGCGTACGTGATCCCGGCAGGGGGAACGGTACTGCCGGTCCTGAACATTTAGAATACGAAATCCCCCTCTAGGCTTCCACGCTACAGCGGGGAGGAGCTATGAACGAAAGGAAATCTTGAATGCTAGACGCAAGCGTATTGAAGCAATTGACCGATATCGTCGGTGCAGAGAACATCGCCACCGGAACCCAGGACCTCATCTGCTACGGCTACGATGCGACCCAGATGGAATTTCTTCCGGACGCCGTGGTGCACCCGGACAGCGCCGAGCAGGTATCCAGGATCCTTAAGCTCGCCAACGAGGTGAAGCTCCCAGTCTTCCCGCGCGGCGCCGGCAGCGGCTTCACCGGCGGAGCCCTCCCCAAGGGAGGCGGAATCGTCCTCGTCACGACGAGGATGAACCGCATCCTCAGGATCGACACCGACAACCTGGTGGCCGAGGTAGAGCCTGGTGTCGTCACCGAGACATTCCAGATGGCGGTCGAGAAGCTAGGTCTTTTCTACCCGCCCGACCCCGCATCGCTCAAGTTCTCCACCCTCGGCGGAAACGTCGCAGAGTGCGCCGGCGGCCCGCGCGCGGTCAAGTACGGCGTCACCAAGGATTTCGTGATGGGTCTCGAGGTGGTACTCCCGACCGGCGCGATCATCCGGACCGGGGGCGAGACGGTGAAGGGTGTCGTCGGTTACGACCTGACCAAGCTTCTGTGTGGCTCAGAGGGGACGCTCGGGGTGATCACCAAGATCATCTTCAAGCTCCTCCCCTACCCCGATGCCAAGAAGACCATGCTCACCGTTTTCGACTCCATCGACGGTGCGGCGCGCGCCGTTTCAACGATCATCAAGAACAAGATCATCCCGACCACGCTGGAATTCATGGACCACCCGACACTAACCTGTGTCGAGCGCCGCTTCAACCTCGGCATGCCCGACAGCGCGCGTGCCGTACTCCTGATCGAAGTGGACGGTGACCGCGACCTGATCGAAAAGCAGGCCGGAGAGATCCACAAGCTGATCGAACCCCTGGGGCTCGTGCAGTTCAGGGTGGCGAAGGATGCCGCCGAGAGCGAGGAGCTTTGGAAGGTGCGCCGCCTGGTCTCCCCGTCGTTGCGCGACGTGAACCCGGACAAGTTCAACGAGGACATCGTGGTGCCGAGGAGCAAGGTGCCCGACGTGATCCGGCGCATCGAGGTGATCCAAAAGCGCTACGACATCCCGATCGTCAACTTCGGGCACGCCGGCGACGGCAACATCCATGTGAACATCATGATCGACAAGAGCGTGCCGGGTCAGCTTGAGAAGGCGCACGAGGCGATCAAGGAAGTGTTCCAGGCGGCGCTCGACCTGGGCGGCACCATGTCCGGCGAGCACGGCGTGGGGCTTGCGAAGCAGCCCTACATACCGATGGAGCTGAACGCCGAGCAGATAACGGCCATGAAGGCGATAAAGAGCGCCCTGGACCCGAACAACATCCTGAACCCGGGCAAGATGCTGCCGTAAGGCGAAAGACGAATTGACAATTGAGAATGGACAATTGACGATGCGGAGCCCCCATAATTCCCAAGCCTCCCATAAGTCATATAGTTCCCATTGACTACTACAAGCGAGACCCCAGCATGACCAAGAAGCAAACCGACCCGCTCGAGCGGGTAGCTCAAGACATGAAGAAATGCGTGAAGTGCGGCGCCTGCCGCGCCAACTGCCCCGCCTTCAGCACCTTCCAGCGCGAACCGGCTACGGCGCGCGGCAAGGTGGCGCTAGCACAGCACCTGGCGAAAGGCGACATCACGCTCGACGACGGCACCTATGCGGCGATGTCCAAATGCCTTCTGTGCGGCAGTTGCGTCGACAAGTGCCCGAACCAGGTTCCGACCGACGAGATCGTCATCGCGGCAAGAGAGGCGCTCGCGCAACGCCGCGGCCTCACCACCTTCCATAAGGCGGTTGGACAGGTGATCAGAAACCGCAAGCTGATGAACTTCGGCGCGCTCGCCGCCGCGGTGCTCGGCCCTGTCTTCTTCAGGAAGGTCCCCTCTACCTCGGGCCTCAGGCTCCGCTTCCCGATACCGTTTCTCGGCGGCAGCCGCCACGTCCCGCAGATCGCCAAAAAGCCGTTTATGAAACGCCACCCCGAGGTGATCAAGGGGGAGCCGGGTAAACCGACCATCGTCTTCTTCGTAGGGTGCATGACCAACTTCGTCTACACCGAGATCGGTGAGGCGACCCTCGCCCTGTTCCGGCATCTGGGGTGCACGGTCATAATCCCGCAGGGGCAGCAGTGCTGCGGCCTCCCCGGCATGTCCGGCGGCGACCTCAACACGGTGCGCGAACTGGCCGAACAAAACCTGGCGGCGCTGGAGAAGTACCCGGCGGACTACGTGATGACCGCCTGCGCCACCTGCGGCGGGGCGCTGCACAAGCTCTATCCTCTGGTGATCGGGAAGAGAAACCCGGAACTGAAGGAACGCCTGCAGGCACTCGCGGACCGGACCGTCGACGCCGCCGTCTTGCTGCAGAAACTCGGGTTGCACCCCGAGGAGACCGGCGCCGCGGAGGGGATGCGCATCACCTATCACGACCCCTGCCATCACAGGACCGCAGGGATCGCCAAACAGCCGCGCGCCCTTTTGAAAGAAACACCGGGACTGGAACTGGTCGAGATGGAGGGTGCGGACCGCTGCTGCGGCCTGGGCGGGACCTTCAACGTCTACCACTACGAGAGCTCGCTCGACATAAACGCCGGCAAGAGTGCGGCCATCATCGATACCGGCGCCGACGCCGTGGTAACCGGTTGCCCCGGATGCATCATGCAACTCTCCGACGGCCTGAAACAAGCCGGAGATAAAACGAGGGTATTACATACCGTCGAGCTTTTAGCGCGCAAAATCAGGAGCTGACAGGCACCCCCTGTCAGCTTTTCCTCCGCTCCTCCCCCTCCTAATTTTTTACTCTCCCTATAACCACCGTATTTCCAGCACTTTGGCCGTATACACGCTTTTTCTTATTGACTTTTTTACAGCAAAACCTTATGAAGGGTACGCGCCTAAAAAGTAAAACAATAGTTCGTTTTACTACGCCTCATTAGCTGTTCCGGCGCACCCAGGCCAGGTTCCATCAGCCCGAATGCTCTTTTAGTTAAAATGAAATTTCGAATGCTGCACGATACGTGAAAAGGACGTTACACCGGCCCGACCGACAGTACCTTTCTCCGCCGCACCACCCCTTCTGATTTACCAAAAGCCACCAATACCGCAGCATTAGCCTCCGGATCGTGCCCCAGGCCCCGCCCCCGCACGAAGGACGGCGACCGCCGCATCCCAGCCGGCGGTTTCAGGCAGCCTAAAACGGGCGGCCACGATAAGAGCCTCCCTTACCGCCCGGAGGTTGACGTTTTCGATAACTGACGAACCAAAGTGCAACACTTTTTTAATATCAAACCAGGAGGAAGTAGATGAGCTGCGCTGCACCCCCGAAACAGATGCAAAATCACAACGCCAGGAAGGATGCCACCAATGTCGAATAAAATAACCAAGCCCTCACTGAAAAACCCGTTTGACGTAGCGGAGAAGGTTGAATTCAATATCCCTGGCGAGATTTCCCGTGCCACGGGCGGCTATGAGGAGGCGATGCAGGCAGGTTACGACCTGATCCAGCGCCCCATCAAGTCGGTGAGCATCGACCAGATCGAGAAACAGCACTTTAAAAAACGTATGACGGTTTGGGAGAGGATCCGCGTCCTCACCGAGGAGGAGCCGAACATCCTGTTCCAGAACTGGGGCAAGAACTTGGACGGCGCTTCGCTCGTCACCGGCATCCTCAACATCCACGGCCGCGACGTCGCCGTGTACGGCCACGACTTCACGGTCCGCGCCGGCTCCATGGACGCGACCAACGGCAACAAGCTGGCCCGTCTTTTCTACATGGCAGGCGAGAAGGGGATCCCGGTCATCGGCATGAACGACTCCGCGGGCGCCTTCGTTCCCGCCGGCGTCGGCGGCCTCGACGGCTACGCTGAGGCCTTCACCGCGCTCAGGAAGATCTCGGGCGTGGTTCCCTCCATCATGTGCATGTTCGGCTTCAACGCCGGCGGCGGTTCCTACCTGCCGCGCCAGGGGAGCTTCGTGATCCAGCCGAAGGACACCTTCTTCGGCCTTACCGGCCCGGGCGTCGTCAAGAGCGTCCTCGGCGAGGACGTAACGCCTGAGGATCTCGGCGGCCCCAAGGTGCACGGCCAGTCCGGCGTCGCCGACCTCACCGTTGAGGACGAGGTGGGAGCGCTCAGGACCGCGATCATGCTCCTCAACTACCTCCCGGACAACAACTCGGTGATGGCCCCCTACCAGGAGACCAGCGACCCGCTGGACAGAAAGACCTGGGAGATCAACACCCTGCTGAAGAAGGCCTTCAACTCCCCGACCGGCTTCAACACGCCGTTCGACGTCTCCATCATCATCCAGCAGATCTGCGACCACGGCGACTACTTCGAGATGCAGCGCGACCGCGCAAGGAACGTCGTCACCGCCTTCGGCCGCCTGGGCGGCAACGTGGTCGGCTTCGTCGCCAACAACTCGGCCGTCGACTCCGGCCAGATCGACTGCGACGCGGCCTACAAGATCGCCCGCTTCAACCGCTTCTGCAACATCTACAACATCCCGATGATCTTCATGGAGGACACCACCGGCTTCCTCCCCGGCCGCGAGCAGGAAGCGCGCGGCATCGTGCAGGCCGGGCGCGCCATGCTCGACTCCATCGTCGACATCCGCACCCCGCGCATCCTCTTGATCCTCAGGAACGCCTACGGCGGCGCCTACGCCTCCTACAACAACTACCCGACCGGCGCCGACCTGGTCCTCGCCCTCCCCACCACCCGCCTCGCCGTTATGGGCCCGGCCGGCAAGGAGTTCGTCTACAAGGACGAACTGAGGAAGGTGAGAAACGCCGTGATCGAGCGCGTCAAGCGCGGCACCCAGGAGAGGATCGACGCCGGTGTCAAACCGGAAGCCGCCAAGGCGGACGCAGAGAAGGAAGCCGCTGAATGGCTGAAGACCGAGGAGGCCCTTCTCAACTCCCGTTACGAGAAGGAACTGATGAACCCGAAAGAGGCGCTATCCCTGGGCTCCATCTCCTCGCTGGTCATGCCGACCGACCTGAGGAAGGTGCTCGGTGAGAACATCAACTTCTTCCTGCGCCACTACAAAGCCGGCCCGATGCAGGGCGTACAGAGGGAGTTCCACTAATGGCCACTACTGACTTGGGAATTGGAATTGCTCAGGGTGGGAGCACGGCTCCCGGTATGCCCGCAGGTTTCGCCGCTCAGGGAACGGCCGCCATGCAGGGAGTGCGCCCCTCGACGGCGACATATAACGTAACGGAGATGAAATCGATGGCACACACGTCCGAAAAATACACTACGAACCCGATGATCCACCGGGACCGCCGACTCGGCCTCTCGCAGTCCGCGTGGATCCGCTCCTTCTCCTGCGAGGACCTGAAGCCGCTCATCGTCTGCCGCGGCCCGATCCGGAAAGAGGCGATGGACGTCTACCAGGAGATGGGCATCACCCACTACGGCATCCTCCTCTCCGAGAAGGACTCGATCGTTTACCCGAACGCCCTGGCCCCCGAGCTGCGCACCCTGACCGACTCCAAGCGCGTGCACCGCGTGCCCGACTACACCGGCGCCAGCAAGGAGGAGCGCGTCGAGCGCATCCACCAGATCATCAACATCGCCATCGACAACGGCTATGACTCCATCTTCGCAGGCTACGGCTTCATGGCCGAGGACGACGAGTTCGTCGGCGCCATCGAGAAGGCAGGCCTCAACTTCATCGGCCCCTGCGCCGCCACCCAGACCGGCGCCGGCAAGAAGGACGAGGCGAAAAGAACCGCACTCTCGGTCAACGTCTCGGTCACCCCGGGTATCGACAACGTCACCGCCCGCACCCTGGTGAAGAAGCACGGCACCCGCGAAAAACTCCTCGCGCTCGCGAACTCCGACGGGCTCCAGTGCGACCAAAAGGTCCTCGCCGACGAGAAGCTCTCCCTGGAGGACCTGGCGGACCACATCCTGTACGCCTCCTACGCCAGGGGCGTCGACCTCTTCTCCATCGAGGAGCTCTGCGCACAGGTCGAGGCGGAATGCGCCGCGATGCTGAAGAAGCACCCGCAGTCCCGCGTCCGCCTGAAGGCGATCGGCGGCGGCGGCGGTAAAGGGCAGCGCCTCCTCGGCGCGGCGCTTCTCACCAAGAAGAACGCATCCGACGCGGACATCGCCAAGGCGGCAGCCGACGCCCCGGGTCTCGTGCGCGAGATCCTGAACGAGGTCAAGGCCAACGGCATAGGCGACAACAAGAACGTCCTCGTCGAGCTCAACATCGAGCAGACGAGGCACAACGAGATCCAGCTGCTGGGCAACGGCGACTGGTGCATCGCCCTTGGCGGCCGTGACTGCTCCCTGCAGATGCACGAGCAGAAACTCCTCGAGGTTTCGGTGACCCAGGAAGGGCTCATGGCCGCCATCGAGGAAGCGAAGGCCGCAGGCCGCAAGGCCGAGGTGAAGGCGCTCGAAAGCGACCTCAAGGTCCTTAAGCGAATGGAAGAGGAATCCGAGCGCTTCGGTAAGGCGGTAGGGCTTGACTCCGCCTCCACCTTCGAGTGCATCGTCGACCGCGACCGCCACTACTTCATGGAGGTCAACACGAGGATCCAGGTTGAGCACCGCGTCACCGAACTCTGCTACGCGCTCAAGTTCGTAAACCCGGACGACGCCAACGACTTCTTCGTGGTCGAAAGCCTCGTCGAGGCGATGGCGCTCCTCGCACGCCACAAGAAGCGGGTGCCTAAACCGCAGCGTTTCGTCCGCATGAACGCCGCCGTCGAGGCACGCCTTAACGCCACCGACGCCTCCCTCTCTCCGCACGCAGGTGGGATGATCCGTTACTGGTCCAAGCCGATCGAGGGTGAGATCCGCGACGACCAGGGTATCAGCATGCTGAACCCGGATACCGGCATCTTCATGAAGTACAAGGTAGCCGGCGCCTACGACTCCAACATCGCCCTCTTGCTCACCACCGGCGATGACAGAAAGGCAAGCTACGACAAGATGTCCGAGGTGCTGCGCGCCACCACGCTGCGCGGCTCCGACCTCGCAACGAACCTCGAGTTTCACTACGGCCTGGTGAACTGGTTCCTCGGCCGGAACGTGATGGCGAAGCCGACCACCCGCTTCGTGGTCCCGTACCTCACCCTGGTCGGCACCCTGAAGGAGGAGGCGAACAAGCTCGATCCGGTCTACGCCTTCCTGCAGATGAAGAAGCACTACGCGAAGATGGTGGCCGACGCCTATGCCGACCAGCCCGAGGTTGCGGCAAAAGAATCGAAGAACATGTCAGCGCTTCTGGACCGCAAGGGGACCCTGATCATCCGCCCCATCGAGCGACTGCTCGGCGACCCGCACCTCCTTTCCGGCTGGCTGTCGATCAACACCAAGAACTTCAGGATCGACAACGGCAAGGTTGTTTGGCTTAGGAATCCGGTAGGTGTTCTGAACGAGACCTACGAGTACCTGCACATGAACCACCGTCCGCACAAGCCTGCGGCGGAGATCATCTGGAGCCACGACAACGAACTGCTGCAGCAGGCGCTGCGCTTCTCGAGAACGCTGCGCGAAAACTTCGGTCTCGCTCGTGACGAGTACTTCACCCTGAACGAGATCGTCAACAAGGAGGAGCCGCAGGGGGGCTTCGACGCGGATACCTGGCAGCAGATCCGTTCCGCCCACTTCGGCTACGAGGCGGGCCTGGAGCTTCTGGGCATGCTCTTCCTCGTCGGCCAGAACACCAAGTTCTGGGACCTGCGCGTCGAGGAGGACCTCGAGATCACCATCCCCGAGTACCTGAACGATACCGACCTGCAGGCCCGCATGAAGAAGGTGCTGGTTCCGCCGCCGGCCACCAAGGCGGACGAGATCGTCGCAGCCTGCGGCGGCATGTACTACGCGCAGGAGGCCCCGGGGATGCCGGCATTCGTCGCCGAGGGTATGCACTTCGAGAAGGGGCAAGCGCTCTACATCATCGAGGTCATGAAGATGTTCAACAAGGTATACGCACCCTTCTCGGGAACCATCGACAAGATCCTGGTCACCTCCGGCGACGGCACCATCGTCTCCAAGGGGCAGCCGCTCTTCAAGGTCACCCCGGACGAGAAGTTCGTCGAGGTCGATGTGAACGCGCTCGAGAAAGAGAAGCGCACCCTCACCTCCGAGTACCTGAAGGCGGTACTCTAGGGGGTCGTCTGCACGACGCAAAAGGGCTCCGGATGTAACCATCCGGAGCCCTTTTCCTCATCGACTGCCCCAGCGCAAACGGCCGGGTCAGTTGTTTTTTTGTCAGCGTATCAAGCGGCGGCGAAGCAGATGTTGTCGCCGGAGAGTGCCTCGAGGAAGGTGTCTGCAAGGGGGTCCTTCACGATGGCCATCATGCCGTGGTTGACGGACCAGGTGGTACCGCAGGTCGGGCACTCGACGAGGTCTTCGTTAAAGGCTCCGGCACGAAGGTCCATGCCGTTGTGTTCATCGTTCTTGCATACGGGACATTGCATCTAGGTTCTCCTCCAGCCCCCGATGGGGCGCTCTTTGTTTTTTTGTCGAAGTGAACTATAGAAACCCCGGGCTTGTTTTACAAGAGAAATAATCCCGAAAGTCGTTGTAAAACAGAATGTTATCAGGGCGTTTGCGTTTTGTATGACAGATCGACATTTTACGGAATCGTTCAGAAATAAAACAAGCAGAAAGAGGGCCGCCGAAGCGCGACAATATAAACTGTTGTTTTTACATAAATTTTGATATTTAGATCATCATTCTAAAAATAAAACAGTTTGAGATCCAGTCCCGGCTCAAATCGGCCGTGACAGTTAATAAAAAATAATTCCCTTTCCCGTAAATTTAGCGTAAACAAAAAACGTCTTCGAACCTTTCCTCTCATCACAAACACTTTGGTACCGCCAGGAGAGCAACATGAGCATTTCTGAAAAGAAGCAGGCATGGCAGGCAGCAGTTGAGAAAAGCATGGCCAAGGCGCCCGAGCGCAGGGGCTCGTTCAAGAACAGCTCCGACATGGAACTCGAGCGCTGCTACGCGCCGCAGTTCGACTACCCGGGCTACGGGGAGAACTTGGGCTTTCCCGGGCAGTACCCGTTCACGCGCGGCGTGCAGCCGACCATGTACCGCGGCAGGTTCTGGACCATGCGCCAGTATGCAGGCTTTGGCAACGCCGCCGAGTCCAACGAGCGCTACAAGTACCTGCTCTCCGCCGGCCAGACCGGCCTCTCCATCGCCTTCGACCTCCCGACCCAGATGGGATACGACTCCGACGCCTCGATGAGCCGTGGCGAAGTGGGCAAGGTCGGGGTCGCCATCGACTCGCTGGCGGACATGGAGGTTCTCTTCGACGGGATCCCGCTGGACAAGGTCTCCACCTCGATGACGATCAACTCCACTGCGGCCATCCTGTTGGCCATGTACATAGCGGTAGCCGAGAAGCAGGGGGTTTCCGCCGACAAGATCTCCGGCACCATCCAAAACGACATCCTCAAGGAGTACATGGCCCGCGGTACCTACATCTATCCGCCGAAGGAGTCGATGCGCATCATCACCGACATCTTCGCCTACTGCAGGGATAACGTTCCCAAGTGGAACACGATCTCCATCTCCGGCTACCACATCCGCGAGGCGGGCTCCTCCGCCGTGCAGGAAGTGGCATTCACCCTGGCCGACGGCATCGCGTACGTCGAGGCCGCCGTAAAGGCGGGGCTCGACGTGGACGAGTTCGCGCCGCGCCTCGCCTTCTTCTTTAACTCTCATAACAACCTCCTCGAGGAAGTGGCCAAGTTCCGCGCCGCCCGCCGCATGTGGAGCCGCATCATGCGCGAGCGCTTCAAGGCAAAGGACCCGCGTTCCCAGATGCTGCGCTTCCACACCCAGACGGCCGGGTGCACCCTCACCGCGCAGCAGCCGGACAACAACATCATGCGCGTGACGCTGCAGGCGCTCGCCGCCGTCCTTGGCGGCACCCAGTCGCTGCACACGAACTCCCGTGACGAGGCGCTTGCGCTTCCCACCGAGGAGTCGGTGCGCATCGCACTCAGGACCCAACAGGTAATCGCGTACGAGTCCGGCGTCGCCGACTCCATCGACCCGCTGGCCGGTTCCTTCCTCGTCGAGTCCATGACGGACCAGATCGAGCAGCAGGCAATGGCATACATCGAGAAGATCGACTCGCTTGGCGGCGCGGTCGAGGCGATCTCGAAGGGATTCCAGCAAAAGGAAATCCAGGATTCCGCTTATGCGTACCAGCGCTCCATCGAGAAGGATGAGACCATCATCGTCGGCGTGAACAAGTTCACCGTCGAGGAAGGCGCGCCGCAGGGTCTTCTGAAGGTCACTGACGAGGTGGAGGTTAAGCAGAAGGAAGCGCTTGCCAGAATGAAAGGCGCCCGTGACACTGCAAAAGTCGAAACGACGCTCAAGGCACTGGAGCAGGCTGCCAAGGGAAGCGAGAACCTTATGCCCTTTATCCTCGACGCGGTTAAGAGCTACGCGACTCTCGGCGAGATCGCCAACGTCATGCGCGGCGTCTTCGGTATACACAGAGAAACCGTGGTCCTTTAACCACAAACAGGCATACAGTTCCTGCCGAAGCAGCATCACGTTGTTCCGGCAGGAACCATACTCTTCCAGACAGTTGCAACCACACAACCACGATTCTTGCCGCCTTTTTTCCCGACTATACAGTCAATGCCTGCACCCAAATACTTCTCAGGCTGCTCACACTGAGTAAATTTTTCAGAACTGTAACTTGCACCCATTTCATTTTGCTGTAATATTTTCCGCGGTCAGATTTTTTCTGGCACGCAACAGGGGAGACGCATGCTCAACAAGATAAATCACCTCGGCGTAGCAGTCACATCAATCGAAGAAGCACTTCCTTTTTACCGCGACATCCTCGGAATGAACTTCGCAGGAATCGAAGAGGTCCCCAGCCAGTTAGTGAAAGTGGCTTTTCTATCCATCGGGGAATCCAAGATCGAACTGCTGGAGCCGACCTCTCCGGAGAGCCCGGTGGCCAAATTCCTCGAGAAGAACGGCCCCGGCGTACACCACGTGGCCTACGGTGTGAAGGATATCGAGGCTACCATCGCCAGACTCGTGGCCGGCGGCACGCGCATGATCGACGCGACCCCCAGAATCGGCGCCCATGGCGCACGCATCGCCTTTCTACACCCCAAGAGCAGTAACGGAGTGCTGACGGAACTGTGTGAGGCGCACGACGACTGTCATTGACACATGCAGGATCCGATATCTCATGAGTCGAATTTTTTTTTGTTGACATTTGTTTGAATAATAATATAGTGACGCCAGTTTTATATAACAGTGGTTTGCTCATTGGGATAGGCTGTACAGGCTGCTCTGCGTGACGTTCTGCTTTTATGTCGAGGAGATAATCGTTGCTGACTCAAAACAGCCGCGGGACACTAACACAAGAGCTCTCACATCGCCCTGTTCATTAACAGAGGCTGACACGAGGGCTCTTTTTGCGTAACAAGTTTCGCCCTTTAGGCGAAAATCGGCATAGCAGCAAATACATTGTGTTTAACAACCAACCAGGAGGTAGACAATGAGCTTTCAAAAGAAACTGCTTGCATTTGCAGCCGTAAGCGCGCTGAGCGCAGCAACCGCCGTTCCGGCAATGGCGCTGGAGAACGAGTTCCACGGGATGTTCAAGTTCATGGGTTACCAGACCAACGCACTGCAGGGCGGCGACGCTAAAGTCCTCGCATCTGACGACCCGCATTCCGGTTTCTTCGCCGAGCAGCGTGCACGCATCATGTACATCGCCAAGGCAAATGACAACCTGAAGCTCGTTACCCACTTCGAGCTCGATTCCCGCTTCGGCGGCATCAAGGTCACCGACACCAAAGGGTACAAGGGTACCTACAACGGCAACGACTCCGGTAACCTCGACGCCGACGCACTTACCCTCGAGACCAAGAACATCTACCTCGACTTCAACTGCCCGATCACCGGCGCCAACTTCAAGGTCGGTATGCAGCCTTGGGCTGACGCATACCAGAGCCTCTTCCTCCTCGCCGACATGACCGGTGCCATCGCCACCAAGAAGGTCGACAACTTCACCGGTTCGCTCGGCTGGTTCCGCTTCGACGACAACACCGCCGCTATTGCAGCTGGCGACACGACCAACACCGGTGCCGGCAAGTACACCGCAGACCTGATCGTTGTTGACGGCAAGTACGCCATCAACAAGGACATCACCGTCGGGGCTACCTACTACAACGTCCAGAATGACACCGTAGCCGTCGCCGCCACCGCCGGCACCACCACTCCGAGCGTAGTCGCTGGTACCGCTGCTGTTCCGCGCACCACCTCTTACGACTTGTTGCACATGATCGGCCTCAACGCTGACATTAAATTCGGCGACGCTGTGGTAAAACCGTTCGCCGCATACCAGTTCGGCGAAAAAGACAGCTCCACCGACATCTCCGCATACATGTTCGGCGCCACCGGCAAGGTGAAGGTCGGCCCGGGCTCGGTCAACTTCGCTGGCTACTACCTCTCCGGCGACAACAACAACACCGGCGACGTGAAGAGCTTCCAGACTATCGCTGCCTCTACCACCTACTTTAACGCGTCCAACATGTGGCTGCTCCAGCGTCCGGGCCAGGCGATCAACACCTCCACCTCGCTGCTTGGCAACGACAACACCGCTAAAGGCCTCGGCTCCGCCGGCGTATTCGCAGGCTACGAAGGGACCATGGACAAGGTCTTCTACAACGCCAACGTTGGCTACATGACGACCAGCAAGAAGAACGCAGCCGGCGACAAGTCGATCGGCACCGAGATCAACGCCCAGGTCGGCTACAAGGTCTACGACAACCTGAGCGCCAGCGTGGCGGGCGCCTACGCGTTCCTCGGCAACTACTTCGACGCAACCGCGCCGGACGCCGACAACCCGTACCTGGTCAACGTTCAGCTGAGCTACGCATTCTAAGAGCCAGCGAGACAAAGATCCAAACGAAGGGCCGGAGGGGCAACTCTCCGGCCCTTTCTTTTTATGCACAAAGTTGTCTCCCCCCTGCCAGCCACTGTGCCCCCCCTCACCCTTGCCGCTTTGACTCCTTTTCCATCATGAGCCACTGCTTTATGAGTAAATCCCCCTACAGCAGAGCCACCAAAACTCTTCAGCCAATATTTCTCACCCGAGTTGACAACGTGTGGCAATATGGTTCAATCCTTGCTGGTTTTTAATTCATCAGACAAGGAGCTACCGTATGAGAAAGATGGCACTTTTGTTGGCTGCCGGGCTGTCAATGCTGTCTTCGGTACCGGCTTTCGCACAGGCATCGGCCGATCAGAAGGACGAGTGCCTGCTCGCCTCCAGGAACTGCATGAACCAAGTCGACGACATCAAGGAAAGGATCTACAAGCTGAACAGCGAGATCAAAAAGGGGACTAGGGTCTACACCCCTCAGGAACTGAAGAAGCTCAAGGACAAACTGAAGGAAACGAGCGACGTGTTGCGTGCTCTGGAAAATCCGGACAGTTAGGGGTAAACTTAAGCAGTTGGCTATCAACAGCTGTCACAGAAAGGAGTGCACTATGAGAAGGGTTATGCTGGTATTGGTAGGATCCTTGTTCCTGGCAACTAGCACTGGCGCGTTCGCCCAGCAGACTCCGGCTGAGAAGAACGAGTGCCTGCTTGCCTCCAAGAACTGCAAGGATCAGGTAGACGACATCTACAAACGGATGCAGCGCCTGGACAAGGAAATCAAGAAAGGGACCAAGGTTTATACCCCGCAGGAGCTGAAGCGACTGCAGGAGAAACTCACCGAGACACAAGAGACCTTGAGGGATCTGGAAAAACCTGGTCACTGATGCCGACTTGAGACAATCTGATGCGTTGAAAAGGGCGGGCCTTGGGCCCGCTTTTTTCGTATCTCCCTCCAGCTCTACCACCCTGCAAAACTGCGCCCAGCAAGGTGCGAAACAGTTTGACTATCGCATATCGCTCTGCGATAATTCGGCGTCTTAAATTCACCCGAAAGCGGAGCAATCATGAAAAGATCCCTCGTCGCAACACTGGTTCTCCTTAGCGCACTACTCGCCGCCACCGCAGCCTCCGCCGGCACCATCCGCGCCTATATTGCCGACTTCGCCGTATCCCCGGCCGACACCGCCAATCTGAAACCGACCCTGCAGCGCCTCCTGGCTACCCGTATCGCCGGCGACGGCCTCGTAACCGTCGACAGCGCCGCCGAGGCCGATGTGATCGTCTCCGGGAGCTACGTCACCCTAGGCAAGATGTTCAGCCTCGACGTGATCGCCAAGAACGCGTCCGGCAAGCAGGTGGCGGCAGCCTTCGAGCAGGGGGAGAGCGTGGACGCGCTGATCCCGGCAATCGGCAAGCTATCCGCGAAAATCAAGGGCGACATCCTGAGCCAGGTTAAAGTTACGGCGGCAGCCCCTGCCACGACCGCGCAGGTCGCACCGAGCGCAGAGATCATCAAGAAACCGGCGTCCGCCGAAATCGTCATGGCCCCGACCGCTGAAATCGTGCGCAACGATGCGATGCCCGGCTGGTACAGCCAGCGCATCACCGGCGTCATGAGCGGGATAGCAACCTGGGGGACCAAGGACGTCGTTGTCGCCGACAGCACCGGGATCCACGTCTACCGTCCCGGCGCCAAATTGGACCTGGTAACCGAGGCGGCCCTCCCCGACCGGATGAAGATCCTCGGCATCGACGCAATGGGGCCCGAGGCAAGCGGGCGCGTCCTCATCTTCGTGACCATCATAGACCGTGAGACCGTCGCATCCAGGATCTACGCCCTGCAAAACGACACACTGAAGATCGTGGCGGAGGAGATCCCGTACATGTTCCGGTCTCTGTCACCTTACGGCGGTCCCAAGAAGGTGTACGCCCAGCAGATGGGACGTACCGAAGACTTCTACGGCGACGTGTACGAAGCGAACATCGTCGACGGCGGCGTGAAGCTCACAAACCCCATAAAAATGCCGCGTTATGCGAACGTCTTCAACTTCAACATGTTCCGTGACAAAAGCGGCAAATCCTACCTGACCGCCTTCAGCGAAAGCGGCTATCTCCTGGTTTACTCGGACACCGGCGAGGAGATCTGGAGAAGCAGCGACAAGCTGGGCGGCTCGGAGACCTACTTCCAGAAGAAGGATGCCGACGAAAGGACCACCGGCACCCCCTTCCGCACCCGCTTCATCGACCAGCGCATCGTGGTGACCGACAAGGGTGACGTGATAGTGCCCCAAAACAGCGGCTTCTTCGTGCTCGGCAACCTCCGCTCCTACTCCAAGTACTCGATCGTCTCCTTCGCCTGGAACGGCTCCTCCCTCGAAGAGAGCTGGCGCACCAAGCAAAGCCAGAACTACCTGGCCGACTGGACCTACAACCCGGCAGCGAAGGAACTCACCCTCCTCGAGGTCGCCCAGAAGGGGACCTTCGGCGGCAAGGGTGGCAGCGTGGTACGGGTTCTCGGCGTAGAGTAGCTCAAACGGCGGGGGGAATGGTCTTGACTTCCCCCCGCCATACTGTTACGATTCCTCGCTTTCTTGCCACATTTAGCCGGACTGCCGGTACCCCCGGACGTTAGGACGACCCGTGACCAACCCCTCATGTATTGAAGCGCCCCTCCCCAAAGGGGTAAGCGATTTTCTCCCGGAAACCGCAGACAAGATCACCTTCATCGCGGACAGCATCCACCGAGTCTTCGAGCTCTGGGGCTTCAGGCGCATGATCACCCCGCTGCTCGAGTTCGAGGACGTGCTCGCGCGCATGGGGGACGAGCTGCGCAGCAAGACCTTCCGCTTCGACGACCGCCAGACCGGTCGACTCCTGGCCATTCCGCCCGACATCACCCCGCAGGTGGCGCGCGTCGTCGCCACGCGGATGCACGCCCTTCCCCTGCCGCACCGCATCTACTATTCCGGCCGCGTGCTCAGGCAGGCGCAGATGCAGTCCGGCAGAAGCCGTGAGATCTTCCAGTCCGGCGTCGAGTTGATCGGCCTGAATTCGCCCGAGGCGGACGCCGAGATGGTGGCCATGGCGGTTGAGGTTCTGAAAGACCTCGGCTTCACCGGTTTCAAGGTAGACCTGGGACAGGTCGAGTTCTACCGTGGCATCATGGACAGCTCCGGGCTCGGCGCCGAGGTCAAGGCGCAACTGCAGGAGGCGATCAGCAAGAAGGAGGTCACCGCGGTGCGCTCCATCCTGGAAGCCGCCGGCGCCCCCGAGCGGGTGAAGGAAGAGATCTCCCTGCTGCCGAGGCTTTACGGCGGACGCGAGGTGCTGAAGGAAGCGGCCCGCATCGCCGGCAACGAGCGCTCGAAAAAGGCGCTCGACAACCTGGCCCAGGTGATCGAGATCCTCGACATCTACGGCGTTGCCGAGCACCTCACCATCGACCTAGGTGAGATCCGCGGGCTCGACTACCACACCGGCATCACTTTCGAGGGATTCGTTCCCGGCATCGGCGAGGCGGTTTGCAGCGGCGGCCGTTACGACGACCTCACCGCGAAGTACGGCTACCCGGCTCCGGCAACCGGCTTCACCTTCAACATCCTCGCCCTTCTCGCCAGCATGGCGAAGCGGCCCGAGGTGGAGGCGTCGAGCAGCCGCGACTTTCTCATCTTCAACAAAAAGGACGAGCGCCGCGAGGCACTCGAGGTGGCGCAGAAACTGAGGAGCCTAGGCTATACATGCGCCAGGGACATCATCAAGCGTGACTTTGAAAGCTCGTTGGACTACGCCAAAAAGACGGACATCCGGATGCTTTTGGTGATCGGCGCCGAGCAGTGCGCGGCGGACCAGCTCTACCTGGTACGTGTCGCGGACCGGCGCGCCGTCGCTGTCAGCAAAGAGGAGTTGTTCGACAAGGGTCTCGAGTTGAAATTCGATCAAGAAGGAGAGAATCATGGCTAACGTCGTTGTAATTGGTGCCCAGTGGGGCGATGAGGGTAAAGGCAAGGTAGTCGACATCTACACAGAGTATGCCGACAACGTGGTGCGTTACCAGGGGGGCAACAACGCCGGGCACACGCTGGTGGTGGGTGACGAGAAGGTCATCCTGCACCTGATCCCGTCCGGGATTTTGCACGACGGCAAGCGCTGCGTCATCGGCAACGGCGTCGTGCTCGACCCCGAGGTCTTCATCATGGAGATCACCCGTCTGAAGAGCAACGGGTACCTCAAGGATGACAGCATGCTGCTTCTTTCCGAGGCGCTGCACATCATCATGCCTTACCACAAGCGGATCGACATCGCCCGCGAGAGAAATTCCGGCGCCAAGAAGATCGGCACCACCGGGCGCGGCATCGGCCCCGCATACGAGGACAAGATCGGCCGCCGCGGCATCCGCCTCATGGACCTCCTGGACGAGAAGGCCTTCACCCGCAAGGTGAAGGAGGTGCTGGACGAGAAGAACCTGATCCTCACCCAGCTGTTGGGCGACGAGCCCTTCACCTTCGAGGAGATCTACAACGAGTACATGGAGTACGCCAAGGTACTGCGCAAGTACGCCGCGGACACCTCGCTTCTGTTGCACCGCGAGATCAAGGCGGGCAAGAGCCTCCTCTTCGAAGGGGCCCAGGGCACGCTCCTCGACGTTGATCACGGTACCTACCCGTACGTCACCTCATCCTCCACCTGCTCCGGCGGCGCCTGCACCGGCAGCGGCGTTTCCCCGAGGGAGATCCACGAGGTGGTCGGCATCTCCAAGGCCTACGCGACCCGCGTGGGGAGCGGTCCCTTCCCGACCGAGCTGCTCGATGACACCGGTGAGGCGCTGCGTCAGGCAGGACGCGAATTCGGCTCCACCACCGGGCGTCCGCGCCGCTGCGGCTGGTTCGACGCGCTGGTCGCGCGCTACGCCGTGCGGGTGAACGGCCTCTCCGGGATCGCCATCACGAAACTCGACGTGCTCACCGGGCTTGAGACCATCAAGGTCTGCACCGCCTATAAGTACAAGGAGCAGATCCTCGACGAAATCCCGGCAAGCCTCGAGGTGATGGAGCTGTGCACCCCGATATACGAAGAGCTCCCCGGTTGGAGCGAGGACATCACCGGCGCGAAGAGCCTTGCCGAGCTCCCGAAGAACGCACAGGCCTACGTAACGCGCGTACAGGAGCTCTCCGGAGCCCCGGTGGTGCTCGTTTCCGTCGGTCCGCGCCGCGACGAAACCATCGTGCTCAGGAACCCTTTCGAGCGCGGCTGATTTTTTAATAAAAAGTGTTGACTGGCAGAAATCGATTTGCTATAAGGTTGTTCTTGCTTCGCTGCACTGTTTGAGCCGCTAGCTCAGTTGGTAGAGCACCTGACTTTTAATCAGGTGGTCGTTGGTTCGATCCCAACGCGGCTCACCACCCGTCCCCATCGTCTAGCCCGGCCCAGGACACCGCCCTTTCACGGCGGCGACGCCGGTTCAAATCCGGCTGGGGACGCCACTCAAACAACAGCACAAAGGGGATTATCCCCCTCGAGGGAGCCGCTAGCTCAGTTGGTAGAGCACCTGACTTTTAATCAGGTGGTCGTTGGTTCGATCCCAACGCGGCTCACCACCCCTCAAAGGCAGGTTAAGTTTGACCCTCAAACTTAACCTGTTTTTTTCGGTCCCATCGTCTAGTGGTTAGGACACCGGCCTTTCACGTCGGTAACAGGGGTTCAAGTCCCCTTGGGATCACCACCAATAGAAAGGCCGCCTCCCAAAAGGAAGGCGGCCTTTTCTATTTGCCGCTTCCACCCCGCCTCACGCTTCCTTTTTACCCGGCCACACCCGCATGCAGTACGGACATTCCTTCACCTCGTACGGCACCGTATCGCGCAACTGCTCCTGGTCGCGGCTTTCAGCGCACCCTTTGGCAACCGGATAGGTGTGGATGATGTTCTGCTTGATGAAGTACAACATGACCTGCCTCCTTTGCTCGAAAAGGATTCCTGGCGAAATCACCGCCAATTGAAGAGTATGGTAAAGAACGATGTTGTCAACAGCGGGAAACTGGTCTAAAACTCATCCTGCTGCAGGACAGTGTCATGCATCCATCGCCAATGTCAGTAAATGCCGGTACGACCCATTCCCTATGACTTCTCTCGACACCAAAACGCACAACCCGCAGTCCGTGCTCGGCCACGAGCCGTTCCGGCTTTTCTGGCTTGCCCGCGTCAGCTCCTCGGTTGCGCTGCAGATGCTGGCGGTAGCGGTCGGGTGGCAGATCTACGCCCTGACCGGCTCAGTCTTTTATCTCGGGCTCGTGGGGCTCGCTCAGTTTCTCCCCATGTTCATGCTCACCCTCGCCGTGGGACACGTCGCCGACCGCCACGACCGGCGCCGCATCGCCGGCACCTGCCAGGTGCTGGAGGGAACGGCCCTAGTCGCGCTGGCTCTCGGGACCTGGATGGGATGGCTGCAAAAGGAGGGGATCCTCGCGATCGTCTTCGTGGCAGGCGCCCTGCGTGCCTTCGAGGGGCCGACCATGCTCACCCTGGTCCCGTGGCTTGTGCCGCAGCACCTGATCCCGCGCGCACAGGCTTGGTCCGCATCGGCGAACCAGACCGCGAGCATCGCCGGCCCGGCCCTTGGCGGTCTTCTCTACGCGCTCGGCCCCACAACGGTCTACGGCACCGCCGCCGCCCTCTTCTTTTGCGCGAGCTTCCTTCTTTCCCGCATCAAGGTGGAGCGCCCCCCCGCAAGCCGCGAGCCGGCCACCCTTACCTCCCTCTTCGCGGGAATCGCCTTCATCAAAAGCCGGCAGGAGATCCTGGGGGCCATCTCGCTCGACCTCTTCGCGGTCCTCCTGGGAGGTGCGACGGCGCTTCTGCCGGTGTTCGCCCGGGACATCCTGCACACCGGTCCGCTTGGCCTGGGCCTCTTGCGTGCCGCCCCGGCCCTGGGGGCCCTCGCCGTTTCGCTCTATCTCGCCCGGAACCCGCTCGGTGGCCGGGTCGGGCGCACCATGTTCGGCAGCGTGTTCCTCTTCGGCGCGGCCACCATCGTCTTCGGTCTCTCCAACTCCTTCACCCTCTCCATGCTCTCCCTTGCCGTACTCGGAGCGGCCGACATAGTAAGCGTCGTCATCCGCTCCTCGCTCGTGCAGATCGAGACGCCGGACGACATGCGCGGCAGGGTGAGCGCGGTCAACTCCATGTTCGTCGGAACCTCGAACCAGTTGGGCGAGTTCGAGTCCGGGGTTACTGCCGCCCTTTTCGGCACGGTGCCCGCCGTCCTGATCGGCGGCGTCGGAACCATGGTCGTCGTGCTCTTGTGGATGCGTCTCTTCCCGAGACTTCTGGCGGTGGATCGACTGGGAGGCGAGTGATCAGGTGAGGGCGCGCACCGGGCAGGCGGCGAGGCAGGCGCCGCAGCCGTTGCAAAGCTGCGGGCGGACCAGCAGGGCGTACTTTCGGAACCCGGATACCTCGAGGGTGATGCAGCGCTCATGGCAGGCGGCAACGCAGCGCCCGCAGCCGGTGCAGCGGTCGGGATCTATCTCCGGGAAGTCATGAGGCAGCGGCATTGTATCTGGTCCTTGGCGTGACTGGTTGAGATCGACAGCTTCTATTAAACGGAGCTAAAACCCCTTGCACAGCAACGGGGCAGCGCTTAGAATATCGCAGTCGACCGACACTACACAAGACAGGAGGTTCTTGCATGAAAAAGATAGGCGTAATTCTCTCAGGCTGCGGTGTGCGTGACGGAAGCGAGATTCACGAGGCGGTGCTCACATTGCTCGCCATTGACAACAACGGCGCCAAGGCGGTCTGCTTCGCCCCGGACGTGGAACTCGACGAGGTGAACCACGTGACCATGCAGGAGACCGGCGCGAAGCGCAAGGTGCTGGTGGAGGCGGCCCGCATCGCGCGCGGCGAGATCTCCGACGTGAAGAACGCAAAGGCCGCCGAGCTCGACGCCATCGTCTTCCCGGGGGGCTTCGGCGCTGCCAAGAACCTCTGCAGCTTCGCGGCAGCCGGGCCTCAGGGGAGCGTGCAGCCGGACGTGCTCAAGCTGATCCGCGAGATGGCGGCGGCCAAAAAGCCGATCTGCGCCATCTGCATAGCACCCGCCGTCATCGCCCTCGCCCTCGGCAAGGACCTGGCGCCGAAACTCACCATCGGCAACGACCCGGGCACAGCCCAGGCGATCGGCGCAACCGGTGCGACTCACGTCGAGTGCCCGGCGGTCGACTGCATCGTGGACCGCGACAACCTGATCGTTTCTACCCCCGCCTACATGCTGGCCGGCGGCATCGCCGAGGCGGGCAAGGGGATCGAGAAGGCGATCAAGGCGACCCTCGAGCTGATCAAGTAGGGGCTACCGGCCCAGGACGACCGCGTCTCTCGCCGTAAAAACTTCATTAGGCTTGAAGGCTGCCGCATTTTGCCCTAAGATGCGGCAGCTTCAATGAACGCTTTTATGGAGGGAAGACTACAGATGCGCAAAATGTTACTGCTCTTGGCGGGCGCGCTGCTCCTTGCAGCCCCCCTTGCGGGAGAGGCATCGGCGGAGGAGTTGAGGGGGAGGATCGCGGTGAGCGGCAAGATCGGCATCACGAACCCTGCCGACTCCGAGATGAACAGCCAGTACGGCAAGATGGTGGTTTCCAGCGACGCGGGACTGATCGGCGGCCTAGGGCTCATGTTCGGGGTGGATGACAACGTCGCGGTGGAGATGGAAGTGAGCCGCTCGACCTTCGACACCTCCGACTTCGGCGACGCCGACGTGACCGACGTCTCCATCGGCGCCCAGTACCGCTTTCAGGGCCAGAGGAACGTTGTTCCGTACGTGGGTGCCGGGCTCGACGTCCTCATCAACGACCTCGATCGGAAGTACACCAACACCACCGTCGGCGCCCACGTAAGCGGCGGTCTGGATTGTTTCGTGAACCGGCAGGTGGCCCTCAACCTCGAGCTCAAGGGGATCGAGTCGTTCAAGGCGGACGTGGACGGCCCGAACGGCAGCGGGAAATTCGACCCCTCCGCCCTCTCCTTCACCGTGGGGGCGAGGTTCTTCTTCAACTAAGAAAGCCACTTCACCAAAAGAACGACCGGCTCCCCCGCCCCGTTAACGAAGGGCGGGGGAGCCAACACCTCTCAACCCGCGTCCTCCCCGCCAAACGCCTTCAGGTATTCACGCTTCAGGCGGCCGGTATCCCCCCCATCGATGAAATCCCAAGGTAGCATCTCGTCGAGCGGCACCTCGCGATGCACATAGCCGTCGCAATCGAGGTCCGTCTCCCGCAGCGCCTCCTTCCAGTGGCGCAGCCGGTCCGCCTCGACGAGGAGTTCGGCAAGCCTGCGGTCCCCGCGCGACAAAAGCGCCTGCTGGTAGGCCTCGCGCGGGCTCTCCATCTGCAGCTTCACGTTGGAAAGCCGCCCGAGTGCCTTCTGCAGGAACTTCCATTTCTTCTCCAGCGACTTCACCGGCTCCATCGCGCACCACTGGAACGGGGTGAAGGGCTTGGGGATGAACGGGTTCACGGAGAGCTGGATCTCGCCCAGGCGCCGGTTCGCCTTCGCCGCGGCCAGCACCCGCTCCCGGATCTTCACGGTGAGCGCCACCAGCTCATCCAGGTCCTCCTGGGTTTCCGTGGGAAGCCCGATGATGAAGTAGAGCTTCAGGTTCAATATGTCGTGGCTCACCAGCATGTCGCAGGCGGCAAGGATCTGCTCCTCGTCGATCCCCTTCTTCACGAGATCCCTCAAGCGCTGCGAGCCCCCCTCGGGGGCGAGTGCCACCGACTTCTGCCCGCTCGCCTTGAGCGCCTCGATCATCCGGCCGTCCAGGTGGTCGATCCGGAACGAGGAGACCGAGAACTTCCCCCCCGCGGCGACGATGTCGCAGCAGAGGTCCCCGATGCCGGCGTAGTCCGAGACCGCGGCGGCCACAAGCCCCACCTTCCTCCCCTCCCCCACCCCTTCCATCACCTCCCGGCGCACGAGCTCCGGGGAGCGCGTCCGGTACGGAAGGTAGATGAACCCGGCGGCGCAGAAACGGCAGGCACGCGGGCAGCCGCGTGAGAGCTCGACCAGGTGCATTCCTGAGAATTCGGTCGCCGCGGTGTGGAGCACGGTAGCGGTGGGGCGGCTCTCCGGGTCGGGGTCCCAGAGGCGGCACACCTTTTCAGGCGCACCCGGCGCGACCTTGAGCGCCACCTGACGTGCCCCCTCGTACTTAGGCTCGTAGAGCGACGGCACGTACACGCCGGGGAGAGCCGAGGCATCCGCGAGGAGATCCAGGCGCGACCCGGCACCGCGCTGCAAAAGTTCGAAAAGCCCGGGGAGGATGGGCTCAGCCTCCCCCACGCAGACCAGGTCGAGGAACGGGGCAACCGGTTCCGGGTTCAGGAAGAGGGCCGCTCCTCCCGCCATGACAAGCGGCTGCAGCGGCGAGCGTTCCGCCGCGAAAGGGTGGATCCCGCTAAGACGGAAGATGACGGGGAGGTTCAGGTAATCGCTCTCAAAGGAGATGGAAAAGGCGATGAGGTCAAACGAGGAGAGCGGACGTTCCGTCTCCAGGGAGAGCAGGGTCTCCCGCGTCCGCTCGAGCTCCTCCAGCTCTTCCCGCTCCGGCAGGAAGGCACGGTCGCAGGTGACGCCTGGTAGGGCGTTCAGCATGGCGTACACCGCCTGGAAGCCCAGGTTGCTCATGGCGGAGTGGTAGCGGTTGGGGTAGACCAGGCAGCAGGAGAGGCCTCCGCCACCTTTGCCGGTGACCGGGCCGCTTTCTCCTGCCAGAAGGGCGCGTTTTCTTTCGATGATCTTCCAAGACATTGCGCCAAATTACCATCTTTGGGCGACCGGGTGAAAGAAAAAAGAAGGGAGCACGGGTTGTCAAACCGCTCCGTGCCCCCTACAGCCCCCTTGCACGCAACCCGTATACGGGCAATTTCAACTAATGAGAGTTCAATTACTTGTTTTTACACGACTAATCTGCTATGGTTCGACCATTTTAAACAAATGTTCCGAAGGAGCGGTAATGGTACTCAAGGACATGGATGACATCCGAAACAAAGCGGATTGTCTCAAGTCGGAGCAGGAAGTCGAGGAGGCGCTGTCACGCATGGCGCAGGAGATCGCGGAGCGCCTGGCGGGAACGGACCCGGTGGCGTTCTGCATCATGAACGGCGGGTTGTTCGTGACCGGCAAACTGGTGGACAAGCTCCCCTTTGCCCTCGAGCTGGATTATCTCCACGCCACCCGTTACGGCGCGGAGCTTTTCGGCGGCAACCTGCTCTGGAAGGTGAAGCCGGAACGCTCCCTGAAGGGACGCACTGTGCTCTTGATCGACGACATCCTGGACGAAGGGGTGACGCTCGCCGAGATCACCAAGTTCTGCCGGGAGGAAGGTGCGGCCGAGGTGTACACCGCCGTCCTCGTGGACAAGTTACACGACCGCAAGGCGCCCGGCGCCAAGGCCGACTTTGTCGGTCTCGAGGTTGAAGACCGCTTCCTGTTCGGCTGCGGCATGGACATCGCAGGATACTGGCGCAATCTGCCCGCACTCTACGCTATGAAGGAGCAAAACCAGTAATGACCTCACGTATAGCCTCTTACTTCCAGTTCCAGCGTTTCGGCACCACCATGAAGCGTGAGATCATCGCCGGTCTCACCACCTTCCTCACCATGGCGTACATCATCATCGTCAACCCGGCCATCCTCGAGAACGCCGGCATTCCGCGCGGCCCCTCCACCACCGCGACCATCATCGCCGCCGTCTTCGGCACCGTGCTCATGGCCTTCTTCGCCAACCGCCCCTTCGCCATCGCGCCCTACATGAGCGAGAACGCCTTCATCGCCTTCGTCGTCGTCAAGGTGATGGGTTATTCCTGGCAGACCGCCCTCGCCGCCGTCTTCTTCGCCGGCGTCATCTTCACCCTGCTCACCCTTTTCAAGGTGAGGAGCTGGCTTGCCGAATCGATCCCGCTTTCGCTCAAATGCGCCTTCGCAACCGGCATCGGCCTGTTCCTGACCTTCATCGGTCTCAACGAAACCGGCATCGTGGTGCTCGGCGTTCCGGGCGCGCCGGTGAAACTGGGTGACCTGTCCCACCCTTCGGTGCTCCTTGCCGTCTGCGGCCTGCTGTTCACCGTGGTGCTCATCTCACGCAAGGTGCTCGGTGCGATGATGATCGGTATCGTGGTCACCACCATCGCCTCCATCATCCTCAAGGTCACCCCGCTTCCGAACTCCTTCGTGAGCATGCCGCCGGACATCACCCCGATCCTCTTCAAGCTCGACTTCGCCGGCGCCCTCACCCCCGGCTTTTTCCCGATCATCCTGACTATCTTCATCATGGCGTTTCTCGACACGGTCGGGACGCTCCTCGGCCTCTCCATGCGCGCCGACCTCCTCGATGAAAACGGCAACCTCCCGGAGATCGAGAAGCCGATGCTGGCCGACGCACTGGCCACCGTCGCCGCGCCGCTCCTCGGCACCACCACCACCGGCGCCTACATCGAGTCGGCCGCCGGTATCGAGGAAGGTGGCCGCACCGGCTTCACCGCGCTCGTCACCGCGCTATTCTTCCTGCTCGCACTCTTCTTCGCACCGCTTTTCACCATCGTACCGGCACACGCCTACGGCATCGCCCTCATCGTGATCGGCTCCTACATGATCAGCCCGCTCGCGAAGATCGATTTCGACGACTTCACCGAGCTGATCCCGGCCTTCCTGACCGTGGTGCTGATGATCTTCACCTACAACATCGGGGTCGGCATGACCGCCGGCTTCATCGCCTATCCCCTCATGAAAGGGGCGACGGGCCGCATCAAGGAGATGAAGGGGGGCATGTGGGTACTGGCGCTCCTGTCGCTCTCCTACTTCCTCTTCGGCGCCAAGTAAACCAACGCCGCCACAACCGGCAACCCGAGGCCGCTGCATCGCAAGGTGCGGCGGCCTTTTTTTGTCCACTCCACCGCCTCTCGCCCCCTCCCCTACCCCCGCATTTTTTGCTAAAGTTTCCGGCACCTGTCGCCGATATGAAAACGAAATTCAAAACCTCTTCATTGCGACGATAAGAAGCACGATGCGCCGCGGCCGAAGGCAGGGGAGGCCGGAACATCCCCGCAAGAAAGGAATATCCGTCATGTTGAAGAACCTGAAGATACGCACGAAGCTGTCGTTGATGATCGCCGTTCCCGTCCTGGGAATGGTGCTCTTTTCCCTCTGGAACGCAAAGAAGGACTACGCGCTGCTCCAGGGATTGGTCCAGACCCAGAAATTGACGGCTCTCGCGGTGCAGGTGGGAGAGCTCTCCCACCAGATCCAGAAAGAGCGCGGCTACACCTCCGGCTTTCTCAATGCAAAAGGCACGAAATTCAAGGAGGAACTCGCCGGGCAGCGCGCCAAGGTGGACAAAGCGATCGAGGATGTGACCGCTTTCCAGAAAAAAAACGAGGACTCGGTGAAGCTGGTGAAGCCGAGCCTAGACACGGCCGCAGCCGCCATTGACAAGCTGAAGGCGACCCGCTCCGGGATCGACACCCTGCAGGTCACCGGCGCCCAGGCCTACACTTTCTACACCGGCCTCATCAACTCCTATATGGACGTAGTGGCCGCCGTCGCCACCACAAGCGGCAAGCGCGAGGTGATGCGCCAGGCAACCGCCTACTACAGCTTCGTGAAGGCCAAGGAGGAGACCGGCAAGGAACGCGCAACGCTGAATGCGGTCCTCGCCGCGGATGCGCTCGACCAGGATAGACTGCAGCGCACCATGACCATACTAGCAGCACAGCAGGACTACCTTGACCTGTTCCGCAAGTTCGCCTCGCCTGAGGCAATCAGCGCCTTTGACGAGAAGGCGAAAACCCCGGTATTCGCGAAAGTCGAGGAGATAAGGGGTGCGGTGCTCTCCAAGGGTATCTCCGGGCACTTCGGCATCCCGGCCGAGACCTGGTTCCCGGCCATCACCGAGAAGATCGACACCATGAAGGAGGTCGAGGATGTGCTCACCAAGGAGATCCTCGCCACCGCCGGCGGGCTCGCGCACAGCGCCAAAGTCACCCTCGTACTGAGCCTCGTGCTCGCCGCCCTGGCGAGCCTCGGCACCTGCCTGCTCGGCTTCATCATCACGGCCGGCATCACGAGACCGCTCTCCCGGATGCTCGGCATGCTAAAGGACATCGCAGAGGGGGAAGGCGATCTCACCAAACGGCTTGAGGTGGGACGCAAGGACGAACTTGGCGAGGTGAGCACCTGGTTCAACCGCTTCATCGAGAACGTGCACGGCATCGTCGCGCAGCTTTCCAGCAACACCATGCAGCTCTCCACGTCATGCCAGCAACTGAGCGCAACCGCGGTGCAGATAGCGACCGCCGCCGAGGAAGTTGCCTCGCAGTCCGGCGCGGTCGCCACGGCGAGCGAGGAGATGAGTGCCACCTCGAACGACATCTCCGCGAACTGCTCCCAGGCGGCGGAGTCGTCGAACCGCGCCAGTGACACGGCGCGCGGCGGCGCCGAGGTGGTGCAGCAGACCCTGATCGGCATGCAAAAGATCGCCGAAAGGGTCCAGGAGTCGGCACGAACGGTACAAAACCTCGGCACCCGCTCCGACGAGATCGGCGCCATCGTCGGTACCATCGAGGACATCGCGGACCAGACGAACCTGCTTGCGCTGAACGCAGCCATCGAAGCGGCCCGGGCCGGCGAGCAGGGACGCGGCTTCGCCGTGGTGGCCGACGAGGTGCGGGCGCTCGCGGAGAGAACCACCAGGGCCACCAAGGAGATCGGCACCATGATCAGGGCGATCCAGGGTGACACGAACGGGGCGGTCACGAGCATGAAGCTCGGCGTACAGGAGGTGGAGGGCGGCATGGAGAGCTCGCGACGCTCCGGCGAGGCCCTCGACCAGATCCTGAACGCCATCGGGGAGCTCACCACACAGATCCATCAGATCGCCACGGCGGCGGAAGAGCAGACCGCCGTGACCGGCGAGATAACCGCCAACATCGGCACCATCACCGGGGTGGTCTCCGAGACGGCAAACGGGGCGCACGAGACGGCAAGGGAGGCGACGCAGATGTCCACCCTCGCCTCGGAACTGCAACAGATCGTGGGGCGGTTCAAGCTCGCATAAAACCGCAAGACACAAACGAACAACAGGTGCATCTTCGCGGCATCTGCGCAGAAGACGACAGAGCCTCGCCAGTCGTCGATGCTATCCGCAGAACTGCTCATCCAATCGCCCCCCCTTATCACAGGGGGGGCGATTCATTGCACCCGCTCAGCGCGCTCCCACATCCATGCCGGGTGCCGTAGGCATTGATCCAGCCCCCCCCGGCGCAAAGCGATGACTCACGCGCCAAGCTTCGATCTTTTTGCATCGGAAGGTTGACAGCAAGAAAGGCCCCCTTATACTTGGTGAAAATTTCCTAAAAAAGGAGACCAAAAAATGAAAAAGATACTGATCGCTTTCGTAATCACCCTGTTGAGCAGTGCTTCCGCTTTCGCCGCCGGCCAGGCCCATACCAACGTAGGATGCGGCCTCGGCACCATGATCTTCCAGAACAAGGCAGACAACTCGATCATCCTCCAGGCCTTCCAGGCCACCACCAACGGCACCTCGGGTTCACAGACCTTCGGCATCACCTCCGGTACCTCCGAGTGCCAGCAGCCGAGCAAGATCGCCCAGAACGAGAAGCTGAACCAGTTCGTGCGCGCGAACATGGACAACCTCGCCAAAGAGATCGCCATGGGCAAAGGTGAAACCCTCGATACCTTCGTGGAGATGCTCGGGGTGAAAGGGGCCGAAGGGGACGCCTTCAAGACGAAGCTGCAGGCTAACTTCAGCAGCATCTTCACCTCCGACAAGATCGTGATGGCCGAGGTGATCGACAACGCGGTGGCGGTAAACAACAACTAGGGCAGAGCAGCCTTTTCTCAGCCGGGTGCACAGCAAAAACTGTGCACCCGTTTTTTGTCCGCCATACCGTCTCAAATCATGCTATGAGCACTGTAATGACCCGATCCCTGTTGCTCCACCTCTTTCTCGCCTTCGCATTCGTCACCTGCACCGCAGCCGCGTCCGTTGCAGAGGACCCCGCCACCTACCCTGACCAGTTGATCCGCAAAGCCAGGGAAAATCACCTAGCCGAGCAGCGGGGCTGGCACATCCTGTTGCACTACAAGAAAAGACTCACCGGCGGCACGATAAGCCGCATCTCCGATCCGGCCTTCTTCCTTTCCCGCACCGGCAGAACCGACCCGGAGGCGGAGCTCGAAGCGACCATCGGTGCGTTTTTCACGCCGTCCGCACCCGACGGCGAGCACCCCATCTGCCGCTTCCCCGCGCGCCTTGCCTGGCTCAGCGAACAACTGCACGTCGACCCGGCGCGGCTTCCTGCCGCCGCCTGCTCGGAACAAAAGGAGCAATTGCGCACCATCGATGCGCGTTCCGCGGTCCTCGTCTTCCCGGTCGGACACATCAACAGTCCCGCCTCGATGTTCGGGCACACCCTGATCCGCATCGACGGCAGCAGCAAAAGCAGCCTCATCTCCTACGCGGTGAACTACGCGGCAGACGCCAACGACACCAACGGTTTTCTCTACGCCTTCAAGGGGCTCTCCGGCTTCTACAAGGGGTACTATTCCCTCCTTCCCTACTACGAGAAGGTGAAGGAGTACGCCGACCTCGAGCACCGAGACATGTGGGAGTACCGGCTTAGGCTCTCCAGGGAGGAGGTGGAGCGCCTGCTCCTGCACGCCCTGGAGCTGCAGCGCATCTCCTCGGACTACTACTTCCTCGACGAGAACTGCTCTTACAACCTCCTGTTCCTGCTAGAGGCGGCACGCCCGACGCTGCACCTGTCGGACCAAACCGGCGTCTTCGTGCTGCCGACCAACACCATCGACATCGCAAGGCAAAGCGGCATCCTCGAGGACGCGGTCTACCGCCCGTCGCAGGGAAGGCGCATCGCGCAGATCGCCTCGCTGCTTGACGAACAAGGGCAGCAGGCGGCCCTCGAGCTCGCCCAGGGGAAACGGGAGGCGAAAAGCCTGCGGGCTGGCGATGCCGGCGACGAGCAAAGGCGGGAGATCCTTGACCTGGGGGCGGAGCTCATCCAGCTGCGCCTGTCCCGAAAGGAGCTTGAGCAGCAGGACTACAACCGGCTCTACCTGAAGATCCTCGCGGAGCGGAGCGCGCTCGGCAAGGGAGAGGCCGCCTACGACATCGCCCCCCCTCCCCCTCCCGACGCCGGGCATCGCACGAGCACGGTCGGCATCGGCGGCGGGGTGCGCCGCGGCGACGGTTATGCGGCAGTTCACCTGCAACCGGCCTTCCACGGTCTCCTCGACCCGGACCAGGGGTACCTTGCCGGGGCGCAGATCAAGTTCTTAGACACGCTCGTCGACTACGTCCCGGAGCAGGAACGCCTGAGGCTGCGCACCATGCACCTGCTCGACATCCTCTCCGCCGCCCCTAGGGACCGCTTCTTCAGGCCCTTCTCCTGGAAGATCGCAGCGGGATGGGACACCGAGGTGATGAAGGACGGCCGGGATTCCCTGATCTTCCGGCTGAACAGCGGCGGCGGGCTTGCGCGCAGGTCCCCCTTCGGCGGCATCCTGTACGCCTTCGCCGAGGCGGACATAAACGCGGGGAAAAGGCTGCGCGGGTCGGTTGCGGCGGCCCCTGGCGTGTCGCTTGGGGCGCTCGAGCAGGTGCGCGACTGGTGGAAGGTTCAGCTTCTGGGTGAGGCCTTCTTCTACGTTGTAGGTGACGACCGCATATCACTCAAAGCAAGCCTCGCGCAGAACTTCAGGCTGGCACAGCACCAAAGTCTGGCACTCGTCTTAAGTTACGGCGATGTCTCCGGACATGCCGTCCCAGAAGCAAGAGTTCTCCTTAACTGCTACTTCTGAGGTAACTTCTCTTTTAGTGATTCAACTCACAGGGATTCACCGTAAGTACATAGCCATTTTATTGACATCGGAGAGGGCAATGTGCATAATTTTCAAGACACATACATAACTGCAAGATAGACGATAATACTCAACCATCCGCGAGGATGGGGCGGAAAGCCTATTGGGTCTCCCTGAGACAGCCGGGTTGCCGAAATATCACTGGATATTCTGCCCCGGCTTTTTTGCGTTCCGAGGCAGAGCTCACTGGAGTGCAGGCCCAGGGGAGATTATCGTCATGCGTTGCACCCTCTTCAGCCCCGTCGTGGTTTTCCGCTCGCTCACCGTCATGCGCCAGATAAGCGGCGTACCACTGAAAAACTGCGGCTGCTATATAAACCTGAGCCTCGCCCTGCAGCAGGGGGTGCACCTGCGCCACCACGCCGGCTGCGCCTTTTTCCTGCAACACCCTCCGGCAAACATGGAGGAGAAGGCATGCTAGCAGAAACTCACCTGTCCACCCAGTTCCTCTACGAGGCACTTAGCCGAGGGAAGCGGGAATGGGAGCTCACCTTCGACGCGGTCCCCGACCTCATCTTCATAACCGACACCCGGCACACCATCACCCGGGTCAACCGCGCCATGGCGGAGCGGGTCGGGATGCATCCCTCCGAGCTCCCCGGCCGCAAATGCTACGAGATCTTCCACGGGCTAAAGGCATCCCCGGACACCTGCCCTTTCCTGCGGCTCATGGAAGATGGCGAGGCACCGAACGTTGAGATCGAGGAAAAGCATCTGGGCGGCTTCTTTGAGATATCCGTCTCTCCCCTCTACAACGAGGTCGGCGAGCTTGCCGCCTGCGTGCACGTAGCCCGGGACATCACCGAACGCAAGAAGGCCGAGGAATATCGACTCGCACTGGAACAACAGCTGCAACAAACGCAAAAGCTCGAAAGCCTCGGCGTCCTTACCGGGGGCATCGCGCACGATTTCAACAACATCCTGACCATCATCCTCGGGCACTGCGTGCTGGCCCGCAACATCGCGCTCCCGGACAAAACGGTGAAACACCTGGAGCAGATCGAGATCGCAGGAAACCGGGCCGCCGACCTCTGCCGCCAGATGCTGACCTATGCCGGGAAAAGCCCGCTCGTGCAGTCCGAGATCGATCTCCGTGCCCAGGTGAGCGAGATTATCAGCATGCTCCAGCCCGCCTTCAAGAAGAACGTCTCCTTCAGCTGCGAACTCCCCCATGGGCTGCCGCCGGTGATCGGAGACCGCAGCCAGGTCCAGCAGATCATCATGAACATCATCGTGAACGCGGTGGAGGCAATCGGCGACAGCAAAGGGACAGTACGCGTCGCTCTGGAAAGCTGCACGGTGGGCGAAGGCGACGCCGACTTCTTCGGCAGCGAGATCCCCCATGGTCCCTACGTCCGCCTCCAGGTGAGCGATACCGGCTGCGGCATGACCGAGGAGACCCAGAGACGGATCTTCGAGCCGTTCTTCAGCACCAAGTTCACCGGCCGCGGCCTCGGGATGTCCGCCATCATGGGGATCATCAAATCGCACAAGGGGGCGTTGCAGCTTTTCAGCACACCGGGCAGCGGCACCACCTTCAAGGTCTACTTCCCCGTAAGCGCCGTTTCGGGCGAAAAGACTCCGCGCCGTGACGATGCCTCCCTGGCACCCGGGCCGCGCGAGCCACTTAACGGCACCGTGCTTCTGGTCGACGACGAACCTGAGCTGCGCAGCGTCGGCACGGTCCTCCTAACCGCCCTGGGATGCAGGGTCGTCACCGCCTGCAACGGCCGTGAAGCGCTAGAAGTCTACCGCGACCGCGAGGGGGACATCGATCTGGTCGTCATGGACCTCACCATGCCGGAGATGGACGGTCTCGAGGCATACCACGAGCTGCGCAAAAAGAACCTGTCGCTCCCCGTCCTTTTTTGCAGCGGCTATGGCAAGAAGGAGGTCTCTCCGTTCATCGACCGCGATCGTCGTGCCGCCTTCATGGCGAAGCCGTACCGGATGGACCTGCTGCACGAGATGCTCGCTAAGCTGTGGCAGGTCGACCGCATTCCACCTCTGTAACAATGATCCCTGCACCGCCCGCTCACAGTGCCTAAATCTCCCCCAACTCGCAGGTGCATCAGGGAGCTTTCGCCGTTATGGCGCGCTTCTGCTCGACCGGTCCTCCCGCCTAAGTGCATTGTTCTGTCATAGTCAGTGATGCCGCTGTATGAGTACCACCTGGAATGAGATGAAGCCGCCCGCCAATCTCTCCTTCAGTTTTACCCGTAAATGCCGAGAAGAGTATGAATGCAGTGTTACCGCAGACATACTCTCACAGCCACGATCCCACCAGAAGTGAACCGGAAGGTTACCCAATGAAAGACCACTACTGGCGTGCCATAAGCATCGACAGCATAGATCCCGAATACTTTCCGTCCATACCGCTGTTCATGAAGAGTGCGGGGAACTACGTGCTGTACAAGGACGCTCAGAGAAAGTTCTCCAGTTCCGACCGCAGCAGGATGGAGAGAAACGGCATCGAGTTCATGTACGTGAGATCGGGCGACATGGAGGAGCTGTCGGCGTACATGGAGAAGGGGCTGGATGAGCTGCTGAACAACGATGATCTGGACAGCGCAAGGAAAGGGAAAATCCTGTACCAGACCTCGATCAACTACCTGGTCGATGCCTTCGAGGCCCCCGAACAGGCAGCGAACCTGGAGCGATGCCGGCAACTGGTACGTCACCTGATGCATTACGTGGCAGGCGACGAGCACGCCCTGCACTCGTTTCAGGGCGTCGTGGCCCATAACCTTTACATCTACGCCCACAGCGTACAGGTCACCGCGCTGAACCTCCTGGCACACGAAAAGCTCTTCCAGGTTGACCCGGACGAACTGGTGGATGTGGGGGTGGGGTCCATGCTGCACGACTACGGCATGATCTTCGTCACCAACGAGATACTGAACAAGCCGGATGCCCTCTCGGACGTAGAGTACTACAAGATCAAGCAGCACACCCAAAAGGGTTACGAGTTCCTGATGGACAGCCACCACTTCAGCGACGTCTCCCTCACCATCGTGCGTCACCACCATGAGCGCTACGACGGCAACGGCTATCCCACGGGCCTCAAGGGCGACAACATCCCCCGCAGCGCCCAGCTCTCGGCCCTTTGCGACATGTACAGCGCCCTAACCCTCGACCGGGTGTACCGCAAGGCGGTCCCCCACCAGGAAGCGGTCCGCATGATGCGCGAGGAATCGGGGAAAGCGTTCAACCAGCAGCTCCTCGAACATTTCATCGAGCTGGTCAGCGACCGCAAAGAGTAACGTCCCCGCTCCCATAAGCCGCGCGACAGGCCTCTTTTTTACGCATCAGCGCCACATCATCCCCACACCCGTGACGGCAACGCAACCCACCGCTGCGCCTTTTAGCCCCGCATTTACCGCCACTTACCCACTTTACCAGCCTGTCACAAAATTGACCTTTGCTAATAATATATGCTAATCTGATGTCAGCAGCATCGGATTGTATACATCTGCAACCTGGCGCCGCGACGCTCTCAAGCCGGCGATGCCGCTTCGGACGCAGGCGGGGCCTCCCCACGAAACGGGGTATGGAGGTCAGAAGATGAGAACAGTAAGAAGGTTGCTATTCACAACGGTGGCAATGCTCGGCCTGATGGGAATGACCACTGGCTCAGGTTATGCCGCGGACGCCGGCATGCACTCGGGCAAGACCCACAAGGCGTCGACACATAAAACGACGCACAAAACAGGCGCCCACAAAACGATGCATAAGGGTACAACGCACAGGACGGGCGCCGCTTCCGGCACAGGCGCAGGCGGTAGCGTTCAGAGCTTCGAGTCCGGGACAGCGCTGCCAAGCGGCGTCGGGGCAAGGACTACGGTGCGGCAGGACTTCACCGTTGAACGGCTAGGTCCGGACACCGGCGGCGCCATGGGCACCGGCGCAGGCGGAACGGTAGGTGGAACCACGGGCACCTACGATCAGAGGGGCACCGGCGGTACGCTGAACCAGACCCCGGGCAGCCAGACCCCGGGCAGCTACTACAACCAGGGAACCGGCGGCACGTACAACAACCAGGGTACCGGGACCGGGACCGGTAGTGGCACCGGTGGCACGCTGAACCGGACCCCGGGCAGCTATTACGACCAGGGAACCGGCGGCAGCTATGACAACCGGGGAACCGGGACCGGCACCGGCGGTACGCTGAACCAGACCAACCCGGGCACCTATGACAACCAGGGTGCCGGCGGCACGTACTACAACCAGGGTACCGGCATCGGCACAGGCACAGGCGGAACCATGGGCACCGGCACAGGCTCGATGGGCACCGGTACCGGCGGCACCACGGGCACCGGCACCGGCACCGTGGGAACGGGGGGGAGCACCGGTACTGGAACCGGTGGCACGGGCTCGATGGGCACCGGCGGTGGTGTCGGTAGATAAACGGGATGGATTATGAGATGACAGAAGAGGCAGGAAGGGTTACGGGGATTGCCCGTAGCCCTTTTTTTATGCTCCGCCGGCGCCGCCGGCGGTAAGGAGCACGGCGCCCTGGGTCTCGCCATGCCTTGTGTCCCGGTCGTAGTCGATCTGGATCTCCTTGAGGTGCCGGAACTTCTCCTCGGTCCGCTTCGTTATCTCGGCGGCAAGCTCCTCTTCGCTGCCGAAACTGGGGAGGGTGGCGAACATCTCGTTCACCTGGGAAGCGGCCTGTACCGCCAGGTCCTTGTGACCGTATTCATGACGCTGCAGATGTGCCAGATACTCCTTCCACCGGCCGGCGAGCTCCGGCGTGCAGGAGTCGGCATCCAGCCGGGGTAGGTAGTAGCAGATCTCCACGGTCGTGTCCGCGGACCGCACCGAATAGCGGCCGTTGTTGCTGGCGACGCGGTACTTGTAATGGATATCCCAATTGGTCAGTGCGGAGTAGACCTTGCCGTCGCTCCACCTGGTCCCTTTCTGATTGATCTGCTCCCTCAGTTGATCGAGGCTATTGCCGCTTATCTCATAAAAGCGGTACCCCTCCCGGACCTTCAGCTCGCACGACGGTGCTTCCGCAGCAAATAGATTGGACGAGCAGGCTAAAACAAACAGGGCGATCGCCGCGCGGGCGGTTAAACGGTGCACCATAGGGAAGGAGACTCCGATATTGGGATGAAATGGTAAAGCCACGATATCCCAATGAGGAGAAGCCACGGGTGACACGTATCACAATGGAGCGAGATTCCGCCTTTTACCAGTCGCGCGCGCAGTCGCTGCCGACGAGGGTGCTGCCCCACGGCGTCGCAGCGGTTCCCTCCCGGCGCCTTCCCAGTCGCAAAACGGCAAGACACGCCGCACAGGTGGACGAGGTGAGGATGAGGGCAAACTGGGCCCCGGTGCATGCGGCGATGGCGCCGACAAGGAGGCTGCCTATGGGTGCCGCCCCCAGAAGAGCCAGGGTGTACGCCCCCATGACGCGGCCCCGCAGCCGGTCAGGGCAGTTTTGCTGCAGAGAGCAGTTCACCCGGGCCAGGAAGATGACGACGGCGGCCCCAGCGGTGAAGAGCGCGACGAGGGATAGGAGATAGTTCGTGGAAAGCGCGAAGAGCAGCAGCGCAAGCGGTAACAGCATCCCTGCCGGCAGGTGGTCGTCGCGCCGTTGCGGCAGCCGTGCCGTGGCGGCGAGCCAGAGGGCGGCAAGCAGGGAACCTCCGCCAAGGGAGGCGGACATGGTGCCGAGCCCCCGGGGGCCTGCAGCGAACGAATCGGCGAACACCGGGAGCAGGGGGACGAACGGGATGGCGAGAAGGCCCACAAGCAGCACCGAGGTGAGGAGCAGGGCGATCTCCCTGTGCATCATTACAAAGCGCATCCCACCGCGCAGGTCCGCCGCAGACAGGAGCTCGCGCCTCACGGGATGCTCAACGCTGCGGTGTGGAACGCGGACGAAAAATAACGTCGCCCCTCCCGCAAGAAAGCTCACGGCGTTTATGAAAAAGCAGGAAGCAGCACCGCAGGAGGCGATGAGGCACCCCGCCGCGGCGGGGCCAAGGAGGCGGGTTGCGTTGAAGGCTACCGCGTTGCAGGCGACGGCCTGACCGAGTCGCTCGCGCGGAACGAGCTCAGCGAGGAGCGCCTGACGCGCAGGGACATCGAAGGCGTTCAACGCCCCCTGAAAAAAGGCGAGCGCCATGATGACCGGGGTGGTCGCCGCACCACGGAAGGCGAGCACCCCGAGCATAAGGCTCGGGACAATGGAGCTAAGCTGGGTGACGAGGAGGAGGGTGCGACGGTCGAAGCGGTCAGCGCTCACCCCACCCAACACGCCGAAGAGCAACACCGGCAGGGAAAGCATCACCGCCGTGAGCGCAAGATGCGCCGGCGACCCGGTCAGGGACCAGACCAGCCACCCCTGGGCCACCGACTGCATGACGCTGCCGAGCCAGGAGAGCCCCTGTCCGGTCCAGAAGAGGCGGTAGTTGCCGTCGGTAATCAGGGGAATGCCTTTGGCCATCTCCATACGTGCCTCATTGAAAGCATCCTGGCCAAGAGACGAGGCCCGCCGGATTCGGGAGGCGCCACGCGGCGCCTCCCTGCTTATGGTTCCTTAGTTACTTGCCCATCGCCATCTTCGCGGCGTTCTCGCCCGCGATCCTGCCGAAGGTGATGGTCTGGGAGATTGAGTTGCCCCCCAGACGGTTCTTGCCGTGCACCCCGCCGGTCCCCTCTCCCGCAGCGTAGAGGCCCGGGATCACCTTGCCGTCCTTGCCGAGCACCTCGCTGCCGGTGGTGATCTTCAGGCCGCCCATGGTGTAGTGCACGCCCGGTTTCACCTCGATGGCGTAATACCCGGCGGTGCGCAGGGCGCGCGGCAGGTCGGGGCGCTTGAACTCCGCGTCGTTTTTGTCGTCGACCGCCTTGTTGTAGGAGGCGATGGAGGCTTCCAGCGCGTCGGCAGGCACCTTGATCGCGGCGGCGAGATCGCGCACCGAGCCCCCCTGGCTGACCAGGTTCAGGTGGAAGTAGCCGTCGATCTGCTTCAGGCTTTTCCGTACCCCCTCGTCGAACACCAGGAAGGCGGACTGCCCCTTCTGGGCGAGGATGGCGGCGGAACATTTGTCGCGGGTGGTGAGCTCGTTCACGAAACGCTTCCCTTCGTGGTTCACCAGGATGGCGCCGTTGCCGCGCACCGCCTCGGTGATCAGGGTGCGGCTCCCGGCGGCCACGGTGGGATGGATCTGTATCTCCTTCATGTCTTTCAGCTCGCCGCCGGCCTGGTTCCCGAGCTCGATGCCGTCACCGGTCGCGCCGGGCTGGTTCGAGGTGGTCATCCCTTTGTACTCGGGGCGGTAGAAGGCAACGCGCTCGGGGTTGGCCGAGAAGCCGCCCGCCGCGATGATGACCGCCTTGGCCTTGATGGTGTACTCGCCGCTGTGTTTGCCGGCCACCCGTACGCCGATCACGCGCCCTTTCTTGTCCTCGAGGATCTTCACGACCTTGCTGTTGATACGGATGTCGATGTTGCGCTGGGCCGCGTTTTTGCGCAGCACCTCGGTGATGTGAGCACCGACTGCGGCGCCACCTTTCGGGCGATGGGTGCGGTTCACGCTCGCGCCCCCCATGCGGCCGACATCGCTCAGGTCAGCGCCGAGACGGGTCAGCCAGTCGACCGACGAGGCGGAATTTTTGGCCAGCACCATGGCGAGCGCCGGGTCGTTCAGGTTGCCGCCGCCGGTCATGGTGTCCTTGTACATGAGGTCGACCGAATCGGGAATCCCCTTCTCTTTCTGATAGACCGTTTCTGCCGCGTTCATCCCGCCTGCCGCGAGCATGCTGTTGCCTCCGGTGATCGGCTGCTTCTCGATGATGATCACCTTGGCACCGGCATCGTGGGCGGTGATCGCCGCGGTGAAGCCGGCGGCGCCGGCGCCGATCACGACGATGTCCGCCTTGTCGGTACGTTTGGCCTGCCTTGACGTCGCCGCAGCCTTGGTCGCGACCGCCCCTCCCCCCGGGATCTTCATGTCGAAGGCATGGCAGCTGAGACAGTAGGCCCAGGAAGCGGTGTGGCCGTGGTGACAGGTCGTGCAGTTGATGTCGCCCAGGTGCGAGCGGTGCGGGTTCACCTCCTCGCGTGACTTGCCACCAAGCTCGGCCAGGGTGCCGTGGCAACCGACGCAACGGCTGTTCACCCCCTTCTCGCTGTCGTCAACGACAACCTTTTTCCCCTTGCCGTGGCAATCCGCGCACGCCGCCTTCCCCTCGTGCAGTTTTGCCAGGGGCTCTGCACCGCCGGCCCAAAGCACCGTAGCCGATACCAGCACCAAGAGTGCCGCCAACAAAATGCCCAACCTTGAATTCATCATCTTTCTCCTTTCGCGTCTGTTTGCGTATTACCGCCCGCCTCCGGTTGGTATGCCCGTTACCGGAAAGCGCCCTCCCGAAGGGGGGCGCCCCTGCGCCCTCTGACAGAGCACGAGCGATGCCAACACCACCACCGACCGTAAAGGTGCTGATTTAATGATAACTTTAGCCACCACCTTGAAGAGCGCAAGAAGGGCCAACGATAACCAAAGGTTATGGGACGAACACCGCTCATTAGCAAAGTGTCCAATGCTTTCAAATGTTTACCAACAGGTATAACCCAGGGTTATGGTTATGCCCTTCGGCAATACCTTTTCGTGGTCCCATTTCTCCCATACCCGGGGCAAATCTGTTGCCAGCACACATGCAAACATGATATGCATACGCAGTTTTTTGCATGTAATTCGGACCGCGTGCTGCACGGCGGCGCAATGTGATGCTGGCCCTTCAAACGGAGGTGTTCCAATGGGGAAAGAGAGAGCAGCAAGGCAGGAGACGCGGCAAAATCAAAGTCCCGCGGCGGGGGTAAGGCGCTCGCCATTTGAGATCCTGGGCGGTAGTGCGTGGCTGCAGCTCGCCCTGATCGCCCTGGTGGGACTTCTGGCCTATTCCAATACCTTCCATGCACCCTTCGTCATCGACGACGAAGGCTCCATCACGGAAAATCCGGTCATCAAGAACCTCGCCTCGTTCCTCTTCGACGGGACCGGCTACCGCTACAACCCACGCCGCTTCATCGGGTACCTCACCTTCGCCCTGAACTACAACATGGGTGGGCTGGAGGTCACCGGGTACCACATCTTTAACACCGCCGTACACCTCTTAAACGGCGCCTTCGTCTTTCTCCTCCTACGCCTGACGCAGCAGACACCGTTCTTCAAGACGACGGAGGAAGTAGAAGACGCGGGCCGCGGCATCCCCCCCGAAACGCTTGCCCCGCTCATAGCCGCCCTCCTCTTCGTCGCCCACCCGATCCAGACCCAGGCGATCACCTACGTGGTGCAGCGCTTCGCCTCGCTCGCGACCCTCTTCTACCTCGCCTCGCTCACCTGCTACATCCTGGCGCGTCTGCGGCAGGAGGCCCGCGTCGGGGTGTCGCGGGGGGGCACCATCACGTGGTATATTGCGGCACTTCTGTGCGCCCTGCTGGCGATGAAAACCAAGGAGATCGCCTTCACGCTCCCCCTGACCGTCGCGCTCTACGAGCTCTCCTTCTTCGGGACCCCGTCGCGGAAGCGGTTACTCTTGCTGCTTCCGCTCGCGGCGACCCTGCTCGTCGTCCCGCTAGGTCTCATGCAGTCCGGTAAACCGCTCGGAGAGATGCTTGGCGAGATGGACCGGCTCGCACGAGAGACGACCAGCATCTCCCGGGGTGACTACCTGCTCACCCAGTTCAGCGTCATCGTCACCTACCTGAGGCTCATGCTCATACCTATCGGGCAGAACCTCGACTACGACTACCCCGTCTTCCATACCCTCTTCGCCCCACGGGTCTTCCTCTCCTTGCTGCTGCTCGTCGCCCTGGCCGGGACGGGGATCTACCTGTACCGCCGCTCGTCGCGCGAGCCATGGCAGCGGCTGGCCGGGTTCGGCATCTTCTGGTTCTTTATCACCCTGAGCGTCGAGTCGAGCGTCATCCCGATCCGGGATGTCATCTTCGAGCACAGGGTCTACCTCCCCTCGGTCGGGATCTTCTGTGCCGCCGCTGCGCTTCTTGCCCCACTGCTCGCGCGGCTCGCCCCCCGTGCGGCGGCCGCCGCAGTCGGTGTTGTCGTCCTCGTGCTTGCCGTCACCACCTGGCAGCGGAACCTGGTATGGGGGAGCGCGGTCACTCTGTGGCAGGACTGTGCCGGAAAGGCACCCGGCAAGGCGCGCCCCCACAACAACCTGGCCATAGCGCTCCTCGCGGCTGGGCGCAACGACGAGGCGGCCGCCGAACTGAAGACCGCCCTGAAGCTGGACCCGGGTAACGTGGAGGCGCTCAGGAACCTGGGGGCGGCCTACGAGAAGACGGGAGGTGTGGAGCAGGCGATAAGCCAGTACCGGGCCGCCCTGCAGGGGAACCCGGACAACAAGTACGCGCACTACAACCTGGCGGTTGCCTACAGCAAACAGGGGAAAACGGACCAGGCGCTCTCCGAGCTGCAGCTGGCGCTCAAGGTCGACCCGGAATACCCCGACGCACACAACAACCTCGGCGTGCTCTACGCCAACCAGGGGTTGATGAAAGAGGCGATCGCGGAGTTCAGCCTCGCGGTGAAATACGACCCGCGCTCCGCGGAAGGGCACAAGAACCTCGGCTTCGCGCTCGGGATGAACGGAAAGCAGGAAGAAGGGATGGCGGAGTTGCGTACGGCGGCCGACCTGCAGCCGGAAAATCCCGAGATTTACAACAGCATGGGGATCATGTACGCCAACCAGGGGCGCTTCAGGGACGCGGCCTCCGCCTTTGAAAAAGCGGTGCAACTGAGCCCACAGGAGCAGAAGTACCTCAACAACCTTTACCACGCCAAAGCGCAAGGGGGGTGAGGCGAAGAGTTGGCCTAAAGCTTTTACCTTAATGAGCCGATGAGATAGCATCGGTAACTGCATGCCGCAGAGTGAGGGAAAAAGCGTATGGGGACCTGCACGGGAGTAGGATTCAGCAGCAACAGGAATCCGTCGGCGGCCGGCCAAGAGGCCGCCCGGAAAGCCCTGGAACAGGCGAAGGTGACAACGCCCGACTTCGTCCTGGTGTTCGCCACCGTGGGCTACGACCAGCACCAGCTTATCGCATCGATCAGGGAGGCGACCGGCGGCGCCCTTTTGTGCGGTTGCTCCGGCGAGGGTATCATCACGCACGGGACCTGCATCGAGTCCAACTTCGGCGTCTGCGTCATGACCATCGCCTCCGACGAGATCCGCTTTCATAGCGCACACATCAAGGAGATCGAGGGGAGGGCCGAGGCGGCGGGCGAGGAGCTTGCCGTGACGCTCAAGCCCCTCACCGCACCCGACACCCGGGCCTGCCTGCTCTTTGCCGACGGCCTCGTCTTCAACTTCGACCCCTTTCTCTCTTCTTTCGAAAGGACCATGGGGCGGCAGGAACCGCTCCCGGTCTTCGGCGGGCTCGCCGCCGACAACTGGGCCCTCCACGCAACCTACCAGTACCACAACGACGAGGTCTTCACCGGGGGGATGGTCGCCGTCCTCATGTCAGGTTCCGCCAGCATCGCCTGGGGGGTGAACCACGGCTGCGTTCCGGTCGGGAGCAAGCGCACCATCACGCGCTGCGCCGGGAACGTGATCCAGGAGATCGACGGCAGGCCTGCCCTGGAAGCGCTCCAGGAATACCTCGACCCGGATTGGATGACGCAGTGGAACAAGTCGTCCCTCAACCTGTGCCTCGGCTTCAAGACGCCGGAGCACATGAGGCAGGGGTACGAGGAGTACGTGATCCGCTACATGCCCGGGAAGAACGACGGTGCAGGGGAGGTCATCATCCAGTCGGAGGTCACCCCCGGAACCGAGCTCTGGATCATGCGCCGCGACAAGGAACTCATCACCGCCGGTCTCGGCGCGATCTCCAGGGAGCTGAGAATGCAGCCGGAAAGCGTGCCGAAGTTCGTGCTCCACTTCGAGTGCGTGGGACGCGGCAAGATGGTGTTTCGCGAAAGCGAGAAAAGCGCCCTGCTTTCGTCGCTGCAGCGGGAGTTCCCGGACGACGTCCCGTGGATCGGTTTTTACACCTACGGCGAGATCGGTCCCATCGCCCACCACAACTGCTTCCACAACTTCACCGCCGTGGTAGCGGCCGTCTACTGATGGACAGGCGGGAGATGCCAGCCGGTGCCGCGCCACCAGACGATGAAACGGCCCTCCTGCGCCGGGAGAACGAAACGCTAGCCCAACAGGTGAAGGAACTGGTGAAGGCGGAGGGGAAACTCTACCGCTACCAGGAGCAGCTCGACGTGCAGTTGCGCGAGTACCAGGAACTGTACCAGTTCAACCGTAACCTGAACGGCCTGCGGGATCTTTCGGAAATCTTCAGTACGGCGGCGGACTTCATCATCAACAACCTGGGGTACGAAAGGGTCGTCTTCTGCAGACTCGACGCCGACGAGGGAAGCTATTGCGCCAACGCGTGGGATGGCTACTACCACGCCGAAGAGAGCGACGCCGCGAGCCGGCTCGCCGTCCCCAGAAACGATCCACTGCTCGCTCCACTGTACGGGGGTGCCCCCTTCCTGATCTGCCTCGAAGAGAGCGATGATCCGCTGCTGCGGCGCTTTGCTGCGCTGATGCAGGCAACGGAATACCTCATCTACCCCCTGGGGTCTCACGACCTCCCCGTAGCCCTGCTTGCCGTGGGCAACTCAGCGGAGCAGTTCCCTTTCTGCCGCAGGATCAGCGACAGCGAGTTGGCGCTGCTTGGCATCGGCAACCTGGCGGGGCTACTCTCCTCCAGCATCGAAAACCACATCCTTTTGGCCAACACCGCACGGGCGCTGGAACAGGAACGCCTGGCAGAGGCCAAGTACCGCGGCATCTTCGAGAACGCAACGGAGGGTATCTTCCAGGCCACTGTGGAAGGGAGGTTCCTGAACTGCAACCCCGCCCTGGCCGAGATCCTCGGCTACCACGCCCCCCAAGAGGTGATCGGCTCGATCACCGACATCGCCCGCCAGCTTTACGTCAACCCGCTGCAGCGCACACGGATACTTTCCGAACTGGCGCGGGGGTGCACCGTCAAGGGGTGCGAGGTTGAGTTCTACCGCAAGGACGGCTCGAAGTGCTGGGTGAGGCTCAGCGTGCGTGCGAGCTTCTCTCCCGGCGGCGGGATAAGCCACATCGACGGCGTCGTGGAAGACGTCTCGGAACGCAAGCGGGTTGAGGAGGCGATCCGGACGCTGAACGCCGAGCTAGAGCAGCGGGTGGCGGATCGGACCAGCGCGCTGGAGCAAGCCAGCGCCGAATTGCAACAGACCCACGCCCACATGCTGCAGCAGGAGAAGATGGCATCGATAGGGCAGTTGGCCGCCGGAGTTGCCCACGAGATCAACAACCCGATGGGCTTCATCATCAGCAACCTGAACACGCTCGACAAGTACGCCGAAAGGCTCACCGGCTTCATAAAGGTGCAGGACGAAGCGATCGCAAGGATGCGCCGCGAAGGGGGCGGTGCTGAAGTCGTCGAGGAGGTCGCGCAGCAGCGCCGGGGCTTGAAGGTGGACCATGTCATGGAGGACGTGGGACACCTGATCGGGGAGTGCCAGGAGGGAGCCGGACGGGTGAAGAGGATCGTGCAGGAGCTCAAGGGTTTCGCCCGGCTGGATGAATCCGAACTGAAGGTGGCGAACCTGAACGAGGGGCTGGAGAGCACCATCAATATCGTCTGGAACGAGCTGAAATTCAAGGCGGAACTGAGGAAGGAGCTGGGGGAGATCCCGGGCACCCTGTGCAACCCGGGTCAGTTGAACCAGGTGTTCATGAACCTGCTGGTGAACGCCGCCCAGGCGATCGAGAAGTTCGGCGTGATCACGGTGCGCACCACCCTGCAGGAAGGCATGATCAGGGTCGAGATCTCCGACACCGGCTGCGGCATCCCCGCCGACCGCATCAAGCGCATCTTCGATCCCTTCTATACGACGAAGGCGGTCGGCACCGGCACCGGCCTCGGGCTCAGCATAGTCTACGACATCGTGAAAAAGCACGATGGCGCGATCGAGGTGGAGAGCGAGCCCGGCGTCGGGACCACCTTCATCGTGCGCATCCCCGTGGTATCACAATAGCGGCAGGATCAGCCGCAGACCGCGAAGGCGTCGTGGTAGGCAACCACGCCGGTCGCGTTCTCGGCGCGGAAGGGGAGCGCCAGGAAGTACTCGGGAGGAACGCCCGGCAGGGTGAGCCCGTCACGTACCTTGAAGCCGAAGCGCCCGTAGTACGCCGGCTCGCCCAAGAGGACACAGCCGTCGCAGCCAAGGCGCTCAAGCTCTGCGAGTCCCGCCCGGATCAGCATGGAGCCGATTCCCTTCCCCTGGTGGTCCGGCTGCACCGAGACCGGTGCCAGGCCAAACCAGCGGCACGGCTTGCCGTCGATGGTGATGGGGGAAAAGGCGATGTGCCCGACCACCGCGCCGTCCAGGACAGCCACCAAAGAGACGCTGAGCGCCCCCGCCGAGCGCAGCCGCTCCACGAGGATGTGCTCGGTCTGGTTGCTATAGGGGTGGCTGTGGAAGGCCGCTTCGACCACCCGTGTGATGGCGGCCGCATCCTCCGGCCGCTCCTTGCGCATCGTCAGTTTCCCCGTTTCCAATCTTCCCCCCCGGCGCGGCAGCGCCCCTACCACCCGAGCGCGAGCTTGAGCCCCAGCACCCCGCCGAGCAACACGAAAAGCCCCCGCACCCAGTCATGCCCCTTTTGCCGCCCAAGCCTTGACCCCAGGTAGGCACCGAACACCGAGCCGATCGTCGAGGGGAGCATGAGCCTGGCATCGGCGAAGCCTGCGGCGCTGTAGACGGCGACGGCGAAGCAGTTCCAAAAAAATGCGATGGCGTAATAACAGCCAAGCGAGGCGACCAGGGTCTGGCCGCGCCCCTTGGCAAGCAGCATGGAGGTGAAGAGCCCGTTCCCCGAACCGAAAAAGGACTCGTAAACGCCGAGCGGGAAGGCGAGCAGGCCGGTAACCCCGCGCGACAGAAGCGGCTCACCCTCGCTGCGCCCAAGCGCCGGGTTGCATGCCACCACCGCGACGAGCAGGAGGATGATGCTGCCGATGACCCGCTGCAAAAGCGCGGCGTCGATCCCCCGCACGATGAGGGTCCCCACCCACGCGCCGGCAAGGCCGCAGACGACCATGATCCGGAGCAGCGCCCAGTCCACCGGGCGCCCCTTCAGGTAGTTTCGCGCCGCCAGAGGCGTCCAGGCCGCCCCGTTCAGCTGGTTCGAGGCGATGGCGACCGGCAGGGGAAACCCGAGCGCGAGCCAGACCGGCGTGGTCAGCATGGCCGAACCCGCCCCGCTCATCGAGCTCAGCAGCGAGGCAAGAAAGGCAACCGACAGGATGGTAAAAAAGCGCATGAGCCCCTCCCTGAGGCAGCTCCTTTCTACCCCATCCGCCGGCAACATTCAATGCCAAAGGGCGCTGGAAGTATCTCTGGCATCCGTCTCTCACGGGGGCCCAGTTCTTACTCGTTCTTTTTACTTTCTACTCAGTCGTGCGCTTTGACTCAAAACGTGCTAACTTTTGTTATAGTCAGTTCCCATCTTCACGCGTTGCAGCGAGGTTCTTGTGTCACGCAAAAAATATATTCTCATAACTTCTGCCGCCCTTGTCTTCCTGCTGCTGTTCATCGTGGCCATCCTCCCCACCATTGTCAGGATCAAAGCAGTGGAGGCTCTGGAAGAGAGCACCGGACGCAAGGCGCGCATCGAATCTGTGAGCTTCAACCCCTTCACGTTGACTGCCACGGTTGAGGGTTTTGCCATTGAGGAGAAAGAGGGACACCCCTTCATCGCTTTCCGGCGCCTTCAGGCGTCCCTGTCGCCGGCATCCATTTTCAGGAGGGCCCTCATCCTCTCCGAGGTCACCCTCGACACCCCCACGGTGAGCCTGGTGCGCAACGCGCCGAACCGCTTCAATTTCACCGACATCCTGGAAAAGCAGCCGAAGAAGAAAGAGGAAAAGGGAAGCACGCTGCGCTTCTCGCTCAACAACATCAGCATCAGGAACGGATCGATCGACTTCGATGACCGCATCGTCGGCGGCGGGAGAAAACACACGATCCGGGTGCTGAACGTCGATATCCCCTTCATCAGCAACAGCCCCTACCTTGCCGATAAATACATCGACCCGCGCATCTCGGCGCAGGTGAACGGCGCCCCCTTCACCTTCGCGGGGAAACTGAAGCCGCTCAGCAAGTCGCTGGAGACCTCGGTTCACGTGGGACTCAAGCGGCTCGACCTGCCGCAGTACCTGGCCTACGCACCGGTGAAGCCCCCGGCCGAGCTCACCTCCGGCAAGCTAACCGTCGACCTCGACATCGCCTACCGCATCTCGGCCGACAAGAAACCGGAACTGCTGCTCAAAGGAACGACCAGGCTCGACGCCGTCAGCATCGACCTCCCGGGTAAGAAGCCGCTCGCGCGCGTCCCTGCACTGGAGGTGAAAGCCGCCTCCCTCGAGGTGCTGGCCAAGAAGTTCCATTTCGACGCGGTAACGGCGGAGGGGCTCGAGCTCTTCGTCGAGCGGGACCGCCAAGGGGCATGGATGTTCTCCCGGCTCGCTCCGTCCGCGCCGGAAGGAGACAAACCGAAAGCGGCCGAACCTGCCGAAAAAACCGAGGTAGTGCTTCCTTCCCTTGCGGTGACCAACGCGACGGTTCACTTCCGGGACGAACTCCCCAAGGGGGGCTTCAACACCAACATCTCCGAGATAAACCTCGCCGCCAAAAACTTCAGCACCGCTCCAGGGGCCCAGGCCGCGTACCAGCTCTCCCTCAAAGCGGACGGAGAAGCCGCGCTGAAAACCGGGGGGACCTTCTCCGCTTCCCCCGTCGCAGTCACGTCGTCCATCACCCTCACTGGGCTCAAAATTCAGCGCATATGGCCTTACCTCAGCCCCTACCTCACCGCGCCGCTTCAGGGCACGCTCGGCCTGACCACGGAACTCGGCTACCGGGCCGAGGAGGGGTTATCGCTCAAAAAGGGGGATCTCTCCGTCGCCGGTCTTGCCGCCCGCTACGGAAAGGAAGGGTTCGACCTGGCCCTTTTGCAGGTATCCGGAACAAGCTTCCGCCAGAAGGAGAACCGCCTTGAGATTGGCGACATCCGCCTGGCGCAGGGAAACATCTCCCTGTCAAAGGAAGCGGACGGGAAGCTCTCCATAATGTCGCTCTTCCCGGCGCCATCCGCCGCAGCCACGGCACCTGCGTCCAAGGCGAAAAAGGCCAAGGCCGAACCGAAGGGAAGGCCGTTTTCCTATGTGGTTAAACAGACAAGGCTTGAGAAATTCAACGTCACCTTAACCGACAAGACCTTCGAGGAGCCGCCCCGCTTCACGCTGCGCAACGCGAACCTGACCCTCGCGAACCTGCAGGGGCCGAAGTTCCAGCCGTCTCCCTTGCGCTTTTCCACCACCTACGGCAAGGGCGCCACGCTTAGGACGAACGGCACCCTCATGCCGGTTCCCTTCCGCTACCGCGGGAGCATCGGCATCAGCAGGCTCCCGATCAGCGACTTCGAGCCTTACTTCCCTGAGAGCTTCAACTTCTCGGTCATCGGCGGGAACCTCGATACGTCGGTCGACCTCGATCTCGCCCTCAAGGACGGCAAGGCGGTGGGGAGCTTCCGCGGCAACGCCGGGGTGCGCGACTTCCACAGCATCGACATCACCGAGCAGGACCTCCTCAAGTGGGAGAGCCTGCAGTTCGACGCCTTCCAGGGAACCTTCGCCCCGTTCACCCTGAGCATCCGCGAGGTCGCGCTGAACGACGTCTATTCCCGCATCATCATCAGAAAGGACGGCACCCTCAACCTGCAGGACCTGGTCAGGAAAGAGCCGGAAGCGCAGACGGCAGCTCCGGTGGCACCCGCGGCGCAGGCAGCCCCCACGGCGCAGGCGGTTCCGTCTGCACTACCGGTGGCCGCACCCGGCACCGTTGCAGCGACCTCCGCGAGCCAGCGGCAGATCTCGGTCGGGAGCGTGACGATTCAAAACGGCACGCTCGCCTTCACTGACAACCACCTCCCCCAGACCTTCAACAGCACCTTCTACAATCTGGGGGGCAGGGTGAGCGGGCTCACCTCGGAGGCATCCAAGTTCGCCGACGTCGACCTGCGCGGCAACCTGGAAAACCATTCGCCCATGCAGATCTCCGGGAGGCTCAACCCGCTACGGGACGACCTCTTCGTCGACTTGAAGATCTCCTTCCGCGACATCGAGCTGGCCCCGGTCACCCCCTACTCCGGCACCTACCTGGGCTACGCCATCGACAAGGGAAAGCTGTTTCTCGATCTCAAGTACCTCATCGAGAAAAAGCAGCTGACCTCCGAGAACAAGGTCTTCATCGACCAGTTCACCTTCGGGAAGAAGGTGGACAGCGAGCAGGCGACCAGCCTGCCGGTAAGGCTTGCCATCGCGCTTTTAAAGGACCGTAACGGCGAGATCCACCTGGACCTCCCGGTCACCGGGCGGACTGACGATCCCCAGTTCAGCGTCTGGCGTCTCATCGGCCAGGTGCTGAAGAACCTGCTAGTGAAGGCGGCCACCTCCCCATTCGCCCTGCTCTCTTCGATTGGCGGCGGCGGGCAGGATTTCAGCATGGTGAGCTTCGAGGCGGGCTCAAGCGTACTATCAGCGAACGAGGCGAAGAAACTGACGCAGCTGGCCAAGGTGGTCGCCGACCGCCCCGGACTCAAGCTGGAGATAAAAGGGTTCGTCGACAAGGGGAGGGACCCGGAGGGATACCGGCAGGAACTCCTGGCGCGCAAGGTGCGCAACGAGAAGTTCCTCTTACTGGTGAAGGAACAGCAGGTTAAAGAAGGGGAAAACAGCGAGACGGTGCAGGTGACGCCGGAGGAGTACAGCAAATTCCTGAAGGGAGTCTACAAGAAGGAGAAGTTCCCGAAACCGCGTAACGCCCTCGGCATGGTTAAGGACCTGCCGGACAACGAGATGAAGAAGCTGATCATCGCCAACACCGTGGTCGGCGAGAACGAGCTGCAGGCGCTCGCGCGGGAGCGCGCGGCAACCGTCATCAATTATCTGGCGACCCAGGGAGGTTTACCGGCGGAAAAACTCTTCCAGGGAAGCGGCGACATCTACAAGGCGCCCGAAAAGGAAACCGCCGGTCGCAGCCGCGTCGAGTTCAGCGCCATCGCGCGGTGATCCCGCCTGCGCGGCGCAAGATCTTCCGCCAAGAGCTCGCAATCCCCTCTCCCTATGGGAGAGGGGCGTCACTCCGCCCCAATCCTACTTCCTCTTCTTCTTTTTCTTCGTGAATCTTCTTCCTTGATGGGCGGGATGGTCTTGTTGCTGGGCGTGGCTCTCTTCCTCGCCACCCTTCATCATCATCAACGGAATCAGTACCAGAGCAAAGACAGCCAGGATAGCCGCTACTGCGATGAGCGGTGTGGACATAGCTCCCTCCCATTCAAACTCTTCCAAGACATATTCAAGATTCCCGCACCGGTCCAGGGATGATACCACTCCCCGTTCCAATGAGTTTTAGGCAACGCAGCATAACATGCGCCCCCAACCTTTATCAATTCAAATGTAGTTCATGAGCCGCCCCCCTGCGCCCCTGCGCCCCTGCGCTCCTGCGCTACGCATGGACAACCAAGGTCGCGCCGATATAATGTGCCAGTTTTCATGCCCTTCACGCAGATTACGCCGGAGGTACCCCATGCTCAGTTGGAAGAACCACGCCATCCGCTTCCTCGTCTGCTTCACCCTTGCCCCCCTACCCTCTCCCGCTTGCACCCCCGACACGCCTTACGCCAACTCGACCGTCGGCGAGGACGGTGAGCTCTACCTCGCCGATTACGACAGCGGGACCATCTACAGGGTCGGGGTTCGTTGATCGTTGAGCGGCGGCCAAATTTCCCATTGATTAAAGGTTATATCAGGTTATAATAATGGAAGTTGTCTGGCAACCAAAGGCTGTTAAACAGCTCAAAAAGATCGGCGACCGCTCCGTGCAGCAGAGGATAGTCTTGGCTGCCCGGAGTCTCGTAGATCTTTCTTCCTGTCAAAACGTCAAGCAACTTGCCGGTCACAAGTACACGCACAGGATGCGGGTGGGAGACTGGCGCGTGCTACTTAACGTGCAGGAGGAAATCGGCATCGTCAGTATAGAGGAGATCAAAAACGCGATGAGCGAACCTACTGAATATCAAATCATAGAGCATGGAGGCCAACCAGCTTTCGTGCTGGTGCCATGGGAAGAGTTCCAGCGCATTCGCCCTATGTTGGAGGCTGAAAAAGCCCAGGGCTTAGGCATCCCCCAGTCCGTTGTCGAAGCTCACGTGCTGCACGACATGTCTCTGATAAGGGCCTGGCGGGAAGAACTGGGCCTGAAACAGGAGGACCTCGCAAAGCGACTGAATGTCTCGCAAGCCGCGGTTGCGAAGTTCGAGCATTCTACCGCACGCCCACGGCTGGCAACCCTTAGAAAGATAGCCGCTGCTCTGGGGATCACATTGGAACAACTGCATCTTTGAACCATCTTTTTTGGAGTTATAAATGTCCTTGCGCAGTCTTCGCATCCTTGCAGCGGTCGCCGGCAAAGGGAGTTTCGCCGCCGCCGCGGAACAGATGGGGTTAACCCAGTCCGCCGTAAGCCTCCAGATCAGGAACCTGGAGGAGGAATTCGGCGTGCAGCTCTTCGAACGGACCGGACGCAGCCCCAAACTCAACATGAACGGCAAACTGGTCGTGGAGCGCGTCCGCGAGATGCTCGACATCTACGACGGGATCAAGGCGGACCTCGCGCCCTCGGGCGCTATCAAGGGGGTGCTGACGCTGGGGGCGGTCCCCACCGTGCTCACGGGTCCCCTCCCGGCGGTACTCGGGCGGCTGCGCAAAACGCACGAGGAGATGCAGGTGCGCCTGGTCTCGAGCCTGTCGGCAGAGCTCGTGCGCCAGGTCGAAGAGGGGGATCTCGACGCGGCGCTCACCACCGAGCCCCCCTTCGCCATCCCGCCGCACTGCCGGTGGCAGGCGTACGACGAGGAGCCCTTCTTCGTGGTCGCCCCGCAGGGAGCTGCCGCCGCCACGGTACAGGAACTCTTCGAGACCTACCCCTTCGTCCGCTTCGACAAGACCGCATGGGCCGGGGCCCTCGTCGATGCCCAGTTGCTGGCGCAAGGGATAAAACCGCGCGAGGTGATGGAGTTCGACTCCCTGGAGGCGGCGATCAGCCTCGTGGAACAGGGGCTCGGCATCGCCGTCGTGCCGTTGAACCGGCGGCGCCTCGAGACGGCACAGGGGCATTTCAGCCTCGCCCCGTTCGGAACCCCGCAGTTGACCAGGCGGGTCGGGATGTACCAGAAACTACGTCACCCGCGTCTGGCGCTCACACAACTGGTGCTGGACGAACTCGCAACGGAGTGCCGACCCTCAAGAAATACTCAAGTTTAACGCAAGAATTATCAACTTTTGCCAAACTGTCCCCCATGTTACTCTCACCTCACCGAAGTAAAGGAGAGTAGCATGGCAACCATCATCACCGCCCTCACACCGGTTCTCTCGCTGATCCTCGTCGGCTTCCTGATCAGGCGCAGCGGGTTTCTACCCTCCTCGTTCTGGCCCTCCGCAGAAAGGCTCACCTACTTCCTGCTCATGCCGGCCGCGCTCATCCACAGCCTCGCGGGTAAGAAGATCGGGACGCTCCCCTGGCTCAACATCCTGCTCACCGTCGAGGGGGTCATCGTCGCCAGTGCCCTGCTGGTCGTTATCTGGGGAGCCGCCAACCGGCGCATGGGAGGTGGCGTCTTCACATCGCTTTTCCAGGGAGGGGTGCGTTTCAACACCTTCGTCGCCCTGGCACTCGCCGAGAGCCTGTTCGGCAAGGACGGTCTATTCCTCGCGGCCCTCGGCGCCGGCTTCATGATCGTGCTCATCAACGTGCTCTGCGTCTCGGCCTTCTCGCTCACCGTCGGCAACAGTGCCGGCATCGATTTCAAGCGGCTCGTACGGGATCTGACACGCAATCCCCTCATCATCGCATGCGTGGCAGGTATTGCCCTCAACGCCACCGGACTCAAGCTTCCCGCCGCGCTGGACGGGACCCTTCTTTTGGCCGGAAAGGCGGCCTTCCCGCTCGGGCTCATGGCCGTAGGCGCCGCCTACCGCGCCGGGAACCTCGCGTTGCACTGGCAGCCGCTCGTCGCAAGCTGCACCATCCAGTTCCTTTGCAAGCCGTTGGTCGCCTGGCAGCTCGCCTCGGCGACCGGCCTGTCCGGCACCGCCGCAGGGGTCGTGCTGCTTCTTTTCAGCGTCCCCACCTCACCGGCCTCCTACATACTCTCGCGGCAGATGGGAGGCGACCATGACAGCATGGCGGCCATCATCACCGCCCAGACCTGCCTCTCCTTCCTGACGCTCCCGCTCACCATCTGGATACTGGTCTAGCCAGACACCTCTCTTGAAGAACAAACAAATGTGTTGCCATACGAGATGCTTTCAGGTTATGCAGCCATGGGGTGATCAAGATGGACATATACAATGAGCACTGCCTGCCACACCTCACCAACTGCGTCTGCGGCATGAAGCCGCTGGCACGTCAGCGGGCGCTGATCGTCCCTCAGGCGCAAGGCAACGTCCTGGAAGTGGGGATGGGAACGGCGCTGAACCTGCGGTTTTACGACAAGGATAAGGTCACCCGCGTCTGGGGTCTGGAGCCGTCCCCGGGGATGCGCAGGGTGGCGGCGGAAAACGTTAAGCGCAGCGGAATTCAGGTGGAATGGCTGGATCTGCCGGCGGCGCGGATCCCGCTTGGCGACGCGACAGTAGACACGGTACTGCTCACGTTCACCCTGTGCAGTATCGCAGACTGGCGGGGAGCATTGGCCGAAATGCGGCGCGTGCTCAAGGTGCAGGGTAGGCTATTGTTCTGCGAACACGGCGCGGCACCGGACGCATCGATCCTTAAGTGGCAGAAGCGGATCACACCATGGTGGAAACACGCGGCCGGTGGATGCCACCTGGACCGCCCCATCCCGACGCTTCTTGAGACCGGCGGCTTCAGCATCCTGGAGATGGACGAGGATTATATGGGTGGCGTGCCAAGGATTGCAGGGTACACCTATCGCGGCAGCGCCGCTAAGCGCTGAACAAAGCAAGGGGAACCGCCTGTCTCAGTTCTCCGCTCTCAGCTTTTTGTGAACCAACTGGAGCTTTCGGCTCAGATCGGTTAGGCGGTACGGCTTCTGGATGAATCCCGTCAGGCCCCACCCGGTGAACCTCTGGGTGATTTCCTGTTCGCTGAAGCCGCTGGACAAGAGGACCTGCACCCCCGGATCAAGGGAGCGCAGCACGCGCAGCGCCTGCTCCCCGTCCATATGCGGCATGGTGAGGTCAAGGATGACGCACGTGATGTCGTCCTTTTGCCGCTGGAAGATTTCTATGGCGGCAGCCCCGTCCTCCGCAGTCAACACCTGGTAGCCCAGGGTTTCCAGCATCTCCGTCCCGAGACTGCGGATGGTCTCCTCGTCATCTACTAAAAGAACGGTCCCGGTGCCGGTCGGCGCAGGGAGTGCTTCCTGCGCTTGCGGCTGCGGCCGCGCATCTCCCGAGACGGCCGGGATGAAGACGGTGAAGCTTGACCCTTCGCCCGGCTTGCTGCGGACCTCTATGGTACCGTTATGCCCACGCACGATGCCGAGGACAGCCGCCATTCCGAGGCCGCGCCCGGTGAACTTGGTGGTGAAAAAGGGATCGAATATCTTCGCAACGGTTTCGGGGGCCATGCCGCACCCGTTGTCGGAAACCTCGAGGTAGACGTACAGCCCCTCCTGGAGTCTGTCGTTTAGCCACAGCTGCGAGAGCGTTACGGCGTCGCACCGCCGCGCGCCGGTCTTGATCGAGATGACGCCGTTTTTGTCGCCGATCGCTTCGGAGGCGTTGATGACAAGGTTCATGACCACCTGGCGGATCTGCGTCGCATCGACTTCCACCAGGGGGAGATCCTCGGCAAGCTCAAGGTGCATCTCCACCTTCTTAGAAATGGAGACATCCAGCATGTGCCTCATTTCCTCGACGAGAGCGTTGACGTTGACCTCCTCGATGAGAAAGCTCCCCTTGCCGGAATAAGCCAGCATCTGCTGGGCCAGGTCGGCCGCCCGTTGCGACGATTTTTCTATGTTCTGCAGGTTCCCGCGTACGGGAGATTCCTGCGTGAGCCTGAGCAGAGCCAGTTCCGCGTTCCCCATGATCGCCATCAGGATGTTGTTGAAATCGTGGGCGATCCCCCCCGCCAAAACGCCCAGGCTCTCCAGTTTCTGGACGTGCAGCATCTGGGCTTCCATCCTTTTCTTGTCCTCGGTCAGCCGCCTTTCATCGGTCACATCGCGCCCTACCACGAGGAGATGCTTCTTGCCCTTGATCATGAGCCGGGAAAGCACGTACGACATGGCGATGTCCTTGCCGAAGCTCGTATGCAGCTCTACCTCGTGAACACGCGCGATGCCGTCGCCGAGAACCGTTTCAGCCGCCTCCAACAGACCGCTTTCCCGCCAGGACTGCAATAAGCGGAAGTTCTGCTGCTGCATCTGCTCCACATCCCCACCCGCGATGTCCGCAGTCGCCTGGTTCAGCAGGATACATTTGCCTGATTCACCGTCAAAGATGCGGATGCCCATGGGCGAGTACTGCAGGAGCGATTCGAAAAGCAGTAACGTCTCCTGACGCTGCTCCTCGCTCTTCATCTGCTCGGTGATGTCCCTTGTGATGCCGAGCAGCGATACGATCTCTCCGCGATCGTTGCGGAAGGGGACCGCATGGGTGTCGAGCCAGACGCGCCTTCCCTTGAGCCCCGAGGTCTGAAATACCAGGTTGCCAGGGATGCCGCGGAACACGCTACGGGTCAGTTCCTTGAAAGCTTCCTTGAACTCGGGGGTGATCAGGTCAAAGACGCACTGTCCCTCTACCTGCGCTAAGGAGTCGGCATCGATCATGTTCAGCCCCGCGCGGTTCATCATCTGCAGGCGCCCCTCGGAGTCGAGCAACTTGACGCATTCGGGTTCGGTCTCGATGATGGTGTTCTTGAAGGTCTCGCTGCGCGCGAGCGCGTCCTCCCTGGCACGCAGCTGTTCCGCCATGGCGTCGAAGGTGCGGGCGAGCCCCCCAAGCTCACCCCCATGCACCAGGTCGGATACCTTCATACCCGTCTCCCCATCGGCCAGCCGCCTGGAGGCTTCCTCGAGGATCTTGATGCGGTCGCCCAGACAGCGCTTGCCGATGAAGATGGCCGCAAGGCACGCTAAGAGCAGAAACGACGACAGCAAAGTCATGCTGTAGGCAAGCGAGCGGTCTGCGTTGCGCGTGGCGGCCTCGATCGGTATTCCGGCGGTGACGTACATGTAAGGGGTGTTTTCGCCGGGAAGCCAAAGCTTGAGGTAGGAGATGATGCGCTTGTCCCCCTGGAGCCCGCCTCTGATGTGGGTCCCACGGTCGGGGCCCTCCTGGAGTTTCTTGAAGGCATCTGCGGGGTAGTGTTTGCCGAGGTAGTGTTCCGGGTCTATCCCCCTGGCGAGGATGACCCCCTTGTGGTCCAGTATCACGAAGCTGGTCCCTACCGGCAGGTGCATCTGCTGCAGCAGGGACCGGTAGTTCTCGATATTGAGGGTAACGCTGATGACGCCGACCACGGCCCCTTTCTCGTCCTTGAGCGGGTAGCCGAGGTTGAAGATGGGCCTCGTCGTGATCCTGCTTACCACGTACTCGCCCGAGGAAAGTCTGCCACTGGCCAAGGCGGCTTTGAAAAAGCGGCGGTCTGAGGTGATCAGTTGCTGGCGCATCGGCATGGCGGTTGCCCAGACCCGTCCCTGCCGATCCGCAACGATGATGTTGCCGTACATCGGGTTCAACTTGCGCAGCTCTTTTAGGATCGGCTCGACCCGAGCCGCGTCACGCGCCTTTACCTCGGGGAGTTGCGCCAGCGAGGTCATGAGTTGCTCAGCCGCCACCATGAGGTTGCGCTGTTCGGCACCGATCCTTTCGGTAACACGCAGCGTCTCCTTCCCGGCGTCGTCTATCATGGCGTTGCGGAACTGTATCCCGGAGTAAATGATGACGCCCGCAGCCGGCAGGGCAACGACGAAGGTGATAAGCAGCAGCAGGAAACGGGTGGAAAGTGTGGAAGAACGAGTCATGTGACATCTCTCGGCGCACAGTTGTTACCGAAACATCGGCAAAATGCTGTGTTAGCTTAGCAGAAATCGACTCGACCCTGAACGTGACAATCCGAATACAGAACTGCCAGTTGTCACATCGTCACGTTTTTTAGTAATGAGAGACGTTGTGCCTGCTGTGCAAGTTGGGTTTGCCAGTGGCCAAGTCTCCACGAAAGACTTGAAGTGCAGCCGAAGATTAAGGGGGGGGGCTTTTTATCTGGTAACCGCGCGTGAGGGACTGGACTTGCCGGCGGGGAATCCTGCCTTTGCAACCAACCTGACACCGCCCGCTTCCAATTTCTGCGCGATGCCCTTCTCCTCCCTCGCCTTGTCCATCCAACCTTTCATCGCATAGGCCTCGGCCAGGTTGTAGTGGTAGTCCGCGTCGTAACGGTTGATGCGAACGGCCAAGGTAAAAGAGTCGATGGCCTGGTCCAGCATCCCCTTCATGCCGTAATCGATCCCGAGATTGCCGGCAGCCTCGGCGTAGTCCGGCCTCAAATCGAGTGCTCTCTGGTAGCACCGTATTGCCTCGTCGGCGTTTTCTCCTAAATCGGCAAGCACCCCGAGGTTGTAATGGGCCCGGGCATTGCCGGGGTTACGATTCAAAACAGCACGGAACTGCTGGTTGGCCTCTGCCTCCCGCCCGAGTTTAAGATAGGTTTCTCCGAGGTTTATATAGGCGTCGAAGTAGTCCGGGTTGCAGCCGATCGATGCCTGAAACTCCGCGGCGCCCTGTTCCAACGCCCCCCGTTTAACCAGCGTGACGCCGAGATTGTTGTGGGCGGCGGCATGATCGTGGTTACTCTCCAAGACCTTCCGGTACAAAACAGAGGCCCCTTCCACGTCCCCCTTTTGTTCGAAAACGAAGCCCAGGTTCAAGGTGGCGTCGATATATGCGGGATCCAGACGCAGCGCTTCACGATACGCAGCCTCGGCCTGCCCCAGCATCCCCTTTTTCAAAAAGGCCGTGCCGATGTTGTTGTGGAGCTCCGCGAAGTCCGGACGGGCTTTGATCGCGGCTTGGTACTGCTCCAGCGCCTCGTCATACTTCCCCTGCGCGTTGAACGCATTGCCCAGGTTGTTATGGGGACGGAACTTGCCAGGCGACTTGGCCACGGCGTCGCTCCAAAGGGAAACCGCGTCACCCCAGACAACGTTTCGCTGCAAGGTAGCAACGGTCAAGGCCACGGACACTACCGCAGTGCCTGCCACGCACCATCTGGAGGAGGCTTTCGGCAAAAGCAGCGGCAGCAGTGAGGCGATGGTGAAGAAGGCGCCCACGGAAGGGAGATAGAGGCGATGCTCGAATATGACATCCGAGATGGGTATGACGCTTGATTCGACGCTCAAGGTGATGAAAAACCAGAGGATGCCGAAGGCGGCCGGACGGCTCCAGGGGAGCGCCGAAGAGTCAGCGGCGGAAACCTCGCGGCGTATGGGGAGCACATAGAGCCAGACCGCCCCGGCGATGAGGGCGCAAAGAAGCAGAAGGGAAAGAAATACGTCTGGCGCAAGCAGGGAGTGTCGGACCGGGTAATCGTAGTCCAGGTTCTGCCGAACCGGGAGAACCAGCAGCCTCAGGTAGGTGACGATGACGCGGAATTGGGTGAGCAGGTAATCGCCCCTGGTAATCACCTGGGACTGTCGGGTCATTTCGCTCACGTCCGAGAGAATCTCTCCCAGAGGTTTCCCGCTACCAAGCATGCCGATCGGGACGACGGCTAGCAAGGGGAGCATCACCGCCGCGAGGGACATGATTTTTTTGCGGCTCAAAGTGCCGAAAAAAGAGACCTCGTAGGCCAGCGCCACGAGTGGCAGCGTCACGGCGATCTCCTTTGTCCGCATGGCGAGCACGGCAAAAAGTATGGCCGTCACTGAAAAAGCGACCGTCCCCACCCGCAAGCCGGGCCTATCCTCCCATAGCAGCCGGGCGCGACCGTAGCAGATAAGCGCCGACAGGTAAAAAAGGGTGGCAAGGGAGGCGAGTCTCTGGACGATGTAAGTCACCGCCTGCGTCTGTACCGGATGAACAAGGAACAAAAGCGCGCTCAGAAAGGGGAACCAGAGTGCGAAAAAGGGTGCGATGCGGCGCTTAGCGAAGAAAGGGGTGCGCAGGGTAATGAAAGCCAGGAAGTAAACCGCCCAGCCGTTGAGGATGTGGACGACGAGATTTACCGCATGATAGCCGGTGGTATCGAGCCCGCCGAACGCGTAGTTTAAAGCGAAGGAGAGGTAGCCGAAAAAGCGCCTTGGATTGTAGGCGTAGCCGGCGCCGGAGAGGAATTTGTCGAGGTCCTTCACGACCGGGTTGTTGACGATGGAGGATTCGTCGTCGAAAACGAAGGGACCATGGAAGGTGTTGGCGTAGGCGAGACAGGCCATAAGCGCCAGCAACAGCAGATGCCCCAGGCGCGACTGCGCCAGGCCTTGCGATGCGGAAGCAGAAGTAATGTTTTCTTCTTTCAAGACCGACGATCGTTTCATGCCATCCCTCTTCGCTCGCAGTCCGACCATCTCCCGTACGGACCACACGATCTTTTCCCCCGAGCGGATAAGAGTTCCCGGCATGGGGCGCCCTCAGCAGGCACCCAAACATATGGTAAATGTGATTAAGTGTAAATTAAATTTGCGCTATGAGCTGAGGTGAGGGGCGACATATGATCCGCCCGTCACTGAAGAGATGCGGGCTGTTCACAAGAGGGAGGGAGAAACCATCGCCTGAGGTAAGGGCTCCGGTCTCCGGTCAGAGCGAGGACTGCGCGTGGATGGCGACTCCGCTGGGCCGGAGGGGCGCAACCTCCGATACTCCTCACTGGCTTTTTTTACCTGCCTCATCACGCTCGCCGAACGCAGGGTGAAGACGGTGTCCACGGGTACCCCCCCGCTTTCCAGTACCTTGGCCGTCCAGGTGTTGCAGGTATGGGTGATGAGGTAATACCCTTCCGCCTTGAAGAACCTGTCTTCGCCGCGCGGTCCACCCTTCAGGGGGTAGGGGCGACCTGCCGCGTCGAATTGGAAACTGGCCCGCAACTTATCTTTCAGGTGTTTCAAGCCGGCTTCCGAAAGCTTGAGCTCGACCACTTCGCCTCCTCGGTACTGCTCCGGCGGGGCGGCCGGCATGGAGAAGACGTGCATGACGCTCGGATTTCTCCAGAAGACCGCCTTCAAGAAGATGGCCGGCGTCACCTTGTCGGCTTGGTAGAAGTCCGCCTCTCCCCAGCCGAACTCGTAGTAGCGCCCCGGCCGAAGGTGTTCCCTCAAGAACCCCAGCTCGTCCCCCAGGTCCTCGCTCGATAGAGCGATCCCGGCGTGCCATCCGTGTGCTATCACGTATATCGAGCGTTCCTCACCCCGCGTCGCAGGCAGGTAGTCCCATTTCTTGCCGGAGGCGCACCCGGCGAGCGCCGCCACAAGCGGAAGAAGCAGCACGATCAGCCATTTCCGTCCCCACGCCGCCCGCAGCCTGGCAAGCACCGTTTGCATGGCCCCTCGCTTTTCCATGTGGACCTCCCGGAGTTTCCTGCAGCCCCGGAGATCTTACCAAGCCACCCCCATCCGTCAAAGCAGACACGCCACCATCACCGCAACCCGGCTTTCTTGAAGGCCTCATGTCGCAGTTGCGTGATCGATCTAAAGAAGTTCCTGTTCTGCCCTACCCTCCGATTGGTTGCCGCTACAGGTATCAGGTAAACCTTTCTCAGCTCGCGCAGCATCCACTCGCTCCTTAGGCAGAGCAGGAGCCCGGCAAAGGGCGCAGACAACAGGGCGGTCCCGAAGATGAGACCGACGACGCCGACGGTGTAATAGGAGAGGGCTGCGTGACTGGAAGCGAGTTTCACCCACTGGAGGAACTGAACGACTTCGTAGATTACCGCGACCGTGATACCGGACCAGGCCCCTTCGACCAGCCGACGCAAGCCTCCCTTCCTGAGCTTCCAGAACTGGTAGGCAGCCCAGAGCAGATGGATTCCTGCGACGGTGACGGTCCATGGGATGAACCCCAGATCAAAGAACACGGACAGCTTCGACACCGGGACCAGGTACGGCTCCGACAGTACCGCCTGCCAATCGGTACCGTAGTACTTCATGAGCCCGGTGATTCCGTAGAGAAGAGCTGCCGCACCGACCGCCATCACGAGCCAGGCGGTTATCTCGACTATCTCCGGTGGAGGTGCTCCTTCTTCCAAGGTCAGAGGCGGCGGTTCCGGTGTTGCCGGGATAGCTGAGGACTCCACGTGGGGATTGCCATAAACCTTTGGGGCGGCAGGGTCCTCCCGCTCTTCAACCAGTTCGCCGCGGTGCCTTTTTTCGTCGAGGATCCGCGAACCCTCCATGGCAAGAAACTGCGGATTGAGCCCCTGCAACAGCAGAAACTGCCCCGGGTCCAGCTTTACGGCGACTCCTTCCGTCACCTCCTGCATCTCGAACTCGAAAGTTCCCTTGGTCCAGGTAAAGAGGGAATAGACCACCTTCTCGATCTGGTCGCGCACCACGTTCTCGATCGCGTCGGCGCTGACCCCGAAGCGCTCGACCATGATGGTGCCAAGAAGCCGCCGGTACCCTTCGTCCGCCTGTGCGCTCAGAGCGAGGTTCAGGGTGCTTCGGTCGATGACGCCCTTACGTATCAGCAGCTCGCCCATGTTCTGTCTAAAGACGGTTGAACTCGCCCTGGTGACGTAGCCATTCTGGAAAATGATGCTGGCCTCGCGCCCCAGACTTTTCAGTGACAGCACGCCGGACTTTCGGCTCAAGCTGACGATCTGCATGATCTCACCGAGTCCCAGATCGTCGATGTTGCCAACAAGACTCATGGTTTTAGCCTCTCATATGAAGGATTAGGTAATGCGAGAAAGGGGGAGTCAGATGGAGCCGAGAACGGCATCAGCCCCCTTCGCATCGGGAATTGCTCCATAAAAAAAGCCGGGGCCAGAATATCTTGAGATATTTCGGCGACCCGGCTGTCTCTATGAGACCCAGTAGGCTTTCCGTCCCATCCTCGCGGATGGTTTAGTATTGTCGTTATCCGGCTTTAATTGTATTGGCTTGGGGCGCACGATAGCCCAAGCAGCCTGCCGCGTCAAGAGTAAACGATGAGAACCTTTGACCAAGAAGCCCAAAGTATGTTCTTTACCTTTTCACCATTCTGATGCACAGGAAATTCCGCAGCGGCCTCTCTCTCCACGGCCCAGCGCGCCCAAAGAATGATCCTTTACGGTGGAGAAGTGGTGCACTGCGTCAGATGAATCATCCATAGCGATGGAAAAGTCATACACGCCGGTATATTAATGATCCATCGCGATGGGTAACACGAATATCGCGATTGATAACACGTGCACCGCGGCAGAAAAGTCGTATACCGCGGTAGATTAATCATACATTACGAAGGATAAGTCATGCACTGCGGTAGATTAATCATACACCGCGATAGAAAAGTCATCCATCGCGGCAGATTAATCATCTATCGCGATGGATGACACGAATACCACGGTTGATAACACGTGCACCACGATGGAAAAGTCATACACCCCGGTATATTAATCATCCGTCGCGATGGATGACACGAATACCGCGATTGATGACACGTTCATCGCGATGCACGACTTTTATATGACCTGCCCCCCGCGAAAACATGGCATTTACTCAGACAGCAGATGGCGCCGTTCGACGGTTCTCCCTCCTGGTCCTCCTTGCCCAGCCTTCTTACTCACTTCTTCCACAACAGGTAGACGATTGACGACGAAGAACGATCGACGACTTGGTAAGAACCATAAGTCAATCCAAGAGGTCGCATTCGGGACAGGAGAGGCAAACAAGTGGGCCGGGTGGCCCTTCAGTAGGGCCAAGCACCTTATTCTTTTGATTTTTTAATTTTGACTTATTGCGTGTTTGGGATATATCCCGTAACTGTTGATACGGAATCAGCCACATTTGACCAAAGATGAAATCGCCTCTTGAGTCAATCAAAAGTAGGGGATGATGATTCTTTTCGGAAAGCAGCTCTTACGTTACTGGTTCTGACGATGAGCACGGTAAGATTTGCTACTTGCTACAAAGCAATTAAACGAGCTCAAAAAAGAGACTACTCTGACCGGAACCCAGTGCATCTCTCGAGCCGGTTTTCCGCATGATATTAATTACGGAGGGTCTTCCCCTTGCCCCTAAAGATTCTGCACATACTGAGTCAGCGTCCAGACGCCACCGGCAGTGGTTTTTTCGTGCAGAACATGCTGCGGCTGAGTGCGGCGCAGGGGCATGAGAATTATCTGGTTTGCGGCGTTCCCGCCGGCGACATCCCGGTTCTCGATTGTATCGACAGGGACAGATGCCGCTTTGTGCTCTTTGATGGCCCTGATCTGGCCTTCCCCATACCCGGCATGAGCGACGTCATGCCTTACCCGAGCACGGTTTTCGGTAAGCTCACCGAAGAACAGCTCCTGGCCTACCAACAGGCTTTTACCGGGAAAATACTGCAGGCTGCCAGGGAATTTTCGCCGGACGTCATTCACAGCCACCATCTCTGGCTGGTGACGGCAATCACCCGTAGAATCCTGCCGGATATCCCTATGGTGACATCCTGCCACTCCACCGATCTTCGGCAGTTCATTGAATGTGAGCACCTGCGGCCGCAGGTTTATGAGGATTGCAGGAAGATTGAGAGGATTCTTGCGCTCAGCAAGGACCAGAGCCAGATGATACAGAGTCTGTATCAGGTTGACGATCACCGGATTGATATCGTCGGCGCTGGCTTCAATCAGGAGATATTCAACTGGGGACCGAAGGAAGCCCTGCCGATACAGCTGCTGTATGCCGGGAAACTGAGCTTTGCCAAAGGTGTTGATTGGTTATTGCGTGCCTGTCGGCAGGTGGCCGCGCTGCCGGTGCACTTGCACCTCGCTGGTTCGGGGGGGGGACATGAGGCCGAAGTCTGCCGGGCCCTTGCCGAAGAGTTGGCTATCCAGGTTACGTTTCACGGCAACCTGTCGCAGCCGCAGCTCGCAGCCCTGATGCGAAACGCCCATATCTTTATCCTGCCATCTTTTTACGAAGGCCTGCCCCTGGTGCTGCTCGAAGCCCTTGCGTCGGGCTGCCGGATCATCACCACCAAGTTGCCGGGCAGCCACGAACTGCTGAAAAATGTGCGGCCCGATCTGGTCCAGTTCGTCAACCTGCCCCCCCTGCAGACGGTGGATCGGCCGTCTCCCGAGCATTGGCACAGCCTCGAAGCACAACTTGCCGAGGCGATACGGCACATGGTCAATCTGGCACGGATCCCCCCAGCGCCCGCCGCATCCGAAGCTGGCGAGCTCAAGGCATTCCACACCTGGGAGATGGTCTTTTCAAGGGTGATGACAAACTATCGCCAGGCTCTCAGTGCTTGACGTTAATGGCAATGGCGGCGATATCGTCGTGGAGCTTGAAGCGCGGGTAAACACGGCAGAATGGGTCATCCTGCTGCAACGCCCGGACCTGGTCGCAAATCTCTTGCAGGCCGCCTCGTTGATAGCAGGCGACGAAGCGCGACCAGTCACTTTTCTCTTCCGGATTTTCTTTGGGAAGAAAGAGACCATCGGTGAAAAGCAGGATACTTGCCACACCATCAAGCGCCACACGGCCACAGTTAATAAAATCGAGGGCGGTCGACTCGCCGTTTAACACCCCGTACGCCCTGTTCATCTGCAACCGCACCTTTTTAATCTGCTCGGCCAACTCAGTACCAATGGTGAGGCCGGAAGACCACGGCAGATGCTTCCACTGCATGAGCGTCTCGAGGTCATGATCGGTGTCAGGCGTCAGAAGCCTATACTGTCCATCTTCCATGACTAGCAGAATGAGACTGTCGCCGATTTGGCAGTAATCGGCATAGTCCTCTGCAACGCACACCACGGCTGCGCTGGTCGACCAGAGGAGGTGCCGTTCACCCTCAGTAATGCCGTGTACACTGGCAGCAGCATTGATCTGGCGATTGGCGAGATCGGCTGAACGGCAGAGGTCGCTGCCGCCGGTCCGGAAAGCGTCCGCGGCTATCCGGGCAGCGAGAAGCCCGCCTGTGGTCCCCGGCGGGAGATGGTCTCTTCCCAGGCTGCTAGCGCCGTCAAACACGCCAAAAAGGTTGCCCTCGCACAGCAGCACATCCTCGTTAACCGCGCCACTGCCCTTTTGCAAAAGCGTTTCGGCGGGCCAGCTGAAATAATCGTCATAAGGGTACGGTACGCGGAGATCGGTAGCAGTGTACATCGAGGCTTTCCTTCGTTATTAGTGCGAGCACTATAAATCAACATCGAGCGTAGTGGCAAATCGATAGTTCCAATGTTTGGCGCAGGAGCTATCGACAATACAGATAACGAGCTTGTGGTGCTGAATATGACTACGATTGTTAACGACTGCCGGCAGGATGTTTGGGATGCGTACATCGACAACAATCCCGGCGGCCTGTTCTTTCATCGCTATGGTTGGGCAGAGGCCCTGGCTGTCACCTACGATCTGCCTGTTTTTCGTCTGGCGGCCAGAGACGGCGCCGGAAACATCATCGGTGCCCTTCCGCTTATCCTTTTTTCTCCACCTAATGCGGCAAAACGACTGATCTCTCTGCCATATACCGATGCAGCGGGTGTGGTTGCCGAGAATGGCGAGGCCGCCGGCCAACTTGTTTCCGCTGCCTTGCACATGGCCCGGGAGCTGGGTGCTTACCATCTGGAGATTCGCCAAGCCGGAAATCCGGAGCAAAGCACTTTTCCTGCCGGCAATGCACAGTGGCAAAACCATGTGGCCCATGCCTTTAAAACCGGCCTTTCCCGGGTGCTTCCCGCATCCCCCGGGGCACTGTGGCTTGATTTATCTTCCAAAGTGCGGAACCAGGTACGAAAAGCGCTGCGGGAAGGGTGCCGGGCAGAGATAGGCGGGCGTGAACTGTTGCCCGATTTCTTTGCGGTATTTTCCGAAAATATGCGCGACCTTGGTTCTCCGGTGCATGACCCAGCCCTCTTTCAGCATCTGGCCGACCATTTTCCCGGCAGCATGCAGGTAGTGGTGATATTTCGGGCCGCAGTCCCGGTTGCCGCAGCGATCCTTTTGCAGCATGGCGCAACATTCTTCAACCCCTGGGCCTCCTCGCTTAGGCGGGAAAGGCCGGCTTGCCCAAACATGCTGCTCTATTTCACGATGCTCGACTTTGCTGTTCAGATGCATTGCGAACGGTTCGATTTCGGCAGGTCGAGCCCGGATGCCCCGACCTGCCGCTTCAAGCTTCAATGGGGTGCGGTGATGGAGCCTCTGATCTGGCATGTCTATTCCCGGCCTGACTGCCACTGGCAGCCTGAAAGAGAAAGCCTCACCCAGGAAAACTGGAGGAGCGTCAGCCTCTCAGACTCCCTCAGAGAAGGACCGGCGCTCAGGCGCTGGATCAGCCTGTGAACGGCAGGCGGCTGGCACTTTGCGGCGCGGAGGTTTCGCTGCCTCAACCGATCTTCCTGGTCATTGAGGATGTCGGCTGGTGGCAGGGATACGACGGTTCGACGCAGAACGAACCCTTTCGCAACGGTTTTTGCCGCCGACACTGCCTGGACGACTATCGTGCCTTGACCAGGCTTGCCAAACGGCTTTCCATGCGGGTCGCCATAGGCTTGGTGCTGGGCGAGTGGGATCGCACGAACTTCCTGAAAGATGTGCCGGGTGCCACCTGGATGGGCAAAAGTTGGGACAACCGCATCAACCAGGGTTCCTGGCTCGCTGAAACTGCGCAGTATCTGAAGGACCATCGGCAGTTTATTGAGATCGCCCTGCACGGTATCTGTCACGAGTTTTGGCAGGACGGGCAGATGCTTCGCACGGAATTCCATGATGCAAGCGGGCAGATGCGCCCCGCTGCCCTGGTCCGCCACCATCTCGAGGCCTATGCTAACCTCCTGTCACAGAACGGGCTTGGGGACTATCCGCGGTTATTCATTCCACCTGCCCTCCACCACAGCTTCGGTAACGGACAGGCGTCAATGCAGGCGATCCTCGAATCGTTCGGCATCAATTTTGTCACGACGCGTTTCGGCAAGACCCGCTTCCATACCGAACCTCAGCACCCGCGCATCGCCTGGGAGTGCGGCGTTGGACTCATCGAGAGGGGACTTTCCCCGGCGAACTGGGATGTGGCAGCTGCGCCGCCACTTTTGGGCGATGACAATCCTATCCTCGCCCTCCATTGGGCCAACATCCTGCATCCCGATCCGGAGCACAACGATGAGATAGTGGACGCCTGGGCGGATATCCTGATCGAAAAGGGTGCCGGGCTCGATTTTATGCTGGCGGAAGAACTTGCCGCCTGCTGGAGTCAGGCGGCAGCGTATTACCTTGCTGATTTTAGGGAGGAGTCGAATAGCGTCGTCATTGATCTCGGGGCGGTACCGAAGCTCCCCTGCTTTACCGGCGTAATAGCTATAAAAATACGGGATGAAGAATCGAAAAGGTGGCATTTTCGAGGGGCAAAAGTTGTGGGTCAAACAACAGGAGATGATGCAGTAACAACCATTTCTTTGTTACCCGAGCCACGAAGTACAAAGATTGAAGTTTATTGTCTTGGGGACTAAGCCCGGGATCGACCCTCAAGCACAGCGCCTCTTTGGATCGTCTCATATCCTCTAGCAGGTCCTTCTCACATGTTCTTACCCACCACCAGACGACGACCAAATGCGGCGACACTCCACCACCACCACCACGACGAAGAACGATCGACGACGACGCGCGTCGTCACGCTTCCCCCCATGCTCGCCTCTTGACTTACGAAAAACTTACGAGTATCCTCGCTTTCCTGATCGGACTGGAAAAGGATGCGGTGGAGGTGGGAATGACGCCTAAACAGAAGAGGGTTCTTGATTTCATACTGTGCTTCGTCGAAGAGCACGGCTTTCAGCCTTCCCAGCTGGAGATCGCTCAGGGGTGCGGCTTCGAATCGCTCGGGACGGTGCAACATTACCTCCGCATCCTGGAACGGCACGGGCTCCTTGCACGACAGTCGAATGCGAAAAGGGGGCTGCAGTTGACGGGAAATCCCACACTCGCACAGGAAGGGGCTGTTCCCGTAGGGGCTTTCGCACAGGGGGGAAACGTAAGCTTCCTGGAACTGCCGCTGGTGGGGATCGTGGCGGCGGGTAAGCCGGTGCACGCTTTCGAACTGGCGGACGCCATAGAGGTCCCTTCGGCGATGGCGGGACCGGGTAACGTGGTGTACGAGGTGCGCGGGGATTCCATGGTGGAGATGGGGATCATGGACGGCGACTACGTGGCGGTGCACCCGCAGTCGGTCGCCGAGAACGGCCAGACGGTGATCGCAGAGGTGAACGGCTCGATCACCATCAAGAAGTACCAGCGCAAGGGGAACACGATACAACTCCTGCCGGCCAATGCGGCGATGAGCCCTATCGCGGTGACGGAGGAGGACGAGTTTCACATCAGGGGCATCCTGGTGGGCTCGATGAGGTTTTATCGCAAGTGGACCGGGAAATCCTCCACATAACGGTTCCGGCCTTCCCCATCGCGCTCGCAAGGGTGGTGCACGCGCACCTGCGCGGCCGTCCGGTGGCGGTGGCGCCGCTAAACTCGGAACGGGCGCTTTTGCAGTGCATCTCTGCCGAGGCGGAGGCGGAAGGGGTGCACGTGGGGACGCCGATCTACCACGCGCGCAGGTCCTGTCCCTCGCTCATCGTCATCGCCCCCGACCCGTACCTGATGGCAAAGGGGAGCCATGCTCTAACGGAGCTTTCCGCCGAGTTCACCCCGATCGTCGAGCCTGGTGCCGGACGCGTTTTCCTCGACGTGACCGCTTCGCGTCGGCTTTTCGGACCGGCACGCGACGTGGCGGCGCGCATGGAGAAGTCGATTTCCACAGGACTAGGCCTCGTGGCGATGGCCGGGGCGGGTGGCAATAAGCTCGTTTCGCGGGTGGCCGCGGATGTGATGCAGGAACCCGGCGTCTACGACGTCTTTCACGGCGCCGAGAAAAGCTTCCTCGCCCCCTTCCCGGTGTCGGTGCTTCCAGGCGTGGGGGAATCGCGACAGACACTTCTTTTCCGGGACCTGAACCTGCAGCGGGTCGAGCAGGTGGCGGCGTTGTCGGTGCCCCAGTTGCGGCTGGCCGTGGGAGCGTTCGCTCCGTTGTTGCACGACCGGGCCTGCGGCATCGACCGCTCTCCGGTTCAGCCGCCCAGGCTTTCAACGGAGATCATCGAGGAGGGGCTTCTCGACCAGGAGGAGAACGACGACGCGGTCCTGCTCTCGGAACTCTTGCGGCTCGTGGAGGGGTGCGGGCTGAGGCTCAGACAGCTCAACAAGGGGACGCGCAAGATCACGCTTTCGGTGATGTACGCGGACGGGGTGACGCAGCAGGGTAAGAAGATCCTTCACTCGGCCACCGCTCTCGACTTGGCGCTTATGACCGCGGCGGAGGAGCTTTTCTTCTCCACCTGTAAGAGGCGGCAGAGGGTGAAGGGGCTGCGTCTGTCCTGCGACCAGGTGGCCGGGGAGGCTGGGCAGATGGATCTCTTCGCGCCTGCGGCTGCCGAGGTGTCGAGAAGGGAGAGCGACCTGCAGGAGACGCTGGACCTCTTGCGGGAAAAGCACGGCAAGAACGCGGTGCGCTGGGGCAAGGGGCTCGCGGCGCACCGGGAAGTCACCGTCGCCAGCGAGGCGCCACCAGCCTGGGACCCGGAGCAGAACAGGTATATGACGGTGACTAAAAATTAAATCGAAGCAGGACCACGGAGAACACAGTGGTCCACGGAGGGCGCAGAGGACTACTTCACTTAGTGGTGCTTTTGGGCTTCTACGTAACGGCGCAGGACCTTATTTATCGCAGTCTGATACCCCTTTCCCTGGGACTTGAAAAAATCAAGCACGTCGGGATCAAGGCGCAAAGTTATCTGTTTCTTCTGCGCAGGCCAAACGACGGCGTCTTTGAAAAATGTCTCATTCAGCTCCGGCGACTCACTCAGGTCAATGTCCTCGTCGCGCATCGCATTTATCCGCGGCCAGTCAGTTTTTGATTCTTTTTTCATACAGCTTGCGCTCCTCTTTCGTTCCCTTCCGCATGGAAATGATGCGAACCACGTTTGTTCTCGGCTCAGTAAAAATGATGACGACCACCACGGTGCCATCCAGCATCCCGATGCCTTGCCACCGGTCCTCGCCGTAATCGACTCTTATATCGAGACGAGCGTAAAAAGGCAGAGAACCGAAAATGACACTCCTGGCATCGGCAAAATCGAAACCGTGCTTCCTGATGTTTGACTCGTTTTTCGCATCGTCCCATTCGAGGTTCATGCTGGGTGATTGTAGCTACAGATGTAGGACGTTGTCAAATTGGAAGAGATAAAATGGCTGAAACATGCCCTTCACGTGAGTTAACCTGATGTTCGTCCATCTCCACGTACACAGTTCCCTCTCCCCCGGTTGGGGTGTGCTCGCGCCGGAGGCGCTTTGCGCCGAGGCGGCGCGCCTTGGCTTCGATACCCTCGCCGTCACAGACAGAAACGGCCTCTACGGCGTGCCTCGTTTCCTTGACGCGGCACGGGAGGCGGGGATCGCTCCCATCATCGGCACGGAGGCGGTGACGCTAGATTCACGCGCAGTGCTGCTCGCCTCGGACGAAGAGGGGTACGCCAACATCTCGCGTCTTCTCTCCGACCTCCACTGCGAAAAGGGATTCGACCTCTGCCGGGCGCTCCTGCAATACCGGCGCGGGGTCATCGTCCTGAGCGACGACGCGCGCCTGCTCGCCGCACTCAAGGGGGCATACACCGAGCGGCTCTTCGCGGAGCTGTCGCCGGGGCACGACATGCACCGGGCGCTCGCACTGTCGCGGGATCTCGAGCTGCCGCCGGTGGCTACGGCACGGGCGCTTGTACGCTCGACACGGATCGAAGGGGAAAATAACGAACATTTCGGCAGGGACAAGGAATTTCTCAGAGCTGCCGACGCCCTCACCCCGCCCCTCTCCCACCTGCGGACCGAAGCCCTACGGTGGGCGAAGGCCCGGAGGGAGAGGGGGGATGGGCCGGACGACTTCCATCTGCACCGCGTGCTGCGGGCCATCCACCTCAATACGAAACTCTCCAGGCTCGCGCCGGACCGGACGGCTTCGGAGGCGGACGCCCTGTACGGCGCGACGCAGATGGCGGACTTCTTCCCGCACTGCCCGCAGGCGCTGGAAAACTCGGCACGCATCGCCGCCATGTGCCGCAGGGAGTGGGACTTCTCGACGACCATCTTCCCCGCCTTCCGGGAACTCAACAACGACGATGCCTTCGCGACCCTCAAGTCCCGCGCCCGCGCCGGCGCACTCTGGCGCTACGGCGCGATCGACGAAAAGGTGGAGGCCCGGCTCGACAAGGAACTCTCCATCATCCGGGACAAGGGGTTCGCGCACTACTTCCTCGTCGTCGAAGAGATCACCGGACAGTCGCAGCGCACCTGCGGACGCGGCAGCGCGGCGGCTTCGCTCGTCGCGTACTGCCTCGGCATCACCCACGTCGACCCGATCCGGCACAACCTCTTCTTCGAACGCTTCCTGAACGAGGGGCGCAGCGATCCCCCGGACATCGACGTCGACTTCCCGTGGGACGAGCGCGACGCGATCCTCGATTTCGCCTTCGCCCGTTACGGGGCACGGCGAGCGGCGATGGTGGCGAACCAGGTGGGTTTCAAGGGAAGATCGGCGCTGCGCGAGGTGGCGAAGGTCTACGGCCTGCCGGACTGCGAGATCAAGGAGATGACCGAGCGCGTCTCCGGCTTCTGGCGGCCGGAACAGACGGCGGCGGCCATGTCGGAGCACCCGCTCTTCCAGGGTGAGAGCCTATCTCCGGACTGGCTGGAGATCGTGGCGACGGCAAGGCGGCTGAACGGCCAGTTACGCCACCTTTCGCTGCACTGCGGCGGGCTCATCATCGTCCCGGATGAGATCCGCCGGTACGTCCCGGTGGAGATCTCGCACAAGGGGCTGCCGGTCATCCAGTGGGAGAAGGACCAGGCCGAGGACGCCGGGCTCGTAAAGATCGACATCCTGGGGAATCGTTCGCTCGCCGTGATCCGTGACGCGATGGCGGCGGTCAATGAGCAGACGGGAGTCGAGATAGACTACGCGAGCTGGCGGCCGCTCGAGGACGAGCGCACCCGGAGCCTCATGCGGCGCGGCCTCACCATCGGCTGCTTTTACCTGGAATCCCCCTCGGTGCGCCTGCTGCTGCGCAAGATATGGAGCTCCACGGCGCCGCCGGAGACCTTCGACGCCGACCTCTTCGAGGTGCTGGTGCAGGCGTCGTCCATCATAAGGCCCGCGGCGAACAGTTTCATCCAGGAGTACGTGGCGCGCATGCAGGGAAAAAAGTGGCAGCACCTGCACCCGCTGCTGGAGGGGGTTCTCGGGGAGACGCTCGGGATCGCCATCTACCAGGAGCAGATCACGCAGATCGCCATGGAGCTCGCCGGTTTTTCCGCCAGCGAAGGGGACCAACTGCGCAAGGTGATCACGAAGAAGCACAAGGAGAAGCGGCTCGCCGATTTCCGGGCCAAATTCGTCGCCGGGGGAACGGAGCGGGGCGTTTCCGCCACGGTCCTCGCGGCGATCTGGGAACAGATCCTCTCCTTTGCAGGCTACTCCTTCTGCAAGCCGCACTCGGCAAGCTACGCCCTTTTGAGCGCCAAGGCCGCCTACATGAAGGCGAACCATCCGGCCCAGTTCATGGCGGCGGTAATCTCCAACCAGGGGGGATACTACTCCCCGTTCGCCTACATCTCGGAGGGGCGCCGCCTGGGTCTCGCCATCCTGCCGCCGGACATCAACGAGAGCGAGTACCACTACCTGGGCAAGGAAAAGACGCTGCGCATCGGCCTCATGCAGATCGACGGGTTTACGCGGGAAGGGGCAAAGCGGCTCTTCGGGGAGAGGCAGGAGGGGGGACGCTACGCCTCCTTCGCCGATTTCCTGCGACGAAGCGGCGTGCAGCGTGCCGATGCCGAGCGGCTCGTAAAGGCGGGGTGCTTCGACGCGCTGGAAGGTCTGGAAAGGCGCCCCGCACTTCTCTGGGAGCTGCTCCATTTCCAGCAGCAGGACACGGCGCTTCTCTTCGAACAGAAGACGACACTCCCGAAGGCTCCTCCCTACGATGCGGATACGGTGCTGCGGCAGGAGGTGGAGGCGCTCGGCTTTCTCGCCTCCCGGCACCCCCTTTCCCTCTACAAGGCGCAGTGGCAGCGGCACCGCCCCATCAGGGCGGCGGAGCTCATCAAGCATTCGGGGAAATGGGTGACCATGGTGGGATGGTGGATCACGACAAAGATGGTGGAGGACAAGCACGGGCGTCCCATGGAGTTCGTCTCCTTCGAGGACGTCACCGCCATCTTCGACGCGACCTTCTTCCCCGACGTCTACGCCCGTTTTTGCCGCAAACTTTCGCAGCGGCGTCCGTATCTCCTGAAGGGGGTCGTGGAGGAGGAGTTCGGCGTGGCGACGCTAAGGGTGAAGTGGGTCGGTTTCCTGGAGGAAAACGGCTAGAGCGCGGCGGGCTGATCGCCGACGTCGATTCCCGCGGGGATGCCCCCTATGAGCGGCAGCAGGATCTTGAAGGTAGTCCCTTCGCCCGGCTTGCTGTCGATGACGAGATAGCCGTCGTGCTGCTTCACGATGCCGTACACGATGGCAAGCCCGAGCCCGCTCCCCTTCCCCACCTCCTTGGTGGTGAAGAAGGGTTCGAGCACGTGGGATTTCGTCACCTCGTCCATGCCGACCCCGGTGTCGGTCACCGTTATCACGGCGTACGACCCGATGACGCCGAAGCCGTGCTCGTACACCCATTCTTCCGTGATATCCATGGAGCCGGTGCTGATGGTGAGGGTTCCCCCCTCGGGCATGGCGTCGCGGGCGTTGTTGGCGAGATTGGTGAACAACTGGTCGATCTGGCTCGAGTCGGCAACCACCGGCAGCGTCGCGTCGCAGAGCTCGAAATTCATGCGGATCTTGTTGGTGACCAGGCGGCTTAACAGCTTGCGCACGTTTTCCACAACCTGGTTCAGGTTGACCGGCTCGGGATGGTTGACCTGTTTGCGGCTGAAGGCGAGGAGCCCCTGGGTGAGCGAGGCGGCCTTTTCCGCTGCGCTCATCACCTGTTCCAGGAAAGGCTGGACGTCATCGTCCTCAGCCAATTTCATCTGCGCCAGGGTGACAAACCCCATCATGCCGGTGAGCAGGTTGTTGAAGTCGTGGGCGATACCGCCGGCCAGCACCCCGACCGACTCCATCTTCTGTGACTGCCGGATCTGCTCCGCCATGCGTTGCTCGCGCTCCAGATAGATGGCGTTGCGAAGGCTCATGCCGATGACCGGGGCGATGCCGGTCAGAAGGCTCAGGTCACTGTGCGTGAGCGGGCGCTTCGAGGTGTTGTTGTCCACGGCAATGATTCCCAGCGACTCCCCTTCGCAGACGATGGGACAGCAGATGAAGGATTCCGCCTCCATCTCACGGGACAAGGCCACGCTCTGCTCTGAATGCAGGTGCTCCAATTCAGAGAAGTCACCGACGAACTTGCTTTCCTTATCCCTGAAGGAGGCCACGAAGACCCCTTGTGAGCCAGGAGAGGTGAGGTCGAAAGACTTGTTGAGGAGCGCCTCGAGCTGCTTGTCGCTATAGCCGAACCCAGTGCTGAACCTGAGGCGCGACTTGCGGTCGTCGGCCAGCATGATGACGCCACGGTCATAGCAAAGCCTTTTTTCGATGACCCCGATGACGTTACGCAGCACCTCGTCGGTGCGGGTCTGCCTGCTCAAGGCCTGGCCGACCTCGTTGACCATCCGGGCGTTGTTGTAGTTCATCCCGATCTGCTCGATGGCCCGCTCGGTCGATTCCTTCACGTTCGCCAGGGTAACCAGGATCTCCTGCTTCTCGAGCCGCTCCGCGACATATGAGGCGACGAGGGCTGAGATGGCGATCCCGGCCAGCACCTCGGGGAGGTGCCCGATCCCGAAGCTATGCTGCAGCAGCGCGTACACCGCGAGGCTGAGCGGAACCATGATGTTCCTCGCGCGGCGTATGGTCGCGAATCTCGTCTTCTTCCAGGTGACCACGTAACGGCAGCAGTTCCCCCCATTGAAGATACATTCCGGATGCTCGACCAGGGGAATGTCGTAGTCGAACATGGTGACGATCGCCTCGAAGAAACCGATGCGGTTTTCGCACTGGTACGGCTTCTCCTGGACCCCCTCGTACGGGGTGACCGTTATCTCCGCCTTGTTTTCCGCGATCCTGCGTCCGACGAAGCGGGAGGAACGGGTGAAGTGGCTCGCGCATTTACCCGCAGCGAGGAGCGTGTTGCCGGGGCCGATGAGCCCGAGGGTGTACTTGGCGCTCGCGCTGAGCGCCTCCTTTGAGGTCGCAAAGCGCCCGCCTTCCCTGGCGATGTCAGTACCGACCAGCTGCGTCATCCTGGCGTGGAAGCGGTCCACCTGGGTCTGGGTGAGCCAGTGTCCCTCATCACTCAGTTCGTATGCGGTGATGCCTGCATAGCACAGGATGTCGCGCACGTCGACGCTGGGGTACTTCTTCTTCAGCAGCGTCACGAAGATGCTGATGATCTTGCTGTTGTAGAGGGGCTGTTCGCTCATTGACTGCAAATACTCCTGGTCGGGCGAGTCCTATATCACATTTCCTTATAGGCCATTCTCGCTTCATCGGCCGAGACATCGAATCCTTAAGGATAAAGTGGGCTGGTCGATGCTAAAAGTCCCGCGGACGTTCATCTGTGAATTCCGGGGAGTCGGAAAAATTTCTCCACGAAGCGCAGCGGGTGCCCAAGCGCTCTCCCCTTTGCGAAGGTTCATCCGGGAATTCAGGGGACGGCAGAAAAGTGTTTTCACGAAGCGCCACAGTTGACCTCGCGCTCCCCCCTTTGCGAAGGGGGGACGGGGGGGATTTGCTCTTTGCTCTGCAGTCCCAGCCGCTCACATTCCAAGTAGTAGCTCTATTCGTAGACGGTACATTGACAGTTGCTCGGCACCTTGCGTCTGCCTGACTATGGCCGCTTCAACAGGTGCTTGCCTGGTCCAACCAAGGCAAATCCCCTCTGTCCCCCCTTCGCAAAGGGGGGAACGTTAGGGCATGCTCTCTGCTACGAACGAGTAACCCCAGTGGCTCCCCGGAATTTCCGGATGAAAAAAGGCCCGGCTCCCTTTGCGGGGGCCGGGCCTCATTGCCTTGGCTGTGCCTGAAGCTAGTCGACGGACTTCCTGAGGAAGGTCGGGATATCGTACTGGTCCTCGTCGTCCATCATGAAGGAGCGCTGCTGCCTCACGGTCTCGCGCTGATGCTTCTCACGGATGAAGGTCGGGATCTCGCGGTTGATCTCGGGCTGCGGCTTCACGAGCGAGCTCACGTTCTTCATCTCGTGGCGCCCCTTGTCGAGGTCGAAACGGTCGCCGAAACCGGTGGCGATCGCGGTGACCTTGATGGTCTCGCCCAGGGTCTCGTCGATGACAAGACCGACGATGATGTTGGCGTCCTCGTGCACCTTCTCGTGGATCACCTTGCTGGCCGCGTCGAACTCGTCCATGGTCATGGCGGAGGAGCCGGAGATGTTGACCAGGACGCCTTTAGCGCCGGAGATGTCGATGTCTTCAAGCAGGGGGCTGGAAATCGCCTTGAGGGCTGCGTCGACGGCACGGTTCTCGCCGTTGCCAAGGCCGATGCCCATCATGGCCATGCCGCGCTCGCTCATGATCGATTTCACGTCGGCGAAGTCGACGTTGATCAGACCGGACTGGGTGATCAGGTCGGAGATGCCCTGCACCGCCTGGCGCAGCACGTCGTCCGAGGGCTTGAAGGCGTCGAGGATGGACATGGACTTGCCGGCAAGGCCGAGGAGTCTGTCGTTGGGGATCACGATCAGGGAGTCGACGTGCTTCTTCAGTTCCTTGATGCCGTCCTCGCCCTTGGCGAGACGCTGACGCCCTTCGCGGGTGAACGGCTTGGTCACGACACCCACGGTGAGCGCGCCCTGCTCGCGAGCGATCTCGGCGATGATCGGGGCTGCGCCGGTGCCGGTGCCGCCGCCCATGCCCGCGGCGACGAAGATCATGTCCGCGCCTTTGAGGGCCTCGTTCACCTTCTCCTTGTCCTCGAGGGCGGCCTCGCGGCCGACGTTCGGGTTCGCCCCCGCCCCGAGTCCCTTGGTGAGCTGGGTGCCGATCTGTATCTTGACCGGCGCCTTGGACATCCTGAGCGCCTGGGCATCGGTATTGGCAACGATGAAGTCGACCCCGGTGACGCCCACTGCCATCATGGTGTTGACTGCGTTCCCGCCGGAACCACCAACGCCTATCACCTTTATCTTCGCACTCTGGTCGATGCTTTCATCGAACTGAAACATGAACTACCCCCCTTTATTAGCGCGCCCCCCGGCGGCGTTAAAATATTAGCCGGTTTTATACTACGTTTATGTAGAGAATGGAAGCCCAAAAGCACTACATATTGTGCTTTTTTAGAAGAATTCTCCGAACCAGTCCTTCATCCTGCGGCTCACCCTGCGGAAGACGGTCTCGTCGCTTTGCTGGGTCGGGAATTCGTGCACCCCGACGTTCTTCGAGCCGTAGACGACAAGGCCCACGCCGGTCGCGTAAACCGGTGAATTCACGACGTCTGTGAGCCCGCCGATCCGCTGCGGCAGGCCGCGGCGCACCGGGAGGTTGAAGATCTGCTCGGCCAACTCCGGCATCCCCTCGAGGATGGTGGAGCCGCCGGTGATGACGACGCCCGAGGCGATCATGTCCTCGAGGCCGCTCTTCACGATCTCGCGGTTCACCAGGGTGAAGATTTCCTCGACGCGGGGTTCGAGGATCTCGCACAGAAGCTGCCGGGAGAGGATGCGCGGTTTTCTGCCGCCGACACTCGGCACCTCGATGGTCTCGTCCTTGCCGACCATGGAGGAGAGGCAGCAGCCGTACTTCTGCTTGATGCGCTCGGCCTCGGCCATCGGGGTCCTGAGACCTACCGCGATGTCGTTGGTCAGGTGGTTGCCGCCAAGGGAGAGCACCGAGGTGTGCTTGATGGCGCCGTCCACGAAGATGGCGATGTCGGTGGTGCCGCCGCCGATGTCGACGAGAGCTACGCCGAGCTCCTTCTCGTCCGCGGAAAGGACCGCCTCGGAGGAGGAGAGCTGTTCGAGGACGATGTCGGCGACCTCGAGACCGGCGCGGTTACAGGACTTGACGATGTTCTGCGCGCTCGCCACGGCGCCGGTGACGATATGCACCTTCGCCTCGAGCCTGACGCCGCTCATCCCGAGCGGCTCGCGGATGCCGTCCTGGTCGTCGATGATGAATTCCTGGGGGAGGATGTGGATCACTTCGCGGTCCATCGGGATGGCGATCGCCTTGGCTGCCTCGATCACGCGCTTCACGTCCTCGGGAGAGACCTCGCGGTTCTTGATGGCGATGACACCCTGGGAGTTGAAACCCTTGATGTGCCCGCCGGCGATACCGGCGTAGACCGACTTGATCTCGCAACCCGCCATGAGCTCGGCCTCCTCGATCGCCTTCTTGATGGCGGAGACGGTGCTCTCGATGTTGATCACGACACCTTTTCTCAGCCCTTTGGAAGGACTGGTGCCGATACCGACGATGTCGATGCCGTCTTCGGTGACGTTGCCGACGATGGCGCAGATCTTGGTTGTGCCTATGTCGAGGCCTACGATCAGGTTATCCCTTCTTGTTGCAGACATGCTCCCCCCCTTTTCCTACACTTTTTTAACTATGATTTTGTCGATGTAATCGAGGTCTATGTAATCCAAAGCCTGCATCTGCGTTTTCAGGTCGCCGTAGATGCGGGACAGGCGCGCCAGCTTGTCGCCGAACTCACCGTTGCCGAGCTTCACAGGGATCCCCCCCTGCATGGTGAAGAGGGTGAATCCGTACCCCCTGCTGTAGTGGATCTCGGAGATGTCGGCGAGGCTGAAGACGCTGCCGGACTTGAGCGTGCCGATGAGCTGCAGCGCGCTCTTGAGCGCCTCCTGGGTCCCTTTCGGGTCCTGAGCCAGCTCTTCCTCGGTGATCCCGGTTATGAGCGGGTAATCGAGCCGGTCGCCCTCGGTCAGCGATTTGAAGAGAACGCCCTTGTCGTCAAGGTAGTAGAGACAGCCGACGTTGGCTACCGCGACCGGCGTTCTCTCGGCAACGGTGATGGAGAGGGTGTGCGGGAAGTAACGGCGCACCTGGATCTGTTCCAGCCAGGGGTTCTTCCCGAGGCGGGCCATGACGGCCTTCAGGTCGAGCCCGAGCATCGAGTCGCCCGGGCGGACCCCGGCCAACGTGATTAGCTCGTCCCGGCTCACCTTTTTAAGCTGTGAGACCTCGATCGTTTCGAGACGCAGGAGCGTGGTGCGGGATACCACCCCGTAGGCCTTCCAGCCACCGAACCCGACGATAGCGCAGACGGCCGTGGCGCCGATCCCCCTGGAGAGCCATTTGAGGATGGGAGTCCAGTTGATCGGTTTGCGCTGCTTGGGCGGCTTCTTGACCCTGTTGTTGGGTATCCGCTGTTTTTTGGTGTGAAGATCGCGCATGGCAATTACCGTTCGAATTTAATTTCAATACACTGCATGACAACGGCTTTAAGCTTACGGGACTGAATCTCAATCCCAATCTTTCCGTCTAAATCTTGAGCGACGCGGCGAGAAGGATGCGCGTCACCAACTGGTCAAAATCAATCCCGGAGCCGCGGGCGATCTCCGGCAAGAGGCTCAGATCGGTCATCCCCGGCAGGGTGTTGACCTCGAGGAGGTAGCACTCGCCCTTCTCGTTCACCAGGAAGTCGACGCGGCTGTAGCAGTCGCACCCGAGAGCGGCGTGCGCCTTCTCGCCTTCCTTTAAAACCGCCTGGTAGACGCTCTCCGGCAGGCGGGCGGGGAGGATGTGTTCGGCGCCGCCGTCGGTGTACTTGGCCTCGTAGTCGTAGAACTCGTTTTTCGGGACGATCTCGATGGCGCCCATGGCACGGCCGTCCAGGATGCCGACCTGGACCTCTTTGCCGCTTATGAACGCTTCGATCAGGATCTCTGCGTCGTAGCGGAAGGCCTCTTCCAGCGCCTTCTCCATCTGCCCGGGCTCTTTCACGATGCTGACGCCGACCGACGACCCCTCCTTGGAGGGCTTCACCACGACCGGAAGCGGGTTCTCGAGCTTCAGTTCCTCGCCGCGGCGCAGCACCTGGTAGGGTGCAAGCTTGAGCCCCGCCGCTGCGAACATCACCTTGGCCGCGACCTTGTCGATGGCCAGCGCCGAGGCGAGCACGCCGGAGCCCGTGTAGGGAACGCCCATGAGTTCGAGGAGCCCCTGGACCGAGCCGTCCTCTCCGAAGCGGCCATGCAGGGCGATGAAGGCACGCTCCACCTTCTCCTCTACAAGGCGCTGGGCGAGGTCGCGCCCGACGTCGATGCCGACGGCGTCGTACCCCTGACGTTGCAGGGATGCGAGCACGGCCTTGCCGCTATTGAGGGACACCTCGCGCTCGGCGGAAAGCCCCCCCAGCAGCACGGCGATCTTCTTGGTTTTCAGCTCATCTATGGTCATGCTCTGATTCCTTTTTCCTATTCGCTACCCTTCGCCGACGATCCTCACTTCTTCTTCCAGTTCGACGCCGCTCTCCTCTTTGACCCGGAGCTTTATGAAAGCGGCCAGGGTGAGAAAGTCGGCGGCCCGGGCGTCGCCGCGGTTCACCAGGAAGTTCGTGTGCACCTCGGAGACCTGCGCTCCGCCTACCGTCTTGCCGCGCAGCCCCGCCTGGTCGATGAGGCGCCAGGCGTTTTCGCCGGGAGGGTTCTTGAAGAAGGAGCCCGCGTTGGGAAAGCCGACTCGCTGCCCGCCGCGCTTGGCGATGTACTCCTGCATGCGCGCCTCGATCAGACGGCGCTCTTCCGGCTCCAGCCTGAGCCTCGCCCCGAGGACGATCTCACCCGGCTCAAGCTTCAGGTAGCGGTAGCCGTACTCCGCCTCGGTCCCTTTTCTCACCAGGACCTCGCCGCCGCGCATCGTGGTCAGCGACTCGACCCGTAAAAAGGTCTCGCTGCCGTTTGCACCGGCGTTCATGGTGAGCGCACCGCCGAAACTCCCGGGGATGCCGCAGAGAAACTCGATGCCTCCCAGGCAGTTTTCCGCGGCGAAGCGGGTAAGGGCCTGGTTGGTGACGCCTGCACCCACATCGAGTCGGGCTCCGGGCATCTGGTCCATGGTGTCGAGGCGTTTCAGGGAGATCACGCACCCCCTTATGCCGCCGTCTCGCACGAGCAGGTTGTAACCGCCGCCAACCACCATGGAGGGGATCCCACCTTCCAGGAGCGCCTCCACTGCCGCTTTCAGGTCATCCTGATCGGCGGGTTCGAGGAAGAGGTCGGCCGGCCCGCCCACCCTGAGCGAGCTGTGCCGGGACATCGGCTCGTCCCACAGGACGCTGCCGCGGACCCTTTCCGCCACCCGCTCCAGATCGGCGCGCGACCAGGTCACTTGTCCCCCGTTGCCTTCAGACGCTCCAGCATCGCCTCACCGATCTGCCAGACGCTGCCGGCGCCAAGCGTGAGCAGGATGTCGCCCGGTGCGAGGACGCCTTCCAGGTGCGTGCAGAGTTTGTCGCGGTCCGAGATCCAGGTGACATCTTTCTGGCCGTGGCGCCTCACGCGCGCGGCAAGCGCCTCGGCGGTCACCCCTTCGATCGGGGCCTCGCCGGCCGCGTAGATGTCGGTGAGGATCAGGACGTCGGCATCGTGGAACGCCTTGACGAAGTCCTCGAAGAGCTCTTTGGTGCGCGAGTAGCGGTGCGGCTGGAACACGACCACCAGGCGGTTCTCCGCGAAGCCGGCCTTGGCTGCGGCGAGCGTCGCCCGGATCTCGGTTGGGTGATGGCCGTAGTCGTCGACCACCTTGATTGAGTTCACCTCGCCCTTGAGCGAGAAGCGGCGCCCGACCCCTCCGAAGGCCTTGAACCCTTCCTGGATGGTTTCGAACGGGATGTCGAGTTCCATGGCGACCGCGATGGATGCGAGCGCGTTCAGCACGTTGTGCGCGCCGGGCATCGAGTAGGTGATCTCCCCGAGCCTCACCCCCTTGTGGTGCGCCACGAAACTCGTGGAGAACCCGGAGAGGCGCACGTCGGTGGCGCGAAAATCGGCCTGGGCCGACAGGCCGTAGCTCGTGAAGCGTTTCTTCACGCGCGGCAGGACGTCGGCGATGTTGCCGTTATCGAGGCAGAGGACCGCGAGCCCGTAGAAGGGGATCTTGTTGATGAACTCTACGAAGGTGTCCTTGATCTCCTCGATGCCGCTGTAGAAGTCGAGGTGATCGGCGTCGATGTTGGTGACGACGGCGATGGTCGGAGAGAGGAGCAGGAAGGAGCCGTCGGACTCGTCTGCCTCGGCGACGAGGAACTGTCCCTGCCCCAGGCGCGCGTTGCTACCGAGCGAGTTGAGCCTGCCGCCGATCACCATGGTCGGGTCGATCCCCCCCTTGGCAAGGAGGGTCGCCACCATCGAGGTGGTGGTGGTCTTGCCGTGGGTGCCAGCCACTGCGACGCCGTACTTCATGCGCATCAGTTCCGCAAGCATCTCCGCGCGGGGGATGACCGGGATCAGTTTGAGGTGCGCCTCGATAACCTCGGGGTTGTCCTCGTGCACCGCGCTCGAGATGACCACGACGTCCGCCTGGGCTACGTTCTCGGCCGCGTGACCGATGAAGATCTCGCCGCCAAGGCTCTCAAGGCGCTGTGTCGTGTCCGAGCTTCTCAGGTCGGAGCCGGAGACCTTGTAACCCAGGTTCAAGAGCACCTCGGCGATGCCGCTCATGCCGATGCCGCCGATGCCGACGAAATGTATCCTCTCTATCTTTCCGTACACTTTCACTCCTAAAGGCGTTCAACGTTCAGCGTTCAACGTTCGCCTTACTCATTTGCTTCGTTCGGCCGCTTACTGACGGCCTGTTCTTCACGTGGTCATTCAAAGTGATGCCGCTTCGGCGTCGCCTGCCAGAGGGACATCCCGTCTCGAACGTTGAACGCAGAACGTTGAACGGCTTCTAGCCTTTCCCCGTCATGGCCGCGACGATCGCCTGGGCGGCGTCCAGCTGTGCCAGGAAGCGGGCGTTTTTCTCCAACTCGGCCACCTTTTCCGGGTGCTCCATAAGATCACTTATCTCGGCCGCGAGCCGCTCGCCGGAAAGATCCTCCTCGAGGACCATGCGCGCGGCGCCTTTGTGCACCAACGACTCGGCGTTCTTCCTCTGGTGGTCGTCGGCTGCGTACGGATACGGGATGAAGACGCACCCCTTGCCGCAGGCGGTCACCTCGGCGATGGTGGTGGCCCCGGCCCGACAGATGACCAGGTCGGCGGCCCCGTAGGCCGCGGACATGTTGTCGATGAAGGAGAGGACCTGCGCCTGGACGCCCTGCCCCTGATACCCCTCGCGCACCCGCGCTACGTCCTTGTCGCCGGTCTGGTGCGTGATGCGCAGCTTGTGCTTCACCGACTCGAGGAAGGGAAGCGCCTCCAGCATGGCGCTGTTGATCCGCTGCGCTCCGGCGCTACCGCCGAAAACGAGGATCCTGAACGCGTCGCCGGCCTCGCGCTCCCGCTGCTCCTGAAAGCCCCAGAGGATCTCCTTGCGGATCGGGTTGCCGGTCATCTGGGTTATCCCCTTCGGGAAGAACGCGGCCGCCTCCTCCATGGAGATGAAGATACCGTCCACGATGCGGCTCAGAACCTTGTTGGTGAGCCCCGGAAACGCGTTTTGCTCGTGGATGAAACGCCGGATCCCCATCCCCTTCGCGGCGAGAAGGATCGGGGCCGACGCGTACCCTCCCACCCCAAGCACCATGTCGGGACGGAACTCCTTCAGGATCTTTCTGGACTGCGAGTAGCCGTAAAGCAGGCGCCCGGCGCTCATGAGCTTCTTGACGGTCCCCATCCCCTTCATGCCGCTTGCGGAGATGAGCTCCAGTTTGTAGCCGAGCTTCGGCAGAAGGCGCGCCTCGATGCCGCGCTCGGTGCCGACGAAGAGAACCTCGTTCTCCGGGCTGCGGGAGAGGAATTCCTCGGCCACCGCTATCCCCGGGAAAAGATGCCCCCCGGTGCCGCCTCCTGCGATGATCAGCCTCATACCGCCCCCCTGGTCCTGGTGGAAACGTTAAGGAGCACGCCGACCGCGCAGAGCGTGATGATCAGCGAACTGCCGCCGTAACTTAAAAACGGCAGCGCGATCCCCTTGGTCGGGAGAAGGCCGGTGACGACTGCCATGTTGATGAACGCCTCGAGTCCCAAAAGCACCGAGATGCCGAAGGCGAGGAAACGCCCGAAGCTGTCTTCGGCGGCGATGGCGACACGGATGCTTCTTTGCACAAGCAAAAGGAACATCGACGCGATCACGATCACGCCGATGAACCCCATTTCCTCGCCGAGCACGGAGAGGATGAAGTCGGTGTGCGCCTCGGGAAGGTAGAAGAGTTTCTGTTTTCCTTCGCCTAGTCCCTGCCCGAAGAAGCCGCCGGTGCCGAGGGCGAGCCAGCTCTGGATGATCTGGAAGCCGGCGTCGGTCGGATCCTGCCATGGATCGAGAAAGGCGGTGATGCGCCGCATCCGGTACGCCTTGGTGAAGACGAGGTAGCAGACGCCGGGAAGTGCTACGAGCCCCATCCCGAGGATGTACTGCACCTTGGTTCCCGCGGCGAAGAGCATCATGATGGCGACCGCGAACATGGTGAGCGCGGCACCCATGTCGTGCTGCGCGAGCAGGACCACGATGAACATCCCCAGGATCAGCATGTAGGGAAGAAAACCGGTGGTGAACTGCTTTAGCTTGTCCTGGCGCTTCTCCAGCGAGTAGGCCATGTACATGATGAGCGCCACCTTGGCGAGCTCCGAGGGCTGGAAGTTGAAGCCCGGAAGCCGGATCCAGCGCGACGCCCCCTTGGCGGTGCCGCCGATACCCGGCACGAAAACCAGAAGTAGTAGCACGAAGGTGCCGAGAAAGAGCGGCACGGCGTACTTCTTCCAGACGTGGTAGTCGACGTGCATGGCAAGCCCCATGCCGATGAAACCGATCAGCGCGTAGAGGGACTGCCGTTTGAGGAAGAAGAAGCCGTCGTGAAACCTCTTGGCTGCCATCACGGAAGACGCGGAGTAGACCATGACCACACCGAAACAGGTGAGGATCACCGCCATCATAAGCACGATGATGTCGTACCCCTCCAGCCGCTTCACGCCCCGGTCTCCTCCTTTTTAGCCGCGCGTACCGCAGCCTTGAAGCAGTTGGCGCGCTCCTCGTAATTCTTGAACATGTCGAAACTGGAACAGGCAGGCGAGAAGAGCACCACGCCACCGGGCTCGGTCAGCCTGTGCGCCATGTCCACCGCTTCCTCCAGGGTCTCGGCGAAACGGGTGTCGGTCAGGTGGCCGAGTGCTTCCTTCATGCGCTCCTTCGCCTCGCCGATCAGCACCAGGTGGCTGACCCGCTCCGAGACGAGTTTCGCGAGCGGCTCGTAGGAGCCCCCCTTGTCCTTGCCGCCGGCGATCAGGGTGATGCCGGAGTCAAAGCTCTCAAGCGATTTCACCACGCTCCCGACGTTGGTCCCCTTGCTGTCCTCGTAGTAGGCGACGCCGTTCACTTCCTCGACGAACTCCATGCGGTGCGGCAGCCCCTTGAAGTTCTTCACGGTCTGGTAGGCGCACTCGCCGTCGCAGCACATGAGGAGCGTGGAGGCCATGGCCGCCATGATGTTGTCGAGGTTGTGCACGCCCTTCAGCCGGAACCCTTCGGTACCGAAGCGGAGCACCTTGCCGTTGTGGGCGAAGGTGATGAAGCCGTCGCGGTAGCTGATACCTTCCTCGAGCTCATGGAAGCGGCTCATCGGGAAGAGTTTCGCCTTCAGTTTCCCTGCGCATGCCGCGACCAGCGGGTCGTCGATGTTCAGGACGGCATAGTCGTCGGCACCCTGGTTCTCGAAGATGCGCAGTTTCGCGTCGATGTACTCCTGAAAGCTGTGGTAGCGGTCCAGGTGGTCTTCGGTCAGGTTCAAAAGGACGGCCACATGCGGGCGGAAGCTCTCGATCCCTTCGAGCTGGAAGGAGGAGAGTTCGACCACGACGCGCTCGACCTCGGCGCCGCTCATGGCGAGCTCGATGAGCGGATTGCCGATGTTACCGCCGACGAAGGTGTCGAAGCCGCACCCCTTGAAGATCTCGCCGGTCAGCGTGGTCGTGGTGGTCTTGCCGTTGGTCCCGGTGATGGCGACCATCGGGGCCTTGATGAACCAGGAGGCGAGCTCCACCTCGGAGACCACGCGGCGCCTCTGGGCCCGCGCCATCTCGAGCGGCTTGATGTCCATCGGGACGCCGGGGGAAACGACAACCAGGTCGGCCATGAGGAAGCTGTAGGGAACGTGACGCCCAAGCTCCAGGCAGAGATCGAGGTCGGCTAGTTCGGCGAGGACGTCTTTTAAAGCCTCGTCGTCGCGCATGTCGGTGATGGTCACCTGCGCCCCCGCCTCGGCCAGGAAGCGCGTCACGGCGACGCCGGTCTTCGCGAGACCTACCACCAGTATTTTCTTGTCCTTTAAATCCATATGACCTTCTTTATCTCCGGAAGCTAGCGCATCTTCAGGGTCGAGATGGCGACCAGCGCGAGGATGATGGTGATGATCCAGAACCTGACGATGATCTTCGGCTCGGCGACCCCCTTCAGTTCGAAGTGGTGGTGTATCGGGGCCATCCGGAAGATCCTCTTGCCGCGGTACTTGTACGACCCCACCTGGAAGATGACCGACAGCGCCTCGACCACGAAGACCCCCCCGACGATGACGAGAAGGATCTCCTGCTTGGTGAGGACGGCCAGGGTGCCGAGCGCCCCCCCCAGGGAGAGAGAGCCCACATCCCCCATGAAGACCTCGGCGGGATAGGCGTTGTACCAAAGAAAGCCAAGCCCCGCGCCGACCATGGCGCCGCAAAGAACGGCGAGTTCCCCTGCCCCCGGCACGTACGGGATCTGCAGGTAGCCGGAAAGCCGTGCATTACCTGCGATGTAGCAGAAGAGGAGGTAGGTGGCCGCGTTGATGGCGACGGGACCGATGGCGAGACCGTCGAGTCCGTCGGTCAGGTTCACCGCGTTACTCGCGCCGACGATGACCAGGGCTACGAACGGGATGTACAGGATGCCCAGTTCCGGGTGCAGCCTCTTGAAGAACGGGAAGTAGACTTCGGTGGAGAACCCGGGGAGGTTGTAGAGGAAGATGCCGACGCCGCCTGCGAGGATCACCTGCCAGAACATCTTCTGGCGCGGCGACAGTCCCTTCGGGTTTTTCTCGACCACTTTCTTGTAGTCGTCGACGAAGCCGAGCACGCCGTACCCCCCAAGGATGAGCAGGGTGAGCCAGATGAAGATGTTGGTGAGGTCGGCCCACAAGAGGGTCGGGACGACGATACAGACGAGGATCAGTACCCCGCCCATGGTGGGGGTCCCCTGCTTCTTCAGGTGCGATTCGGGGCCGTCGGTACGGATCACCTGGCGCGCCTGCAGCCCCTCGAGTTTTCTGACCACCCACGGCCCCACGATGAAAGAAAGCACCAGCGCGGTGATCATGGCGTAGATGGTGCGGAAGGTCAGGTATTTGAAAACGTTGAAAAGCCGGTAGTCCGCGGCGAGCGGATACAGCAGATGGTAAAGCATCAGTCATGCCCCCCTTGCGTCGCGGGTGTCAGCGCCTGTTTTACCGCTGCCGCCACCTTTTCCATCTTCATACCGCGGCTCCCCTTGAAAAGGACGCAGTCGCCGGGCTCGAGCCAGCTGAGCAGCTCCCCGGCAATTTCCTCGTGGCTTTGCGCATGCATAATGCGCTCGGCGGGAAGACCGGCCTCGAGGGCACCTTTCTTGATCTCGGCGGCAAGCTCGCCCAGCAGATAGAGGCGCTCCACTGCCGCCGCGGCCTTGGCGCCCAACTCGCGGTGCGCCGCCTCGGTGCCGAGCCCAAGTTCCAGCATGTCTCCAAGCACTGCGGCGCACCTTCCCCCCGCGGAAAGCTCATGCAGGGTGGTGAGTGCCGCCGCCATGGAGGCGGGGTTCGCGTTGTAGCTGTCGTCGATCAGGGTGACGCCGGCCACATCCTCGAGCTGGAAACGCTTGTCGTAGGGGGTGAACTCCTCGAGCCCACGGCAGATCACCTCGCCCGGAACGCCGAGCGCGTGCGCCGCAGCGGCCGCGGCAAGCGCGTTGTAGATGTTGTGGCGGCCGAAGGCCTTCAGGGTCACCGGCAGCTCGCCGTCGGGGAGCCTCAGGGTAAAGCTTTCCCCGAGCTTCCCGAGGCTCTTGATCTCGGCCGAGGAGACTTCCGCCCCCCTGAGACCGAAGGTGAGCCGGGTGACGTTGAGATGGGTCGGGCAGGCGGAGACGAGAGGATCGTCCACGTTGTACACCGCGACGCTCCCGGGCTTCAGACGCAGGAAAAGCTCACCCTTGGCCTTCGCCACCCCCTCGACGCTTTCAAGGGTCTCAAGGTGCGCCGGAAAGGCGTTGGTGATGATCCCCACCTGCGGGTCGGCGATCTCAGCCAGGCGGTCGATCTCGCCGAACTCGCTCATGCCGATCTCGACGACGGCCCAGCGTTCGCGGCCGGTCAAGCGGAACAGGGTGAGCGGAAGACCGATCAGGTTGTTCAGGTTCCCCTCGGTCCTGAGACCGGGGCCGGTCTGGGCGAGGATACGGGCGAGCATCTCCTTGGTGGTCGTCTTGCCGTTACTGCCGGTAACCGCGACCACCTTGAGATCGAAGCGGCGCCGGTGGAAGGCGGCCATGTCGCCCAGGGCGCGCAGGGTGTCCTTGACGGCAACCGCACTGCACCCGGCGGGAAGCGGGTTAGCGGCGAGCCACGCCTCGGAGGCGAGGAAAGCGGTGACGCCGCGGACGGCGGCGGGATTTATGAAGTCATGACCGTCGAAGCGCTCTCCTACGAGCGGCACGAACAGTTCGCAGGGAGCGACCTTGCGCGAGTCGGTGGAGACGGCGGAGACGTCCATGCCCCCCTCCCCGATCAGCCTGCCGCCGGTTGCCTCGGCTATTTCATACAGCGTGAATATCGACATCCGGATCCTGGTTTCCTTTTACTGCCGGGCGTCATGCGCCCTTGATTCGCCCCTTTTCCAATGGTGCTCAGGGCTTACGGTTCCTGCACCGCGAACTGCTTTTCCCAAGCGCGGGAAAACGACTAATGTGCCGCAAAATAAGGGAAAAGGGAACCTTTTTTTGCTACTGCTACTTCCTGAGCCGCAGCGCAGCTGCGGCCTCCTCCCGGTCGTCGAAGTGGAACTTTTCTGTCCCGACGATCTGGTAATCCTCGTGCCCCTTGCCGGCCAGAAGGACGATGTCGCCCGGCTTTGCCGCGAGGATCGCGGCGCGCACCGCGGTGCGCCTGGACTCGATGGTGGCAAACCCCTTCTCGCGGAAGCCCCCCTCCAATTCCTCGAGGCTGTACTCCTTCAGGTGCAAAGGCGTGATCCCCGCCCTCACGTCGACGAGAATGGCCGCCGGGTCCTCGGTGCGCGGGTTGTCCGAGGTGGCTACGGCCAGGTCGCTGTAGCGTGCCGCGATCTCCCCCATCACCGGGCGCTTCCCCTTGTCGCGGTCGCCGCCGCATCCGAAGATGGTGATGATCCGGTCCGTCTTCAGTTCCGAGATGGTGGAAAGGACGTTCTCCAGGGCGTCGCCGGTGTGGGCGTAATCGACGAGCACGATGATCCCCTGGTCGTTCGCGACCCGCTCGAGGCGCCCAGGCACCTTCTTGTGTGCACGGATCCCCGCCTCGATCGCTTCTTTAGGGATGCCAAGGGCAAGACCCGCCCCGACCGCGCCAAGGATGTTGTACAGGTTGAAGCGCCCCAGGAGGTCGGACTCGATGTTGATCTCGCCCACCGGCGACTGGAGGCGACAGCGGATGCCGTGCACCGAGAAGTCCACCTCGGCGACGGAGAGGTCGGCCGGGCCTTTCACCGAGTAGGTAAGGACCGGCGCGGTCGCCTCGGCGGCGATCCTCGGACCGTAGGGGTCGTCCAGGTTCACCACGGCGCGCCTGAGCGGCTTGTGCGCGCTCGGAGCGAGGAGGTCGGTGAAGAGGCGCAGCTTGCTTTTGTAGTAGGACTCCATGTCGAGGTGGTAGTCCAGGTGATCGCGGGTCAGGTTGGTGAAGATGGCGACGTCGAAGATGCAGCCGTCGGCGCGGTGCTGCTCCAGCGAGTGGGAGGAGACCTCCATCACCGCCCCCTGCGCGCCCTGGTCCACCAGGTCGCGCAGGATCTTCTGCAGGTCGACCGACTCAGGCGTGGTGTTAGGTGCGGGGATGTCGGTCGCGCCGAAGCGGTAGCTGATGGTGCCGAGGACGGCCGCGGGGATCCCCGCCTCAGCCATGATCCCTTCAACGAGGTAGGTGGTGGTGGTCTTGCCGTTGGTGCCGGTGATGCCGACGACCGGTATGTTCCCGGTCGGGGTACCGTAGAAAATTGCGGCCATGAGGCTCATGGCGCGGCGGGCATCCGGGACCTCGACGCACACGGCCCCGGCAACGGCGCAGGGGCGGTCCGCAATTATTGCGACCGCCCCCCCTTTTACAGCGGCTTCCACGAACTCCGTCCCGTTGCTCTTCACCCCGCGCAGGGCGAAGAAGGCGGCGCCTGGCGCCACCTGTCGCGAGTCGTAGCAAAGCGACGTTATCTCCATGGCGTCGTCTCCGGTCACCTTCGCTCCCGGAACACAGGCCAGCAATTCTTTCAGTTTCATGCTCCCCCCATGGTCAGGCCGACGGCACGAAGCGCACCCAGACCTGATCCTGCGTGGTGATGCGGGCGCCCGGTGGCGGGTTCTGCTCTACCGCCCGGCCGCTTCCCTGCAATTTTACGTTGAGACCGCGCTGCTCCATCACCCTGAGCACCTGCCGCATGCTCATGCCGCGGAAGTTCGGCATGGTCCCGGCGTCGCCACCCTCGATGGCGCCCCCCTCCACCGCGGCCTGCTCCACCTGCGGTGTCATCTTCTCTGGCACCGTCGCCGGCTTCTTCTTCACGTTCTTGTCCGGCGGGACGTTCAGGTAGCAGAGGGCCTGCTGAGCGATGGCGCTGAAAGCCGGAGCGGCGACCACACCGCCGTACACGTTGGCGGTCGGCTCGTCCACCATCACCATGATGGCCAGACGGGGTTTCTCCACCGGAACGAACCCTATGAAGGAGCCGATGCGCTTTTTTGCCGAGTAGCTGCGCCCTTCCACCTTCTGTGCCGTACCGGTCTTCCCCGCGACACGGTAGCCGTCCACCGCGGCACCGGTGCCGGTCCCACCCTCGGCGACGACGCCTTCCAGCATGCCGGCCACGGTCTTAGCCGTCGCGGGCGAGATCACCCTTCTTTTCAACTGCGGACCGAACTGCTGCAGCACGACACCCTCGTCGTCCACGATCCGGTCCACGAGGTACGGCTTCATGAGGTTGCCGCCGTTGGCTACCGCCGAAACCGCCGCGGTCAGTTGCAATGCCGTTGCCGTCACCCCCTGGCCGAAGGAGATGGTGGCGAGGTCGATACCGTACCACTTGTCCTGCGGCCGGAGCATCCCCGAGACCTCCCCCGGGAGATCGACGCTGCTCTTCTCGCCGAACCCGAAACCGGTGAGAGCGGTGAACAGGCGCTGCGAGCCGAGCCTCTGGCCGATCTTGGCAGCACCGATGTTGCTCGAGTATTTAAGGACCTGCGACACGTTCAGCGCACCGTACTTGTGCGTGTCGTGGATGGTTCTGCCGTACATGTTGCAGGAGCCGTTTTCGCAATTGAAACTGTCGCCGGGCCTGATCACCCCCGCCTCGAGGGCTGCCGCCACCAGGAAGATCTTGAAGGTCGACCCGGGCTCGAAGCTGTCCGCGATGGCGCGGTTACGCACCGACTCGTGGGTCAGTGCCGCGATGTTGTTCGGGTTGAAGGTGGGGTAGTTGGCCATGGCCAAGATGCGCCCCGTGTCCGGTTCCATGACGATCGCGATCCCGGCCTTGGCGCCGTTTTTCTCGATCGTCTTTACGAGTTCCTTCTCCGCTATGTACTGGATGTTCTTATCCAGGGTGAGGACGACGTTGCTTCCTTTGGAGCCGCTTTTCCCCTCGCTCCCCTTCTTGAGGGCGATGTCCCGGCCGAGCGCGTCGCGCTCGGTGACGAGGAAGCCGGTGTTACCGAGGATGACGTTGTCGTACTTCTTCTCGACCCCTTCCAGGCCGGCCGGGTCGACACCGGTGAAGCCTATCACATGGGCCGCCACCCCCGAGTTCGGGTAGAAGCGCCGGTTTTCCTTTACGAAGCCGACCCCGTCGAGTTCGAGCCCCCTCACCTTCTTCGCCTGCTCCGGGGCCATGCGGCGTGCGATCCAGACGAAGTTCTTGGCACCTTTCAGCTTCGCCTCGAGTTCGGCCCTGTCGCACCCGAGGACACTTGCCAGCTGCGCCGCCGCCTCCGGGATATTCTCCATGTTGCGGGTCTCGGCGTAGCAGGAGTCCATCTCTATGGAGACGGCGAAGGGGGCGTTGTTGCGGTCGTAGATGCCGCCCCGGCTCGGGGTGAGCGCCACGATCCTCTGGTGCTGCTTCTCGGCAAGCTTCACCAGGCGGTCGTTGTTCAAAACCTGCAGGTAAAAAGCGCGTCCTGCAGCGATGATGAAAACAACCACGAACAGCAGGGCCACGAAACGCATGCGGACCCTTGCCCATTTCTCCCGCTTCTCGATCACTTGACCAGGACCACCTGCTGGTCGTTGGGGAGCGCCATACCGAGCTCACCCTTGGCGAGCGCCTCGATGCGGGCCGGTGCCTTAAGCGAGGCGACCTCGACCCTCAGACGCTTGTTCTCCTGCTGCTGTTCCCTGAACTGCCGGTTCGCCTCCCCGATCCTCAGGTTCAGGTCGATCACCTCGACCCTCGACCAGACGTGGAAAATGGAAACCAGGGTAAGCAGGACCATCACCCCCGTGAGGTAACGGAAGCTGATCCAGTTTTCCCTTACCGCTACCCCGGGACGTGCCGGTGCGGCGACTTTGCCGTAGGCGACTTTGCTCTGTGCCATAGATCTACCCTCTTCTTTAAATCTTCTCGATGCCTCTTAGGCGTGCGCTGCGGGACCGCGGGTTGGCCTTCAGTTCCTCGTCCCCCGCCTTAATAGCCTTTTTGCTCAGCAGCCGGTACTGCGGCGTGCGGTTGCAGATGCAGATCGGGAGTTCCTTCGGGCAGGTGCATCCGGCACTCGCACCCCGGAACGCCTCCTTGACGATGCGGTCCTCCAGCGAATGGAAGGAGATCACCGCACCGCGTCCACCTTTTTTCAGGAGCCTCAAAAGGTCGGCAAGGCCGTCCTCAAGGCTCTTCAACTCCTCGTTCACCGCGATGCGCAGCCCCTGGAAGGTCCTCGTCGCCGGGTGCAACCGCTCCTCCCACTTAGCCTTCGGGATGGCCCCCTTGATGATGTCGACCAACTGCAGCGTGGTCTCGATCGGGCTCTCCTCGCGTGCCTTCACGATGAAGGAGGCGATCCGCTTCGCCCAGCGCTCCTCGCCGTAATCGGCGATGATGCGGTTCAACTCCCCCTCGGAGAGGGTGTTCACCAGGTCCGCGGCGCTCGGGCCGGAGCTGCGGTCCATGCGCATGTCAAGCGGTGCGTCCGTCTGAAAGCTGAAGCCACGCTCATCCTTGTCAAGCTGATGGCTGGAGACCCCGAGGTCGAGCACGAAGCCGTCGATGGCATCCACCCCGATCTCGGCCAGGGTGGCGGCGATGGAGGAGAAGTTCCTCTGAAAGATGCTGACCCGGTCGCCGAACTGGGAGAGGCGCTCCGTGGCCACCGCGATCGCCTCGGCGTCCCGATCGAAGCCGATGAGCCGCCCCTCCGGGGCACTCGCGGTGAGGATGAGCCCGGCGTGGCCTGCGCCGCCGAGGGTCCCGTCCACGTATACCCCCCCGGTTTTCGGTTCGAGGAGCCCGAGCACCTCGTCCGGGAGGACCGATATGTGATGGAAATCCGGCATCTAGAGGCCAAGCTCCGCGAGCGCGGCCGAATCGACCGGGAAGTTTTGTTCGTCCTTCTCGCATACCTGGGCCCAGACGGACTGGCTGTAGATGTCGACCTTGTTCTGCATTCCGACGAAGTGTAGTTCGCGCTCCAGCTGTGCGGTCTTTCTCAGGTCGTTGGGAACCAGGATGCGCCCAAGCTTGTCTGCGGTGCATTCGACCGCCGGAACCAGGATGGTGCGGCGCACCGCGGCGAGCGCCTCGACGGAGAGCCCGAGGCCGGCCCCGTTTTTGAGCCGCTCCTCGAGGGCGAGGAATTCGCGGTAGGGGTAGATGGTCAGTCCGTAGCACACCTGCCCCTCGCCGAGTCGAACCGGGCTCGACTTGGTGAGGAAAAAGCGCTCGTCGCCGAAGGTCTCCACCAGAACCTCGCGGAATTTCGCGGGAATGCTGGTGCGCCCCTTGGCGTCGATGGTTGTGTCGAACTTTCCTCTGAACATGGTGTCCCCGGCACTTGTTGCCACTTTATACCACTACATACCACTTTCGTGCACGAACTATACGGGAGGCCATGCTCTATGTCAAGGCAAAATTAGAGACAAATAGGGAATTTATGGGAGGTTTTCCGATGGTTTAACGGGCGGGGTAAGAAGTGGTGGCAAGAAGTGGTAAGAACCCGGCGTGAACCCGGTTCCATTAAAGGGCGTAAGGAAGAGACGGAGGGGAAAACGCATCGGGCGGGGCCGTTACGGCCCCGCCCGAAATGCTGCGGCATTACTGGTTCTTTTTCCTGTCGAAGAGCGAGACCACGTTTCCCTTTTTCTCACCGCCCCCCTTTTCCACCGGGTCGAGCGGTTTTTCCGGAGGCTCCGGGGAGACGATTTTTTCCAGCATGATCGGCGTCCCGGACATGGTGAAGGGGGCGCCGTTCACCTGGCTTTCGTCGAGGATCCAGGTGTAGACCTGGAGCGGCACGGTGAGCACCAGGAGTTTCACCTGCCACCACCCCGGTTTGACGTCCTGGACGATGTCTTCGATGCGCGCGTAAAAGGCCGGCTTGTCCTCGATGTGCGCGAGCACGATGTCGTTGATGGTTGTCGTCATTTTTTCTCCTTCTCTTCCCTAAAGCAGAGGACCGTCCATGCTCCGTGGCGGGAACAGGGAACGGATCTCCGTGTAGATTATTTTGAGTTCCCGCTCCATGCCGTAAAAGCGGGCAACGTCCTCCTGCGACAGCCGGTCCTCGATCAGGTCGCAGTTGAAGGTGATGCAGTTGAAGGGGCGGTATCCCGCCGGGATCAGGCATTGCCCCTCGCCCAGGAACGGGCAGAGGCCGTTTCCGAAGCGCGGAGCGAAGAGGGGTCGCTTGGTGGCGAGGTAGACGAGGAGGTCGGCGGCGCCGAAGTGGTATCTGCCGCTGACGCAGCAGGCACCGCCGCATCCGGCGCAGGAACCGGCGGCGTCGACCTGGGCGACGATCTGCTGCATCGCCTCCTTGTGCGCCACCATGCCGTAGGCGAGTCCCTCGAGGGTCTTGCGTTCCGCATCGGGGAGGCGCTCAAAGGCCGCCGTCACGCCACCCACCCTCTCCTGCCATTCATGGTTCCAGCAGCTCACCTTGAACCTCTTCCCCCGGATATAAAAAAAGCCGTCCGACGGTGCGGAAGGCCCTGCTTCTTGAGTAACGGATGTTCTACGTTCTACGTTCTACGTTCTATGTTCTACGTTTTTACCCTCGGTCCACGTACGGCAAAAATCGCATCAACGAAAGGAGCAAGCCCCGGTGTCGTTGGTTTTACGTAGAACGTAGAACGCGGAACGTAGAACGTCTTTTAGGTTTTTTGGCCGGAGCAGCCCGTAAGCCGGGTTCTGTTCCCGCAACCGGTTACCCGGCGGCGGGCGATGGTCATTCATCTAGGAGCACCGTTGCCGGTGCCCTCAAGCAACCAACCCGGAAGCACGGACGGGCCGCCCTTAACGCTTCCCTATTTGGTCTTGCTCCTGGTGGGGTTTACCTGGCATCCGACGTCGCCGCCGAACCCGGTGAGCTCTTACCTCACCCTTTCACCCTTACCCACCTTCCGCCTTCGCCGAGGCTACGGCGGACCTTGTCGCCAAGGTTGTGGTGGGCGGACTTCTCTCTGTGGCACTATCCCTGGGGTTGCCCCCGCTGGACGTTATCCAGCACCATGCCCTGTGGAGCCCGGACTTTCCTCCCTCCACCTTCGCCGAGGCTACGGTGGACAGCGGCCATCTGGTCTGCTCCGGCCAAAATCTTTATTCCGTTCAAGGTTCTGCGTTCAACGTTCGCCGGATTCTCCCCCTCGATCCTCACTTGGGTGACGACGCAGCGCCTCCTCCGACGAACCGGGTACAGATCCCCATGGAACGTTGAACGTTGAACGCCGAACGGGTTTCTAGTCCTGCACTTCCTGCTTCATGATGAGGATGCGCTGGCAGTGCGGGCAGGTGATGACGTCGTCGGCACGGAACAGGGTATTGTAGAGCTGCGGCGGAAGATGCATGTTGCACCCCATGCAGTTCCCTTCCTTCGCCTCGACCACGGCCACACCCCTGCGCTGGTCGCGCAGCTTGCTGTAACGCTTCATCACGCTCGCCGGGAGTACCTTCACGGTCTCCTCACGGACAACGACGTCCTTGGAGATGCCTCCCTCGAGAGCCTCGACCTTCTGCTGCAGCTCCGCCTGCTGGGCGGTGACGTTTCCCTCCAGCTCGGCCAGCTCTGCCTCGCGCTTGGCGATCTCACCGTTTGCCTCGTCGATGGCGCTGATCTTCTGAAGGATCTGCTCTTCGAGCTCGGTGATCTGCTTCTTAGCAGTGGAGATCTCCTTGGAAACCGCCTGGTACTCCTTCTGCGTCTTGATCTCCTTGAGATGCGTCTCGGAACGGGTGATGTTCTCGTTCTCGGAAGCAAGGTTGGCGTCGAGCGCCCCCTTTTCCTCCTCGAGTGCCTGTACCTCCTCGCGCTTGGCGGCGATCTTCTCGCGCGCCTCGGCAAGCTTCGCCTCAAGGGCCTGCGCCTCGCTCAAAAGCTGGGCCTTCTCCCCATCCAGCCCGTCGATCCTCAGGTCGATCTCCTGCAGTTCGTATAACGCCTTCAGTTTGTTACGCAAATTCCGCCTCCCCAACTACCTTTTTATGTGCTAAAGAGCGACGCCTTCAGTAAAACGCGAAAGGCTCCCGCTCTCCTTGGTACTCAATTACCTCTGCCTCCAGGCGACGCGCAGCAAGCGCCCCCCTCAACTGCGCAGCAAGCCCCTCGACCATGATCCGCTCGGTGGCGAAATGCCCAGCGTCGAGCAGCGCCACGCCGAGCGCCTCGGCCTCGCGCGCTTCGTGGTACTTGACGTCGCCGGTCACCAGGATGTCGGCCCCCTTGCGCGCCGCCTCGTGCAGCAGCGAAACGCCGGACCCGCCGCAGACGGCGACCTTCTTCACCTGGCGCCCGGCTTCCCCCACCAGGCGTACGCCGGCGGCGCCGAGACGCTCCCGCACGAAGCCCGCGAACGCTCCGGCCTCGACCGGCTCGGGAAGGGTCCCGATGCGCCCAAGTCCACGCGGCGCCCCTTGACTCAGCACCGGATACAGGTCGTAGGCCGGCTCCTCGTAGGGGTGTGACTTCCTCAGCGCGGCTACGGCGGCGCTTGTTTTATCCTTCATGATCAGGAACTCGAGACGGCTCTCCGGCTCGGCGTGTCCCGCCCCCACCTCCCCTACGTAGGGGTTCGCCCCGTCAAGCGGGGTGAAGCGCCCGGTCCCCTCGCTCTGGTACGAGCAGTCGCGGTAGTTTCCGATGAGCGGCATGAACGGGGCAAGCGCCTGCAGCAGCTTATCCTCGAAACCTTTCGGCACGAACAGCACCATCTTCGCGTGTTCCTCAACTCCGGTGATCTTGAGCGGTTGCGCCCCCTCGATGCCGAGACGGGCGGCGAGGAGATCGTTGACGCCCCCTTGGGCGATGTCGAGGTTCGTGTGCAGGGAGATGATGGAGAGGTCGTTCTTGAGGGCCAGCATGGTGAGACGACCGGTTTCGTCGGCCGCCGTGATCTTTTTCAGAGGGGAGAAGATGAAGGGGTGATGCGTGATGAGGAGCGGGCAGCGTGCTTCGATGGCTGCTTCGATGGCGGGGCGACCGGGATCCAGCGCCACCATGATCCGGGAAACCTGGGAGACCGGGTCCCCCAGTTGCAGGCCTACGTTGTCCCAGGATTCCGCGAAGTGCGCCGGGGCAATTTTGCCTGTAATTCCAACTAGATCCGAAACTTTGGGAGTAATCATCGCGCTCAAAAGAAAAAGAGTGCAACCGCTTGGTGTGCACTCTTTCTCCCCACTTGAAGTGTATTTTTTCGTCTGACCAGGTGCTTTAAGGGCATCCCCACATCATCCTAATTTGTAAGGTGGTGGGCCCACCAGGACTCGAACCTGGGACCGACCGGTTATGAGCCGGTAGCTCTAACCAACTGAGCTATAGGCCCGAAAAGCGAAATTAAAACATATATTAAAAGGATTAACGTGTCAAGCTTCTATTTTAATGACAGTGGGGCACTCCCCTCATACATCTCGTACTTTAAGAGTCGGCACTCGATCGGCCCGTTGTACAGCACCATCCGTCGCGACGCCTTGAGTCCGACCCCCTTGGCGAGGTCGAGGTTACCGGTGAAGAGGTAGGCGGTGTACCCCTGGCAGCGTTTCTTCAGCGTGTCGCCGATCTCCCGGTATAGGGGACGCAGCGCCTCCTGCTCGCCGAGCCTCTTGCCGTAAGGCGGGTTCATGATGAGCACGCCGGGGCCGGGAGGGGGCGACAGCTCCGCCATGGGGAGCTGTCCCAGGGTGAGATGCTCGAGCACCCCGGCGCGCCGCGCGTTCTGGATCGCCATGTTGACCGCGGAGTGGGAGAGGTCGCTCGCCTGGATCGGCGCCGGAGGCCTGTCGAGGATGCCGTTTTTCGCCTCGGCCACCATGGCGCGCCAGGCGGCACGGTCGAACCCCTGCCAGCGCTCGAAACCGAAGCGGCGGTTCAGTCCCGGAGGGATGCGGAGCGCCTTCATGACCGCCTCGATGGCGATGGTGCCGGTCCCGCACATCGGGTCGACGAACGGGGTGCTGCCATCCCAGCCTGAGAGTTCGACGAGGGCGGCGGCGAGGTTCTCCTTCAGGGGCGCCTCGTGCCGATCCAGCCGGTAGCCGCGACGATCCAGCGGTTCGCCGGAAAGATCGAGGCTCACCGTGCAGCGGTCCTTGAAAAGCCGGACATTGACGCGAAGGTCCGGGTCCTTTGTGTCGACGCTCGGGCGGCTGCCGAAGCTCTCGCGCTGCGCGTCGACGATGGCATCCTTGGTCTTCAGCGCCACGAACCCGGAATGGGTCATCGCCGAGTCCCTGAGGTTGCAGTCGACGGCGAGGGTCTGCGCCGGGGTGAGGAAGCGCTCCCAGGGGAGGGATCGCACCCCGCTGTAGAGTTCATCGGGTGTCTGGCAGGGGAATTCCGCCAGGGTCATGAGGACCCGGCTCGCGGTACGCAGCCAGAGGTTCGCCCGGTAGGCCCCCTCGATGCCGCCGCCGAAACTCACGCCGCCGCTCTCGACACGCACATCGGGGAGACCCAGGCGGACGAGCTCGCCTCCGAGGGCTTCCTCAACCCCCTTCGCCGTAGTTGCGAAAAAAAAGTGCTTCATCACCTGCTCCTTTAAAAAGGGTCGCCGGCCGCCATAATGAGAGACGGTGCGGCCTCGACCTGCATGACGACCGCGTCGGCGGATCTTCTCATTGGAACTTTCCGGGCACCCGCCTGCGGCAACGATGACGCCGCCCAAAATTAATTACCGTGAGAGGTTGCGTCAAACAAAAATAATGATAAAAAATTAATTTCTTTAGTCGCGACCGTTCCTGCCGATGGAACCTTCATGAGCAGCGCGCGGGGCGCGTGCCCGGCCCCCTCACCACTCACATGGGGACACTCTCACCATCCGGCACGGGACTTGCTTTTGCGCCGCCATAGTTTACACTTCCAGGGTGCCCGGCGACCCAATCCCCTGATTTATCGGAGAAAACGGTTATGAAGAGACTGCTCAGGGTCCTGATCGTAGAAGACGCACCGGACGACGCCCAGCTCATCGTGATACAGCTCGAGCAGGGAGGCTTCGACGTGCACGCCCGGCGCGCGGACGACGCGCAAGGACTCGTCGATGCCCTGGAGAGCGCCACCTGGGACGTGGTCGTTTGCGACTACGTCATGCCCGGCTTTTCCGGGCTGCAGGCGCTGCAGATCCTCAAGGAAAAGGGCTCCGACATCCCTTTCCTGATGATCTCAGGGAAAGTCGGGGAGGAGGCCGCCGCTGCCGCCATCCGCGCAGGCGCCGACGACTTCGTGCTCAAGGGGAACCTGCACCGCCTGGTCCCGGCGGTGCAGCGCTCGATCGCTGAAGCGGCGCTACGGCAGCAGAGCCGTCGTCACGAGGAGGAACTGAAGGAGAAGCTGGACTTCATCCAGGTCCTCATCGACACCCTCCCCACCCCGATCTTCTACAACGACCCCAACGGTCTATACCTCGGCTGCAACAAGGCCTTCGAGGAGCAGATCGGCATCAAGCGGGGTGAAAACGTCAACAAGAGCATCTACGACATCCTCCCGCCGGACCTGGCCGCCCTGTATAACAGGGGCGAGGAGGCCGCCGAAGCAGGGAGCGGCCCGCGCAGCTTCGAAGGGACCATCACCTGCGCCGACGGCGAGCACCGTGACGTCATCTTCTACAGTGCAAGCTTCAAAAAGCCGGGAACCAGCTCCGGTGGTGTGGTCGGGGCGCTCCTAGACATCTCGGAAAGAAAACAGGCCGAGCTGAAGCTGCGTTACCTGAGCAGTCACGACATCCTGACCGGTATCTACAACCGCGCCTACTTCGATGAAGAACTGGAGCGGCTGAAAAAAGGGAGGAAGTTCCCGGTGAGCATCGTCATGGCCGACGTCGACCGCCTCAAGGAGACCAACGACCAGCAGGGGCACGCAGCCGGGGATGAGCTCCTGAAACACGCCGCCGAGGTGCTGAAAAACGCCTTCCGGCGCGAGGACGTGGTGGCGCGTGTTGGGGGCGACGAGTTCGCGGCCTTGCTCCCGAACACCGATGAGACAGCCCTGCGCGAGGCGATGGAGCGGCTACAGCAGCAGCTGGCCCAGAGCAACGAAGGGCACGCCCCGCATCAGCTCAGCCTCTCCATTGGGGCTGCCACCGCACAAAACGGCGATGAACTCATGGCGTCCTGGCGTCTCGCCGACCAGAGGATGTACCGCCAGAAAAAAGGGCGCAAAAACGGCGGTGCCGGCAACAAGCAGCACCAGTTGGTGGCCTGAGCCGGCGCCCAGAAACAGGGCGCGCCTTCCACATGGAAGGTGCGCCTCATCTCCCTTCTTACTTCGCGTCCTTGAAGATGATCATGGGGAGCTCTTCGCCCCGGTCACCCTTACTCGGCTTCCCTTCCCCCTTCGCCTCGCGCAGCCGCGCGGGGTACTCGGTCTCAAGACGTTTCTGCATCTCCTCGGCCCGCGCCGTATCGCCAGAGTTCCGGTACGCCTGCTCGAGGTTGACGAGGGTGTCGGCCAGCCCCGGTTCGCCGGGGAAGCGCTGCAGCGCCTCGTTTAGACGCTTGATCGCCGAGCCGTACTTCTTCGTCCTCAGGTAGAAATTCCCGACGTAGTTCTCGTAGGCAAGCTGCTTCGCCCGGCAGTCGGCCAGCTTCACCTTCGCCTGCGGCGCGTACTCGGAAGCGGGGTACTGGGCCAGGAACTCCTGGAAGTAGTGCACCGCGTTCTTCACGGCGGTCTGGTCGGTGTCGATCCCGGTGATCTCGTTGTAGTTGCTGAGGGCTAGCCGGTACAGCGCGTAGGGCGCTTTCTCGTTGCCGGGGTGGAGCTTGCGGAAGTCTTCGTAGGCCGCGGCAGCCTCGATGAAGGCGCCGTTTTCGAAATGGGCGTCGGCGATCTTCAGCTCGGCCTTTGCCGAAAGCTCGGGAGAGCTGTAGCTCTCCTTCACCTTCTTGAACTGGTTGATGGCCTCCTCGTAGTTGCGGGACGCGTAAGCGGTCTCCCCTTCCTTGAAGTAGGTCTCGGGTGTCTTCACCGGCGCCGGGGTCGAGGCGCAGGCACTGATCAGGGAGAGCGCGGCGAAAAGGCCCAGGTAACGCAGGGAACGAGAGTGCATGGGGTCTCCTCCGGTCGGTGAAATTCGTGAAAGCCCCGCAGCCGTGGTCGGGCTGCGGGGGTGCTGGGATCAGGCCCTGCCGGCGCGCTTGCGCTTGGTCGGGTCGAGTTCCTTTTTCCTCAGGCGTATGGAGACCGGGGTCACCTCGACCAGTTCGTCCTCGTCGATGAACTCGAGCGCCTGCTCCAGGGTGAGGTTGCGCGGCGGCGTCAGTTTGATGGCGTCGTCGCTGCCGGAGGCACGCACGTTGGTGAGCTTCTTGCCCTTGCAGGGGTTCACCTCGAGGTCGTTGTCCTTCGCGTGCTGCCCGATGATCATGCCGCCGTACACCTCGACACCCGCGCCCAGGAAGAGGATGCCGCGCGGCTGCAGCGCGTCGAGCGAGTAGGCCGTGGTCTCACCCTGCTCCATGGCGATCAGGACGCCGTTCTTCCGCCCCGGGATCTCACCCTTGTAGGGGGCGTAGTTGTGGAAGGTATGGGTGATCACCGCGGTGCCGCGGGTCTCGGTCAGGAACTCGCCCCTGATGCCGATCAGGCCGCGGGCGGGAACGATGAATTCGAGGCGCACCGTCTCCCCCATCGGGTTCATGGAGACCATCTCGCCCTTCCTGGGACCCATCCTTTCGATGATGGCACCCTGGTACTCGGAGGGGACGTCCACCACGAGGTATTCCATCGGCTCGTGCCTCACGCCCTCCACCATGCGCATGATGACCTCGGGCTTGGATACCGCCATCTCGAAGCCTTCGCGGCGCATGTTCTCGATCAGGATGGAGAGGTGCAGCTCGCCGCGCCCGGAGACCTGGAAGGTGTCCGCATTGGCGGTGTTGGCGACCCTCAGCGAGACGTTGGTCCTCAGTTCGCGGTCCAGACGCTCGCGGATGTTCCTAGAGGTCACCAGCTTGCCCTCGCGGCCGGCGAAGGGGGAGGAGTTGACGATGAAGTTCATGGAGAGGGTCGGCTCGTCGATCGCCACGTAGGGAAGCGGCATCGGGTTGTCGGCAGCGGCGAGGGTCTCGCCGATCCCCACCTCGGTGAAGCCCGCGATGGTGACGATGTCCCCGGTGAAGGCCTCGGCGATGTCCACCTGTTTCAGCCCCTCGTAACCCAGAAGCTTGGTGACGCGCCCCTTGGAGATGGTGCCGTCGCGCTTGATGAGGGCGACGGTTTCACCGGAGGTCACCTTGCCGTTGAAGATCTTGCCGGTGGCGATGCGCCCGATGTAGTCGTTGTAGTCGATGTTGGTGACGAGGAGCTGGAAGGGCGCGTCCGGGTTCCCCTCCGGGGGATGGACGTTGTCCTTGATGAGCTCGAAGAGCGGCTCCATGTTGTCGGAGGGGTGCTCCATCTCGCGCATCGCGTAACCCATCTTGGCGCTCGTGTAGCAGATGGCGAAGTCGAGCTGGGCGTCGGAGGCCTGCAGTTCGCAGAAGAGGTCGAACACCATGTCGACGACCTCGGCAGGACGCGCGCCCGGGCGGTCGACCTTGTTGATGACGACGATCGGCTTGAGGCCCAAGTCGAGGGATTTCTTCAGTACGAAGCGGGTCTGCGGCATCGGCCCGTCGAGGGCGTCCACCAGAAGCAGCACGGAGTCGACCATTTTCAATACGCGCTCCACCTCGCCGCCGAAGTCGGCGTGGCCCGGGGTGTCGACGATGTTAATCTTGTAGTCGCCGTGGTGGATGGAGAGGTTCTTGGCGAGGATGGTGATGCCGCGCTCCTTCTCCAGGTCGTTGGAATCCATCACGCGTTCGGTGATCGCCTCGTTCTCCCTGAACACCCCGGACTGTTTCAGCATGGCGTCAACGAGGGTGGTCTTGCCGTGGTCGACGTGGGCGATGATGGCGATGTTTCTGATCTTCTCCTGCATGTTTTACTGCTCCTTTATCTTTGGCTCGTCACAAATAAAAAGACGAGCAGAGAAGCCCGTCTTAAAAAAACAGCCCAATATTGCATTTTTCGGATATCTTTACAAGCTATTTTCTGATGATACGGCGTCTGCCGCCCATGGCGGCCATCTGCTGTTTCTGGAGCACGGCCAGGCTCTCCAGGTGGAACTGGAGCCACATCTCGCCGTAACCCTTCATCTTCATCTTCTTCCCTTCGCGCAGAAGCTCCAGGTTGAGCTTCAGGTTCTCGTCGCCGGGGAGCTTCGCCAACCCCTTGGCGGCGATCTCGCATGCCTTCACGTTCTCGCCGATCTCGTTCAGGCAGTAGGCGTAGAGGGCGTAGAGGAGCGACTCCTTGGGGGTCGCCATGATCGCCTTGTCGAAGGTCTCCTTCATCTTGTCGTGCTTGTTGCGCTTCATGTAGGTGACGCCGAGCATCCCCATGGTGACCCAGTTTTTGAAGAACCCTTTCTCCAGGTACGGGAACGCGGTGGCGAACTCGCGGCGCACGAAGTAGACCATGCCGATGGAGGAGTTGATCTGGCTCTCCACGTAGATCTGCCACTTCGCAAAGCGGAGGGCGGACTTCAGGTCGCGGATCCCCTTCTCGAAGCGCTGCGCCTGGATATCCTTCATGGCCCCCTCCATGAGGACCTCGAGCTTTTTCGTCACGCTGCGGGCGATGAGGACGAAGCAGGCGGTAAAGACGATCATGGCGCCCAAAAGCGCGGCCCACCAGTACTGGAAGCCGGCGGCGAGGGAAACGATGAGGAAAACTGCGACAGCTGCGCCTGCGGAAATGAGAAGGTTGTACATCGGCTGATTTATCCTTTCGTGGTGCGGGTCAGGTGGTTGTAGGTGCTGCAGTGCGACGGACGGGGCCTATCCCTCGTCCTTGGCCAGGTTCCCCTTCTTCTGGTACTTGGCCACGATGATGCGCTTGCCCGGCTTGAGGGCGACCCTGGTCTTCAGGTTGTTCCAGGCCGAGAGCAGGCGGGCCGTGACGTTGAACCTCCTGGCAAGCGAGGTCAGAGTGTCTCCCTTTTTCACGGTGTAGTACTTGTGGACTTCCTTGACTTCGGCCTTGAGCTCAGCCTTCGCCTCGGCCTTCAGCTCAGCCTTCGCCTCGACCTGGGGCGGCTTCGCGGCATGGGATGCGACGTCGGCCGAGGCCAACTGCACCGGCACGGTCAGCACCTTACCGTGCAGCTTGACCTTCTTCTTGCCCAGGTTGTTCAGCTCGGCGATGACCTGCGGCGTGGTCTTGAAGCGCCTTGCGATGGAGTCCAGGGTGTCGCGCTTCTTAGCCCGGTACTGGACGTTCTTCACGCGCTCGACAAAGCGCTCCCCCTCGGGGATCTTGGCGTACGCCTCCTGGCAGGCGGCACCGCTCCCCTTGGGAACTTTCAGCAAATAACCCGCGTAGTCCGGCGGCGTAGTGCCGCGGCGCAGTTCCGGGTTCAGCTCCCGGAGGTTCTGCATCGGCACGCTGCAGGCCTTGGACATCACGTCGAGGTCGGTGCGCGTGGGGACGGAAACCTGGTCGAAGTCGATGGGGGGAAGATAGGCGACGTCGGCGAAGCCGTATTTCGCCGGTTCCTTAGCGATGATCGCGGCGGCCAGAAGCTTCGGCACGTAGTCCTTGGTCTCCCGGGCCAGGTAGCTCCCCTTGGAGATTTCCCAGAAGTCCCGGGTGTTGTACATGTTGATGGCGCGCAGGATCTTGTTCTCGCCTGCGTTGTACCCGGCTGCGGCGAGGTACCAGTCGTTGTTGAAGAGGGCGTAGAGCTCTTTCAGGTAGAGCGCCGCGGCGACGGTCGCCTTCAGGGGATCGCGCCTTTCGTCCATCCAGTAGTCGATGCGCAGGGAATAACGCTTGCCGGTGGCCGGCATGAACTGCCAGGGGCCCACGGCGGCCGCCACGGAGACCGCGTGCGGCAGGAAGCCGCTTTCGATCATGGCAAGGTAGACCAGGTCTTCGGGAAGCCCCTCCTTCTTGAGCACCGTCTTCATCATCGGGATGTAGCGCTCGCTCCTGGATAGCCACTTGGCGAAGGCGCCCCGCCCGGGGCCCTGGAAGTAACGGGTGAAATACTCGACTTTGGAATTGAAGGTAAGGGGGATGTCGGAATCCGGCAGCTCCATCTCGGGGAGCTTCAGCTCGAAGTCGTCCGGGTCATCGGTAAGATCGTCATCATCCTGAAAATCGGCGGCAGTGAGGCCGAGCCCTTTGGAAAGGGCAAGGTCGGCGGAGGCGAGTTGCTGCGTCTGAAGTTCCGCACGCCCGGAAGCCGGCGCCGGCAGCGCAGGTGCCGCAAGGGCGGTGCAAGGCAACAAAAGTGCGAGTATGAGCAGGGTGACTTTAATCATTCAATACCTTTAGCTGGGGTAGCGGGCGTACGCACAGGTGCGCAGAATAGCGGAATTCTCCACACTTGTCAATCCAAAGGGCTCCTTTGCGGCTTTGCAGAAAGGGGGCACCCCTCCCTGCCATTGCATAACGGGCCGGGAAGCACTCGTCTTGAGCGTGGCGGGATGAAGGCGCGGCAAACAAAAAGCCCCCCGTGTGAGTACCGGGGGGCTTTTCCGTGTGCGATCCGCCCGCCGCTTTTACCCGGCGGGCCAACTAGGGCAGCCTTCCTTGCAGTGGGTTACCGGACGGATCATGTAGAAATTGGTCCACATATGCGTGATCTCCTTTTCCCTGTTGGATTTGCATCCCTCGCTTTGTGCATCCCGGAGGATGGCAAAAATATAATGGCGCCCCCCTCCCCTGTCAACCCGCCCCCTAGAGGGAGCGCCCCGACTTCTTCATGAGCCGAAGGAGGAAGCCGTCTTTCAAGGTGAGCGCGGCATGGGGGCAGAGTTCTCGGCAGCAGAAACAGCGGATGCAGCGCTGGTAGTCAAAACGCAGCCGCCCCCCCTGCACCCGGATCGCGTCCGGGGGGCACGCCTTGACGCAGATGCCGCAGAGCTCGCACTTCTCCGGCGCCACCTCGGGCCGCGAGGTGAACTGGTGACGCAGCCGGTTTTTCAAAAACCGGGGCAGGCCGAACTGGACGTCGGAGAGATGGGGAAGGCGCAAGGGGCGTGCGAGCGCAGTCGCAGGGTCCGCTCCGGCGACGGCGATCTCCTCCCGCCTTGATCCAGGGAGCCCCATGTTGCGCGCAGCACTCTCCAGGTAGAGGAGCTTCTTCGGGATCCCCGCCACCTCGGCGGCGACCTGATCCACGGCCACCGCGTTGTCCCCCGCCATCAAAAGCCCCACCTGGCAGGGGTCGCCGCTACCCGGCCCGTCCCCCTCCATCGCCACCACCGCGTCGACGATGTTCAGGTCCGGCTCGCGCAGCATATATACCTCGATAAGCATGCGCGCGAAGAGCTCCTTGTCCGCCCCCGCCTTCAGGTGCCAGGCCGCCTTCCGGGTCCCGACCACGGCGCCGAAAAGGTTCTTCACGCAGCAGGTCATGGTCATCATCTCGTGCGTCTTCAGCTTCGGGAGGTTGATCAGGCGGTCTGCTTCGAGGTAGGGGCGGGCAAGTTCGAACTCGCGGAAGGTCCCCGTGCCGCCGACCGTGGCGCTTTCCTCGAAGGGGACGAACTCCGCCCCGGTCTCCTCGATGACGCGCATCATGCCGGAGCGCTCGGCGACGCGCCTGCCGCTTCCCACGCCGGGGGAATCACCGACGAGCGCGATGCCGCCTGCGTGCTGCACGGCGAGGATGACCGCGCGCAGCACCTCGGGGTGGGTGGTGACCGCCGCCTCAGGGGGCTTCGCCGAGAGGAGGTTCGGCTTGATCAGCACCCGCTCGCCCGGCTTGACGTAACGCTCCATCCCCCCTAAAGATTCGAGCAAGCGCGCGAGTCCTTCTTCCACCTCTTCCCGTTCATACCGCGCCACCCTTTGCAGCGACACCTGGAACATGCCCCCTCCCCGTCAAAAGCTGTTGTAAGTGCCACCGCACTGAGGTAGATTCCCATACCATGAAACGGGCCATCGAGCAATTCTGCAGCTACCTCGAAAACGAGCGCAACGTCTCGCAACACACCCTCGCCGCCTACCGAAGCGACCTCGACCAGTTCGCCCTTTTTCTAGATCCGCACTGCACCTTTCCCTTGGCGGAGGTGAATCACCTCGCCATCCGGCGCTACCTCGCCCATCTGCATAAGGGGCACGCGAAGAGTTCCATCGGCAGAAAGCTCTCCGCCATCAGGGCCCTCTTCCGTTACCTGATGCGCGAGGGGCAGGTTGAGAAAAATCCCGCCGAGTTGGTCAGTACGCCGAAGAAGGAAAAGCGCCTCCCCTTCCACCTGAACATCGACCAGGTCGAGGCTCTCGTCGAGGCGCCGCGCGGCGGGGACGTCCTCTCGCTCCGGGACCGTGCCATACTGGAGACGCTCTATTCCTGCGGGCTCAGGGTGAGCGAGCTCACCGGGATGAACGTCGGCGACCTGGACCTTCCCGGGGCGCTGGTACGGGTGCTGGGCAAGGGGGGAAAGGAGCGCATCGTGCCGGTCGGGTCCTGCGCCCGGGATGCGCTCGCCGCCTACCTCGAGGAGCGAGGCAACCCGCAATCTTCCGATCCGCTCATCCTGAACGCCCGCGGCGGCCGTCTCACCAGGAGGAGCGTCGCGCGCATCGTCGACGCCCACATGTTGCTGATCGCCGCCATGCGCAAGGTCTCCCCCCACACGCTGCGCCACACCTTCGCCACCCACCTCCTCGAAGGGGGCGCCGACCTGCGGGCGATCCAGGAGCTGTTAGGACACGCCTCGCTCTCCACCACCCAAAAGTACACCCACGTCAGCATTGACAAGCTGATGGAGGTCTACGACAAGGCCCACCCGAAGGCACGCTCCTAGTTTCTCGCACCCCTCCCCCCCCCCAGTCGGACCAGTCGGGCTTGGCGGCTTGGCGAACCAATAAAAAAACGCCCCGCCGGTTTCCCGGCGGGGCGCTCTTGCTGCGGTAACGATCTGCAGCGGACTCTTAGTCCTCGCAGAGGTCGATCTTTACATCCCAGTTCTTCAGCTTCATGGTGCCGTTCTTCTCGAGGTTGAGGTGCATCTTGAAGGCGCGATCCCACAGCTGCGGCTCGTGGCCGACCTTCCTCGCCAGGCAGTCCTTCTCAGCGATGTTGAGGTACTCGGTGAGCTGTGCCTTGTAATCCGGGTGGGCGCACTTCTCGATGATGCGACGTGCGCGCTCTTTCGGAGCAAGGCCGCGCAGGTCGGCGAGACCCTGCTCGGTGATGACGCAGTCGAGGTCGTGCTCGGTGTGGTCGATGTGCGAGCAGTGCGGCACGACGCAGGAGATACCGGTCGGGTCGGTCTTGCTCGGACGGGAGGACGGGGTGTGCATCATCTTCAGGAAGCCGTTCCTCAAGAAGTCGCCGGAGCCGCCCAGACCGTTGATCATGCGAGTACCGCCGACCAGGGTGGAGTTTGCGTGTGCGAAGATGTCGATCTCGACCGGGGTGTTCATGGCGATGCAACCCAGACGTCGGATCGGCTCAGGTGCGTTGGAGATCGAGAGCGGACGCAGGGTGATCTTGTCGAAGTACTTGTCCATGTTCTCGAAGAAGCGCGGGAAGCCCGGGCTGGCCGAGAGAGACAGCGAGCAGGAGGAGGCCGCGTCGAGCTTGCCGGAGTCGAACAGGTCAAGCATGGTGTCCTGGAGTACCTCGGTGTAGACGGTCAGGTTCTTGAAGGGGCCCTTGGCCAGGCCGCCGATGACGGCGTTGGCGATGGAGCCGACGCCCGACTGGATCGGGAGCAGGTTCTTCGGCAGACGGCCCGCCTTCACCTCGGTGGTGAAGAAGTCGATGATGTGGTTCGCGATCGCCTCGGAGGTGTCGTCCTGCTCGGCGAAGGCACGACCCTGGTCGCGCAGCTTGGACTCGACCACCGCGATGACCTTGCTCGGGTCGCAGGGGATCGAGGTGGAGCCGATCCTCTCGCCGGCATGGGTGATGCCAAAGATCTGGCGGTTCGGCGGGGTAAGCGGGGTCAGGAGGTCATGGATGCCTTCGAAGGAGGGCTGTCCGGTGTTCACCTCGAGGATGATCCTGTCGCAGATCATCAGGATCTCGGGGATGACGCCGCAGGAAGAGGTCGGTACGATGGAGCCGTCTTCTTTGATCGCGGAAACCTCGATGATGGCGAGGTCGAGCTTGCCGCTCTCGGAATCCTTGGTGTAGAAGCCGTAGCCCAGATCCTGTGCGAACAGGGAGAGGTGCTTGTCGCCCATGCGGATGCGGCCGGCGTTGATGCCCGCTGCGATGTTCTTGCCGGTCTGGTACGGCCAGCGGCGGTCGATCATGTCCAGAGTCGCCCAACGGTCTTCGGTTTCCGCACCGACGGAAGCGCCGATGAAGAGGTTGAACTTCAGCTTGCCCTGCAGGTTGTTCTTCTCTACGTGGTCAGCCAGGGCGATGGGCACCACTTTCGGGTAACCAGCCGGGGTGAAGCCGGACCAGCCAAGGTTCATCCCGTTCTTGAAGAACTCAATGGTCTGCTCGGGAGCCATGACCTTGTTCAAAAGTTGTTTGCATTGTACCCGGTCTTGAAGTGTGCCGTACTCGGACATATCTGCCTCCTGTTTTGTTTTGTTGTCTACAACTAAATCAGCTGAATGCTGACAGATAACAAGGTGTTGCGATCAAGCCCGCCGCGGCGCAAGCTCCTTATCCAGCGGCGCTTTTACTCTTTTTCCCCAAAAAGTAGAACCGGATTCTACTCAAGAGGGGCTGGTGAGTCAACTAAAAACCCGTATAACTCTATTTTAGATCTTCGAACGTTCGTTCGATCGATATGCGTCCACAAGACGCACTGTATACAGTATGCAATCTAATCTCAAGTTGCCGTCCACGTCAACAATAAAAAATCGTTTCGCCTCTGAAAGCACAACAAACACGGAGGATGACAGGCAGGTTGACCGCGCCACGGGGGATATTTGACAGCTGACGCGGCCTCCCCACTTGACGCTGATTTCTCTTTCTATTCTGCCCCCATAGCCGGAGTGGCCCGTTGCGGCGGCGGCTATGACGCGGGAAAAAGTAGGGGGGGGTCTCGCCGTGAAAACGGGTTGCGGGGCGGGCAAAGAGAAGAGAGGTAACGGGAGCGCGTCTTACGCCAAAATAAAACAAACGAAAGGAGGGGTGAAAAGCGGCAGGCCGCCCCGATGCATCGGTGACGGCCTGCGGATGGAATCAAGGTGTGAGATCGGATCTTATTCGGCGCGGTAACCGATACGCACGGCACCCCAATGGCGGTTGTTCAGGATGATGGGGGTCGAGATGTCGTTCATGATCTCGCCAGTGTCCCTCATGTAGGTCTGAAGCAGGAACGACTCGGTATTCTGTGCCGCCTTGAGGCCGGTCTTGTCGTCGAAGATGCGCTTGGTACGGTTGTTTACCTTGTCCACTTCCGGGTCACCGGTCAGCGGTTTGGAGTAGCGCAGGTTGTGGCTTGCCACGTAGCCGTGGTCGTCCACGCAGATGGCGAAGAAGATGGAATCCTTGCGACCTAGGATCGCCTCCTGCACCGGTGAAATGTAACGATCGAAGAAGCCGTCGAACGCGGTGGCGTACTTCTGCGGCGCGGTGTTCGGGATCGGCTTGTAGTTGCGGTCGAACAGGTCGGTCATGCTGATCCTCCCCGCGGCGACCCCCTCGCCGATGACCGCTACGAAGCCGTCCCTAAGCTCCGCTGCCATGCGCTTCATCTCATCGTGCCTGTTGCCGACGCTGAATTTCCCCACCGTCGAAAAGATCTGTTCGGCAACACGGGTGAGCTCCGTGAACGCCTTGTCGCTCTCCAGCATGTCCTCGTGCACCGCCAGCGCCGAGCCCGAAACGCCGTGGATCTTTTCGGCGATCTCGTTGGTTGTGGCGCTTTGTTCCTCGGTCGCCGAGGCGATCTGGTTAATGAGCTGCGCCGTCTCCCCGGCGAGCCCTAGGATCCGCTCCAGGCACTCCTTGGCTGCCATGGATTTCGACACCCCGTCCTCGACCCGCTCCTGTTCCTCGGCGATCGACCTTGCCGCCTCGCGGCTTTCGGACTGGATGTTGGTGATGATCTTGGCGATCTCCTTCGTCGAGGTGGCGGTCTTTTCGGAGAGCATCTTGACCTCGTCGGCGACCACCGCGAATCCCCTGCCATGTTCTCCGGCTCGCGCCGCCTCGATGGCGGCGTTCAGCGCAAGGAGCTTGGTCTGGTCCGCGATGTCCTCGATGAGGTTTATGATGTCGCCGATCTGCGCCGAGGAGGCCTCCAGCCTTCCTACGGTGCCGAGGGTCTGGGTCACGTTCTCCCTCACGAGGACGATAGAGTTGCACGCCCCGTCCACGACACCCATCCCCTGACTTGCCGCCTCGTCCACCTCGGAGGAGAAGCCCGCCGCCTGATGGGTGTTCCCGGCCACCACATTGAGGGTCGCCGCCATCTCCTCCGTGGCTACCGCCACCGACTCCGAGCGGTCCTTCTGCTCGGCCGATGACGCCACGGTGTTCCTAGCCCGGCTCGAGACGTGGCAAAGCGAGATGGAGATGTGCTCGGCCAGTTCGTAAAGGACCGTGATCGTTTCGCGCAGCTTGTTGACGAGGTGGTTTATGTGCCGGGCGAGGTCGCCGATCTCGTCGTCCGAACGGACCGGGATCTCCTTGGTGAGGTCCCCTTCCCCCTGGGCTATGTCTTTCAGCTTGTCGGAGAAGAAGAGCAGGTCGCGCATGACCGTTTTCTGGAAGAAGACGTACATGCAGAGCATCATGCAGACGAAGAAGAGGCAGCCTGCGGCAACCAGTATGGTGATCATCTTTATGGCGCTGCGGTAGCCGTCCTCAAGCGAGGAGGTGAGCTGTACCGCGCCCAGGTACTTGTCGCCTGCGTCGTGGCACTGCTTGCAGCGCTCTTCGTTGCGGAGGGGAACCGCCATCTTAAGGGTGTGGATTCCCCCGGTTGTCTCTCTGATTTCTACCGGCTTACCGTCGGCGAGGCTTCGTGCGACATCCTTGTTGACCGCCCCGGTTTCGGAATCCTTGCCATCCTTGTCGAAGATCTTGATGTCGAAGCCGAAGTTCTGTTCCTTGGCGACCTTGGCGAGGTTCCTCACCGATTTGGCGTCGTCCTTCATCATGAAGGCCGAAATCTCGTCCACAATAACGGCGGACATGGTCCGGCTGTTCTTCTCTTGCAACTTCATGCTGGAGCTGTACTGGAGCCAGATCGCCAGGCAGCCGACAATGGTGATCCCTACCAGCAGGTTGATCCCAATGATCGCCAGAATTTTGTGTATTAGTTTGTTAGTGAACATTGCTCCTCCCGGACAGAACAGCGTTCGCTGTCGGTGAGGATTGTATCGGACGATGCCCACGGTACTTTAGGGTGTCGATCCATTATTACCGATATTTAATATCCCAACAAAAGGTTCACCGATGGTTTCTTTTTATGCGGCAAAAGGTTCGTCTGTTTGATTCAAGTCAAAACGACGGTAGGCTTGGGTATGCTAGGATGGCAGAAAGTCTTACTACCACGGAGGTCGACATGACGCAGCTTGGTGATCAGGAACTGTACCGGCAGCTGGTTCAGAATTGCAACGATGCAATCATATTTTCAGACAGGGAAGGGGTGATCAGGCTCTGGAACAAGGGGGCGGAGGAGATGCTCGGCTTCAGCGCTGAGGAAGCCCTGGGACAGTCGCTCGACATCTTCATCCCTGAGAACCAGCGCGCGCGGCATTGGGAGGGATATTTCCGGGTCATGGAAACCGGTTCCACGCGCTATGCGAAGGAGCTCCTGGCCGCCCCCGCGCTGCGCAAGGACGGCACCCGCATCTCGACCGAATTCTCCATGACCATCATCAGGGACACCGAGGGGAATATCGCCGGAACCGTGGCGGTGATGCGCGACGTATCGGTGCGCTGGCAGAAGGAAAAGGCGCTCCGGGCGCGGCTCGCCGAGCTGGAAAAGGGGGCGCCCCCGGCCTGACGCTACTTCGGACGAAAAAGGGGCGCCTGGACTCTTCCAGGCGCCCCTTCCTGCTGCACCCCGCCTTGAAATCATCCCACCTGATCCACCAGGTAGTTCTGCACCCCCATCTGGGCGATCTGGTCCAGCTGCGCCTCGATGTCGTCGATATGGCTCTCCTCCTGGTCCAGGATCGACTGCAGCAGTTCCCGGGTCCCGTTGTCGCCAAGCTCCACGGCAAGCTTGATGCTCTCGTTGTACCCGCGGATCGCCGTTTCCTCCAGGGCGTGGTCGAACTGGTGCATCTTCGGAATCTCACCGCCGATGTGGATCGGATCGAGCCGGCTCACGATCGGGCGCCCCTCCAGGAAGAGGATCCTCTCGATCAGCTTCTCGGCGTGCTTCATCTCGGTGATGGCACGCTCACGGATCGCGGCGTGAAGCCGCTTATAGCCCCAGTTTTCGCACATCTCCGCATGCACCATGTACTGGTTGGTGGCGGTGAGCTCCTCGGCCAGGCGCACGTTCAACTGTTCGATCACCCTTTCGTTCCCCTTCATAGACGACCTCCTTTTTGATGAGGCCCGGCTGACGCCGGGTCCGCTTCCTTCCGGCGGAAAGGCGCGCCGGTCACCAAGTTAATGTGTCCTAATTCGGGCGACTGAGAGTATACCCGGCCTCGCAGCGTTGGCAATCTCCGGCGGATGCCCGGGAAAAGGGGAATGCGACGCAAAAAAAGCGCCGGCCCCTTATGCAGGGACCGGCGCTCGTAGTTACACATTTTCCGGAGGCCTAAACCGCGGTCTCCGGCTCCTCCTCGTCCGCGTCGCCCCCCATGGGGACGGCCTCACCTTTCGGCAGCAGCAGGTTCAGGAGGATGGCCGCGATACCGCAAAGGCTCACGCCGTGCAGGTGCTGTCCGGCCACGTTGACGGAAAGCCCGCCGATGCCGAAGACCAGCACGAGCGAGACGATGATCAGGTTGCGCGGGCGGTGCATGTCGACCTGGGCGTGGATGAGGGTGTTGAGGCCCACCGAGGCGATGGAGCCGAACAGCAGCATCATGATGCCCCCCATGACCGGCGCCGGGATCGACTGCAGGATGGCGTTGAACTTCCCGAAGAAGGCCATGACGACGGCGAAGCCTGCGGCCCAGGTCATGATGACCGGGTTGTAGCAGCGGGTGATCATGACGGCGCCGGTGACCTCGGCGTAGGTGGTGACCGGGGGGCCGCCCACGAGGGCCGCGGTGCAGACCGCGAGGCCGTCGCCCAGCATGGTGCGGTGCAGACCCGGCTTCACGGTGTAGTCCTTGCCGGTAACCGCGCCGATGGCGACGATGTCCCCCACGTGCTCGATGGCCGGTGCGAGGGCGACCGGCACCATGAAGAGGACGGCGGACCAGTTCCACTGCGGACTAACGAAGGTGGGGACCTGGATCCAGGGGGCCGCCGCGACCTTGGCGAAGTCGACGAGCCCCAGGAAGATGGAGAGGACGTACCCTACCGCTACGCCGGAGAGAACCGGCAGCAGCCGGAAGATCCCGCGGGCGCGCACGGCGACGAGGGCGGTGGTGAGAAGCGAGACGCCTGCGACCAGGAGGGCGGTGTCGTAGTCGACGAGAACGGCGCTGCCGTCGCCGGTTTTACCCATGGCCATGTTGACCGCCACGTTGGCAAGGCCGAGGCCGATTATCATGATGATCGGGCCCACCACCACGGGCGGCATGATGCGATGGATGAACTCCGCGCCGCGCAGGTAAATGGCGGCGGAGAAGGCGAGATAGAGAAAGCCGGCGGCGAAGAGCCCCCCCATGGTGGCGGGAAGCCCCCAGGTCTGCACGCTGTAGATGATCGGCGCGATGAAGGCGAAGGAAGAGCCGAGGAAGATGGGGACTTCGCGCCCGGTGCAGAGCTGGAAGATGATGGTGCCGACCCCGGCGCCCAGAAGCGCCATGCTCGGGTTCAGGCCGGTAAGGATCGGCACGAGCACCAGCGCGCCGAAGGCGACAAAAAGGATCTGCGCTCCGGAAAGCGCCTGGCGCCAGACCGGTTCTTTTACTTCGGACATGCAAAAACCTCACTTGGAATGGAAGATACGGAGGGGGCTCCCCCGCTCGATGACAGCAGAGGTGCTACTTGGTGCCGAAGATCTTGTCCCCGGCGTCGCCGAGCCCGGGGAGGATGTAGCCGTGCTCGTTCAGGCGCTCGTCGATGGCCGCCACGTAGATGTCAATCTCGGGGTACGCATCGGCGATCTTTTTCAGCCCCTCGGGTGCGGCGACGAGGCAGAGCACGCGGATCTGGAGGCAGCCGTTCTTCTTGAGCATCTCGATGGTCGCCGCCATGGAGCCGCCGGTGGCGAGCATCGGGTCGATGATGAGGGCGAGGCGCTCGTCGAGTTTAGTCACGAAGCGTTCGAAGTAGGTGTGCGCCTCCAGGGTTTCCTCGTTCCTGGCGAGTCCCACCACGCTCACCTTGGCGTTGGGGATCATGTCGAGCACGCCGTCCAGCATCCCGATGCCGGCGCGCAGGATGGGGACAACGGTGACCTTCTTCCCCTTGATCTGCTGGATCTCGAACTTGCTGCCGTCCCAGCCGGTGATGGTCCGCGTCTCCAGCTGGAAGTCTCTCGTGGCCTCGTAGGCGAGCAGGCAGGCGATCTCGGAGGTGAGTTCCCGGAACTTCTTCGTGCTGATGCCGCTCTCGCGCATCAGGCCAATCTTGTGCTTCACCAGGGGGTGGTTTACTTCGTGGACGCTCATAGCCTCTCCCGTCGAAAAATTTGGTCATACCATACCGGATTTTATCACTGCAAACAAGCAGTTACGCATTAGACCGATCCAATCGAGCCAACAGAACGGAGCGCAGATGAACGGCTGTCGCCGACGGGGTGGAAGGACGGGCTAGAGGAAGCGGTAGGCGAGGGAGAGGAAGGCGGCCCAGGCGAGAACGGCAAGGGTCGCGACAAGACAGACGATGGCGATGGCGTGGTGGGCGGCGCTTTCCCGGCTCCGCTCGCGGTACCCAAGGATCTTCGCGGCGATGATCCCCCCCATGATGCCGCCGCCGTGGCCCCAGTTGTTGATGCCCGGCATGATGAGGCCGAACACGACAAGGCTTATGAGCCAGCCGCTCACCTCGCGGGAGACCGCGGCGCCGTAGTTGCCGCCACGGCTCTTGCCGAAATAGAAGAGTGCTCCGATGAGACCGCAGACCGAGGCGGAGGCCCCGATGGTGAAGGGAATACCGGCAAAACAGGAGGCTACGTAGCCGGCGACGCCGCTTGCCGTGTAGATGACGAACATGCGGCTCGTGCCGAACTCGGCGCTCACCCAGGGGCCGATCTGTCTTAACGCCATCATGTTGAAGAGGATGTGCAAAAGACCGCCGTGGAGGTAGCTGGCGGAGATGAGGGTCCAGAAGCGCCCCATCTCGAAAACCGGAACGGTACCGGTCGCCCCCAAAAGGAACAGGCTGTTCTGGTCCGGGGAGAGAAAGCCGAAGAGCCCTCCCTCGAGGCCGGTTCTTTTACTCAGAAAAAGCGACAGGAGGTAGAAGACGACGTTCGCCGCGATGATGCCGTTGATGGCAGAACCGGGACCGGAGGCGCTCGATAGCACCCGGCGCACCGCGCCCGCCGGACGGGAGAGGGCGGCGCCGCACCAAAGGCATGAGCCGTAACGGGCGTCGGTGGGTTGCCCGCAGTTCGGGCAGGTTATGGAGGGGTGGGCCATCCGGGGGACCTCTGGATTCAGATTGCGCCGCACTGTAGCACCGATCAAGGAAAGGACAAAGTGTTTCCTTGACGGCTAGCCGCAGTCGAGAAACAAAAGAGCGGGGTCTTCCAGGTACCGGAGCACCTTGCCGAGAAAACGGGCGGCATCGGCCCCATCGGTGGCGCGGTGATCGAAGGTGAGGGACAAGGGAAGGATCTTCCTGATGGTGATCTCCCCGCGGTGCACCCAGGGGCGTTCCACGATGCGGCCGAACCCCATGATGGCGACGTCGGGCCAGTTGATGATGGGGGTCGCGAAGGTGCCGCCGAAATGCCCGTAGTTGGTGATGGTGAAGCTGCTCCCCTTCAGTTCCTCGAGCGTTATGCTCCGCTCGCGCGCCTTGCGCCCCAACTCCTGGACCGCCTGGGCGAGCTCAATGATGCTTTTTTTGTCCACGTCCCGGATCACCGGGACCATGAGTCCCTCGGGGGTATCCACCGCGAGACCGAAATGGTAGTGCCGTTTGAGGACCAGTTCCTGTGTCTCGTCGTCGATCGAGGCGTTCAGGAGGGGATGATCCTTAAGGGCGTGCTGCACCGCCTTGATGAAGAAGGGAAGGAAGGTGAGGTGCGTGCCGCGGGATTCCACCTCTCCCTGCTCCCGCGTACGCATCTCGAAGATCTCGGTGATGTCCACCTCCTCCATGCTGGTCACGAAAGCGGTGGTCCGCTGCGAGGCGGTCACGTTGCGGGCGATGGTCCGGCGCAGTCCGCGCAGCGGTACCCGCTCCTCCGCCCCCTCCCCCTTCGGCGCGGCAGCTATCGTCTCCAGGTCCTCGGGTCTTATGCAGCCGCGCGGCCCACTCCCCTTGATGGTACCGAGATCAATGCCGCGCTCCCGCGCCAGCCTGCGCACCATGGGGGTGGCCAGCACCTCGACGGAAGCCGGGGGGGCGAAAGGCGCAGCCTCTATGGCGGTCTCAACAGACTCTTCCTCGGCCTCTGGAAGCGACCCCACGATACCAACCGATGCCGGGCGCGGCGGGGACTGCGGGGGCTGCTGTTGCAGCTCGGGCTTGCCTTCAGCTATGGAGAGAAGCACCTCCCCAACCTGCACCGTCTCACCTTCCTTCCGGTGCAGGCGCTCGACGACACCTTCCCGGGGCGAAGGGACCTCGACCACCGCCTTGTCGGTCTCCACCTCCAACAGCGGCTGGTGTTCACGTACCGTGTCACCTGCCGCAATCAGCCATCGGCGCAGTTCCACCTCGGTGATCCCCTCGCCCAGATCCGGAAGTTTGAAATCGAAAGACATGCTCTCTCCTTGTCGTTGCCGTCAGTCCGGCGCCTGCATGGCTCCTCCCCCCGGAGGGGGGAGGTCGGGAGGGAGGAAATACGTTTGCAACAGCCGCCGCGCACCCCCTCCCCAGCCCTCCCCCTCCAGGGGAGGGAGCAATCAATACTGAAGCACTTCGTCTAACGCCCCCCTGATCTGCTGAGGACCGGGAAGGTAGTGATCAATCAGCTTCGCCAGAGGAACCGGGACGTCGGGCGCGGTGACCCGGAGGATGGGGCCCCGCAGGTGCAAGATCGCCTCCTCGGCCACGGTGGCCGCGATCTCGGCGCCGAAACCGCAGCTCTTCGCCGCCTCGTGCACGATAACGAGCCGCCCGGTCTTTCGCACCGAGGCGAGCACCGCCCCGATGTCGAAGGGGCTCAGGGTGAGGAGATCCAGCACCTCGGCGTCGTAGCCGTCCACCGCTTTCAGCACCCGCTCGAGCATGCTCCCCCACGCGACCACGGTGACCGCGCCACCCGCCCGCGCCACCCGCGCCTTCCCGAGCTCCACCACGTATTCCCCTTCCGGCACCTCCTCGCGGATCAGGCGGTAGAGCCTGGTCGGCTCCAGAAAGAGCACGGGATCGGGGTCGCGCAGTGCCGACAACAAGAGCCCCTTGGCCATGTAGGGGCCGGAGGGGACCACCACCTTCAGTCCCGGCACCTGGCAAAAGAGCGCCTCGGTGCTTTCCTCGTGCAGTTCGGGTGCCTTGATCCCGCCTCCGTAGGGGGTGCGCACGACGAGGGGACAGGTGAACCGGCCGCGGGAGCGGGAACGGACGCGCGCGGCGTGGGCGAAGAGCTGCTCGAAGGCGGAGTAGGTGAACCCCATGAACTGTATTTCCGTCACCGGGCGCAGACCGTAGGCTGCCATGCCGATGGCCGCCCCCATGATCCCCGACTCGCAAAGCGGCGTGTCGAGGACGCGCTCGGAGCCGAAACGCTCAATGAGCCCCTCGGTCACCCGGAAGACGCCACCGTCGCGCCCCACGTCCTCGCCTAAAAGGACCACCCGGTCGTCACGCTCCATCTCGTAGGCGAGCGCCTGGTTTATCGCCTGCACCATGTTCAGTTGCGCCATGTCAAAGTCCCTTCTTCTGCCCGGTCTGGCGCGGGGTGAGCGCGGCGAGCACGCCGTCGAAAAGCTCCGCCGGGGCCGGAGGAAGCACATTCTCCATCTCCCGGATCGCATCGTCGATGACACGCGCCGCTTTTTCCTTCGCCTCGACCCGCCGCTGCGGCGTCCACGCCCCGCGCGCCTCGAGGAACCGCTCGAGGCGCGTGATCGGGTCACGTTCGCGCCAGAGCGCCACCTCCTCGGGTGGACGGTACCGGCCAGCATCGTCCGCGGTGGTGTGGTCGGCCATGCGGTAGGTGAGGCATTCGATGAAGGTGGGGCCGCCCCCTCCCCTCGCCTTCTCGACCGCCTCCCGCGTTGCCCGGTACACGGCGAAGACGTCGTTGCCGTCCACCTGCACCCCTTCGAAACCGTAGGCGACCGCCTTCTGGGCAAGGGAGGTGGTGGCGGTCTGCGTCTTTAGCGGTACCGAGATAGCCCACTGGTTGTTCTGGCAGATGAAGACCATGGGGAGTTTGAAGACCCCTGCCATATTCATCCCTTCGTGGAAGTCACCCTTCGAGGTCGCGCCGTCGCCGAAGTAGGTCACTACCACCGCCGGGTCGCGGCGATAGCGGACGGCGAGGGCGGCGCCTACAGCATGGGGTATCTGGCTTGCCACCGCGACGCAGAAGGGAAAGATATTCAGCCCCTCGGGGGCCTTCTGGGCACGCTCGTCGCCGCCCCAGTACTGCAGGAGCTGGGCGATGGGAAAACCGAGGGTGAGGTGCACCCCCATCTCGCGGAAGGAGGGAAAGACCCAGTCGCCCGGAGAAAGGGCGAAGGCGCTTCCCACCTGGGCCGCCTCCTGCCCGAGTATGGGGGGATAGGTGCCGATGCGCCCCTCCCGCTGCAGTGCGACAGCACGCTCGTCGAAGACGCGGGCGAGCAGCATGAGCTCGTACATGCGCCGGATCTCCTCTTCCGACAATTGCGGCATGAGATCCGGGTCCGCTTCCCCGCGCTCGTTCAGCACACCAAGGCGCTTTGTCTCGAATTTTCCGATCGACTCTAACGGCATGATCCACTCTCTTATTAAAATTGGGGCCCGACGAGTATGAGAGTGTAAACGGACACTTGGGGGATGTCAAAAAGGGAGTGGGGAGAGGAAGTTCCAAAAGGGATGGGCTGCAAACGGGAAGTAGCCTTTATCAACGGCCTCACCGCCTCTCTCCCAGAATTCCCGCCCCCGGAGGGGGAGGGCAAGGGAGGGGGAAGCGCAGCAGCTAGGTCAGCCTTCCCCCCTCCCAGCCTCCCCCCTCCGGGGGGAGGTGCACTTCCTCTGTGAGGAGGGTCAGCTCTCGTGCTTTCCCCGCGTGATCCTGCCGTAAAGCACCGGCAGCAGCGCGAAGAGCCCCAAGAGGGCGAAAGAGCCGAGCACGCGGGGGGATGCAACGTCGGAGAGGGAGTTGATGGTGGCAAGGCTCGCCCCGGCGTTCACGAAGACGAAGCCGCCAGGGATGATGCCTATGAAGGTGCCGAGCACGAAGACCCGCAAGGGGAGTCTGGTGAGGCCGGCGGCCAAGTTGATCAGAAAGAAGGGAAAGAGCGGCACAAGACGCAGAAATAAAAGGTAGTTCCAGCCGCGCTCCTCAAGTTCCCGGTTTATCCCCTCCAGACGCGCCCCGAAACGTGAAAGGATCGCGTCGCGCAGCAGGTAGCGCGTGGCGATAAAAGCGAGCGTCGCCCCGATGGTGGCCGCCGCCACTGCGTACACCGTACCGGCGAGCGGGCCGAAGATGGCGCCCGCCGCAAGCGACAGCACCGCCGCGCCGGGAAGCGAGAACGCGGTCTGCAGGATGTAGATCGTCATGAAAAGTGCGACGGCGCCGACGGTATGGGAGGCGTAGTAGTCTACCAGCAACTGGCGGTTCGCCTTGAGGGCCGCGAGGGTCAGGAAGCGCTGCAGGTCGAAGTAAAAGAATAGGGCCACCGCCACGCAAGCGGTGAGAACGATGAGGATCTTTTTCGGGTTCATGAGGAATTAGGCTCCCAGTCGGCTTGGCAACATGCGATTTCTAGCATACAAACCGCGCCGGGCGTTACCATTTTCTTCGCCAGGAGAGCCAGGCACGCAGGAGCCGCTGTACCAGGGGGGTGAGCCAGCGGCGCTGGTGGAGGTCGGCGAGCTTTTTAAGCACTTCGGCCTGGGTGGGATAGGGGTGGATGGTGTTGCCGATGGCGGTAAGTCCGAGACCAGAGGAGATGGCCAGGGCGACCTCGCCGATCATCTCCCCGGCGTGCCGCGCCACGATGGTCGCGCCGAGGATGGTATCGCCCCCCTTTTTCAGGTGCACCCGTGCGAACCCTTCCTCTTCGCCGTCCAAAACCGCCCGGTCCACATCGGCAAGCGGGATAGTGAGGGTGTCCATCGCCACGCCGCGAAAAAGGGCGTCCGCCTCGGTTAACCCCACGTGCGCCACCTCCGGATCGGTATAGGTGCACCACGGGACGGTGAGGGCGGAGTTGCGGCGCCGTCCCATGAAGAGCGCGTTTGCGATGACGATGCGCGCCTGGGCGTCGGCCGTGTGGGTGAACCTGAGGCGGGAGCAGACGTCCCCGGCGGCGTAGATGCGCGGGTTGGAGGTGCGCAGCGTGTCGTCCACCTGCACCCCCTCCCGGTCGTAGCCGACCCCGGCGAGATCGAGCCCCATCCCCTCGACGTTGGGGGCGCGCCCCGCACCGACCAGGATCGCGTCCACCTCGAGCGCGAAGGGACGCCCCGCACGCTCCAGATGCAGGACCTTCCCGCTCGCCCGTGCCTCGACCGAGGTGACCCCGGTCTCAAGGTGCACCTCGATCTCCTCGCGCAGGAAAGCCCGGAGCATCAGTGAGGAGGCGTCGGCATCGTCTCTTGGGAGGAGCCGCCTGCCGTGCTCTATCAGATGCACCCGCGCGCCAAAGCGGGCAAAGCCCTGGGCGAGCTCGCAGCCTATCGGGCCGCCCCCGATTACCGCCAGCCGCCGCGGCATCTCGGTGAGCGAGAAGACGGTCTCGTTGGTGAGGTAGCCCGCCTCGGCGAGCCCCGGTATGGCCGGGGCCGCGGCCCTGGCACCGGTGCAGACGGCGGCTCTCGCGAAGAAAAGCGTCGCGCCGGCGACCTCGATGCGGTCCGCTCCGGTGAAGCGTCCTCCCCCGAAGAAGACGTCCACGCCCAGCTCGTCCCTAAAGCGCCTGGCGGCGTCATGCCCGCTGAGCCCCGCCCTTAAGGTGCGCATTCGCGCCATGGCCGCGCTGAAGTCCCCGACGGTCCCCTCTCCCCCGGTCACGCCGAAGCGCGCGCCGAAGCGGGCGTCGAAGGCGGCGCGCGCGCCTCTCAAGAACCCCTTGGAGGGGACGCAGCCGACGTTCAGGCAGTCCCCACCCATGAAACCGCGCTCGATGAGGGCGACCTTCCCCCCCAGGGCGGCCGCACCCGCGGCGCAGACAAGACCGGCGGTGCCGGCACCTATGACGACCAGGTTGTAGCGCCCGGCAGGCTCGGGGTTCACCCAGTCCGCTGGATGTACGTTGTCGGCGAGCAGACGATTTTCCTCTGTATCGGGTTTCGACCCGTGCCGCGTGCTCATACCTTTTCCCCTCGCTGGCTCAGCGCCCTCTTCTGCAGGAACTCCCGATAAAACCGAAACAATGTGCCGCTTCGCATGAAGCTTCGCTTCGATAATTCCCGGTGCAGTTTTCCCATAATTACCTTATCATTTTCCTCAGAATGACGAAGTTATACAAGGAGCCTTTTCCCACCCTGCTGCCAGCGAGTGTGCCGACGACACTGACCGGCAGCGTAAGCCAAAGCCCCCCCGGGCTGAGAGCACGGAGGAACCCATGAGCGGTGCAGTTTCAGACACCAAAAGCTCCGGGAACAGTTCCGATAGCAGAAATGAGGCAAAAAGGATGAGCTTCAAGGCGAACCACCTGCCGCGTAAGGCACTCGCCGCTGAATTGGAGCTTTACAACGACCTCTACGAGTCCACCCCCATCGCCCACTTCACCCTGGACCGCTTCGGCGTGGTCCGCGGCACGAACCAGACGGGCGCCGACCTCCTTTGCACAGAGAGGGAAACCCTTCTGGGTCGCAACTTCGAGGACTTGGTCGACGACTCCTCGCGCCCTACCATCGCTTCCCTTTTAAGCAGGCTATCCGGTGCAGACGCCCGGGCAAGCTGCGAGGTGAGCCTCCTCGTGGAGGGTGCCCAGGCGCCGCGGGTGCGCATCGAGGCTCGTTCCTGCCGCGAAGGGTGGGAGTACCGGCTGGCCCTTGTGGACATCACGGAGAGCAGGCGGGCCGCCGAGGCGCTCCAAGTTTCCGAGGCGCGCTACCGCGGGCTGTTCGAGGCCGCCAAGGACGGCATCATGATCGTTGATGCGGCCAGCGGCGAGATCACCGACGTGAACCCCTCCATGATCCGCATGCTCGTGTGCGGCAGGGAGCAGCTCGTCGGGCACAAGCTGTGGAACGTCCCCTCCCTGAGCGCCATCGCCGCCGACCAGGCCGAGTTCGCCATGCTGCACTACAACGATTTCATGCACAACATCGACCAGCGCCTGGAAACCCACGACGGGCGCAGCATCGCGGTCGAGGTGATCAGCAACAGCTACCGCGTCAACGAGACCACCGTGCTGCAGTTCAACATCCGCGACATCACCATCAGGAAGAACGCGGAGGACGCTCTGCTCAAGAGCGAAGAGCAGTGCCGCACCATCGTAAGCAACATAAATGAGTACGTCTACAGCGTCCGCTTCGAAAACGGCGACATCAAATCTGTCTACCACAGCCCCAAATGTCTGGACATCACAGGCTACACCCCCGAGGAGTACTACAAGGACCCGCTTTTGTGGTTCACCATGATCCACGAAGAGGACAGGAACCAGGTGGTGCAGTTCCTGAACAGCATCTTCGCCGGCGAGGACCAGGAACCGATCCGGCACCGCATCGTGCACAAGGACGGCTCGGTGCGCTGGATCCTTAACAACTGCGCCGTGCAGCGGGCCAGGAGAGGGGAAAAGGTCAGCATCTCCCGTCTGGACGGCTTCATCCTCGACATCACCGACATCAAAAGAGCCGAGGAGAACATCTTCTTCCTGGCGCACCACGACCCGCTCACAAAGCTACCCAACCGCAGCACTCTCTACGCCAAGATCGAGCAGGTCATCTCGGTCGCGCTGAGGAACAGGCGCAACGTAGCACTTTTGTTTCTCGACATCGACGGGTTCAAGCAGATCAACGACTCGATGGGGCACGACGTGGGGGACCGGCTGCTGCAGACCGTGGCGCGAAAACTAAGCGACTGCACCCGCTCCTGCGACGTGGTGGCGCGGCTTGGAGGGGACGAGTTCGTCGTTGTACTTTGGGACTGCGGCGTCACCGAAACCACGCTGGTCGCCGAGAAGATCATCAACGCAGGGTTCCCGCTGCAGGGGACCAACATCATGGTCACCCCGAGCATCGGCATCAGCATCTTCCCGGAGGACGGCAAGGACTACCTCGCCCTTTTGAAGCACGCCGACATCGCCATGTACCACGCCAAGAAGACGGGTGGGAACAATTTCCAGTTCTTCACCCCGCGCCTGAACCAAATGGCCCACGAGCGGTTCGCCGTGGAGGCGGAGCTGCGCCGGGCGCTCGAGCACGAGGAGTTCGTGCTGCACTACCAGCCGAAGGTAGACCTGGTCACCGGGCACTTCAGCGGCATGGAGGCGCTGATCCGCTGGCAGCACCCGGTGCGCGGCCTCATCATGCCCGAGGAGTTCATCACCATCGCCGAGGAGAGCGGCCTTTTACATCAGATCAGCAAGTGGATCATCCCGACGGTCTGCCGTCAGATCCAGCAGTGGCAGCAACAGGGGATCGGCAAGATCTCCGCGGCGGTCAACCTCTCGGCGAGCTTCTTCCAGCATCGCGATTTCGAGGAGACCGTCGAGGCGTCCCTTCTCGAGACCGGCATCCCGCCGGAATGCCTGGAACTCGAGCTCACCGAGGCGACCATCATGAGCGACCCGCAACGTGTCCTCGGGAGCATGGCGGCGATGAAGGCGCTCGGGCTGCAGCTCTCCATAGACGACTTCGGCATCGGCTACTCGAGCCTCAGCTATTTGAAGAAACTTCCTGTGGACAAGCTGAAGATCGACCAGTCCTTCATCAGGAACATCGCCCGGGACCAGGACAATGCCGCCGTCGTACGCGCGGTGATCTCGATCGGCCGCAGCATGCAGCTCAAGGTGATCGCGGAGGGGGTCGAAAACGCTTCCCAGCTAGCCTGGCTGCAGGCCGAGGGGAGCGAAGAGGCGCAGGGGTATTACTTCAGCCGCCCGCTGCCGGTACCCAAGATGACGGCGCTTCTGAAGCAGAACGCGAACTTCCTCCACAACCCGCGCGGCCGGGAACAGTTGAAGCAGCATTAAACGGCAAGAGGCCGGCAGGGTGATCCCCGCCGGCCTCTTTTTTCCCTTCCGGCACACCTGATCGGTACCGGCCTAATCCTCGTCCTCTTCGCCCCCGCTATCCTCTTCGTCATCGCTCCCCTGCATGGAAGGTGGGGCAGACGGAAGCATCCGCATCATCTCCTCGTGGTTACGCTCCATCTCCTCGGTCATCTCGGCACGTTGCTGCGCCATCCGCCTGACCGTCTCCACCACGAGGTCGAGCTTCTTGTCGGCCGGAGCCTGGTCGAGTTCCTGCAGGAGCTCCTCGAGGTCCTCGTCCTGCTCCTTCGCCCTATCCAGCATCCTTTCCATCATCATGCCGTGCATGCCGGGGGCACCGCCACGCGGCCCCATCCCCTGGGGGGAGCGGCCCGGCATCAGGCCGCAACCGGCCTGGCGATAACCGGCCATGAGCGGTTCGAGATGGCTCTTCACCTGGGCCGCATCGATACGGTCGGCGCGCACCAGATCCTCCAACGCCCTCAGGTGCATCTTTACCTCGATCAGGTGCTGTTCCATCATCTTCTGCCGCTGCGGCGGAAACTGCATGCCGGCGCGGTATTTTTCCATCTCTTCCACGCTGCGCCGCATCTCCGCGACGGCAACCCGCGCGAGCTGCGGTGCCACGGGCGCCCCCGCATCGGCGGTGGCATAGAGCATCTGGGCGAAGTTGGCCACGTTCCTGTGGTAGGCCATCATCAGCAGGTGCTCTGGAGTACGCGTCATCTCCCGCCGCATCGAGCCTTTCATGATGTAGCCCGGCGACCCGGGCACCGCATCTTTCATCTGGGGCATATCCGCGTAGGCCGGGGCGGGTTTGTCGGCGGCAAAGGCCGGCAGGGTTGCAAGGAGAAGAACTGCTACAGCTGCTGACATGCGTTTCACGGTTGGTCCTCCTTTCAAGAAAAAGCCGGGATGACCCGGCTCAATGGACATCGATGACGGTGGTTAAAACTGTCACAGTGGCCGTTTCTTCTGGATCAGGTTCAGTATAACAAGTATCCCGGCAATCCCAAGCAGCAGATGGAGGTATCCGCCGAAGGTATAGTGGGTCACCAGTCCGATCAGCCACACAACGAGCAATACCACGATGATTGCCTTGAGCATGTCCACCTCCGCCGGAAAGCTTCCGGCACGCCCTTTCAAGGGGCGCCAGCCGCTGTTACTTCCCTACCCTCAGCCTGGTGAGATTTTCCATCAGGCCGAAGACGTTCAAAAGCCAAAGGACGACGACGATGACGACGACGGCGTTGAGAATGGACTTGATCGACGCAGCCATGGGGATGTAGGTATTGACGAGCCAAAGCAGAACGCCGACCACGATGAGAACGAGCAGCACGTGCACCAAGGGCATGACGAACACCTCCTCTTTCGGTCCGGCTGACCTTCTCCCTTTGCAGGGCATCCCAGATCGCCAGCAGAGCGACCGCAGCCACCGCCGCCCCGGGGAGAGCGGCGGCCAGCGCCCCGGCACTGTTTCCACCCGGTGGCAGGCCAGGTGTGGCGCTATTTCTCCAGATCCTTCTCCGCCTTACCGACATCTTTCTGAATCTTGCCGGTTATCTTCTCCCCCCTGCCTTGATGCTCCATGGAGACATTACGGGTGGTCTTTCCGACCGTTTCCTTTGCTTGACCCTTCAGTTCCTGCAGTTTTCCTTTGCTCTGGTCTTTCGTGCTCGCTTTCATGGTGTACCTCCTGAGCGATACCTCTTGGCCGGAAGATGCTGGCTAGTCAGTGACTGCGGTCGCTCTGCTGGCGATCGACGCGCCGGCGGCTGTGGAATCGCGCCAAGGCAACATTAAACAACGCCAATCAAACCCGACAAAGTGTATAGTGCCGACTTTTGCTGTCAAGCGGGAGCAAGGGGTGAAAAGCGGAGCAGCCGGCAGTGCCGGCTCATTCCTGAAAGGAAGACGGGGAGGTTACTTCTTCTTTTTTTGGGAAACGGCAAATTTGGCGTGGTGCGGGTGACGGCACAGGAACTGATGTCCGAAGGCGAGCGCATGCTCACAGAAACGGTTCTTCACAAGGCAGATAGAGAAGCCGTCAACGAGCGCATTGGTGCGGCAAGTTGTGCGACACTCCTCCAAGGCTTCGTCATCGGCAGCCTGGCTTGTGTCCTTTTCCTTTTCCTGTTCCTGATCGGGCATGCTTCACTCCTGGCACAGTGACGGCTAAGCCATGACAAAACCAGTATTAAGTGAAGCGCCCGTACAAATAAATAGGTCAATAAGCAGTGAAGGATGCCAGTACTCACATCATCACTTCAACGAGGTCAACCCCTGCCTTACCGCGTACTTGGTGAGTTCCGCTATGCTGAAGAGGTCGAGCTTCTTCATGATGCTGTGCCGCTGGTTCTCCACCGTCTTTACGCTTACGCCGAAGGCGAAGGCGATCTCCTTCGCGTTGCTGCCGTTGGCGATCAGTTGCAGGATCTCCCTTTCGCGCGCGGAGAGGTTCTCATAGGTAGCGGGCACCTCGTCCGGAATGCGCTGCAGGTACTCCTTGATGAGGAGGGTGGTCACCCTCGGGGGGAGGTAGGTCTCCCCGGCAGCGACAGCCCTTATCGCGCTCGCCAGTTCGGCGAAAGCCGCATCCTTGAGGACATAGCCGTTTGCACCCGCCTTCAGAACCTCCACCACAAAACGGCGGTCGGACTCCATGGAGAGCGCCAGCACCTTCACCTCGGGGCACTCGGCCATGATGCTGCGCGTGGCGTCGATGCCGTTCACGTCGGGCATGGATATGTCCATCACGATAACGTCGGGGCGCTCCTTGCGCGTCAGGCTGATAGCCTCGGCGCCGGTCCCGGCTTCCGCGCTCACCATCATATCCTCTTCCTTGTCGATCAATGCGCGCAGCCCCTGCCGGACGATTACATGGTCATCAGCGATCAAAATCTTCATCTTCATTTCTCTCCTCCTCTAAAAACCGTCAAGCGGCACCGTAACCGTGGCCAGTGTCCCGCCGGCAGCTTTGCCCACGATGGAAAAGGCCCCTCCCAGGTGTTCTATTTTCTGCCTTACGTTCAAAAGCCCAAAGCCGCCTTCTCTGGTTGCGCCCTTCGTGGCCGCGTCCCCATTCAGCCCGACGCCATCGTCGTCCACCTGGACCACTAGGAAACCGTTGGAACGCAGGAGCGCAACGCGACACTGCATGGTACCGGCATGCTTCGCGACGTTGAGCATGAGTTCCCTGACCGCCTGGAACACCGTCGAGCGGATCTCGTAGCGCAGGGTTTTCTCCTTGCCGTCGTCGCTGAATTCGACCTGCAGCCCGAAGTCGGCATAGAGCTCTTCGCCCAGCCAGCGTAGCGCCGCTTCGAGCCCCGCGCTCGCCAGAAGCGGGGGTCTCAGCTGGAAGGTGAGCGACCTGATGTCCTGCAGGGTCTGCTCGATGAGCCCACCGATCCCCTCAGCCTCGGACTCGCATTCCCCGGTTGGCACGTTGCTCGCGAGGGCGTCGAGCTTGATCTTCGCCAGAATGAGCCGCTGCCCCACCTGATCGTGCAGCTCGCTTGCGATGCGGTCGCGCTCCCGCTCCTCGGCCATGGCGAGATCGAGCGCCATATCCTGAAGTTTTTGTTGCTGGGTGAGGAGCTCGACCTCAATCTTCTTCCTGATCTTTATCTCTTGCAGCAGGTGCTTGTTGGTGAGCTGCAGTTTCGCGGTGCGCTGATGCACCTCTTCCTCGAGCTGCTGGCGCGCCCCGGCCATGACCTCCTCGGCCGCCTTGCGTTCCGTGATGTCCAGCACCACCCCCATGAGACCGGTCACCTCCCCTCCCGTGGAGAGGATCGGCTGGTAGTTCGCCAGCCAGTGGCGCGGCTGTTTTTGGGAGGCGTCTGCCCTTCCATGCAACTCGACGTTCCGGATGCACTCGCCCCGCTCGAAGACCGGCCGCCAGATTTCCTTGAGCTGGGTGGTGATCTCCGGCGAGAGCACCTCGTCGATGGTGCGCCCCACGTGTTCGCAGATGCTCTTGCAGTTCATCTCGGCCAGGCGCTCGTTAAGGCGCAGGAACCTGAGGTCCCGGTCCACCACGAAGAGACCGACCGGGGTGTGCGTGTAGACGTTGGCCAGTTCCTGCAACTGCATCCGGTAGCGCTGCTCGCTGTCGTGCAGCGCCTTCGTGTAATCCTGCACTTGCTGCGTCACACTATTGAAGACCCGGCTCATCTCAGCCAGTTCGTCCGTCCCCTCCGCGACAATGCGGTGGTCCAGGTTCCCCGCGGCGACTTGGTCGGCGGCCTCCTTGACCGCCATCATGCGACGGTGCAGCACGGCGTTCAGGTAAACAGAGTTCACGATGGTCCCGAGCGCCATGAGGAACACCAGCACCAGAGTCAGGGTGATCATCCGCTGCGTGGCCTGTTCGAACCTCTCGCGGGCCGACTTCTGCAGATTCACCGCTTCCTGCTGCAGCGCTGAGTCCTTGAGCATGATCTGGCTGTACAGACGGCCCGCGAACTCGTCGTGGTGCACGAAGGCGGGATCGACGCCGGGAACCCCCCGCATCCGCTCAGCCAGGCGCCGCGATATGATCTGCGATTCAGCGAGGTCGCGCGTCAACCGCTTCATCGCCTCACGCGACTCGTTGTCGCCGAACTCCCGATGCCCCACATCTACCAGGTGCGCGGTCTTCTCCGTGAGCGAGAACCACTGTAGCCTCGCCCGCTCGACGCCGTACAGGAAGTACTCATCGCGCATCGTGGCACGCTGGAACACCACCGATTGAATACGGTCGGCCAGGGCGTGTTTCTCGCCGGCCATGTTCAGCTCCCTGCTCGTCCACGCGAGCAGCGAGGCCACGACCAGCAACAGCGTGAGGGACAGGAACGCGCTTACTTTGAGCCTGCGGGCAAAGGTCACGGTCTGAGCACCTGCGGGTCCACGGCTTCCGGTTTTACCGACAGCAGCGGGCGCGGATCAATGACTTCCAGGAAGTTCGGCATCTGGACGTTGCGCGCCAGGCGGTGCTTCGCCGCCCAGCGGGTTTCCTCCTCGAGCGCCAGGAGCAGGGCGTGATCCAGGGTCACGGTGCATGAGCCTTCCTCCCACAACTCGGCAACCAGTGCCGGTGGGAGCTTAAAGTCCGCAAAGACGATCGCCTGAGCCTCCTGCGGGTGACGCGCCGCGAACTCTTCGGCCCGCAGCAGGGCACGCAGCATACGCCGCATCGCCTCCTGGTTGCCGTTCACATACGAGGCGTGCCCTGCAATAACGAAGGTTTCCGTATAGATGTGAGGGTCGCTCAGCTCCACCCCTTCAGCCCCCATCCTCTCGGCGATGATCTTGCCAGTGGGGTTCCAGGTGGAGATCGCATCCACCTTCCCCGAAAGAAGGGCCTCCTGCATCTGTTCCGGGGCCAGGTCAACCGGCGTCACATCATCCATCGTCAGGTGATTGGCGGTCAGGAAAGAGGAGAGGAATATGTGAGTGGTAGTTCCCTGAGTGAAACCGATGCGCTTGTTCCTTAGGTCTCCGGGGGCGGAAATGCCGCTTTTTCTGCGTGCGACGATGCCGTTTTTCTTGTTCGAGGTATAGATGCTGCCGATTACGGAGAGCTTCTGTCCACCGAGGATGGCAAACAGGAGCGGAGTTTCGGCGGTGGTGGCGAGGTCCGCCTTCCCATCCAGCACCGCCTGCAGCGCCGCCTTGCCGTAGCCGCAGGGCTGCACCTGGACGTCAAGCCCCGCCTCTTTGAAGAACCCCTTGGCGACGGCAACCTGCACCAGCGAGCAGTCGTGCAAACTTACATAGGCCAGGCGCAAGGGAATGGGCGGACCTGCCTCGAGCGGGCGCTGACCATTGCAGCCTAAAACAAGCAGACACAGTGTCAGAATCAGCGCTACTCTCAGTATCCACTCCTAATGATCGGCGTATGCTTACACGACGGCAGGGAAGCCCCGCATTCTTTCACAGGACTCGGCCGCAATGGGTCCGCACGGCCACAAACACGCCAAAGCCCCGCAAACTACGGGTGAATAATATGACGAGTAGCTAACAAAGTGCAATTAATTTTAGCACTTCCCGCACCAAATACTGCAAATTGCATAAAATAGCGTAGCTGAACAAGAAAGGGGCAGGCCAAAGCCCGCCCCTTCCGTGCGTACTGACAGTATCAAAGGATGTTTTCATAAGCTGTGACAGTCCAACGTCACTTTCCGGTTTTGGAAGCCTTCCCCCCCTTGACGTACTTCGCGAAGCGTGCCTGCAACTTGGCAAGCGACGCCCGGTCCGGGTACTTCTTAAGACCTGCGGCAACCCGCGCCATGCGCTCGTCCAGCGGCGGATGGGTCGAGAACCAGGAACCGTTCTTCGTCGCCGTCGCCTCCTGGCGCTTGAGCTTTTCCAGTACGGTCGTCATGGCTGAAGGGTCGTAGCCGGTCCGGTAGGTGGTCTCCAGGGCGGCCTGGTCCGCCTCGAACTCCATCCCCTGGTCGAGCCCCTTGTCGAAGAGGGTCGATTGCATGTCGCCGATCATCGATTCGAACTGCTGCCCCTTGCTCCCCTTCATGGTCGCGGCGGTGATGCTCGCCGCCCCTTGCAGGAACTGGGCGCGCCGGATGCTTTTCAGGGCGTGCTTCTCGGCCACGTGCCCCACCTCGTGGGCGAGGACAGCGGCAAGTTCCGCCTCGTTGTCCAGGAGGCTCAAAAGCCCCCTGCTGATGAAGACGATGCCGCCGGGGGCGGCGAAGGCGTTTTGCACCGGGCTGTCCAGCACCACGAAGCGGTACGGGATGGTGGAGCGGCGGCTGTTGCGCGCCACGGCGTTACCCACCAGGTTCACGTACTTCTGCAACGCCTCGTTGTTCACCGGCTTGCCGAAGCGCTGCATGCTGTCAAGCGCGAGGCTCTCGCCGACGGTGCACTCGGTCTGGTAGGTCATCTCCTGCGACGAGGAGAGCACCTGGGTCGCACCGGAGAGGATTTTCCCCTCCTTGGACTCCGGGTTCATCAGGTTGTTCAGCTTGTCCTGCCATCCGGCGTGGGCCGGTAGCGCGGCGAGGCAGGAGAGAGCCGCAAGGGAAACGATCAGTCTTTTCATGGGCATCCTCCTTTAGCGGGCGTACTCGCCGATTTTTCCTTCCTTGAGGAAGGTCTTCACTTCTTTGTCGGAAACCTTGCGGGCGAGGATCCGGTCCAGCTCCTTCTTGAGCGCTTCCGGCGTACCGTGCTGTTTCGCGTACGCGGCGGTTTCCGGGGAAAGGCCGCGGATGCTGCGGGCGCTGTCCGCCTTCGCCGTGTTGATCTGGCTTTGCTGCATGGTGCCACCTAAAAGGCCGTCGCCTCCCCCCACCTCGGCGACCGGTGCCGCATCGGCGACCCGCCCTGCGTAAACCCACCCTTCCTTGCCGTCGGCGGTTTGCACCTTGAGCCAGCGTCCCCCGTCCTCGACCAGGGTGAGCTCAGCCCCCACCGGCAGGTCCGCCAGGTTCGCAGCGCTTACCGACTGCTCGCTCTTCAACGTGGTCCCTTCGCTTACCACCCAGCGCTTCTCGGCGCCGAACGCCGTGGCCGCCGCCAGCATCAAGAGGGCGGCGAAAACCGTTTTCTTCATGGTCACCTCCGTTATGGCCGGAATGGCTCCGGCGCTTCGTTACTTGTAATCACCCGTTAGTACGAATGCCCCCCAGTAGCCGGGGTGCGGGTAGCGCTTTCTCACGTGCTGCATGGCGAGACCGAGCGCCTGCGCCTTGTCGGTGCCGGCGTAGTCCCGGTAGAACTGCTTCATCAGGATGGCGCTCGAGACGTCGGAAACGCGCCACAGGCTCGAGACCAGGGCGTGGGTCCCGGCGAAGATGAAGGCGCGGTTCATGCCGATCACGTCGTCACCGCTCTTCACGTCGCCAAGACCGGTCTGGCAGGCGGAGAGGACCACAAGGTCCGCCTTGATATCGAGCCCGAACACCTCCTCGGCCTGCAGCCTGCCGTCGTTTCCGGCGTCCTTTGCGAGCCTGATCGAGGAGAAGAGCGGGTTCACCGGGTCGAACTCCCCGTGCGAGGCGAGATGAATGATACCGAACCGTGAGATATTCTCACGCACCCAGCTCTCTGTGGCGCGCTCGCGGGTCAGCATGGTCACATCCGCGTAGTTCCAGCGCAGCGTCCCCGCCTCCTTCTCGGCGAACGGCAGGTCAAGCGAGGCGTTGCCGAGGTCGGGGTTGCCGATGGCTAAGATGCGCAGGTTCTTCGCCGCCTGGCGCCGGGCCAGGGTGTTGCGGTACACCGAGGCGGCCGGGAGGTGGAACAGGTTATGCCGGTCCACCAGGTAATCGCGCCCGTCGTAGAGGGTCGCGAAGGAGAGGTAGTGGAGGCTGCCGTGCGGCACGATCCCCACCGTGTTCCCCTGCGCCACGCCGGACAGGGGGGCGGCGAGGAGCATCCGGTAGAGCTCCCGGGAGTTCTCCTCCAAGGGCTCCAGGTTCTGCAGCATGCGCCGATAGGTGGCGATCTTACCGGAGAGCTCGGCGGCCGGGACCGGGAGGACGAAGAGGCGGCTAGCCTCGCGCTCCAGGCGCCAACACAGGAGCCGGTCCGGGAGCTGGTAGTAGGAGAGCAGGGTCACCCCCGGCTCCAAGAGCGAGCGCACCTCCGGCACGGTGACCGGCGCCACCTTGATGAGCGACAACAGTTCAGGGCGGCGACGCTCTATGTCGACCAGAAGGTCCTGGTAGGAGCCGCGCAGCCGCTCGAGTGCCGCCTGGTACATGGCGCGCTCCGACGGGTTCGCCGCCTGCTGCGCCAACTGCTCCTGCTCGACGATCTGCTCACGCAACCGGTTCTGACGCTCGTAGAGATCGCGGTCGGCGCCGCCGGCAAGCGAGAGGCGCTGCCGCCCCAGGATGTCGATCAGATTCCTGGCGCGGGAGCGCTCGGCGACGGCGAAGGCCTCGTCGTCACGCCCAAGTTCAACCAAAAGCCCGACCAGCCCCTGGTAAACGTCCATCTTGTCGGCGAGGAAGCCGTCCTTCAGCTGGTCCAGTTTGATCTCGGCACGCAGCTCCTCGATGGTAGCGAGCGCGTCGCGGTAGGAGGAGACGGCACCTTCCCGGTCCCCGGCACCCTCTTTCAGACGGGCGAGCCCCAGGAGGGCGCGCCAGCGCACCTCGCGCAGCAGCATGAGGTCGGCGAGCTCGAGCGCCTTCTTGTAGCTCTCCTGCGCCTCGCCTTTCATGCCGCTTTTGGCCCGGGCGTCCCCGAGGGAGAGGTGGATCTTCGCCTGGTTCACCCGGTCGCCGGTGCCGTCGGCAAGCGTCGCCGCTTCGGCAAGGAGCTTCAGCGCCCCGGCGGGGTCTCCCATCTTGAGGCGGGTTTGTCCCAGGTTTCTCAGGTCATAGGCGATGGCCCAGCGCGAGCCCAGGGCGCGGTCGATGGCAAGCGCCTCCCCAAGAGACTGAAGCGCCCCCTGGTAATCTCCCGACTCGCGCCGCACAAGCCCTATGTTGTTCAGCGTGGTCGCCCTCTCGTCCCGGCGCGCCTCCAACTTGCCGGAAAGTTCCAGCGCCTGTTTCAGCTCGGTCAGCGCCCGCCTTGAGTCCCCCAGGGTCCACCAGATGAGGCCGCCGGTGTTTTTCGCCATCACCTCTTCCAGGGGCCAGTTTTCCCTCTGCGCGGCCCGCTCCACCTGTTCGCGCATATCGAAGGCGTCCTGGTAGCGCCCCTGGAACCAGGCGTTGTTCCCCTGTTCAAGGACGATCCGCATCCGGGTCTTGAGCGCGGCGTCCCCCACCTTCCCGAGCGCCTCGCGGTAAAGGAGGTCCGCATCCGCGAAGTTCCCGAGCAGGCGCCGGCAGCGCCCCCGCTCCAGGATGGTCTCGGCCTCCAGCGCCCGGTTGCCGTTTTTCGCGTAGAGCTCCTGTGCCTTCGCATAGTAGCGCTCGGCGGCGGCGAACTGGTTCAGGCGCAGGTCGAGGATGCGCCCGAGGTTCCGGTACTGGTCGGCCAGGTTCAGTTCGTCCTTCAACTGGGCATTCAGCCCCGCCGCCTCCTCGAAGAGGGAGCGGGCCGCCGGGTAGTCCACCGCGTTCTCCATCACCGCGCCGAAATCGGAGAGCGCCGCGGCCTGCTCCTTCGCAAGCCCCAGGTCGGCGAAGATGGAGACCCCCTCCTTGAGCGATGCGGCCGCCTCGGAGAAATGCTCCAGGCGTCCCTGCAGAAGACCGAGCCTGAAGAGCGCATCGGCGTGCTCGGCCGAGTACGGCTTTTCCTTCGCAAGACGTTTCACGAGGAGGTCCGCATGGAGGACGGCACGCTCGGTGAGCCCGGCGCCGAAGGCGCTCTCCCGCGCATGGCGGTGCAGGGGAGCGCGCTGTTTGGCAAGCTCCGGCGTCGCGTCCGCCACGACGAGCGCATTGTCGAATAGCGCCAGGGCCTGCGCGTAGCGCCCCTCGTTGTGCGCCGTCACCGCGCGTTTCACCACATCGTTGAACTGCTTCTTGGCGAGAAGCGCGCTCTCGGCGGCGTTGCCACCCCAGTCGCCGATCAGGAGCCAGCCTGGAGGGAGATCGCGCCGCGCCGTGGCGAGGGAGGCGTCCGCGTAGCTTTTCACGAAGGGGGAGAGATCGGTGCCGCTCCCCTCGGAAAGAAGCAGGCTCGGCACCCCGGCGAGCGAAGCGAGCTGCCCGAGATAATAGGCTTCATCCTTCCCCCCGCGCGGAGCGACTATCAGCGAGACCGACTCGCCCCGTGCCAGCGAGAGAAGATCGCGACGCGCCCCGGTGCCGTCCTCGAAGAGGGCATCGCCCCCCCCTCCCCCGCCGGGACGGGCGGGTACCGTCGGGAGGAGCCCGGCGGCGCCGGGGAGGGTCAGGGTGTGGGCGTCGGGCAGCCGCTCCGGCAACCCGTCGGGGGGGAGCTTTGCGAAGGGGGGAAGCGACGGCCATACGCCGGCCGGGTCGAGGACCTGCGTCCTGAGCGGTCTGCGCTGCTCTATGCTCTGCAAGAGCTGGCTCGCACTCACCCCCCAGGTGAGGACGCGGGCGTCGGCGAAGGCACCAGGCTCCTCGTAGATGGCGACGAGCGCGGGATCGTTCAGGCGCGAGACGACTGCGGCGCGCGTCACGGTTTCGGCGCGGACACCCTCCTTGCCACCCAAGGTGAAGAGGAGGAAGCGGTCGCCGGGAAGCGCCACCATGCGGAGCACGCTTCGTCCAGGGAGCCGTTCCAAAACGTCGATCGCCTCGGCGGGCTGCGGTGTGAGCGCCCGGCAAAGACGCGGCGCCTTACCGGAGACGCATCCCTTGCGGAAGGAGGCAAGACGGGCCCGGAAGCCCTCTTCCTTCTCGCCCCCCGGAAGGGCCGACGCCGACGCGGCGAGACGCAGGGCTGCAGGACCGGCCGCGGCGTAGTAAGGGGGAAGGAGCCCCAGGTCCTTGCCGAGCATGGCGTCGAGAACCGCCTGTTCCTGCTCGGCGCGCAGCTTCAGATAGGCGGGGTCCGCAGGCGCCGGGCCGGCAAGCTCGGCGCGAACCCGGTCCAGTTCGAAGAGGTGCGGTGCCGCCTTTTGCAGGAGGGCGAGCACGGCGGGGTCGTCCATGCCGAGAAGGCTTTTCCCGAGGATCTGGACCCGCTCCAGTTCGGAGAGGCGCTCCACGAGTGCGAAGCCCTGTTCCGGGTCCTTCACGGTCAGCGCCTCGATGCGGGGAGCGAAGCGCTCGGTGAGCTCGCCTAGGTGCAGGTCGTATTGCGTGTGGGGGAGCCGGTCGAGGAGTTTCAGCGCCTCGTCGAAGTCGCCTAGGCCAGCGAGCGCACGCCAAGCCATGGCACCGTTACCGGCGGCGCGCGCCTCGGCGAGAGCATCTCGGTAACCGGCAGCCGCCGCGTCAGCGAGGCCGAGCGAGGAGAGCGCCGCCGCACGGTTCAGACGGGCAGCGAGAAGCAAGCCCCCTCCCCTTGCGGGAGGGGGGGACGTAGAGGAAGGTTGCCGCAGCACGCGGTCCCACATCCCGATAGCACGGTAGACGAGGGCTTGACGGCTGCCGTCGTCGGGACGGCCGGAGGCGAGACGGGCCAGGATGGCGCCGGAGTCGTTGCCGTAGCGCGCCAAAGCATCGGCGGGAAGGGCGCCGCGGTAGGAGTCGGCAAGGGCGGAGACGCGGCCCTGCGCCGCCAGGAACTCGGCCACCGCCTCCGGCGCGGCGTCGGCCGGGATGAGCATCCCCCAGTTCACCAGGTTCAACATGGCGCCGACGGCGTTGCTGCTTCGAAGCGCGATCTCGGTCCCTTTCCGGAACCCTTCCGCAGCCCCGGCGCGGTCGCCGCGCGCGTAGTCGAGCTGTGCGGCACGGTGGCTCAGGAGCCCGACGCCAAAGAGGTCGCCCTCGGCGAGCTGATCGACCCGAGCGGGGTAGCGGCCGAGAAGCTCCTTGAAGAGCCGCGCCGCAGCCTGGTTATCGCCAAGCTCGGAGGCGATGCGGGCGAGATAGCTCTGCGCGAGGCGCCGCTCCTGCTCGGTAGAGAAACCGAAGGCGGCCTCGGTGGCGTCCCCCTTGTTCAGGGCGACGTCGGCGCCCACCTTGATCAACCCGCCGCCTCGCTTCGGCGCCGCTTTCTTCGCGGAGGGGTAGCGGTCCAGTAGCGTCAGCACCTCGTTGAAGCCGTCCCGGGAGAGTTCGAGGAACCTCAGTCTGTCGCCACCCGAGGCGCTCTCGGCCTGGCGGTAGAGGGCGATGCTCGCGGAACGGCGGTTCGCGGCCAGGTTCGCCGTCCTGCCCAGGTCGCGGTTCAGGCGGTAGGCCACGTCGAAACGCTCCGCCGCCTCCTTGAAACGCTCGGCATCGAAGAGGGCAAGCCCGAGCCGATCGCTCAGTTTCGCCTGCGTCTCCACCAGGCGCGGCACGGCGGCGAGCTCACGCTCCACGGCGGCCGCCATGGCGGTCAGTTCCAGAACGTACTTCTCCCCCTGCGGGATTCCGGCGCCGGCTGCGGCGACCAACTCCTTTTCACGGGAGAGAAGCTTTTTCAGCGCCGCCTCGAAGCGCTCCCATGCGGGGGAAGGGGGTGGCTCCACGCGCTCCGCGCCGAGAACTTCCAGCTCCGCGTTGATCTCGCGCTGCCGGGCAAGCAGGCGCTCCCGCTCCGGAGAGAGCTTTTCCCCGGCGAAGAGACGCTCGTTCGCCCGGCGCGTCAGGCGGCCGAACTGCTCGAGCGCCCGCGCCGGATCGAGCCGGGACTGGGCAAGGGAAAGCGCACGGCCATAACCTTCGATGGCAGCGTCCTTCTCCCCCACCTGAAACGCGGCCGCGGCGTAGCGCTCGTGGAAGAGAAGCTCGGTCTCCGGGTTGTCGAAGGGGACCTTGGAGGCGAGACGCTGGCGGTAGAAGCTCCACGCCGTCGCGTTCCTCCCTAGCAGAAAAGCGACGTTGCCGATGTTCAAGGAGAGGTTGGCGGCGTTCTCCGGGTTCACCTCGGGACGGTTCAAAAGCTTCGCCCTGCGGTAGAGGTTCAGGGCGCGCTCGAGCCCTCCCGCCTCGCCATGCACCGTCTCGAGCACCTCGGCGATGTAGCCGCGGGTCTGGAAGGGGTACTCGGAGCCGGGAATGCGCTCGGCGGAGCGCGCGATGAGACGGTCTCCCTCCTTGAGCGCATCCTTGCCGGGGAGGTAGGTGAGGCAGAGCCCGGCAGCGTAGAGGAGCACCGGGTCGTCCGGGTACTTCTTCAGCATCTCGCGGTAGAGCGCCAGAAGCTCCGGGGCCTGTCCCTGGGCGGCGACCGACTTCACGTAACCCCGATGCGCCTCGAGGCTGCGCCCATCGTAGCGGATCAGGTCCAGGAAGGCGGCGCGGGCCGCGGCGATCTCGCCCAGGCGGTACAGGCTCTCCCCGGCGGCGAGGCTCTTCCTGATGTAGGCGGCACGGGCCAACTGGTAGAGCGGCGCGTCCTCGGGGTGCAGCGCCATTTCCTTCTCGTACAGGGCGGTCGCCTCGCCGAAGCGCTCCTCGCGGTATAGGATCTCGGCGAGCGCGAAACGGGCCGCCGCCGTCGGTGTCGCAAGCGGCGGGAACTGCTCCAGCACGGTGCGGTAGGCGTCCTTCGCGCGCACCCAGTCGCCGCCGCGGTAGGCAAGATCGCCGCTTCGGTTCCAGGCGCCCATGGCGAGGCGCGGCAGGGTGGTGCGGTACTGCTCGGCCAAGGCCGCCAGGCGCTCGCGCGGCTCGGTCGAACCCGCGGTCAGCTGGTCCAGGATGCCGGCAATGGCCGCCTCGGCCCAGCGCTCCTGCCGGTCGTAACGCTTGGCCACCTCGACCAGTGCGCTAACGGAACCCTCGCCCCCCTCGATTGCCGAGAGGAGACGGGCGCGGCGGTAGGCGGCTTCCCCCCGGAGCGCCTCGTCCACGGCGGGATCGGCGGCGGCCTTTTCGAGGAGTGCGATGGCGGCCAACTGGTCTCCCGCGCCGGAGCCGTACTCGGCCTGCAGGCGCGCGGAATCGATGAGCGCCCGCGCCGCAGCGTCGCGCCCCTTGTTCCCGGCCGCGGCGACCATTTCCCGCTGCGCTTCGGCGATCACTTCGCTGCGCCTCCCGGCCACGACGACCTCCTCGCAGCGCAGGGCGGCCCGCAGCCGCACCCCTGCAACCTGCGCGAGAGCGGCCTCGGCCGGGAACGCGGCGTAGCGCTTAGCCGCCTCCTGGTAGCGCTCCAGGGCGCCGGGATAATCCTTCGCCTCTTCCATGAGCCCGGCAAGTGCCAGCGAGGCAAGCGCCCCCTCGCGGCTCGCGGCTTCCTCCCGCGCCAGGACGCGCAGGAGGGCGAGCCTTGCCGTCGCCGGATCGGCGGGCTGGCGCTCAAGGATCAGGCGTGCCAGGTCCCACTGGGAGGCGAGGTCGGACCGGTCCGGGATTTCACCGGAAAGGGGAAGCGAGACCACCTGTCCCCCGGCCGCTCCGCCGGCGACGAAGAGCACCCCGTCGGGGGCGGGAACCGGCGCAACGGTGGAGAGAAGGCCCGAGGTGAGTGGGAACGCGGCGGGGAGGCCCCCCTCGCCTGCACGTTTCAGTTGCAGCCGGAAGACGGCGCCCCCTTCCGGCCCGGTGGCGGAGTCCCCGGCGGGAGGGGCGAAGCGGGTGAAGAGGATGGTGTCGTCGTCCTGCCAGGCGGGATAGAGGTCGCGCTCCGCCCCCGCGGTGAGCGGGCTCAGGCGCCTGGCGCGGAGGTCCCAGAGCCAGAGGTCGCCGCCGGGGTCCTTTTCCCGCGAGACGAAGGCTATGCGGCCGCCGTCCGGCGAGGGGACCGCGAAGGCAGCGTCGATGCCGATGGGGATGGTCTCCCCCCTGCCGGAGGCGAGGTCGAAGCGGACAATTTCGCGGCGCCCGGAACCGGGGAGCTCACGCTGGTAGAAGAGAACGTTCCCGTCCCTAGCGAAGGAGGGGGCGTCCTCGCCGGCGTCGTTGCCGGTCAGGCGCACCGGTTCCGCGTCCGGCCTGACGAGATCCAGAAGCCAGATGTCCCCCTTCAGGTCGTCGCGCTCATCGGTGAAGGCGAGCCGGGTCGCGCCGGCGTCGAAGGCGGGGGCGGCTATGCGCACCGGGCTCTTGCGCAAAAGGCGCGGCAGCCTATCCGTGGCGCCGGTCGGGTGCAGCCAGAGTTCGTACCCCGCATCCCCCTTTTCCACCGTCGCCATCCATTTGCCGTCGAGGGAGCGCGCCGCGTAGAGCACCGACTGCGGCGTGTAGAGCGCGGCGGCAGGCGCCGTCTCCGGGCGCGAACGCGGAGCCGGGCGTGGTGCCGCGGGGGCTAAGAGTTCCTCACCGAGCGGCACCGCTTCCGCGACGCCCGCGGCAAGGAGCGAGGCGAGAGCCAGGAAGAGGGCTGTTTTTCTTGCCGACGCCTTCATCGGGCGCCCCACGCCCCGTCGTCCTGCTGCACCCTGGTCCCCGGTGCGCTGTTCTGACGGTTGATCCGGGCGAAGACCTTGCGGATCGCCGGGAGGTCGCCCGCGGTGAAGTTCTCGTTGGTGCGCACCACCCGGTTCATCAGAACCTCGCGGGAGCGGTTCACCTCGCCGACCACCTGGCGGAACTCACCCTCGCTGTAGCGCGCCGCAAAGGCCTTCAGGTCGGCGGGGGCCTTTTCCGGGACCTCGCGTGCGAAGGGGGTCAACGTCCCATCCAGGTTCTCCCCGACCCAGCCGAGCCGCTTCAGGGTGTCCACGTCGTCGGCGTGGAAGGCGATGGTTTCCAGGGCCTGCGCCGCCTCCTGCTGTTCCGGGGAGTGTTTCGGCGGCGTTTCCACCTTCCCGGTCGGCGAGACACCGCGCACAGAGGCGACGAGCAGCACGTCCTCGGAGAGGGCGTTGTAGGTGCCGAGCACCTGGTTCTCCAGGGAGGTCCGTTCGCTCACCACGTTCACGTCGACCTTGGCGAGGGTGCAGCCGGATGCAAGAAGAAGGGCGAGGGCAAGGGCGATGGACATTTGACGATTGACGATTGACAACGGGAAGCCGCCCCTCCCCCTGGAGGGGGGAGGCTGGGAGGGGGGAAGGCCGGTCGAGCTGCTGCGCTCCCCCTCCCTGACCCTCCCCCTTTGGGGGCGGGGATGCCGCAACTTGCTCGAAAGCAGCAAGGGTTTAAACGTAGAACGTAGAACGCAGAACGTAGAACGTGTTTCATTCCACATGTTTTCTCCTTTTCAGGGACAGCTTCCCCTTTTCGTCGACGACAAGGGTGTCGGAGCGGACCAGGTCGAGGAGCAGTTGGGAGCTCCTTATCGCCTGGATCAGGCTTTTCAGCTCGTTGTCTATCGGCAGCTCGGAAAGACGCAGACGGTCGATCCTCGGGATGGCGACGTCAACCCTCTTCACGGCAAGCTCCCCTTCGCAGTCGAGCGCACCGTCCACGGCGCTCACCCGGAGCCCCTTCAGATCGGCCATCTTGAGCGCCTTTCGCTGCGCCACGATCTTCTCGTTTCTCTGGTACGGGTCGACGGCGAAAAGGGCACGGTCCAGGACCCGCGAACTGAAGTGGCGCAGGTTCAAGTTCATACGCATCCCTTCCAGAAGCGCCCTCTTCTCGGTGGCAAGCGGCGCGGAAAGGCTCAGCTCGCCGGTCAGCTCTCCCTCGCCTCCGGGACGGAGAGAACCTGCGGCCGGAAAGAGCAGCACCGGATCGAGGCGCGAGAAGTTGCAGTAGGTAGAAAGGACCGGGGTCGGCCCGGTGAGGTCGATCATGCCGCGGGCGCGCACCGTCCCCCCGGCGAACTCGGCCTGGAAGAAGGAGAGACCAAGCGATTCGGGCTCCAGGAGGAGGTCGGCCTCGAGGGCGCTCGCGGCAAGCGGCAGGGCGCCGGACCTGAAGGAGGCGCTGCGGACACCGATCTTACGTGGACCGCTGCTTTCGCCGCGCAGGTCCTGGTAGATCCGGTTCGCGAGATCGGAGTTCGCCACGGTGAACGGGGCAACCGGAGCGGGACGCACGAGTGCTGTGGAGAGGGGCTCCCACGTCTCCCCCTTTCCTTGCGCCAGCGCATAGGTCCGGTCGAGCACGAGGTCGGCGCGCATGCCGTCCGCCCCCACCCCCTTGCCGTCGGCAGCGCCCAAGTCGCGGCACTTGCCGTAGCCGCGCACCTTCAATTCCCTGGCCGCGGTCAGATCGACACGCGCGCCTACGGCGACGTTGCCGGCGAGGCGCCATCCCGCGATGACCTGCTTCGCCTCTGGGGGGAAGTTCCCCTCCAGGTGGGCGAACATGGTGGCGTCGAGACGCTTCAACATGGTCGCCGTGTCGAGCTTCAGCTCGCGCTCATCCATGAGCGCGTCGAGGCGCCCAACGGTGAGCTCGGCCACCTGGGAAAGGCCCAGCGACGCCACGGTCAGTTCCTCGGTCAGGCGAAGCTCCTTCCAACCGGAGAGTTCACCCTGCAGCTTGAGTGCGCCCGATTGCAAAGGGAGCGTCGCCGCCGTTCCGGTAAGCCCCTCGAGTGCCGCGAAGCGCACACCGCCATCGATGGCGAGGGGAAGATCGGCGCGCGGCACGGAAAAGCGCAGCTGCGGCGCCGTGCTTAACCCCTTGATCCGGTACCCTCCCTGCGCGGCAGGAAGCTTCAGGTCCATGTCGTTCAGCTTGACGGTCAGCTCGCCGCGCTCCAGCAGGGCGACACCCCCCTTCGCCTTGCGCAGCGGGTTCGTCTCCGCGGGAGCCTGCGCGAACGGCAGCGGCAGGGCCAGGTCCCACGCGGCGGAGGCGAGCCCGGCCGCGTCGAAGCCGGCGGGGAGGAAGGGGGCGGCAACCGGCATGAGGCGGCGCAGGTCGATGTGCGCCTCCCCCTTGGTCGCAGCGAGTTGCCTCCCCTCTCCGGTGAGCGCTACTTGGGCGGTGAGGGTAAGCGCGTCAGACGCGGCCAGGGCGAAGTGCGCCTGCGCCACCGTCGGGCTCCCCTTACCCTTGGCCGGCAGATGCACCCCTTCCGCGGCGAGATGCGCGGCGAAGGGGCGCAGCGTCACAACCCGCGCCCCCTGGCGCGCCCGCAGCGACGCGGCCTCGAGATTTAAAAGCGGAAGCGACGCGTCCACGGCGCCGCCGGAAAGCACGCGTCCCTTGAGCGAGACCTCCTCGCGCAGCTTCTCGAACGCCAGGTCCTCCCCAACGGCCAGCCGCTCGATACCCAGGCTCTGGACGGCGTCGGCGACGGCGCGCTTTCCCTTCAGGTCGATGCCGGAGAGGTTCAGGGCCACCCGCCCCCGCATCCCCTGCGCGCGCAGGGGCTTCTTCCCCCCCACCTCGAGCGTTGCGACGGAAAGGGATAGTCCTGCAGTCGCCCGCACCGGCGTCATCTTTTTAAGCGGCAGGACGGCCCGGTCGAGGGTAAGCACGATTCCCTCCCCCTGCACCGCACCGGCGGGGCGCTTCAGGGAAAGCCGCGGCAGGGAGAGAGCCAGCCCGGACACCGCCACCTCGCCGTCGTTTTCCGGCCCCTTGAGACGCGCGGTTAGCCTCGCAAGGGTCGCGCTCCCGGTCAGGTCCTTGAGCGGCAGTCCCTTGGCGAGGAAGGGGGCGGCGAGCGCGGCCGCGCGGGAAAGTTCCAGGCGCACCCCGGAAAGCTCGGCGGAGACGGCGCGAGACTTTTCGGTGGGACGGTCGACTACGGCACTCCAGGACGCGGTGAGAAGTCCCGGGCTCGCGAGGCTCCCCTCGCTGAAGGTCACCTGCTGGCGCTTGTAATCACTCTTCAGTTTCTGGCGCAGGCGAAGGTCGAGGGGCGCCACCGTCCCCCTTTTCCCCGGGAGCTTGCTTACGGACAGGCGCTCGCCGTCGAGCGCAAGTGCCAGGCGCAGGTCACCCGCCTGATCGGTCTCCCCATCGAGGGCCACCTGGAGAGCGCCTCCAAGCTCCGGCAGAGGCTTCTTCGCCAAAGGCGTCGCCAGTTTCATCACCTCGGCAAGGGAAAGGTGCAGCCTAGCCTTCAGCCCCTCCGGGCGGGACACGCCTCCTTTCACGTCGAAATCGACGCCGGGAAGACCGGCCTGCACCGCGAAAAGCGCCGCAGACGGCTTGATGCGATGTCCCGCGGTGATGAGGTCGGCGACCCGCACCTTGAGGCGAACCGGCTGGGCTTTGCCGCCGTCGACGGCCACCTCTCCGGTGAGCGACGCCGTGGCCGGCAGCGTGGAAAGCGACGGGACCGCGAGCCCGAAGGCGAAGTTATCCATGAGGAGCTCGCGCTTGGAAGCCGGGTCGGCGTAACGCAGCGTCATCGGGGCCGCGTCGACCATCGCCCGCACCTCGACCGGAAGCGGCCATTCCATGGTGTGAAACTTCTGCACCCCTTCCGCGATCCGCGTGAGCGGGTCCGCCAGCTTCTCCTGGGGCTTTTGCGGCCCCGGGGCGAGATCCGCATCCAGCCTCGCGAGTTTCACGTCGAGGCTCACGCGCCAGCGCCCGGAGCTCTCCTCGCGGGAAAGGCCGGGAACGATCTTCAGCTCCTTGAGGGCGGCACGCAGCAGCGGGGGCGGCCCTTCACCCAGGTTAAGGCCGGAGACGGCGATGCCGCGGGACCAGGAGGCGGTGAGATCATCCCAGGAGATGGGACGTTTGAGGGCCTTGGAGATACCGAGTCTCAGCAGGGATTGCACCGGCGAGGTGGAGATGAGTGTCGGCAGGGACACCACGAGCAGCACCAGAAGGAGGAGTCCGGCCAGCGCCACCGCGCTCCCGACCAGGAGAACGCGTCTGAGGCGGATTGTGCTGATGTAGGCGAGGAGACGAGGGCGCATCGGTCAGGGTCCCGGGAGGTCCAGCGGAAGTTGCGAGGCAATTTCTCTTATCATCTCCCACTTTTAAAGTCAAACGGCGCGGTCCCTCAGCGCAGGAGCCGGTGGCAGATGCCGCAGAGCTGGTCGCCCGCCCGTATCAGGTGTGGCGCGGGTTGCGTGAGATCATGGCAGGAGAGGCAGGTGATCTTGCCGTCCTCGAGAATGCACCCCGCGGCAAGAACCTCGGCCGCCGACGCGTACTCCATCTCTTTGCCAAGCGGGGGGTAGCGGTGCATGAGGGAATGGTCGTTGGTGTAGAGACAGTGGTCGTCAAGACATATGGCCACCGGATGTGTCGAGCCTTCAGAGTGACAGGCGATGCACTCCTGCATGGTGAGGATGCCGCTGGCGCTGGTCAGGTGGTCGAGGTTCGCCTCCCCCATGCGCAAGAAGAGTAAGGCACCCAAAGCAACAGCGAGCGTCGCTGCCAGCCATATATGAATCTTTCCTGATTCAGGCATAAGGCCTCCAGTTCATGGAAGTCTTCAACTCTATCAGCGGCACTGATTCCCGGTATGCCGCTTTGCTACTTTGGGGTGATAAAAAGTCTAGCACGGCAACTATGACAGACAACGGGACCTCGATTATATTCACTTCATTGACCAGTGGCAGCGGCCCCTAAACTTGAGAGTGCGCTCATAATTTCTTTGACCGTCGCCGCACTTCTGATAAAGTGGGCGTTCCGTAAACAGAACGGGCAAGCCTCATCCAAGGAGGAACCTTTCGTGTTGCAGCTTCGCGACGTGGTGAAGTCTTACGAGGGCAAATCAACGGTGACGGCGCTGGGGGGGGTCTCCTTCTCCATCGCCGCGGGGGAGATGGTTGCCATCATGGGGCCGTCGGGGTCGGGAAAATCGACCCTTTTGAACCTGATGGGGGGGCTCGACGTGCCGACCTCCGGACAGGTGCTGGTGGCGGGGAGCGACCTCGCCCTGGAAAGCGAAAAGGGGCGCTCGCTCTTTCGGCGCACGCATGTTTCGTACATCTTCCAGGCCTACCACCTGATGCCGACGCTCAGGGTGCGGCAAAACGTGGCGCTCCCCCTGAGACTGGCCGGCATGGGGGCGAAGGAGGCGGAACTCCGGGTCGAGCGCGCCCTGGCCGAGGTCGGCCTGGAAAAGCGGGGCGACCACCTCCCGGACGAACTCTCCGGCGGTGAGCGTCAGCGCGTCGCCATCGCCCGCGCCCTGGTCACCGAGGCTCCGCTGCTGCTGGCCGATGAGCCGACCGGCAACCTGGACAGCGCCCGCGGCAGGGAGATCCTTGCCCTGCTCCGCTCCATCCACGCCCGGCGCGGCACCACCATCGTCATGGTGACCCACGACCGCGACGCCGCCTCCGCCTGCGACCGCCTCATCCTGCTGCGGGACGGGCGCGTCGAGGAGGACGGCGCGGTCCCGGGAGTCACCCGATGAGATACCTGCTGCGCCACCTCTCCCTTTCCTATGCCCGCCGCCACCTCGCGAAGACCGTCCTCACCCTTTTGGGCGTGGTGGTCGGCGTCACCACCTTCAGCTCGATCAGGACCGCACAGGACGCCCTCGTCGCCGGGATCGGTTCCACCGTGGACCGGGTCGCCGGGAAGGCGCACCTGCAGGTCACCATGGAGGGGGGCGTCCCCGAGGGGGTGCAGGAGCAGCTCAGAAACCTCCCCGGTGTCCGCGCCACCTCCCCGGTGATCGAACAGATCGTGGTCCCGGAGAAGGGAGAGCTCGGGAGTCTCATGGTGATCGGCGTCGACCTCCTGGGGGACCGGGAGATGCGCGACTACGGTTTCGAGGGTGACGACGCCGACCTCGACGACCCGCTCCTGTTCCTTGCCCAGCCCGACTCCGCCCTTTTCACCCGCGAATTCGCCAAGCGTGCCGGTCTCACCACCGGGGGGACGCTGGCGGTCAGGGTCCCGACCGGCATCAGGAAGGTGACCGCGCGCGGCCTCATGAGCCCCAAGGGGTTCGCACAGGCCTTCGGCGGCAACCTCATGGTGGTGGACGTCTACGCCGCGCAGGAGCTCTTCGGCCGGGGACGCCGCTTCGACCGCATCGACGTCCGGCTGGCCGAGGGGGTGACCGTGGCGCAAGGGACCGAGCTGCTCAAAAAGGCGCTCGGCCCGGCGTACCGGGTGGAAACCCCGGCCCGGCGCGGCGAGCAGATGGAGCGCCTCGTGGCGAACTTCACCGCCGGGTTCAACGTCTCCAGCGCCTTCGCCCTCTCCATCGGCATCTTCCTCATCTTCAACGCCTTCAACGTCGCGGTGAACCGCAGGCGGCGCGACATCGGCACCCTGCGCGCCCTGGGCGCCACGCCGCGCCAGGTCCAGCTCCTGTTCCTGGTCGAAGCCCTCATCATCGGCCTTGCCGGCGGGGCGATCGGCTGCGTCGCCGGGACCGCGTTCTCGCAGGCGCTCCTCGTGAGCATGGGGCAGAGCACCGAGATGGTGTACGGCATCAGCGGCTCCGGCATCGTGCACCTAACCCCCGCGGTCGTGGTCCACTCCATGCTGCTCGGGCTCATCGCCTCGCTCGCCGGGGCCTGGGGGCCGGCCCTCGCCGCCTCGCGCATCTCCCCCACGGAGGCCTTCGCCAAGGGGAGTTTCCAGGCGAAGGTCCAGCGCAGGGCGACCCCGAGGATAGTTCTCGGTGCGCTTCTCGTCGCGGCCGCAGCGGGACTCGCCCTGAGCCGTGTCGTGAAGGGAGACGGGCTCGTGCTCCCGGTACTCCTTCTGGGCGGCGTGGGGCTCGTGCTCCTGATCGGCCCGGTCTCGAGGGGGATCCTCCTCGCCCTCGCCCCGGCGCTTGGACGCCTTTTTCCCTCCGCCGGGCCGCTCTCCTGCGACGCCCTTTTGGGGAATCCGCGCCGCAGTGCGGGCACCATCATGGCCATGGCCCTCTCGCTCACCTTCGTACTTGGCCTTGGGGGCTACATGGGGTCGACGCGGCTCACCATCGAGCGCTGGATGGACGACATCCTCACCTGCGATCTCTTCGTGCGCGCCTCGGCGAACTTCTCGCGCCCCGACTTCCTCTACCCCGGAAAACTGAAGGACGAGATCCTCTCCCTCCCCGGGGTGCGCACCGTGGAAAGCTACCGGGCGATAAGACCGCAGTTTCGCGGCAGGCAGATCCTCGTTGGGTCGGTGGAGATGGATACCCTCACCAAGAGGGTGCGCTACGAGTTCGCCCAGGGAGACCTAGCCGGGCTGCGCGACGGCCTCATCAACCGGGGGATGTGCGCGGTCACCGAGAATTTCTATGATCGCTTCGGCCTGGGCAAGGGTGACACCGTCGAACTCACCACCCCGGGTGGCGTGGTGCGTTTCCCCATCGCCGCGGTGATCCGGGACTACAGCTCCGACCAGGGGGCGGTCTTCCTCGACCGCAAGGTGTTTCTGAAGCACTGGCAGGACGACCGCGTCGACATCTACGACGTCTCGGTCACCCCCGGCACCGATCCCGGCAAGGTGCGCGACACGATCCGCGCCCGGCTCTCCGGGCGGTACCCGGCGCTCATCTCGACCCAGCGCGAGTTCAAGGAGGAGATCGGCAAGGCGATCGACGCCTTCTACGCCGTCATGCGCATCACCGTCTTCCTCGCCCTCGGGGTCGCCTTCTTAGGCATCGTCACCTCGCTTCTCATCTCGGTGGCGGAGCGAACGCGCGAGATAGGCATCCTGAAGGCGCTGGGCGCGCTCCCCGGCCAGATCGCCCGCAGCGTGGTGCTGGAGGCGCTGGTGCTCGCCCTGGTCGGGCTCGTCGTCGCCCTCCCCGCCGGAAACCTTTTCGCCTCCTTCATGGAGGGACCGGTGGCGCGCGCCTTCACCGGCTGGGCCATGCCGCACCACTACCCGTGGGAGGTGCTCGGGCAGCTCCTTGTCCTTTTGCCGCTGGTGTCCTTCCTCGCCGCCGGGATCCCCGCACGACAGGCCGCAGCGGTCAAGGTGACCGAGGCGGTCGGGTACGAGTAGGTTCTCCTCCCTCTCCCCCTGGGAGAGGGCCGGGGTGAGGGCGCTGCGTTAGGCGAGACCCCACCTCGTGGCAACGCCCTCACCCGGCCTTCGGCCACCCTCTCCCGGAGGGAGAGGGGATGGACAGGGCTGGGCGAATGATTATTCGCCCCTACACATTCAGTTACGGAGGTATGCCCCATGATCCGAAGACTAAAGAAACCGCTGCTGGTTCTTTTCGCACTCCTGCTCCTGCCACTCTATTCTGCCGCAGCCCTCGCCGCCCCGGACGCGCGCGCCCTTTTGAAGGAATCGGAAAGCCGGCACCGCACGAAGACCCAGCAGTACTCTGGCGACCTCACCGTGGTGAACAAGGAGGGGAAGGTCCGGAAGAAGGGGTGGAACAGCTACCGGCAGGGGTATGCCGGGGACTCGAAGAACCTGATCCGCTTTACCGATCCCCCCGAGGTGAAGGGGGTCGGCTTTCTCTCCCTGCCGCGCGCAGGCTCGGACAACCCGGACCAGTGGCTCTACCTCCCCTCCATGAAGCGCGAGCGCAGGATCGCCCCCCAGGACCGCGACGCCTCCTTCGTCGGGACCGACTTCAACTACGAGGACATGGAGGAGTTCGACCACGAGAAGTACAAGGTGTCGCTCGAGGGTGAGGAAACCGTGGAGGGGCACCCCTGCTGGGTGATCAGGGCGACCCCGCTCGAGAAGGGGAGCAAGTCCATCTACCAGAAGCTCACCCTCTACCTTAGAAAGGACATCCTCTACCTGGTGCGCGAGGACCTCTACCGCAAGGGGGAGAACCAGACGGCGAAACGCCTGATCCTCTCCGACATCAAGAACGTCGAGGGGCACTGGATCGCGGCGCGCATGGAGATGACCGACCTGAAAAAGGGAAGCCGCACCACGGTGACCCTCAAGCAGATCTCCTTCAACCGACCGCAGCCCGCGAGCCGCTTCACGCTGCAGAACCTGACCCGCGAGGGTGGCGATTGAGGGTCGTCGCACTCCTTCTTTTCTTCCTGCTCCTTCTCCCCGGCGCGGCACTCGCGGAAGGGTTTTCCGGCTACGCCGAGTTGAAGGGGATCGGCTACAGCGAGCGCTCGCCGGGTGATCCCTACGCGGCCGGCTGGGGCACCCTGTTCGGCAAGTGGGAAGAGCGCCTTGCCGAGAGCCAGCTCACCGCGTCCTTGCGCGCGGAGTGGCTCACCTCACCGCAGACGAGCCCGCTTGTCTTCGACCCGGCGGACCGGAAGTTGAGGCGCCCCCCCTTGAGCATCCCCGAACTCTGGCTGCGCGTCCCGCTCGCCTCCTCGCACGACCTCGAGCTCGGGCGCTTCCAGCTCGGCTGGGGCAAGACCGACGGCTACTCCCCGGCCGACGCCTTTCTCCCCCGCGACCTGACCGACCCTTTCGCCGACGAGAAGCTCCCACTCTGGGGGGTGCGCGCAAGCGGCCAGGAGGAGAACCTCCGCTACCAGGCCGTGCTGGTGCCGGTGACGACGCCGTGGCGCATCCCGCCGCTTGGAAGCCGTAACGCCCCCATCGCCTCCGGCGCGCTCCCGCAGGGGACCGTCCTGCGCGAGGCGGACGACGCGCCTCCCCTCCCCGGCTTTGCCGCACTGCGCCTCCTCGCCACGCACGGCGACTGGGACCTGGGCGTCTGGGCAAGGACCGGCGTGCGTCCGGCACCGATCCTTCGCTTCACCATAAACCCTGCCCTGCAGGACGGGCCGGTCCCGGTGGTGACGGTCACCCGGCGCTACCCGCGCGAGCACGCGGCCGGGGTCGAGGTCTCCAGGGTCGCCGGTTCCTACGTCCTGCGGGGGGAGTTGGCCGCCCTTTTCTCCGGCGACGCCGAGCTGGGCGACGCCGTTATCGCCACCTTGAGCCTAGAGCGGGGCTTCGGCGACGGAACGCTTCTGGTCACCCTGGCCGGCAACGCCATCGACCCGCCCGTCGACCCTACCCTGCTCTTCGACCGGGGCGCCCTCCCCGCCCTCATCGTCGCCTGGAACCGGACCGAGGAGTGGGGCGCGTGGAAGGCGGTCTGGGACTGCGGCCTCGAGCGCGGCGACGGCATCCTGAAAGGTGAAGTCGCCTACAACGTCACCGACACCTGGAAGGTAACCGTCGGAGGCGATCTCCCGTACGGCTCGCGCCAAGGTGCGCTCGGCGCCCTGCACGACGCGCGTCGCCTCGTCGCCGCCGTCCGCCGCAGCTGGTGACCCGCACGCCCCCGTGCATTCCGCGCCCCCACCCTTCACCCCCAGCGTTGTCCGTCCCCTCCCCTTGCGGGTAGGTTCCTCCGGGAAACGCAAAGTGCAGTTTCCTACGAAGCGCTGCATGAGCCCCTACGTCCCCCCCTTCGCAAAGGGGGGAGCTATAAGGCCACCGTTCTCAGCAAGAGAGGACACGGGTTAACTGAAAGGCTTCTTCCTCCGGACGTATACGCGCATGCAACACCGCGGGCGGTATACGTTTTAGACAGCTCCCCACCTTTTACGCTACCATCGAACCCTCTCCGGCAGCTCACCGCGCCGCGGCGCATACTTTCGCGCCGTCCGCGACATCCTTCTGCCGGAGCAGGAGAGCGATGGGCACCATCAGTTGCGAAACCATTTCCGGGATCCGTCTCTTCAACGGCCTCGCCACGGACGACCTCCGGCAGGTGGCCGGGCGCCTCGAGCTGCGCCAGTTCGCCGCCGACGAGATCATCCTCTCGAGGAACGAGCCGGCGATGGAGCTCTACGTGATCCTCTCGGGGCGCATCCGGGTGGAGCTTTTGGACCGCTCCGGCCAGATCCTGAACCTCACCGAACTGGGGATCGGCAACGTGATCGGCGAACGCGCCATCCTGACCGACGAGAAGCGCTCCGCCGACGTGCGCGCCATCACCGAGGTGCAGGCGGCACGGCTCACCCGGGAGGACTTCGAGGAGCTCCTCGAGCGCATGCCGCTTCTCTACGCCAACATGAGCCGCATCCTCGCGGCGCAGCTCGGGAGCTGGGCGCACCGCCACCAGCGCGAGGAGAGCGAGCACCGCGAGGTGATCACCAACATCATCGGCTGGCAGCTCCTCCCGGAGTTCGGGGAGTTCCCCGGCATCTCCCCCTGGGTCCGCCTGCTCAACAAGCGCCTCGAGCACCTGGCCGGCACCAGGAGCCACGTCCTCATCTTGGGCGAGCCCGGCACCTGGAAGGACCTGGCCGCCCGCCTGATCCACTTCCACAGCGACGACAACCGCCCCGTCCTCTTCCTCGACTGCGCCGCGCCGCCGCCGGTTTTGGGCGAGGAGTGCGCGGCGAGCGAATCGGCGGCGCAGAGCTCGCTCCTGCTCGGTCTCGCCCAGGAAGCGGCGCTCTTCGGCCACGCCCCTGAGGGGGCTGTGTACGCTCGCCGGGTGCGGCGCGGCATGATCGAGCTTGCCGCCGGCGGCGACATGATCCTCAGAAACATCGACTGCCTCACCCCCGCGGTGCAGGAGGAACTGGTCGAGTTCATGGAGTCCGGCCACTTCACGCGCCGCGGCGAGACGAAGCTTAGAAGCGGAGAGGTGCGCATCATAGCGACGAGCGGCAAGCCGCTCGCCCCCATGGTCGAAAACGGCAAGTTCAACGCGGTCCTCTTCAAGAAGCTCTCGGGCGAAACGGTGGAGTTGGCACCGCTGAGGGAACGCAAGAAGGACATCCCGGTCATCGCGAGAAGCCTTCTGAAGTCCCTGAATGCGAAGCACCACAAAAACGTGCGCCGCCTCTCCCAGGACGCCCTGAACCGCCTGGTGGACCACGACTGGCCCCTGAACGCGAGCGAGCTGTACCAGGTCGTCTCGCGCGCCGTGGTCGTTTGCAACGACGACGAGATCCACCCCGAACACATATCCCTGCAGGGACACCCCTTCGGCGACGGGCACTTCGACCTCCTCACCCTCCCGGCGGTGGAGCGCCTCGCGCGCAACCCGCGCTTCCCGCGCCTTTTGCGCTACGTCACCGTGCCGCTCTTTCTGGCGGTGACGCTATACACCCTCTTCGGGCCTCCTCTTAACAACGCGGCGAACCTCGCCGCCTGGACCATAGGGTGGCCGGCGCTCCTCGTCACCGCCTTTCTCTTTGCCCGCGGCTGGTGCAGCTTCTGCCCCATGGAGGCGATCGGCGAGTATATCGGGGTGTCGAGCCGGGTTGTGCGCGACCCCGCCCCCTGGCTGCGCCGCTGGGGCCCCACCCTCTCCTTCGTGGCACTCGTCCTGATCCTTCTGGCCGAGCAGGCGACCGGGATGTTCACCTACGCCGGGGCGACCGGACTTCTCCTTTTCGGCATCCTCTGCGCCACGGTGAGCGCCGATCTCGTCATCGGGCGCCGCGGCTGGTGCAAGTTCCTCTGTCCCTTGGGGCGCATCGTGAGCCTCGTCTCGCGCATCTCTCCCCTTGAGATGCACAGTAACCACAACGTCTGCCTGAGCCGCTGCCGGGTCGACGACTGCATCAAGGAAAAGGGTTGCCCCATGGGGCTGCACCCTTCCGGGGTCGACAGCTCGGACCATTGCGTCCTCTGCCTGAACTGCGTGCGAAGCTGTCCGCACCACTCCATGCAGCTCGACCTCAGAAACCCGACCTGGGGCGGGTTCAACCGCGCCCGGCGCGGCCTGCGCGAGGCGTTCTTCAGCACCACCCTGGTCGGCGTGGTCATCGCCGCGAAGGGGACACCGCTCGCCGCCGGCCGCCACATCGAGATCTTCTCGCGCACCCTCTGGAGCGTCACCGATTACCTGGTCGCCCTCGCCATCGTGGCCGGCTTCACCCTCCTCACCATGCTCGCCTCGGCGACGGTGCGCGGAACCGGGTGGCGCCAGGTCTTCACCACGAGCGGGCTCGCCTACCTGCCGCTTGCCGCGGCCGGGCTCTTCCTCATCTTCTTCCGCGCCCTGGTCGAGGGGGGCGCTGCGCTCGTGCCGCTCATGATCGACGCCCTGGGCCTCGACGGCCGGCTCGACGCGGCGCGGCTCACCCCCGAGTTCGGCACGCTGCGCCTGCTCATCTACCCGCTCATATTGCTCGCTGCGCTCTTCTCGCTCAAGATCCTCGGCAAGCTGCAGCGCCAGGACGGTCTCCCCGGCGGCGCGCTTGCCGGTCACCGCGTCCTGATCGTCGCCGCGGCGACGGTTTTCGTGGCGATCCTGTAACGGATCTCGCGCGCGGCAGCGGCCAATCGGGGTGAAACGCCGTAACCGTCGCCATCCCCGACGATAACGGGTTGACAATTTTCCCGACAGGGTATAAACAGACAGAGTTCCTCGTTAAGATGAGGCGTTTGCACAAACACAGGCTACTGCCCGGAAACGTCGAAAGACGCCAATGGGTAGACCAGGTATTGCCGGATTAAGGCTCTACTTAAGGTAGCTGGTCCCTTGCGACCTACGTTGTGCACTGCCGAAAACCGACGAGTGGGGAACCGTGAGGCACATCCAGGCCCGGGTTCTCCCGTGGCCTTTTTTCGTTTCCGCACATCGCACAGAAAGGTGGTGGTTTTTCACATTGGACAGTCATAGTAGCGAATATCCGTTACCCATCCCGTTCCCGCGGCGATAACCCCCTTCAAAGCCTTCCTCCTTCCCTGCCCGCTTTGATCCGGTTCCGCCCACAGGAACGGGACTCGATAAGCAGCGGGGAGTCTTCCACACGAACTCCCTCTTGATGCAAGCACCGACCGGCTTACGCAGGGCGCTCTACGCCCGTGGCGCATCCGGCGTCGTATTGCGGTCGCACGCGCCGTCGCAGCACCGGTCCGTCCGGCTGCGGATGTGGTACGCTTTGGCCGCACGCAAGGTTGCCGTACAGGAGAAGGCAGGATGTTCATCGTTTCCAATATACCGGGAGGGCGTTCGGCAAAGCAGACGCCCGCCCAGCGCCAGCAGGCGCACAAAACGGCGTCGCAGGGGGAGAGCGAGCGCCGCCTGGTGGAGCTTTGCTCCATCTCGGTGCGCGACGCGCTGAAAGAGCTCGACACGAAGGCGAAAGAGGGGCTCTCCGCCGAGGAGGCCGAGAAGCGCCTCGACGAGTACGGCGCCAACGAGCTCGCCCACGCAAGACGCCTCACCGTGTTCGCCGACCTCCTCGAGCGCTGCAAGAGCCCGCTCGTAATCCAGCTCCTCGTCATCGCCATCATCTCCGGCATCGTCGGCGAGACCAAGTCGGCCCTCATCGTAAGCGCCATGATCATCCTGAGCGTCGGCCTCTCCTTCATCCTGGACCGCCGCTCCGGCCAGGCGGTCGAGGCGCTCGGCAAGAGGGTCCAGTCGCGCACCCTCGTGCTGCGTGACGGCGAGGAGACCGAGATCCGCATCAGCGACGTGGTCCCGGGCGACATCGTGCTCCTCATGGCGGGCTCCATCATCCCCGCCGACGTGAGGCTCCTCTCCGCCAAGGACTTCTTCGTGAGCCAGTCCGCGCTCACCGGCGAGTCGATGCCGGTGGAAAAGAGCGCCATGGTCGACAAGGAGCACGACACCGGGCTCTCCGCCTGGGAACTCCCGAACGCCTGCTACTTAGGCTCCAGCGTGAACAGCGGCTCGGCGCGCGCCGTCGTCGTTAACACCGGCGTCAGGACCCTCTTCGGCTCCATCTCCGCCTCGCTTGCCGAGAAGCCGGAGGATACGAGCTTCGACAAGGGGACCCGCTCCTTCACCTGGCTCATGATCCGCTTCATGCTGGTGATGACCGCCGCGGTCTTCATGATCGTCGGCATGACCAAGGGGAACTGGGTCGATGCCCTCCTCTTCGGCCTCTCCATCGCCGTCGGCCTCACCCCCGAGATGCTCCCAATGATCGTCACGGTGAACCTCGCCAAGGGCGCGCTCACCATGGCGGCCAAGAAAGTGATCATCAAGCGGCTCCCCTCGATCCAGAATTTCGGCGCCATCGACATCCTCTGCACCGACAAGACCGGCACGCTGACCCAGGACCAGGTCGTCCTCGAGAAGTACGTCGACCTGACCGGCCGCACCAGCGAAGACGTCCTCACCTACGCCTACCTGAACAGCCACTACCAGACGGGCTTAAGAAACCTGATCGACCGCGCCATCCTCGACCACACCGAGATGAACGTCCAGCTCTGCCGCCTGGTGGACGAGCTCCCCTTTGACTTCCAGCGCCGCCGCATGTCGGTCGTCGTCGACTTCGAGGGTGACCACGTGCTCATCTGCAAGGGGGCGGTGGAGGAGATCTACGAGTGCTGCAGCCACTACCAGATCGGCGAGGAGGTCTTCCCCCTCTTCGACATGATCCGGGACAACCTCTTCGAGGAGGTGGAACGGCACAACCGCGACGGCTTCCGCGTGCTCGCCATCGCCTACCGCGAGTTCCCGCGCGAGAAGACCCAGTTCGAGGTGAAGGACGAGTCGCGCATGATCCTCTTGGGGTTCATCGCCTTCTTCGATCCACCGAAGGCGCAGGCGAGCGAGGCGCTCGCCCTCTTGCAGGAGGCGGGTGTGCGCGTGAAGGTGCTCACCGGCGACAACGGGCTCGTGACGAAGAAGGTCTGCAGCAACGTGGGACTGAAGGCGGACGGGATGCTGACCGGTGCGGAGCTTGCGCGCCTGGACGACGAGGAGTTCACGCGGGTGGTCCGCGAGGTGGACGTCTTCGTGAAGCTCTCCCCGGCCCAGAAGGAGCAGATCGTGCGCAGCCTGCGCGACAGCGGCCACGTGGTCGGCTTTTTGGGGGACGGCATCAACGACGCCCCGGCGCTTAAGGCCGCCGACGTCGGCATCTCGGTCGACTCCGGGGTCGACGTCGCCAAGGAGACCGCCGACATCGTGCTCCTGGAGAAGAGCCTTCTCGTCCTCGAAGAGGGGATCATGGAGGGGCGCCGCGTCTTCGCGAACATCATCAAGTACATCCGGATGGGGTCCTCCTCCAACTTCGGCAACATGTTCTCGGTGATCGGGGCGAGCTACCTGCTTCCCTTCCTCCCGATGCTGCCGGTGCAGATCCTCGCCAACAACCTCCTCTACGACTTCTCCCAGACCGGGATACCGACCGACCGGGTCGACGAGGAACTGGTGGCGAAGCCGCTTAAGTGGAACATCGGCAACATCAAGCGCTTCATGTTCTGCATAGGCCCCATAAGCTCGCTCTTCGACTACGCGACCTTCGCGCTCATGTGGTATGTCTTTGGCTGCGCCGCCTACAACGCCCCCGGCGTCACCGCGCTGCAGCAGGACGGGCTTGCGCGGCTCTTCCAGACCGGCTGGTTCGTGGAGTCGCTGCTCACCCAGACCCTGATCGTGCACATCATAAGGACCCGGCGCATACCGTTCTTCGGCAGCTCGGCCTCGCTTCCGATGACCCTCACCACGCTGGCGATCATGGGGATCGGCGCCTGGCTCCCCTACTCCCCCTTCGCGGGGGCGCTGAGCCTCGTGCCGCTGCCGCCGGTGTACTGGGTCTATATCGTCGCGTTCCTTCTGACCTATTCCATCCTTACCCACTTCGTGAAGACCTGGTTCTTCAAACGCTTTGGAGGTGACTGATCATGGACAGCCTGCTCGACGCACTACAGGAAGGGCGTCTCCTCGAGATCCCGGACGATTACGACAAGGAGGACGCGCTCCGCTTCCTCGCCCACATCCTGGAGGCGGTCCCGTCGCTTCCCGCCGACACCGACGTGGCCGGACTCATCCTCGCCAAGGAAGCGGCCTCGAAGACCGCCCTCGGCAAGGGGTGGGCCTGCCCCGACGCCCGCGTCCCCTTCGACGAGGACCTGATCTGCGTCGTCGGCTGGAGTCCCAAGGGGATCGACTACGGCACCCCGGACGGGAAACCGGTGAAGGTGATCGCCATGTACCTCGTCCCGGAGAACCAGCGCAGCAACTACCTGCGCGAGATCTCCCTCCTGGCGAAGGCTCTCGAGATCTACCCGGAGATCGAGCGGCTGAACGCGGCCGACAGCCTGAACGACATCCGCGACCACCTGCTCGACCTGATCAGCACCACGAGGGGGACGGTCGGCCCCGACTCCCGCGCCAGGATGATCCGCCTGCAGGGGAAAGCGGCCGCCGTGGAGCCGGTCCCCCAGGACCTCGCGAACCTGCTCGTCGAGCCCGTCACCATCATCGTGGGCACCGGGCTCTCCCCGGTGGTGCTCGGACACGACCAGGCGCTCGTTGAGCTCCTCGAGGGGATGCCCGGGCTCGCCGAGGAGGCGACGGCGCACAGCTCCTTCAACGTCGGCGGATGGCGCATCGTGAAGCGCAAAGACGCCTCCTTCACCGGCGAACGCCTGCTCATCGACTGCCTGGCATTGAGGACTTCGGGAGGGAAGTAAGGGGAGGATTGCCATGACGGAAGCAAACGATCTGCAGCAGCGCCTCGATTCGTCCGAGGAGAGAAACGCGCTCAACAACAAGGTCGCCGTGGCGGTCGCCATCATCTCGGTCTTCATGGCGGTGTCCAAGGTGAAGGACGACAACATCGTCCAGGCGATGCTGCAGGCTAAGTCGGACCAGGTGGACACCTGGAACGAATACCAGGCGAAAAAGCTCAAACAGCACCTTGCCGAACTCGGGCTGAACCAGGTGGTGGCGATCGGTGCGCTGGCGCCGCGGGAGAGCTCTCCCGCGCTAGAGCGGCAGAAGAAGGAGTACGGCGACAACATCGCGCGCTACAAGGTGGAAGAGGAGAAGCTCGCCGCCCAAGCGAACGGGCTCGGCAAGCAGTACGACGACTTGAACTACCGTGACGACCAGTTCGACCTCTCCGACGCGACGCTCGCGGTATCGCTCGCCATGCTCGCCATCGCCTCGCTCACCCAGAAAAAAAAGCTCCTGTACCTGGCGCTCGCCGTCGCGGGGTTCGGGATCGTCATGGGTGTCGCAGGCTTGGCCGGCCTGCCGCTGCACCCTACCGCGCTGGTGCGCGCCCTCTCCTAGCGCCGTCCCCCTCGATCGCGGCGAAGAGCTCCGACACTACCTTGGAGAGGTGGCACCCCGACAGGAGTGCTGCGTAGGACGCGTCGTCGGTGATGATCCGCTTCCTGAGCGGGCGATGCTCGCTCTCCGAAAGCAACTCCTCGAGCGTCGCCTTGATGCTTTTGCCCCGCGGGGGGACCTCGATGCCGCGCCCGCAGCCGGAGTCGTCCAGGGCGGTCACGTACCAAAGTCTTAGCGGCGCGAGGCTCGGGTCCGCCTCGATGTGGCCGCTCGCCCGCACGTATTCGAGCACCTTTTGCGCAAGCTGCAGCTTCGCCATCTCGTAGCATGACTCATCGACGATGTTGCCGTGCTCGAAGAAGGGGATCACGTGCAGCCACGGCTCGCTGCGCACCTGCTCCGTCCCCGGTTTCTGCTCCCGCCCCACCACGAAGAGCGCCCATACGTAAGCGGTGTAGAAGAGCCGCGAACTAGCCGGGTTCCCCACCACGCTGTGCCCCTCGTACTCCAGGATGAAAGCCTCGCGGTCCGGGTTCAAAAGCTCCTGCTGCGCGCCGCAGATCTCCCCCTGGAAAAAGCTGCTCGGGGGCCAGAGCTTGCCGGTCACGCTCGCGTGCAAGGCCGGGTGCGCCGCGCCTGTTTGCGCCGCCGCCGCTTTTCTCAGGTCGGAGAGGAGCTGTTCCTTTCTCTCGTCTCTCACCCTCACGCGCACCGAATTGTTCTCGTCGCCGAAGCCGTACTGCAGCGTGATGGGCCCCTGCCACTGTTCGCAACTGCAGATCGGGACGCTTGGTCCCCACAAAAGCCAGAGGTTGAAGATGGTCATCTGCTGCGCCGAAAAGCCGCGGTGCGACATCCGGTCGTACGAGGAGATGATGGGGTCCCAGTCGTCGGAGAAGCGCGACATGAGCCCGGCCAGGAGGTTCAAGGGCAGAAGGAAGCCGTGCTCGATCTTCACGCTGCAGAGAAAGGAGGCCTCCTCGTCGAGCGATAGGCGCAGTTGCGACACGGCGAGCAGGTACTGCTTGATCCCGTTCTTGGTGCTTTCATCGTTCAACCTGAAGACATCCACCACCTCGATCACCGGCTCGCGCTCCTTGATCTTCAAGGCGCCGAACTTGGCCCGGTTCGCCCGCCGCCACTCGGCGAGCTCGCGTCGGTAAGCCTTGTCGTCGAACTGCAGCTGGTACCTCTTGGTTTTGGCGTCGAGATACCAGGCGGGCTCCTTGCGCGGCTTCGGGTGCAAAAGCCTGAGCTCAAGCCAAAGGCGCATCTGCCTTCTGAACATCGCCGGCTTGAAGGGCCAGGCGGAGTCCCAGCACGCCTTCAGCGTGTTCATCACGGGGAGGTTTTCCTCGGAGGAGAGGCAGCGCCAGACCAGGCGGACGGGGGGGAGGAAGAACCACAGCAGGTAGAAAAAGGCGGTGGCAACCGCGACGACAAAGGCGGCGATCTCCTGGTAGCTTTTCATAGGCGCCTCCTCCTAATTGATTAAAAAACGTCAACGAATTGTATCGGCGGCACTCGCTTTTGCAATGGCACCGCGTTCAACCAGTGCCGCCCCCCCTCCGGTTCGTTTTTTCCCTCACAGTTTCCCGTGCAACGGTCGATAAGAGTGATGTAGCGGTGCACCGCAAAATACCCCGCCCATAAAGCGGCCATGGTCTTCACTATGATGCAGAGGTACATACAGAAAAGGGCGCTCGCCCTGCTGGTCGTCGTCGCCACAATCGTGTGCGGGCTCATCTTCACCCTCTCCTATGACAAGGCGAAGGATGCGGCCATCTCCAGGCTGCATGACGAGCAGATGATCCATGCAAGGCAGGCGGCCCAGGGTATCGAGGAATATTTCGCCACCTGGACCGGTATCCTCAGTTCCCTGGCACGGATGAAGGAGATCGCCATCCTAGACGCTCCCGGGCGGCAGCAGATGGAATTCTTCTACGATGCCCACAAGGAGCAGATCCGATCCTTCACCCGTGTGGACGAAAACGGGGTCATTCTCTTCACCGTTCCGCAGCGGGAAGCGGAGGGGGAAAATATCGCGGACCAGAAGCACATCCGCGAACTTATGCGAACGCACCAGCCGGTGGTGAGCGACGTATTCCGGGCGGTGCAGGGATACGACGCGGTAGCCCTCCATGTCCCGGTTTTCGACGGGGCACGCTTCAAGGGGAGCATCGCCATCGTCATCAACTTCCAGAACCTCGCGCACCGCTACTTCGACGTGATCAAGATCGGCAAGACCGGGTACGCCTGGGTGGTCAGCCGCGACGGCACCGAGCTGTACTGCCCCGTGGCCGGGCACAGCGGCAGAAACGTCTTCGAGAACGCCAGGGAGTTCCCGAGCCGCAGAGCCGTCGCGCGGGAGATGCTGAAGGGGGGCGCAGGCACGGGGAGCTACAGCGCCCGAGTGGACGCGCGGGACAGCAAGCCGACAAAACAGCTCGCGGTCTACTACCCGGTGGCGCTCGGCAACACCTTCTGGTCCATCGCGGTCACCTCCTCCGAAAAGGAGATCCTCGCCTCCCTCACCTCGTACCGAAACCGCCTGATCGCGCTGCTCGCCTTCCTTTTGGCGACGGGCATCGCTGTCTCCGGCCTTATCGTCCGCGCTATGCTGATATTCAAGGAGGAGGCGGCCCGAAAGGAGGCCGAGGCCGACCTGCGAGCGAGCGAGCAGAGATACCGCGACCTCTTCGAGCACAACCCGGCGCCCATGCTGATCTACGAGCGCGGGAGCATGGAGATGGTCGCGGTGAACGAGGCGTTCGCCCTCGCCTACGGCTACGCGCGCGAAGAGGCGCTGGCACTCCACCTGACCGACCTCTACCCGGATTACGAGAAGCGCAGGATCACCGATGTCGCTGCGAAGCTCACCGGGCATACCTACGTGGGGGAGTGGCACCACCGCAAAAAGGACGGCTCGGTCTTCCCCATCGTGGTCACCTCGCACGACATCGTCTACAAGGGGCGCACCTGCCGCATCGCCGTCATCACCGACATCACGGAGCGCAAGCAGATGGAGCGGGCCATCGAGGAAGAGTCGAATCTGAACCGGCTCCTCCTCGAGCAGTCCCCCGACGGCATCGTCATCATCGACCCGGAGACGGCGCGTTTTCTCAACTTCAACGACGCGGTATGCAGACAGTTGGGCTACAGCCGGGACGAGTTCGCGGAGCTCTCCATCTTCGACGTGGAGGCGCAGGAGACACGGGAAGAGACGCACGAGCGGATAGGGGGGATCGTCAGGGAGGGACGTGGGAGTTTCGAGACGGTGCAGCGCACCAAGAGCGGTGAGCTCAGAAACGTCGAGGTCAACGCGCAGATCGTCAACATCCAGGACCGCCAGGTCTACTACTGCATCTGGCGCGACATGACCGAGCACAAGAAGCTCGAGGAGCAGCTAAGGCAGTCCCAGAAGATGGAGTCGGTCGGGAGGCTCGCCGGTGGCGTCGCTCACGACTTCAACAACATGCTCGGCGTCATCATCGGCGCCGCTGAGCTTTGCCGGCACCGCATCCCCGACGACGCCCCGGAGCAGAAGTTCCTCGACCACATCCTGAAGGCGGCGCAGCGCTCCAGCGAGATCACGCGGCAGTTGCTCGCCTTCTCGCGCAAGGAGATCGTTTCTCCAAAACCGGTGAACCTGAACAGCCAGGTCCTCGCCGCGGAGAGTATGCTCTGCCGCCTGATCGGCGAGGACGTGAAGCTCACCTTCAAGCCGGCGACGCCGCTTTGGACCGTCCTCATCGATCCCTCGCAGTTCGACCAGATCCTCATGAACCTCTCGGCGAATTCCCGGGACGCCATGCCCGACGGCGGCAACCTGAACATCGATACCGCCAACATCCGCCTCAACACGGATTACTGCCGCCACCACGCCGGCTGCGTCCCCGGCGACTACGTGAAGGTCACCGTGAGCGACACCGGAACCGGGATGGACCGGGAGACGCGGGAGCACATCTTCGAGCCGTTCTTCACGACGAAGGGGGTGGGGGTCGGCACCGGCCTCGGGCTCGCCACCGTGTACGGCATCGTCACCCAGAACAACGGGTTCATCAACGTCTACAGCGAGCCGGGGCAGGGGACCGTGTTCAACATCTACCTGCCGCGTCACCATGAGGAGGCGCGCGAGGAGGAGGTCGATGCCGCCCTGCCGAAAAGCGGCAGCGGCACCATCCTGCTCGTCGAGGACGAGGAGATGCTCCTTTGCACGACGACGCTGATGCTTGAGGAGATGGGGTACGAGGTGATCCAGGCGGGGACGCCGGAAAGCGCCATCGACATCTGCGCGCAGGGGGGTGAGATCGACATGGTCCTGACCGACGTGGTGATGCCGGGGATGAACGGCAGAGAGATGGCCGAGCGTATCAGGGGGATCCGCCCCGGGATAAGGGTCCTCTTCATGTCCGGCTACACCGCCGACATCGTCGCCCAGCGCGGCATCGTGGAGGAAGGGATGCACTACATCTCGAAGCCGCTCGACTCCCGGCAGCTCCATGAAAAGATCGCCCAGTTGCTGGCACACTGAGCCGGGTGCGGCGCGACATGACCGGGTAGCAACGCCCTCACCACGCCCGGGAGAGGGGACGCGAAGGACAGCTGCCAACGAAGGCCGCAAATCCCCCCTGTCCCCCCTTCGCAAAGGGGGGCACGTGTCGCCATACTCACTGCTTCGAGACTGGCTGCCGCACGATCATCCCTCAGACGGCTTATGGAAGGGCTTTTGAGGTACCTCTATGCGGCCGGTGTCGTGGAACGGTCGAGAATGTCCCGTACCTTGCGCAGCAACTCCGTAGGCTGAACCGGCTTCATGATGAGCTCGATCTCCTCGGCCAGGGCGTCGCGGATGTCGATGAATTCCCTGGTGTAGCCGCTCGTGAACGCCACGCGCATCGACGGGTCGACCTTCCTGATCTCCTCACAGGCCTCCTTGCCGTTCATCCTGGGCATGATGAGGTCCATAAGCACCAGCGCGATGGTTCCCGGCGGCGTCCCCTGAAACTTCTCGATCGCATCCGCCCCGTCCTGCGCCAGGATGACCCGATACCCGTGCTCGGTCAGGATGCTGTCCAGGAGCTGACGCAGTGAGGGCTCGTCCTCCACGACCATGATCGTTTCCGTTCCCCGGCCGGGAGCATCCGGTGCCGCGGCGCTTTCCTCGGCAGCCCCTCCGATCCGGTACAGCGGCAGGTAGATCCTGAAGGTGGTCCCTACTTCCGGTTCGCTGTACACGTTGATGAAACCGTTATGCTGCTTGATGATGCCGTACACGATGGACATGCCGAGGCCGGTCCCCTTGCCGGGCTCCTTGGTGGTGAAGAAGGGCTCGAAGATCCTGGTCCTCGTCGTCTCGTCCATCCCGACCCCGGTGTCCGAGACGGAAACGACCGCGTAAGGACCGGGCGCGGGATGCTCGCCGGTCGATGCGCCGCACTCCTCGATCATCTGCCGGTGGGTCTCGATGGTCACCACGCCGCCCCCCGGCATGGCGTCGCGGGCGTTGGTGACCAGGTTCATCAGGACCTGGTCGATCTGGCCGCTGTCGACCCTGACCGGCAACGGCTCCGCGCTTACCGCCGATCTGAGCTGGACATCCTCCCCGATGACCCGCGCCAGGAACTTCTGCACCTGCAAAATGATGTCGTTCAGGTTGGCAGGCTGCAGCCTCATCACCTGCTTGCGGCTGAAGGCGAGCAGGCTTGAGGTGAGCTGGGCGGCCCGGTCGGCGTACTCGAGGATGTGGTCGACCTTTTCCTTCTGCTCGGGAGCAAGGAGGCTGTCCCCTTTCAACATGGCGCCGTACCCCATGATGACCATGAGGATGTTGTTGAAATCGTGGGCCACGCCCCCAGCGAGTTGCCCGATCGCCTCCATCTTCTGCGATTGCAGCAGCTGCTCCTCCAGCCGGTGCCGCTCCGTTATGTCTTCCTTGATGGTCACGTAGTGGGTGACGACCCCGTCCCTGGTGCGGACCGGCGAAACGGTGACGCGCGTCCAGAGAAGCCGGCCGTCCCTGGCGCGGCTCGGCATCTCTCCCTGCCAGACCGTCCCTGAGGTGATGCAATCCCAGAGGGTCTGGTGGTCCGCCTCCTGGGCCTGCTCCGACAGCAGGAGGTCCGCCTGCTGGCCTACCATCTCCTCCGCCGCATAGCCGCTCATCCGGGTGAAGCTCGGGTTCACGAACTCGACGACCCCGTTCTTCGCCGTGATGCGGATGGAAAGCGGGCTCTGCTCCACGACGTGATACAGCTTCAGTACCAGTTCCTCGGTCTGCCGGCGCTCGGTGAGGTCGTCGACGAGGGTGATCAGGTAATCCGGCTTTCCCTGACCGTCGAGCGAAACCGAGGAGGTGAGCCGGCTCCAGCGCTCCCCATGCGGCGTCGCCACCGGGGCCTCCCGGACCACGAGTTGCCCGGGGTGGCCGAGCGGCTCGGTCGGGTCGAACCCGGGCAACCAGTCGCTCAGTTGCGTTCCCAGGAGCTCCGCTTCCGTTGCCCCCAGGAATTCCTGCAGTTTGCCGTTCGCCCGCAGCACGCGCCCCTCCAGTTCGAGGTGCGCAAGCCCAAGCCCCGCCTGCTCGAAGGTGCTCCGGAAGCGCCGCTCGCTCTCCACCAGCCGGCGCTGCGTCATGATCGATTCCAGCGCGTTGGAGAGCGTCAGGCGGATCTCGGTCTCGTTCCACGGCTTCTTGAAGTAGTAGTAGATCTGGCTGCGGTTGATGGCGTTGATGACGGCGTCGATGTCCGAATACCCGGTGAGGATCATGCGGATGCAGTCCGGATAGGCCGCCGCGACCTTCTCCAGGAACTCGGTCCCCGTCATGCCTGGCATGCGCTGGTCGGAAACCACAAGGGGGATGTCATGCCCGGAAAGGAGAGCGAACGCCTCGTCGGTGGTCTCGGCGATGAACACCTCGTAGGTGTCGCGCAAAAGCGCACGCAACGCCACGAGATTCGGCCGTTCGTCGTCGACGTAGAGGAGTCTCGGTTTGGTTGCAGGAGGTATTTCGCTCATGGCGGCTCCTTTCTCAGGTTTCGAGCTGCGGCAGTATCACGCGGAATGCGCTCCCCTGCCCGGCGCGGCTCTCCACCTCGATGACACCCTGGTGGTCGCGGACGATGCCGTGCGAGATGGAAAGCCCGAGGCCTACCCCCTTGCCGACTTCCTTGGTGGTGAAGAACGGCTCGAACAGGTGCTTGCGCACCTCGTCCGTCATGCCCACCCCGCTGTCCGCGACCTCCACCACGGCGCAGCAACGTCCGTCGCGCTCTTCCATCCGGGTGCTGACACGGATGGTCGCGTCGACTTTTTCCGGTTGGGCCATGATGGCGTCGACGGCGTTTGCCAGCAAATTCATGAACACCTGGTTCAGCCTCCCGGGCTGGCACAGCCATGGGGGGAGATCGTCGTAGTGCCGTTCGATGCGGATGCGGTCCTTGTAGGAGCCGTTCAAAAGCAGCAGGGCGGCGTCGAGGCACTCGTGCAGGTTCACGCTCTTTCGATCCGCCTCGTCCATACGGGAGAAGATCCTCAGGCTGCTCACGATCTCGGCGGCCCGGTTCGCGCCGTAACAGGCGTTGTTCACGAGCTCGTTCATGCTCTCGCGCAGCTCGCCGAGTTCGTTTTCGCGGCACCACGTCTCGATGCGCCCGATCACCTCATCGCATATCCCGCCCGGTAGGGCCTGGCAGAGCGCCATCAGCTCGTCGATCGGCGCCACGGTCTTTTTCAGCCCCTGTACGCTGGCGGCGATGAAGTTGAGGGGGTTGTTGAGCTCGTGTGCGACCCCCGCGGTCAGAAGCCCCAGGGCCGCCATCTTCTCCGACTGCACCAGGTGCACCTGGGCGCGGGTCAGGTGCTCCAGGGTCCGCGCGAGTTCGGCATTTTGCCGTTGCAGTGCTCCGCGCACCCGGGAGAGCTCGAGATGGGTCTCCACCCGGGCGAGCACTTCCTGCGCCTGGAACGGCTTGGTCACGTAATCAACGCCCCCCTCGTCGAAGGCACGCAGCTTGTCCGCAGTCTCCACCGCAGCGGAGACGAAGATCACCGGGATGGAGGCGAGTGCGGGGTCTTCTTTCAGGGCGCGGCAGACCTCGAAACCGTTCATCTCCGGCATGTTTATGTCGAGCATGACCAAGTCCGGGGGCTGCAGCCGCGCAGCCTTCAGGGCCATGGGGCCGTTGATGGCCCCCCGCACCTCGTACCCCTTCTCCTTCAGGATCGATTCCAGCAGCTGCAGGTTGGCCGGGGTGTCGTCGACGATCAGGATCATTGTCGTTTTTTCCGTCATACCGTGTCCGCCTCTCTCCCCGCAGCCGCAGGCTCCCCCCCCTGCCCCGGCGTTTGCAGGAGCACCTCTTCGATCAGATCAAAACGGTACCCTTCAGCATGGTCGCGCAGACGGTCGGCCACCCCGGGCGCGCTCTCGCTGATGCCGCCAAGCAGGGAAAGGATGCGGCCGCGGTCCAGCTCCCGCGCCGCCGCGATCAGTTCGGAGCGCACCTCCTCGGGAAGGAGCGCCACCGCCTCGGCCATCCCCGCATCCGACAAGACGTCTTCCCCGCTTGCGACCGTGGTGTCCTCCTCGTCTTCATACTCGAACTCGACCGGAAGCAGCCGGCCCAGCTTCTCGAAAAGCTCCTCCTCGCGAAACGGCTTGCGCAGGAAATCGTCGACCCCCGCCGCCATGACTTCCCGCAACTGCTCCTCGAAGACGCTGGCCGAAACGGCTATGATGGGGACGTCCTTCCCCTCGGGGAGCGCGCGTATGCGCCTGGTCGCCTCGCGCCCGTCCATGACCGGCATCACCACGTCCATGAAAACGAGGTCCGGCGTATGGGAGGCGAACGCTTCGATGCCGCGTTGCCCGTCTTTCGCCTCGATGACGCTGAACCCCACCGGGGTGAGCATCTTCACCAGGATCTCCCGGTTCGTGTCGCGGTCGTCCACCACCAAAAGCTGCCAGCTCCGCTGTCCCGGCTTCAGGCGCAGCACCCGGCGTTGCTGCCCGGCAGGCTCCGGAGCGGGCGCCTGCTCCGCCTCGACCACGGGAAGGGTCACGCGGAAACATGCGCCGTGTCCAGGTTCGCTGGAAACCGACAGATCCCCCCCCATGAGCCGGGCGTACTCGCGGCTGATCGGGAGCCCGAGTCCGGTCCCTCCCTGGGTCCTTCTGCCGACGTCCGCCTGCTCGAAGAGGCCGAAGACGTGCTGGATGTCCTCCGGCGCCACGCCGGGCCCGGTATCTTCCACCTCCACTTCCACGAACGGGCGGCCGTCACGCATGTCCCCCCGCGCGCGGAGCGCTACCCAACCATGGTCGGTGAACTTCACCGCGTTTCCAACCAGGTTGATGACGATCTGGCGCAGCTTCCCCGCATCCCCAAGCACGTAGCGCGGCGTATCCGGATGTACCTCGAGCATGAGCTGCAACTCCTTGGAAGCCGCCTTGGGAGAGAAAACCTCCACCACGTCCTGCAGCACTCCGGGCAGATCGAAAGGGAGCGCCTCAACGCTCATGCGCCCCGATTCGATTTTGGCCATGTCGAGCACGTCGTTGATCAGGGCCAAGAGGTGCTCGCCGGAGCGGTTGACCGTCTTTAGGTTGCGCCGGTTCGCCGGCGAGAGGTTGGGGTCGTGCAGGACGATCTGGCTGAACCCGAGCACGGCGTTCAGCGGGGTTCTGATTTCATGACTCATGTTGGCGAGGAAGAGCGACTTCGCGCGGTTGGCCGCCTCGGCCCCCTCCTTGGCAAGGGCCAGTTCGTCCAGGGCGTTGCACAGTTGCTGGTTCGCCTGGCGCAACGAACTGGTACGCTCATCGATGCGCTGCTCCATCTCCCGGTTGATCTGTTGCAGCTCCCTGGTCCGTACGTTCACCTGCTGTTTCAGGACGACCCCGCCGACCAGGCTCATGATCAGTGCGGCGCCCAGCACCCCTCCAAGGAGCGGCAGCCAGGCCGGGAGGTTGAAGTGCACCTCTTCCGAAGTCCACCGCTTCATCGTGGCGTAGTACACGGACTGGGGATCCGTTTTCATCGCGGTCAGGTGGCCGTCGATGACCTCCAAAAGCTGCAGCGGCCCGGCGGCGTCCTTTCGGGCCGCGAAGCAGTAGGGGGCCGGGTCGAACATGATCGGGGTATCCTCCAATCCCGATTTCCTGGCGAACATCAACCCGTAATAGCGGTTGGTCACCCCGGCATCGACCTTACCCGAGGCGATCATCTCGAATTCCGTCTTGTAGTTCGAGACCGGCACCTGGGTGATCTTCAAGCCGAAGCTCTTCGCCTGCCGGTCCAGGGTTTCCAGCTGGATGGTCTTCTCAAGCCCCGCCACACGCTTGCCGTTTAGGTCCAGTATCGACTGGATGCCGCTTCCCTTGCGGGCATAGACCTGCGACCAGCCGGAAAGGACGGCAACCTTGTTGAAGGAATAAACCTTCTCGCGCTCCGCCGTATATGCGACATCCGGCATCAGGTCTATTTCGCCTTTTTGCAGGCGCTCCAGCCCCTGGCTCCAGGTCCCAGTCACGAACTGCAGCTGCCAACCCTCTTTCGCGGCTATGTGCTCGATGATGTCGACGAAGATCCCCGCAGGCTTACCGGCGGCCGAGACGAAAATCTTAGGGGGGTTGTCGTAGACGCCGACGGAGACGGTTCTGGGAGAGGCGAGGACGGCGGTAGGGGCAAGGCAAGACAACAGCAAGACGACACTGAAGATAAGGAGCGGAAAAACGAAGATGAAGAAGCGGGCAAAGGATGAAGGCAGGTGTACCTGGTCATGCCAGGATCCCTTGGAGTTCATGGGTAACCTCATAGCAGCACAGGTTCCGAAGTCTGCCGCATGACGGCCCACGCGTCGGGCGGGCAGCTCCTTTGACAGTACTTCCTGTGACAACACAGTTCCGCAGCCTCTTAAAGAGCCGTTAATATAGTGCAATCCTCGGGACAATACAATGAAGTCGGTATTGCGATAAACGCAGGTAAGAATTCGATTTTCCTTACCGTGCCCGATTTAAAGCAGTGACTCCAGCACTGACGCCATCGCCTGCGCGTCGAAAGGCTTATGCAGGGCCTTCAAGAAACCGTAGTCGCGGAAGTTCGCCATGACCGGGTCGTTGGAGTAGCCGCTCATCACGACCAGGCGCGCTTTCGGATCGAGGGAGAGGATCTGCTGCGCCGCGTCCTTCCCCCCCATTCCTCCGGGTATGGTGAGATCCACCAGCACCGCAGAGAAGGGATCCCCCTCCTGCAGCGCCGCCCGGTACAATTCCACCGCGTCGCCGCCGTCGGCGCAGGTCACCACTCGGTGCCCCAGATGCCCGAGCACCCCCGCCGCCAACTGCCGGATCACCTCCTCGTCGTCCATCACCAGCAGGGAAAGCGCGGCGGGAGGCACCTGGCTGACGCGCGTCACCTCGGGTGCTTGTTCCTCACCGCTCGCCCCCAGCGAGGGTAGATATACGGTGAAGGTCGTACCATCGCCTTTTTGAGAATCGACGCTCACGCTGCCGCCGTGCCTTTTGACGATGGAGTAGACCGAGGCGAGCCCCAGCCCCTTCCCCTGCGGTTTGGTGGTGAAGTAGGGATCGAAAACCTTCTTTAGGTCCTCCTGCGGGATGCCGCCCCCCTCATCGGAGAACGCGACGCTCACGTAAGGACCGGGCGGGAGCTTCTGCCAGTTGTTCGCCTCGAGAAGGTGGTCGCGAGCGGTGATGACGAGCAGTCCCCCCTCGGACATCGCCTGCACGGCGTTCATGATGATGTTGCTGAAAGCCTGGCACATCTGTCCCGCATCGGCCTCCACCGCGCTCAGCGACGCCGGGACGTCGACGATTCCCTTCACGTTGGAACCGCTCAGGGTGAGCGAGACGGCCTCGTCCACCAGCACGCCCACCGAGGTGACCGCCCGGACCGGCGCTCCCCCGCGCGCGAAGGTGAGCAGTTGCTTGGCAAGGTCTCCCGCGCGCAACGACGCGCGCTCCGCCGCCTCCAAAAGGGGCTGGGAGCGGTGCTCCGGCTCCAGTTGCATCCTCGCAAAGGAGAGGTTACCCATGATGCCGGTCAGGATGTTGTTGAAATCATGCGCGATGCCTCCGGCTAAGATGCCGAGGGATTCCAGTTTCTCCATCTTGAGCCGCTCGTCTTCCATCGCCTTCAACGCCTGCTCCGCCTCCCTGCTGCGGTCCCACTCGCGGTTGAAAACCTGCGTGAGCGTCGTCGTCATGATCATGAAGACAAGCACGAAGAGGACCCCGCGATAGAGGTCGTTGTACCAGTTGGCAAGGTAATCGGCCGTGGACATGGCGACGAAGACGTAGAGCGGCTGCGGCAGCGCGATCTTTCGGAAGGAGAAGACCCGCTCCACACCGTCCACGCTGCTCTTCGTGCGGTAGGTCCCCATGCTCTCCCCCTTGGCGAGCAGCGACCTGAACCGGTTGGAAGTGACCTTGATCTCAGAGCCGCCGGGGGAGCGGTTCAATTTGGGGTAGCGCGCCACGACGCTCAAGTCCGACGCCACCAGCGACAACAGCCCCTGCTTGCCGATATTGAGCGTGGAGAAAGTATGGGACAGGTAGTCGAGGGTCACCCCGGCATAGGCAAGCCCTGCGAAGGAGCCGTCCGGAGCGTTCACGCGCCGGGCAAGGACGATCATCCATTTACCGGAGATGCCGCCGATGAGCGGCTTGGAGATGACGAGCCCCGCGTCGGGGGTCTGGCGCAGGTATATGAAGTAGTCGCGATGGGCGAGGCTTTTCGTGGTTGCCGGCGTTACATTGGGACCGTATAAAGCGACCCCCGCCATATCGGTCGCCCTGAGCGAGACCAGTTCCGGGAGCCGGGCCTGCTGCCGAACTATGAAGCGGCTGAGGGCTGCGGAGTCCACCCGCCCGGCCCCAAGCTGCCGTTCGTACTCGTCGCAGACCGCCTGCAACGATATGTCTATCTTGGAGAAGATGCCTGATATGTTCTCGTCGAGTACCCGGGCAAGGTTCTGCGTCGTGACGCTTGCCCGCTCCGTGTACACGTCCCGGCTTTTCATCAAGGCGAACGAGACCATCCCGGCAACGACTATGTTCAGCACCACCACTCCGGCGAACAGGTGCCTTTTCAGAACATTGACCGATCTGCCGAGTGCTGTGTCAGTCTTAGCTTTTCCCTTTGCCATTAACATGGACGCGGATGTCAGCTCCTATGAGATTGGTTTCGTTTATGTTCCAGACAGTTTGCTTCATTTTATCAGTATGGCAATAGCTGGAATTAAAATTATCGGGTTAAACGTGCGCCGATAGTATGTCGATCCGGCTCAAGAAAGCATGCAGAGGTAAAACATGTGACAGATCGGCGTTCGGGGCCCAAAACCTTTGACTGATTTAGCTGCACTCCGGGAAAGGACTGCTATATTGAGTAAGGTTTTTTAATTTCAATCCCCGCGGACATGAGGCTTCATGGCCCCCTACCTGAACCACTTACAGCCGACGGAACAACACCTGCGACGCGGCGCGGCCCTAAGCGGCATCGTCGCGGCCCTGATCGGAGCGATACATCTCGTCTTCTGGCTCTCCGGCCTCCTTACCTCAAGCGGCTTGCACCATTTCGTGATGAAGACGAACGCCTCGTTGTGCCTCCTTCTCTGCGGCCTTGCCGTTGCCATAGTTGCGGAAGAGCCCAGGGGCGCTAGGGGGCTGGCGGCCGTCCTGGCGGCACCGGCAACGGTGATCGCCGCGCTCACCCTGCTCGAGCACCTCCTCGACGTCGATTTCGGCATCGACCAGCTCGTGGCGTATGAACAGCCGGGCGCACTGGGGGTCCTGCACCCGAACCGGATGGGTCCCCCCGGTGCCACCGCATTCACCCTCTGCGGCATCGGCATTTTTTTGCTGCTGCAAGGGAAAAGTGTGGCGACCCAGGTGGCCCAGTTGCTGGGGGGTGTCCTTTGCCTGCTGGGTCTGATGGGGTTTCTCGGGTACCTTTACCGCGTTGAAGGGCTCTATGCGGCCCCGCGCGTGACAGGCATCGCCTGGCCTACGACCTTATCGCTCATTCTCCTCGGCATCGGGCTTCTCCTCGCAAGACCGCGAGATGCGTTCATGGCAGTATTCACCTCACCCACGCCAGGCGGCTTCGTATCACGCGCCCTGCTGCTGCCGGCGGTTACACTCCCCATCCTGCTCGGGTGGCTCGTCCTCACCGGCGAGGCTTACGGCCTCTACGGCATCACGTTCAGCATAAGCCTCCTCATGCTCTCCTGGATCGTCATCTTCTCGGTGATCGTCTACCAGATAGGAAAACGCGCGGAGATCCATGTGCAGGCGGTGGAAGGCCAGAAAGCCCGCGAAGCGCTGCGCCAAAGCGAGGAAAAGCTGCGGGACATCATCGACAACATGGCTGAGGGGCTCATCGTCATCGACGTGGAAACCGCGGGGCTCTACTGGAACCGCCGGGCCCTGGAGATGTACGACTTCGAAGAGGAGTCGGACGAAATCAAGACCTTCGAGAGCGCGGTCCGAACCATCGAACTGAGAACGATGGAAGGGGAACTCCTTCCTCTTGAACAGTGGCCGGTTCGCCGGATTATGAGGGGCGAGGAGCTGCACGACGTCGAGCTTTTGGTAAGGCATCGGGAGCGGACATGGCAGAGGATCTACAGCTACCGGGGTACGGCGATCCATGATGCGCAAGGAAAACTGCACATGGGCGTTCTGACGATTCGGGACATTACCATCAAGAGGCAGGCCCAGGAGGCGCTCAGGGAAAGCGAGGAACTGCTGAGCACCGTGCTTGAGACGCTTCCCGTCGGGGTATGGGTAATTACCGCGAGCGGCGACATCCTGCATGCCAACAGGGCTGCTGAAGAGATATGGGGCGGCGCGCCCAAGGTCGGGATCGCCGGATACGAAAGGTACAAGGGGTGGCGGACCGATTCCGGAGAAGCGATTGCCGCAGAAGAGTGGGGAGGCGCGCGGGCCATCCTGAAAGGGGAGACAATCCTCAATGAAGAAGTGGAGATAGAAGCGTTTGACGGCAGCCGTAAGGTCATCCTTCTTTCCGCGGTCCCCATCAGGAATGACAAAGGCGAGATCACCGGGGCAGTCGCGGTAAACCAGGAAATAACGGTGCGTAAGCGGATAGAGAACGCCCTTCGGGAGAGCGAGGAGAAGTTCCGTGCCGTCTTCGAACAGGCGGCCGTCGGGATGGGACGCGTCTCCTTTGACGATGCGCGCTGGATCGATGTCAATGCGGCATTCTGCAACATGCTGGGCTACAGCCGTGAGGAGATGCTGGCGACTCCCTGGCCCGACATCACTCACCCCGATGACCTGGACCTTGACCTTGTGCCGTTCCGGAAGATGGCGGCGGGCGAGTTGAACAGCTACAGCATAGAGAAGCGCTTCATCCATAAAACGGGGGAGTACGTATGTGCCAGGCTCACCCTGTCGTTGGTGCGCGATTTCGGCGGCAGACCCAAATTCGAAGTGGCGATCATCGAGGACATCACGCGCCGGAAAGAGGCGGAGGAGGCACTGCGCAAGGCGAAGGACGAACTCGAGCTGCGGGTAAGAGAGCGGACGGCGGAGCTGGAGCAGGCGTACCTTGCGCTGCAGCGCGAAACCGACCAGCGCCTTGCCGCAGTAGAAGACCTGCGAGAAAAGGAGCAGCTCCTCGTTCGGCAGAGCCGGCTGGCGGCCATGGGGGAGATGCTGGCCAACATCGCCCACCAGTGGCGGCAGCCGTTGAACGTCCTCGGGCTCGTCGTCCAGCAGTTGCAGCTGACCTACGAATTGGGGCAGTTTAGCGGCGAGTTCCTGAAGGGTGAGGTCGGCAGGGTGATGGCGCTCATCCAGCACATGTCGAACACCATCAACGACTTCAAGGATTTTCTGAAAGAGGAAAAAGAGCCGCAGCCGTTTGATGTAAATTCCGCCGTGGACGCCACGGTGAAACTTCTGGAAGCGCCCCTTAAAGCGTTGCGCGTCGATCTGCGTATCGAGGAGGTGGACAAGCTCGTCGTGACGGGGCACCGAAACGAGTTCTCCCACGTCATCATGAACCTGGTGAACAACGCTACGGAAGCGCTCAGGGAGCGGGCGGTGGCAACGCCGCGGATATCGATCCGCATTTTCAGGGATGGGGAAAAATCCGTCATCACGGTCGCGGATAACGCCGGTGGCATTCCTGAGGAGATATTGCCGCGCATCTTCGAGCCATACTTCACGACAAAGGGGCCGGAAAAGGGAACCGGGATCGGGCTCTACATGTCCAGGAACATCATCGAGAAGGGCGCGGGCGGGCAGCTCAGCGTACGGAACACCGAAGAAGGTGCGGAGTTCAGGATCGAGTTTCCCGGCTAGCGCAGGTTATTCAGACGGCGGATTGTACGAGTGAGTTGCTCTGTAAGAATAAAAAAAGGTCAGCTATTTCTAGCTGACCTTTTTTATTTGTAAGTGGTGCCCAGAGACGGAATCGAACCGCCGACACGAGGATTTTCAATCCTCTGCTCTACCGACTGAGCTATCTGGGCAAGAGACCAACTTTATACTTTGAATCGCCGACTGTGTCAACCCTTTTCTTCTAATTTTTACAGCCAGTCTTCAATGTCCTTCACTTCAGACACACAGCCGCTTTGCTGACAAAGAGAAACGCCCCTTCCTCACCCTGTCCCCTCCCCCCTGCGAAGCGAGGCGACGGCAGGCGATTGGACGTGGGACACGGGCTCCGGCTGTAATCGATCGCAAATGACGTTAGGCGCGGGAGATGAAACGCCCGTCCCGGGTATCCACTTTGATCTTCTCGCCGGTTTCGAGGTACGGCGGCACCTGCAGACGCAGGCCGGTCTCGAGGAGCGCTTCCTTGGTCTGTGCGGTCGCGGTGGCGTTCTTCAGCGCGGGGGCGGTCTCGGTGACGATGAGTTCGACGACCATGGGGAGGTCGACGCTCACCATGCGCTCCTGGAAGATGCCGAGTTGCACTTCAGTGCCGTCCAGAAGGAAGGGGGCGATGGCTTCGAAGTTGTCTTCTTCCATCTCGAACTGCTCGTAGTTCTCGAGGTCCATGAAGACGCCACGGCCGCCGTCGGCGTAGAGGAACTGCCCCTTGTGACGCTCGAAGTCCGCCTCGTCGACCTTGTCGCCGGAACGGAAGGTCTTTTCGAGCACCTGCGCGGTTAACAGGTTGCGGTACTTGGTCTTCACCATGGTGTTGGCGCCGCGGGCGGAGGGGGACTGGAAGGCTACATCGAGGAGTACGCAGGGGGCGCCGTCGAGCTTGATGACGAGGCCCTTCTTGAAGTCGTTAGTGGTATACATGCTCAATCTCCTTTACGAAATGTCCCTTTTTAGCAGAATTCTGTGATAAGTTCAACCGCGCCATAAGGCGGCAGTGACAGTTAAATGGAGGCAGAGTGAAGATAGATACTGAGTTTATAAAGCTGGACAGTTTTCTGAAAGCGGTGGATGCGGTCTGCTCGGGCGGCGAGGCGAAGATCATCATAGCCGAGGGGATGGTGTCGGTGAACGGCGAGGTGGAACTGCGCCGCGGCAGGAAACTGCGTCCCGGCGACAAGGTGGAGCTTGGGGGAAAAAGCTTCCTCGTGGAGTAACCTCACCCCCCGGCGCGCTTCGCTTTGTAGCCGCGTCTCAGGAGTTCGGCAAGAAGTACCTCGGCGTGGTCGCCTTGAATCTCGATCACGCCGTCTTTCGCTGTACCACCGCAGCCGCAGCGCTTCTTCAGCTCAGCGGCCAGCGCGGTGAGCGCCGCGGTGTCGAGAGGAAGTCCGGTGATGACGATGACCGTCTTGCCGCCGCGCCCCTTGGTCTCCCGTCGGAGCCGCACGGTGCCGTCCCCGGCAGGTGCAGAGGCCTTCTTGCAGACGCAGGACTTGGCGGGCTTGCCGCAGCCGGGGCACATGCGGCCGAATTCGGATGAGTAGACTACCGGTGCGTCGTTCGAGCTGGTCTTTTTCATGCGTCGTTTGTAGCAGAAAAGACTCGGCAGATTCAAGTCCAGAAAGTCAACGGCTTTAACGCAAAGACGCCAAGGCGCGAAGCCGCCAAGAGAGAACCAAAAGGAAGGTTTTTACCCCCCAAGTCTTTTCTTTGCGCCTTGGCGGCTTTGCGTCTTTGCGTCTTTGCGTCTTTGCGTCTTTGCGTTGAAGCCTTTTGCTTTTAAATCTCCACCGGCCTGGGCACCTCGCTCTCCATGATGGGGCGCGGCGTGAGCCGGTCGGGGATCTTCAGCACGGCGGTCCCGGCTGGCGGCTCGATCTCCTGGTAGAGCGTTTCGCTGCCACGCTGGTTCGTCTTCGAGAAATGCATAGGGAGCACGTACCTCGGACGCAACCGGTCCAGGAGCATGTTGAACTCGGTGGTGCATAGATGGCGCGACAACTGCGCCTTTTGCTGCTGCGACGCCAGAAAGGCGCACTCGCACACCAGCAGTGTCACCCCCTCCAGAAGCCCGGCCAACTGCTCGACGTTGTCCTCAGAGTAGCCGACGTCGGTGCAGTAACCGATGCTCGCCGGCTCCTCGATCTTCCGGATACGCCGGTACAGTGACGCGGCATCGGGCTCCCACCTCTCTTCCATCCCGCCGTCGCCTCCATGCGGGTAACTGATGCGCTGTCCCTCCATCGCCCCGTCACGAAACAGACGCTCCATCTCCTTCAGCCAGCCCCCCCTCTCCACCCCTTCCGCGGCCATGCGCGCTTCATCGACCACAAAGGCGGCGCCTTCGTCCACACGATAGGCCCTTACCGGAATGCGGTGCTCGCATTGCGTCGAGGTTACCTTAAGGTGGCGGTTCTCGTAGAGGATCCCGTTGCGCTCCCCTTCCCTGCTCGCCGCGAAGGCCTCGGCCCCGCAGTAGAGCGTGCTGCTGACGCGCCCGTTTCCATCCACCTCGTTCACCCTGAAGTTTCCCCAGAAGGTGTCGGCGAGGTTCCAGTCGTAGCAGGCGAACTTGCTTGCCATACGGCTTGAGAGTCCCGCCGGACCGAAGATGTCGATGGTGCGGGGCGACGCGTGGCTGTGGCGGATGACGCTGTCCATGCCCATGAAGTGGTCCATGTGGGCGTGGCTTATGAAGATGGCATCGATGGAGGTGTAGACCCTTTTGGCGAGATGATGCATCTTGCCGCAGTCGAAGAGGATGGCGCGCCCGGTTGGCCTCACCCGGACCAGGAGCAGCGGATCATCAAAGAGACCGGCAAAGAAGGTCGGTTCGAGGTAGCGGAACGGTTTCGGCATGCGCAGAATTTTACCATTAGATTGACCTGCATCAATTGCAACATACTCTCTGCGGGTTACAGTTCCTATCAAGAACGCACATCACTGACAAGGAGTAGCGACATGGCAGAGAAAAAAGGCGTGGCACTGGGCGAAGCACTGAATCTGGCGAATCTGGCGGGCTATCAGGACGGCGCGGTGGTCAGCAGGACGGTCATAGACAAGCCAGTAGGCACCATCACCGCCTTCGCCTTCGATGCTGGTGAAGGGCTGAGTGAACACACCGCTCCCTACGATGCCTTCGTGCAGGTGATTGACGGCGAAGCGGAAATCAACATAGACGGGAAGGCCCACAACGTGACGGCCGGAGAAATCATCATCATGCCGGCGAACATACCGCACTCGCTGCGCGCGGTGAAGCGCTTCAAGATGCTTCTGGTGATGATAAGGGCTTAGAACCTAAAAGCGGAACACAGAGGACACGGAGGAAAGGCGAAGGTCATGTTTTGTTTTTCCTCTGTGCCCTCTGTGGACCTTGGTGACCTCTGTGGTAACGCTTTTGTTTGACCCTTTTTCAACCATGGGCTATGCTCCGATTCGTTGCAGCAACAGTAATTTGTCGGAGCGGGATTATGGTTTTTTTCAATGTCGAGCAGTGGCGGCAGCACGTCGCCCTTGATGTCGGAACGGCAACCACTCGTATCGCCACCGGTAACTCACAGCTCTTCGAGCTCCCCTCAAGAATCGGCGCCACCAAGGCGCTGCGCAACGGTGTCGTCGTGAACGGCGACGCCGCCTACCGCATCTTGCACCCCCTTCTGGAATGCCGCCGGGTCTTCGGCATCGTAAAGCCGAGCATCCTCGGCTGCGCCCCGACCGACGCGAGCGAGCAAGAAAGAGGGCTGCTGGCGGACTGCATCATGAAGGCGGGCGCGGCCTCGGTATCCATCATTCCGGAACCGCTCGCTGCCGCGGTCGGAGCCGGCCTGGACGTCTCATCTCCCTATGCCCAGATGGTGGTCGACATCGGAGAGGGGGTCACCGATTGTGCCGTGATCCGCTCCGGAAGGCTCGTCGCAAGCTACGCCCTCAGGGGCGGGTGCTGCCGGATGCGCGAAGCCATCGCAGCCCGCCATTCGATTAGCGAGGACGTGGCGGACCAGCTCCTGCGCGACTGCGGCATCAACGCACCTGAAGATGTCCTGGGAAGCATGGCGGTCGCGGCCGCGGTCAAGCCGGTCCTGGAAGAGATAGCCGATGGTGTCGACTCCTTCCTGAGGGACCTGCCCGACGAATGGGGATGCGACATCATCTACGGCGGCATCTGCCTGACCGGCGGCGGCGCGCTCATCCCCGGGGTGCGCAGGTTGCTCGAAGACCGCACCGGCGTCAACATCACCCGTGCAAGAAATCCGCGCCGCGCTGTAGTCGAGGGGGCGCGCGCCATCCTCCCGGTCGTCGTCATGCTGAACCGGTGGAAGTAGCACCCGCGGCGTAACCTCCCCTCCCAGACCTCACCCACTCGTCTGCCCCCGTCCATCCCCTCGCCCTGCGGGAGAGGGTGCCCAAAGGGCGGGTGAGGGCATTGCCATGAAGTGAGGAGCTAGCAGCTGCCAACGCCCTCACCCTGCCCTCTCCCGGAGGGAGAGGGTATGTGCGGTATGCGGCAGAACTGATGCATTAGAGGAACAAAAAAGCCCCTGCCGGATCCCGGCAGGGGCTTTCGTTTTTCAGGTCGGCAAAGAGCGCAGGCCGCTCTCTACTTGCAGCCGCAGCCGCAACGCTCGCGCAGGTCCGCCTCGTACCCCTTCTTCAGGAGCTTCGCCACCTCTTTCGAGTGGTAGGTCAGGATCAGGTCGGCGCCGGCGCGTTTGAAGGACATCATGGTCTCCATGACGACACGGTCCTCGTCGATCCACCCCATGTTGGCGGCGGCCTTCACCATGCTGTACTCGCCGGAGACGTTGTACACTGCGGTCGGGAGGTTGAACTCGTTTCTCACCTCGCGCACGATGTCGAGGTAGGGAAGGCCGGGCTTGACCATCAGGATGTCGGCCCCTTCCTCCACGTCCATGCGCGCTTCGCGGATCGCCTCGAGACGGTTCGCCGGGTCCATCTGGTAGGAACGGCGGTCACCGAACTGCGGGGTGGACTCGGCGGCCTCACGGAACGGACCGTAGTAGCCGGAGGCGTACTTCACCGCGTAGCTCATCAGCGGGATATTGTTGTAGCCGTTGTTGTCGAGCGCCTCGCGGATCGCTGCCACGCGGCCGTCCATCATGTCGGAGGGGGCAACCATATCGGCGCCTGCCCTTGCGTGGGAGAGCGCCTCACGTGCCAGAAGCTCGAGGGTCTCGTCGTTGTCCACGTCGCCGTTCTTGATCACGCCGCAGTGCCCGTGGTCGGTGTACTCGCACATGCAGACGTCGGTTATGACGGCAAGGTTCGGGACCTCTTTCTTGATGGCGCGGATGGTCTCCTGGATGATGCCGGTATCGGAGTAGGCGTCGCTGCCCATGGCGTCCTTCTGCTCGGGAATGCCGAACAGGATCACCGCCGGAACGCCCAGCTCGTAAACCTCCTGGGCCTCCTCAACGATGTTCTCGATGGACTGCTGGTAGATGCCGGGCATGGAGGAGATCTCCTTCTTGATCCCCTTGCCGAAGGCAGAAAACATCGGGTATATGAGGTCGTTGGCGGAGACGGAGGTCTCACGGACCATGTTTCTGAAAACTTCCTTGCCCCGAATCCTTCTCGCTCTGTACAACGGGTAGAACATAGGTCTCTCCTTTGCGTGTCTGCGTTGCGTTTCTGTTACTCATCAAGTGATGCAGGAAATACTTCTTAGCGCTGCCGGAAATAGGAGACCATCTCCCGGGCGAGCGCGTCGAGCGTGTACTCGGCCGGCTCCATGTGCACTTCAAGCCCCAGGTCACGGCAGGTTTTCGAAGTGATGGGGCCGATGGAGGCGACCTTCACCCCTTCCATCAGGTGCAGGAAACGGTTCTCGCCAAGGATCGCGGCGAGGTTCTGCACCGTGGAGGAGGAGGTGAAGCTAACACAGTCCAGGCGCTTCTCCTCGAGGGCGGCAAGCGCCTCGGCCGGGATTTCTTCAGGGGTACGGTTCGCGTAGGCGACCGGCGCGATGACCTGCGCTCCAAGCCGACCCAGCTCTTCCGGGATCACGTCGCGGGCACGGTCCCCTTTCGGGAAAAGCACCCACTTCCCGTCCATGTCCATCTCGGCAAACGCCGCCACGACGCCTTCGGCCTTGTAGTCGGCGGGAATCAGGTCGGGGCGGATGCCGTATGCCTCGAGGGCGGCGCCGGTCTTCGGACCGACGGCGCAGACGCGGCAACGCCCGAGCGCCCGTGAATCAAGGCCGTGCTCGCGGAGCCGGTTGAAAAAGTATTGGACCGTGTTGTACGAGGTGAAGATGATCCAGTGAAAGCTGTCGAGTGCGCTGATCGCCTCGTCGAGCGCCGCGTAACTTTGCGGCGGCACGATCTCGATGGTCGGACAGCAGTGCGTGTGGGCTCCCAACTGCTCCAGCTTGGTGGCGAACTCTCCCGCCTGATCGGCACCGCGAGTGACCATGACCGAGCGTCCGAAGAGCGGACGGTTGTCGAACCAGCGCAGCGTTTCCCGAAGACTAACCACTTCGCCGACCACCGTGATGGCGGGCGCCTTGAACCCTGCGGTTCTGGCCTTCTCGGCGATATCAGCGAGCGTCCCGACCAGCACCTCCTGCTCCGGGCGCGTTCCCCATCTGATCAGGGCAACCGGTGTCTCCGGTGCGCGGCCGTGGTCCATGAGGCTCCGGGCGATGTGCGGCAGGTTGGTGACCCCCATGTAGAAGACCACGGTGCCGCTTCCAAGAGAAAGCCCTTCCCAGTCGATCTCCGACGAAGCCTTCCCCTTCTTTTCGTGGCCGGTAACGAAGGCGACCGACGTGGTGACGCCGCGGTGGGTGAGCGGGATGCCTGCGTAGCTCGTGGCGCCGACGGCAGCGGTGATGCCCGGCACGATCTCGAAGGGGATTCCCACCTCGACCAGCGCCTCGCACTCCTCGCCGCCGCGCCCGAAGATGAAAGAGTCGCCCCCCTTGAGACGCGCCACCACCTTCCCGGAGAGCGCCTTCTGCACGAGCATCTCGTTGATCTGGCTCTGCTCGCGGTTGTGCTCACCGCCGACCTTCCCCGCGTAGATGAGTTCCGCCCCTTTCGGCGCGTAGCGCAGCAATTCGTCGTTGGCCAGGTAGTCGTACATCACCACCTGGGCCTTCGCCAGGCAGTCGCGTCCCTTGACCGTGATGAGCCCCGGGTCGCCCGGCCCCGCGCCGATCAGGTAGACGTAGCCTTTGTTAGTCGTTTGAACGGTCATCTCGCACCAGGAAAAGTGAGTGTCGTGCGCAAAAGGCAAAAGGCTAAGGTAGAACCGTTAGCCTTAAGCGAAAAAAGCGAAAGCGTTAACCACAGAGGTCACAGAGAGTCACAGAGGAACCCTCAAAGTTCAGGGTTTTGCTTTTCCTCTGGGTCCTCTGTGGACCTCCGCGCCCTCTGTGGCAATGCTTTTTGGTTTCTATACCGGGATTTCCTTCTCCCGGGAGACTTCGCGCTGGTAGACCTCGGCGAGGATGGCGTGGCCCCCCTCGTTCAAGAGCTGCTCGGCGAGTTTCACGCCCAGCTTCTCGCAGTCGTCGGCCGGACCGGTCACGCTCCCCTTCACGGAGACCTTGCCGTCAACGCTGGCGATGAAGCCGGTCAGCTTCAGCTCGTCGCCGCTCACTTCGCCGTAAGCGGCGATGGGAACCTGGCAGCCCCCCTCGCAGCGCCAGAGGAGGGCGCGCTCGGCGCGCACGGCGCGGCTCGTGTCGGAGTCGTTGAAGAAGGAGATCGCGTCCTTCACCGCCTCGTTGGAGAGGTTGCACTCGATGCCGAGGGCGCCCTGGCCGATGGCCGGCAGGGAGAGGTCGGCCGGAAGGAGCTCGGTGACGCGATCGGCGAAGCCCAGACGGTTCAGGCCGGCGGCGGCGAGGATGACGGCGTCAAGCCCCTCGGTCTCCAGCTTGTTCATACGGGTCTCGACGTTGCCGCGGATGATGACCATCTCGAGGTCGGGACGGACCTTCAGGAGCTGCGCCTGGCGACGGAGCGCCGAGGTGCCGATGCGGGCGCCCTGCGGCAGGTCGGCGAACTTGACCCCCTTGGAGATCACCGCGTCGCGCGGGTCTTCACGCTTGGTGATGCAGTAAAGGCCGAGCCCTTCCGGAAATTCGGTCGGGACGTCCTTCATGCTGTGCACCGCGATATCGATCTCGCCGCGCAGCATCGCCTCCTCGATCTCCTTCACGAAGAGTCCCTTGCCGCCCACCTGTGCCAGCGGTACGTCGAGGATCTTGTCGCCGATGGTCTTGATCTTCTTCAGGGTCACCGTCATGTCCGGGTAGCGTTTTTCCAGTTCGGACTTCACCCAGTTTGCCTGCCAGAGTGCGAGCTGGCTCGCGCGGGTTCCTATTCTCAGCTCCTTCAGCGCCATTTTGTCCGTTTCTCCTTTATCTGTATGTGTGCCTGTTTCTTTATCCTGTTAGTCTTCCAGCTCCATCAGGTTCTCCTGCTCCGCTTCCGTCTGCAGGTCGAACAGGCTGCGCAGCGCGTCGACGTAGAGGTCGTTGCGGCTTCCCTGGTCGGTCCTTTTCAGGGTGCTCGTCGGCTGATGCAGCAGCTTGTTCATGATGGCGTTGGTGAGGGCTTCGAGCTTCTTCTCCGCACCGGGGGGGAGGTCCTTCCAGTTCGACAGCGTCTTCGCGAGTTCCGCCTTCCTGATCTCGTCGAAATGGCTTCTGAGCGCCACGATGGTCGGGGTCACGTCGAGGGAGGCAAGCCACTTGAAGAACTGACCGATTTCCTGCTCGACGATCGCCTCGGCCTTGGCCGCCTCGATCTTGCGCTGCTCGAGGTTCGTGGCAACGACGCCGTTCAGGTCGTCGACGGTGTAGAGGTAACAGTTCTCGACGTCGTTCACCTTCGGATCGATGTCGCGCGGCACAGCGATGTCGATGAAGAACATCGGCTTATGCTTGCGGCGACGCAGCACCTCCTCCATGTCGTTTTCGCGGATGATGAAGTGCGGAGCACCGGTCGATGAGAGGATGATGTCCGCCTTCGGGAGATGATCCATCAGGTCTTCGAAGCGGACCGGTTTGGCATCGAACTCCTCGGCGAGTTTCTCGGCGCGCTCGTAGGTGCGGTTCGTGACCATGACGCCGCGCACGCCGACGTTGATGAAGTGTTTCGCCGCCAGCTCGCACATCTCGCCTGCGCCGATGAGCAGGACGGTCTTGTCGCCCAGCTCGCCGAAGATCTTCTTGGCAAGTTCAACCGCGGCAAAGGCGACGGAAACGGCGGAGGAGGCGATCTTCGTCTCGGTCCTCACGCGCTTCGCCACGGAGAACGCCTTGTGGAGGAAACGGTTCAGGATGATGCCGGAGCTCTTGAACTCGGCCGCGTAGCCGTAGGAGGTCTTGATCTGCCCGAGGATCTGCGGCTCGCCCACCACCATCGAGTCGAGGCTTGAGGCGACGCGGAACACGTGGCGGGTGGCGTCCTCACCGTGGTAGCTGTAGAGGTGCTTCTCCAGCGTCTCCAGCGGGAAGTTGTGGTAGTCAGCGAGGAAACGCTTCAGGCGCGCCATCCCCCCTGCGACGTCGCGGGTGGTGGCGTAAACTTCGACACGGTTGCAGGTGGAGACGATCACCGCCTCGGTGATGTCCGGCAGTTCCACGAGCGCCTTCAGCGGCTTCTCCATCTGGGTGGGAGAAAATGCGATTTTTTCCCTTATTTCAACGCCGGCAGTTTTATGCGAAAGGCCTACCACAATAATGTTCATAACAATGCCTGCCCCTTGGGGAAATCCCTTACTTGTAGCTGTGCAGTCCCGGCAGCAACAGGTTTACGCCGAGGAAGGTGAAGAGCATGATGACAAAGCCGAAGATGGAGAGCATGGCGGCCTTCCTGCCGCGCCATCCGGTGGTCAGTCTGCCGTGCAAGAGAGCGGCGTAGATGAACCAGGTGATGAGCGACCAGGTCTCCTTGGGATCCCAGCTCCAGTAAGTGCCCCACGCGGTCTCGGCCCAGATGGCGCCGGAGATGATGGCGAATGTGAGCAGCGGGAAACCGAAGGTGAGGCAACGGTAGCTGATGTCGTCCAGAAGGTCGAGCGCGGGGAGTTTCTGGAACATGGGCCCGAGCCGGCGCGTCTTCAGGAAGTGCGACTGGATCAGATACATGATGCTGACGCCGAAGGAGATAGCGAAGGCGGCGTAGCCCAAGAAAGCCATGATGGTGTGGACGGCAAGCCACTTGCTCTTAAGCGCCGGGTTGAGCGGCGGGATAACGCTGGAAAACGAGGCGGAGATCGCCATCACCAAAAGCGCAAGCGGCATCATGAAGGAGCCGAGGATGCTGATCTTGTAGCGCCTTTCGAAAAGAATGAAGATGCCGACGATGGCGAGGCTGAAGAAGGAAAGCGATTCGTGCAGGTTGGTGATCGGTGTGTGCCCGGCCTCGAGGTAGCGATTGACCGTGAAGCCGCAATGCACGACAAAGCCCGCGAGGGTGAGCCACAGTCCTACTTTGCCCAGCGATTCCTTCGGCTTGAGCAAGTACAGGAGGTAGATGGCGGTGACAACCGCATAGATGACCAGGGTGCTGTTGAAGAGCAAGGCGTTCATGAAGGGTCCTTTTTTCCTGCTCCTACCGAGTCCGATGTGGCCCCGGTAGCTGAGAGCTTCTGGAGTATCTGGTCTATGGCATCTCTCTGCCCGGTCCTGATCAGCGTGGGTAGATCCAGCGCGGCAAGCTCGGCAAAAACCGGGTCATTGTATGCGTTCCCCACCTTTTCAGTCAATAGCTTTTCACGGACAGTTCCTAAAAGAGCAACTGCTTCACTGTATTCAGAACCAAAGAGAGGCTCAAGCTGTTCGACGATACGCCGTGCCAGTACGGGGCTGGCGCCACCGGTCGAAACAGTTATGAGCAGTTCTCCCTGTTGTAAAACGGCAGGGGTGGCAAAGTCGCTTTCCCGCGGCGCATCGACGCTGTCTATAAGTATGCTGAGGGCTCGCGCCTCCTCCACGACCATGCGGTTGACGACTGGAGCGTCGGTGGCGGCGAAGCTGAGCACGGCGCCGGTCAGGTCGCCAGGCTGGTAGACGCGGCAAAGGTGCAGCAGTTTGCCCTCAGCGGCCAGAAGGGCAAGCGGCCCGGTAAGGACCGGGGACACAACGACAAGCTTCGCGCCGGCTTCCACCAGCCGTTTCGCCTTGCGTTCCGCCACCCTGCCGCCGCCTACGATCACCACGAGCCGGCCCTCGAGGTTCATGTTGATAGGATAGTGGCGCACCATGTTTCTCCGGTATGGAAATAAAGAGCTATGACTACCTCAACCGGCGCTAATATGGCCCGAACCGGAAAGAGTGTCAATGCTGAATACATGAACGATGAAGCGGGTTTCACTGGTATTCTTTCCCGCCCTCCGCGCGGGCAATTACTCCTTGCTTTTTTCATCCGCTCATTTATAGTAGAAACCACTTTTTTAATAAAGGAGAAGGTCAATGGCCAGCGAAAACGTACAAACCTTTACCGATGACAATTTTGAGAAAGAAGTACTGCAGTCCGACATCCCGGTACTGGTAGACTTCTGGGCCACCTGGTGCGCCCCCTGCAAAGCCATCGCGCCCCTCATCGATACGGTAGCGTCCGAATACGAAGGACGCGTCAAAGTAGGCAAGGTCAACGTGGACGATAACCCGGCGACACCCGGCAAGTACGGCGTGCGCGGCATCCCCACCGTGATCCTCATCAAAGACGGCAAGGTAGTAGACCAGGTTGTCGGCGCCATTCCCAAGGCACAGCTCGACGCCCTGATCCAGAAAGCTCTCTAAAAAAGGAAAAAGCAGATGTTGTTCAAGAAGTTCGCGATGAAAGCCGTTCCCCTGGCACTCGCAGGGCTTTTGCTCTCCAGCCAGCCTGCAGCAGCCATACTGCAGAAAGGGGATCCCGCCCCCCCGATCAAGCTGACCACCACCATAGGACAGCAGATCACGCTCAACAACTACAAGGGCTATGTCCTGGTAATGGATTTCTTCGCTACCTGGTGCATCCCCTGCAAGGAAGCGATCCCGCACCTGAACTCGCTACGTGCCAAATACGGCAAGCAGGGGCTACAGGTACTCGGAGTAAGCGTCGATGAGGGGAGCGATCGCGACGTCAAGAACTTCATCGCCGAGAGAAAGGTCAGTTACCCGGTTGCCATTGCCGGTGAGGACCTGCAGACCGAGTACGGGCTGCGCTCCATCCCCACCCTGTTCGTGATCAACAAAAAGGGCATCGTGGTGGAAAGGTTCCAGGGTTTCTCGGACCAGACCGCAAGGGGACTGGAAGAGACCGTAAAAAGGCTCCTCGCCGAATAGGCTAAGCCGGACCTGAAAAACGAAAAGAGCGGCGTCTGGCTGCGACACCTCAAAGTGTCACAGCACAGTCGACCGCTCTTTTTTTATCCTGCCCTTCTCATACCGCCCTCCCCCCAATCGTTCCCACGGCACGCTATTGACTTTTTCTAATCAAATAGCAGGATTCGTTGGTGCTTGAACAGCCAATCGTCAAGGATGAGAGGAGGTAGCCATGGAACTGAGAACAAAGGGTGTGATTGGGCTGGACCAGGAAGGCCATGCGGTTCTTGAGCTGAAAAGCATTAACGAAGCGGATCAAATCAGATCCCATGTCGGCGAAGAAGTGGAACTGGTTATTGTTACCAAAGAAGACGTGGCAGCTCCCAAGGTAACCCAGCCTTATTGGAACGTGGAAGACCAGCAGTAATCCCATCGAAACTTTCTGCTCGACCCTTGAATCGCAACAACGTCGCAACCAGCCCCAAGTAATCATCTCCCTCCGGAGTCGGTGGGGATAAACGGTCCGCCGGTGGGGACCAACGTTCCGTTGATGGGTACCATCGCTCCGTTGATGGGGACCTTCGCTCCGTTGATGGGTACCTTCGCTCCGTCGGAGACGGTGCAAAGATGTTTCCCCTCGGCATCAGCAAACAGGGTAAGAAGGGATCACGCCGAAGCCGAGGTCCGAACGTCGCTGATGGCAGACTGTCGCAGGTATGTGATGTCTCGCAAGGGTGGCGCGCCGAACAATCGGCTGTACTCGCGGCTGAATTGGGAGGTGCTCTCGTAGCCGACGTTGAAAGCGGCGGTGGTCGCATCCACTCGTTCAGCCAACATTAGGCGCCGGGCTTCGTTCAGGCGCAGCATCTTCTGGTACTGCAGCGGGCTCATCGCGGTCAGGGTCCGGAAATGGTGGTGGAAGGTCGACGTGCTCATACTGACCCGGGCTGCCAGGTCTTCGATGCGCAGCGGGGTGGCATAGTTCCCTTTCAGCCAGTCGATGGCCCGCGCGATTTGCTGGCTCTGGCTTCCCGCCGAAGCCATCTGGCGCAGGCGCGCCCCCTGGTCGCCCACCAACAGACGGTAAATGATTTCCCGCTGTATCATCGGGGCGAGTATGGGGATGTCGTTTTCGTCGTCCAAAAGATCGACCAGCCGTTCAAAGGCACTGATGAGAGGATGAGTCACCTCGCCGACGGCCATGCCGCGGCTCGATTGCTGCGCGCGCGGTTGCGGAAGGCTACTGTCGAGCATCAGCTGCGAGACCTCACGCAGATCAAGCATCAGCCGCAGCCCGAGATAAGGCTTTTCGGGACTCGCTTCGATAACCTGGACCACTGTGGGGAGATGCACCGAGGTGATCAGAAAATGCCTGGCGTCGTAAACGAGAGTTTCTTCTCCAAGCTTCACCCGCTTGGCCCCCTGAACGACGAGGCACACACTCGGCTCGTACATGCCGCTCACCGGCTCGGTCACGTCCTCCCGCTTGAAGAGGGCCAGTCCGGGGATCGCAGTATCGAAAAGCTCCCCTGCTTCGGTCCATCGTGCAATATTAAGCTTCAAATTCTCGATCGCTGTGTCCATCTTGCAGCCCCTCAATCACCTGCGTAACCAGTCGTTTTATCTGCAACTTCCCTGAAGGCAGACTACTCACCCTCCACCGGCTTGACAACTTTTTTCGCAGCATTCGCAGGATCAGGCAAAAAATAGACAGGATCGGTCTACCTCCCTTCTCTTTCCCGGTAGTAGGATCTGATCATCCTCAAAAGGGGATTACCTGGCGTTGCGGGATGGAGCATGACGCGCACTGCGGTAGAATTTGCGGATGTGTCTGCGAACCCGACACCCCGGCGGTTTTGAGTCCGACAAAAGGAGAAACGAATGCAAAAGAGAAAATTGGGTAAAAGCGGTCTCGAGGTCTCGGCACTCGGCCTCGGGTGCATGGGGATGAGCTTTTCGTATGGCCCCCCGAAGGACAAGGGGGAGATGATCGCCCTGCTGCATGCCGCCGTTGAGCGCGGCGTCGACTTCTTCGACACCGCTGAAGTGTACGGCCCCTTCACCAACGAGGAGCTGGTGGGCGAGGCGCTCGCCCCGCTGCGCGACAAGGTGGTGATCGCCACCAAGTTCGGCTTCGACATAGCACCCGGTAAGGACCCGAGGGGAATGAAGGGAGCGACGCCCGCCCTGAACAGCCGTCCCGAACACATAAGGGCGGTTGCGGAAGCCTCGCTGAAGCGGCTCAGGATCGACACCATCGACCTCTTCTACCAGCACCGCGTCGACCCGGATGTCCCCATCGAAGAGGTGGCGGGCGCGGTGAAGGAGCTGATCAAGGAAGGCAAGGTGAAGTACTTCGGGCTCTCCGAGGCAGGGGTCCAGACCATCCGTCGCGCCCATGCGGTACAGCCGGTGGCGGCGCTGCAAAATGAATATTCGCTTTGGTGGAGGCGCCCCGAGGAGGAGATCCTCCCCACCCTTGAAGAGCTCGGTATCGGCCTTGTCGCCTACAGCCCCCTGGGCAAGGGATTCCTCACCGGCAAGATCGACGCCGGCACCACCTTCGACAGCACCGACTTCCGGACCACCCTCCCCCGCTTCACGCCGGAAGCACGCCGGGCGAACCAGGCGCTGGTCGATCTGCTCGGCACCATCGCCGCGAAGAAACAGGCCACCCCCGCGCAGATCGCCCTCGCTTGGCTTCTGGCCCAGAAACCGTGGATCGTACCGATCCCTGGCACCACTAAGCTCGAGCGCCTGGAGGAGAACATCGGCGCCACCAAAGTCAGCCTGAGCGCCGAGGACCTGAGTGAAATCGACGGTGCGGCGGCGAAGATCCACGTGGAAGGGGGCCGCTACCCCGAGATGCTGGAAAAGCTGACCAACCGCTAACCCAAAGAGAAAGAACAGGAGGATAAACCATGTACAAAGCAAAAGCCTACTCCGCCGCAAGCGCAACCGCACCGCTGGCATCCACGGTCATCCAGCGCCGGGAGCCGACCGAGCGCGACATCCAGATCGAAATCCTTTACTGCGGCATCTGCCACTCCGACCTGCATACGGTGCGCGACGAGTGGAACAGCGTCATGCCCACCATTTACCCCTGCGTTCCGGGGCATGAGATCGTGGGGCGCGTAACCAAGGTCGGCTCCGCGGTGACCAAGTTCAAACCCGGCGATCTCGCGGGCGTCGGCTGCCTGGTCGACTCCGACCACACCTGCCCGAGCTGCAAGGCGGACCTCGAGCAGTTCTGCGGCAACGCGACCTTCACCTACAACTCCCCCGACAAGCACCTGGGCGGTGTCACCTACGGCGGTTACTCGGACAGCATCGTCGTGGACGAGCACTTCGTGCTGCACGTTCCGGCGAACCTCAACCTCGCCGGGGTCGCTCCGCTACTTTGCGCCGGGATAACCACCTACTCACCGATCCACCGCTGGGGCGACATCAAGGGGAAAAAGGTCGGCGTGGTGGGGCTTGGCGGCCTGGGGCACATGGGGGTCAAGTTCGCCAAGGCCTTCGGCGCCCACGTCGTGGTCTTCACCACCTCCACCGGCAAGAATGAGGACGCGCTGCGTTTGGGTGCCGACGAGGTGATCATCTCCACCGACGCCGAGCAGATGAAACAGCACGCGGGGACCTTCAACTTCATATTGGACACGGTCGCAGCGGATCATGACTTGAACGCGTACATCAACATGCTCGGACTTGAAGGGAACATCACCCTGGTTGGTGCCCCGGACAAACCGCTCGCGCTCTCCTCCTTCGCCCTTCTGTTCGGTAGGCGCAGCGTATCCGGTTCGCTGATCGGTGGGCTTGCCGAGACCCAGGAGATGCTTGATTTCTGCGGCAAGCACAACATCACCTCCGACGTGGAGATCATCCCGATCCAGCGGGTCAACGAGGCGTATGAGAGGCTGGTGAAGTCGGACGTGAAGTACCGTTTCTCCATCGACATGGCCTCCCTCAAATCCGAATAATCCCCATGTGGTTACTGCACGCAGTGAGGCGCCGGGTCCGTCAATGGACCCGGCGCCGCCCCCATTTTCTTCTCGTCCGGGCCGTTCCCGGTTCCCGGGCGGGAAGATACGTCTTCACCGTATTGTGTATTGGAGGCCTAACCGCCATGGCGGCAGCATCTATCAACGACAGCAGCGCATCCGGGCAGAAAAGCCCGAACCACTCTTCGCAGCAGGACGCGGCGGTGATGTCGACGGGGAGCTTCATTGAAAGCGCCCGGGTGATGTGGAACTTATTCTTCAACAAGCCGGCCGGCACCGTTCCCACCGGGGCGATTCCGGTCCGGAAGATGTCCCGTGAGCAGTTGCTCGCGGCACCCGACAACACGGTCTTCCGGCTCGGGCACTCTACCGTTCTTTTGAAGCTTCATAACGCGTTCTGGCTCACCGACCCGGTGTTCTCCGACCGCGCATCGCCGATTTCTTTTGCCGGACCGCTCAGGTTTCACAAGGCGCCGATCAGCATCGAAGAGCTTCCCCCGATAAAAGGGGTGATCATCTCCCACGATCACTACGACCACCTGGACCGGCGCTCCATCGTCGCGCTGGCCAAGAAAACCGAGTACTTCATGACGCCGCCCGGGGTGGGCGACATCATCGCCGAGTGGGGGGTCCCCTCTGAGAAGATCCGGCAGCTGGACTGGTGGCAGTCGATCAAGATCGGCGGCGTCCTTTTCGCCGCAACTCCTTCGCAGCACTTCTCCGGCCGGGGCCTCTTCGGCAGAAACAATACCCAGTGGGGCTCCTGGGTGATGCTCGCCCCCGGCTTCCGTGTCTTTTTCAGCGGCGATTCCGGCTACTTCTCGGGGTTCAAAAGGATCGGCGACGAATACGGCCCCTTCGACCTGACCATGCTGGAGGCGGGCGCCTACAACGAGCACTGGGCCGGCGTCCACATGATGCCGGAGGAGACGGTACAGGCGCACATAGATCTGAAGGGGAAGGTCCTGCTCCCGATCCACAACGGCACCTTCGACCTATCCATGCACCGTTGGCAGGAACCGTTCGAGCGCATCCTTCATCTGGCACAGGCGCGCAGCACACGCGTCTCGATGCCGTTGATGGGAGAGCCGGTTTATGCGCTTTATCCCGCAAATGTCAGGCGATGGTGGGCCCAAGTAGACCCGACTACTCGACCGCAGGGCCTTGAAGGTGATGCTCACCCAGTACTACAAGGCGGGGGCGCTGCTGAACTTTAATTGCCTCGGCGGCGGTCAGGGCATCGACCGCTTGGGCAAAAAGAGGATGATTGATGAGCAATAAAAGCAAGAAAACCATAGGAAGTTGGAATGTATTGACCGTCTATTTCTCTCATTCCGGCAATACGCGGGAATGCGCCAGGCAGATCAACAAAATGGTGGGAGGCGACCTGCTGGAACTGATCCCGGCCCGCCCCTATCCGCAAGATTACGACACGGTCGTCGCCCAGGCTAAGCGGGAATTGCAGTCACGTCACCGGCCCGAACTGAAGGCAACGGCAGCGGACCCGGCCGATTACGACATCATCTTCGTCGGCTCTCCGAACTGGTGGAATACGGTGGCGCCGCCGGTGATGACCTTTCTAGCCGGACACGACCTGACGGACAAGGCCATCTTCCCGTTCATCACCCATGAAGGGACAGGCCTCGGGCGAAGCGCAAGGGACATCGCCGATCTCTGCCCCGGCGCGACGGTGCTCGACGGCATCGCCATCCGAGGGGGAGAGGTCAATAGAGCAGGAGGAAAGCTGTCGGAATGGTTGCAGAAGCTCGGCATAGCAGAGGCGGCCGATTAACGACAGAAACAATGACAAAAAAAGCCACTGGCCTTGGCCAGTGGCTGCTCCCTTTGGGATAGAACCGAATTTGGAGCAAAAGGAGATGAAGCGCATGCTACGAACCAGCTGCGACAGCCACCACTGCACAGCTGGAATATCGCTATAAAGACTTCACGTTACTGCCACCACCGCACTTCAGCTTGCCCTCTCGCCGAGGCGGCCGCCCGCGCCGAAAGGGTACGAAAACTGGACCAGACCCCACGGCTGAATCCGATGGCGGAAAGAAGCCCCACCTTATTGAACTGCGTCGCGTTGTGGAAGGTGAACTGGTCGCCCAGGAACTCGAGGGCGACCCGATCCTCCCCGGCACGGTCGCGAAAGACACAAAAGACGGTGCGCGGCGAGACCTTCTCGTCGGGCCAGTATTTTTCGAGGCGCCGGATCTGCTTTACCAGGTCATTCCCGCCCATTCCGGAAAGTGCATCGGCGGTACAAACTATGGCAAACGGATCGGCGCTCTGGTAACTCACGATAAACTTTCGCAGCCCCTCCTTTGCGTTCCTCGCAGATTCCACGGCGCAGTGAGGCGCCAGCATCTTCTCCAACAAGACACGTCTCGCCTCGCTCTCCTCGATAATCAATGCACGCATATTCCCCCCTGGAGGCGGTCAGCTGCCAATCCATTACAGTGCTCATGATCACAGGATATACGGGATAGGCAATCAGGAATAGCGGGATGGAGATGATTCTATTGTAGGAATGCTGCCGATAGGGACAGTCGGGGCGAATGATTATTCGCCGAGGCCTTCACGTTCCCCACGTGGTTTTGATGAACCAACCGCAAATCCCCCTAAATCCCCCTTCGCAAAGGGGGACTTTCAAAGCGCCTCAATGGGCGGGAAGTTGCCGTTGCCCCTCAGCGGGAAGGTGATGGAGTGGCGGCGAGATAACGTTCGGCGAGGTAGGAACTGCGCACGTAGGGGGCGCTTTCGACATGCGAGAGGCCGGCCAGAAGCGCCTTTTCCTTCAGCATCTCGAAGCGTTCCGGCTCGACGAAACGCTGCACCGGGTAATGCTGCCGGCTGGGGGCGAGATACTGACCAAGGCTCAAATAGCTGCAACCCGCGGCAACCAGGTCCTCGAAGACGGCGAGAAGTTCGTCTTCCTCCTCGCCAAGCCCGAGCATGAGCCCCGACTTCGTCTTAAGATCCGGCCTCAGCCGGTGCGCATCGGCCAGCAGTTTCAGGGACCTTTGATAATCGGCACCGGAGCGGATCGCGTAAAGCCGGGGAACGGTCTCCAGGTTGTGCCCGAGGATGTCCGGCTCGCTTGCCAGCACCACCTTGAGGTCCTCCAGATCGCCGCGCAGGTCAGGTATCAACAGTTCTATTTTGGTCGCCGGGGAGGCCTTGCGGATTTCCGCAACGGTCTCGGCGTAATGGCGGGCACCGCCGTCCGGGAGATCATCGCGGGTGGGGCTCGTGATGACGACGTGGGAGAGTTTCAGGCGGCAGACCGCCTCGGCCACCGCGGCCGGCTCCCCCTGTTCCGCGGGAAGCGGCGTTTCCTTCGAGACGGAGCAGAAGGAACAAAGCCTCGTGCAGGCGCGCCCTAGGATCAGGAAGGTCGCCTGCCGCTGGCGGAAGCACTCCGTTATGTTCGGGCAGCGCGCCTGCTGGCAGACCGTGTTCAGGTTTAGCTCCTTCAAGAGCCCTTCCATCTCCGCGTGGGCCGCCGGAGTAATCTTCTTCTGCAGCCATTCCGGCTTTCGCAACTGATCCACCGCTTCCACCCTGTCCCTATTCTCCTGCATCAGCAGCGTCCCTCGAGGGTCCACTGCCGGCAACGGTACTTGTGCTCCTCAAGCTTTTTCGCCACGACGGCCTCTTCAGGGGTAAGCCCTTGCGCCGTAAGCTCAACGCCCAGGCGCTCCTTAAACGATGCCACGAGGAGTTTTTTCAGTTCCTCCGGTTCCGGCATTCGCCCAAGCTCCGCGAGGCTCACCGAGCGTGTCGCCCCCGGGGCCGGTTCCTTCAGGAAACGCAGCCCCTCCTGCACCCTGCTTTCCAGCGGAATGGAGCCGTGTTGCAGGATGGCGCCCGAGAGCCTGCGCTGGGCGTTGCCGCCGATCTTGCGGTCGTTCACCACCACGTCGAACTCCTCCTTCCCGGCGAAGCAGAAGGCGGTCCGCTCGCCGAGGCGTTCCTCGGAGGGGTTCAGGTCTACGGCGAAGCGGGCATCGAGTCCCAGTCGTTCGTAGGTGCCGAGCAGGAATCCGCAGAGTTTTCGGAAGCCTTCCTTCACCCCGGAGCTCCCCAGGTGGTCGGGGGCGCAGACGATGCTGTAAGTGACCTCGGCAGCGTGGTAGATGATGCCGCCGCCGGTCATGCGGCGCACCACCGGGACGCCTTCTTCCCGGCAGAGCTCGAGGTCGAGCGCCGCGGCCGCGTCCTGGAAGCGCCCGACGGAAAGTGCGACGGGGTTCCAGCCGTAAAGACGCAGTACCGGACGCGTCGGGTCCTTCTGGAAACAGTTGAGAAGCGCCTCGTCCAGGGCCATGTTACCCGGGCCGTCCAGTGGGCCGGTATCGATGAGTCGCCATGTAGTCTTGGTTTCTGATATCAATTAAAACCTCACAAACTTAACGCAAAGACGCAAAACCGCGGAGACGCAAAGAAAACTGAAACAGGGGAAAAACAGGCAAACCTTTCAACTCGGCACATGTTATCTCCTCGCTTCGTGGCAACGCCCTCACCCGCCCTTTGGGAGAGTGTACGGGAAGATATCGAAAGGTTTCCTTTGCGCCTTGGCGGCTCCGCGTCTTTGCGTTGAGCTTTTTATCACTCGCAACAAACCTGCTGTGCCTTTGCCGCCCGGGTCTCGTCCAGGCGCCCTACCGGAGTCGTCACCGGGGCCTCGTGCAGCCGCTCGGGGTTTTCCCTCGCAAGCCTTGCCGCCTCGAGCATCACCTCGATGAAGGCGTCCATGGTCTGCCTGCTCTCGGTCTCGGTCGGCTCGATCATGATCGCCTCTTTCACGTTGAGCGGGAAATAGACCGTGGGGGGATGGAAGCCGCGATCGACCAGGTACTTCGCCACGTCGATGGCGTGCACGCCGTGCTCCACCTGGCGGCTCGCCGAAAAGACGCATTCATGCATGCAGGTCTGGTCGAAGGGGAGCTCGTACTCCTCCTTGAGCCGCGCCATCATGTAGTTGGCATTCAGCACCGCCTGCTCGCTCACCTCGATGAGCCCCTCGCGCCCCAGCATGGTTATGTAGGCATAGGCGCGCACCATGATCCCGAAGTTTCCGAAGAAGTCGGAGACACGCCCGATCCCCTCGGGATGGTCCTCGACGGCGAAGACGCCGTCCTTCCGGCGCACCACCCTGGGGGTAGGAAGGTAACGCACCAAGTCCCCGCGCACCCCGATCGGCCCGCTCCCCGGCCCTCCTCCTCCGTGCGGCGTGCTGAAGGTCTTGTGCAGGTTCACGTGGATGACATCGAAGCCGACGTCGCCGGGGCGGACCTTGCCGAGGATCGCGTTCAGGTTCGCGCCGTCGTAGTAGGTGAGCGCACCCGCCTCGTGGGCTATGGCGCAGATCTCGGCGATGTGCGGGTTGAAGAGCCCAAGCGTGTTCGGGCAGGTGAGCATCACCGCCGCCACCTCTTCGTTCATCGCCTTCCGGTAGAGGTCGAGGTCCATGTCGCCGTAGGGGGCGGTCGGGACGGTGACGATCTCGTAGCCCGCCATGGCGGCGCTTGCCGGGTTGGTGCCGTGGGAGGAATCGGGGACGATGACGTACTTCCGTTTGTTGTCGCCTCGCGCCTTATGGTAGGCGGCGATCACCATGATGCCGGTCATCTCGCCGTGGGCGCCGGCAAGCGGCTGGGTGGTCACCTCGTCCATCCCGGTGATCTCGGCTAGTTGGCGCTCCAGTCCATGGATGAGGGAGAGGGGCCCCTGCACCAGGCTCTCACCGCCGGGAATGAGGGCCAGCACCGGGTGACACCCCGCGAAGAGCGCCCCCACATCCTCGTTCACCTTGCTGTTGTATTTCATGGTGCAGGAACCAAGCGGATAGAAGTTGGTGTCCACGGAGAAGTTCCTGCGCGAAAGGTTGGTGTAGTGCCGCACCAGGTCGAGCTCGCTCACCTCGGGAAGGCGTACCGGCTCCTGTCGCCTGAGCGCTTCGGAAAGGGGGGTCGCCTTGGGAACGTCGCTCAACGGGACCCGGACACCGCAACGACCGGAGACGGATTTCTCGAATATCAGCTCCATAGCGCCTCCTCGAGCAGGACCGCCAGGCGGTCGATCTCATCCTTGCTCCGCTTTTCGGTGACGGTGACCAGCAGCGCCTTTTCCATCCCCTGGTAGTACCGGCCGAGCGGGACGCCCGCCGCCACCCCTTTTTCGAGGATCCTTTGTACCACTTCGGAGGCGTCCCTGGGAAGGGACAAGGTGAACTCGTTGAAGGTGGCGCCGCCGGTCAGAAGATCCACCCCCTTCACCGAGGCGAGCACCGACTTCGCGTACTGCGCCTTGTCGTAATTCAAAAGGGCAAGCTCCTCGAACCCTTTTTTGCCGAGCGCCGCGCAGAAGATCAGGCCGCGCAGGGCGCACAGGCTCTGGTTGCTGCAGATGTTGGAGGTCGCCTTGTGCCTTTTTATGTGCTGCTCGCGCGCCTGCAGGGTGAGGACGAAGCCGCGCCGGGCCTGGTGGTCGATGGTTTCCCCCACGATGCGTCCGGGGAGGTTGCGGATGAAACGCTTCCTGGTGGCGATAAAGCCGAAGTAGGGACCGCCGAAGGAGACCGGGTTACCGAGGCTCTGCCCCTCGCCGACCGCGATGTCCGCCCCCATCTCCCCGGGGCTCGCTACGAGCCCGAGTGCGATCGGGTAGCAGGAGACGATGAGGAGCGCCTCGTGCTCGTGCGCCTTCTGCGCCAGCGCGCGGAAATCCTGGACGTTGCCGAAGAAGTCGGGGCTTTGCACGATTACCGCGGCGGTTTCTCCGTCGATGGAGGCCATGAGGCGGTCGAGGTCCGAGGCGCAACCCTTCGGCTCCACCTGCACCGCTTCCGCGGAGAGGCCGTGCAGGTATCCCGTCACGATTTCGCGGTGCAGCGGGTTCACGCTTGCGTCAAGGATCACCTTGTGCCGCTCCGTTATGCGCAGCGACATGAGGGCCGCCTCGGCGACCGCGGTGCCGCCGTCGTAAAGCGAGGCGTTGGAGGCCTCCATCCCGGTCAGGCGGCAGATGGTGCTCTGGTATTCGTAGAGCGCCTGCAGGGTTCCCTGCGCGCACTCGGGCTGGTACGGCGTGTAGGCGGTGTAAAACTCGGCGCGCGAGGCGAGATGATCGACGGCGGCGGGGATGAAATGGTCGTAGATGCCGCCGCCGATGAAGGGGACGACGTCGGCGCCGCAGGCGGCCGCCTTCTCCTTCATGTGGCGCGTGAGTTCCAGCTCCGACATCCCGGGGGGAAGATCGAAGGATCTCGCCCTGAGCCCGGCGGGTATGGACGAGAAAAGCTCCTCGACACTCCCCGCGCCGATCACGGCGAGCATCTCCCGGATGTCATCCGGCGTGTTCGGACAGTATCCCATCGCTAGAGTCCTTTCAGGTATGTGCTATAGGTGGCGGAGTCCATGAGGGCGGCAAGCTCCCCTTCGTCCACCCCTTCGAGCTTGCAGATCCAGCCCTGGGCTTCCGCCCCCTGGTTCACCAGTTCCGGAGCCTCGTCGAGCGCCTGGTTCACCTCGACCACCTTGCCGGATATCGGCGCGTAGATGTCGCTTGCCGCCTTCACCGATTCGATCCCGGCGAGGGTGTCGAACTGCTTCACGCTCCTGCCGATCTTGGGCAGCTCGACGTAGGTGATGTCGCCCAGTTCGTGCGCGGCGTGCTCGCTGATCCCCACCGTGGCCTGCCCACCCGCCAACTCGACCCACTCGTGCTCCTTCGTGAAGAACTTTGCCATGGTGTCCCTCCGTTTTGCTGACGTTATATTTGCCTCCCCTCTCCCGCAAGGGGAGTGGGGAGTTATCGCACCGGCTGCGACCTACGCCCTCAACGACCCGCCCGTGTAAAAGGGAAGCTCGACCACCTCCGCCTCCATCTCCACCCGCTCGTGACGGATGACGAGCCTCGTCCCCAGGGGGGCAACCGATGGTTTCACGAGCCCGAGACCGATGCCGCAGGAAAGCATCGGGGAGAAGGCGCCGCTCGTGACGCTTCCCACCTTTTCCCCTTCGTGCAGGATCTCGTAATGGTGGCGCGGGGCGCGCCGAGAATCGACCCGAAAGGCGACCTTCGCCAGGGGGGAGCCCTGCGCCAGCTCGCGCTGCAGCGCCCCCTTGCCGACGAACTCCTTGTCCATGTTCACGAAAGAGTAAAGGCCGGCGGTAAGCGGCGTGATCCCCTCGTCGAGGTCGCTGCCGTAAAGGGAGTACCCCATCTCCAGGCGCAACAGGTCGCGTGCCCCGAGCCCCGCCGGTGCTACATCGGGCTCCTGCAGCAGGATCTCCCAAAGCCGGGCCACCTTGTCGGCGGGAAAGAAAATCTCGTAGCCTAACTCGCCGGTGTACCCGGTGCGGCTCACGATGGCGTCCTCATCGAGGATGCGGGTCCTGATGAATTTGAAGAACGGGATGTCCAGGATCTGCGGCCCGAAGTGACGGACCATGATCTCGCGTGACAGCGGGCCCTGCAGGTCGACCTTGCCGGTCCGGGAAGAGATGTCGGTCAGCACGGCGGGGTTTTTCAGGCGGGAGCGGATCACGGAAAAGTCGTTGCCTGTGGTCGCCGCGTTCACCACGATCATCGCCTCATCCTCGGCAAGCCGGAAGACGATGAGATCGTCGACCACGCCTCCATCCTCGTTCAAGAGGAAGCCGTAGCGCGAGCGTCCGACCGGGATCGTCTTTACTGAAAAGGTGAAAACCCCTTCCAGCCCGTCCGCGACGATGTCCCCTTTGTAGAGGAACTCGCCCATGTGGCAGATGTCGAAAAGGGCCGCCTTCTCCCGGCACCACCTGTGCTCCGCGATGATCCCTTCATACTGGATCGGCATGAGCCATCCCCCGAAGGGGGCCATGAGCGCCTTCAGGCCCTCGTGAACTGCGCGCAGCGGGGTCGACTTGAGATCTCCCATGGGTGAGCTCCTTTCTAAAGTCCGTATTTTAGGTTCGAGCAGCCTCGGTTGATGCGTTAAGGGCACCTCAGGACCACCGGAGGCACTAACTGTTTAACTTCTTGCCAAATTACCCGATATGCATATAATCTAGCGGAGCTAGGAGAGGAAATGGACAAAACAGCCTTCTTACACGACCTTGCCGTAAAACTCACGCCCTTTGAAACAGCAAATCTCGTTGATTTCATGCGGCACCTGACCGTGAAGAGCGCGCTCGCGAACCCCTGGTTCGTCTTCGGCTTCCTGATCGTCACCTTCTATGCCGTGGTCCGCAAATCGAAGTTCGTGCTCGCCGCGTTGTTCACCAGTTGTTCTCTGCTGCTCCTGGTCCACTACACCATGCCGGCGGAAGGGGACGCGCTGAACCTTTCCACGACCCTTCCCTTCGCCTTCGGCGGGCTCGCCATCGGCGCGTTCCTCATATATTTATTCTTCATCAAGACGGAGTAGACCTTTTGCGCAGAGTAGGCTTTACCACCACCATTCCGCTGGAAGTCCTGGTCGCGGCGGGGGTGGCCCCCATCGACCTGAACAACATCTTCATCACCCATCCCGAAAAAGCCTCGCTGATAGAAGATGCCGAGCTGACCGGCTTCCCCAGAAACGTATGCGCCTGGATCAAGGGTATCTACGGCTCCGTGGTCGCAAGCGGCATCACCGAGATGGTCGCCGTGACTGAAGGGGACTGCAGCTACACGAAGGCCCTCATGGAGGTGCTCTCGCTAAACGGCGTGCGCGTCTACCCCTTTGCCTACCCCGGCACCCGGGAGGCAGCCCCGCTCAAGGCCGAGATCGAGAAGCTCATGTCTTATTTCGGCGTCGGTTGGGACGAGGTCAACGCCGCCAAGAAGCGTCTGGACCGGATCAGGGTCAAGGTGCATGAGATCGACCGCCTTACCTGGCAGGAGAACCGGGTCACCGGCGAGGAGAACCACTACTTCCAGGTCTGCACCTCCGACATGAACGGCGACCTCGACGCCTTCGAGGCCGAGGTTGATGCCTTCCTGGCCAAGGCGGTGCAGCGGCCCGAAAGAAAGGAGCCCATCAGGCTGGCCTTCCTCGGCGTCCCCCCCATCGTCTCCGGGCTCTACGACTTCCTCGAGGAAATCGGCGCGAGGGTCGTTTTCAACGAGACTCAGCGGCAGTTCAGCATGCCTTACGGCATAGAGGATCTGGTGGAGCAGTACCGCGCCTACAGCTACCCCTACGATATCTTTCACCGCATCGGCGACATCAGCGGTGAGCTGCAAAAGAGGAAGGTGGACGGGGTGATCCACTATGTGCAGTCCTTCTGCTTCAGGCAGATCGAGGACATGGTGCTCAGAAAGAGCATCAAGCTCCCGATACTGACGCTGGAGGGTGACAAGCCCGGCAACGTCGACGCAAGGACGAAGATCAGGCTGGAAGGTTTTCTGGAATTACTCGAGGATCGAAACTGAAGCGGACCTCCAGCAATGGCAAGTCCGTGACCAAATATACAATGACGTCCCGAATTGGCAAGCAAACGGGGACGAGAAAAGAGACGGCCGTTCAACTCAGATAGAGTGGCCCAGCAGATAGTGACAGGAGATGCGTTCAGGTGTCAGAAGCTTTGAGAATAGGAATTGATCTGGGAAGCAGGAAGGCAAAGTTCGCGCTCATGCGCGGCGGCGAGATCCTGCGCCTCGCCGATCTCGATACCATTGCCTTTTACAAGAAGTACGGCCGCATCGTCGACGATGAGCTCTCGCTGGACCTTGAAGGAAGCGGCATCTTCAGCGCAGACGAACTTGCCGAGGCGCAGATCACGGTGACCGGCTACGGCAGAAACAGCATCAACCTGCACGGGGCGCGCGTCATCTCGGAGATAAAGGCGCACGTTGCCGGGGCGCGCAACCAGACGGGGCTTGCCGATTTCACCCTGCTCGACATGGGTGGGCAGGACACCAAGGTCGCCCAGGTGGTGGCGGGTCGCCTCACCGACTTCGTCATGAACGACAAGTGCGCCGCCTCGAGCGGTCGCTACCTGGAGAACATGGCATCGGTCCTCGAGGTGAGCCTCGATGAGCTCTCCTCACACTGCGACGAGCCGGTGGCGCTGGACGCGACCTGCGGCATCTTCGGCGAGAGCGAGTTGATCGGCCAGATCCTCCGCGGTTACCCGGTAGCGCGGCTGTGCGCCGGGGTGAACCTCACCCTGGTGAAGCGGGTCATGCCGATGTTGAAGCGCTTCCCATCCGACACCCTGGTCATCACCGGTGGGGTTGCCCTGAACGGTGCCATGATCACCCTTTTGCGGGCACAGTGCGGCATGGAGATCATCATCCCGAAACATCCCCAGCACAACGGGGCCATCGGCTGCGCCTCGAACGGCTGAGTCACGCTTTAAATGCTTCAAAGGCTCCAAAGACTTAACGCAAAGACGCGAAGGCGCCAAGACGCTAAGAAAGCATCTAAAAGCCTTGGGATTTAAAACCCTTCAAAAGATTCTCTTTGCGTCTCCGCGGCTTTGCGTCTTTGCGTTAGGCCGTTGGTTTTTTGCTTGAATTTTCGAAGCGGCCCGTTTAACCTCGCCGCTACATTCAATCCCCGGAGGGTACATGCGTATCGGCAAGAAAGACATGATCTTCATCGGCCTGGTAGCCGTCGTTTTTCTCGTTTTTTATCTCATTTCCGGCGAGGAGAAGACCAAGCGGGTCCCCCTCGACGATGCCCACAAACCGTCCTACGAGCTGTTCAAAAAGTCCGGCAGCAAGATGGAAGCGGACAAGGGTTGCCCTGCCTGCCACAACACCGAACCCGGCGGCATCCCGTTCCCGGCCAAGCACCCGGTTAAACCCAAGGACGGACCGATGCGCTGCCTCTTCTGCCACAAACTGAAACTGTCCGGAGTGCAATGACCACGTTGAACCTGACCGGGGAGCTGGAGCGGCTGATCCGCGATATAGTCGCCCGCACCCCGGAGCTGCAACACATCGCCCCGGAGAGGCTCCTGGTCTGCGTCTCCAGCGGCAGGGCCAGCCGCGGCGGCAGCCTCGCGAAGATCCACCCCCTGCGCTTTGAGGGGGGGGAGCGCTCCGTCAAGGCGCGGCGCGGCCGGCGCAGCGTACTGTGCACCATGCCGAGCATCACCCACCGCGGCGAAGAGATGCTCTACGTCATCTACTTCCTGGTCCCCCGCTTTCTCGAGCTCCCGTTCCGGGAGAAGCTGATCACCATCTTCCACGAGCTGTACCACATCTCCCCCGCATGCGACGGCGATATCCGCCGTTTTCCCGGCAGGAACTACGCGCACGGCTCTTCCACCAGAAGCTACAACCTTTTCATGGGGCAGTTGGTCGACCGCTACCTGGAGGCTACCCCGGACCGCAGCGGGCTCGCCTTTCTGGAGGGGGACCTGGCTGCGCTCCGCTCCCGGCACAGCGCCATCGTGGGGCGCAGGCTGCAGGCTCCCCGCATCAGCGTCTCCCCGGCATAACCGGGCATCGCCCGTTGACTTTTCTCCGTCAAAACTATAAGTTATGGGGCGTATACAGGACCGCAGACCCCAAGGGGAGCAAGACCGCATGCTGAAGCTCGATTACACCATCAGCAGGAAATTCGACGAACTCGCGGAAAAGGCCAAAAAGGTCAGTTCCTCGCAGCTCATAAACGACATCGCCGCCACCGTCGACTCCAAGCTTTTCCAGGATTGGGCCAACTCCGCCCTGAGCCTTTTGCAGCAGGTCTTCGGCGAGGAAAGCGCCTATTACCGCAACTTCCAGTCCATCTACGCGAAGATCATCAACATCACCTACAAGGAAAGCTTCGACAACTGCCGCGCCATCGTGCAGTCGGCGAGGGCCGAGTTCGAGCAGGGGGGACTCACCGAGGTCCGGCTTTTCCTGGACCATGCCGTGTTGGAGTACCTGAGCGGAAGGACCTCCGACTTCCTGAAACGCGGGGACAAACACACGGCCTGCATCCTCGCCTCGGTTCTCCTTGAACAATTCCTGATGCTCATCTGCGGCAGCAAGGGGATTCCGGCCGGCAGCACCGAGGAGATGAACGAGGCGCTTTACCAGGCGAAGGCCTACCAGGTGGGAACCTACCAGCGGGTGAAGGACTGGTGCTACATGAAGGCCGACTTCATCAGCGGACAGGGAGAACGCTATCACACCGCCGATGTCGACGAGATGCTCCGCGCAGTGCAGCGCCTGATCACCAAGGAGATCGGCTAAGGGGAGCTGCGAAGATCAAGATCCGGGTCGCCCGAGACAAAAGAAAAAGGGGAAGCCACCTACGGCTTCCCCTTTTCTTATTTCGCTCCGGTTTCAGATTTTTCCACCCGAACTCATTTCTTCACCACGCAGTCGATGACCGCGTTGATCCTGCGGTTCTTGGCCCGCCCCTCGGCAGTGTTGTTGTAGGCGATGCGCCGCGTGTAGCCGTACCCCTTCGCGGAAAGCCGGCTCTTCTCGATGCCGAAGTTGTCCACGAGGTAGCGCACCGTGTTCTCGGCACGCTCGAGCGAGAGCTTCATGTTGTAGTCGTAGCCACCAACGTTGTCGGTGTGCCCTTCGATGACCGCCGTCGTGGTCGGGTACTTCTTCATGTAGTCGGCAACCTTAGCCAGTTCGTCCCGGTACTGCGGCTTGATGTCCGCCTTGGCGGTATCGAAGTCGACAACGAGTCCCATGCAGAGCCGCTCGGGAGGCTTGACCTCTTTCACGTCGAAGGCACAGTCGATGATGGCCTCGACGCGGCGATTGGCCTGACGCCCTTCGTCCGTCGCGTTTGACGCCACCGGACGTGACATGCCGTAGCCTCGGGCCTCGAGCCGTGAGCGGTCGATGCCGTAGTTTTTGACGAGGGAATCGACGACCGCCTCGGCCCGACGCTTGGAGAGCTCCAGGTTGTACTCCGGAGCACCGACGTTGTCGGTGTGCCCTTCAAGGACCGCGGTCGTGGTGGGATATTTCTTCATGAATTCGCCGACCACCGCGATCTCGTCCTTGTCCTCAGGACGGACCGCCGCCCGGTTGATGTCATATTCGCCGTGCAGGGTGACGCAGTACTTGTAGTGTCCCGGTGCGGGCTCGGCGGCGGGTACCGGCTCGAGCGGAGGTTCCTCGGCGACCGGAGCCGGAGCCGCCTCGGCGGCGGCAGGGGCCTCTTTTACCCCACCAAAAATGAAGTCCACCCCTACGGTGTACTCGAGGTTGTGGTACGTCTCACCATCGTCCCTCAGGATCAGGTGCCGTACATCCCCCCTGAGGGCCATAGCCTCGGTCAGGAAGTACTTCGCACCGACTCCGTAATTGAAGGCGGGACGCGACACGTCGTCGCCTCCCTCGTACTCCCTTGAGTGTCCGCCAAAGCCGGCGGCGACATAGGGAACAAGCCGCGCCTCCGGCATGAAGTGGTAGAGCATGTCGAGGTGGTAGTTGTAGGCGTCGACATCGCCGATTCCGCTGTTGCGCTTTCCTTCCGTCGAGATGTAGTCGAAGACCGCCTCAAGGCCAAAATGCCGCGTGAAGTTGTACCCCGCGCGCAGGCCGTAGACCGGCATCGTCTCCAGGTGCTCCTTGCCTATGAAGGTGTAACCGCCGATGTAGGGGGAGAGCGAAAAACTTTCAGCCTTCACTTCTGCGTGAGCCTTTGGAAGCATGGTGAACAACAGCGCTGGAACCAGAACAAAAAGCAGGTACTTTTTCATCTGACACCTCCTATGTTGTTAGGCTTTGATTTCGCCTTCCTCCTCTATTTCACACCCGGAAAAAGACATGGGATAGGCTATCACCCTTTGCGCGACGTGCAACCAAGCCCCTGCACAGACTCCTGACGGGGCTCTGTCTGAAGACGCCGTTTTCTCCTGCCTTACATGCCCTCTCGACCGTTCCTCTGCTTGTTTGCGTATGTTGCTCTTCCATCAGATCCGCGATTATTAAGCCAATAGAAAAAGGCGCCCCCTGCCGGCAAGGGGCGCCCTTTTGCGTGCTCAACCGCTGTTGTCTATTCGCAGCGGAAGTTGGACTCGATGCGGCGGTTCTGCTGCTTTCCTGCCGCGCTCTTGTTGCTGGCTGCCGGTTTGGTCGGGCCGTAGCCAACGGCCTTAACCCTATCCGGAGCGATGTCGAAATTCTTGATCAGGTAGTTGCGCACGCTCTCCGCCCTGCGCTGCGAGAGCTTCATGTTGGCCGCCTTGTCCCCTACGTTGTCGGTGTGGCCTTCTATAGTCCCTTTGGCTTTGGGGAATTCCTTGAGGAAGTCGGCCAGCGCCTTCAGTTCGTCATGATACTGCGGCTTGATATCGGACTTGTTGGTATCGAAGTGGATGTTGATCACCGTTGGCTTGCACAGCTTGGCCGGTTCCGGCGCGGGAGCCACGACCGGCGGGGGCACGACGACAGGGGCCGGTGCAGGTGCAGGCGGCGGAGCGACCACGTCTACTTTGGCAAGGCTCTTGGCGGTGCCGCCGGCCCCGTCGCAAACGAGACTGTAGGACACCGTCGAGTCCGGAGTCACGGTCATGGTCCCGGAAACCGGTACCGGACCGATCCCCGGCTCGATGACGCACTTGGTAGCGTTTTCCGAGTTCCAGGAAAGGGTTGCCATCTCTCCCTTGGTGACCGAAGCCGGGGAGATGGTCAATCGGTCGGTAGGCGCCGCCGGGGGCGGAGGCACGACCACAGGAGCGGGTGCAGGGGCAGGAGCCGGGGCTGCTACAGGAGCAGGGGCTTCTTTGACACCGCCGAAGATGAAGTCCATTCCCACAGTGTATTCCAGGTTGTGGAACGCCTCTCCGTCATCCCTGAGCACCAGGTGGCGCACATCCCCCCTAAGGGCCATCGCGTCGCTCAGGAAGTATTTGGCGCCCAGGCCGTAGTTGAAGGAGGTACGATCGGTGTGCGCAGGTCCGGGATAATTCCTCGACTGCCCGCCAAAGCCCGCGGCGACATATGGAACGAACTGGGAGTCCGGCATGAAGTGGTACAGGGCGTCGAGGTGGTAGTTGTACACGTCCACGCCATCCGCTATGCCGCTGTTTTTCTTGCCCTCAGTGCTGCCGTAATCGAAGACAGCCTCCAGGCCTAGGCTCTTGGTGAAGTTGTAGCCGGCGCGCAGACCGTAAACAGGCATCGTCTCCAGGTGCTCTTTACCGATGAAGGTGAAGCCGCCAACGTAGGGAGACAGGGAGAAAGATTCCGCTTTGACCGCGGCACGGGCCTCAGTGTGGACACCCAGCATCAAAGCCGGAGCAAGAAGAAGCAGCAAAGTTTTTTTCATCAGGTACCTCCTTGGTATTTCCAGGCAACGCCGGCTAAAGCGTCAGTCCTGGTTAGATGTGCAGTTGGGGCAGCGGGTAGCTTTCACCGGTATCATCGTGCAGCAGTGAGGGCACTCCTTGGTGGTCACCGGGGGAGGAGGAGCCGGCATCATCCTGTTTATCTGGCGCACAACGAGAAAAAGGGCGAAAGCGATGATGACAAAATCGAAAATGGCGTTCAGGAAAAGGCCATAGGCGATCACGGGGACACCGGCAGCCTTTGCTTCCGCAACGGAGCGGACCGGCGTGGAGGAGAGGTTTAGGAACAGGGAGGAGAAATCCATGTTGCCCAGAAGCTTTCCGATGGGGGGAGTTATGATGTCTGCAACGAAAGAACTGACGATCTTGCCGAAGGCCGCGCCGATGACAACCGCCACTGCGAGATCAAGGACGTTTCCCTTAAGCGCAAACTTCTTGAACTCCTCAACCATATAGTGCCCCCCTTTTGTTAAAACAAAAGCATCAGATTACACATTAAAAAGGGTAACACCCTTTCTCATGACCTGCAAGAGGGGCCATCTTTTTTCTGACAATGTACTGTCAAGAACTCTGGAGCGGGGTTAGCCACCGGCTAACCTGAGTTGCTTCAACTGCATGAGCATGGGATGCCTCTCGCCTTGTCGAAGGCTTCCTTTCCCTCCTTGAAGCAAAACCAGCCAATCCCTAAGGCGCCGGCCGAGTCGAGCCAACCGATACCGGTTAGTTGGTAGCCTACGCTTGAGACGAGCAGGATCACGGAGAGGAGGAGGCAGACGCGGGTGCAGGCGGCGTCTGCAAGTATGGCCGGGGAACCAAGAGCGTGGCCGACCTTTACCTTCTCCCGGATCAGCAGCCACATCGAGGCGATGGAGACGCAGGAAACTACCACCCCCCAGAAGGTGGTGGTAGGAGCATGCAGGTGGAGCGTATCGTAGGCGGCGGTGACGAGAAGCCCGACAGCCAGGACGTAGAAGCTTAAACCGGTGATCCTGAGTGCCCGTTGCTCAAACTCGTCCGGATTTCGATCCGGATTGTCCCTCTGGCGACGCACCATGTGCAAGATCCCGGCACCGGAGACGACCTCTACGAACGAGTCCAATCCGAAGCCGAAAAGCGCCAGGGATTCGTCCTCGAAGCCGAACCACGCCGACACGACCCCTTCAAGGATGTTGTAGAAAATGGTGATCAGGGCGAGGATAGCTGCGGTGCGGTAGAGTCTGTCTGTTTGCGAGGTCATGGAAATCCTTCTGAAAATCGTCATCGTTGGGGAAGCATAACAGAACCTGAATATATCTTGTTGGTCCGCAGGAAGTCAACAGGTGGTGCGGCTCACTTCCTCGATACTATTTGGATCATCCTGGAGAGTCATGCTATGCAACCAGCCCTTTCGCCGTGGCTCCCAGAGAGGTGTTTGTTGTATTCAAAAAAAGTTGCCGGTTGGACCGAAAGAGCAGCAGAAATATTATTGACAGCCAAAAACCACTATGCTATACACGTAATCTCTTCGCGGCACAGGGCGAAGAACCCAATATTCCCGAGTAGATCAGTCGGTAGATCAGCGGACTGTTAATCCGTGTGTCGTAGGTTCGAGTCCTACCTCGGGAGCCACCAAATTCAAGGGCTTACAGCTAATCACTGTAAGCCCTTTTCGTTTTCTGACTGGCAACGCCATCCGTTTACTCCTCTCACCTCCCGGCCTGTGCGAAAAAGCGCTTCTCTCCACGCACTATCACACCGCTCAGGTTTCTTCTTTCTTCTTGTTCTCACCTGCTCTTCCAGATGCCACGCGTATTCCCAACTTCCACCTCTAGGCCTCAACCTCACTGCGAATCTGTCCTATTGCTTGACAAAGAGCATAACATGACCTACAGTCATTTCTGACCAATGGTCACTTTTAAAAAAGGAGACCACAATGACTGACAATGTGGAACAGGTGCCCCCGGCCCAGCCCGGGCGCAGGGCCAAGAGGAGCGAGCAGACCAGGGAGAAGATATTCCGGGCCGCGCTCAAACTCTTCGCCGAGCGCGGCTTCAACGCCACCACCATCGAGGCGATCACCGCCGCCGCCGACGTCGGCAAGGGTACCTTCTTCAACTATTTCGAAAACAAGGAAAGCGTGCTCCTCAACTACCGCGAGCTGCAGATGGAAAGGGTGGCCGCTTTCGTGGCGGCAAACCGCGAGTCGGACCGACCGCTTGCCCCGTTGCTGCTGGAGCTCGCCCTCACGCTGACCATCGAGCAGGGGCAGAGCCCGGGCCTGATCCAAAGCCTGCTGACCGCGGTGTTTGCGAGCGACACAGTACAAAAACGGATGGCGGAGGCAATCGAAGGCAACGTGCAACAGCTCGCGCTGATGGTCGGCCACCGCCAGGAGCGTGGGGAGTTGCGCAACGACCTCTCCCCTTTCGACATAGCCCAGGGGTTCCAGCGCATGATCTTCGGTACCATGATCACCTGGTCTCTCGCTCCGGTCGACCCGCTGGAGGAGAGCATGAAAAGAAGCATCGAACTGTTCGTGAACGGAGTCCTGCCCAAGTAGCGACAGGCAACAAAGGATATGCCATGACTGCAAAGATCGTGAAAGTGTTGGCCGTCTCCCTGGCGCTCTGGTCGGCTGCCGAGGCCGCGCACGCCGAGAGCCCCCCTCCCCTGCCCCTGTCGCTGGACCAGGCGATCACCCGGGGACTCGACAGGAACCTTAACGCGCTGCTCGCGAAGACACGCGCGGACGAAGCCGAGGGGACGCGCGAACGCAGGCTCGCCAACTACCTGCCACACCTGCGCCTGGAGACCCCATTCGCATGGCAGACAAGGAACCTCAGCGCGCAAGGGATCACCCTCCCCAACGCCCCCGCCGTGGTCGGTCCCTTCACGAGCTACGACTTCCGCATCTACGCGGACCAGAACATCCTCGACCTGCAGAGCTACCACGCCATAAAGGCGGCCGAGCAGGAGCAAAAGGCAAGACAGCTTGATTACCGGGACATGCGCAGCCAGGTGATCCGCCAGGTCGCCGTACAGTACATCAACGCGGCGTATGCCGAGGCGCGGGTCGGGACTGCCAAGAGCCGGGTGGAGACCTCGGAGGTGCTGGAAAAACTCGCCTCCGACCAGCGCACCGCAGGAGTCGCCGACGGGCTCGACGTGCTGCGCGCCCAGGTGCAGCTTGCCAACGACCGCCAGTACCTCCTCGTCACCCGCAACAACGCGGAACTCGCCCGTCTCTCCCTTGCCCGCGGCGTCGGTCTCGATCTCGGCACCCCCATCGCCCTCACCGACGCGCTCGCCTTCAAGAGGCTGGAGGGGCCGCAGATCGAGCAGGCGGTGCAGGCGGCACTCGAGAGCCGCCCCGATTACCGCGCCCTTTTCGCCCAGCGCGCCTCACTCGAGGAGCAGATGAAGGCGTCGCGCTCGCGCTACCTCCCGAGGATCGTCCTGAGCGGCAACTACGGCACGAGCGGCCAGGAGATGAGCAAGCTCGACCCCTCCGGCATGATCCAGGTGAACATGGTGATGAACCTCTTCGACCACGACCGCAAGGGTGAGCGCCTGGAGCTCGACAGCCGGATCACGCGGAACGACGAGCAGATCGCCGACCTGAAGCTCGGGGTGGAGCAGGATATCCGCGAGGCGCTTTTAAACCTGAACTCCGCTACAGACCAGGTGCTGACCGCCCGGCAAGGGCTCACCCTCGCCGAGAAGGAACTGCAGTACGCGAGCGACCGCTTCAAAAACGGCATCGCCAACAACATCGAGGTGGTGACGGCGCAGGACGCACTGGCGCGGGCGCGGGACAACGAGCTGAACGCACTAGCGCAGCACGTCGAGGCGAAGATCGCACTCGCCCGCGCCCTGGGTGACACCGAAAAGGCGTACCGGCTCTTCCTGGGCATCGAACCATAACGAGGACATGAACCGATGAAACGTAAACTGATCCCGATCGTCATCCTGGCAGCGGCCGTCGCCGCGGCCGTCTTCTTCGTCAGCCGCAACCGGAACCGGGCCGACGCCAACACCATCACCCTTTCCGGCAACATCGAGGCGCACGAGAGCGTGGTCGGCTTCAAGGTGCCGGGGCGCGTGGCCGAGCTCCCCGTCGAGGAGGGGCAACTGGTCCGGGCCGGGGAGGTCGTCGCCAGGTTGGACCAGGGGGACTACCAGCAGCAGTTACGCATCGACGAGGCGAACCTCGGCACCCGGCGCGCCGAACTGGGGCTTGCCACGGCAGGCAGCCGTCCCCAGGAGAAGCAGGCAGCCCACCAGTCGGTGCTCGACGCCCAGGCCGACTTCGAGCTGAAAAAGCACGATCTCGCGCGCTACCAGGCGCTCTACGAGAAGGACGAGGTTTCGGCCCAGGTGCGGGATACCGCGGCGGCCGCGCTGAAGCGAAGCAGCGCCGCGCTTGAGCGGGCGAAACAGAACTACGACCAGGTCAAGGAAGGGGTGCGCAGGGAGCAGGTCGACATCAACCGGGCCGGGGTCCGCACGGCCGAGCAGGCACTCGAAATGTCGCGCATCAAGCTCGGCTACGCGACGCTCAAGGCACCCATCTCCGGCGTCGTGCTGGTGCGGCACGCGGAACTTGGCGAGGTGGTATCTGCCGGCACGCCGGTAGTCACCATCGCCGATCTCGACCACCTCTGGCTGCGCGGTTACCTGAGCGAGACCGACCTTGGGCGGGTCAAACTCGGACAGGCCGCCACGGTGAAAACGGACACCTATCCCGGCAAGAGCTACAAGGGGCGCATCTCCTTCATCTCCTCGCAGGCGGAGTTCACCCCGAAGAGCGTCGAGACGCACAAGGAGCGGGTCACTCTCGTGTACCGCATCAAGATCGACCTGGAAAACCAGGCGCACGAGCTGAAGCCGGGCATGCCTGCGGACGCGCTCCTCGACGCGGCGGCCAGGTGACATGGGCGCCGACGATTTCACCATAGAGCTCGACGGGCTCACCAAGTCCTTTCCCGACGTCCGCGCCGTGGACGGGCTCAGCTTCAAGGTCGCGCGCGGCGAGATCTTCGGCCTCGTCGGCCCGGACGGCGCCGGCAAGACGACCACAATGCGCATGCTGGCCGGCGTCCTCGCCCCCGACACGGGTAGCGCCCGCGTGGCGGGCTACGACATGACGCGCGACCCGGAGGGGGCCAAGCAGCACATAAGTTACATGCCGCAGCGCTTCGGACTTTACGAAGAACTCACCGTGGACGAGAACATCCGCTTCTACGCCGACCTCTTCGGTGTACCGCGCTCCGAGAGGGAGACGCGCGCGGCGGAACTGTTACGGGCGGCGGGGATGGCGGAGTTCCGCTCGCGGCTCGCGGGGAAACTCTCCGGCGGCATGAAGCAGAAGCTGGGGCTCGTCTGCGCCCTCATCCACACCCCGGAAGTGATCCTCCTCGATGAGCCGACCAACGGGGTCGACCCGGTGTCGCGCCGCGACTTCTGGCGCATCCTCTACACGCTCCTCGACCAGGGAGTCACCATCCTCACCAGCACCGCCTATCTGGACGAGGCGGAACGCTGCCATCGCGTGGCCCTCTTGCACGAGGGGCGCATGCTCTTTTGCGACACGCCCGAGAACCTGAAGGGGAACCTCGACGGCGCCGTTGTCTCGATCGTCTGCGCCGAACCGCGTCCGGTGAAGGAGCTCATCTCCGGCATGGAAGGGATCTCTACCATGATGATCGTAGGTGACGGGCTGCACCTGGTCGTCAGGGAGCCCGAGCGCCTGATCCCGGAACTGCGTTCCCGCATCGCCGCGGCGGGGCTCAAGGTCGATTCCGTCGAGGAGGTCGCGCCCAGCATCGAGGACCTCTTCGTGGAGGCGGTGCAAAAGAAGAAGGGGGAGAGGCCATGAACGGTCAGCCCCAGGCGGTCGTGGTGCAGGACCTCGTGAAACGCTTCGGCGACTTCACCGCGGTCGACAACATCTCCTTCGAGGCCTCGCGCGGCGAGATCTTCGGTTTTCTCGGCCCGAACGGTGCCGGGAAATCCACCACCATCAGGATACTCTGCGGACTCCTGCACCCCACCTCGGGGAAGGCGCTCGTCGCCGGGGTCGACGTCGCGCGCGAACCGGAACGGGTGCGCCAGAATATCGGCTACATGTCGCAGAAATTCTCTCTATACAACGACCTGAAGGTGATCGAGAACCTCCGCTTCTTCGCCGGGATGTACGGGGTGAACCAGGGCGAGGCGGCCGAGCGCATCGCCTGGGCCGTCGACATGGCGGGACTCACCGGCCGGGAGCACCTCCTCACCGGGACGCTCGCCGCCGGGTGGAAGCAGCGCCTGGCCCTTGGCTGCGCCGTGCTGCACCGTCCACCCATCGTCTTTCTCGACGAGCCGACCTCCGGCGTCGATCCCATCTCGCGCCGCCTTTTCTGGGAGCTGATCCACCGCATGGCGGACGAAGGGGTGACCGTCTTCGTGACCACGCACTACATGGACGAGGCGGAGTACTGCAACCGGCTCGTGCTCATCGACCGCGGCAGGATCGTCGCCTCCGGCTCGCCGCTGGAGCTGAAGCTTAAGAGCATGGAGGGGGAGTTGCTCCTCGTCGAATGCGACCAAGTGGGGAAGGCGCTCGAAGCGCTGCAGGATGCACCGGGGGTAACCGACGCCGCCATATTCGGACATGCGCTTCACCTCGTCGTGCCCGACGCCGAGAGGGCCATCCCGGAGGTGCGGAATTATCTCGGGGAGCGCGGCATCTCCGTCTCCCGCATCGAGCGGATCCGCCCGACCCTCGAGGACGTCTTCGTCTCGCTCACGAGCCTCAAAGGGCGCAGGGAAAAGGAGCAGGCATGAACTGGAACCGGCTGTGCGCCATGGCGCGCAAGGAGATGATCCAGATCCGGCGCGACGCCCGCAGCATCGGCATCGTCATCGCGATGCCCATCGTGATGCTCTTCGCCTTCGGCTACGGCGTCAGCTTCGACACGAAGCACATACCGGTCTACGTCTTCGACCGGGAACAGAGCCAGGCCTCCCGTGACTTCCTGAAGCGCTTCGAGTCCTCCCGCTACTTCAACGTGGTGCGCTCGGTCGGAAACTACCCGGAACTGGTGCACGCCGTCGACGCCGGAACCTGCCAGATCGGCCTCGTGATCCCCCCCGACTTCTCGGCAAGGCTCGGCTCCGGAGAACAGGTGCGCATCCAGGCGATCTTCGACGGCACCGACAGCAACAGCGCGAGCCTTGGCATGAGCTACACCGAGGCGGTGGCGCAGGCGCACTCACAAAAGCTACAGCTCGATTGGTTGCGCGCCCGCGGACAGGGAAGCGTGCGCGCCCCCTTGAGCGTCGACTCCCGAACCTGGTTCAACGAGAACCTGGAGAGCATGGTGACCATCGTCCCCGGTGTGGTCGCCATGGTCATGGCGGTGGTGGGGACCTTCCTCACCTCGCTCACCGTCGCGCGCGAGTGGGAGCGAGGCACCATGGAGCAGCTCATCTCCACGCCGGTGACCCCCTTGGAGATCATGCTCGGCAAGCTCCTCCCCTACGTCGCCATCGGCCTCATCGACACCAGCGTCTGCGCGATCATGGCGGTGTGGTGGTTTGAGGTCCCCTTCCGCGGGCACATCTGGGTCTTTTTGCTGAGCACCACCCTCTTTCTCACCGTGGTGCTGTCGCTTGGCTACTTCTTCTCCGTGGTCGCGAAGACCCAGCTCGCGGCGAGCCAGATCTCGCTCATCGCCACCTTCCTGCCGGCCTTTCTCCTCTCCGGGTTCGTCTACCCCATCGACCAGATGCCGGCGGTGGTGCAGGGGATCACCCACATCGTGCCGGCCCGCTACTACATGGCCATCCTGCGAAACGTCTTTTTGAAGGGGTCGTCGGTCTTCAACATGTGGCAGGACTTTTTCGGGCTTGCGCTCTTCGCCGCCATTTTGGGGCTTGCGGCGACGCGCATCTTCCGCAAGAAGCTGACCTAAGGGGGAAATCATGCTCGGCCGCCTGCGCCAGATGCTCATAAAGGAATTCCTGCACGTGATCCGCGACAAGAGGGCGAGGTTCTTCCTCTTCGCGCCGCCGGTCATCCAGACGCTCGTCTTCGGCTACGCCGCAACGCTCGAGATCAAGCACGTCCCGATTGCCATCGTCGATTACGACAACAGCCAGGTGAGCCGCGACCTCGTCTCCCGCTTCCAGGCAAGCCGCTACTTCGAGGTGCGGCACCTCTCGGACCGGCGCGAAATCCCGGAGCTCATCGACCGGGACGAGGCGATCATGGCGCTCCAGATCAATTCCGGCTTCGCCCGCGATTTAGGCAAAGGAGAAACCGCCCATCTCCAGGTGGTCGTCGACGCGAGCAACTCCAACACCGCCCTCGTGGGCCTTGGTTACGTGAACCAGGTGGCCCAGGGGTTCGCCCGGGAGTACCGGCTGAAAACGCTTGCGCGGCAGGCACCCGCTCTGGCCGGGGGGCTCCCGGAGATCGTCGTGGAAAGGCGTCCCTGGTACAACCCGGACATGTCCAGCCAGTGGTTCTTCGTCCCCGGCGTCATCGGCAACCTCGTGCTCGTGATCGTAGTGACGCTGACCGCGTTCGCCGTGGTGCGCGAGCGGGAGATCGGCACCCTGGAACAGATCATGGTGACACCGATCCGGCGCGTTGAGTTCATCCTAGGAAAGACGATCCCCTTCTTCCTGATCGGCCTTTTGGACACCGCGCTCATCAGCGCTGCCGGTACGCTCTGGTTCCGCGTGCCCCTGAACGGGAGCTTTCTCGTCCTCGGCGCCGGGACCGTTTTCTTCATCCTCTGCATGCTGGGAGTGGGGCTCTTCATCTCCACCGTCTCCGCGACCCAGCAGCAGGCCATGGTCACGAGCTTCTTCTTCATCATGCCCGCGGTCATCTTCTCCGGATTCGGCTCCCCCATCAGCAGCATGCCCGAGATCCTGCAGCGCCTCACCTACCTGAACCCGCTGCGCTACTACGAGGTGGTGCTGAGAAGCGTCTACCTCAAAGGTGGAGGGTTCGATCTCCTCTGGCCCCAGATGGCGGCCATGGCCGCGATCGCTCTGGTCATGCTGACCGTGAGCGTGCTGCGCTTCCAGAAGTCACTCGAGTAGCCCTGCCCACTAAGCGCAGTTAATCTTCCTTTAATGCGAATATTATGATATTGCTACCCATGTTTTTTATTCGCACGGGTGGCGGCACCGCCTCCCCGACCTCCGGAGGATTGTCATGAAAAAGGAAGAAGTTAACGCACCGATCAGCAGGCGCGCCATGCTGAAGGGATCGCTCTGTCTGGGGGTGTGCCTTGCCGCGCAGGGGGCCCTGAACGTCGAGGCCTCTGCGGAGGCTGCGCAGGGGACCGACCGCCCGGAGGCGGCGCGGAAGCACTTTCTGAAGTCGACGAACTGCTCGCAGGCGATTCTGGAAAACTACGCCCCCGCCTACGGCATCAAGCCCGAACTAGCCTGCCGTCTCGCCACCGGCTTCGCTGGCGGTATGACCATCGGGCACGAGTGCGGTGCGGTGACCGCCGCCTACATGGTGCTAGGGCTAGCCCACGGCCCGCAGGAGAGGAAGGTCTTTCCGAAGGTCGAGGCGTTCAACAAGGAATTCAAGGCACGCCACGGTGAGCTTGGTTGCTCGCAGCTTCTCGGGGTGAACATGGCAGCGAAGGACGGGATGAAGGAAGCAAAGCGGAAGGGGCTTTTCAAGACGCGCTGCCCCAACTACGTTAAGAGCGCCGGAGAGATCCTTGAGAAGATGATCTAGCTACACGTCGGTCCATATGAAGTCTCATTCGGGGTCGATAATCCTCAGCGCAAGTTCCCACTGGGGATTATCGACCCCACCTCATCCACATCATCGCTAAATCATTGACGTAACGTAAACAGCATGTATAGAATGCGGCGCCGGAATTAATCTGACGAGCCCAGGTGAAGAATTCCTACCTTCAGTAGGAAGCTTCCTTTCGGGCCGGAGATACGTCGATGCCGCTGCAGAGATACCACTCCAAAACCCGGGCGGAATACCTGATCGCCAGTGGGCGCGTTATCCTGGCGGCATTCTTTCTCCTCGCCGTGTGGCTCGACCCTTCAGAACCTTCCCGCTTCGCGCGGTTCACCTACGGCATCCTCGCAGGCTACCTCCTTTACTCGATCATCATCGGGTTCGTCATCCATCGCAGGGGGTTCGGCTGGAAGTCGCTGCACCTCGTAACACACGGCATCGACCTCCTTGTCTTCGCCGGCCTCATGTTCCTCACCACCGGGCCCAACAGCCCGTTCTTCGTCTATTTCATCTTCGTACTCGTCTGCGCCACCTTTCGCTGGCAGTGGCGCGGCACGCTCTGGGCCGCGGTCACCGCCATGGCCGTCACCTTGCTGCTCGCATGGTACCCGTCCAACCTTCTCCTGCAGCAGAGCTTCGAGCTGAACCGCTTCATCATCCGCATCGCTTATCTCGCCGTTGTTGCAGGTCTGCTCGGTTACCTCGGCGCTTACGAGGAGTCGATGCGCGAGGTCCTTTACATGCTGTCGCAGTGGCCCGGGGCGGCGCTGCCGGAGGAACCGGGGCCCGACGGAGCAGGCATGCTCGGTCACGCGGCCGCCATCCTGCATGCGCCGCGCGTGGTACTTTGCTGGGAAGAGGCGGAGGAACCCTGGCTGCATGTTCTAAGCTGGTCAGCGGAAGGATCGCACTACGACCGGGAGGAGCCGGAGACCTTCGGCAACATCGTCGCGGAGGAACTCTCCGAAGCCGGCTTTTTCTGCCGGCGCGTCGGGCAGGAACCGACACAGGTGGTCTACAACAGCGCCGGCGGACTGCAAAAGTGGTACGGGGCCCCCTTCGACCAGGAGTTCGTGAGACATTTCGAGATCACCTCCGCGGTGGTTTCCCGGCTAGCCGGCGACAAGATCTCCGGATACCTCGTCGCCCTGGACAAGAGACACCCGACCCCGGACGACATGGTGCTGGGGGGGATCGTGGCTCGAGAGGTCGCGGCGCGGCTTTCCCATGGCCTGCTACTGAAACAGCTACAGCAGGCAGCCGCCGACGAGGAGCGCCTGCGCCTCGCCCACGACCTGCACGACGGCCTGCTGCAGTCCCTGGCGGGGGCCAGCCTGCAGTTGGAAACAGCCGCCCGCCTCATCGAGCATGACACGGCAGCGCGGGAGAGCATCCAGCAGGTCCAGCACCTGCTCGCCTCCGAGCAGCGCGACCTCAGAACCCAGATCAACGCGCTGAAGCGCTTCTTCTCGCGCCGAAAGCCCGAGGAGTTCGGCCTGATGAAGCGCCTGGAAGACCTCTCTGCTCGCGTACGGCGGCAGTGGGAAATCACCTGTTCGATCAACTGCAGCACCCCCAAGCCGCCGCTTGAGCGGGGCATCGCCCGGGAGATCTATTTCGTCATCCACGAAGCCGTCATCAACGCGGTGCGCCACGCCGGCGCGGCGACCCTCAAGGTCAACCTCGCCTTCAACGCCCAATGGGTCCTGATTACCATCACCGACGACGGACACGGCTTCGCCTTCCACGGACGCTACGACCAGGACCAGCTAAGCGACATGAAGCGCGGGCCGGTGATGCTCAGGGAGCGGATCGAGGCCCTGAACGGCAAACTCACCATCGACTCGAGCGACCGCGGCACCCGCATCGACATCACCCTTCCCCTTGTGGAACAAGGAGCATGACATGGCCATACGACTGGTGCTTGCCGACGACCACCCCCTGATCCTGAACGGGCTGACGAGCCTCTTCAATTTCGAACCGGACTTCGAGGTGCTGGCAAGCTGCACCGACGGCGCCGCGGCCCTGGAGGCGATCCGGCGCGAGCGCCCCGACATTGCCGTCCTGGACATTCGCATGCCGGGTCTCACCGGCATCGAGGTGGCCCGCAAGGTGAACGAGGAGAAGCTGGGCGCGCGACTCGTGCTCTTGACCGCCGCACTCGAGGACGAGGACATGCTCGACGCCGTCATGCTCGGCATCCAGGGGGTTGTGCTGAAGGAGATGGCGCCCCAGTTCCTGGTGCAGTGCATCCGCAAGGTTTATTCCGGCGAGCAGTGGCTGGAGAGGCGCTCGACCAAACAGGCCTTGGAGAAGCTTTTGAAGCGCGAGGCGGGAGCGCGCGAGATGGCCGCCCTGCTCACCCAGCGTGAGATCGAGCTGGTTCGCATGGTGGCGGCCGGGCTGCGTAACAAGGAGATCGCCGGAAAGCTCTGCATTAGCGAAGGGACGGTGAAGGTCCACCTGCACAACATCTACCAGAAGGTCAACGTGGACGGGCGCGTGGCTCTTCTGCGCTTCGCACAGGAAAAGGGACTGGTTTAGCAGCTGTCACGGCCATTCTCGTTGCAGTCCGGCGCATTTGCCTCTGCCACCCCACGCTGAAATCCCCCTAAATCCCCCTTCGCAAAGGGGGACTTTAAACCGCCCCCTCTTCTAAAAGGTAAAGACCTCACAGGTCGCAACCATTTTGAGGGGGGGGCGCTCCTGCACACGCACTGTCACAATTCCCGTTTTACTGTCAACACCCTATACCTATGGGAATTTTTTTCTCACAGGCCTCACTTTCCCCTCTTGCAATAAAACATCTTTCTACTACAATCATAATTCAGTCAGTTCGGGTTCGTGCTCCAAAGAGTCCATCGTTTCGCCGTGAGCTAAAGGGAGGCCGGGATGAGCAAGACGAGAACAGGGGGAAGAGACGACACTGAATTCTCCATCAGCAGAATCCTGAAGGAACGCGGCGTTTCACGACGCGACTTCCTGAAGTTCTGCTCCACGATGACCGCCGCGCTTGCCCTCCCCCCCTCTTTTGCCCCCTCGGTGGCGCGCGCCCTTGACGAGGTGAAACGCCCCACGCTTGTATGGCTCGAGTTCCAGGGATGTACCGGCGACAGCGAGGCGCTTTTGCGCGCGGCGAACCCGACCGTCGGCGAGATCGTCCTCGACATCCTCTCGGTCGACTACCACGAGACCATCATGGTCGCGGCCGGGCACCAGGCGGAGGCGGCCCTCGAAAAGGCGATCGCCGAGCACAAGGGCAAATACTTCGCCGTCATTGAAGGGTCCATCCCGATGAAGGACGGCGGGGTCTACGGCTGCGTCGGTGGAAAGTCGAACCTCGCGCGCGCCCGGGAGGTGTGCGGCAACGCAGCGGCTACCATCGCCATCGGCAACTGCGCCTCATACGGCGGCATCCCGGCGGCGGCCCCGAATCCTACCGGCGCAGTCGGCGTCAAGGAGGCGGTTCCCGGCGCCACCGTGATCAACCTCCCCGGCTGTCCCTGCAACGCGGACAACCTCACCGCAACCATCGTCCACTACCTCGTCTTCAACAAGATCCCCGCACTCGACGGCCACGGCCGCCCCCTCTTCGCCTACGGCAAGCGCATCCACGACAACTGCGAGAGACGCCCGCACTTCGACGCCGGCCAGTACGTGGAGGCGTGGGGGGATGATGGGCACCGCAGGGGTTACTGCCTCTACAAGATGGGTTGCAAGGGACCGGCGACGTTCCATAACTGCCCCACCCAGCGCTACAACGAGAAGACCGCCTGGCCCATCGGCTCGGGTCACCCCTGCGTCGGTTGCGCGGAGCCGCAGTTCTGGGATGTCATGTCCCCCATGTACGGCAGGCTCCCGAACGTGCCCGGCTTCGGCATCGAGCACACCGCTGACGCCATCGGCCTCGGGCTTGCCGCCGGCGCCGCGGGTGCCTTCGTGGTGCACGGCGCGCTCAACGCGATGAGAAAGGACAAGGAACCGGGCGAAGACACCAAGGAGGATTGAGATGACCAAGATCGTTGTCGACCCGATCACCAGAATTGAAGGGCACCTGCGCGTCGAGGCGGAGGTCTCCGGCGGCAAGATCAGCAACGCCTGGGTCTCCGGCACCATGTTCCGCGGCATCGAGAAGATCCTTAAGGATCGCGACCCACGCGACGCATGGTACTGGACCCAGCGTTTCTGCGGCGTCTGCACCACGGTGCACTCGATCGCGTCGATCCGCGCCGTCGAGGATGCTTTGAAGATCCCGGTCCCCCCCAACGCGCAACTGATCCGTAACATCATCATCTCCATCCAGAACACCCAGGACCACGTGATCCACTTCTACCACCTGCACGCGCTCGACTGGGTGGACATCACCTCGGCGCTGAAGGCCGACCCGGTGAAGACCGCCCAGCTCGCCGCCTCGCTCTCGGAATGGCCCAACAACTCGGCCACCCACTTCAAGGCGGTGCAGGAGAAGCTGAAAGCGTTTGTCGCCTCCGGTCGCCTCGGCCCCTTCGCCAACGCCTACTGGGGGCACCCCGCCTACAAGCTCCCCCCCGAGGCGAACCTGATGGCGACGGCCCACTACCTAGAGGCGCTCGAGTGGCAAAAGGACATCATCAAGATCCACGCGATCCTCGGGAGCAAGAACCCGCATCCGCAGACCTTCCTGGTCGGGGGTATGTCCATCCCGATCGACCCGGATTCCCAGAACGCGCTGAACGCGGACAAGCTGATCGAGGTGAAGCGCCTGCTCGCCAAGGCCCAGGAGTTCGTCGAGAAGGTCTATATCCCGGACCTCCTCGCCGTCGCTTCCTTCTACAAGGAGTGGGCAGGTATCGGCGCCGGGGTCGGCAACTACATGTGCTACCCCGAGTTCCCCGATGCGGCGGGCAACAACTGGCTTCCCGGCGGGGCGATCCTGAACCGGGACATCTCGAAGGTGGTGGCGCTCGACCAGAGAAAGATCACCGAGCACGTGGAGCACTCCTGGTACCAGGATGCCGGGAGCGACGGAAAGGGGCTGCACCCCTACGACGGCTCGAGCGAGCCGAACTACACCGGCCCGAATCCTCCCTACCAGTACCTCGACACGGACAAGAAGTACTCCTGGGTCAAGGCGCCGCGCTACGAGGAGAAACCTATGGAGGTGGGGCCGCTCGCCCGCGTGCTTGTCGCCTACGCCTCAGGCCACAAGGAGACCAAGGGGGCGGTGGACCTGGTGCTCGGGAAACTGAACGTCGGCCCGGAGGCGCTCTTCTCGACGCTTGGCCGCACCGGCGCCCGCGGCGTGGACTGTCTCGTCATCGCACGCCAGGCTCCGAAATGGCTCGACGAACTGATCGGCAACATCGCCAAGGGGGATCTCAGGATCCACTCGAACGAGAAATGGGACCCCGCCTCCTGGCCCGCCGAGGCGCATGGCTACGGCTGGCACGAGGCGCCGCGCGGCGGGCTCGGGCACTGGATCAAGATCAAGGACCAGAAGATACTTAACTACCAGGCCGTGGTCCCCTCCACCTGGAACGCCTCGCCGCGCGACGCGAAGGGACAGCCGGGCCCCTACGAGGCCGCGCTTCTCGGAACGCCGGTCGCCGACCCGGAAAAGCCGCTCGAGATCCTGCGCACCATCCACTCCTTCGACCCCTGCCTCGCCTGCGCCGTGCACGTCCTCGACGCGACCGGGCGGGAGATGGTGCGGGTGAAGGCTTCCTAGACAAGGAGGTGGGCCATGTCGGATCGTTGCAAGTTCAAGCAGTACGTCTGGGAACTGCCGCTGCGCTGGTTTCACTGGATCAACGTGCTCGCCATCGTGGTTCTCTCCGGGACCGGCTTCCTGATCGGCCATCCCGTTACACTGGGAAGCTCACCCTCTGATTACGCCATGGGGTGGATCCGCTTCGTGCACTTCGTCGCGGCCTACGCCTTCACGGTGAGCGTCGCCTCGCGCGTCGTATGGGCCTTCATCGGCAACGAACACGCGAGCTGGCGCGCCTTTTTCCCGATGTTCAGCGCGAAGGGGAGGGAAAAGCTCAAAAAGATGCTGAACTATTACCTGCTCCGCTCCCACGAGGTCCCCGAGACGGTCGGGCACAACCCGCTCGCCACCACCGCGTACTTCGTGCTCTTCCTGATCTACCTCACGATGCTCCTCACCGGCTTTGCCATGTACGCCACCCACACCCCCGGCGGCATCATGTTCAAGTCGCTGGGCTTCATGTACTCGCTTTTCAGCCTGCAGGGGATGCGCCTTGCCCACCACATGGGCATGTGGCTCATCCTAGGCTTCGTCGTCAACCACATCTACAGCGCTTGGCTTATGGACATAAAGGAGCACGGAGGCGAGATTTCCAGCATGTTCAGCGGCTACAAGTTCACGGTCAAACAAAAAGGAGAATAACGGGTGAAAGCAAACTCAATGAAACAGCAACCGGCGCCGAAGTTCCTGGTGCTAGGCGTAGGTAACCTGGTGATGGGGGACGACGGCGTGGGGATACGGGTCGTGCAGCAGTTGCAACGCGAGTACCGCTTCCCGAAGAGCGTGGAGATCGTCGACGGGGGGACGCTGGGGCTCGACCTCCTCCCGGTGTTAGAGGGGCGCAGCCACCTCATCATGGTCGATGCGGTGGAGACGGGAAAGGAACCCGGCACCTGCGTGCGGCTTGCCGGGGAGGAGCTTCCGATCGCCCTGGAGACGAAGGTTTCGCCGCACCAGATGGGGCTGAAGGACCTCCTGTCCGTGGCGCGGCTCATGGGTCAGGCACCTGGGGAGATGGTGCTGATCGGCGTGCAGCCGGGAAGCATCCAGATGGGGACCGACTTAACCCACGAGGTGTCCCTGCAGGTGGAGACCATGAAGGGGGCCGTGCTCAAGGAGCTCACCGCGTTCGGCGTCGAGTGCCGGCCCGTCTCGCGTGCCGTCAACGTCTGCAGGGACTAGCCCGATGCCCCGCCGCGCCGTCTCGCTCATCATCCTCGCCGCCCTTATGAGCGGCTGCACCGACACCCCACGGGGCGGGTCACCGCCCGTGGTAACGGAGCGGGGTGGGCAGCTCTTCAAGGAGCGCTGCGCCCCCTGCCACCCGAACGGCGGCAACGTACTCACACCCGGCAAGACCCTGCACGCAGGCGTCCTCGCCGACCACGGCATAACGACGCCAGCCGACATCGTGAAGAAGATGCGCAACCCAGGCCCCGGGATGGTCCGATTCGACGAGACGACCATCCCGGACGCCGACGCGCGTCTCATCGCGGATTACGTCCTCGCCACCTTCCGCTGATGGACAGACTCATCCGTCACGCTTGCCGTCCCGCGTAACTGCCCACCCCGACGGCACCTGCCCTTTTTTCTCGCACGCCGCGGCCGGCCCCTTCGCCGCCCCCCGGCATTGAACCGCTTGATATCACGCACCAATCTTATCGGTCGCGCATGGCACGCGTCATGTAATCGGGAATATGGCGAGGGGCGCCCCCTCGCGTATCCCATCGAGAAAAGGAGTCTGCCATGAAAAAGCTGCTGTCCACGATATCGTCCTGCGGCCTCACCCTCATGCTGCTCGCAATGCCCGCTGCCGCAGGCGAGATAACAATCTCCGCCGCGGCGAGCCTCAAGGAGGCGGTGAACGAGATCGCCGAGAAGTTCGTCCAAAAGCACCCGGGAACGAAGATCACGCGGAACTACGCCGCGTCCGGGACACTCGCAAAACAGATCGAAAGCGGCGCGCCGGCGGACATCTTCATCTCGGCCAACGAGGAGTGGATGAGCCACCTGAAGGAGAAGAAACTCGTTGCCGCGGCTTCCATCGACACCTTCACCCGGAATACCCTTGTCTTTGCCGGCGCCACGACACGGAACATCTCCGGCATGCATGATCTTCCATCCCTCGGTAGCATCGCCATCGGCAGCCCCAAAAGCGTTCCCGCCGGGGAATACGCCGAGGAGGCGATGAGAAAGGCCGGGCTCGAGAAGCAGCTCAACGGGAAACTGATCCTCGCCAAGGACGTAAGGGAGAGCATGATGTACGCCGAACGCGGAGAGGTCGACGGCGCCTTCGTCTACCGCACCGATGCCCTGCTGGGAAAGCACGCCAGGATCCTCTTCACGGTGCCGCAGCAACTCTACCCACGCATCGTTTACCCTATGGCACTCACAACAAACGGCACGAAGAACAGGGACGCAGCCGAGTTTTTACACTACCTCAAAGGACGCGAAGCAAAGTCGGTACTGAGCCGGTACGGTTTCGCCGTCGATTAACCACAACCCAAGGGTCCAACCGACCGTCAAAACGTTGCTGAGACAGAGATTTGGGTACTATTAGCCCCTTTTATAACAATTTCCTTTCAGAGAATTAAATTATTTGATAATAATGGTAACGTTCCAACCTAGTGATGTTTTTTCCTATGGCAGCATGCGGTACCGGCAAAGGTCAACTATGGCTAGTAAGACTTCCAGCGAATCTTTCGATGACGCCACACAAAGCAGCGCCACGGGCGAACGCTACCTCGAAATACTCGACCAGGCGCCTGCCCTGATCTGGCGCGCCGACAGCGCGAACCGGCGCGATTGGCTCAATGGCGCCTGGCTTGCCTTCACCGGCCGGACGATGGAACAGGAGCTGGACGAGGGGTGGATCGCGGGGGTGCACGTCGAAGACCGGGAGCGCTACATCGGCGAGCTGCTCAGTGCTTTTCGAAAGCGGGAGCCTTTCGAGATCGAGTACCGGCTGCGACGCCACGACGGCCATTACCGCTGGATCTTCGACATAGGCCGTCCAGTAACCTCCAGTGAGGGGGGCTTCGCCGGGTACATAGGCTACTGCTTCGACATAACGGACCGGAAGAAGGCCGAGAGAGACCTGAACGCCGCACGGGAAAGCGCAGAAGCGGCCAACCGCGCGAAGAGCTACTTTCTCGCCAACATGAGCCACGAGATCCGCACCCCGATGAACAGCATCATGGGGATGTCGCAACTCCTTGCCTTCACCGACCTTACGCCGGAACAGAAGGAATACGTGGACGGCATCCTTGATTCCTCTCAGGGGCTTCTGACCATCGTCAACGACATCCTCGACCTCTCAAAGGCGGAAGCCGGCAGTATCGAATTGGAATGCCACGGCTTCAGCCTCAGGCAGAGCCTTGCGGAAGTGGTGAGGACCCAGATGCCGGTCATCAACAGGAAGGAGCTTGCCTTCAGGACCGAAATCGACGACGACGTCCCCGACGAGTTGATGGGAGACCGGTTGCGGGTGAAGCAGGTGTTCCTCAACGTGCTCGGCAACGCCATCAAGTTCACCAACGCGGGCGGTATAACCGTCTCCGTTCAAGTCCATGAGCAAAGCGCAGGCGTGGCACGCCTGAAGATCAGCGTCGCCGATACCGGCATCGGCATCGCCGCCGAGGCGATAAAGCGCATCTTCACGCCCTTTAGCCAGGAGGATGCCTCCATCACCAGGCAGTACGGCGGCACCGGACTCGGCCTCTCCATCAGCAGCGAACTGGTTCATCTCATGGGGGGGCATATCTGGGTCGAAAGCCGCAAGAACCACGGCAGCACCTTCCACATGGTGATCCCCTTTCGTCTCGAGCGCAGCTAGTAGCTCCCCCGCCCAAGCCCCGACTGCCCCTCCCGACTGGTCCGGCTGGTCTGCGCGGGATTTTTTTCTTGACTTTAGTTTGCCGTCAAACTAGATTTCCCTCCCATGGAAACCAAGAGCATCGCAGCACTCATAAGCGACACCCGCGCCGGCATCAACCGGCACCTGCTCCAGGAACTCAAGCGCCTGGGGATCGAAGGACTCGCCCCGTCGCACGGCGCCATCCTGCACCACCTGTTCAACAACGAGCAGGTGACCATGAAGGACCTCGCCAAAGCGGTGCGGCGCGACAAGTCGACGGTGACCGCGCTGGTCGGCAAACTGGTCGCAAACGGCTATGTCGAGAAGGCGAGCAGCACCCAGGACCAGCGCACCGTCTTCGTGAGACTCTCCCCCAAGGGCCAGGGGCTGAAGCCGGTATTCCAGGAGGTGTCGCGTAACCTCATCGAAAGGATATGGCGCGGCTTCGACGAAACGGAGCAGCAGGAGTTGGTCCGCCTGCTCAGGAAGGTGAGGGGCAACCTTCCATAACTTCACACCGAAAAAACTACCTGCCGCGGTGGCTCATTACATGCCAGACGCGGCTTTTTTTATACCTCCAACTGTAGGAAGAGACGGCAACTTACTTCACACTCTGTCGCTGACAGGCAGAGCTTGCTTTCCCCCTTTGAATATTCGATGTTTCCCATGAAAACTTCTTTTTATCTGATTGACAACTCTAGACGGATTTTGCGAAAAAGAGAGATAAACTTGCATGACAAAATTTAAAGAGGCTTTTCTACAGGACGAACGGAAACGGTTACTGTATGAGATACTCCATATCAGAGCTCCTCGACATTCCGAAACTGCAAACGATCCTCAACAGCCTCTATGAGGTATCTGGGATACCGTCCGCCATCATCGACCTGGAAGGAAACATCCTGACCGGATCCGGGTGGCAGGACATCTGCACCAAGTTCCACCGCGTCACCCCCTCCACTGAAAAGTTCTGCATCGAAAGCGACCAGAAAATCACCTGCGGACTGCAGGACCACCAGCGCCACGTCCAGATCACCTGCCCCATGGGGCTTACCGACACCGCCACTCCGCTCATCATAGAAGGGGAGCATCTTGCCAACATCTTCACCGGGCAGCTCTTCCTGGAACCACCCGATCGCGGGCGCTTCGAACTCCAGGCCGAGCGGTACGGCTTTGAGGAAGCCGCCTACCTGCTCGCCATGGACCGGGTGCCGGTCATCAGCCAGGACAAACTGGACCAGAACCTGTCCTTCATCGCCAACCTCACCGAACTCCTCGCCATCCAGGGGCTGACACAGCTCCGCAGTTTCGAGGTACAGGAGTGCCTGCGGGAAAGCGAGGAGCGCGTGCAGCAGATCATCGCCTGCGCGAGGGAGGGGATCATCGTCTACGACCGCGGGCTGCGCTACCAGGTCTGGAACCGTTACATGGAGCAGATGACCGGCTACACCGCGGACCAAGTGCTCGGTAAGCTGCCGCAGGAAGCCTTCCCCATGATCGAACATGCCGGGCTTACCGAGAGGCTGCATCGGGTGCTGGCGGGCGAGGCGGTCCCCTCCATCGAGTTCTCGTTCCAGCTCCCGGTCACCGGACGTTCCGGGTGGTGCTCCGACACCATGGCGCCGTTGAAAAACGCCGGCGGCGAAATCGTCGGGGCGATCGGCACGGTCCGTGACATAACCGAAGCGAAGCAGACCGAAGAGCAGTTGCGGCAGGCGCTGAAGATGGAATCGGTGGGGAGGCTCGCGGGCGGGGTGGCGCATGACTTCAACAACATGCTCACCGTGATCATGGGGCAGGCCCAGCTCGCCAAGATGAAGATCACCCCGGACCACGTGCTCTGGCAGGCGTTGGACCAGATCTCGGCGGCGGCGCTGCGTTCAAGCCAGATCACCAGGCAACTGCTCGCCTTCTCGAGGAAGGAGATCATCGAACCGCGCCCGGTGGACCTGAACCAGCTCATCGAAGAAGCCCGAAAGACACTTTTGAGACTCATAGAGGAGAGCATAGCCCTGGTCTGCCGCCCGGAAGCGGACCTATGGAAGGTGAAGATGGACCCGTCGCAGGTCGACCAGATACTGGTCAACCTCGCGGTCAACTCCCGCGATGCCATGCCGGGCGGGGGACAGCTCTCGATCCAGACCGAGAACGTGCACCTGAGCCGGAAGAGCTGCCAGTACCTGCACGATGCGGTCCCCGGCGAGTACGTGCAGCTCACGGTCAGCGACACCGGGGGCGGCATGCCACCTGAGGTGCAGGAGCACATTTTCGAGCCGTTCTTCACCACCAAGGGGCTGGGCAAGGGGACCGGTCTCGGCCTCGCCACGGTCTACGGCATCGTCCGGCAAAACGGCGGCTTCATAAACGTCTACTCCGAGGTCGGGCACGGCACCTCCTTCAAGATCTACCTGCCCCGCATAAGCGGGGAGACCGCGGCAGAAACGCACCGCAGATGCACCGATGTCCGCATCGGCACAGGGACCGTGTTACTGGTCGAGGACAACGACATGGTGCGCGAGGTGACCAGGAGTTATCTTGAAGAGCTGGGATACCGTGTCCTGGTAGCCCAGACGCCAGAGGCGGGCATCGCGATCTGCGCCGCAAAAGAAAACAAGATCGACCTGGTACTGACCGACGTGATCATGCCCGGCATGAGCGGCAACGACATGGTGCAGGAGATCAGGTCGCTGCTGCCGGAGGTGAAGGTGCTCTTCATGTCCGGCTATACCGCCGACCTCGTGGCCCGAAGCGGCGTAGTCGAGGAGGGGATGCACTTCATCCAGAAGCCCTTCGATATCAGCACCCTCTCGGTAAAAATCGAGGATACCTTCCTCTCGGACGACTGATACCCTCTCCAGACAGCCAGATCCAGCTTCGACTCCCCCCCCATCCGCGATCCGCGTCCCCTCTGCTAACAAACGAAACGTCTCCTTACCCCTAACCGTGTTGCCAACGCCGCAAAATTGGCTACTGTTCTTGCTTGTTGCCCAGCGAACAACTTTACCGGTGGCACATCCGCCGGCGCGGGAGGTGCGGCGATGGCATACGGAGCCTGGATCGGCAACCTGAAGGTGAACGGTCGCGGTGGGAACTACGGCACGGTAAAGCTCCTTCTTGACGAGACCATGACCGGGGAAAACCCGGCGCGTCTCGGCATCACGGTGGAGATTGCCGGTCCCGGGATGCCTCCCGACGCGTTCGAGGTTGAGCTCTTCACCAACCTGAACCGGCGCGACTTCGTTAAGACCCACGAGCCGCTCGCAGAGTCGGGCGGCCCCACCTCCTACTGGACGCCGTGGCGTATGTCCTTTCTTGGTCACTCCTTCGACAACCTCGTCTTCACCGCTGAACTCCCCGTCACCAAGTGCGGCGCCTATCGCATCACGGCACGCTACCGCATGACCGGCACCGAGACCTGGTGGTGGCATAACGACTTCGCCCCCCGCCCAAACGATCGGCTGCAGCGCGACTGCGCCGTGGTGGTCTCCCCCGCCAAAGCGGCCAGATCACGGCTTTACGAGGCGAACGCCCTCACCGTGGAGGCACTCGCCGGTGGCTCCTACGAGAACCGCAGCACGCTCGATGACTTCCTCTCCATCCACGACTTCGACGGTTTCAACCCCTTCCAGCTCACCTACGTCAACAACGAGCTCGGCTTCAACACGCTCTGGCTGATGCCGGTATTCCCGAACACGCAGTGGCGCTGGGACCGGGCCAAGTGGCAGTGGGCGCCCAACGACAACCCGGGAAGCCCCTACTCCTCCCGCGACTACTGGAGCATCAACCGCTGGCTCGCGGACAACGCGGCACCGGCACGGGCCCTCGATCTGTTCCGGATGCTCTTCGATGAGGCAGCCGCCGTCGACCTCGACGTCTTCATAGATCTCGCCTTCAACCACGCGGGGCGCGACGTCATCTACGGCGCAGGCGCCGTCGACCTCGGTTTCTGCACCATGCAGGACCAGGAGCAGTGGGTCCGGGAGCACCACCCTTCCTGGTGCACCCGCGGCACCGCCTTCGTCGACGGGCACAGCGTTCCCTACTACCGCGAGCCGGCCGGCTCCGATTTCGAGTGCGCGGTGTGGGCACCCACGGACCGGCTGAACGAGCATGTCTGGGACGATGCCAACGTCGACTGGTTCTTCGGAGACTACGCGGCCCTTGGTCCCAAGCCCGGCCGCGCCGCCGACTACTGGGGGAACCCGGTGTCGCACTACGACCCGAAGGGAAACGCGGAGGACGAGAGCGACCTCTTCTACACCGACCTGGCGGTGCAGGCCGAGACCGAGAAACTGTGGCAGTACTTCGGCTACATCCTTCCCTACTGGATCGAGAAAAGCGGCGGGAAGCTGGCCGGCATCCGGGCCGATTTCGCGCAAGGGCTACCCAACCAGCTCTGGGAATACATCGTGAACCGCACCCGCAAGGCCCGCTGGGACTTCATCTTCCTCGCCGAGGTGCTCGACCCGGACGTTATCCAGTACCGGCTGAACCGGGTGTTCGACGTCCTCACCACCAAGGACCACCACCTGTACCGGCAGGAGGAGGTCCGGATGAGCGACCTCTTCGCGTCACTGGAACAGGAAAGCACCCTCTTCGGCGGCGAGGCGCTCATCATGCACAACGGGACCAGCCACGACGAGGGAGGCAACGCGGACAAGTGGGCCATGGCGGCGCGCTACGCGGTGACCGCCGTCATGTACGGTTGTCCCATGGTGTTCATGGGGCAGCCGCTCGGGCTTGCCGACAAGCTCCCCTTCAGGGACAGCTGGGCGAACATGTACCGGGCGTGGAGCGATGAGATCCCTGAACGGGAGGCGGTGGGACGGATGTACTTGCGGATCAACCAGGCTCGGGAGACCACGGCGGAGCTGAGGGAGCCGAAGCGCTACTTCCTTAACCTATCAGGGGGTGGTTTCCACGAAGAAGTATTTTCCGTGGCGCGCTGGCGGGACGAGGGAGAGAAAGACTCGGTGACGCTGGTTTTCGTGAATCTGAACGTCCATCACGGTAACGCCGGGACCTTCGCCATCCCCCGCGCCATCAGGCTCTCAGGTAACTACCAGGTGCGCAACCTGGTCGCGAACGACCCGCACCGGCAGCTGTGGGGCACTCCGCGCAGCGCCGAGGCCCTCTACGACGACGGCATCTTGGTCGTTTTCACCCTCCCCAACGAGGTGCAGTACTTGAAACTGGAACCGGCGTAAAGCGTGCCGTGCGCCCGAAGGGGGCTAATCCTCTCACACAGGCGGCCCGAGCACGAAGTTCGCGATGGTGTAGGCGATCTGCTCCGGGGCGCAGCGGTCGTTGTTGAACATGAGGTCGTAGAGCAAGGGATCGTGGTCGTCCTGGCTCAGAAAATCTCTGGTGAAGCGGTCACGCACCTTCTGCTGGCGGTGCATGAGTTTCTCCGCCTCCTCTTCTTCGATGTTGAGGCGCCTGGCGAGGGTGGAGATTTTGAATCGCTCCGAGGCGAAGATGCGGAAGTGGTAGGAATGCTCCTGGTGCCTGGTGATGATGGAGCCCCCCAGTTCGAGAATCAGCACGTTTCCCTGCTCCGCCAGCGCCGCCACGTGTTGCGAGAGGGGGAGAAAATAGTCGTAGTTGCTTTTCCAGCGCGATGAAAAGGTGGCGAGTATCTCGGAAAGCATGCGGCTGTTTTCGCCCAGCGTCTCGAGGATCTCCTGTGAGAGGTTGTGGCGGCGTGCCACCTCCTCGATAACCGCCTTGTCGATCATGACCCACTCGTCGCCGGTCCGCTGCATGAGTATCTCGCGCAACAGTTCCGCCATCGGGTAGCCGGTACAGCCGTATTCGCGGGAGATGGTGATGCAGGGGCGGGCTTTTGGCTTTGCCTGGCTTCTGGCCGCCTTGTCCTTCTGTCTGCGGTTGTACTCCTCGAGGCTGCCGATCCTCAGATCGACCGAGGGTATGAACAGGTTGTCCGGCATGGTCCCGCTCCTTTCATCGTTTCATTGCAGTGTCCACCCTTTTCAGCTCATCTCCTTCAGCTCCCGGATCAGGTCGACCTGACGCTGGAAGATGAACCGGGAGAGTACCCCCTCGATATGCGCATCGGAGTAGATGGAGAACCTGCAGAGAGCGCCCCCCTCCTCCCTGGTGCAGTCGACCACGGCGGCGTTCAACTGCAGCGGCGTCACGGTGTTGTGCAGAGGGTTCGGGATCATCACCTTCAGGACGACCTCGTCCCCTTTTGCCAGGTCGCTCGGCGCTTCGCTCAGGATGGAGAAGCCCCCGAGGGAGACGTCGAGGGCCTTTGCCTTCAAGGTCCCTCCGGGCGCCGCGATCTCGGCTTCGCAAGGGGGATCGAGCTCGAGTCTTAGCGAGGTGCGCTGCTCGGCGAGCACGTCGATGTAGCTGAAGTTGTGCAGCGAAGCCATCATGCGACGCACATCGGAGTCCTTCACTTCGGCCAGAAGCGACTGCGGAAAACTGCCGCATTTGATGCAGGTCCGTCCGGAATGGCCGAGTGCGACCGCCTGCTGCGGGTGCACGTCCAGTTCGAGCACCTCGCCGCATAGCTCAACCAGTGTGGCGGGATAGCTGATGGGGAGTCCCTTGTAATAGTTCACGAGCTTCACCCGAGTCCCGGCACCGGACTTGATCATGTCACGTAGGCGCGTAAGGATCTCGACGCGGTCCTGCTCGATGGAACTGTTGACTGCGGCTCGGTAATGGCTTGGGTCCATGTCAGGTCGTCCCCGCTCTAGAGCAATCCGTGTCGTTTGAGCATGCCCATGAGGTCGGCCCGTGCAACCGGCTTCACGAGATAGTCGGTGCAATCGCCGTCCCACATCGCTTCCTGGACGTTTTCCGGGGAGTTGAGGGAACTGGTCATGATGATGACGCTCTTTTTGTCCTGGTGCTTAGCATCCTTTTCCGCCTGGCGCATCAGCCTTAACGCCTGCTGCCCGTCCATCTCAGGCATGATGATGTCGAGCAGCACGAGATCGAAGGGACGCCCTTCCCTTAGGGCGCCGGTGAAGAGATCCACCCCTTGCCTGCCGTTGTCCGCAACCTCTATCTCGGCAACATCCTTCAGAAACAGCATGAGTCCCTCACGCAGGAACTCGTTGTCCTCGATGATCAAGCACTTCATATGGCTCCTCGTCTGCAACACCCGCCGATCGGGCGCCTGGCGCAGGGTTGTTTTCGGCACTGCCGTCCTGCGTCTGACCAGTTTTCTTATCGGTCGCGGTTAATTAACCTTGAGGTTTTCTGATGTTGCTTCCTCCTCGAGCGCGGTGCGTACCGCCTCATCGTATCCGGTGAGCAGAATGGGAAGAATCTTCCTGATCGCGTCGTCGTGACAGATCACCTCGTTACCTAGTCCCTCGATGAGCGGCATGGAGATGGAGGGCTTGACCGGGGTTATGAGCCAGACCCAGTAGGAGGAGAGCCTGGGGGTGAGAAACGGGACCGGGAATATCTTGATGAATTTCTTCTCGATCTCGGCGAAGCGCTCCATCATCTCCCGGTAGGAAAGGAGTTCGGGGCCTCCGATATCGTAGGTCTGTCCGGCGGTGCGTTCGTCCTTTAGACAACCGACGAGGTAGGCGATGACGTCCTGCACAGCGATGAACTGGCAACGTGTGGAGACCCAGCGCGGCGTCACCATCACCGGGAGACGTTCCACCAGGTACCGGATCATCTCGAAGGAGGCCCCGCCGGCGCCGATGATGACGGCGGCGCGCAGGTAGGTGGTCTGGAAATTTCCTTTTTGCAGGACCCTAGCCACCTCGAGTCGGCTCGCCAGGTGCTCAGAGAGCTGATCGCTTTCCTCGCCCAGTCCCCCGAGATAAATGACCCGCTTTACCCCCTGCATCTCGGCGGCTCGGACGAAGTTCTGTGCCGCCTTCCGGTCGCGTTCGTCAAACCCGGCCCGGTCGCCTCCCATGGCATGCACCAGGTAGTACGCCGTCTCAATACCTCTCAGCGGGGCGACCAGTGAGTTCGCCTCCAGGAGATCACCCTGCGCCACCTCGACCTGCGGGGGAAAGGTGACCGAGGAGTTGCGCACCAGGCAGCGCGCCGGGATCCCTTCCGCGGCGAGGGCGGCAACCAGTCGTCTTCCGATGAAACCAGTGGCACCAGTCACCAGCACCTTGGCCCTTGCATTCACACTCTCACTCACCTGTTCCTCCTGACAACCGCCTGCCTTTGGTTTGGACTGAACCAGTTTAGGTGCAGATGAATCGTTGTCAACAGCACCGGGAGACGCTAAAGCGGGGCCGTCACCGGCAGTTTTGCTGTTTCACAACCTGCCCACCTTGGATTATTATATCGGTTCGGACTCTGAGAAACTTCCATCTGCGTTCCAATATCCAGCTAAAGGAGAAACAAGCAATGAAAGTCATGGTTGATCTGTGCATCGTTCCCCTTGGTGTCGGCGTCTCTCTTTCCAGTTACATCGCTGCTTGTGAGAAGGTTCTGGCCGATGCGGGACTTAAGACCGCGCTGCACTCGTACGGGACCAACATAGAAGGAGAATGGGACGACGTATTCGCCGCCATCAAGCGTTGTCACGAGACCGTCCACGCCATGGGAGCCCCGCGCATCACCACCACGGTGAAGCTCGGCACCCGCACCGACCGCGAACAGACCATGGAGGACAAGATCAGGAGCGTGCAGGAGAAGATGTAGCGGAAGGAAGGTGGCACAGACCGAGGGTTTGAGATGGCCAATTTGCACGAGACCTTCTTGCAAATGATTGGAGCGGTCTTAGACTCTGTTCCTATCCCAACAGGAGGTCTGCTATGCCAAAGAAACTCGTGGTCTGCTTTGACGGAACGTGGAACAAGCCGGACGAGGAAACTGACGGGAAAGACTCCAATACCAATGTGGAAAGGCTCTTTGTCTCCCTTGACGGAGTGGACGCACGACAGCACTCGGGGAGCACACTGCCTGACGGCGCCACCTTGAAATGGTACGACTCAGGGGTAGGCACCAAGTGGTACGAGCACATCCGCGGCGGCGCTTTCGGCTACGGACTCTCACTGAACATACGCCAGGGGTACAAGTTCCTCATCGACAACTATGAGCCGGGCGACGAGATCTATACCTACGGCTTCAGTCGCGGTGCTTACACGGCGAGGAGCATGGTGGGACTGATCAGGAATTCCGGACTGCTCGACAGAACGAAGATCCTGACAATGGGGGAGGGAGACGAGGAGAAATATCCGTCCTGGCAGCGCCCGAGCATGGATGAGTTCAGGAGGATGAGCCCCGAGGACGTTCCCCACATCATCGACGCGTACCAGCTCTACCGCAACAGGGACGGCGGCGCGGATACCGATTTCGCGCTTAAATTCAGGGAGCGGTACGCTCATAAGGACGTGAAGATAAAGCTGCTCGGCGTTTGGGACACGGTGGGCGCCCTTGGCATTCCCTTCAAGCTTTTCGATTCCTTCAACGCCGAGCACTACCAGTTCCACGACCAAGAGCTTAGCGCCATCGTAGAGAACGCCTTCCACGCCATCGCCATAGACGAGCACCGCGAGAACTACGCCGTGACGATCTGGAACCCGAAGCAGAAGGTCAACCAGGTGATGGAGCAGGTGTGGTTCGCCGGCGCCCATGCCGATGTCGGCGGAGGCTATAAGGTCGCTGAACACCCGCTGGCCGATGCGGCGCTGGCGTGGATGCAGAGAAAGAGCCTGCTGGAGGGAAAAGGCCTCACCTTCACCGACATTCAGAAGGTGGATGGGACGAAACTCGAACAGGCGCAACCGACCGACTCATACAGGCAGTTTCTAGGCGGGGTCTATCGGATGCTCAAGGAGCCGTACTACCGGAAGATGGGTATCACCGAGTTCGGCAACGAATTTTGCAGCGCCTTCTGCGGCCAGATCACGGGTTACGCCCCGAAAAACCAGGGTTACGTCGCGGTGAAGGTGGAGTTTGTTTCCAATCCGGAGTCATAGCCGGGGTACGTAACGAGGCGGTGGGTGTCGCTGATCACCGGTCTTCTACCGAGAGGATTTCGACCTCGAAGAAGACGTCGTGACCGGCAGGAAGGGGCTCGCGGTACTCGCGCGGGCGACCGGGGAGGGAAAGAGAAACGTCACCTCCCGCTCCTGGGCCGAAATCGTAGGCGACTCCGGGGGAGCGTTCGGTTGAGAAAGCGAAATGGGAGCCTATCGGGAATGGAAAGAGGTTCGCCTCGGCTGCGGGAACCCGGACGATGCGATGGTCTCCCGGCACCATCCCCAGGAGCCCCTGCTCCAGGGCGGGCGGCACCCTCCCGTCCCCCACGACGAACTCCAGGGTGTTACGTTCGCCGACTAGGTAAACCCTGCCGTCCTCGAGCCTGCACTTGTACCTGATGTTCACCGTTTTGCCGGTTCCGGTTTCCATGGGGCACCACCTTTCAAGGGGTCTTATGAAAACCAGAATATAGTAACGTTAACGATTCCAAACGCAACCGGCGCCGACTCAGATACCGATCCAGGCAGCCCCGAAAACTCCGGCGGAGTCCCCAAGCCTGTGCCTCAGGATCGGCGTGCGCAGGTCGTTGTGGAATACGTAGTGCCGCACCCTTTCCAGGCCGGCATCGTAGAGCTCATCGATGTTGGAAAGCCCGCCCCCCAGCACTACGGCGTCCGGGTCGAGCATCGAGATGAGCCCGCCCATACTGCGGCCGAAGTCGTCGAGGAAGGTGTTGAAGGCGACCAGAGCCCGGGGCTCTCCCCCGCGCGCCCCCGCCACGATCTCCTCCATGGTGAGGCTCACGCCGTTGCGGGTGAGGTAGGCGGCCTCGACACCGGAGCCGCTGATCTTGGTCTCGATGCAACCGCGGTTGCCGCAGTAGCACATGGCACCAGCCGGGTCTATCGATATGTGCCCCCACTCCCCGCTGATCCGGTGCGGCCCTTCGCGCACCACACCGTCCAGGCAGATCCCTCCGCCGCACCCGGTTCCCATGATCACGCCGAACACGAGCCCGTAACCCACCCCCGCTCCCTTGCGGCATTCGGCGAGGGTGAAGCAGTCCGCATCGTTACGGACCGCGATCTTCCGCTCCAGAAGCCGCTCCAGGTCCGCCTGGAAGGGGCGCCCGATGAGGCACACCGAGTTCGCGTTGCGCACGAGGCCGGAGACCTCGTCGACCGAGCCGGGGATGCCGATTCCGACGGTGCAGCCGGCACCCGCCGGAACAAGGGACGCAAGGTCGCGCACGAGCCGCACCACCGACTCGACGATCGCCTGGTACCCCTCGGCAAGAGGCGTCGCGCGGCGCTCCCGCGTTAGCACGGTGTCCCGCGCATCAAGCAACACCCCTTCCGTCTTGGTCCCACCCAGGTCTATCCCGATGCGGTAAAGCTCCGTAGGCTGCATTTTGTTGCTCCTTAATGGTTCCAAATCCTATGCCGCGACGACGTCCACTACTCCCCTCTCCCTCCGGGAGAGGGTGCCCGAAGGGAGAGGGTACGCAGAGGTACGCGGCGGAAGATCATGTATGATCCGGAACGGAAAAGCCCCCGGAGACGGGGGCCGTGTGAGCAACCATTATATAAGTGTTGCACGGTGTGAGCCAGGAAGAACTGAGCCCCGCCACTCCGCGCGCCCCTACTTCCCGCTCTCCTCCGGCTCCACCTTTTTCTCCTTCAAAAAGACCACGATCGCCCCGCTCCCCCCCATGTCGTTGGGAGCCTGAACGCACTCAGCTACCATCCCCTTACCGTTTTCCCTTAGCCACTTGGCCACGGCCGTCTTCAGCACCGGCTCCCCAGGGGAGTTGTTCCCCTTGCCGGTGATGACGAGCACCCCTTTCTGGCCCCGGTTGTACGCCCCCTTGACGAAACGCTCCAGGTTCTCAAGCGCTTCATCTCTGGTCAGGCCGTGCAGATCGAGTTGGAAGTCAAGCCGGATACCTCCGCGGCGCACCTGACGCATACGGTTCACCGGAGCTGTACGCAGAACGTGCTCTTCCTCGTGCAACTGATCCTCGAACCGAACGTCGAGCTTCAAGGCGTCCAACGCCTTCAGGAACAGGTTCTGGTCTTCCTCATCACGCCGGACCTTCGCCGCCTGATGCTCTTTCACCTTGGCGGGCGCCGCGGCGGGCGTCCCGGCAAGACGCTTCACGCCGGCCACCGCCTCGAAAAACAGCATCTCGTCCGAGAGGTCCTGCCCGGTCTTGGCGACTGGCTCCTCCTTTTTCGGGGGAGGGGGCGCCGCGGCACTGCGCACGTCGAGGGGGGCCCCTTTGAGGGCCTTGAAGGGGGACGAGCTGAACTCTTTCTGCTTCGGTTTCTGCTTCTCTTTATTTTTCATGCAGCGGAGTCCTTCCTTGTCTTCTGCTCTGCCTGCGGTCCGACCCGGTGCAACCCTAAAGATCTACGCCAGCATAAGCTGCTGTTTTTGTTGATGTCAAAGGAATATCCCTGCGTCGTTTCAGGAGACAGAAATATTAGCCCCCTCCAATCGGCATGGTATACTACCAAGGTTTTTGGGCGGATGTCAACGAAGAGTGTCCACGGCCGCGGTCTGCTGGGTGTCGCGGCTGTGCGGGGGATGATCCATGGAGAGCTCCAACTATCAGAACCAGGCAGCCCGAAAGGACGGTGGAGTCGATTCCGGACTGGAGATAGCATCGCTGATGGTCAAGTCCGGGCACCTGGCGGAGCAACAGCTCTCCTACGCCCAGCGGGTGAAGGGGAAGCTCGTCACGCCGAGGACGCTGATCGCCGTGCTGCTCGAACTCGGCTTTTTCACCCGTGAGCAACTGCGCGAGACGCTGCGCAACAATATCGTTTCGGTGAAGCTTGGAGCCCTGCTGGTGGAGCTCGGCTACCTGAAACCGGCCGAGTTGCAGGCGGCGCTCGGCATCCAGCGCGAAGGCGACAACTGCAAGATGCTCGGGGAGATCCTGGTGGAGCAGCGTTTCATCGAGGAGTACACCCTGGCCGAGGTGCTTGCCTTCCAGCTCGGCTTTCCCTTCATCGACCTCGACGCCGCCGACATCGACCGTTCCCTTCTCGCCAAGGTGCCTCAGCACTGGCTCTCACAGCACAACTTCGTCCCGGTCAAAGAGGAAGGGGGGCGGGTGACGGTCGCCATCGCCGACCCCTTGAACATGGAAGGGAGAAAGACCGCTGAGAAGCTGTTCGGTCCGAACACCCTCTTCGCCATTTGCACCATGAAGGCGATCCGCGATGCCTTCACCCTGTTGAAGCGCGGCATCATCCAAGGGGACGGTACCGCCACCGACGAACACACCGTGACCGGCATCGTCAACTCGATATTTGAGGAGGCGCTCAAGGAGGGGGCGAGTGACATCCACATCGAGCCGATGAGGGGGGTGCTCCGGGTCCGTTTCCGGCGCGACGGCATGCTGATCCTGTACAAGGACTTCGCCAAGGAGCTGGCGCTTCCCTTAAGCAGCAGGATCAAGGTGATGGCCGAAGCGGACATAGCCGAGAGAAGAAGGCACCAGGACGGCAGGATCTGCTACGAAAGCCCGAAAACGGGCGCCACCCTCGACATGCGGGTCTCCTTCTACATCACCATCCACGGCGAAAAGATCGTGCTCCGCCTTCTGAGCATGAAGGGGGAACTCCTCGACCTGAAGGAGATCGGGATGCCGGCGCGCATGCTCGAGCGCTTCATCGACGACGCGGTGGACACGCCAAGCGGCGTCCTCATCGTCACCGGCCCCACCGGCAGCGGCAAGACCTCGACCCTGTACAGCTGCGTCCAGCACTTAAACGAGCTCTCCACCAGCATCGTGACCGCCGAGGAGCCGGTGGAGTACGTCATCGAGGGGATCGCCCAGTGTTCCATCAACCAGAAGATCGGCGTCATCTTCGAGGAAACCCTGCGCCACATCGTGCGCCAGGACCCAGACATCATCGTCCTCGGCGAGATCCGTGACAACTTTTCCGCCGAGATCGCGATCCAGGCGGCGCTAACCGGGCACAAGGTACTCACCACCTTCCACACCGAGGACAGCGTCGGCGGTCTTTTACGCCTGATGAACATGGAGATCGAGGCCTTCCTGATCGCCTCCACCGTGGTATGCGTCCTCGCCCAGCGTCTGCTGCGCCGGGTCTGCCCGGAATGCGCCGAACCCTACCTTCCCAACCCAACCGAACTGCGCCGGATCGGCTACAGCAACGCCGATCTGCGCGGGGCCGAGTTCAAGGCGGGACGGGGGTGCAGTAAGTGCCGCTACAGCGGCTACCGGGGCCGGGTCGGCGTATTCGAGATGCTGATCCTGAACGAACTGGTGAAAGACGCCATCCTCAGCAAGAAGACCTCCTACGAGATCAGGAAGATCTCCACGGAGACGACCGGCATGGTGACGCTGCTCGAATCGGGGCTTTGCAAGGCGGCCCGGGGGGAGGTCTCCCTGCACGACGCGGTACGACTTCTGCCGAGGATCGGCAAACCGCGCCCGATCGCCGAGATCAGGCGCCTTTTGGGGGAATGACATGCACGAGAAGCCTTTCGTCGAGGTAGTGAAGGAACAGCTCGAAAGCGAGACGCTCAACCTCCCCGTGTTCCACCCGATCGCCGTCAAGCTGCAGGGGATCCTCTCCGGCAAGGATTTCAGCATCGACCAGGTGGTGGCGCTGATCATCAAGGATCAGGCGCTGACGAGCCAGGTGCTGAGGCTCGCGAACTCAGCCTTTTTCAGCGGGCTCGCCAAGGTCACCACGATTACCGACGCCGTGGTGCGGCTCGGAACGCGCGAGGTGGCGAGCGTCGCCATGCTCGCCTCGCAGCAGCACAGTTACAACAGCCTGACCCATCCCGAGCTCAAGTCACACGCCCAGGTGCTCTGGAAACACGCCATCGGCTGCGCCATAGGCACGCGCTGGCTGTGTGAGAAAAACGGCTATCGGAACCTCGCCCAGGAAGGTTTCATCGCGGGGCTGCTCCACGACATCGGGAGCCTGCTGATACTGAAAGTGCTGGAGGGGATCGCGCTGACCGACGGAGAGCAAAGGGGGGTGTCGCGGGAACTCACCAACGAGATCATCGCGGCCATGCACACCGAATCGGGTTACCAGCTGATGCAGAAGTGGAACCTGCCCGAGGTTTACTGCAACATCGTGCGGGACCACCACAAGGATCTGGAGGAGACGGGGAACGTGCTTTTAAGCCTCGTGCGCCTGGTGGACCACGCCTGCAGGAAACTGGGACTGGGGGGGACGCCGGAGCCGAACCTGATGCTCGCCGCGACAAGCGAGGCTCAGGGGCTGGGAATCAAGGAGATCATGCTCGCCGAGCTGGAAATCATGATAGAGGATGCCATGGAGATGGTCACCTCTGCCTCTTGAGGAAGTCGATGAACCCCTCGTCGAAGATGCGCTGTACCTCCCACTTCTCGCCGCGCTCCTTAGCCACCAGGATGGCGCGCACCTGGCAGCCGATGAAGGCGGTGAGCAGGATCAGGGCAAACGCCACCTGCACGCGCCGCACCCACGGCGAAACGCTCGGCTCCGGTTCGGGAAGCACCCGGGGATTCTGGGCGAGCTGCCTGAGTTGCTGCCCCTGTATGTAGCCGATGAGCCGGTCACGGTCCGCCTCGTCGATGAAGCGGTACTTCACCGCGGTACTGAAACGGGTGGTATCCGGCACCTCGCGCACCTCCACCACCTCACCCACGATCTCGATGAGCCTCGGCGCGCCGGGAAGGTAGAGACTCAGCTCGATGAACTGCCCCACAATCATCTTGCGGTTGATATTTATGCGCAGCCCTCCGCCGGACATGTTGGCGACCACAGGGGTGGAGTCTTTGCGCTTTTCCAGCCGCGCCCTGATCTCCTCCCTGCTGTCCTCGAGTTCCTCGGGCTCGCCCGGCTCCGGGGTCTGCGCCGCGAACTCCATCTCCAGGCGGCGTTTCAACCAGCGCTGCTTCACGTCCGTCTCGATCTGGCTCAAGGGGAGCCGGAAGTCGAGCGGCAGGTAGACGTCCTGGCGGTAGTACTCGCGCGGCTCGAACGAGTAGACGTCATCCACCAGGCGCAGCACCAGGCGGTGCTCCGCCGTCTCGTCGCTCACTAGAACGGCGCGGCAGGTCACCCCCCCCTCGTTCTCGGGGATACCGACGTTCAGGGTCTCCCCGGTCCTTAGCTGCGCCTCCTCAGGGAGCTGATCGCGCGACAGGTCGACCAGGAGAAGATCGTCGTCCAGCGTGGCGACCACACCCCACTCGGGGAACCAGCCGCCCCCCTCCATGGGGATCCCCACCCGGATCCGCTCCCCCTCGTGGAAGTACCTTGCGTACTGTTCCAGCTCCTGGGCCATACTACCTCCACTGTCATATGCAATAGAAAGCTCTTCGGCGCCGCGCGCCAAAAGCTTAGTGGGCTTCGCTCCAGTTCCGGCCGAAGTTCAGGTCGACCTTGAGCGGCACGGCAAGCGGCAGCGCCCCCTCCATCTCCGTGCGCACCAGCTCCTCCATCTGTTCCCGCTCGCGCTCAGGCACCTCGAAAACCAGTTCGTCGTGCACCTGCATGATCAGGCGGCTTTGCACCTGTTCCTCCTGCATGCGGCGAGAGACCCGGATCATGGCGGCCTTGATGATGTCCGCCGCAGAACCCTGGATCGGGTAGTTGGTGGCGTTACGCTGCGCGAAGGCGCGCACGTTGCCGTTTTTGCTCGCGATCTCCGGGATCTGCAGCCTCCTGCCCAGGATCGTGGTGACGAAGCCGCAGGTCTCTGCCTCGGCGATGCAGCTGTCGAGAAAGCTCCGCGCCCCCGCGTGCCGCTCGAAGTAGCTGTCGATGAAGGCCTTCGCCTGCTTGGGGGGCACCCCCAGCTCTTTGGCGAGAGAGAAGGCCCCCTGGCCGTAGATGACGCCGAAGTTGATCACCTTGGCCTGCCGTCTCATCTCGGAGGTCACCAGTTCAGGGAACATGCCGAACACCTCGGCCGCGGTGCGGCTGTGGATGTCCTCGCCGGCCGCGAAGGCGTCGCAGAGCACCCGGTCGCCGGAGAGGTGCGCAAGCACCCTGAGCTCGATCTGGGAGTAGTCCGCGGAAAGGATCAGGCTTCCCGGCTCGGCGATGAAGGCGCGCCGGATGCCGCGTCCCTCCTCGCCGCGTACCGGTATGTTCTGCAGGTTCGGGTCCGATGAGGAGAGCCGGCCTGTGTTGGTGACCGCCTGGTTGTAGGAGGTGTGCACCCTCCCGGTCCTCGGATCGATGAGCCTCGGGAGCGCGTCGGTGTATGTCGACTTGAGCTTCGAGATGCTTCGGTACTGCAGCAGAAGCCGCGCCACCTCGTGTTCCTCGGCAAGGCGCTCCAGCTCCTCCACGTTGGTGGACCAGGCCGTCTTCCCCTTGGTCTTCTTCCCCGAGGCAAGCCCCATCCGCCCGAAGAGCATCTCGCCCAGCTGTTTCGGGGAGTTGATGTTGAAAGGGCCGCCGCAGTGCGCGTGGATCTTCGCCTCGAGCTCGATCAGCTGCTGGCCGAAACCGGTCGAGAGTTCCTTCAAAAGCTCCACGTCGAGCTTCACCCCTTGCAGCTCCATGTCGGCCAGGATCTCCATTAGCGGCATCTCGACCTCGAAGAGGAGCTTTTCCATACCCTGCTCGCGCACCTTGGGAAGCAGGATCTCGTGCAAAAGGAAGGTCGCGTCGGCGTCCTCGCAGGAGTAGGGGCCGGCCCGGTCCAGGTCGACCTCCGAGAAGTTCAGCTCGCACTTGCCGCTTCCCACCACCTCGGAGTAGGAGATCATGCGGTGGTCCAGGTACTCGAGGGCCAGTGCGTCCAGCCCCTGGCTGTTACGCGAAGGGTTCACCAGGTAGGCGGCCAGCATGGTGTCGCACCAGATGCCTGAAAGCTCGGTGCCGGAGAGCTTCAGCACCTGGTAGTCGTACTTGAGATTCTGGCCGATCTTCTTGCGGTTCTGGTCGGCGAGGAGCGGTCCCAGAAGCTGCAGCACCAGCTCCTCGGAGAGCTGTTCGGGCGCGCCCAGGTAGCGGTGCCCGACCGGGATGTAATACGCCTCGTGCCCGTGGCAGCTCACGGCGTAACCGACGATGCGCGCATCGTAAGGGTTGAGGCTCGTGGTCTCGAGATCGATGGCGAAGGCGGGGGCCTTTTCGAGCTTCTCCACCAGCGCGCGCAGCTCGGCCTCGGTGAGGACGACGGAATAGCGCTCGCAGGAGAGCGTAGGCGAACTGGTCAGGTCCTTTAAAAGGGTGGCGAAGCCGTACTCCCTGAAGAGCGCGGCAAGGCGCCGGTTGTCCGGCGGGGTCACCGCGAAGTCGTCGATGTCGTACTCGATTGGGACGTCGCAGTCGATGGTCGCCAGGGTTCGGCAAAGACGTGCCTGGTCCGCGAACTCGACGAGCCGCTCGCCGGTCTTCCCCTTCACCTCGCCGGCGCGCGCCAAGAGTTCGTCCAGCGTGCCGTACTCCAGCAGGAGCTTCTTCGCGGTCACCTCGCCCACACCCGGTACGCCGGGGATGTTGTCCGAGGTGTCCCCCCAGAGGGCGAGCACATCCACCACCCGCGCCGGCTCCACGCCGAACTTCTCGATGACGTCGGGGATGCCGAAGCTCTTCTCCTTCATGGTGTCGAGAAGGGTCACGTGCTCGGTGACGATCTGCATCAGGTCCTTGTCGCCGGTGACCACCACGCAGTCGAGCCCCGCGCTTTCGGCCTTTTTCGCGATGGTCCCGATGATGTCGTCGGCCTCCCACCCCGGAAGCTCCAGGGCTGGGATATTGAAGGCGCGCACCATCTGCTTGATCGGCGCGATCTGCTGGGCTAAGTCCTCGGGCATGGCGCTTCGGGTCGCCTTGTAGGCGGGGAAGAGCTCGTTTCTGAAGGTGTGCTTACCGGCGTCGAAGATCACCGCCACGTGGGCCGGGGCCCGGTCCTTCATTACCTTCAGAAGCATCTGCGTGAAGCCGTAAAGCGCGTTGGTGGGGAAACCGTTAGGCGAGCTCAGGTGGCGTATGGCGAAGTAGGCGCGGTAGATATAGGATGAACCGTCCAGAAGGTACAGGGTCTCTCTTTCAGCGGTCACCTAATTCTCCTCTTTGGTGAAGACTACGAAGGCCATGGAAGGACGCTTGCTCGCGTCCCGCATGGCGAACTGCATGGCGTCGAATTTCCACCCCTTGCGGGTCCATTCGTTGAGCGCTTCCTCGATGGTGTCCTCTGAAACGTGGCCTATCTCGACGACCTTGTACTGCAGCATAAATACTCCTCATGATTGGCATTTCCGGGCCATATTATCCGATAAACCCCTGTGCTTCAAGGCGAAATGTTCTGTTGCAAAAAAGGGTCAAACTGTTATGATTCTCAAAAAACTAAAAGGGGGTGCAACAAGTTCAGGCAGTTAGGTTTTCGATGTCAACCAACCAGGCAAAAGGGGAGCCAGCATGGCAAGAAACGACGAAGAGACCATCGACCAATTGGCGCAACAGATGGAAGTTAACCTGGCAGTCGACTACGAGAAAAAGGACTTGAAGGCACAAAGAGAGCAGGTGAAACAGCACCTGTATGATGGCTCCAAGAAACTGAAACACACCGTACCCAAGGGAAAGCGGATTTAAAAGGAGAAGGAAATTACGGGGAGGGGGCTTGAGAGAACGGCTCCCTCCCCTTAAATTTGCGGTTTAGATTTAGCACTGTGCGCCGTGCGGCGCATCATCCGGAGGAAAGAGATGGCGATCGTCAGGTACAACCCGCTGAGTGAACTGAGAAGCATGCAGGACAAGATGAACCGGCTGCTGGACCTGGCCTGGACGCGCGAGGTAGGTGAAGAGATCAGGGAGGGCGTCTGGCAGCCCCCCGCCGACGTCTACGAGAGCAACGCAGCGGTCACCATCAAGGTGGAGCTACCCGACGTGGAACTCGACGACATCGACATCAGGACCGAGGAACAGACACTGACCATCAAGGGTGAAAGAAAGCACGGCGAGGAGATCCGCAAGGAGAACTTCCACCGCATCGAGCGCTACTTCGGCCCCTTCCAGAGAAGCTTCGCCATTCCCGCCGACTTCGACCTCGCGCATCTGAATGCGAGCTGCGACAGCGGCGTCCTCACCATCACCATCCCCAAGACCATCACCGTGGAGCTCGCCTAGCTCACCCCTCGTTCATGCTGCCGGTGCGGTACCCCTGCAGGTCGAGTGAGACGTAGGTGAACCCTGCCTGCCGGAAGAAGTCCACCGTGCGCCGGCGCAACGCCGGCTCGAGCATGCGCGGCAATTCGTCCTCGGAGAGCTCGATGCGCGCGCTCTCCAGGTGGAAGCGTACCCGGTACACGCGGAAGCCCTCCCCCTTCAGAAACTCCTCGCAGCGCTCGACCTGGTTCAGCCGCTCGCCGGTGATCTCGGTCCCGTACGGGAAACGGCTCGCCAGGCAGGCGTAGGCCTGCTTGTCCCAGGTGGGAAGGCCGAGCCCACGGGAGAGTTCCCGGATGTCGGATTTCGAGAGCTCCGCCTCGAGTAGCGGTGAGCGCACCTTGAGTTCGCAGGCGGCGACCCGCCCCGGGCGGTAATCCCCCAGGTCGTCGGTGTTGCTGCCGTCGGCGACGCAGGAGAAGCCTTTCTCGCGCGCCTTGTCGCTGCAGATGCGGAAGAGCTCGCTCTTGCAGTGGTAGCAGCGGTCCTTCGGGTTATGGCTGAATCCCGGTATTTCCAGCTCGTTGGATTCGACGAGGATCTGCGTCGCGCCAATCACGGCGGCCAGACGCTTCGCCTCGTTAAGTTCCGATTCCGGATAGGTGGGGGAAGTTGCGGTGACGGCAAGGACGCGCCCGGTTCCGAGCGTGTCGCAGGCCGCCTTGAGGAGAAAGGTGGAGTCGACCCCGCCCGAGAAGGCGACGAGGACCGAACCCATTTCGCGCAGGATCTCCTGCAGCTTGCGGTATTTTTCCTGGGGAGTGCCCATCTTTCCTCTTGATAGCACCGTCAGACGGGGCCGCCCCAGTTGCAGTCACAGCTGGTGCGCCGCGGCTGCAGTCGCATTGCTTGTCGTTGCCGACGTCAGATGAAGTACATGAAGCGGTGGTCCTGCTCCCGCTTGATGCCGATCGCCTCGCCCCTGTCGCACAGGGTCTTCAGCGTCACCGACTCAAAGAACTCGTTCAGCCTGGAGTTCGACTCCTCCCAGACCGTCTGGGTCACACAGCTTCCGTCGAAGCCGCACTCCCCCTTCCTACGCCCCGAGCAGTCCACGATCAGGGTATCCCCCTCGGTCGCCTCGATGACGGCACGCACAGTGATCTCTTCCGGGCTCTTGGCGAGGCAGTACCCCCCCTGCGGCCCGCGCTTGCTCTTCAGGATGCCGTGTTTCTTGAGCCCCTGGAATATCTGCTCGAGGTAACGCGGCGATATGTCCTGCCGGCGCGATATGTCTTGGATCTGGGCGGGCTGACTCCCGGCGTTGTATGCGATGTCGAAAAGAGCCCTCAAGCCGTAACGGCTTTTGGTCGAAAGTCTCATGGCTGTATCTCCCGCTGATGGTTGTTAAGCGAAGATACAATACCACATTTTTCGTGTCAACAATATAAACAATCGTATGCCTGAATTTACCCCCTCAGACACGCGGCATATCACCAGTAACGCTGCGGAGGCTCAACCCTTTCCACCAGGACGATGAAACCGTCAATGACCTGGAACACGTCTCCGTAGGCGTTTGTCCACTTGTCCCCCTCCTCGAGCGGCGTCGGAACCTCCCTGCTCCCGAGGAACACCTCGGCGTCGTCGATGTAGGCGTACCACTCCAGACTGCCGTTCATCCAAATCTTGTTCTTGATTTCCATTAGACCTCCGTCCCGATTTTTCTCATGATCTTACTGAAAAGTATACGGGGCGGTCAAGCACCACCCGTTTTCGCTTGTTGCCGGGGGCGCTTTTTGCTATTTAGAGAGGACATTTTCCCTTGGGGGTTTTCACTATGAAATTCACGAAGATGCAGGGCGCCGGCAACGATTACGTCTACGTCGACTGCTTTAAAGAAAAGGTGCAAGATCCCGCCGCGGCTGCCATCAAGGTTTCCAACCGCAACTTCGGCATTGGCTCCGATGGCCTCATCCTCATCATGCCGAGCGAAGTGGCCGACGTGAGGATGCGCATGTTCAATTCGGACGGTTCCGAGAGCGAGATGTGCGGCAACGGCATCCGCTGCGTCGCCAAGTACGCCTACGACCACGGCATCGTCTCGAAAAAGGAGATCACCGCCGAGACGGGCGCCGGCATCCTCACCCTCCAGCTCTTCACCGATGGTGGCAACAAGGTTGAGAAGGTGCGGGTCAACATGGGGCCGCCGCGTCTGACCAGGAAGGAGATCCCGATGCTCGGGAATCCGGACGAGAAGGTGGTAAGCGCGCCTCTCAACGTGCTGCATTCCACCTTCAACATCACCTGCGCCTCGATGGGGAACCCGCACTGCGTCATCTTCGTGGACGATGTCGGCAACTTCCCGGTCGAAAAATACGGCCCGATCATCGAGAACCACGAGCTCTTCCCACGCCGGACCAACGTGGAATTCGTGCAGGTTGTTTCCCGCACCGAGATACGCCAGCGGACCTGGGAGCGCGGCGCCGGCGAAACACTCGCCTGCGGCACCGGCTCGAGCGCCGTGACCGCGGCGTGCGTCCTGAACGGGCTCACCGAGAAGAAGATATTGAACCACCTTTTGGGGGGCGACCTCGAGATGGAGTGGAGCGAGGACGGCAACATCTACATGACCGGCCCCGCCGTCGAGGTGTTCAGCGGCGAGATCGACATCTGAGCGACAGAAAGCCCTGTTTGCGTTAGTTTGCGAATCCCTCTCCCAAAGGGAGAGGGGATGTGGACGATGAGATCGAAGATCGTCCCGATCACGATTTTAAAAGGAATCACTATGACCTGCCCCATCTGCACCAAGTGGGAGGACGACGAGGAACAGCGGGTCGTCGAACTGGAACACACGCTGGTTTCCCTGAACCGTGACCAGTTCTTTCCCGGCTACTGCTTCGTCTATACCAAGACGCACGTAACGGAGCTCTTCCATCTGGACGAGTCGGTCCGAAACGGGGTGATGGCGGAGGTGTGCGCCGTCGCCGAGGCGCTCTACAACGCGTTCAACCCGGACAAGATCAACTACGAGCTGCTAGGCAACATGGCGCCCCACATGCACTGGCACATCGTGCCGCGCCGCTCGGGTGATCCCCTCTGGCCCCGCCCGCACTGGAGCGAGCCGCACCAGGAGCTGATCCTCAAAAGCGAGGAATATCTGGAGCGGGCGGCGCTGATCCGGACCCACCTGGAGAAACTCGAAGCAAGGGAGGAGCGGTAATGGATCTTCTGGGCGCCCACGTCTCCATTTCGGGAGGCATCCATAACGCCGTTGATCGCGGCGTGGCTGCGGGATGCGGTTTCATCCAGGTCTTCACCCAGAACGCTAACCAGTGGCGCGGCAAGGCGATCTCGGACGCCGACGCCAAGCTCTTCAGGGACAAGCTCGCCGCCAGCGGCATCGCCGGTGCCATGAGCCACGACATCTACCTGATCAACCTGGCGGCCGCCCCGGGCGACGTGAAGGACAAAAGCCTCCTCGCCTTCCGGGAAGAGTTGCAGCGCTGCGCGAAGCTCGGCATCGACAAAATCGTCATGCACCCCGGCTCTCATAACGGCGACGGCGAAGAGACCGGCCTGAGGCGCGTCTGCGAGGCGTTCGACCAGCTCCTTGCGGAAGTTCCGGAGTTCACCGGCAAGGTGCTCCTGGAGAACACCGCCGGCCAGGGGAGCAACCTCGGCTACCAATTCCAGCACCTGAAGGCCATCATCGAAGGTTCCTCGTACCCGACCCGCTTCGGCGTCTGCTTCGACACCTGCCACGCCTTCGCCTCGGGCTACCCCATCGCCGACCGGGACGGCTACCGCAAGACCTTCGACGAGTTCGACGCCCTTTTGGGGATCGAGCGGCTCATGGCCTTCCACCTGAACGACTCGAGGAAGGGGCTCGGCTGTAAGGTGGACCGCCACGAGCATATAGGCGCCGGAGCCCTGGGGCTCGAGGCCTTCCGCCTCATCATGAACGACCCGCACTTCGCCCTGGTCCCGAAGGTGATCGAGACACCCAAGGGGGACGATGACGAGATGGATGCGGTGAACCTGAAGCTGCTGCGGAGCCTGGTCGAAAGCTGATCGGCCCTGCAAAGGGGGTTAGCATGCGCGAGAAGGTGGAGATCTTCCAGGGTGACATCACGAAACTCACGGTGGACGCCATCGTGAACGCGGCCAACAGCTCGCTTCTGGGCGGCGGGGGCGTCGACGGCGCCATCCACCGGGCCGCCGGGCCGGAACTTCTGGCCGAGTGCCGCACCATCGGTGGGTGCCCGACCGGCGAGGCACGCATCACGGCGGGGTACCGCCTCCCGGCGCGCCACGTGATCCACACGGTTGGGCCGGTCTGGCAGGGAGGCAACCACGGCGAGCCCGCGTTTCTGCGCTCCTGCTACCGCAACTGCTACCGTCTCGCCCGCGAAAGCGGGCTGGCAACGATAGCCTTCCCCGCCATCAGCACCGGGGTCTACGGCTATCCCATGCGTCTGGCCTGCCGCATCGCGCTGGAGGAGGCGAAGTCGGCGCTCGAGAGCAACCCCGAGCTCGCACGTATCGTCTTCGTCGCCTTCTCACCGGAGGCGGCCGGGATCTACCGGGAAACGATGGAGGAGGTTTTTTAGTGAAGGCTGTGATCCAGAGGGTGAAAACGGCGAGCGTACGTGTGGATGGCAAGGTGGTGGGCGAGATCGACCACGGCATCCTGGTGCTGCTCGGCGTCGAGATCGGCGACTCCTGCAAACAGGCGGACTGGCTGGCCGAGAAGATCGTGAACCTCAGGATCTTCACCGACGAACAGGGGAAGATGAACCTGGCCCTGGCCGACGTGAAGGGGGAGATGCTGGCGGTCTCGCAGTTCACCCTGGCCGGAAACTGCTCCAAGGGGAGGCGCCCCTCGTTCGACACCGCGGCCGATCCGGCCGAGGCGAACCGCCTCTACAGCTACTTCATGGGGAAGGTCTGGGAGCTCGGCGTGCCGGTGCAAAGCGGGATCTTCCAGGCGGATATGGAGGTGTCGCTCGTGAACGACGGTCCAGTCACCTTCATCCTGGAGACCCCGCGCACCCGGTAATCACATCAACGGACGCACCTCATCCACCTTGAAGTACGCCACCCGGCTCACCTGCGCGCTTGCCTGCGGGCTTGCCACCAGCGCTGTCCGTTCCTTTATCTCGTTCAGCAGTTCCCCTTCCCCCTTTTCCTCGATCATGGTCAGGGTAAGCCTCCAGCCGCTGTACCCCCTGGAAGGCGCGAGATAGAGGTAGCTCGCGTGCGGGTTCTGCCTCAGGTTCTCGATGCTGCGCCCCTCGCTGAATCCCCAGGCCAGGGTCTCCTCGTCCACCACGTACGGTAGGGCAAAGACGGCGAGATTGACCACGCCGTTTGCGTCGGCCGTTCCGATTATGCCGCGCCCACCCTCCGGAAACAGTTCCGCAAGTTTCATGAGTTCCGCCCCCTTTTTCCTTTAAGCTGTTGAACCACTATGATAATCTAACAGGCTCGAAAGCTTTGTCCATCGCCCACATGAGAGCCGCCGCACCGCCAATGAGGAAGACCAAGTGGAGCTGAAGACCATACTGGAAGCGCTGTACCAAAACCGCTCGCAGGCGCATCTCGCCAACGACCCACTCTCCTTCTGCCACCGCTTTCAAGCGCCTGAGGACCAGGAGGTTGCCGGACTGATCGCCTCCTCGTTCGCCTACGGCAACGTGAAGATCATCAAGAAGAACCTCACGGTGATCTTCGACGCGATGGGCCCCTCCCCGCGCCGCTTCGTGGAACGGTTCGATCCGGTCGACGGGGTGCGCCTTTTCGCCGGCTTCAAGCACCGATTCAACGACGGTCGCGACCTGAGCGCCCTGCTCCTTGCCTGCCGCATCATGGTCGAGGAGGCGGGTTCCGTAGAAAAGTGGCTCCTGCGCTTCCACGACCCGGCAAACGAAGACATCACCGGGACACTTTCCGGCTTCAGCGAGGCTGTGAAAGCGCTCGACCTCGCCCCGGTCTTCGGCCCCGGCGGCGTCCCGAAAGACGCCTACTTCCCCTTCTTCTTCCCCTCCCCCGCTTCGGGGAGCGCCTGCAAACGCCTCTGCATGTACTTGAGATGGATGGTGCGCCCGGCGGACGGCATCGACCTCGGCATCTGGAAGGGGATCTCACCGACGCAGCTCGTGATCCCGGTGGACGCCCACATCCAGCGCATCTGCCGCTTCCTGGGCTTCACCGGCAGGAAGCAGGGGGACTGGCGCATGGCCTGTGAGATCACGCGCGCCCTGCGCGAGCTCGACCCGCAGGACCCGGTGAAGTACGACTTCTCCATCTGCCACCTGGGGATTTCGGAGGGGTGCGACGGCAAGGACCGTCTCAAGTGCGCCGCCTGTCCCATCGGGGATTTCTGCTCCGCGGGAACGGAGTGATGCCGCAGTTTCCGGCCTACCTGCACGGGTTCGCCTTCGCGCGCCAGGTGGGCGAGGTTCGCGCCGCCACGCCGGCCGAGGTGGGACCGGCCTTCGAGGCGCTGGAGCGTCAGGTGGCGACGGGGCTCCACGCCGCCGGCTTTGTCTGCTACGAGGCGGCCTCGGGCCTCAACGAGGCGCTCCCCGCCTGCTCCCCCCACGCCATGCCGCTTTTGTGGTTCGGGCTCTACGAGGAGCGCCGCGCCGAACCTTTCCCACGGCACGACGCCCCTTTTCGCTGCACCGACTGGCGCCCCTCGCTCGGAGAGGAGCAGTACGGAAGCGCGGTCGGGACGATCCGGGAGTTGATCGCAGCGGGGGAGACCTACCAGGTCAACTTCACCCTGCGCCAGCGTTTCGCCTTCGCGGGGTGCCCGCGCTCCTTCTTCAGCGAGCTCTGCCGCAGCCAGCCCACACCCTACAACTGCTACCTCGAGTGCGGCCGATGGCGGATCCTCTCCGCCTCCCCCGAGCTTTTCTTCTCCCTCACGGGCGAAAGGCTCGTCACCCGTCCGATGAAGGGGACCGCGCCGCGCGGGCGCTGGTGGGAAGAGGATGTCGCACGGAGGGAACAGTTGCGCCACACCCCGAAGGAAGCGGCCGAAAACCTGATGATCGTCGACCTGCTGCGCAACGACATGGGGATGGTGTCGCGGACCGGATCGGTCCGGGTGACCTCGCTCTTCGACGTGGAGAGCCACCCGACGGTGCACCAGATGACCTCCACGATCGAGTCGCGTCTCAATGAAGGGGTGACGCCGCGGCAACTGTTCCGGGCCCTCTTTCCCTGCGGCTCGGTGACCGGAGCACCCAAACGCAGGAGCATGGAGATCATCGAACGGCTGGAAGACGACCCGCGCGGGCTCTACACCGGCAGCCTCGGCTACTTCTCCCCCGGCGGCGAGGCGAAGTTCAGCGTAGCCATACGGACCGCCGTCATCGACAGCGAGAACGGTTGCGGCGAAATCGGCATCGGCAGCGGGATCACCTGGGATGCCACCCCTGACGCGGAGTACCGCGAATGCCTGGAGAAGGGGCGTTTCGCCCGGGAGGAGCGGCCTGAGTTCCACCTGATCGAGTCGCTTTTGCACGAAGACGGCTGCTATTTCCTGCCGGAGCGGCACATGGAAAGGCTTGAGAAATCGGCAGGCTACTTCGCTTTCCCGTTCGACGCAGCAGTTGTGCGACGGAGGCTTTCAGAGGCGGCGACCGGCCTCGATCGTGCGCGGCGTTACAAGGTGCGTCTTCAGCTCTTTCCGGACGGCACCGTGAGCTGCGAGGCTGCGGAAATACATGAGCAGGCCGCCGAGCTGAAGGCCGCCTTCGCGCGACAGCGAGTCGACTCAAACGATCCCTTTCTCTACCACAAGACGAGCCGCCGCGAGCTGTACCAGCAGGAGCTTTCCGGGCGAAGCGGGGTGCAAGAGGTGATCTTTCTCAACGAACGGGACGAGATCACCGAGGGGACCTACAGCAACGTCGTCGCGCGGATCGACGGCCGCGACTACACCCCTTCGCTGTCGTGCGGGCTTCTCCCGGGAACCCTGCGCGAGGAGTTGCTGGCGCGCGGGGAGATCAAGGAGAAGATCCTGAAGCGGGAGGACCTCGAGCGGGCCGAGGCGGTTTATCTGGTAAACTCGGTGCGCAAGTGGCGCAAGGCGACGCTGGTACCGTGAGTCGTCCACGTCTCCTCTCCCTCCGGGAGAGGAGAACTAGCGGGAAATGATCGTCAATCTGCTTTTTCAACTAAACCGCACCATAAAGGAGGCAACACTATGGAAACATACGGTTTTCTGGGGCTAGGCATCATGGGAAGCGCCATGGCCAAAAACCTCATCAAGGCGGGCTTCAAGGTGAAGGTCTGGAACCGCTCTCCGGACAAGTGCGAGGAACTGGCCGCACTGGGAGCCGAGGTCGCGGCGACGGCAGCCGAGGTCGCCTCTTCCTGCACCATCACCATTGCCATGCTGGCCGACCCGGCCGCGGCGTACGAGGTCTGCTTCGGTCCGCAGGGAGTGCTGGAAGGGGTCGGCGCCGGGCGAGGCTACGTGGACATGTCCACCGTTGACGCCGGCACTGCCAAAGAGATCGCCGCGGCGGTGACCGCCAAGGGGGGAAGGTTCCTCGAAGCCCCGGTCTCCGGGAGCAAGAAGCCGGCCGAGGACGGCACCCTGATCATCCTGGCCGCCGGAGACCGCGGCCTCTTCGACCAGACCATGCCGCTCTTCGAGAAGATGGGGAAAAAGAGCCTCTTTCTCGGCGAGGTGGGGCACGGCGCGGAGATGAAGCTCATCGTCAACATGGTCATGGGTGGGATGATGACCATCTTCTGCGAGGGGATGGCGCTCGCCGACAAGGCCGGACTCGACAGCGCCGACCTGCTCGACGTACTCGACTCGGGCGCTCTGGCGAACCCGATGTTCAAGCTGAAGGGCGGACAGATGACCGGCGGCAACTTCGCCCCCGCCTTCCCGCTCAAGCACATGCAAAAAGACATGCGGCTTGCCGTCGCCTTGGGCGACGCGCTCGGGCAGCCGCTCTTCACCGCGGCAGCTGCCAATGAGAACTTCAAACGGGCCAAGGCCGCTGGTTTTGCCGATGAGGACTTCTGCGCGGTCTACAAGGCCATCAAGTCATGAAGAAGTTTCTCTCGACTGCAGCGGTGACGCTCCTTACCAGTGCGTTTCTCGATCCGCTGATCCAGTCCGGCCTGGACAAGCCGGTCCCCTGGCTCAGGGACTTCGGCATGGCGCTAGCCGGTGCGGCGTGCTTCTACATCCTGGTGAAATACCGTAACGACCTGTAACCGTGCTCGTGAACCTGGAGCTCAGTTTGCCGTTGACAAATAGCGACGGCTCCCTTATCCTGCACCCCAAAATTGAATAGAAAGACCTGCTTATCTAGAGTGGTGGAGGGAAAGGCCCTGCGAAGCCACAGCAACCGGTCCAAACGGGCGACAGGTGCTAAATCCTGCCGAAAGGCGAAGATGAGAAAGGCGCTTTTGAGCTATTGTCACACCCGAAAAGCCCCTTCTCACCTCGAGACGGGGCTTTTTTCGTGCCGCTTGCCGGCACCCGAGAGTACGAGAGAGACATGTCCTACGGCATCGTGACAGAACAGATCACCACCTTCGACACCGAGCTGCGCCTGGAAAGCGGCCGCATCCTCGGGCCGATCGATATCGCGTACGAGACCTACGGCACCCTGAACGAGGACCGCTCCAACGCCATCCTGGTCACCCACGCCTGGACCGGGAGCGCGCACTTGGCCGGGCGCTACAGCGAGGACGAGAAGCGAGGGGGGTGGTGGGACGACATAGTGGGACCCGGATGCCTGCTCGACACCGACCGCTACTTCGTCATCTGTTCCAACGTGATCGGCTCCTGCTTCGGCTCCACCGGTCCCACCTCGATCAACCCGAAGACCGGCAAGCGCTACAACCTCGCCTTCCCGGTGATCACCGTGCGCGACATGGTGAAGGCGCAGACCTTGCTCATCGACCGGCTCGGGATCAAGAAGCTCTTCTGCGTGTTAGGCGGGAGCATGGGAGGGATGCAGGCACTCGAGTGGGCGACCCAGTATCCGGACCGCATCGCCTCCGCTGTGGTGCTCGCCACCACGCCGAGGCCGTCGGCGCAGGCCATCTCGCTGAACGCCGTCGCGCGCTGGGCCATCTTCAACGACCCTACCTGGAAGAAGGGGGAGTACCGTAAGAACCCCAAGGACGGCTTGGCGCTCGCTCGCGGTATCGGTCACATCACCTTCCTCTCCGACGAGTCGATGACCGCGAAGTTCGGGCGCCGCTTCTCGGCCCGCGACGGCCAGTTCGACTTCTTCGGACAATTCGAGGTGGAGCGTTACCTAAACTACAACGGCTATAACTTCGTGGACCGCTTCGACGCCAACTCGTTCCTCTACCTCGCCAAGGCGCTCGACCTGTACGACGTCGCCGCCGGCTGCGAGTCGATGGAGGAGGCCTTCGCGCCGGTCTCGGCCCCGATGCAGTTCTTCGCCTTCACCTCCGACTGGCTTTACCCTCCCGCGCAGACCGAAGAGATGGTCGACACGCTGAATAAGCTGGGTAAAAAGGCGGAGTACCACCTGATCACCTCGGCCTACGGCCACGACGCCTTCCTCCTCGAACACCAGACCTTCACGCCGATGGTGCGGCAGTTCCTGGAAGGGATCAAACCGTAGGAGGCAGCAAAAAGGGCGGAGACCTGCATGGTCATCCGCCCTTTGTCGTTTCTTTTCCTTTGTTACGCCGCTACTGCCAGCCCATGATGGCGGCCACGTCCTCGTTGAGCACCATATCCTCGCCGCTCGGAATCGCGAACACCTTGACGCCCGAGTCCTCCGCGCTGATCAGCATCTCCCGATCGCCCTTGAGCGCTTCCTCGTCCTTTTTCAGGTCGACCTTGATGTCGAAGTGCTCCATCCCGCTCAGCGCCATGCCGCGCACCGGCCAGTCCTCCCAATCCTCACCGTAGGTGAAGACGATGGCATCGGGCTTGCCGGTGACGGCGATGTAGGCCCCGAGGTATTTGCGCAGACGGTAGGTCTCCATGTCGAGGGCGAGCTGGCAACGGGCGTCGCCGACCACCGCCTCGTCCACGACGGTCCGGCGGCTAACGCGACGCCCCACGATGCCAGCAAGCCCGCTCTTCTGGTTCAGGAACAGGTCGAGCTCGGTCGCCGAGACCCCCGCTTCGTTCACCATGAACGGGATGATACCGGCATCGATGTCGCCGCAGCGGGTCCCCATCATGACACCCTCCAGCGGGGTAAGCCCCATGCTGGTGTCGACCGACGCACCGTTACGCAGGGCACAGAGCGAGACGCCGTTGCCGGTGTGCACGGTGATCATGTTGCACTCCTCGAGCGGCTTGCCGATCAACTCCGCACCCCTGCGCGCCGCGTGCGAATGGGACTGCCCGTGGAAGCCGTAGCGCCTGATGCCGTGATTTTTGTACCACTCGTAGGGAAGCGGGTATATGTAAGCCATCTCAGGCATGGTCTGATGGAAGGCGGTATCGAAGATGGCGACCTGGGAAATTCCAGGCAGGAGCGCCTGCGACGCACGGATGCCGGCCAGGTTCGGGTTGTTGTGCAGAGGTGCCAGGGTCGCCACCTCCCGGATCGCATCGACCACGTTCTCGTCGATGAGCACCGATTTCGTAAAGCGTTCGCCCCCGTGCACCACGCGGTGGCCGACCGCGGTAATTTGGGCGACATCGGAGATGACACCGTCTTTATCGTTCGTCAGCGTGTTCAGGATCAACTGCAGCGCATCCTTGTGATCGGCGCACTCGCCGTCCAGGTGCCTCGGGTCATGCCCCGGCACCCTGTGCGTCACGAAGGAGTCCCCGACCACGATCCGCTCCACTTTGCCGGTCGCCAGAAGGGCCTGCCTGTTCCAGTCGTAAAGTTGGTACTGTGCCGAGAACCTTCTGCAGTTCAGGGTGAGAATTAGCATGCTGCCAAACTCCGATCCGGGCCTGCTGGATAAATTGAGCGGGCCCCGCTGCTTTGTAGCGTATCTAAGGGTGGGTACTGAAACGTCACCTACGATACGTGTGGAGATTATGATCGGTGGGGGTCATCACAGGGTCTTCACGGACTATCGCACGGCGGAACGTCCATAACTATCACTATCTGCGCGAAAGTGCAATTAGTAACGATGTCTTACAAAACGTACGCGGCGCGCTTTCCGACGGGAAAATGGCACTGGGCGGGTGATTATTCGCCCCTGCAGGGCAAGGATCAGGTTCTTGCAAAAGTGGATGGTCTTGCGCTCCAGCAGGGGGAGGGGGTGGCTCAATCCGATGATGGCGGAACAGATCCAGAGAAGCGAGGACGGGACTACTGGAGCGTCTTGCGCGGGTTGGTGAGGACGAAGTCGGCCGTCACCGGGCGGTGGTCGGAGGCATATCGGGTGCCGACCCAGCAACGCTGGGCCTTCAAGCCGGAAGTCGTCATGATGTGATCGATGCGCATCCATGAGGCGCGGATCGACGGCACCCTGTATTGTAAAACGTTGTGACCATAGGTGTAGCCGTAGCCCCTGCCGCTTTGCGTGAAGGCGTCGGCAAACCCGGCACTTCTGATGATCTCACAGACGAGCGACTGGTCCGGAGAGTTGAAGTCGCCGGCAACGATGCAATCGCCCCGCTCCTGCCCCAGGAACTCGGCGACACGTTCTGCCTGCAGGATCCTCGTCATAACATTCTCTTCGAAAAAATCAATGGCCGGGGGCAGGTACCAGGCACCTGACTGCACTTCGCGGAAGGCCTTCAGGCTCCATCTCGGTGTCTTGAAGTGGACGTTGTAGATGGAGATGTTCCGGGAGTTGACGCTCACACTGCAGCGCAGGAATGATTCCCCCTTCTCCTCCTGATAAGGGAGCTCATGCAGTTGGACGGCGGAGATGGGGTACCGGCTCGCAACGACGTACTGCCCGAGGTTCACTACCTGCCACCCCGCCAGGAAATCGGTCAGAGGTCCTTTCCCGACCTTTTGCGCGTCCTGGAAGAGCATTATGTCCGGGCGGCTGCGCCGCAGTTCATTGACGAGCGGCGCCAGATCGCCCTTGCCGTACTTGATGTTCCAGGTCATCACCCGCAGGACCGGCCCGGAAGCCACCGCGCTGCGTGGCGGCCACGACCAGTGCCACCCCATGACCGGCCCCAGCACCCAAAGGATTCCAGCAAGCGGCAACAAGGCCAACGGACGCGCATAACGAAAGGTAATCGGGGTGAGCAGAAGGCCGGGCAAGGTCCAGATCAGCTGTGGGAGGTAGAAGTTCAGCGCCGCCATCCAAAAACGGTCCGGGCCGAGCCAGTTGAGAACGGTGAGAGCGGCAATAAGGACGATGTAGGCGGCGTTGATGGCCAGAAGGAGGTTCAGCTTCATCGGGTTTCTCCCAACGCAGCACCGGAGCAATCCCCCTTCGCATCGCCATCGTTTCCATCCAGTCTCCCCGCCGGGGGAGCGCCATCGTCGGCTTCCGTGTACGTCTTACCGACGCTTTCGTTCCAGAAAGTGGCCATTTCATGTGGAAGCAGGTGCCAGTACTGCCCCTCATATTCCGTTTTGATGTGCATCAGCAGTTCGCGGTAAAAATCGCTTGGATACTCTTCGAACCCGGGATTGTCGTCGAAGTTCATGTAATCGGGGTGGGTGATCAGCAGCGCCATGCCTCCGTGCTCGGCGATCCAGCGCAATTTCTCCTTCCAGATGCGAATGTTCTTCTCACGGAACAGGATGAACATGGTGAAATCCTGCGGCAGGGTGTAAGGGAGCACCACGTATTCTCGCCCGGGAACCTTGGTGTGGTGCACAGGAAAGATCGTTCTCAGGCCATCAGACTGCGGTTCGAAAGGATCCGTGTCGAAGGCGGAGGCCTCATAGAGGATATCCAGACCGTGAAGCCAGTCGAAGTTGTGGTAGACGCATGGGGAACGGAACCCCACTGCACCCCATTCCTTCAGATATCGGTTGATTTGCACGGCATGTTCCGCAAAGACCTCCGGCGAGTCGTACAACTTGCGGTTGTGCTCCAGCCCATGCACGCCGACCTCGAATCCTTTGGCAACCAGCTTGTGGCGCAGGGCAGCGGGAAGGTCGTAATCGTGGGCAACGAAGTTGAAAGAGGACCGAAAGCCGAGTTCCTGTTCAAGCGTCATGAGACTTTCGCACCGTGTCAGGCCGCGCGCCGTATCGACATCGTGGGTCAGCACGACGGAGAAGCGCCTCCCCCCTGGCCACCCACCGAACCCCGGCGGGGTGGTGCCGGCCTTGGGATCTATCGGCCATATCGACCGGAAGAAGTAGCGCTTCGACTTGGCGACGATTCTGCGCAGAACGATCTGCAGCCGGCGCGACATCAATGGCTTGACTCGATAGTAGGCGCGCGCAATGGTCTCTTCACTGATCAGCTTCATGCATCGCTCCTTTGTCTGTCACCCGAGCAGATGGCGAGGCCATAAGATAAATCTAATTAGACAAACAGTGACAAAATATATACGAAGCCGCACGCAATGCAAGTACACACGGTGCTGACGCAAAGCCGCGAGGCCAAGCTTTTGGTCGAGACAGCCGCGGGAGGATGTGATATCTTTGCGCTTTCCGCCAGCCCCCGAGCCAGATGCATGGCCGGGACGCTCCCCGCAAGACCGCGATACGAGAAAGACCATGCCTCTGAACATCTACACCAGCAACCAGATGGAACGCCTGGTGGACCGCCTGGAAAAGGTGGTCCGCGCGCCGCGCCGCGTCCACTGCTCCCCTTTCGAGAAGGAGCTGATCGTGGTGCAGAGCAAGGGGATGCAGCGCTGGCTTTCCATGGAGCTCGCTGCCCGCATCGGGGTCTGGGCAAACGGCGAATTCCTCTTCCCCAACAAGTTCGTGGAACAGCTCTTCGCCAAGGTGCTCCCGGGGTGCCCGGAGGAGACCTCCCTCTTCTCCCCGGAGGTGATGACATGGCGGGTGCTGGGACTTTTACGGCAATCGGCGGGAAAGCCTGGCTTCGAGGAGATCGCGGGTTATCTTGCCGATGACCGGGACGGACTTAAGCGCATGCAGCTCGCCGGGCGCATCGCCGACACCTTCGACCGCTACACCATCTACCGCCCCGAGTTCCTGCCGGCATGGGAAAATGGGAAGGAAGAACACTGGCAGGCGCAGCTTTGGCGTGCGCTCACCGACGGCGTAGAACAGAAGCACCGCGCGCGCCTGCTGGAGGAATTCAGAAAGGCGCTCGATGCCGGAAGCGTCCCGGAGGAGCGCCGCATCTCCGTGATCGGCATACCGTCGCTCCCCCCCTTCCACCTCGAGATCCTGGCCCGCGTCGCCCGTCACACCGAGGTGAACCTGTTCCTTTTGAACCCCTGCCGCCAGTACTGGGGGGAGATCGTGTCGGAGCGGGAACTGGCCCGGCTGGAGAAGGAGGGAGACGGAGAGGAGCAGTGGTACGAAACCGGAAACCCGCTTCTCGCCTCCTGGGGCAAGCTCGGGCGGGACTTCTTCGAGGCAATCATCGACGGCTGCGGTGAACACGAACGGGAGGACAGCTTCCCTCCCCTGCCGCAGGGCTCGCTTTTGCACGAGGTGCAGGCGGACATCGTCGAGTTGCGCGGAGCCGACGCGGGGGTACGCCAGGCGGCACCGGACGACCGCTCCATCGAGGTGCACTCCTGCCACTCGCCGATGCGCGAGGTGGAAGTCCTCCATGACACGCTGATGGCCATGTTCGACGCCGACCCGTCCATCTCCCCACGCGACGTGCTGGTGATGACGCCGGACATCGAGGCGTACGCACCGTACATCTCCGCGGCATTCGGCAACCCCGAGCCGGGTGCGGAACGGATCCCCTACTCCATCGCGGACCGAAGCCTCAAGAACGAGGGAGAGGCGGCGCAGGCGCTTCTCTCCATCCTTGCTTTAAGCGGCGGGCGCTACGGCGTCGCGACGGTGCTCGACATCCTCGAATCCCCCCCGGTGGCGCGGCGTTTCAACCTCTCGGCGGACGAGCTCGAGACGGTGCGCGACTGGCTGAGGGAAGCGAACATCAGGTGGGGCATCGACGCGGCGCAGAGGGCCGAACAGGGAGTCCCCCCCTTCCACGAGAACTCGTGGGCCGCGGGGCTCGACCGACTGCTTCTGGGCTACGCCATGAGCGGCGACGGCCGCACCTTCTACAACGAGATCCTCCCCTTCGACAACATGGAGGGGGGCACGGCGCTGGTGCTCGGGCGCTTCATGAACTTCTGCGACAGGCTGTTCGCCGAAACGAAAGGACTCGCCCGACTGCGGACCCCGGCACAGTGGGTCCCGGTACTGCGCCAGATCCTGGACGACTTCCTCCTGCCGGACCGTGACGGGGAGCGCGAACTCCTTTCGCTGATCGAGATCGTTAAGAAGCTAGGAACGTGCGGCAGCGAAGCCGGTTTCGAGGAAGAAGTCGGCATCGAGGTGGTGCGCTACTGGCTGGGAGAGCAGTTAGGGAGCTCCGAGCGCGGCCTCGGCTTTCTCACCGGCGGCGTCACCTTCTGCGCCATGCTCCCGATGCGCAGCATCCCCTTCCCGGTGGTGGCCCTGATCGGCATGGACGAGGGGCAGTTCCCGCGGCGCAATCCGGCCCAGGGGTTCGACCTGATGACCAGGGAGCGTAGACCCGGCGACCGCTCGCCGCGCGACGAGGATCGCTACCTGTTCCTCGAGGCACTACTCTCCGCCCGCAAGCGGCTGCACATAAGCTACGTCGGTCAGAGCATCAAGGACAACGCCGAGCTCCCCCCCTGCGTGCTGGTGAGCGAACTCCTCGATTATCTGGGGCGCTGCTTCGTGACGACCGACGGGAAGAAGGCGGGGCAGGTGCGGCACCACCCGCTGCAGCCCTTCAGCCCGAAGTACTTCAGCGGCGCCGACGGGTTCTTCAGCTATTCGCAACAAAACTGCGCAGGCGCCGTCGCCAAGCTCTCCCCTCCCGTGCCCGCAGCCCCCTTCCTGGCAAGCCCGCTGGAGCCATGGGAGGAGGAAGGGACCGTCACAGTCAAGGCGCTGACCGACTTTTTGTGCAACCCGGCAAAGGAGCTGTTGCGGCGCAGGCTCGGCATCCGCATCGAGGAAAAGGACGATCCGCTGGAAGAGACGGAACCGTTCGCGCTCGGCTCCCTGGAGAAGTACCAGCTGGAACAGGAGATCGTCGCGGCCGTGCTGCGCGGTGAAGAGCTGGAGGTCCCCTTCGCGGTGGCGTGCGCGCGCGGCGACCTTCCCCCCGGGGTGTGCGGTGCGGCGCTGTACCAGAAGCTCGGCGAACCGGCGGCGGAGTTCGCAGAAAAGGTGCGCGAGGCTTGCGCAGGCGAGCCCCTCACCCCGCTGGACATAGATCTGAGCCTCCCCGCCGGTCGCATCGTGGGGCGCATCGAGGAGCTGCGTGGCGACGCCATGGTGCGCTACCGCTACACCGACCTGAAGGCAAAGGACCGGCTCCGGCTGTGGGTCGAGCACCTGGTGCTTAACTGCGTCGAGGCCGAAGGGTATCCCCTCGAGAGCACCTTCGTCGCCGCCAACGGCACCGTCCGCACCCCGGCCATCGAGGGTTGCGAGGCTGAGTTGAACCGGCTTCTCGAGCTCTACCGAACCGGCATGCGGGCGCCGCTCAAGTTCTTCCCGGAGACCTCGCTCGAGTACGTCAAGAAGAGCCGCGATCCGAAGCAGGCGGGAAAGGCGCTTTCCGCCGCCGCGGGAGTCTGGCGCGGTAGCGACTACAAGAAGGGGGAAGGAAAGGACCCGTACTGCCGCCGGTGCTTTGGCGAAGTCGCGCCGCTGGACGACGAGTTCCAGGCCCTCGCTCTCGCGGTTTGGGAGCCGATCCTGGACTACCAGTCGATGAAGAGCGCGAAGAAGACGAAGTAACCGCTCCCATCCCCTCCCCCCTATGGGGGAGGGTGGCCGCAGGCCGGGTGAGGGCGGCGCTACGAAGTGACGCAATTGCCCATTGCAACGCCCTCACCCCGCCCCTCTCCCGGTGGGAGAGGGAGGATTTATATGAAGAGATTCGACCTCCTACATACCCCGCTTGCCGAGCGCAACCTGATCGAGGCGAGTGCCGGCACCGGCAAGACCTTCACCATCGCCGGGGTCTACCTGCGCCTGGTCATCGAGGAAGAGCTCGACGTGTCGCGCATCCTTGTAGTGACCTTCACCGAGGCCGCGACGAAGGAGCTGAAGGAACGCATCAGGAAGAAGCTGAAGGACGCGGAAGAAGGCTTCCAGGCAGGGTCGAGCGACGACTTCCTAATCGCGGGGATCATGGAACGGACCGCGGATCACGCGCGGGCGAGAAGGCTTCTGGCGAGCGCCGTGCGCAGCTTCGACGAGGCCGCCATCTTCACCATCCACGGTTTCTGCCAGAGGATGCTGCAGGACAACCCCTTCGAGAGCGGCTCGCTCTGCGACACCGAACTCGTCACCGACCAGGGAAAGATCTTAAGCGAGATCGCCCAGGACTACTGGCGCATCAACTGTTACGGCGCCCCGGTGGCGCGGATCGCCGCGGCCGACCATGCGAAGGTGACCCCGGAGTCGCTACTGAAACTCGTAAAGCGGGTCAGCGGCGACCCGTACGCGGCCGTCGTCCCCGCCGCACCGGCCGCCACCGAGGAGATACCGGAGTGGCTCCTCGCGCTCAAGCGCAACTTCTTCGACTACCTACGCGCGGAACTCCCAAAGCGAAAGCGGCTGAAAAACGTCCGCTCCTTCGACGACCTCTTAGCCGACCTGCACGCCGCGCTGACCCGCACCGGTTCCACGCTCCCCAAGCTGATACGTGAGCGCTACCAGGCCGCCCTGATCGACGAATTCCAGGACACCGACCCGGTCCAGTTCGCCATCTTTGACGCCGTCTATCCCGCGGACTGCGAGCTCCCCTTCTTCCTGATCGGCGATCCGAAACAGGCCATCTACAGCTTCCGCGGCGCCGACATCTTCGCCTACATGGGGGCGGCAGAGGCGACCAAAAAGCGGCATACCCTGCTGCAGAACTTCCGCTCCGAGGCGACGCTCATCGAAGCGGTGAACGCGGTCTTCGACTCGCGCGAGCTCCCCTTCCTGCACGAAAAAATCGGTTTCAACAAGGTCGAAGCCGCGCCCAAGGAAAGCAGCGTCCTGAAGGAGAACGGCGAGCGCAAGGCACCGCTCAAGTTTTGGTTCGCCCCCCGCACCGAGCCAGGGAAACCGATCAACAAGGGAGACGCCTGGGAGCTCCTCCCGGAGACGGTGGCCTCCGAGATCGCACGACTCCTGCGTGACGCGAACGCTGGGAAGCTCGCCGTCGACGAGCTGAAAAAGGATGGCGAAGAGGAGCACTGGGAGCGGCGGCCGGTCCGGCCGCGTGACATAGCCGTCCTGGTGCGTGCGAACCATCAAGCGAAACTGATGCAGCAGGCGCTCACCCGCAGGGGGATTCCGAGCGTTCTCTGCAACGCTGGAAACCTCTTCGAATCCGAGGAGGCGACCGAACTGCTGAGGCTTTTGAGCGCCGTGGCGCAGCCGGGACACGAGGCGCTTTTGCGCGGCGCGCTGGCGACCGACTTGGTCGGCGTCACCGGCACCGAGCTCGCAGAGCTCATCGATGACGAGGACAAGTGGGAAGAGATCCTGGAAGAGTTCCGGGGCTACCACGACACCTGGAACGCCGGGAGCTGCATGGCGATGGCGCTGCAGTTCATGGAGCGGCGGAAGGTGCGCGAGCGGCTGCTCGCCGGGCCGATGGGGGAGCGACGCCTCACCAACGTGCTGCACGCGGTCGAGACGATCCACCAGGCCCAGGTGAAGGAGCGCCTCGGGATGGAAGGTGTCGTCACCTGGCTCTCCGGCCGCATCACCGAAGATCCCAAGAAAGAAGAGTACGAGGTACGCCTGGAGACGGACGAGGAAGCGGTACAGCTCGTCACCATCCACAAGAGCAAGGGGCTCGAGTACCCGATCGTCTTTCTCCCGTTCTCATGGGCCGAGCCCGGCAGCAAGGACGAGGGTGCGCTCTTTCACGACGGAAACGGTCGTGTCGTCCTCGACATCGGTTCACCAGAGATGGAACAAAGCCGGGCGAAGGCGGCACAGGAAGCGCTCGCCGAGAGCCTGCGCCTACTCTACGTCGCGTTAACCCGAGGTAAGCACCGCACCTACGTCATCTGGGGCGCCTTCAAGGACGCCGGCGACAGTTCGCTGCATTACCTGCTGCATCCGGGGCATAGCGCGGTAAAAGGGCAGGTGGCGATCTGCGACGACGACATCCTCGAGCGCCTGGCCGAGCTAGCAACCTCGTCCCCCGGCAACATCGAGGTGCTGACCATGCCGCCCGCCGACCTGCAGGGTTACCGGCCGAGCGAGGAGAAATCGCCCGAACTGGCACCCGTTGTTTTCACCGGCGCCATCTCCCGCGACTGGCGCGTGGCGAGCTTCACCTCACTTTCCAGCAGCCGGCACCACGCATCCCACACCGCCGAGTTCCCCGACCACGACGAGGAAAGCTTGGGCGAGGAAAACCCGGTGCGCGACGTGGAGCCTGCCGGTATCTTCGCCTTCCCCAAGGGGGCGAAGGCGGGCATCTTCCTGCACAAGATCTTCGAGGAGCTCGATTTCACGCAGAAGGCCGAGCGCCTCGCGCCACTGGTCGAGGGCGAGTTGGACAAGCACGGTTTCTCCGCCGACTGGAAACAGGCGGTGTGCGACATGGTGGGGAACGTCCTTGCGGCTCCGCTTGGAGAGCAGGGAATCACCCTGGCAGAGGTAGGGCCGGAGCGGCGCCTCACCGAGCTCGAGTTCTTCTTCCCCCTCGCGGCGCTTACTTCTGAGCGGCTGAAAGAAGCGGCGGAGCGTTTCATGGCCGCACAGGGGGCGGAGGTGGGCTTCCCGGTGGACATGGCCGAGCTTTTCTCCCGGCTCTCCTTCGCGCCGGTCCGGGGGATGCTGCTCGGTTTCATCGACCTCATCTTCGAGCACGGCGGGCGCTACTACATCGTGGACTGGAAGTCGAACCACCTGGGCAACGCTCCTTCGGACTACGGCCCTGCAGCTCTCAAACGTGAGATGGAGGAGAACTTCTATCCGCTGCAGTACCTCCTCTACACCGTGGCGCTCGACAACTACCTGCGGCTGCGTGTCCCGGATTACGACTACGACCGCCATTTCGGAGGGATTTTCTACCTCTTCCTCCGAGGTGTCGACGGCACGGGACACGGCGTCTTTGCCGACCGGCCGCCGAAGGAGTTCATCACCGAACTGGCCGCCGTGCTGTTGCCGGAGACGGTGCATCAGCCGGAAGCGCAGCCCTCACCCGCCTCCGGGTCAGAACCCTACGGTGGGCAAGACCCCGCCTCCGGGTCGGAACCCTACGGTGGGCAAAGCCCCGCCAGCGGACCGAACACCGGCGGGAGAGGGAACGCGGACAGGAAGAGCAAGAAAGCGTCGGATCAGCAGTTGAGTTTGGATTTGTTCTAAAGCGTTGATGTTTTTTGATTTACAGGTGCCCCATGACTCCTGAAGGAGCGCAATTAAACGACATAGACCGGCAGTTCGCCGCCTTCATCTGCAGGCAGGCGGGAAGCCGCGATCCCCACCTGGAAGCGGCAGCGGCCCTGTTGAGCCGCGGCGTGACGGCCGGGGATGTCTGCCTGGACCTCGCAGGCGCGCTCGACGAGGGTCGTGCCGCCGGGTACCGGCTAGAGTCGGTTGCGACCTGGCGCGAGCGACTTGCCGCCGCCCCGGTAGTAGGGGCTCCCGGCGAGTTCAAGCCGCTCATCCTGGACCACGCCGATCGGCTCTACCTGCAGCGCTACTGGCGCTACGAGAACGAACTCGCAGAGGCGATCCTCAAGCGCGGCGAGCCCGCCCAGTTCGACCGCGAGCGTCTCAAGCAGGGTCTTGCCCGGCTCTTCCCCGCAACGCCGGGAGAAACGGACTGGCAACGGGTCGCCGCCCTTGCAGCCGTAACCAGGCGCTTCTGCGTCATCTCCGGCGGACCTGGCACCGGCAAGACCTCCACCGTGGTTAAGGTGCTGGCACTCCTTCTGGAACAGGCGGAAGCTCTTGGCACCGGGAGCGCCCTGCGCATCGCTCTCGCCGCCCCCACCGGTAAGGCAGCCGCGCGCCTGAAGGAATCCATCGCCGCCGGCCTGGACAAGGCGGAACAAGAGGTGCGCGGCCTCATCCCGGAGGACGTTTTCACCCTGCACCGGCTCCTCGGATACCTGAAGGGATCCAGCGGCTTCCGCCACAACAGCGAGAATCCCCTTCCCTACGACGTCGTCATCGTGGACGAGGCGTCCATGGTATCCCTGCCGCTCATGGCGAAGCTCCTCTGCGCCCTGCGCCGGGACACCCGCCTGATCCTTCTGGGCGACCGGGACCAGCTCGCCTCTGTCGAGGCAGGTGCGGTGTTGGGCGACATGTGCGATACCGGCGCCGTGCACGGCTTCTCCCCCGAGTTTGACGCACTTACCGCCGAAGTTGCGGGCGATGCCGTATCAGTCCAGCCGGGGCTGGGACCGCTGGGCGATGCCGTGGTGCTGCTGAAAAAAAGCTACCGTTTCTCCTCCACCGGCGGCATCGGCAAGATCGGCACGCTGGTGAACGCAGGTGACGCCGTCGCTGCCCTTGCCGCCTGCCTCGATCCGGCCCTCCCCGAGGTCTCGCTGGCGTCGCTCCCCCCTGCCGGTGGCTTGGCCGACGCCCTCGCCAAGCGCATCACCGACGGCTATGCAGAATACCTGCACGAGCAGAGCCCCGAAGGGGCGTTCGCCAAATTCAGCCGGTTCCGCATCCTGTGCGCCATGCGTAGCGGGCCGTACGGTGTCGAGGCCGTCAACCAGCTCGTACGGCAGCGCCTGGCGCAGGCCGGGCTCATCCATCCGCACGGACGCTGGTACGCGGGGCAGCCCGTCATGATCAGCAAAAACGACTACAACCTGGGGCTCTTCAACGGCGACGTGGGACTCATCCTCCCCGATGCCGAATCCGGCGGTGAGCTGCGCGCCTTCTTCCCCTCCGGCTCCGGCGGCATGCGGAAGGTGCTGTCGCTCAGGCTCCCAGAGTACGAGTGCGCCTTCGCCATGACCGTGCACAAAAGCCAGGGTTCCGAGTTCGACCGCGTCCTGCTCGTCCTTCCCGACCGCGACACGTCGGTATTGACGCGGGAACTGCTTTACACCGCGATCACCAGGGCGAAGAGCTCCGCCGAGATTCTAGCCACAGAAGATCTGTTCCTCTCAACCGTCGAGCGTCGCGTGATCAGGCGGTCAGGTCTGCGCGAACGTCTTTGGGGGGCAATAATCTGACCTCCGCATGCCTTCACAAGCCCCCATCGCCCTACGGGAGACCCACATCATCCACTGCCAAGGAGCAACCATGAACTGCATCGTTAATGATATAAACATCGCCTATGATGAAGCCGGCCAAGGCCCAGCCGTCCTGCTCATCCATGGCTTTCCTCTCAACCGCCAGATGTGGCAACCGCAACTGAAGCCGATCGCCAACGCCGGTTACCGTGTCATCGCCCCGGACCTGCGCGGCTTCGGCGCAAGCGACGCCCCCACCGGGCCCTACAGCATGGACCTCCTCGCCGACGACATGATCGCCCTCATGGATGCCTTGAAGATCGACAAGACGGTTATCGGCGGCATGTCCATGGGGGGATACATCCTCATGAACCTCCTGGAGCGCTACCCGGAAAGGGTCCGTGCCGCCTGTTTCATCGCGACCCGCAGCAACGCCGACGACGAAGCGGGACGCGAGCGGAGAAAGGCCATGGCCGCGGAGGCGGAAAGGCTCGGCGCCAACCCTATCATCAAGATCTTCGCCGAACTGCTGTTCGCGGCGGAGACCTCGCAGGAAAGCCCGGCGCTGATCGCCCGCGTCACCGCATGGATGCGCGAAACCCGTCCGCAGGGGCTCGCCGGCGGTCTGCTCGGCATGAGCGACCGCAAGGACTACACTGCACTCCTCCCCACGTTCAAGCAACCCTCCCTGGTGATCGCAGGCGCGGAAGACCGTGCCGCACCCGCGGAAACAGCGGAGACGCTGATCCACGGTCTTGCCGGCTGCCGGAGCAAGGTCATCGAAAAGGCAGGGCACATGGTGAACATGGAACAGCCTGAAATCTTCAACGAGACCATGATCTCTTTTCTTAAATCGCTACCGGAGTAGCCATGGGAACCGACCTGCTGCAACTCATCCTGCTGCTTCTACTCGCCGCCACCTTCACCGTGGCGATCCTCTGCTACCTGCACCTGAAACGGCTCACCTCGTCCGAGGCACGCTTTGATCAGTTGGAGAAGGGACTCGAGCGGCTGGAGCGGACCCTTCAGGACGAGCTGCGCCGGAACCGCGAGGAGTTGGGCGGGAGCCTGCGACAATTCGGTGAGGCGGTGCAGAAACGGATGGTGGACATCGCGTCGCTGCAAAAGGGGCAGATGGAAGGCTTCACGCAGCAGTTGGGCGCCCTCACCGCGAGCAACGAACAGCGACTCGACAAACTGCGCGAGACGGTTGAACTCAGGCTCAAATGGCTTCAGGAGGATAACTCTAAGAAGCTCGAACAGATGCGCGCCACCGTGGACGAAAAACTGCATGAGACCCTGGAGAAGCGACTTGGTGAATCCTTCAAGCAGGTGAGCGGGCAGTTGGAGCAGGTGCACAAGGGACTGGGCGAGATGCAATCGCTGGCATCCGGCGTCGGCGATCTGAAAAAGGTCCTCTCCAACATCAAGACGCGCGGAACGCTGGGCGAGGTGCAACTGCACAACCTGCTCGAGCAGATCCTCACCCCGGACCAGTACAGCGCGAACGTCGCCACCAAGCCAGGCAGCGACGCCCGCGTCGAGTTCGCGGTCCGACTCCCCGGCAAGGACGACAAACCGCTCTGGCTCCCCATCGATGCGAAGTTCCCGCAGGAGGACTTCCTGCGTCTGGTCGAGGCGCAAGAGCAGGGAAACCTGGCCGCGGTAGCCGAGGCAACGAAGCAGTTCGACAGGACAGTCCAGGGGATGGCGAAGCTGATCTGCGACAAGTACCTGGCGCCGCCGGAAACCACCGATTTCGCCGTCATGTTCCTAGCCAACGAGGCGAGCTACGCGCAGGTCTTGAGCCGCCCTGGGCTTTTCGACGCCATCCTGCGTGAGCACAAAGTGATCGTCGCCGGCCCGACCACCATCGCGGCCCTCCTCTCCTCGCTGAGCCTCGGGTTCAAGACGCTGGCCATCGAGAAACGCAGCAGCGACGTCTGGCGCCTTCTGGGCGCGATCAAGACCGAGTTCATGACCTTCGGGACCCTATTGGACAAGACCAGGAAAAAGCTGGACGAGGCATCCTCAAGCATCGACACCGCGGCCACAAGAACCCGCCGCATCCAGAGGAAGATGCAGGGGATCGAGGAGTTGCCTGAGCATGAGGCGAAGGCGATTTTGGGCGTAGACTTCGGCAGCGGCGCGGAAGCCGAGGTAAGCGAGGCGGTGCTCATCGAAGAGCTGTAAAGAGGGTTAGTCCCCCTTTGCGAAGGGGGTTTAGGGGGATTTCTTGCAGGCTTGGCAGAGGCAAATCCCCCCTGTCCCCCCTTCGCAAAGGGGGGAACGTTTGGGCTCATGCAGAGCTTCGTGGGAGCGGTCTCCATGTTCCAGCGAATTTCTCGAACCATCGTGCTCGATGGTCTCCCTTTCCCTGGCCTTTGTTGTCTTGGGACGAACCAAAGAAAAAGCCCGTCGGCAGATGGTCCATTGGGCCAGTGCCGGCGGGCTTGTTTATTGCGCGGCCGCTTTAGCCGTTATTTGATCTGCCCGCGGATCTCGCCGTCCGGGTACTTGTCGGTATGGACGTTCACGTAGGTATCGCCCGAACGAAGCAGTTTTACCAGCTCGTCGAATTTACCTTTGTAGTCGCCCATCAGGTCGTTGCCGCTGACCTTACCTTCGGAGAGAACACCGCTGAATTTCCCTTTCTTGCCACCGCTAAAGAGCCCGACAATCGGAGGACCGTTTTCCCCTTTCTTGCCGACATGGATGTGTGCCGCACTGGCGTCGACCACGTCCTTAACGTGGAGCTTGTAAGTCAGCTCCTTGCCGTCTTTGCTGAGTTTGAATTCGGCCTTCCCGGAAGATTTGGCGTCAGGCTTTGCCACTTCTTCCTTCGGGGTCAGTTTTGCCTTGAAGCTGTGCTCAGCGGCATACCCGGTTGAGACAGCAAAGAACGCAGCCAGAACCACCAGCATCAGCAGCCTTATCCTTTTCATTTCCTGCCTCCTCTAAAGCCTTGTTGTTACCACTACCGGCGATTATACCCTTTATTCAAAAAACACTATACATTTAATTTCCATGCCTCCGCAGAGGTTCTAGTCAGCATAGGCCCGGAAGGTCCCTCGCGAGGGATTATGCGAACTCCGCGATGGGCTGTCCCGGTTGCACCGCTTCACCCACGGAAACGAGGATCTTATCGACGGTGCCGGACATGTGCGCGGTGATGTTCGTCTCCATCTTCATAGCTTCCAGGACGACGAGCAGATCGTTCACCTCCAGGTGCTGACCGACCTGCGCCACGACCTTGAAAACGACACCGGCAATCGGACTCCGGCAGATCTTGTCCGATACAGCCGTGCCACCTGGGGGAGCGCCGGTAACCGGGGCGGGGGCGGCCATCGGCATGGCCCCCGAAGGGGGCGTAACCGCCTGCACCGTCGTAGTAGGGAACGATTCCGCCAGCCGAACCTCTTCGCCCTCTTCGACTTCCACGTCAACCCGATACTTCTTTCCGTCTATCGTCATGGTCAGTTGCACGGTGGTCTCCTTTTACTACCCTCTCCTGAGGTTCAAGTTATGCGACGCCTGCAGCACGACGCGACTAGACTGCCCCCAGGCGTTCGCCTGCATGGTATCGACGAACCTTGCCCTGCGGATGCGTACGTTCTTCCCCAGATAGGCTGCGATGGATGCCGCCATCACCATCAACAATTCCGGGGTTACCTCCTCATGTTTCCCTGCATGTTCTTCCACGGTAAGCCTCCTCAAAGCGGGATCAGGCCGTGCTTCTTCATGGGGCGGAACTCCCGCTTGGTGTGCAGGATGTCGAGCGTCATGGCGAGATGACGTCTCGTCTCCGCCGGCTCGATGATGTCGTCGACGTCACGCCGCGCAGCCGCCGCGTAGGGGGTCGCAAAGGTGCTCTGGTACGACTCGATCAGTTCTCGGCGCTTCTGCTGCGGATCTTCGGACTGCGCGATCTCGTTGCGGAATATCACGTTGACCGCCCCCTGCGGCCCCATCACCGCGATCTCCGCGGTCGGCCACGCGAAGACCCGGTCCGTCTCCAGTTCCTTGCCGCACATGGCCAGGAACGCGCCCCCGTAGGCCTTGCGCATGATCACGGTGATTTTGGGGACCGTGGCGGCCGAATAGGCGAAGAGCAGCTTGGCGCCGTGCCTGATGATCCCTCCCTGCTCCTGCTGCACGCCCGGCAGGAATCCCGGAACGTCCACCAGCGTGATGAGCGGGATGTTGAAGGCGTTGCAGAAACGGACGAAGCGCGCCCCTTTGTCCGAGGCGTTGATGTCGAGGGCGCCGGCGAGCACGCTCGGCTGGTTTGCCACCACCCCCACGCTCCGCCCGAGGATGCGAGCGAAACCGACCACTATGTTGGCGGCGAAAAGCGGCTGCACCTCGAGGAAATCGCCGCCATCCACCAAGCGCGTGATCACCTGGCGCACGTCGTAACTCTTCTTCGGGTCGATCGGGACGATGGTGTTCAGCGTCTTGTCCGGCACCACGATGTCGTCCGCCTCGAGTTGGGGCGGATCCTCGAGGTTGTTGGAGGGAAGGAAGGAGAGGAGCCTCTTGCAGATGCGCAGCGCCACCAGGTCGTTTTCTGCGACGAAGTGCGCGACCCCGGCGTAGTTCATCTGGGAGAGCGGGCCGCCCAGGGCCTCGGCGGTGATCTCCTCACCGGTCGCTTCCTTGATGACCGATGGCCCCGTGATGAACATCCTCGCGTTCGCCGTCTGGATGATGAAATCTGTGAGGGCCGGGCTGTACGCGGCGCCGCCTGCACACGGGCCGCAGATGAGCGAGATCTGCGGTACCACCCCGGAAAGCATGACGTTGTGATAGAAGATCTTGCCGTAGCCTGCCAGCGAGTCGATCCCCTCCTGGATTCTCGCACCGCCGGAGTCGTTCATGAACACGAAGGGGGTGCCGGTCTTCAGCGCGGCGAGCATCGCCTGGACGATCTTGTCGCTATGCACCTCACCCGCGGAACCGCCGGCAACCGTGAAATCCTGGCTCGCCAGGTGCACCAGCCGTCCCCCGACGCTACCCGCTCCGGTGACCACCCCTTCTGCGGCGAATTCCTTCCCGGCCATACCGAAGTTGGTGCAGCGGTGCCGGGCGAAGAGTCCGATTTCCTGAAAGCTGTCCTTATCGACCAGGCTCTCGATGCGCTCCCGGGCGGTAAGGCTTTGCCGTTCATGCTGCTCGTCTATCTTTGCCCGTCCGCCGCCAAGCTTCAGCCGCTCTTTCCTCTCGTTCAGCTCCTTTACCTTCTCGTCTATCGACATGAGCCCTCCTCTGCGTGCGGCATTACTCTTGGCCGTACGGCGCCACGGTAACCTTGTGCTGTTGGCCGCTCAGGGTGACCGTGTAGGTGACGGGGCCGGTGATCTTTCCTGGGTGCCCCTCCGGGATGTTGGTTTCCGACGCGCCGGTCTCTGGATCGCGCCCGACGTTCTTGGGCCCCTCGTGCCGGGTGGCGAAGAACTTCGCCGCCACCTGCGGGAAGAGCGCGTAAGTGAGCACGTCCTCGTCGCTGCCGTCGCACCCTTCAAGCGGCAGCGCGGCTGCGCGCAGCTTGCCCCATTCCGGCTCCAACAGGTCGGCGGGACGCACATCGATCGGCTCCTTCTTCGCGTGCCGCCGCGCCATCTCGACCACCTCCGGGTTCAAAACTCCTGGAGCGGCGCCGTAATAGCCGAGCATCAGGTCGGCGAACTCACCGGTAAGGACCTTGTAGCGCCCCATCAGCGTGTTCAGCACGGCCTGGGTTCCGACGATCTGGCTGGTCGGGGTCACCAGAGGCACGTAACCGGTATCCTTGCGCACCACCGGTATCTCTTCCAGCACCTCATGCATCCGGTCCGCCGCCCCCTGCTGCTTCAGCTGGCTCTCCATATTCGACAGCATCCCGCCAGGGATCTGGCTTCTGAAGATCTCAGTCTCCACGCCGGTGACCGTGGAAAGAAACTCGCGGTAGCGCGGCAGGATCTTCGAGAAGTGCTCCTTCACGCGCAGCATGCGCGCGAGGTCGATCCTCGTGCTGTTCCCGGTATGCTCCAGCATCTCCACGAAGCTCTCGGTTGGATTATGGCCCGGTCCGAGGCTCATCGAGCTCACCGCGGTATCGACGCAGTCGACACCTGCCTCCACCGCCTTCATGAGGCTAACCATGGTGACGCCGGTGGTGGCGTGCACGTGCAGCTGCACCCGGGTCTGCTCCCCGCAGCTCTCCTTGATGCCGCGCACGAGCTCGTAGGCCGACTGGGGCTTGATGAGCGCCGCCATGTCCTTGATGCAGATCGAATCGCACCCCATTTCGACCAGGCGTTTCGCCTGATCCACGTAAGCCTGAGTGGTGTGGATCGGGCTCACCGTATAGGAGATGGCGCCCTGGGCATGCTTGCCGCACTTCTTCACCGCCTTGACCGAGCGCTCTATGTTGCGCAGGTCATTCAGCGCGTCGAAGATGCGGAAGACGTCGATCCCGTTTTCCGCGCTCTTGTCGACGAAACGGTCGACCACCTCGTCCTGGTAGTGGCGGTATCCCAGGAGATTCTGCCCACGCAAGAGCATCTGCAGCGGTGTTTTGGGCATGAGCGCCTTGAAGGTCCTGAGCCGCACCCACGGGTCCTCGTTCAGGAAACGGATGCAGGCATCGTAGGTGGCGCCCCCCCAGCATTCCAGGGACCAGAACCCCGCGCTATCGAGATCCTCGCAGGCGGGGACCATGTCCTCGATGCCGAGGCGCGTGGCGATGAGGCTCTGGTGGGCATCACGCAGAGCCAGCTCGGTGATGTCGATGAGTCGGTTCATGTCTTTCCTCCCTTTTGTCACGAAGGGATAGTCTACGGGAACCGGGTTCATTGGCAATAGCTAATCTGGATTTTAAGCAAAGTGGTTCGGAAGGAGTGGACACAGCCTGAGGGGAGATACAGGAGCGGCGGGAATTGTTGAGCGGTGACTTCAGAAAAGAGGAGAGAGGTAGATGAGAGCGGCGGGAAACAAACAGCGTAAAGCTCCCCCCTCCCGCAAGGGAGCGATCCTAAGCCTGGGCGAGGATCTCCTGGTAGAGAGAGTAGTAAGCCTGCCCTTCCTTCTCGGGGCAGCACTGTTCGCGCACGAGGTCGCGTCCGTTTTTACCCAGGCGTTCGCGCAGGTGGGCGTCGGTCAGCAGGTGCTCGGCCTTGGCCTTGAACTCCGCCGCGCCGTGGTAAACGAGGCCGTTCACGCCGTCTTTCACGATGGAACGGTTCCCCTCGATGTCAGCAACGAGGAGCGGCTTCGCATAGGCCGATGCCTCCAGGACGGTGTTGGCCATCCCCCCCTCGGTTAGGGAGGTGTTCAGCACGACGTCGACCCTCCGGTAAAGCGCTCCCATGCAATCATGGGGCACGACGCCGAGGTATCGGGCGAACGGATAGCTCTCCAAGGCCTCCATCACCTCGGCGGCGTAGGCCGTGTCGAGCACCGGGCCGGCTATTTCGAGGCGCAGTTGCGGATGGCGTGCGTGCAACTCGGCAAGCGACGCCAGGGGAAACATCACGTTCTTCACCGGACGCAGCCCGGCGGGAAGCAGGAAGGTGAACTTGCCTTTCCCTTCCGCGGACGCAACAGGAGTGAAATCATTGGGAAGCTCGACCCCCTGGCGGATCAGGACAGTGCGCTCCTCAAGGCTGTGCAGATGTTCCCCCAGCCGCTTCTTCACGCAGCCGTGGAAGGCGACCAGCCGCGCGGCACCGCGCAGCGCGCCGTGCATCTCCAGCCCACGCTGATCGCACAGCGCCTGGTACACATCGGTGCCGGTCAGGGTAATCAGATAGGGGATGGAAAGCTGCTTGGAGAGCGCGTAGGCCACGCGCCCGCCGTGGTAGGCATGGAAGGCATGCAAAAGCTGCGGCTGGAACTCTTTTACCGCCTCCTGCAGGCGCTCTCCCGACAGACGGTCGATCGGGAATACCTGCACCTCGCAGCCAAGAAGCCTCAGTTCGCTCTCGATACGTCTTACCGTAACGGCATTGCCGGTTTCAGCTGGATAGTAATTGGGGGCGACAATGCCGACACGCATTAAGAACCTCTGCAGGAGTATTTCCACCGGATCATTAAAAAGCCGCGACCGCGGCAGGTTCAGATAATAGCCGCAAAACCCGCACTAGGCAAGGGATAAACCCTTGCCTCACTCAAACGTTCATGGTACCTTACGCACCATTCCGAGGTGCGACACATGAAAATTACCATCCTCGGCTCTGGCACCTCGACCGGTGTCCCCATGGTCGGTTGTCACTGCCAGGTCTGCGGTTCCTCTGACCCGCGCGACAAAAGAACACGTGCCTCGATCCTGGTCGAGTCCCAGGGGCAACGCATCCTCGTCGACACCTCTACCGACCTGAGGACGCAGGCGCTCAGGGAAGGGGTACCGCAGATCGACGCCGTTCTGCTCACCCACACCCATGCCGACCACATCAACGGCATAGATGACCTGCGTGGCTTCCATTTCATTCACCGCAAGGTGATCCCGTGCTATGGCAGCCCGGACACCATCGGACAGGTGCGCGGCACCTTCTCCTATATCTTCGAGGGGCTCTGCTCGGAGGGATACTCGCCGCTTATGGAATCGCACCCGGTGGAGGCCCCCTTCGACCTGTTCGGCTGCCGGATCACGCCCGTCCCCATCAGGCACGGCTCCTTCCTGGCTACCGGTTACCGCTTCGACGACGCTGCCTACCTTACCGACTGCAGCGAGATACCGGAAGCCTCCATGGAACTTCTGCAGGGGCTCGATCTGATGATCATCGACGCCCTGCGCTTCTCTCCGCACCCGAACCATTTCAACATCGAGGGTGCGTTGAGGATCACCGAGATTCTGAAACCGCGCCGCACCGTGCTGACCCACCTGACCCACGAGGTGCACCACAGCGACGGCGAGCGCCTCCCTAACGGGGTGGAGTTCGCCTACGACGGCATGACGCTCGAGCTTTGAGGAACTAAGACCTGAAGAACGGACGGAACTGATGTTCAGAGACATTCGGCTGCACGGCTATGCAAACGACCAGATCGAGTTCTACGCCATCACGGCGGGCAGCGAGGCGTACAACCGGTACTTCTTCAACACCGATCCGACCGATCCAGGCGAGATCCGCTTCTTCTCTCCCGGCAACGAGTTCATCATCGGCAAGAACGGCATCAGCCACCGCGGCAATGGCGGCTCCTTCTGCGAGTACATGTTCGGGGTGGACCAGCCCATCGCCGACCTCGCCAAGGAAGATGTCTCCAACCGTCTGATCATCTACGGCACCCACTACGACAACCGCTCCGGCACGCTGAGGTTCAGCGAGCGCACCGAAGGATACGTAAGCTACGACAAGATCTTCTTCGACGGCAACGCCATCTTCAACTACTTCTTCGCCCTTACCGGGGTCGACTTCTCCGCTCCCATGCCCGAGCAGCAGGAGCGCATCCTGAGGGTGCTGGGCAAGGCGCTCAAGCGCTCAGGCGCGGTCGGCGAGGAACAGGACAACCTGATCATCCGGGAAATCCTCGACATCATCGACGACCCCAACGCCCACCTCTTCCTCTTCAAGCTGATCAACGTCCGGCACCGCGAGTACAGCGAGGCCTTCAAGGCGCTCTACTTCAACAACAAGAAGATCACCGATTCCGAGTTCCAGTCCTTGGCCGTCCTTGCCGAGCGTTACGGCATCGACCGCTACCAGCAGGAGAGGATCCGGATCGACGTGATGTACAAGCATCCCGACAACCGGCGCATCGTCGACGAGTACAAGAACATCCTGATCGCCTGCAACAGAAAGGGGGAGATCAACAAGCTCGAGAACGCGCGCCTGACGCGCCTGAAGACCCTTTCGGTGCGCAACAAGATCCCAGGGGCGCTCTTTTACACCCTGGACGAGATGCTCAAGAAGGACAAGAAGCTGGTCGACCTGGAGGAGAGCAACTACATCTCCGAGACCCGCACCATCCTGGAAGGGATGTTTCTTTCCGAGCGGCAGATCGAGAGCACCATCGACGCCGAAGACATGCTGAAACTCCTCTACGCCAAAAAGCAGGCGGCGGAGAACCGCGACCACGCCTTCGAGGAGATGCTTCTGGACGCCAGCAAGGCCTGCGACGAGAAGATCCGCGACGGCGCCGACATCTCCATCCTGGAAGGCTACTCCTACATCATCACCTACTTCGACCGCTACGACGCGACCTCCTCGGCGATCAACCAGCTCGCCTTCATGGAGAACGTGCGAATCTCCGAGGAAATGATCCGAAGCCTGCTCGGCAACAAACACGCCTTCGACATGCTCGCACCCGACCTCTTTACGAAGCTCTTCCTCTCCGGCATCTTCGAGGACAAGTACCTTGGGATCTACGGCAGGAAAAAGGTGAGCCATCTGGCCGCGGGGCTGAAGCTCATCGAGGAAAACCGCCTCACCACAACCGGACTTCTCGATCAGTTGGTGAATATCGACAGCGACGAGCGCCTGCACCTCACCCTGCTCGCCCACATCAAGGATCGCATCCGCAACTTCTACTCCAAGTACGCCACGAAAGGTGATCAGGACGCCCTCAAGAAGGAGCTCGCCGAGGAGCTGAAGAACAAGAGGCTCATCGACGGTGAGATCCCCGACCACCTGTTCCGCGAGGCGATCCTCACCATCAAGAAAGAGGCGGTGTACATCCACAACCTGCTGCCGCAGATCATCCTGGAGAAGAACTGGGCGCTGCGCGAGGACTTCCTGGAGAACTCGGGCCTCGACCGTTTCTACGTCGAGGAACTCGAGCGCGAGTTCTTCGAGTTGAACGGCCTGGACCTCGAAGAGCTGTACCAGATCAGGAAAGGGTTCAACTAACCCCATCCCCATCCCCCTTGACACCCGCCCCCAATTCCTTTAACGTGCCCCTGTGTAAATTATGTACTCAGGAGAGCACATGCCTGTTACAGAAGAACAACTAAAGACCCTTGGCGATCGCATCGCCGCCTATGGCAAAGAGAACCTCGACGAGATGCTGCACCTGGTCGGCGAGGGAGCGCGCCTCGTCTCCGATCAGGAGCGGGTACGGATTTACCTCGAAGACCTCACCCGCGGCGCCCTTTCCTGTGCCTTTGCCTGCGGCAGCTTCGCCGCCGAGATCCGCCAGGAAACCTTCCCCATCATCTCCGCCGAAGCGGCCGTTTCGAATACCTTCGTAACCCAGATGCCAGCACAATTCCTGCGTCCTGCGAGCAGCGGCCTCCCGCTCGACCAGGACTTTTCCCTGCGTTTCGAGATCGACGGCACCACCATGCTTCCGATCACCAGCAACGGCAAATCCATCGGGGTTGCCTGCGTGGACGGGGAACTCCTCTCCCGCGACCGCATCGAGATGCTCATCCCATTTCTCGCCCGCGCCGGAGAACGGGTGGACCATGCCCGGAAGTACCACCAGCAACTGCTGCTGGCCCGCCGCGTCGAGGTCTACAAGAAAAGGGAAGCCGCGAGCTTCATGGTCCGCTCCGCCGTGCACCTGATCGACGGCCTCACCCTCGCGTCGGTGCTAGTCCCGGTGCGCGGCGGCATGGAGGTGCTGGCGAGCCATGCCGAGAACCTGGAGCTCAAACAGCGCTACGACAACGTCGGCAGCATCGACCTGAAACACGGCACCTCGCTTGTCTCCCGCTATGTGAACGAGGCGGGCGTCGTCACCGATGACCAGCTTCTGAAACCGCTCTTCATCGCCGACCTGCAAGACCAGACCATCCAGCGCCGTGCCCTCACCGAGGAGATGGGGCTGCGAACCCTCTACATGGTGCCGCGACTCGAGCCGGACACGCGCCGCCTCATCTGCCTCATAAACTACTTCACCCGTGAGTTGGCGAGCTTCAGCGAGTTTGAAGAGGGTCTTCTGCAGACCCACGCCGAGATGGTGGAACGCGTCATCAACGAGGTCGGCGGCGAGCACCTGGAGATCAAGGTCCTCTCCGAGATCTCCGACCTTTTGCAGGAGCGCAACGAGGGACTGCATCCCTTCCTCACCAAGGTGCTTTCCAAGGCAACCGAGCTGATCGGCGCGGACACCGGGAGCATCGCCATCGTGCAGGAGCGCGAGGGTGAGAAGTGGCTGGTGGTTGAGAACGAGGAAGGGGCCATCGTCGGCGCGAAGAACAAGGAATGGCTCAAGAAGAAGATCCCGCCCTTCAAGATCGGCGGCGAAGACCTCCCCGTACAGGAGCGCAGCCTGACCGGTTACGTCGCCTGGACCAAGGAGCCGAAGATCATCGGAGAGGTCACCGACACCTCGCAGCATTCGGGCTTTCACCGTCCCATGAACGAGCTGATCAAGAGCGAGATGGCCGTTCCGGTGATCAGCGACGACGAGGTGATCGCCGTCATCTGTCTGAACTCGCTGCAGGAAGGGTATTTCACCGAAGAGCACAAGCGTATCCTGCAGATCATCGACCGCCTCACGTCCCGGCACATCTCCGACATCCAGCGCATCGAGCGCCTGCAGTCCGAGGTGAACAAGCTGCAAAGCGACATCGCCTACAAGGACCCGAAGGTTTCCTCGTACCGCCTCGGCAACATCATCGGCAACAGCCGCAAGGCGCAGGAGATCGTCGCCTTCATCAACACCGTTTCCCAACCGCTTTCGAACCGAATCGCCCTATGGAGCCGCCACGTATTACAGGAAGCCACCATCGGGCTGCCGTCCATACTGGTGCTGGGCCCCACCGGGGCGGGCAAGGAATTCTTCTTCAACAACCTGTACAACAAGCTGAACGAACTGTACCGGCAGCAGATCAACCCGGACGGCGAGCTCCCGGTCAAGAAGACCAACATCGCCGCCTACAGCGGGGACCTCACCTACTCCGAACTTTTCGGGCATATCAAGGGGGCCTTCACCGGCGCCTACAGCGACCGTAAGGGGATCCTCGAAGAGGCTTCCGGCGGCATCGTCTTCCTCGACGAGATCGGCGACGCCGACCCTAAGACCCAGGTGCAGCTTTTACGCTTTCTCGACAACGGCGGCTTCGTCCGCCTCGGCGAGAACCGCGAGAGAATCAGCCGCGTCCTGCTCGTCGCCGCGACGAACAAGGACCTGAGAAAAGAGATCGCCCTCGGGAATTTCCGTGAAGACCTGTACCACCGCCTCACCGAGCTCTCCGTCGTGGTCCCGTCCTTGAACGAGCGACGTGAGGACATCCCCGACCTATCCACCCACTTCCTCGGCAAGCTCTACCGGACCTACCGAAGCACCGAGGAAGCGGTCCGCGAAGAGGAGCCCAGCCTCTCAAACGACGCCAAGGAAGCCCTCGTCGGCCACAACTACAAAGGGAACATCCGCGAGTTGCGAAGCATCCTGCTGCGGGCGCTGTTTTTCAGAACCGGCAAACTCGTGACCGGCGATGACATCAGGAAAGCCATCAGGGATGGTGCACAGGAACAGATGGTGCCGGCCTCCGAGCGTTTGGCCGAAGAAGTGGCCAGCAGCATCATGACCGAGATAGAGACGGGAAAGGATTTTTGGGAAGCAGTCTACGAGCCCTACTCACAGAGCCGGATCTCCCGCGACGTGGTGAAGCTGGTAGTCGAGCGGAGTCGGAGTGCCGCCGGCAAGAGCATGCCCGAGGTCGCCCGGCATCTGAAAGCCATCACCGGCGACGCCCAGGAGGACGAAGAAGAGAGGAAGCGCTTCTTTAGATTCAAGAACTTCCTTTACAAGACGGTGAAGATTTAGGACTGGAGAAGGCTTTCCTTACAGAGGGCTGCCTACGAGAACGAATGACTCAAGCCCGACTTGTGGCACGGGTAGCAACAAAGGAAAAACCATAAGGACGTGACTGAGGAGTAGGTGAAGCTCGGCGTTTCACAAGAGAAACTGCATCAATTGCCGCTACGGACAGGCTCAACTGAACCTTCGCGCGAGGAAGATGACCAGCATGCCACAGAGCATGGCGGCTAGCGTGTTGCGGGAGCGCAGCACCACCAGCGCCGTTACTGCGGCTGCGATGAGGCCCCACACCCCCTCGGCGACGATGGAGGGCAATACCAGGGAGAACAATAGCGCGCCGGGAAGGGCGTCCATGCCTTTGCGGAAACGCCCGGAGCGCGGAAAACGCGAGGCGAGCAGCAGCCCCCCCAGACGCAGCGAGTAAGTAACCGCGGCGGCAAGCGCCACCGCTATAATGACCTGAGTTTCAATAGCCGGCTGCATTCTCTTCCCCCTCTACTTCACCATCGACCTCGGCCTCGCACGGCCCGATCATCGCGCTCAACGCACCGGCAAGCCCGCCTGCCACGATGTACCATTTTCCCGGCAGGAAGTGATGGGTAAGCAGGGCGGCGCCCCCAGCGACAACCCATGGTATGACGTCGCTCTTCCCGCGCCACACACCGACCGCCAGCGCGGTGAACACAGCGGTGAAGGCGAAGTCCAGGGCATAATCTTCGGGCCTCTTGATGAAGCCTCCCCCGAGCAGGCCGATGAGCGTGCCGCTGCTCCAGGCCATGTACAGAAATACCCCACCGCCAAAGAGAAACCATGTGCTGGCACTGCCGCGACGCTGCTCGGACATGGTCACCGCCCAGTTCTCGTCCGCGACCAGATGCATCATCCCAATCTTGTGCAGGAGCCTCTTGCCGGAGAAAAGCGGGTCCAGCGAGGCGCCGATCAACAGGTAGCGCAGGTTGATTACAAGCACGGCGAGGGTCATCTCGAATATGGGCATATGGCTCGACCACATGTCCACCATGACGAACTGGGCGGCGCCGGCGAAGACGGCGGTGTTCATGTACATCATGTCGAGCCAGCCCAGCCCCTTCTGCGAGGCGAGCACCCCCAGCACGCTGCCATAGGCCATGGCGCTCGCGGCGACAGGCACATTGGCCCTCGCCCCTCTTATGAACTCGGGCTTTCTCTGTTTCATACTCCCACCTTAAAGGCTCATACGCCCCGATATACTCTGGATACCGCGTCGATACTACCATAGGCAAACCGTCACCAATAGGCACAAATCATACATTTAATCGAGCCTTACTGTATTGCCCCTTGGACTCCGGGACATGAGCCCACACACGATGCTCCAGATAGAATTCAATTGTTCGCAAAACCCTAAAAAATACTTTGACTGTTCTTATGAGACAGTGATAAGGTCCTGATCGTTATCGGCGGGTTCTGAACGGGCACAAAAGGAACCTTGCTGCAAGAGGTGAGGAGGAGACTTGGGCGGGGTGGCCACCGGCAACGAGACGCAGCGGACTGAGACGCAGGTCGTCTCTTTCGTCGCGTTCGCGCTCGCCGTTTTGATCCTCTACATCTGTAGCCTCTACTCATATCTGCTGTTCCACACTCTGGTGGAACTCTTTTGCACCATCGTCACCCTCGGTGTCTTTTTCATCGCCTGGAACTCACGCAGGTTCCTGGACAACCACTACTTCCTTTTCCTCGCCCTTGCCTTCTCCACCTCATCGGTCCTGCAGCTTCTACACACCTTCTCTTTCAAGGGCCTTGGCATCTTCATCGGATACGACGCGAATCTCCCCACGCAGCTTTGGATCGCCTCCCGCTACGTGGTCAGCCTCTCTTTTCTGGCCGCTCCGCTTTTCATCGTCAGGAAACTCCACCTGCAGGCAGCCCTCTCGGCCTTCGTAACCGCGACCGTCCTACTCGTCTTCGCCATATTTTCTGGAAACTTTCCCGACTGCTTCATTGAAGGGAGCGGGCTCACACCGTTCAAGATCTACAGCGAGTACGTGATCATCTCCATTTTGCTTGCTGCAGCCGCCCTGCTTTACAAGAACAAGCAACGTTTCGACAGCCACGTGTTCCGGGCACTTTTCGTCGCCGTGCTCAGCGGTACCACCGCCGACCTCGCCTTCACGAAGTACCTGAGTGTCTACGGGCAGGCGAACCTCGTCGGGCACCTACTCCTCTTTCTCTCCTCCTTCATGATCTACCAGGCCATCGTGTCGACCGGGTTGAAGCAGCCCGCCGCGCTCCTGTTCCGTAGCCTCGAGCAGAGCGAACAGGCCCTGAAGCGCAGCGAGGCACAACTGCAAGCCGCCCTGGAGCAGCGCACCAAGGAGCTGGTCGAGAAAGAGGAGCTGTACGCCGAGTTGCAGCGCGAGTCTGCTGTGCGCAAGGAGGCGGAGGAAGCACTCAGGGGACGCGAGGAACAGTTCCGGCGCGCCATCGAAGATGCCCCGATCCCGGTGGTGATGCTGACCCAGCAGGGAGAGGTGCTCCAGGTAAGCAGGAGCTGGGTCGAACTCACCGGCTACGGTCGCGCCGAGATGACGAGCTTCGACGCATGGCTTATACAGCATGTGGCGCCCCCGGCCGCCCAGGCCGTGCAGGCGCAGATGCAGGACATCTTCAGCGGCGCGAGACAGAGCTTCTACGCCGATTTCCCCATACGGACCCTCGCAGGGCGCTCGCGACACTGGACCTTCAGCGCCTCGGTGCTGCAGGGCAGGCGCCCGCTGGCGGTCTGCATGGGCGTCGATATCACCGAACGCGAGGAAAGCGAGGCCGCCTTGAAGCGGAGCAACCAGCGCCTCGACCTTCTCGCGGCATCGGCCAGCCGGCTGCTGCAAAGCGGCGCACCGCAACAACTGGCTGACGAGCTCTGTCGCGAGGTCATGAATTTCCTCGGTTGCGACGTCTTTTTCAATTATCTGCTGGACGAGACCGAAGGCATCCTGAAGCTGAACGCTTGCGCGGGCATCAGCGAGGAACGGGCGACCGAGATCCGGCGTCTGGATCTGGGGGTAGCGGTCTGCGGGTGCGCGGCACGGGATGCCTGCAGGATCGTCGCCGAGAACATCCCGGAGACGCCGGACCCGCGCACGGAGCTGGTAAAGTCCCTCGGGGTCCGCGCGTACGCTTGCCACCCGCTGTTGTCACAAGGACGGGTTCTGGGGACGCTCTCCTTCGGCACGCGCAGCAGAAACAGTTTCAATGACGACGAACTCTCACTCATGAAGGCGGTTGCCGACCAGGTATCCATCGCCATGCAGCGGCACCTGATGGAGGAGAGCCTGCGCCAGGCGAAGCAGGTGGCCGAGACGGCCAGCCATACCAAGAGCAGGTTCGTAGCTAACATGAGCCATGAGCTGCGCACTCCGATGACCGGCGTGCTCGGGATGCTGGACCTCGCCCTGCAGACCGCCGACGACGCCGAAAGGACCGAATATATCGAGACCGCCCAGCGCTCAGCCGGATCCCTGTTGCGGATCCTGAACGACGTGCTCGATCTCGCCAAGGTCGAGGCGGGGAAATTCTCGCTGGACCCGAAACCGTTCGCCCTGCGCGCCTGCCTCTCCCAGACCGTGGAGATCGTCATGCCGGAGGTGCGGCGCAAGGGGCTCGAGCTCACCCTGCAGGTCGACGAGCAGTTGCCGGATCACGTGCTGGGAGACCAGGTCCGGCTGCGCCAGGTGCTGACTAACCTCGTCGGCAACGCCGTGAAGTTCACCGAACGCGGCGGCGTCCAGATCGCGCTGCGCAGCGGAGCGCCCGCCCCGGACGGGTCCATCGAAGTCGGCTTCTCGGTGCGCGATACGGGCATCGGCATACCGGAGGAGAAACGGCACCTCCTTTTCAGCTCTTTCAGCCAGCTTGATGACTCAGACACCCGAAGCCACGGGGGGACCGGACTGGGGCTCGCCATCAGCAAGGAGATCATCGAGCGGATGGGAGGAAGTATCTTCCTGGAAAGCGAGGGAGGCAAAGGGAGCTGCTTTTCCTTCTCTGTGCGCCTGGGCGTGGCCCAAAGGGCAGCGGAGGCGGCCACTCCGGCAGTCGCGCCTGCTTCTTTCTCACCGGGCATGGGCAAGGGACGCCGGCTGCTGGTCGCCGAGGACGACGCCACCATCCGGCAGGTGCTGGGGACGATGCTGGCCAGAATAGGTTACGAGATAGAGTTCGCCGAGGACGGCATCCAGGCCGTGGCGAGGTGGCAGGAAGCCTCGTTCGACATGGTGATTATGGACGTCCAGATGCCGCGGGTGAACGGGTTCGAGGCGACGCGCAGCATACGCGAGATCGAGGCGGGGCGCGACGGGAGGATACCGATACTCGCCATGACCGCCCACGCCATGAAAGACGATGAGCAGCGCTGCATCGCGGCAGGGATGGATGACTACATTTCGAAGCCGATCGATTTCAGGGAGTGCCTGAACAAAATTCACGCGCTCCTGGGATGATCGGGGAGCTTTGGCGCTCCCCTTTCCCTTCTCCATCCCCTACTCGCGTTGCGGCGCCAACCTGCAGCGCTGACGTCCGAGGCGGCACTTTTCAGTCGATCTGCTCCGTCAGGTAGTTCTGGATTCCCATCTGCTTGATCTGGTCCAGCTGGGCCTCCAGAAGGTCGATGTGCTCTTCCTCGTCGTGCAGTATCGACTCCAGGAGCTCACGGGTCCCGTTGTCGCCGAGCTCGACGCAGAGCCTGATGCTCTCGTTGTACCCCTTGATGGCCCCCTCCTCTGCCTGCCGGTCGTTCTCGTGCATCACGGGAACCTCGGCCCCTATGTGCATCTTGTTGTAGTTGCTCACGATGGGGATGCCGTCCAGGAACAGGATGCGGGCGATCAGCTTCTCGGCATGCTTCATCTCGTCGATGGAGCGCTTGCGGATCATGCCGTGCAGCTTCTCGTAATTCCAGTTTTCACACATTTCAGCATGAACGAAGTACTGGTTGATTGCGGTGAGTTCCTCTGCCAGACGCGCGTTCAGCGTGGCAATCACTTTCTCATGTCCTTTCATTTAACACCTCCCCGTAGTTAGCCTGTCAAACGCCCCAAATGCTTTCGCTGTGACTTTTGCCTGAACAATTGAAACAGGGGTTTTCAAACTGTCAAATGGGCTGCTGAGTGTGGGAGCGCACTCTGTGACTGTGACTGTGGCTGTGACTGTGGCTGTGACTGCGGGGTGTGAACTGCAGACTGCGGAGTGCGGGATCATGCATGGAGGGAGTAACTGGGCCGACGATAGCACAGCCGGATTTTGCAGGCGGCGGGGGCCGTCCTACGGGGTGGGGTCGGGCCAGGCGAGCAGGTCGCGCTCAAGGTGTAACTGGTAGGGCTTTAACGAGTAGGACCGGTAGCTGACCCTGCCGTCGTAATACAGCAAGGCCTCCAACCGCTGTCTCATGGTGGGACTCACCACCATTTCGAGGGCGGTTTCCTCGGAAACCCAGACGGCTTCCTCGCTGTCGTCGGTCGGGTTCAGCTCCCCGCTAAGGTAGCGCCCCAGAAAACCGAAGATGAGCACGGAGCTGGGCGAGACCATGGACCACATGGCGGCTAGCGGACCGATCTCGGCGTTCACCCCCGCCTCCTCCGCCACCTCACGCTTCGCGGCATCGACGAGGTTTTCGCGCTCTTCGACGTGCCCCTGGGGAATCTCCCAGCCGCGCCTATAGTGGCGGATCAGCAGGACCTGGTTCTCGGCGTTGCGGACCAGACAACCAACTATCACCGTGTGCAGCGGCTCGCTCTTCCCGGTCATGCGCCACCTCCTTTCTCACCTTTGACTGCCTCGCACACTATGCCATTTGCAACGCGGCCTTGGCAAGGGCCCAGCTCGCCATCATCACTAACCGGTCATGCTCCACCCGGAATCGAGGCCTACGTTTCCCGCTAAAAAACGACAACGGCAGTGCCTGTGCACCTCTTCCCCCAACGATGAGATGCCGGACACTGCCGTTGCCGTATTGTTGCCGCCGCAGCTGCGTTAGATCTCTGCGTTCACCTCTGCCAGGGACTCCTCGAGGATGGCGAGGCCGCGCTCCAGCTGCTCGTCGGTGATAACGAGCGGCATCAGCAGGCGGACCACGTTGCCGAGGGCGCCGCAGGAGAGGATGACGAGCCCCTTGTCGAAGCAGAGCTTGACCAGTTTCTTCGCCAGGTCACCGGCCGGTGCCTTGGTGTTGCGGTCGCGCACGAGCTCTAGTGCAAGCATGGGCCCTTTGCCGCGCACCTCGCCGATGATCTCGTACTGCTCCTGCATCTTCGCGAAACGCTCCTGCAGCTGGTCCCCGAGCTTCACGGAACGCTCGAGCAGGCCGTCTTTGAGGAAGATGTCGAGGACCGCAAGGGCCGCGGCGCAGGAGAGCGGGTTGCCGCCGTAGGTGCCGCCCAGGCCGCCTGCATGCGGCAGGCTCATGATCTCGGAGCGGCCGGTCACCGCGGAGAGCGGCATCCCGCCGGCGAGGCTCTTGGCGGTGGTGATGATGTCGGGCTCGATGCCCCAGTGATCGATGGCGAAGAGCTTGCCGGTACGCCCCATGCCGCTCTGGATCTCGTCGATGATGAGCAGGATGCCGTGCTTCTTGCAGATCCCCTGCACGATCTCGAAGTACTCCTTCGGCGGGGTGACGAAGCCGCCCTCACCCTGGATCGGTTCGATGATCACCGCCGCGGTCTGCTCGGCGGCCACGTAACCGGTGAAGAACTCGTCGAGCTTGTGCGCGCAGGCGCACTGGCAGCTCGGGTAGGTCTCACCGTAGGGGCAGCGGTAGCAGTAAGCGGAGGGGATGCGGTAGCTCTCCGGCGCAAAGGGACCGAAACCGTACTTGTAGGGTTTCACCTTGGAGGTGAGGGTCATGGTCATCAGGGTACGGCCGTGGAAGCCGTTCTCAAGGGAGATGATCCCGGGACGCTTGGTCACGTAGCGGGCGATCTTGATGGCGTTCTCGACCGCCTCGGCGCCGGAGTTGGCCAGCATGGTCTTCTTCTCGGAGCTGCCGGGAGCTAGCTCGTTCAGACGCTGCGCAAGCTCGACGTACCCCTGGTAGGGCGCAACATGGAAACAGGTGTGGATGAACTTCTCCGCCTGCTCCTGGATCGCCTTAACGACCTTGGGGTGGCTGTGCCCCACGTTGTTGACGCCGATCCCCCCGGCGAAATCGATCAGGTCTCGCCCATCGACGTCGGTCATGATGGCCCCCTGGGCCTTGGCGATGAAGGCGTTGCTCAAAAGCGCGACCCCTCCGGGAACATGTTGGTTGCGTAACTCCATCAGTTGTTCGTTACCAGCGGTCATGGATACAGCTCCTTTGCCTAGTATTTGTGACTGCCGGGGTCGCTCGATGAGGACTCCGGCCCACGTGGCGGATCGGCACGGACGGCGTACGACGGCGTCGTCGGAATATCCCCCACTACAAGGACCGTACCAAGCACCCACCGTCTACCCGTGCCCAGTCATAAATCGGGATTTGACGTAAAGGTAAACAAGGCTAAGACACGAACCGAACCTTATACAATGGAGCGCCTATGTATCTGCACATACGGGCACAGACAGGAGCCGAGGGGTTCCCCTGTTTCAAGGGCCGAAAATGTCATACACGAAAAATAAGGACTTAGGACTGTGACAGTGGTATGAAGGGCCGTGACTGTTTTAGACTCCTTTTTTATTTATCCTTGAATATTTGATTCAATTCTGCATAATGCGCCGAAACACCCCCGTCAGCGACGCCGTGAACGGCCGTCGCGAAGCCGCCTAAGCGGCCTTGCAACACTTGCAAAATAAGCCGGGAAGAAGGAGACGCAGCCCGTGAACAGCTCGCTCAACCCAGTGGAACTGATCGGTTTTTTAGGCAACGGTGATCTGCGCTCGGACCACTTCTACCAAGCCATGGTGAACGCCGTCGAGGTAGGCATCCTCGCCGTCAACACCTCGGGGATGATCATCCTAGCTAACCGGGCCGTTCGCGAGGGGTTCGGCGCCTTCCAGGGGGTACACCTGAACGACGTACTCCCGGAACTCTGGCCCAAGGTGGCGCAGCGGCTTTTGGGAACCTCGCGGAACAGCGCGGAAATATCGGTGCACGGCATCGAGTCGAACTTCCTGGTGCGGGTGAGCCCGATGCTCCTGGACCAGGAACAGGTAGGCGCGGTCTGCGTCTTCGTGGAGAGCACCGAACTCGAGGACATGGCGAAACAAATGGAGTTTTTCCAGGAGCTTACCCGGGAACTGGACACCATCATCGACTCCTCCTCGGACGGGCTCTGGATCTGCGACGCCGACGCGAACGTGGTACGCATCAACCCCGCCTCCGAGCGCATCAACAACGTGCAGGCAAAAGACGTGGTGGGGCGCAACATGCGCGACCTGGTAAACCAGCGTGTTTTCGACCGTTCCGCGACGCTCGAGGTGCTCCGCACCCGCTCGCGGGTGAACCTTCTGCAGTCACGCGAGGGGAAAAAGCTCATCACCATCGCGACTCCGGTCTTCGACTCCGCAGGCCGCATCACCCGTATCGTGGTAAGCGAGCGGGACATAACGGAAATCGACGACCTGCAGCGCGAACTAGAGGATCAGGAGGCGATCAAGGACCAGTTCCGCAACCAGATGCTCGAGATGCAGCAGGAACAGCAACTGGAAAACCAGCAGATCATCGCAAAAAGCCCCGCCATGCTGAAGGCTTTGCGCCAGGCGCTCAAGGTGAGCAAGGTGGAATCGACCGTGCTCATCCTCGGCCCCTCCGGGGTGGGCAAGGGGCTCTTCGCCGACCTGATCCACAAGAACTCGGAGCGCGCCGACAAGCCGCTCATCAAGATAAACTGCGGCGCCATCCCGGAATCCCTTATAGAATCGGAGCTTTTCGGCTACGACAAGGGTGCCTTCACCGGCGCGCAGACCGGCGGCAAACCGGGCTACTTTGAGCTCGCCGACGGCGGCATCCTCTTTCTCGACGAGATCGCAGAACTCCCCCTCCCCTCGCAGGTGAAGCTATTGCGCTTCATGGAGGACGGCACCATCATGCGCCTCGGCAGCACCCGGCCCCGCGAGGTGAAGGTGCGCATCCTAGCCGCAACACACCGAAATCTCGAGCAGATGGTCGAGGAAGGGAAGTTCCGCCTCGACCTCTACTACCGCCTCAAGGTGATCCCGATTCACGTCCCCTCCCTGAAGGAGCGCAAGGAATGCCTGCTCCCCCTCATCCTCCACTACATCGAGTGGTACGCGAAGAAGCACAAGACCCGCAAACGCCTCTCCCGCGCGTCCTGCGACACCCTGCTAGGCTACCCCTTCCCCGGTAACGTGAGGGAGCTCATGAACCTCTGCGAGCGCCTCGTCGTCATGACAGAGACCGAGGTGATCAGCCTGCAGGACCTCCCCGCCGATGTCGCCAAGGGGGATGCCGCAGGCGACGCGGTGCCGGCGCAGTGGCCCGAGACCATGACCCTGCCGCAGGTGATCGAAAGCACCGAAAGGGCGCTCCTCGCGCAGGCGGTGGAGGCCCACGGCAGCCAGGCCGACATAGCCCAGGCGCTCGGCGTGAGCCAGCCGACCATAGCCCGGAAGCTCAAGCGCTACGGACTGACCGCATAGCGGGCACCCCGCCCGTATACGGACTCTCTTTCGTTATTCAGATGTGAATATTTTCCCGCCCGCCACGGAACCGTTCCGCCGAAACACGGCGCGCCACCCAGGTGCGTTTTCCTGCGGACACCCCTGTGCAGCCCCCACGGAGCGCGATTTCCCGTCCCGATGCCCCCGTCGCCGCCCACTTTTCACCTGTCGCCACCTCCTTGGCATGCTTTCTGCTGTATACGGCCAACCTGCGCCGAGGGTGCGGGCCGGGTCTCCTTCGGTCGCCGACAGCCGACGTCGTCTGCCTGAGCGCCGCGAGCACCGGATGTAATGCAATGCAACGCTGGCCGAACTCTAATCGCAACATCACAAACAGGAGGTAGCACAATGAAGTTTGGATTCGTCAGGGTACTGCTGCTCATCGCGGCCCTCTTCGTGGCCATCCCGGTCCACGCGGAACAGAGGAACTTCTACAAGATCGGCGTCATCACCGAGCTCTCGGGTGACCTCGTGACCGGCGGCAACATCACCAAGCGCGGCTACGACCTCTGGGCCCAGGAAGTGAACGCCAAGGGCGGCATCGAGGTCCAGGGCAAGAAGTACCAGGTGAAACTGGTTTACGCCGACGCCCAGAGCAACCCCGCCGCCGGCGCAGCGGCAGCCGAAAGGCTGATCACCCAGGAGAAGGTCGATTTCATCCTCGGCCCCTACTCCTCCGGCGTAACCCTCGCCGTGGCACCGGTGGTCGACAAGTACAAGGTCCCGATGATCACCGGCTCCGCAGAGAGCCCGCTCATCTGGAAGAACAAGTTCAAGTACACCTTCGGCACCATCCCCCCGATCAACTTCACCGGCGCCACCTCCATCAAGACCCTCACCGAGCTGAAGCCCGCTCCGAAAACCATCGCCATCATCGGCTCCAACGACGCCTTCTCCAAGGCGACCGCGGAGGCCTACAAGAGCGCAGCCGAGAAAGCGAAGCTTAAGATCGTCAAGTTCAGCATCGTCCCCTCCGGCCAGGACATGACCCCGCTTCTTTCCGCAGTGCGCAGCATGAAGCCCGACGTCATCGCCTTCGGCGGCCACGACGAGGAGCACGTGAAGTTCGTGAAGGCGCTCAAGCAGATCGGCTACACCCCGAAAGCGCTCCTCATGCACTGTGGCATCACCGACAAGGCGTTCACCGACGCGGTAGGCAAGGACGGCGAGCAGATCTTCGGCACCACCTGCTGGACCGGCACCGCCAAGACCAAGAGCAAGGTGCTCTGGCCGACCGCTTCTGCCTACGCCGCCGCCTCCCAGAAGGCCTTCAAGAACCCTGGCGACTACACCCAGGGTGGCTGTTCCGCGGCAGGCATCGCCTTCCAGACCGCACTCCAGAAGGTCGGCGCGAAGCCGGGCATGGACGAGGCGATGCGCGCGAAGCTCGTGCAGGCGCTCGAGCAGATCGACGTGCAGACCTTCTACGGCCGCGTGAAGTTCGCCACCTCCGGCGAGTTCTACCACGCCAACGTCGGCCTCGACCCGCTCACCATCCAGATCCAGAACGGCCAGATCAAGACGGTTGGCCCGAAGGCATCGGTGGAAGCGGCCGCCCAGTACCCGATGAAGGAATGGAAATCCCGCTAAGCCTCGAAGATGAAACAAAGCGCCCCTGCCGGTCACCGTACCGGCAGGGACTGTTAAGGCCGCGAGTGCGGGTGATACGCCGTCCCGCGGCCCCCATGAAGTAACTGCCGCATTTGCTTTAATCGCAACGCTGGAGGACTCGCTTTATGATGGAACTGCTGCCACAAGCCCTGACCGACGGGATTCTGCTGGGCGGGATCTACATCACCATCGCCATCGCTTTCTCGCTCACCTACGGGGTCATGCACGTCATCGACTTCGCCGTCGGGGAGTGGATCATGTTCGGGGCCTTCACCGGCTACTACCTGAACAAATGGACCGGTCTCGATCCCTTCATCTTCCTGCCGGTCATCTTCGTCATCTACTTCGGGGTCGGCTACCTGGTCCAACCGGTGATCCACCGGGTGCTCTCGGGCACCAAGGGGAACCCCTTCCTGATGGGGCTCGTCTTCACCTTCGGCCTTGCCATCATGTTCCGCGGGCTCGCCCTCACCGCGTTCGGCTTCTACTCGAATTCGATCCCGTCCGCGTTCTCGGAAGGGTCCTTCAACCTCGAGTCCATCGGCCTCACCGTGACCATCCCGACGGTACGCCTCATGGGGCTTGCCTACGCTGTTGCGATCACCCTGATCCTGCATTACCTCCTCAAAAAGACCAATTTCGGCCTCGGCGTCCGGGCGCTCGCGCAGCACAAGGATGCCGCGGGTCTCATGGGGGTGAACGCAAAGCGCACCGGTTCCTACGTGTACGGCATCTACGTCGGGATCTCCGCGATGACCGGGGTGCTTTTGGGCTGCATCCTCTCCATCGGCGCGCAGATGGGCAACGAGTACACCATCTTCGCCTTCTTCGTGGTGGTCCTCGCGGGCATGGGGTACCTGGCCGGCGTCCCCTGGGCGGCGCTTCTTCTCGGGCTCGTGCAGTCGATCTTCATGATCTACTTCAACCCGAGCCACACCCTGCTCGCCGTGTTCGTCATCCTTTACATCATCCTGCTGATTTCCCCGCGCGGGCTGTTCGGCAAGGGGGTCTGACATGAAAACCAGTCGCGGCGCAGCCATCCTCGCCATCATCACCGCAGCCCTATTGATCCTGCCTCTCGTCATGCATGACACCTTCGTCTTGCGCGTGCTCACCGAGGGGATCATGTGGATCGGGCTTGCCATCGCCTTCGACGTCATCGCGGGCTATACGGGTTACCTGAACTTCGGTCACGGCGCCTTCTTCGGCATAGGCGCCTACACCATCGGCATCCTCATGATGCAGGCGCATCTCCCCTTCTGGGTGGCGCTGCCACTCGGCGGCGTGGCGGCCGCCTTGACCGCGCTCATCGCGGGGATCCCGACGCTCCGGCTCAAGGGTGCCTACTTCGCCATCGCCACCTGGGCGCTCTCGCGCGCCATCCAGCAGCTCGCCCTGAACGTCGAGTTCACCGGCGGCCCGGACGGTATGCGCCTCGAGGCCTTCCTGAACCCGCTGTTCTTCTACTACCTGATGCTCATCACCGTCGGGGCTATCTTCCTGGTCCTTTGGTACCTCCTGGAGCGCGCCCCCTTCGGGCTTAAGCTGAAGGCGATCCGCGAGGACGAGGAAGGGGCGAAGGCCTTGGGGCTTAACCCGACCATGCTGAAGATGCAGTCCTTCATCCTCTCGGCGATCCCGACCGGCATCCTGGGCGGCATCTACGCCTACTGGATCACCTTCATCGACCCCTCCTCCACCCTGGGGGACCTGGTGAGCGACCAGGCGGTGGTCATGGTGGTGTTCGGCGGCATGGGCACGCTCTTCGGACCGGCGCTCGGCGCGATCCTCATCTTCGCCTTCAAGACCATCTTCTGGGCGTACCTGTCCGACTTCCAGCTTCTCTACCTCATCATCCTGGGCGCGCTGATCGCGATCAGCGTCATCTTCATACCCAACGGCCTCTGGGGCACCCTGGTCAAACGCAAGGCGGTGGCCAGGCCGCAGGAAAAGCCTGAACCGGCATCGGAACCCGCGGCCCTCTCCGCCGTGGCAGTACCGGAAGAGGGGAACTAATCATGACTGAACCCATCCTCAAGGTTAATTCGGTAACCAAATGTTTCGGCGGCCTCACCGCGGTCGACGACGTGAGCTTCAGCGTAGAAAAAGGCGAGATCGTCGGTCTCATCGGCCCCAACGGCGCCGGCAAGACCACCCTTTTCAACGTGATTTCCGGCTACTACGCCCCGACCAAGGGGAGCGTGGTGTTCCAGGGTAACGACATCTCCGGCAAGCCCCCCTACCACCTGGCGGGGGTCGGCATCGGGCGCACCTTCCAGGTGGTGAAGCCGTTCGCCGGGCTCACCGTGCTCGAAAACGTCACCATCGCCTCGTTCCTCAAACACCCGAAGAAGGCAGACGCGGAGCGCCACGCCTGGCAGGTGCTCGAGACCACCGGGCTTGCCGACCGCGCCCACCTCTCCGCCGCCGGGCTTACCCTGGCCGGCAGGAAGCGCCTCGAGATCAGCAAGGCGCTCGCCCTCGACCCCTCCTTCCTCCTTCTGGACGAGGTTGTGGCGGGACTCAACCCGACCGAGGCGGACCGCACCGTCGAGCTCATCATGAAGCTCAAGGCGCAGGGGCTCACCATCCTCATCGTCGAGCACATCATGCGCGTCATCATGAACATCTCGGACCGCCTGGTGGTGCTCAATTTCGGCAAGAAGATCGCCGAGGGGACCCCGGCCGAGGTGTCCAGCGATCCGCACGTGGTACAAGCGTACTTTGGAGAGGAAGCAGCATGAATCTACTCGACGTCAACGGCATCTCCGTCAACTACGGCGACATCCAGGCCCTCTGGAACATCTCCTTCTCGGTGGCCAAGGGGCAGCTCGTGGCGCTCATCGGTGCGAACGGCGCCGGCAAGACCACGACCCTCAAGGCGCTTTGCGGCCTGATCCCGACCGCGAACGGCACCATCCACTACGACGGCACCCAGGTGACCGGCATGCCGGTGCACAAGGTGGTCGACCTCGGCATCACCCTGGTCCCCGAAGGGCGCCAGCTCTTCCCGAAGATGACCGTGGAGGAGAACCTCCTGGTCGGGGCCTACCTGAAAAGGGCCCACGGCAAGCGCCAGCAGACCCTGAAGCGGATCTACGAGATCTTCCCGCGCCTGGAAGAGCGTCGCACCCAGACAGCCGAGACCCTCTCCGGCGGCGAGCAGCAGATGGTGGCCATCGGCCGCGCGCTCATGCAGGACCCGCAGGTGATCATGTTCGACGAGCCGAGCCTCGGTCTCGCGCCCATCATGGTGCAGGAGGTCTTCAAGGTGATCCAGGAGCTGCACAAGGCGGGGCTCACCATCTTCCTCGTCGAGCAGAACGTGCACCAGACCCTGAAGGTCGCGGACTACTGCTACGTCATGGAGAACGGGCGCATCGTGGGCCAGGGGACCGGCACCGACCTCGAGGCCGACGCCTCCATCCGCGAGGCCTACCTCGGCTTCTAACCAACCAAGAAAAACACGTTCCTTTCAGACTCCCTGAAACCGCTTTTCCTATAGGCGCCGGGTCACTCCCGGCGCCTCGCTGGGATCCGTGCGGCCTGACGGGGGCTTTTTACCTTTTAGCTACGAGGTTTTAAGGATGCAGATCAGGATCAAACTCTACGCTTCCCTGCGCTGGAAGCTTTTCGAAGAGGCGGAGTGGGAATGCACCCCGGGGCAGAAGGTCGCCTCCATCGTGGAGCAGTTGGGGCTTCCCAGAAACGACGTGGGGACCGTCCTCGTGAACGGGCTGCACGCGGCCTGGGACGAGATAGTACAGGACGGCGACGTCCTCTCCTTTTTGCCCCGCATGGGCGGGGGGTGACCCCGCCGGCACCGGCTCTCTGCAGGTGCCCTCGCCGGAGTTCCACCAATACCAGGGGGGCAGGCACCTGTCGGAGCCAGTCCCAATAACGATTTTGCGGAGCAAAAAGATATGAGCGACAACAAAATGATGAGCACCGACCCGGCAAGCGTTGTCTACCAGCGCTGCACCATCGACCTCGCCACCGGCCGCGCCGACTTCGCAGCGGTCCCCTGCAGGAACTTGGAGGACGTCCTCGGCGGCTTCGGCAGGAGCTTCCAGATCTTAGCCGAGCGCGACGTGGCAAACGCCTACTCCCCGGAAAACCCGCTGATCCTGAACTCCGGCCTTCTGACCGGCACCAGCGTGATGACCGGGATGCGCAGCTATTTCTCCGGCTACAGCCCGCTGAAGCAGTCCGGCACCGGCCGCCCCGGCGCCATGTGGTCCACCGGCAGCGGCAACTTCGGCAACAAGTTCAAGTGGACCGGCCTCGACGAGGTGATCTTCGAGAGCCGCTCCGAGGCCCCGGTGTTCGCGGTGCTGAGGGATGGGGCGAACGGTCCCGAGGTCGAACTGAAGCCGGCCGGGCATCTCATCGGCCTCACCGGGCATGCGAAGATCATGGCGCTTGCCGCCGAGTACCCGGACGCCCATTTCGCCGCCATCGGCCCGGCGGGCGAGAACTGGGAGACGAACTACATGGGTGCGGTGGTCATGAGCACCGATAACGAGCTGAAATCCGGGGAGCCTAAGAGCCGCTTCGCCGGGCGCGGCGGCATGGGGAGCCTCATGGGGTACAAGAACCTCCTCGCCATCGTGGCCCAAAGCCCGGACAAACTGCAAAAAATCACCCCCGAGATCCGCGACGTGAACCGCGACATCCTGAAAAGCGGCGGTAGCGCACGCTTCCAGCCGACGAGCCAGGGTGGCGGCGGGGGCACCTGGGCCAACATCGAGGTGCTGCAGGTCTTCCACGCCGTGCCGCTCAACAACTTCCGCCCCAAGGGGTGCGACAACGTGGAGCGCCTGTTCCGCGACGAGGTGGAGAGGGAATTCGAGGTCGCCACCGAGGCCTGCCACCGCTGCGGCATCCGCTGCCACAACAACCTCTTCCACAAAAACGAGGACGGCAGCCGCGGCAAGCTCGCCGCAAAGTTCGACTTCGAGCCGCTCATCCTGTTCGGCTCGAACCTCGGCGTGCACAACCCGAAGGAGGTGTGCGACCTGATCCACCGCTGCGACCTCCTCGGCATGGACGCCATCTCGCTCGGCACAACCATCGCCTACCTGCTCGACTACAACGAGCGCCACCCGGAGGCGCCGATCCTGAACGGCGCAACGTTCGGCGAATACGAAAAAATCGCGGCGCTCATCGACGGCGCCGGGCGCGGCCTCTACCCCGAACTCGGGCGCGGCGTGAAGCGCCTCTCCGAGGCGCTCGGCGAGACAGCCTACGCCATGCACGTGAAGGGGCTCGAGCTTCCCGCCTACCTCCCGGACACGAACCCCGGCTACATCTTCGCCATCGCCGGTGGACACATGTCCATGGGGACGCACATGATGCTCGCAAAGGAAGGAAAACACTCCCTGGACGAGTGGGTGCAGGCGATCACCAGCGGCGGCCTCTTGCAGGTAGGTTACGACATGATCGGCCTGTGCAAGTTCGTCGGCGTCGGCATCGGCCACGACATCATCGTGCGTGCCGTGAAGGAAGCGGCGGGGCTCGAGATCGCTTCGGCGGACATTCTCGCCTCCGTGCGCCGGGCGTACCTGCGCGGGCTCGCCCTCGAACTGCGCCAGGGCTTCCACGAGCACGAGGAGTACACCCTCCCCTCGCAGGTAATGGACGACCCGAACCACAAGGTTACGCTCCCGAAGTTCATCACCCACGACTTCCTGGCCCAGCTGCGCGAGCGGGTCTGGAGCGTGTTCAAGCCTGAAATGGAAGGACTTTTGCCGGTCCTTAAGGGGTAGCCATGCGCCCAAGCGCCGACCAGAACCTCCTGGCAGCAGTCGACCGCCTCATCGCCGAAAGCGACGCGAGGTCCAGGGAGAACCTCGCCTGGCTGAAGGCGCAGATGGACTCCTACTTCTTCATCACCATGAAGGAGGAGTCCGAGGCGGTGCACGCCCTCGCCGTGGGACTTAAGACCCTGGCGCAGAACCAGCGGCTCACCGTGGCGGACCGGGCGAAGACCCTGATCCTCGCCCGCCTGAACCGCCCCGGCTCGCTCTACGACACCCTGCGCACCCTGCAGGAGCGCGACATCTCCTACGCCGAGTTCACCCACTCGAAAGGGGCGGTGCCGGGGCTTTCCCAGGGGCTCGAGGTGCAGCGCTTCGACTTCGACAGGAAGGAGCACAGCGAGATCGCCGACGCCCCGCCCCCGGAGATCCCGGCCGAGCTGCGCGCCGGCATCGAGGAGGCGCTGAAGGCGCGCTATCCCCTCTTCGACCTCGCCCAACTCGACGCGCTCCTGCGCCTTTTGTGGCTCAACAACGAGCAGTACGTCCGCATCTCCCCCCCGAACCGGGTGGCCCAGATCCTCTGGGTCTTCCAGGAGGGAAACCGCCAGGGTGGCATCTTCCTCGACGTGGAGGAGACCGACGACATGGGGCTCGACAGCGAGACCCGCGTCCTCTTCGCGGTCGGCAACCCGCCGCAGAACGATTTTCTCCTGCAGACCATGGAGGTCTTCAACCGCCTGGGCTTCGGGGTGCAGCGCGCCTACTGCCTCACCATCTCCAACGGCGTGCATCCCTACTTCCTCGGCACCTTCTACGTCAGAAAGCGCCCGGACGCGCCGCTTCTCTCCAAGGGGAGCGAGCTCTTCGACCGGCTACAGATGGAGCTCTACAACACCCAGATCCTCTCCACCGCCTCGCGGACCTACCGCGAGTTCGTCACGAGCCGCGTGATGAACGGCGAGGAGGCGTCGCTCGTGAACGCCTTCATCGCCTTCTGCCACACGAACCTCGCCCATCACCACCCCGACCCGTACGGCTACGAGGACGTGATGCTCGCCTTCCACTCGCACCCGGACATCGCGCTCCAGCTCGCGAAGCTTTTCAGGATCCGCTTCCAGCCGGGGCTTTCCCTGCGCGAGGAGTTCTACCGGAAGACGCTCGAGGAGACGGTCCGCTTCGTCGAGTCCTACAACACCGGGCACCGCTACATCGACGACCTGCGCCGCGCCATCTTCCGCTGCGCCATCACCTTCATCAGGAACACGCTGAAGACGAACTTCTACGTGCGCGAGAAGCACGCCCTCGCCTTCCGGCTCGACCCCGCCTACCTGGGCGAGCTGGCACCCGAGTTCACCGCCGACCTTCCCCCGGAGCTCCCGTTCCGCATCACCTTCTTCTTCGGGCGCTACGGCAGCGGCTACCATATCGGCTTCTCCGACATCGCCCGCGGTGGGTGGCGCACCATCATCACGAGGAATCGCGATGAGTACGTCACCTCGGCGAGCACCCTCTTCCGCGAGGTGTACGTCCTCGCCCACACCCAGCACCTGAAGAACAAGGACATCTACGAGGGTGGCTCGAAGATGGTGGTGGTGCTCGACGCCGCCCGTCTCGAGGCGCGCGACCTCTCCACCCAGCGCCTTTACAAGCTGCAGTTCGGCTTCATCAACGCCTTCTTGGACATCTTCGTCACCGAGAACGGTCAGGCCTGTGACCCGCGCGTCGTCGACTACTACGGCGAGGACGAGCCGATCGAGCTAGGCCCCGACGAGAACATGCACGACGTGATGATCGAGATGATCGCGCGCCAGTCGCTAAAGCGCGGCTACCTGCTCGGCATCGGCCTCATCTCCAGCAAGCGCGTCGGGATCAACCACAAGGAGTACGGGGTCACCTCGACCGGCGTGATGCAGTTCGCCGAGACCGCCATGCAGCAGCTCGGCATCGACATTAGGCGCGACCGCTTCAGCGTGAAGTTCACCGGGGGGCCTAGCGGCGACGTGGCGGGGAACGCGCTGCGCATCATGCTCGAGCGCTCTCCCGAGGCGTGCATCAAGCTGATCCTCGACGGTTCCGGCGCCATCTTCGACCCCGAGGGGATGGACCACGGAGAACTATCCCGCATCGTACTCAAGCACGACCTGGACGCCTTCGATCCGGCCCGGCTGCACCCCGGCGGCTTCATCCTGTACCGCAACGAGCGGCGCACCGACGGGCTGCGCGAACTGTTCAAGCGCGCCGTCAGCACCGGGGCGGGAGTCCAGGAGCAGTGGGTTACCACGGACCAGTTCCACCGCGAGTTCGGGAACCTACTCTTCTCGGTCCCGACCGACCTCTTCATCCCCGGCGGGGGACGCCCGGAGACCATCGACGCCGAGAACTGGCCGCGCTTTTTCCGCGAGGACGGCACCCCCACCACCCGCGCCATCGTCGAGGGGGCGAATTCCTTCATCACGCCGGAGGCGCGGACCCAGATGCAGCGGCGCGGCATCGTCATCATGCGCGACGCCTCGGCCAACAAGTGCGGCGTGATTTCCTCGTCCTACGAGATCATCGCGAACCTCATGCTCTCCGAGGAGGAGTTTCTGGCCCACAAGGAGCGTTACGTGGGGGACGTGCTGACGATCCTGGAAAGACGTGCGCGCGACGAAGCGGAGCTCATCTTCCGGCGCCACCGCGAGGCGGGGGGAAGCTTCATCTACACCGAGATCTCCGACGCCATAAGCCACGAGATCAACGGCCACTATGCGCGCCTCTTCTCGTTCTTCCAGAGAAACCCGGAACTGTGCGACGAGCCGGTCTTCCAAAGCGCCATCCTCGCGCACCTTCCCGCCATGCTGCGCGAGCCACAGTACCAGGGGCGCCTGGAGCGGCTGCCGGCCAAGTGCCGCTACGCCATCCTCGCCGCCGAGATCGCCTCGTCTCTCGTCTACCGTGGTGACCAGGAGGCGGACTTCAAGGAGATGATCAAGGGACACCTGTTGCGCAACTTCGCCCGGCCCGAAGCGCTCACCCGGCCGGTGACGGCAGCACCATACATCCAGTAACTCACCCGCACGCATCAAGGAGGCGCACCAGATGGAGTTGAAACAGATACTAGTCTTCATGGACAACCTGGAACATTCCGCGGACCGGCTCGAGCTGGCCATCGACCTGGCGAAACGGCACCGCGCGACGATCACGGGACTCAAGGTGGCGGTGCATCCCCTGATCCCGATGCGGAGGGGGCACGACAAGGAGGCGGGCGAGGAACTGGCGCAGCTTTTCCGTGAGAGGACGGCAGCCGCCGACGTGAAGGGTGCGTGGATAACGGCGGACGCCAAGGCGCTCGGCGGGGGCGTCGTCGAGGCGATCAGCCACTACGCCACCTTCGCAGACCTGGTCATCGTCGGACAGAGCGAGCACGGCTCCACGGAACGCCGCGCCACCGACTTCCTCCCGGAAAAGGTGGTGTTCGGCTCCGGCAAGCCGGTTCTCATCGTCCCCTACGCCGGGCGCTACAAGAGCGTCGGCAGGAACATCCTCGTGGCGTGGAAGACCGGGCGCGAGTCTTCGCGTGCGCTCAGCGACGCCCTCCCCCTGCTGCAGGCCGCCGAGTCGGCCCACATCTTCGAGGTGAACCCGAGCAACGACGAGGTGGCCGACATGGAGGGGCTGCGCCGCTACTTGGCCTCCCACGGCGTGAAGGCCCAAGTCGAGACGAGCGCCATCACCGAGCTCGGCATCGGCGACGTGCTCTTAAACCGCGTGTCCGACGAGGGGAGCGACCTCCTGGTGATGGGTGGATACGCCGACCTGCACTTCGGCACCTACGTCCTTGGCGACGTTGCGAAGCACGTGCTGCGCCACATGACCATCCCGGTCCTCATGTCCCACTGATGGAGCGGATCATCTTTCTAGACCGCGGCGGCATTTCGGTGCCGCTACGTGCGCCCTGCTTCCCGCATCGGTGGACGGAATACCCGGACACGCGCGCAGCCGAGGTGGTGGAGCGCCTGGCCGACGCCACCGTCGCCATCACGGACCAGGTCGCCATCACCGCCGAGCACCTGGCAGAACTGCCGCAACTGCGCATGATCGCGGTCGCCGCCACCGGCGTCAACCACGTCGATCTGGAGGCCTGCCGCCGCCTTGGTGTCGCCGTGTCCAACGTGCGCAACTGGTCGGTGAGCGTTCCCGAGCACGTCTTCTCCCTCGTCCTAGCCCTGCGGCGTAACCTCCTTGCCTACCACGAGGCGGTTCAGGGGGGTGTCTGGCAGCGTTCGGAGGGGTACCTGGTGCAGGTGGAACCGATGCCGCGCTCCCTCTACGGGGCGACCCTCGGCATTATCGGCGTCGGAGCCTTGGGTAGCGCGGTGGCTGCGCTGGGCGAGGCCTTCGGCATGGAGATCCTCTGCGCCGAGAGAAAGGGTGCGTCGGAGGTACGCGCGGGACGGACTCCGTTCCCGGAGGTGCTTGCGAAAAGCGACGTTCTGGTGCTGCTGTGCCCCTTGACCGAGGATAGCTGTGGCATGATCGGAAAAGCCGAGCTCGAGCTGATGCCGCGCCACGCGATCCTCATAAACTGCGGCCGCGGCGGACTGCTCGACGAAGCGGCGCTGGCGCAGGCGTTGGCGGAAGGGACCATCGCGGGAGCGGGGCTCGACGTCCTGGCCCAGGAACCGCCCCGAGATGGCTCTCCGCTTCTCGACTTGAAACAGCCCAACCTGATCGTCACGCCGCATGTCGCCTGGATCAGCGACCGTTCCCTCGCCACACTGGCGGAGCAGTTGATCGGAAACCTGGAAGGGTTCGTTCTCGGGCACCCGCGCAACCTGGTGGTCTAACAAAAAAAGCCGGGCCCCTGTCGGGGCCCGGCTTCGTTGTTTCCGTGCTTTTTACTGACTATTCGCCGTAGACGTGCAGCTTGTATTCGCCGAAGAGACCGAGGATGTTCTTCCCTTCCCAGTCGACTGCGGAAACCTTGGAAACGCCGCCGTTCTTCTTCGCGGTTTCGATGCTGCAGTCGCCGGTAGCTACCAGTCCCAGCACGCTCTTGCACTCCGCCACGCCGTGCTTTTTATCAGCACCGTTCCCGGTAGCCGCCACCGGGAGCTTCAACTCCGTGTAGAGGGCGCCCATCGGCACCGGCGAAGCGCAACCGAACATCATCCCGAGACCAGCCAACATACCAACGTAAAGAACTTTCTTCACAGCTTCCTCCTGAACCAAGAATTTGCCATCGCCTGCCGGGAACCATGGATTGTACCAATCATCCTCGAAGGTTAGGCCCGGCGACCTTAGCATGAGCCCGCTCTTAATTCAAGGATTCGTATACGACAGTTCGCATTACCTTACTCGTTTATTAATTGACTGGTACAAACCATTGCTAGTAAAATCCGCCAACCCCGCTAACTTAGGAAACCCATGGAAACCACTGCAGACATATTCCCGGTTTTAGCAAAAGTCATGTCGATCCTGCTCCTGTCTGGAGCCGCACTTTTGACTGCGGCGCTCTTTCTGGTACGGCAACTGACAAGGGAACTCCCCAAGGGCGCCAACCGGAACTGGTGGTACGTGCTGGCCGGGTTCCTGCTAATGTTCGTGGCAGGGTACGTAGGCTTTTTCTGCCTGAAGGCGGGCAGTCTCTACACGCACTCAGAGATGCTCGTCGTGGTCATCTTCGTGTTGGGCGCGGTCTTCTGCCTGATGGTCTGCCTCCTCGCCTACCGGACCACCCTGGAACTGAAGCGAATTTTCGTCCTCGAGCACGAGGCGATGACCGATCCGCTGATGGGAATCTACAACCGGCGCGTGCTGGACCGCAGGCTGCGCGACGAGGTGATGCGTGCCCGGCGTCACCACCTGGACCTGGGGCTTTTGATGGTCGACCTCGACCGCTTCAAGTCGGTGAACGACACCTATGGCCACCAGGCAGGGGACCTAGTCCTGCAGCACGTGGCGCGGCTTTTGGTGGAATCGCTGCGGCAGACCGACGTGGTGGCCCGCTACGGCGGCGAGGAGATTACCATCCTGCTGCCGCACACCCCGCCTGCCGAGACGTGCGACGTAGCCGAGCGCCTGCGCCGCACCATCGCCGGGACCCCGGTGACCATCACTGATCACCACGGAGAGAAGACGGAACTGACGGTGACGGTGAGCATCGGCTGCACCAGCCTTCTGCCGGAGCACGACACGGTCGAGACGCTATTGCAGCGCGCCGACCAGGGGATGTACCAGGCGAAACAGCAGGGGCGCAACAAGGTGGTGCGGTTCGAACCCCAGCAAGAGGCGGCCACGGCGTAACATGATCCAGAGTCTTTTTCCCGCTGAAAATCTGGACATCCTCCCGGGGAACTGCTAGCCTATGTCAAGGCATAGGCCAACAGCAGCAGGAGGTAAAAATGAGCGAGCCTACCGAACGCCACGTCCACCTTTTTAAAAACGGGAGAAACCAGGCTATCCGCATTCCCCGTGAATTCGAGCTGCCTGGGGATGAGGCCATCATGCACAAGGAAGGTAACCGGCTCATAATCGAGCCGGTGAAGAAAAAATCGTTGCTGGGGCTCTTGTCCACGTGGACGCCTTCGGATGAGGAGTTTCCGGATGTCGACCAAGGTCTTCCGCCGTTGGACGATGTGGAGCTTTAGCTGTGTATCCTCTGGTTTATCTCCTCGACACCAACATCCTCTCTGAGCTCATCAAGCGCCCTGGCGGTTCGATAATGCACCGCATAGCGACCCAAGGCGAGGAAACCATCTGCACAAGCATCATCGTCGCCAGCGAACTCCGTTTCGGGGCTGCGAAAAAAGGGTCATCTTCCCTTCGTGCCAAAGTTGAACAAATCATCGCCAACATCGAGGTGCTCGCGCTCGACGTCGATGCGGACGATCACTACGCCGAGATCCGAAGCGATTTAGAGCAGCGTGGACTGGCTATCGGCCCCAACGATCTCCTGATCGCAGCTCATGCCCGGTCTCTTGGCCTCATCTTAGTCACGAATAACGTACGCGAATTTTCTCGAGTTCCCGGACTAGTAGTGGAAAACTGGCTGGACACCCACTAGAACGACGCCGCGTTCGCTGAGATACGCCGACTCCTTCCCCACCTAAATCATGCGTGATCCCCCATCTGCACGTACTTCTTCACCGTGCGCCGGTCGAGGCGGGTGCGGCGGGCGACTTCCTCATAGGTGCCGCAGGTGTCATATAAAAGCCCGCAATAGGCGGCGAGGAGCTCTTCCGCACCGAGCGCCCCCTCCCGCATCCCCGCAGCAAGACGATCCACCCGGCCCGGCCCCTTCTCCCGGCGCACCACCTGGTAGCGACCGGTTAAGATGATCCGCTTCACCGCCTGCTCCAGCTCCCTTACGTTCCCCGGCCAGTCGTAATCCACCCCGACGTCGCGCCTGATCACCTTCTTCACCAGTTGCCGCTCCCGCGCGGGCACCTGTTGCCCGGCAACGCGCGACAGGATGGCCGCGATCAGGTTGTCCAGCTCCTCCGGGTCCTCGCCGAGCCTCTCACGCAGCGGCGGGATGGTGACCACGTCTGAACAGAGGCGGTAGTAGAGATCCTCCCGGAACCTTCCCCCTAGCATCATGTCATCGAGCGGCCGGTTCGTGGCGGCAACGATGCGCCCGCTGAAGCGCCTCGCCTCATGGCTCCCCACCGGATAGAAGACCCTTTCCTGCAGCACCTGCAAGAGCTTTATCTGCACCGGTACGCTCACGTCGCCGATCTCATCGAGGAAGATGACGCCGTGCGGCGCACAGCGACTGAAAAGCCCCTCATGGTTCTCCACCGCACCGGTGAACGCCCCCTTCTTGTGCCCGAAAAGCTCGGACTCGAGCACCCCCTCGGAATATTGCGAGAGGTTGATGGCGACGAAGTTCCGGGTAAAACTCTCCGGGAAGCCGTTTGCAGCCCGGTCGTAGGGGATGAAGCCGGAGCGTCCGATGGCGGCGGCCGCGGCCCCCTTGCCGGTTCCGGTCTCACCGAGGAGCAGGATGGAGAACTCCTCCATACGGTTCCAAAGCCCCGCCTCGAACCAGCGGATATCGTGGGTGAAGACGCAATCCCAGAGATGCCGGCGCAGCGCCTTCATAGAAGGGGAGCTCCCGACGAGGCCGTTTCTGATGAAGTAGAAGGCGCGGCGCAACTGGTAGAAGACGGCGAATGTCCGCTCTGCCTCGTCTTCCGAGAGCCCGAAGCGCGCCATCTCCCCGAGCGTGTCGCCGGCGAAGCCCACCCGGCACGGCTTGTCTCCCGCCTGCAACTGGGCCTGGATGAGCCGGTCGAAATGGTCGACGTAGCGGTGAAATACGTGGAAGAGGAAGAACCTCCGTAGCACCTCGCGCCTGTTCCCTTCCACGGCACGCAGATCGGCCACCCCGCGCGCCCGCAGGCTCTCGACCTGGGTCGCTACACGGGTGAGCACCGAGATGAGGATCTCGTCGGGGGAAGAACCGGGCGACGCGCCGCCGATGAGGATATCGAGGTCGTCGCGCGTATCGCCGAAGGGATTGGCAAAAGCCGCCCGTGCCACTGTCTCCAGAAAGGTCCACTCTTGATCGGTAATTTTTGCGACTGTCATATGACCTCTTCCCATAAGCGCTGCAGTCACTCCAACCATCTCATTTTCCCCTCTCCCCTTGGGAGAGGGTCAGGGGGAGGGAGTCGACACAAAGACAATGATCATTTTATGTAGTATCAATGCACATAAAATGTCAATGCACTATTTGAAACATCAGGCACAGCTTCAGCCATGTCTTGCGGCAAACCAGCACTTTAGCCGTTATCACCTCTTTAAAACAGTCCTTGGCACACTCCCTGTAGTAGTAATGACATCTCGCGCACAGGAGACACCGACATGCACGCAGCACCCGCAAACGGCATCATCGACATGCACTGCCACACCGCCGGCATCGGCGCAGGAAACAGCGGCTGCTTCATCTCGCCCGCCATGCGCAAAAGCTGGCGCTACAGGGTCTTCCTGAAAGCCTTCTGGGTCACCGAAGAGCAGCTCTTGCAGGAGGGAGACGCCCTGGTGATGCGGCGCATCTCCGAGCGGCTCGCCGCTTCACAGCGCGTAACCGCCGCCGTCATCCTCGCCATGGACGGAGCGGTGGACGGCAACGGCGAGCTTGACCGGAGCAGCACCGAGATTTACATCCCCAACGACTTTGTCGCGGCTGAGACCGCAAAACATCCGAATCTCCTTTTTGGCGCAAGCGTGAACCCGCTGCGCCACGACGCCCTCACGCGTCTGGAGCAAGCGGCGGCGGACGGCGCCGTACTGGTCAAGTGGCTCCCCTCCATCCAGCACTTCGACCCGGCCGACGAGCACCTGGTCCCGTTTTACCTGAAGCTGAAAGAGCTTCGGCTTCCGCTCCTCACCCACACCGGCACCGAGCACTCCTTCACCATGACGCGCAACGAACTGGGCGACCCGGAACGGCTCAGGCTCCCGCTCTCGCTCGGGGTGAAGGTGATCGCTGCGCACTGCGGAAGCTGCGGCAGAAACGAAGGGGAGAGCAACTATCACCGCTTTCTCCGACTCATCGACGAGTTCCCCAACTGCTACGGCGACATCTCAGCGCTCACCCAGATCAACCGGAAATGGCACCTCGCGCGCCTGTTGAAGAAGGGCGTTTCAGGACAGCTTCTCTACGGCACCGACATGCCGCTTCCCAACACCGTAACGGTCACCCCCTACGCGTTCCCCATCAAGCTCTCGCCGCGTCGCATGGTGGAGCTTTCCCGGATCGCCAATCCCTGGGACCAGGACGTGGCCCTCAAGGAGGCGCTCGGGGTGCCCGAGCAGGTCTTCTCGAACGCGAACACCGTCCTCAGGCTTCCCGTCCCCACACCCTGACCACCTGGAGCACCGCCATGACCACCGCCTCATCCAAATCCTTCGCCTGGTTGAACGCCACCCAGTTCCTCGGGGCGCTGAACGACAACATCCTGAAGCTCTTGATCATCTTCTTCCTGATCGGCAGCCGGGGACGCACCCACGCCGGGATGATCACCGCCTCGGTCGGCGCCGCATTCGTCATCCCCTTCCTCCTCTTTTCCGCGCCGGCCGGATGCCTCGCCGACCGCCTGGCGAAGTCGAGGCTCATCGTGAACGTGAAGCTCTTCGAGGTGGCGGTCACCCTCTTGGCCGTCGCCGCCTTCGCCTCAAGACAGGAACATCTCCTCTACCTGGTCGTATTCCTCATGGCGAGCCACAGCGCCTTCTTCGCACCGGCGAAGTACAGCATCGTTCCCGAACTGGTCCGAAAGGATGAACTCTCCCGGGTGAACGGGCTGATGGAATCCTGCACCTTCCTCGCCATCATCGTCGGCACAGGCCTCGCTTCCGGACTCGCCCAGGCAGCGGAAGGAACCTTCTGGATCGCCTCGCTCTTCAGCCTCGCCGTCGCCTGTGCCGGGCTTGCCTGCGCGAGGATGATCGGGGATAGCGCTCCCGGCGACGCGGCCCGTCCCGTGGCCCTTCTCCCCACCGGCATCCTGCACACGGTCCGCGGCATCTCCCGCGACCGCCACCTCATGCTCGCCATCATCGGGCTCGCCTGGTTCATGTTCATCGGCGCCTTCGCTCAACTGAACCTGATCGGCTACGGCATGGAAAGGCTCGGGCTCTCCGAGGCGCAAAGCGGCTACTTGTTCCTCGCCGCAGCACTCGGCATCGGCGCGGGCTCGCTCATAGCCGCCAAGCTCTCCGGCCGCGACGTGGAGTTCGGCATCGTTCCGCTCGGCGCCGCCGGGCTCACTCTCGCCCCGGTCCTCCTGCATGTACTCCCCGGCAACCTCACCGCGAGCCTCATCGTCATCGTCTGTTTCGGTATCTCAGCGGGGGTCTTCAGCCTGCCGCTGCAGACCTTCATACAACTGCGGGCCGACGCCGCCATCCGCGGCGAAGTGCTGGCCGCTTCCTCCTTCATCAACTGGGTCGGCATCCTCGCAGCATCCGGGCTCACCTGGCTCTTCAGCGGCCCGATGGGACTCACCGCCGCGCAGGGCTTCAGCGCCGTCGGCGCGCTGACCCTGATCCTGACGCTTATCTCCTTCCGGATTCTCCCGGACTTCCTGATCCGCTTCGTAGCCCTCGTCACCATGCGGGTCTTCTACCGCCTGCGCATCAAAGGGCTAGAAAACCTTCCGGTGGAGGGGCCAGCGCTTTTGATCCCGAACCATGTCACCTGGGCCGACGCCCTCTTGCTCACCGCCACCTGCCAGCGCCGCATCCGCTTCGTCATGGAGCGGAGCATCTACAACACGCCGCTTCTGCGTGGCCTGTTCCGTCTCATGGGGGTGATCCCGGTTTCCTCGACGGACGGCAAAAGGGAGATGCTCGAGTTCATCAGGAGGGCGCGCGTGGCGCTCGACGAGGGGTACATGGTCTGCATCTTCGCCGAGGGGGCGCTGACGAGGACCGGCATGCTGGGCGAGTTCCGCGGCGGCTTCGAGCGCATCGTGAAGGACAGCGGCCACCCGATCATCCCGGTGTACATCGGCGGGGCATGGGGAAGCATCCTCTCCTACGCTCACGGGAAACTCCTCTCCCGGCTCCCGGCACTCTCCCCCTACCCGGTCACCATCCTTTTCGGGGACCCGATGCCCGCGACGAGCCTCGCCGTCGAGGTGCGCCAGAAGGTGGCCGAGCTTTCATGCGACTACTTCGCCTCCAGAAAGGAGCAGCGCCGGCCGCTGCCGGAGTATTTCATCCGCACCGCACGCCGTTACTGGGGACGCCGCGCCATCGCCGACACCTCGGGGAAGAGCCTCAGCTACGGCCGCACCCTGACCTCCGCTGTCGCCCTCGCCGGAAAGCTCGACGGGATGATCGATGATGCGGAACACGTGGGACTTTTGCTGCCGCCGTCCGCCGGGGGCGTGCTCGCGAACCTCGCCCTCTCCATGCTGGGACGGGTCACCGTGAACCTCAACTACACCGCCTCCGAGGTTTCACTTTCCTCCGCTGTGGAGCAGTGCGGCATCCGCAACATCGTCACCTCGCGCGCCTTCCTGGAAAAAGTCCCGACCCTGCCGCGGCTTGACGGCATGATCTTCCTGGAGGACATCGTCCCCGCCATCTCCGGCCGGGCAAAGCTCATGGCCCTTCTCAAGGCGAGGCTCTATCCCGCCCCCCTCCTGTGCCGCGCGAAGGGGTTCCACGCCGACCAAAGCGCAACGGTGATCTTCTCCTCGGGGAGCACCGGCGAGCCGAAGGGGGTAATGCTCAGCCATCACAACATCTTGTCGAACATCGAGGCGCTGCGCATGGTGTTCAAGGTCGACCTGAACGACAACATCTGCTCGGCGCTTCCCTTCTTCCATTCCCTGGGCTTCACCGCGACGCTCTGGTTCCCGCTCACGAGCGGCTTTTCCTCCGCCTACCACGCGAACCCGATGGAGGGGGAGAGAATCGCCCAGGTGGTGCGCGAGCACCGCTCCACGCTCCTCCTCGCGACTCCCACCTTCCTCCTCGCCTACCTGCGCCGCGCGAAGCGCGAGGACTTCGCCACGCTGCGCCTCGTGATCACCGGCGCGGAAAAACTGAAGAGCAAGGTGGCGGACAGCTTCGAGGAGAAGTTCGGCATCCGCCCAATGGAGGGGTACGGCGCCACGGAGCTCTCCCCGGTGATCACCCTGAGCCTTCCGGACGTGGAGATCGATGGGGTGAAGCAGCACGGGGCCAAAGAGGGGAGCGTAGGTCACCCAATCCCGGGCGTCGCCATCCGCGTGGTCGACCCGGAAAGCGGAGCGGTATTGAAGCCCGGGACGGCCGGGATGCTCCAGGTGAAGGGTCCGAACGTGATGCTCGGCTACCTGGGACGAGAGGAGTTGACCGACGAGGTGGTGCGCGACGGTTGGTACGTCACCGGGGACCTAGGCGTCATGGACGACGACGGCTTTGTCAGGATCACGGACCGCATCTCCCGCTTCAGCAAGATCGCCGGCGAGATGGTGCCCCACGGCGCGATCGAGGACGAACTGCACGCCCGGCTCGGGCAGAGCGGGATCCTCGCGGTAACCGCGGTCCCCGACGAGAAAAAGGGAGAGCGGCTGGTGGTGGTCTTCACAAAAGGTGCGACCAACGCGGCGACGCTCTCACGGCACCTTTCCGAGAGCGAGCTCCCGAACCTCTGGAAGCCGGGCCGCGACGGGTTCGTGGAGGTGGAGAGCCTTCCCATCCTCGGCACGGGAAAGCTGGACCTGAAAGGGCTGAAGGAGATCGCGCTGGCGGCAACAAATTAGTTGTCATTTAGATGCGTTACCGGTATCTTTTCCGCGCCAGCGGGCATCACCCGCCAAACCGCGCGCTGCAGCCGGTCCACAACTCCTCCCCCCGGAGGGGGGAGGTCGGGAGGGGGGAAGCGGAACAAGACGCTGCGCGCCCCCCTCCCTGACCCTCCCCCTCCGGGGGCGGGGACGGATCGAGGCACCTACGGTGGGCGAAGGCCCACAGGGTGAATTAAAAACATCCATACAAGGAGGCCACATGAGGCTTCGACTCTGCATCCTGTTTTCGCTCTTCATCGCCCTCTCCTGCGCGCCGCCGGTTATGGCCGGCGACACGCTAAAAGAGCTCGTCGAAAGGGGCGCGTGCGGCGGGGAATCGGACAGGACCTGCACCGGGCACTTCCTCGAGGCGCACGGCTGCACCAAGGCGAGCGTGGAGCAGGGGCTCACGCGGGAGCTCAATGCGTTCCGCACCCTCGCGGAAGAAGCACTCGCGCTGCGGGCGGAGACCATCCAGACCGGCATCCGCATCAAGCAGGGGATGGAGCAGGGCAAACCGCTCTCAGGCGACGACCTCGCCCTCATCAACCAGGGGATCATCCAGCACATGGCGCTGCGGGAGAAGCTCCTGGCCCTGGCAGAGGCGCACGAGTGCTGGCTCGACGCCGGCGACAGCGAGCTTGCGGAACTCGGCGTCACAAAGGAGAGTCGACTCAAGGGGGTCATGCTCTCCCTCTCTTCCGCCCTGGTTCTCTACGACAACTACCTGCTCGCCGTCTCGCTCTTCGAGGGGGACGCGAAGCTGCGCCGCATCCTGAACGAGCGCGACCCCGGTTATGCGGTGCAGCGCGCCGAGCTTGCCAAGGTCACCCTTAACTACGACTCGATCACGAATCGTCAGCGGGTGCGCAAGGCAATCAAGTTCTACGAGAAGCAGACGAGGAAGTCCCCCTTCACCTCGGACACCCTCGCCATGGACTACGTCTCCACCCTGATAAGGCAAAGCCCTTCATACGACATAGTGAAAAGATGGTCCCCCTTCTACGTGATCGGCAGAAAGCTCGGCTTTTTCGGCGCGGTGACAACGGACACGGTGCTAGGTCTTGAGCGGGAAGGCACCAGCCTGTTCAGCATGGTCTTCGGCAACGCGGTGGGGCTCGTGGAGACCCGAAAGGGCAAACTGTACGGGAAGGAAGCGGTAAGGGCCGAGGTACAGAAGAACCTGCAGGCGGGAGACATCCTCCTGGAGAAGACCCCCTTCCGGCTCACTGACAAGCTGATTCCGGGTTACTGGGGGCATGCGGCGGTGTGGACCGGCACCGAGCAGGAGTTGCGGGAACTGGGAATCTGGGAACATCCGGTGGTGAAGCCGTACCAGCAACAGATAAAAAGCGGCCACATGGTGGTCGAGGCGCTGCGCTCCGGGGTCGAGATGAACACCATGCAGCACTTCCTCAACATCGACAGCATCGGTATCCTGCGCAAGACCGCGGCCACACGCCAGGATCGCGCCCACACGGTGATCCAGGCGCTGCGCCAGGTGGGGAAGCCGTACGACTTCAACTTCGATGTCGAGTCCAAGGGGAGGGTCTACTGCTCAAAGCTCGTGTACATGAGCTACAGCGGGGTCGATTGGCCGACAAAGAAGTCACTGGGACGCGCCACCTTCACGCCGGACGACGTGGCTATCAAGGCGATCAAGGGGGGCACCCTGCAGTTGGTGACCTTCTACCACGAGGGAAATCTGGTCTCGCGCGACCCGCTCAACACCATGGCGAAGCTGATGGGGGTAACCAACGGGAGCCAGGCGGCACGGTAAGGAGTTGCGCTTCAACGGCGGGCTTCTAGGGACGTAAGGAAGGGGGACCGGCACACAAAGAGCCGGTCCCCCTTTTTTATCAGACGCGGTGGATCATGGCGCCCTGGTGCTGGACGGTGCGCGCGTATTGGACGGCGGGCTTGCCGAAGGCCATGCAATAGCCGACGGTGTGGTCCTCTGGGATGCCGAGGCGGGCCAGTGATTCGGGGACGAGATCGTTGATGGCGATCTTGGCGAGGCCGTCCCAGACGGTACCCACGCCGTTTGCCTGCGCGAAGAGCTCGAAGTAGCTGAGCGCGATCATGCAGTCCTGCAGCGGCGAGACCGCCTTGTCCGAGACCGACGCGACCAGCAGGTGCGGTGCGCCGCGGAAAAGAACGTCCACGCACTGCTCCTCCCAGAGCTTCACGAAATCGCCGAAGAACGCGAGCTGTTCGGGAAGCGCGTCCTCACGCACCAGGCGCGCGATGCCGGCCATGAGCTCATCGCGGAAAGAGGCGAGCTTTTCCCGATCATCGATGACCGTAAAGCGTACCTGGCGGGTGTTGACGCCGGTGGGCGCATGCCATGCAACCTCGAGCAGGCGCTGCAAAAGTTCGGGCTCCAGGTTCTCCTGCTTGTAGCGACGCACCGAGCGGCGCCCTTTCATCAGGGTCTCAAGCTTCGCCGGGTCCGGCCGCCAGTCCCCCTCAAGCGGCGTGCTATCTTGCGGGTCGAGCCCCAGGATCGATACGGCGCCGGTAGGACAGACCGCGAAGCAGTGCTGGCAGCGGTAGCATCCCGCCTCCTTCTCCGCCGCGATCAGCGGAAACCCATCGGCCGTATCCATGACGTGCGCCGGACAGTCGGCAACGCACAGGCCGCACCTGGTGCATTTATCCTTGTCTATCTTGAATTGAAGCATCCTTCCCTCCGAACCCTTTACCTGATGAAGTTGGTGAAGATCTTGGTTTCCTGCTCCGGCTCAGGCACCACCCCTTTGCCGTTTTCCACCAGCTTGAGAAGCCACGCCATGTTCTTGGCGAGAACGCGCATGATCTGCACCCCTTCGCCGTCCTGAAGTGCCTCGCCGGGGGTCCTGCCGTGGATCACATTCCAGTAGTTGGAGGTCGGGAGCAGCATCTCTGAGTAGTTCAGGAAGTGGTTCAGCTGGTCGAAGGTCGTCACTCCGCCGGAGCGGCGCACCGCGACCACCGCAGCACCCACCTTATGGCGCAGCAGGCCGCCGTTAACGCCGGCCACGAAGAAGGCGCGGTCCATGAACGACTTCAAGGTCCCGCCGACCCCTGAATAGTGCACCGGGGACCCCAGGATGATGCCATCGGCACCCTTCATCTTCTGGACGTACTCGTTCACCTCGTCGTCCTTGATGGCGCACCGTTCGTCCTGGTTCTTCAAGCACTGGTAACAAGCGATACAGCCGCGGATCGCCTTGTTTCCCACATGCACGATCTCGGTCTCGATCCCCTCCTTGGCCAACTCTTCGGCCACCAGCTTGATGGCGTGATAGGTGTTCCCTTCCTTGTTGGGGCTGCCGTTGAATGCCACGACCTTCATTGTGTCTCCTCCCGCCAGGCAGTTCTGAATCAACCCGACGCTTTTCTTTTTTTTGCAATTGGGCTATATAGGACCATTGGTGCCGGACCGTCAATAACGTACTTTTACGAAACGTAGTACCTTATTTGAAACACGGTACCCTGCAGGGAACCTTACCGGAAGGAGATGACATGCAGCAAAGCCAGTCGACGGCCGAAGTAATGACATTGCGGGACAAGGAATACAAGTGCGGTATCGACGTGACACTGGCGCTCGTCGGTGGAAAATGGAAGGCCTCCATCCTCTGGCATCTCGCACAGGACACCATGCGCTTTTCCGATCTGCAGCGGCAGTTTGCGGACACGACGAGGAAGATGCTCACCCAGCAGTTGCGCGAATTAGAGGGCGATGGACTGGTGCACCGCAAGGTCTATCCGCAAGTACCGCCCAAGGTCGAGTACTCGCTGACCGAGCAGGGAAAGAGCATCTTTCCGATTCTGGAGATGATGTGCGACTGGGGGTCGAACTACCTTAAGGCGGCCAATACACCCTGAGGCAAATCCTCCCTGCCCCCCCCTTTGCTACGGGAGGCAGGCTCCCCCTTCGCAAAGGGGGGAACGTCACGGCCCGGACAGCACTTGAAGGGGAGCTAATCACCGGCCTTCCCGGAAATCTGCGCAAAAACAAAGGGCCCCTCGCCCGATGCCGGGGAGGGGCCCATTCATGCAACCGGATTACAGCGCGCTAGCGGCCACGGCCGTCATCCCTGTCCTGTCCCTGGCCCCTGCCCTGGCCGCCGCCCCTCTCGGGGCCGCCACCTCTCTCCATCCTCTCCTGCATCCTTTCCTGGCGCGGTTCCATGCGCTGCTCAATGCGAGGCTCATGCCCCCTTGGAGGCTCCATGGCCTTCGGCGCATGCTGTGCAGGAGGCTGCATCCTCGGTTCGTGCTGCATCGGTGCCTGCCGCTCGCGTTCGGGGCCGCGCTGCATCTGGGCCGGCGGCATTGCCCCCGGTCCTCTCATCTCGGGACGCTCCTGGCGTACCGGCGGACCCGACGGACGTTTTTCCGCCTCCCTCAGATGTTGCCGTACCACGTTGTTCTTCGGCTGGTAACGGTAACTGTCACGACGCACCCTTTGCTGCTGTTCGTAAGAAGAAGGATAACGATCACCGGTATAGCGGCGCTGGTAGGTGGGAAGCGGCGCCCTGCCGGGCGTGCGGCTTCTGTCCCAGCGGTCCCAGCCGTGGCGACGGTCTTCCCATCCGCGTCCCCAGTGCTGTCCCCAGCGAGGCGGGTAATTGGGCGCCCAGGACCTGAAGTAGACCGGCGGTTCAACATAGTACCGCACCGGAACGCGCAGGATGTAGACCGGTACCACGTAAGGATCGACGAGGGCCCATGGCCCGTTGTACCAGGAACTCACGTACCAGTTGTCGTTCCAGAAGGACCAGTACATGCCGTCATAAAAGAAGTAGTTGCCGGGGACGTTGGGGGCATAATAGACGGGATATCCAGGTATAGGGCGCAGGTCAGGGTAGCCACCGAGATTGATCCCGATGCTCACGTTGGGAAGCCCGATCCCTATGCCAACGCTGACCGAGGCTGTTGCGGTAGTGGACAGACAGAACAGCAAGCCCAGTACTATGAAGCAATGACGCAATCTTCGCATATTGTCCTCCGTTTACTCAGCAGGTGTTTTAGGTATCTTACAGCACGGCGCGGCCTTATCCAAACAGCATCGCGCCGCCTAACAGCATACCACAATCCAGCCGCTGCACCAAAACAGCCACCGTCACACAAAGGAAAAGCCACCCGTGCGGGTGGCTTTTCGGTACTGTTATGATAACTGCTGATTCCGCTAGTGCTCTTCGCTATGCCCGCCGGTCATCCCTGCGCTGAAGGTATGGCAGTTGCTGCAGTCATACCCTTTGCCCTGGACGTGCCTGCTGTGGATGTCGTTGGCGTTGGTGAAGGTCTCCCTGCTGTGGCAGTTGTCGCACAGGGTGGTGGTCGGCTCCTTCAGCGGGTAGCCGGTGCCGTGGCAGGCCGCGCAGTTCTTGCGATCACGGTGGTTACTGTGCAGCGAGGTGAAGCTCGTGTAGGTCTTCGCCGAGTGGCAGACGTCGCACATCTGGGCCGTGGTGCCGCGACGAACGTAGCCGAGGCTTGCAAACGGAATGCGGTTCGCGCCGGCGGTGACCTGCGGGTGGCAGCCGCCGTTGGAGCAGGAAACTGCGGTCGTCTTCGGACCTACGCCGTGGAAGATCCCCTCGTACTGCTCGGTCGGGACGAAGGCGTGTGCGTTGTAGGTCATCCCCTGGGCGGCAGCGCCGAGCTGGATGGCGGTGTTGATGTCACCCGTCTCGAAGGCGTACTTGTTCTTCACCGGCAGGAGCTGCTTCGTGGTGGTCTCCATCGGCTGCGAGCCGGTGTGGAGCTTGAACGGGTAGAGCTTGGAGAACTTCCCGGTCGGATCCACGAAGGCGCCGTCGGGGCTGCTGATCACCTGCACGCCGCGGGCGTCGAGGCTGACGGGATCCTTGAACTTGTAGAAGTGGCTGAACCCGTTGAACCACGCGTAGGTCGGCATGATGTTGGTGCCCTTGGTCATCTCCGGGTCCCACAGTGCCTTGGCTGTGTCGATCTCCATGACCGCCCAGTTCCTGTGCGTGTCGGTCGGGATGGTCTTCGCGAAGGTCGGCACGTGGCAGACGGAGCAGTTAACCTTGTCGCTGTGACGGTTCAGGTCGTTGTAGCTCACGTTGGTCGAGCGGTGCGGGATGCGGGAGTGGCAGTTCTCGCAGGAAAGTACGCGGGTGGTGTCGAGGGCGCGCATGTCGGAGCCGCGGCCTGCCATCCGGTGTCCCTCGGTCCTGTGGCACTCCTGGCAGGCGAAGTTCTGCCCGTCGCTCCCCATGTGCACGTCGTAAGCCTTGGTGCAGACCTTGTTGGTCGATTCGATGTCACCGCGCTTGTAGTTGTCACCGCCGCCGGACTTCTCGTGGCAGCGCATGCAGGTGGTGCGGGTCGGGCGGATCACGTTCTGCGCTATGGACAGTACGTTCAGGCCATCGGCCGGGACCATGGAGAAGGTGCCGTCTGCGTTTTGGATCACCTTCCTGGAGTAGCCGTTGCCGTGGCACATGAGGCAGTCGATGTTCTCGAGCTGCGCTTGGCTGGAGGTGGTGGAGGGCTTCAGGCCGTTGCCTGCATGGCAAACCGCGCAGCCGCCGGGGCCGGTGGTCCCGTCGGTTTTGGCGAAGATGGTCAGCCAGTTCATGTCCGGCTGGATGCAGAAGTTGTTGATGCCGCCCATCTTGGAGGCCTTGGAGCCGGAAGCTGCCAGCTCGATCGCCTTCTGGTTGTCGCCGGTCCACTGGTAGTGTACCGAACCGAACATGGCGCTCGCCTGGCCTGCGTGGCAGGCGCTGGTGATGCAGGTGGCCGGACCGTTGTACGCGGTTACGTAGCTTGCATGGCTCGGCACCGGGAGCTGCACCTTGAAGGTGGTGGAGCCGGTGCCGGTGTTGCTGCTCGTGTCGGTGAAGCTGACCGTTGCGGTGTAGGTCCCTTTCGGCGCGGAGCTAGAGAGGGTGTAGTTGTAGTAGGCGAACCCGGTGTAGGGGTCCTTGCTCATGGCGACACCGTTCAAGAGCGTCGTCCCGGTAGGGCTCTTGATGGTGACGTTGGCGTAGCGGATCTTCGAAGTGGTGATCCGGGTGGTACTGAGTTCGGCGTTGGCCTTCACGGTGACGACGGAGCTCTGACCATAGTTCAGCTTGTTGGTCGCCGTCTGCACCGAAAGGGTCGCCGCGAAAGCGGTGCCGTAGCAGGAAGCGGCCAGCAGCACGCCTCCAACCAGTGCGGTTTTCTTCATGTCAACCTCCTTGGATGTGTTCCCTGCAGTGCGAACAATCTGCCGTGGCCACGGTCTGTGCGTTCACAAGTGGCTATAATAAGCAACACTTATACCAAAATGTGCACCTCCTAATAAGTGGGCGTTTCATCGACGAAAATGTCCGCCCCCTTCCTACATGATCGCACCTCCGGGTGAGCCACCCCACCCTATTGGGTGTTATACACCACGGACTAGGGTGAAATCCCCATCAGCAGAGAAACGTTGACATATTAAGCTAAATCTCATACAAGTCCCCTGCTGACCATCACCTGCTCCAAGAGAGCCGTTCCAAGAGAGGCATCATGAAGAACGCTATCCGTGCCGTGATAACCGCCATCCTGCTTTTCCCGGCGTTCGTCAACGCTGCCGACGTCACCCTCACCCGTATCAGCAGCGGCGCAGGGACAAAACTGTTCCCGGACATACACGGCGGCCGCGTGGTCTGGCAGGACAGCCGTAACGGCAAGGCGGACATCTACCTCTACGACATCAAAACAGGTACGGAAACACGGATAACCCAAGGTGGGCACGACCACAAGAAGCCGCGCATCTACGGTGACAGGATCTACTGGCAGGACTACCGCAACGGGACCTCGGACATCTACATGTACGATCTTGCGGAGAAAAAGGAGATGCCGGTGGTGGTGTCGCCGACCCAGAAGATCGACCTTGCCGTCTCGGAACGCTACCTGGCCTGGACCGACCTGAGCGATGGCAAGGGGACGATCTGCCTGTACGATCCGGGAATGAAAAAGGGAAAGCTTATGACGTCAGGGCAGGCGCCGCAGGGGTTCGCCGCCCTGTCGGCGCAATACTTGGTCTGGAAGGACGAGCGTAACGATTCCGGCGACATCTACCTCTATGACATCGCGAAGGGAAATGAGGTAAGGATCACCAGCGACAAAGAGGCCCAGTGGTCACCGGCTACGTACGGGAACTTGGTGGTGTGGGAGGATAACCGAAACAAGGACGTGCTGCCAAACTACGACATCTACCTTTATGACACCGTGACGGGGAAGGAGAGACAGCTCACAAGAAGCGACGCCAACCAGCGCTTCCCGCGCGTATGGGGGACCTGGGTCGTTTTCGTCGACAACTCCCGGGCGGAGGCCGAGGACATCCACCTGCTCGACCTGGCGACCGGCAAGGAAACCGCGCTGACCCGCGGGACCACGGATTACTACACCCCGGCGATCTACGGCGATCATGTCGTCTTCAGTGACCTGAAGAACATCTATCTGGCGACGATACCAACCGGCGGCGCCAGGTAACCGCCCACCCGGCGAGGCGGGTGCGTGAGCTTATCATGACTCGGGAGGCTTCTCCCGTTTGGACTTCAGGCCTTCTTTCATTTCCTCGAAACAGGAGGGGCAGATGCCGTGACTGAACATGGCGTCGGTGTGTTCCGAGATGTACTGCTCCATCTGCTGCCAGATCTCCTGGTCCTTGCGGATTTTCTTGCAGTAGGAACAGATCGGGATCACCCCCTCGAGGATGCGCACCTTGGCAAGGGCAGCCTCCAGCTCTTGAACTTTTGCGGCTAGTTCTCCCTGAATCACCTTGCGCTCCGCCACGTCCTGTTCCAATTTCCGGTTCAGCGTTTCAAGCTCCGCAGTCCTCTCCTTCACCTGCCCGACCAGCCCATCCTTTTCGGCCCGCAGATGCCTGGACAGATCGTTGAAGGCGCCGGTCAACTGTTGCAGTTCTCGCCCCTGGGAGGGTAGCGCGATATCCTCTCCCAGCTTGCTGTCATCGCGGATGATGGCCATGGTCCGGTCGCGAAGCTCCCCGAGCGGTCCGAGCAGCAACCGGTCCATGAACAGGAACTGCAGGGCCGAGGAAACTCCGAGTATAGTCAACAACAACACGGAAAGCTTGAAGGAAAGCTCGTTGGCGCTCGCGTAGGCCTGCTGCAGCGGGATGCGGATCGAGATGGCGGAGACGAGCTCGCGATCCTGCCGGTTAAAACTTCGCGTCTCCCCGTATTGTCTGACCAGTTCCGCGGGCGCCGACTGCGGCATGCTGTGGCAGCGCAGGCAGCTCTTCTCCATGCTCTCGCCGCGACGCATGACGACGAAGAAGGGCTTTCCGTCTATCTGCCGTATGTCGGAACGGACATCGAGGGCATTATCGCGCTTGAGGTCGGCGATGAAGGCGCGTTCGAACGGGTCTGCCTCGTTCTTCGGGCTTCTCGCGTTCACCGCGCATTCCTTGTAGTAGTAATCACTCCTTGAGAAGGCCTTGTTGTAGGCGTCGATCTCACGTACCGCGTAGGTGGACGACATCCAGACCGGATCGAAGTACTCCGGTGTCCGGTAGCGGTCACTGAGATCGAAAACATGCGGCTTCAGCTGGTTGGAGAAGTAGCTGTGGATGGCCATGTTGCGGTCCAGAATGAGGCGTGCCTTTTCCTGGGCCTCTGCCAGTGCCTGCCCGCGCTGGTGATAATTCACCGTAACGACAATGGCAGCCGCGACCGCAACAAAGGAGGTCACATACAGAGCCAGGAACAGGTTTTTAGCTGATATCGCGCGCATTTGGCTACCGTTGTTAGTTTTATAGTCACCCTACTGTCAGCGACAATTGCTGTCAATGAGTTTTTTGCCATTTCGGCTGGAGCAGGCAATAGCGGACGGCATGACCACGCTCAAGCGGGGCGACATACTCAAATGTCTGCAGGGACTCACCGACATACACGAGGTGCGTCGCGTCTGTATCAAGTAGGAGGGTTGTTTTTCACCGAGAGATCGGTTATAAAGTCATGTCTGCCTGTAACTCGTCGACAGACCTTTACTATGATCAATAAAACTCTGCATCATAGATCACTGCTGATATTCCTCACCTGCGCCACTACGCTCTGCGTCCTGTTCTTCGGGATGCGAGTGCCCGACATGTCGCAGCCGGGGCGCCACCCCAAGCCGAAACCCCGCGCCTACATTGAAGAGCAGTTCAAGAAGCACCACGAAACGGCGGCCAAGAAATCACTGGACCACGTCCAGGCCGAATTGCCGCCGGCTGTCGAACTCGTGCTTCATGCCACCTATCGCACCGAGCTCCCCCACGCCTTCCACGGCGCGGCACTCTCCACGTATTTCCCCAACCTTTCCCGGGCGCCTCCTCACTCCGCAGCCTGACCCTTTCGCACCATTCACCACAGCTCCGTTGCCACGAGATGGCAATCATGCGGTCGCTTGCGTCCGCGCGCGCCCTGTCGCGTCCAATAAACTGAAAGCAGAAGATGGAGGTTTTCCATGAAGATGTCTCTCAAGCGTTTCGTTCCCGTTCTTTGCACCGGCCTTTTGATCGCAGGCGGCTGCGCCAAGCAGCAGGCAGTCAAGGCCGATCAGCCGATCGCTCCTTCTACCACCACCCAGCAGGCAGCCGCACCCACGCAGGCTAAGCCGGCCGAGTCCAAACCGGCGGCGGCTCCCACGACGGCCCTGCCGGACTCCACCATAAAGAGTGAAGGGCTCGCTCAGGGTCAGGCAGCCTCCTCGAAGGCCGCCGCCGTTTCCCAGGCTCTCGAAAAGATCTACTTCGACTTCGACTCCGACGTCCTGAGTGACACCGCCCGCAAGACCCTCGCCGCCAACTTCGACAAGCTGAAGGCTATGGGTAACGTCAAGGTCCGAGTCGAGGGTAACTGCGACGAGCGCGGCTCCGACGATTACAACTTGGCACTCAGCGAGCGTCGCGCCCAGGCAGCGGTGAAGTACCTGGCCTCGCTCGGCATCCCCGCCAGCCGCCTCTCCTTCATCGGCTACGGCGAGGAGAAGCCTGTCGACGCCGCCCACACCGAGGACGCCTGGTCCAAGAACAGGCGTGACGAATTCACCATCAGCAAGTAGAGCGAGGCAGACATCAGGAGGGGCAACGACAGCAATACGCTGCGGTGCCCCATCCCACTGCGAATTCGTCAATGTAAGTTCTTCACGAAATTCCGGTGGACGTAAAGGACAGCTGGCAACCAAGCACTGCGCGCCCCTAACGTTCCCCCCTTTGCGAAGGGGGGGCAGGGGGGATTTGCCTTAGTCAGCCCATACAAACTCCTTCTGACGCTGCGGTCACGCATGCTGCGCAAGGAAATAGCAATGCGCAACAGCCGTCATGGTCCCGTCCAGGAGTAAAGCAAATCCAAGTTCAGCCGGCGAAAACTGAGGAAAGGCAAATCCCCCCCGTCCCCCCTTCGCAAAGGGGGGAGCGCTAGTTCAAGTGCAGCGCTTCGTGGAAACTTTTAATACCTCTCCCAGAGCTTGCCGCAGAACCAATAAGCCGGGGGACGGCAACGGCCCTTTCAGCATTTAATAGGTGTGCAATGAATCACAAAACAAGAAGCGGTGCCTTGCGTGCCGCCATAGTCGTTATCGCCTTTCTTTCCTGCGGTTTTACCTGGGGAGGCAAGGACAAATGCACAGTAGCACGTGAAACGATAGAAAAGATCACCCCCGAGAGTGCCGCCGCCGAAAGGGCCGAGGCGGAGCGCAAGGTACGCGACCTCTGCCCCGACGGAGGGGCACCGCTCTACCTGAAGGGGATTTCCATGGAAGCGGCCCACGACAGCGATGGCGCCGTGACCGCATACCGCGACGCCCTCACCAAGGATCCGCTCCTTTTGCAGGCTAGGGGTCGCCTCGGTCTTTTGCTCATGGCGAAAGGTAACCGCGAGGAGGCTTCGGTTGCCCTCTTCGAAGCGGCGGCACAGACGAAAGAGCCGCGCTACGCACGGGCCCTCGCCGACATCTTCCTCGACGCCAAACTTTACGCCCTGGCCCTCAGCCAATACCGCCAGGTACAACCGTCCTTCACGGACGATGCAAATCTCTACCTTGGCATCGCACGCAGCTACCGCGGCCTGGGCGACCAGAACCACGCCCTGGAGGCTCTTCAGGAAGCGCTTCGCCTGCAGAGTGGCAACGCCACGACCCATCTCGAGCTGGCCACTATTTACCAGGAGCGCAACGACTACATACAGGCTGCCACACATCTGCGCCAGGCGATCACCGCAGATCCCAACAACGCCAGCTACCATTTCCGGCTGGCCCAACTGCTGGAACTCTCTGGGAAACGCGACGAAGCCGCTAAGGAATACGCGCGTTCCGGTGTGAAGCGCACCGACACGCTCGCCGACCACCTGAAGCGGGCGGCCAAATACGAAGACGAAGGCGAGTTCGCCCTCGCGGCGACCGAATATCGCGCCATGTTGGTGAAAAATCCCGATGCCACCGGTGTGCGCGAAAAACTGGGCGACGCCGAACTGGCCGCCGGCCACGACGCAGAGGCGATCACCGCTTACGAGGATGCCCTGCGCAAGAAGGAGGATTCCGGGCGGGTGCGTTACCACCTGGGCACCCTCTACGAGCGCAAGGGGGACCTTGACGAGGCGGTACGCAACTTCAGCGCCTCGCTCAGGCTCGATCCGGCAAACAGCGACGCCCGCAGGCGGCTCGCCGACATCTACGCCCTGCGCGGCGATCTTGAAGAAGCGATCCGGGCCTATCAGGACCTCATCTCGCGGCAGGCGGACAACCCGCTGAACTACCTGAAACTCGCACGCCTGCAGGAAAAACGGCGTACCTACAAGGACGCGATCGGTTCCTACGAAACGGCGCTCGCCCTGGACCCTGCCAACAGCGAAGCGCACCGCAGCATCGCCTTCCTGTTCCTGCGCTTGAAGCAGCCCGAGCAGGCCGAGCAGCACCTGCACGAGGTGCTGAAACTCGATCCGAGAAACGCTCAGGCAAGGGACGCGCTCATCTCCTTGTCGGTGAAGCAAAAGAAGTACGACCAGGTGACCTCGCTGCTCGAGGAGGACGCGCAACTGAACCCGCAGAACGCTGACAGCCAGTACCGGCTCGGCGTGATATACGCCTTCAAACGCGAGGACGAAAAGGCCCTGCAGCAGTTCGACGCAGCATTGAAGCTGAAGCCGGACCATGCCCGGGCCCTGAACGCGCTAGGCAAGCTCTACCTGAAGGAAGGGGACCGGGACAAGGCACGTGAAGCCTTCGCCGCGGCGAGAAAGGCGGACCCGGACCTGCTCGAGCCTGTGGAACTTTGGAGCAAGCTGAGCGCAGAACCGAAGAAATACGCAGAAAAGAAGGCGAAAGTGAGCAAGTCCTCGAAGAAGAAAAAGGGGAGCTCGAAAGCCGTTTCGAAGGCGAAGAAGAAAGGGAGTTCCAAAGGAGCTTCGAAGAAGGGGGCCAAACGGAAGTCCAAACGGTAGCGGAACCGCTTGAGTTGGAATAAAGAAAGGAGGCGCGGCACAAGGCGCCTCCTTTTTACCGTCGATGGCTTTGCGTCACCGGCGCCAGCCTGCCCAAACCGGGACACCCGCCGCGTCGCGCAGTTGCAGGACCGCATCACCCTTTTTGACCTCCGCCGCGATGATGGCGGGCTTCCCCTCGAAATCGACCCGCGCACCCTTCACTTCGACCCGGTCCCCCTTTTCGATCTTCGCGTCGAGGCGCTCCACAAACCACGCCGGCCCGATATGCACCGGGATGGTCCCCTGGTCGGTCTTCAACTGGAGATGCACGCCGTTGCCCGGCCCCTTCCTTGCCGACACGACCTCGACCTTTACCACCTCACCGGTCACGGTCTCCACCTTCGCAGGGTCGTAGAGCCGCTGGTAGGCACCGTTCATGCCCCATCCCCCGCTGCCGCGCCACCCTTGCCACGGTGCGGCGTAGGCTGAAGCGGTGATGGTTAAGGCAAGCAGTGATGTCACAACTACGGAGACGTTTCTTGTTGTCATAAGAACCTCCTTGTGTGAAGTAGGAAAAGCATACCACCGCCCGGGACTTCCTCAGCTACAATGCTCCAGGTGCCTCATCTTTTCCATTCAGACCTCACTGAGACCGCGTGCTTAACGAAACCATTGATCAAGTCATCGCTGTCGCGGTAATCAGCCCGTCAGCCAAGATGGCGGTAACCGACATTGAAGCCAGATTGAGAAGAAAGGACGCATGTGAACCGGAGAATAGTGGAACAGGTGACGCTGCTTGCCAGCGTGGTCAAGTGGGCAAGCTACGCATCCATCGTAGGGGTCCTGGTCGGAGGGGGCACCACGGCGTTTTTGAAGGCCCTTTCCTGGACCTCTGCACAGTACGACAAGGTACCGGACTACTACCTGCTGCTGCCGGTGACTCTCGTCGTGAGCACCCTGCTGGTCAGGTGGTTCGCACCGGACGCCGCCGGGCACGGCACCGAGAAGGTGATAGAAGCGGTGCACCAGAAGATGGGGAGAATCCCTTTGGCGGTGGTGCCGGTGAAGCTGGTTGCTACCGTTATAACGCTCGCGGGAGGAGGCTCGGCGGGGAAAGAGGGGCCCTGTGCCCAGATCGGCGCCGGGCTCGCCTCCGGCTTCGCGAGCTTGCTGAGGTTGAACGACGTCGACCGGCGCAAGCTCGTCATCTGCGGTATCAGTGCCGGGTTTGCCACCGTCTTCGGCACTCCGATCGCGGGGGCTTTATTCGGGGTGGAGGTACTGGTCCTCGGGCAGATGTTCTACGACGTTCTCTTTCCTTCTTTCGTGGCTGGGATAGTCGGTTTCCACGTGGCTGGAATGCTCGGGGTTAGCTACCCGCACCCTGCCGCCAAAATCATCCCCGCCGTCACCGGCTGGAGCTTCACCGAGATGATCCTGCTTGGCATCTGGTGTGGCATCGCGGCCCTGCTCTTCATCGAGTTCATGCAGTTGGGGCACCGGCTTTTCGGACGGCTTTCATGGCACCCTGTGGTGAAGGCTATTTTCGGCGGGGCGCTACTGGTACTGATCGGCAGGTTCGTGTCCCAGCGCTACCTTGGGCTTGGGCTTGACAGTATCGACGCCGCACTGAACGGGCAGGTACTTCCTTTCGATGCCACCTTCATGAAGATGATCGCCACTTCGATCACCCTGGGAAGCGGCGGCAGCGGTGGCGTGGTCACCCCGATCTTCTTCATTGGAACGGCGGCGGGAAACCTCTTTGCCTCGCTTTTCCATGAACCGCTGGTCGCCACCTTCTCGGCGATCGGCATGGTCGCCCTTCTCGCCGGCGCCGCCAACACCCCGATCGCCGCATCGGTGATGGCCATGGAACTCTTCGGCGCGGGTATCGCCCCACATGCAGGCGTCGCCTGCATGGTCAGTTTTCTCATCGTCGGATACCGCAGCATCTATCCGAGCCAGATCCTCGGCATCCAGAAAAGCACCTCCTTGAAGGTGGAAACGGGCAGGCCGCTCGGCCAACTGAACCCCGAGAACCTGCAGGACCGCCTGGCTATATCCTTCCCGGCCTTCGTCGTTAAGGGAGCGAAGGTGCTTGGCAAAGGGAGGAAAATCCGCAAATAACCGCAATTGCCAACCCCGATAGTGATCAGGCGAAGGTCCCATCCCCGCCCATACAAAGTTAATTTTTTCACATCTGATATCATGGTTTCCTTGTCGACCTGGTAAGCGGCTGGTTCACCCGCCGAAAACGCAGGCAAAAGGAGGCTCACATGGGAAAAAGTTCCGTCAGGGTTGTCGTTATCACCGGTGCATCGGCCGGTGTCGGGCGCGCCACTGCGCAGGCGTTCGCCCGCGAGGGAGCATGTATCGGGCTTTTCGCGCGGAACCAGGAGCGGCTTGAGGCGGCCAGGGAAGAGGTGGAGCGACTCGGGGGAAAGGCGCTCGTACTCGTGGGGGACGTGGCTGACTTTGGTCGGGTTGAGGAGGCCGCGGCCGAGGTGGAACGGGAATTCGGCCCCATCGATGTCTGGGTCAATAACGCCATGACCTCGGTATTCTCCCCGTTCGATGCCATGACGCCCGAGGAATTCAAGAGGGTTACCGAGGTGACCTATCTCGGTGCGGTGCACGGCACCATGGCGGCGCTGAAGAGGATGCTGCCTCGCGACGACGGGATCATCATCCAGGTGGGTTCGGCCCTCGCGGACCGCAGTATCCCCCTGCAGTCCGCCTACTGCGGCGCAAAGCACGGCATGCGCGGCTTTACCGACTCGATCCGCTGCGAACTCCTGCACAGGAAAAGCCGCGTGCGCATGACCATGGTGCAACTCCCGGCGATGAACACCCCCCAGTTCGACTGGGTGAAGTCGCGCCTTCCGAACCGCCCCCAACCGGTCCCCCCCATCTTCCAGCCCGATGTCGCAGCAAGGGCCATCGTCTGGGCCTCGACGCGCCGGCGCCGGGAGATCTACGTCGGCATGCCGACGGTTAAGGCGATGTGGGGCAACAAGTTCATCCCCGGCCTCATCGACCGATATCTCGGCCGAACCGGTTACCGTTCGCAGCAAACCGATGAGCCGGAACGTGCGGACCGGCCGGCGAACCTGTGGGAGAGCGTTCCAGGACCGTACGCCGCGCACGGTCGATTCGACGCGCGCGCGAAGTCGACTAGCGCAGAAGTCTGGATCTCCGAGAACAAATGGGGGCTTGGCATCATGTTGGCGGGATGCGCCATGGCTGCGGCCGCCTTCGCCGCGGCTCGTGGGAAGTCCGGACCGCGTAGCAGGCTCTTATGGCATCGAAAGCCATAGCTTAGACAGTCGGATTCAGTAGCTTAGCCGGGCGAAACCTATGAATTCGCAAGTCGAATTAGAAGGTTTCGACCCGAAAGTGATAGGTTTCGACCCGAAAGTGATAGATTTCGACCCGAAAGTGATAGGTTTCGATCCGAAAGTGGCAGGTTTCGGTTCCGAAGTGATAGGTTTCGATTCCGAAGTGATGGGTTTGGCAGTCTGAAGTGATAGGCTGGGTGTCGGAAGGTGGAGGTTACAGGCCAGGAGCGCTGCCGGAGGCAAAAGACTAAAAAAGGGGGGGGACGGCTGATGCCGTCCCCCCCTTTTCGTCATTCCTTGCTCTTCTTGAAGTACCCCAGGAATTCCTGGCGGGTTAACCACTTCTTGCGCACGAGGTGCTCAATGCCGCGGCTCATGGCCTGACGTTCGCCTTCCTTCATCTCTCCCTTCAGGAGCACGAAGAACGGAATGTTCCTCGTCTGCGGGTAGAGCCGGAAACGCTCCAAGAGCTCGAAAGCCGCCTGGTCCGGGAGCATGAGTGCACAGAACATCATGTACGGATGCACGATGGTGCCAACGGCCACCGCCTCCTTGGCGGTGTAGGCGTTCACCACCTCAAACCCCATCTTGGTGAGTGCCTTCTGCACATCCTCTTCGCCCCTGCGGGTCACCATCATCACCTGCAGGTCATAATCCTCGGACTCCTCTGCCAGCCCGAGCTGATTAAGCTTCCTCGTCATGTATGGGACGTCCATGGGGAGGGTGAAGAACCCCGCCACCGGGAAGACAGCCCCCACCTGGCCGATCTCGCTCAGATACATCGGAAGAATCGGAATCTCGCGAGTCGCCGGGTTCTCCTTCAGCTTCAAGAGCACCCCCCAGCCATCGTCAGACCAGGGGGAAAGATCGAGGAGGATCGCCCTCGGCGTGCAACCGGTCAGTTCCGAGATCTTCGCCGTCTTTGCCCGGTGCCCTCCTTCCGCCAGATAGCTGCAGACGATGGCTCCACGCTCAACGCGCTCGCCCAGTCCCATGATCCAGAGTTCCCGCTCGTCACATTCGATCATCTGCGCTCCTTATCGTACCTGCGCCCGGTCATGAACCTCGCCGGGGCGTACCTTTAATGGTGTGAAGAGCACCGCTGCCGCAAGCAGGCTTGCCGGCCGGGGGGCGGGATGCCGCTCCCACAGCGCCGTTCCGGCCTTGGGCCGTTGTGGTTAACTCAGAATTTTTAATAAATAACATATTTTTACTACAGAGCAAGAAAAAGTTGTGCAGTTGAATTGACCAGCGATATGTGATACCAATCGCTGACCGCTGTTCGGGTGCAACCGCTAAAGGAGGGGAAGTTTATGAAGAGCAAGGTATTTTTCGCTGACATGCGCGCCGGAGCCAAGGAGAACCTTTTCGCTAAAATCGGGCGACTGATGCAGCAGGCTGGGCTTTCGGTGGCGATCGCCCCCGGCGACCTGGTCGCCGTGAAGGTGCACTTCGGCGAGCGGGGGAACCATACCTTCATCCGCCCGATCTTTTTGCGCCGCGTGGTCGATGAGATCAAAGGGTGCGAGGGGAAACCTTTCCTCACGGACTCCTCCACGCTCTACCCCGGTGAGCGTAAGGAAGCGGTCTCCGCCCTTGCCTGCGCCGTCGAGAACGGTTTCGCCTACGCGGTGGTGAACGCGCCGCTCATCATGTGCGACGGCCTCAAGGGGCATAACGCGAAGGACGTGCAGGTGGATGGCGAGATCCTGAAGACGGTGAACATAGGAGCGGAGATCCTCGAAGCGGATGCCTTGATCGCCGTGTCGCACTTCAAATGCCACGAGCTGACCGGCTTCGGCGGGACGCTAAAGAACCTTGGCATGGGATGCTCGAGCCGCACCGGGAAGATGCAGCAGCACTCGACGGTGGCCCCGAAGGTCGCCGAGCGTTTCTGCAACGGCTGCAGTGTCTGCCTCAAGTCCTGCGCCCATGCCGCCATTACCATCATCGAAGGGAAGGCACAAATCGACGCGGACGCCTGCGTCGGCTGCGGCCGCTGCATCACCGCCTGCCAGAGAAAGGCGATCAACATCCAGTGGAACGAGAGCGCCTCGCTCGTCATGCGCAAGATGGCCGAGTACGCCAAGGGGACCCTGCACGGCAAGGCCGGCAAGACCCTGTTCCTCAACTTCATCACCCAGGTCTCCCCGGCCTGCGACTGTTACGGCCACGCCGACGCCCCCATAGTGAACGACATCGGCATCTGCGCCTCCACCGACCCGGTGGCGCTGGACCAGGCCTGCGCCGATCTGGTGAACAACGCCCGCGGCAACCAGGACACCGCGCTCGCCTCAGGGCACGAACCCGGCGGCGACAAGTTCCGCGGCGTTCATCCCGAGATCGACTGGGAGGTGCAGTTGGAGCACGCCGAGAAGATCGGTATCGGCACCAGGAGCTACGAGCTCGTCAAAATCTAGAGGAAACTCCCGCCGTCCAGCGAGATAAGCAGGGAGAAATCGTTCTCCCTGCGGTCCTCGGTCAGGTTGTTGATACCGTTGAACTCTCCCTTGATCCCCAGCGAGGGGGAGCGCGTCCATTTGAACAGGCCCGCCAGGGGGTAGAGGGCCTTCACCTTTGCCCCCAGCACCTCCCGACCGGTCCCCACTCCGGTGCTCTCTCTCTTGAAGCCCCCCTTCACCTCGTAATCCAGCCTCTTCTCCAAAAGATTCCCGGTAACCCCCAGGTTCACTGCGTACTGGTCGGTACGCTGGTCCGCAGCATAGTCGTTGGTCCGTTTCATGTAAAGATCGGGAAAAAGGGTGAAGTTTGCTGCGGAAAACTTGGGGAAGAACCCGACGCTAGCGGTGGAAAGCTCCCGTTGCTGCTTGATCCGGTCGGTCCTCTGCGTCACGCCACCGCGCAGGCCCAGATCCCATCGCCCGGCAAGGAGGTTCGCCTGCCCGGACACCGCGTCCTCGGCAACGTCCTTCGGGGCGTACCCCACCGGCTCTTTGGTGCTGTCGATGAAGGTCTTGCGGTACTGCAACGCGAGCGGGAGCGTCTTGAATCCCTTGAACTTGTAGTCAACGACCCCTTCGTAGCGGTAGAGCCGCGGGTTAAGCGGGTCCCTCTCCGTGTTGTCGTTGTAGCGCGAAAGCCTCACGTCGAGGTCGTGCAGTTCCAAGGCGGTGGCCACACCGAAGCTCCCCCCTTCCCGGTCCCGCTCCGGCCCGTCACCCATGAGTCGGTACCTCGGACCGGTCCTCTCGTAGAGCGCCATGTAGCGGCTGCGCCCCCAGTCCCCGGTCATCTTGAACCGGCATGCGCTGTCGCGCAGCGCGGAGCCTGGGTCGGCGGTGTTCGCATCATAAACGGAATAGTCGTACTCCGCCTCCGCGGCGAGCTTCCCCCGGACCGGCTCAAGGCGGGCCACGAACCCCACCACGTCCCCCCTCTTGGCCCCCGCGGTCGGCCAGCGCCCCTCACGGTCGAGCGAACTGCGGCCGGAGACGAAGATGGTCTTAAAGAGCGCGCTGTCGTCCAGAAGGGAAAGCTCCCCCGTTGCCCCCACCAGGGTGTCTTCCGGCCCGGGGTGAAGTGCCCCTGAGGCCGCGAAGGTCTTGAAGGTGGCACGGTTACCGGCGCTTCCGGTCAAAAGCGAGAAACGCCCTCCCCTGCCCCGCGCATCCAGCAGCGTATTGCCGGTCTCCGTGAGGTGCAGGTCCCCCATCTCGGCTAGCACCTTGAAGCCGCTCCCACCGTACTCGCCCCGCTGCAGAACGAAGGACGGGCGATTTTGCCGGTCGTTGAGCCACGGCTTGGACGGATACTCAGCCTGAAACTCGCTGCGGAATGAAGAGGTCGGAACGACCGGGGGAGCGCCCAGGGCGAGCCCCGGGATGGGAAGGGGAACGAAGTCCGGTGCCGGGGCAACCGGTTGGGGTAAAGCAAGTAGCGGAGGGACCGCGTCGGAATAGGAAGCGCAGGCGGACAACGGCGCCGCGAGATACGCAGCCAGCAGGACGAAGAACGCCCCGGCAGGGAATCTGCCAGGGCGAAGGATCATTTTTCGAAGGGATGTCTTGGGCATCCGGTCTGTACCAACTGATGCGCCCTGCCCCAAAGGAGCAGGAAACCCTCCGGGGACAAGGCTCCTATTTGAGGAAGCCGAATTTCTTCATGCGGTAACGGAAGGCGTCGATGCCGAGATTCAGCTTCTTCGCCGCCTTGGACTGGTTCCAGTCGGTCATCTCGAGCGACTGCTTGATCAGCTCGCGTTCGACCTCCTCGATGTCGATCCCCTCCGCTGGGAGCTTGAAAGTGGTTAGGGGAACGGTCACCTGCGAGGCCTTGGCGATGATCTCGAGCGGCAGGTTCTCCATGAGCAGGGTGTCTTCGTTGCCGAGGATGATGGCGCGCTCGATGACGTTCTTCAGCTCGCGGATGTTGCCGGGCCAGTTGTATTCCACGAGGAGCTTCTCCGCCATGCTCGAAATCCCCTTGGTCGACTTGCCGAACTCGCGGGAGAAGGTCTCGATGAAGTGGTTGGCGAGCATCAGGATGTCCTCCTTACGCTCGCGCAGCGCCGGAAGGAAGATCGGGATTACCTGGAGCCGGTAGTACAGGTCGTTTCTGAAGGTCTTATCCTCGATCGCCTTCAACAGATCCTTGTTGGTCGCTGAAACGATCCTTACGTCGACCGGGATCATCTTGGTGCCGCCGATGCGGCGGAAGGTGCGGTCCTCGAGGAAGCGGAGCAGTTTCGCCTGCATGCCGAGTTCCATGTCGCCGATCTCGTCAAGGAAGACGGTGCCGCCGTCGGCCAGCTCGAAAAGCCCCTTCTTGGAGGTCTTCGCGTCGGTAAAGGCACCTTTCTCGTGGCCGAAGAGCTCGCTCTCAAGAAGGGTGGCCGGGACCGCGGCGCAGTTGATCGCGACGAACGGCTTCTCAGCACGGGATGACTCGTAGTGGATGTACTTCGCCACCAATTCCTTGCCGGTCCCCGACTCCCCCTGCACGAGGACGGTGGAGGCGTCGCTTTTGGCCACTTTCGCCATCATCTCGAGCACGTTTTTCATGTGCTTCGAGTTGCCGATGATCTTCGGCGGCCCCTGCTTCTTGTGCTCGCTTCTGAGCTGGACCACCTCGCGGCGCAGCTCGGAGGTATCGAGCGCCTTCCTGACCACGAGCGACATCTCGTCCAAGTTGAAGGGCTTGTTGATGTAGTCGTAGGCCCCGTGCCGCATGGTGTTCACGGCCGTCTCCAGCCCCCCCTGCGCGGTGACCATGATGACGAGCAGCTCCTCGTCGATCTCTTTCAGGCGCTGCAGCACCTCCAGGCCGTTGATGCCGGGGAGGTGGTAGTCGAGCAGCACCAGTTCGGGCTGTTCCTCCCTGGCCAGCCTTATGGCGTCCTCTCCGGTCCCCGCCGTGCAGACTTCGTACCCCTGCTTCTTGAGGTTCTGCTCGAGGGACCACCGGATCAGGTGCTCGTCATCGACGACCATTATTTTAGCTCTGCGCATAGCGGCTCCTTAGGATGATGTGCCGGGCTCAGCACCGGAATGCGCCGGTTGCTGCCGTTACTGCCGTTTTCAACCGATGGTCCCCGAGCTCGTCATAGCCTCTTCCAGCTCGGCCTGCGTCGGGCAGTAGGCGGGTAGTTCCACGGTGAAGGTGGTTCCTGCGCCGTCCTGGCTCACGCAGGAGAGACGCCCGCCATGCTGCTCGATGAGACGGTGGCTGATGGCGAGGCCAAGGCCGGTCCCCTGGGCCTTGGTGGTGAAGAACGGGGTGAAGATCTTCTCCAGGATCTGCGGCGGGATACCCTGGCCGGTGTCGGCAACCTTCACCTGCACCATGTCCATGTCGTCGATCCTGGCGAGCCTGCTCGTAACGGTGAGGGTTCCGCCGGACTGCATCGCCTGCACCGCGTTCAAAAAGAGGTTCAGGAAGACCTGCTGGATCTGCTTCGGGTCTACGTAGACCGGCGGCAGGTCCTCGGCAAGCTCCAGCTGTTTCTCGATGTTCTTGCCGCCGCGGTGCTGCGAGGCGAAGATGAGGATCTTCTTGAGGGCGCTGTTTATGTCGGTGCAGGTCGGCTCCGCCACGGTCGGCTTCCCGAAGAAGAGGAGGTCGTTCACCGTCTTGTCCAGACGCGAGATCTGCTCCAGCACCTCACCGATGATCAGGGCGCGCCCGTCCTCGGGTGAAAAGTCGTCCTTCAATACGGTGATGGCGGCCGCGATCCCGGTCAGCGGGTTCTTGATCTCGTGGGCGATGCCGGCAGCCATCTCACCCACCGAGGCGAGCCGGTCGGCGCGCTCCATCTGCTGGAAGTGGTAGGTCTCGAGCTCTCTTTTCGCGCGGTCCAGCCGGTCCACCATGGAGTCGAAGGAGACGATCAGGCGTCCGATCTCGTCCTTCCCCTCCGGGACCATGCGCACCGATAGGTCGCCCGCCTCCACCCGCGCCATGTTCCTCGCGAGCTGGTGCAGCGGCTTCTTGACGAACTTCAGCATGACAAGGGAGATGGCAAGCGAAAGGAAGCCGATGATGGCGACGGTCGACATGACGAAGAGCTTGGTCAGCTCGACGATGCGGCGCCTGGTCTCGACCAGCGAGTAGTTGACGTTGAGAAGGCCGATGATGCGGCTTTTGGAGCCGTGGCACAGGTTGCACTGGCGGTTGTTGTAGATCGGCTTCACCATGCCGAGCACCTCGCCGTGCCCGTCCAGAGTGAAGACCCCCTCGCGCTTGTTGTCCAGGAAGAGCTTGAAGTCGTGCTCGTCGACGACGCGTCCCACCTCGGAGCCCTGCGAGGACTTGAGGATGACGCCGTGGGGATGGAAGATGCGCACCCCCACGAGGTTCTCGCTCTGCCCCACCATCTCGAGGATGACCTTCACGTCCTCGGTGTTGCCGTGGCGCATGGAGTTGTAGAGGGAGCGTTCGATGGTGTCGAGCAGCAGCTCGCTCGACTCCCGGGCGGAGTTGATGAGCTGCATCTGCTCGCGCCTGAGCGTCAGGAACGCGAAGGTCCCGATGCCGAAGACGAGCAGGCAGATGGAGAGCACGATAACGCGCGATGTGAGACTCTTGAAGATCAGGGTGCCTCCGCTTCCATCCGCTACGGTGTTGTAGTTGAGCCCGATGTCCCGGTTGAAGGTGACTTAAGGGAGCTCTTGCTCCCCCCGAGACCGGTTACGGCCCCACCGGTTGCTGTGATGGGGGGGACGTGATCATAGACGAATTCCCACTGGCTGTACTTCTGCTTCTTCTCGAAGTCCTGCGGGTGCAGGTCGAAGGGGAAGTTTCCCTGCTTGACCGGGTCCTGCGAGCTCGTCGATTTCACGCCGACGATCTTCCCCTCCAGCCGGATCACGTCCCACTCCTTGCCGGTGATGGGATCGACGAGGCAGTAGGGTCTCAGGTAACGCTCCTTGGCGGCGCTGTTGGGATCGCGCAGCAGCGCCTTCAGGTCCGTGGGTCCTGGAATAGCCGTAGGTGCTGCAGGCTGGGCGCCCGCGGCGGGTGTGATGCTCGAAACGAGTTTCCCGTCCACGACCTTCACCTTGTACCACTTGCGCAGCGCATCGCGGATCTGCGTGCCACGGGAGAGGAGTTCCGCCTCACGCTCGCGCTTGGCCGCGGTGCTCCAGACCGCGGCGGCCCTGGTGGCCATGACCCCTACGATCATGACCATCACCAGGGCGCCGATATAGGTGAAGCCCCCCTTGGACCGGAGCACCCTCAGCATCATTTTTTCCTCGAGACGATCTCCCTGGCCTCTTCGATGAGGGTTTCAGCGTTCAGCCCGAAATACTTGAGGAGTTCGTCCGACTTCCCGGAGGTACCGAAACGATCGTACACGCCGACGCGCTTCATGAGGGTCGGGCAGGCCTCGCCGAGGAATTCGGCAACCGCGCCACCCAGGCCACCGACCACGGAGTGCTCCTCGGCGGTGATGACGGCGCCGGTCTCACGAGCCGCCTCTTCCACGAGTTCCTTGTCGAGCGGCTTCACGGTGCCGATGTGCAGGACGCGTGCGGAGATCCCTTCAGCCTTCAGCTTCTCGGCGGCGATGACCGCCTGTGCGGTCATGAGGCCGGTGGTGATGAAGGTGAGGTCGGTGCCGGGGACGACGACGACCCCTTTGCCGATCTCGAATTTGTGACCCGCCGGGAAGACGCTCGGCACCTTGTTGCGGCCAAGGCGCACGTAGACGGGCCCCTTGTATGCCGCGGCGGCGCGGATGGCCCCCTTGGTCTCCTCGCCGTCGGCGGGGACGATGACGGTCATGTTCGGGATGGCGCGCATGATGGCCACGTCCTCGACGGACTGGTGCGAGCCCCCGTCCTCACCGACCGTGACGCCGCCGTGGGTGGCGACGACCTTCACGTTCGCCTTCGGGTAGGCGAGCGCCTGGCGGATCTGCTCCCAGCCGCGGCCTGCGGCGAAAATGGCGAAGGTGGAGAGGAAGGGGATCTTCCCGACGGCGGCAAGACCCGCCGCGGTCCCCACCATGTTGGCTTCCGCGATCCCCATGTTGAAGAAACGGTTGGGGAATTTCTTGGCGAACACTGCGGTCTTGGTGGAGCCGGAGAGGTCGGCGTCGAGCACCACTATCTTATCGTTCTCGCCCCCCAGCTCGGCCAGCACCTCGCCGTAGGCGTCCCTCGTTGCGATCATAGTCGTGTTCCTTTCTTGTATGTCCCTGCCTAATTAATTTAGTCGAAGCAACCAAGGCACTTGAGCGCCTCGGGAAGCTCGTCGTCGTTGGGGGTGACGCCGTGGTAGGACGCCTTGTTCTCGAACAGGTGCACGCCCTTGCCCTTCACCGTCTTGGCGACGATGGCGGTCGGTGCGCCCTTGTGCGCTTCGGCGGCATCGAGAGCGGCGATGATCTGCCCCATGTCGTGGCCGTCGATCTCGATGACGTTCCAGCCGAAGGCCTTGAACTTGTCGGAAATCGAGGAGACGTTCATGACCTTGGAGACGTCGCCGTCGATCTGCAGCCCGTTGGAATCGATGAAGGCGCAGAGGTTGTCGCTCTTGTAGTGGGCGGCGGCCATCGCGGCCTCCCACACCTGCCCTTCCTGCAGCTCGCCGTCGCCAAGAACCGCATAGACGCGGTTATCCTTGCCGTCGAGCTTAAGTCCCAGTGCCATGCCGTTGGCCATCGAAAGCCCCTGGCCGAGGCTGCCGGTGCAGACGTCGACGCCCGGGGTCCCCTTGCTGTCCGGGTGTCCCTGGAGGTGGCTGCCTAAGCGGCGCAGCATCATCAGGTCCTCGGAGGGGAAGTAGCCGCACTCGGCCAGGGTCACGTAGAGCGCCGGAGCGGCGTGTCCCTTGCTGAGCACGAAGCGGTCGCGCCCGTCCCAGGTAGGCTCCTGCGGGTTGTGGCGCATCTTGTGGAAGTACAGCGCACACACCATGTCGATGGCGGAGAGCGACCCGCCGGTGTGCCCGGACTGCGACTTGTGCAGCGTCTTCACGATGGCGACGCGCAGGCGTCTCGCCTTTTCCTCCAGATCTGCAATCTTTTCTTTCACGAAGGTTCCTTTCAGGCTGGCTTTTATTTGTCCTCGCCGGTGATGAGGTAATCGAGGATGACCTCATCCAGGCTGCGATTGGCTGGCGTTGTCGGGGGTGTGTCCTTGGGCGGTTCCGGTGCCCGTGGCGCGGCAGCCGGTGTCTGCGGTGCGGCGGCCTGGGCCTGCGGTGCCGGTACTTCCGGTGTTTGCGGTGCGGCTGCCGGCTCCTGCGGTGCCGCCGTAGGTTCGGGGGCTCCATCGGGGAAGATGCGTGCGTCGAACTCGCCGTTTTTCAGACGGCGCATCATATCCTTGTGCTGCTCTTTCATGATCGATTCGACCACCGCCTCGAGCTGCTCCACCTTGATGATGTCGGCGTAGCTGGTCTTGGCGGAGGCGAGGATGGTTCCTTCACGGTAGAGCAGGGTGATAATGTGCGGGTTTGCCTTGCCGCTGTCCTCGGTCTGAACGTGGAAGAGAACCCCTTTGTACCTGATATTGTGGTTGAATCCCAAAACCATGAGCACCCTCTACGCCAAATGGCGTACTTCGCTGGCACGTTAACACAGGGTGCGCGGCGTTGCAAGCGATAGTTGCGGGCGCCGCGGGGCTACGATATGGCAAAAAAGCGTTTATTTTGCCAGCAGTTCCTTGATGCGTGCCACCGCCTCCATGGCGTCCTTGGCGTAGAGGTCGGCGCCGATCTCGTCGGCGTACTGCTGGGTCACCACCGCGCCCCCCACCATGGTGAAGCTCTTCACCCCTTCCGACTTCAAAAGGGCCACCACCTTGTCCATCTGGGCCATGGTTGTGGTCATGAGCGCGGAGAGTCCCACCGCGTCCACCTGGTGCTCGCGCGCCGCATCGAGGATCTTCGCCGCCGGTACGTTCTTGCCGAGGTCGATCACCTCGAAGCCGTTGTTCTCGAGAAGGGTGACCAGGATGTTCTTGCCGATGTCGTGGATGTCACCCTCGACGGTGGCCATGAGGATCTTGCCCAGGCTCTTCAGCGCGCCGGACGCGAGTTCGCTCTTTAGCCGGGCGAAGGCGGCCTTCATGGTGTCGGCGGAGACCATGACCTGCGGGAGGAAGAAGGAGCCGTTGCCGAAGCGCTTGCCCACCTCGTCCAGGCCGACCAGGAGCGCCTCGGAGCTGATTTCCATCGGGGTGAGCCCTTGGGCGAGCGCTTCCTCGACCAGGGCGACCACACCTTCCAGTTCGCCGTTGATGACCGCCTTGGCGAGGCGACCGCGGATCCCTTCCGGCTCCACGGCGGCTTCAACGGGGGCACCGGCACCGGCAGCGGCCGACGCGGGCTGGGTTGAGGCGGTCACCGCCTGCCCCTTGTAGGCGTCGATGTAGCCTGCGGCGTTCGTATCCTTGCCGAGGAGCACCATGGCGCTTCTCCATGCCGCCATCATGGGCGCCTCCTTCACGTTCACGATGGCGGAGGTGAGCCCCGCGGCGAGCGCCATGGAGAAGAAGGTGGAGGAGATGAGCGGGCGGCAGGGAAGCCCGAAGGAGATGTTGGAGACCCCGAGCGTCGTGTTGAGCTTAAGCTCGCTCACCTTGCGCACCGCCTCGAGGGCGACGAGTCCACCCTTCGGCTCGGCGCTCACGGTGAGGGTGAGGCAGTCGACGACGACGTCGCTTCTCTTGATCCCCATTTGCGCGGCACGCTCGGCGACCTTCTGCGCCACGGCCACCCGACCGTCAGCCTCGGCGGGGATGCCCGCTTCGTCGAGAGTCAGGCAGACGACCGCCGCCCCGTATTTCTTAGCGAGCGGCAGCACGGCGGCCATGCTCTTCTCCTCGCCGTTCACCGAGTTGATGAGCACCTTGCCGTCCGCGGCCTTGAGGCCCCGCTCCAGCGCCTCGGGCGAGGAGGAGTCGAGCACGAGCGGGGTCTGCACCGCGCCGGTGATGCAGAAGACGGCGCGCTCCATGGCGGCCGGCTCATCGATCCCCGGGGTGCCGACGTTCACGTCGAGCAGGGTCGCCCCGAGTTCGGTCTGCTCAAGCGCCTCGCGGCGGATGTAGCTCACCTTCCCTTCCCTGAGTTCCTGGGAGTAGAGCTTCTTCCCGGTCGGGTTGATGCGCTCGCCGATGAGCGCGGCCTGGTGCTTGGCACCCATCGGCGCGAAGGAGCCGCGGCTCGAGATCCAGGTGGTGCCGTCATCCTCCTTCGGGACGAAGTGGGTCTGTTTTTCGGCGAGGGCGTCCTTGATGGCGCCGATGTGGGCGGGAGTCGTGCCGCAGCACCCGCCGATGACGCGCACGCCGAGGCCGATCATGCGGTCGTGGTAGGCGGTCATCTCGTCCGGGGTGCCCGGGAACACGGTGACGCCGTCTTTTAGGATCGGCAGTCCCGCGTTCGCCTGGGAGATGAGCGGCAGCGAGGTCACCTTTCTCATGGCGCAGAGGATGTCGTAGATGCCGTCCACGCCGAGGCCGCAGTTCGAGCCGACGAGGGAGGCGCCGGCAGCCTCGAGGGTGATGGCCGCTGCCTCCGGCGGAGAGCCGAGCACGCTTCTTCCCTTCTCCTCGAAGGTGAGCATGGCGATGACCGGGATGTCGGCGGAGAGGTCGCGGATGGCGATGAGAGCCGCGCGGATCTCCTTGATGTCGAGGAAGGTCTCCAGCGAGATGAGGTCGGCGCCGGCGTCGATGAGCGCCTTCGCCTGTTCCTGGAACATGCCGTAGGCCTCGTCGAAGCTCATGTCGCCGACCGGCTCCACGAAGCGTCCGGTGGGGCCGATGGAGCCCGCCACGTAGGCGTTTTCGCCGCACACCTCGCGGGCCAGGCGCACCGCCTCCGCGTTGATGCAGGTTACTTGGTCGCCCAGGCCGTAGTGCTCCAGCTTCGCCTTGGTGCCGCCGAAGGTGTTGGTGACGATGATGTCCGCGCCCGCCTCGAGGTAGGCGCGGTGCACCCCCGCCACCACCTCGGGGGCGGTCAGGTTCATCTCCTCCGGAGACTGCCCGGGTTTGAGTCCGCGCTCCTGCAGCATCGTCCCCATGGCGCCGTCCAGAACCAGCACCCGCTCCTTAACCGCCTGCATAAACGGCATCTTCATCTTAACCCCCAGGAAACGTTCAACGTTCTACGTTCAACGTTCAAAAAGTTTTTCCCCTCCGGGCCGCCCCAGTGCCGCTGATGCAGCGCAACAAGTCAAGCCAGAAGCAACACCAAATGGCGAACGTTGAACGCTGAACGTTGAACGTTATTTCTTTTCCAGCGTGAAGTCCGGCGCGATCGGGGTGGAGAGGTCGAGATGCCCCTTGAACTCCTTCACCGGCTTGCCGTCGATAAGGAACTGCACCCCCTTCACCTGCGGGAAGTTGGCGGCCACCGTATCGACCACGGAATACACCGCGGTCATCTCTGCGGAACTCCCCTCGGGAAGCCCCTCCACCAGCTCGTGGGAGAAATCGACCTCGGCCAGATCCCCCTTCAGATGCGCCCCGAGCACACGCGCGTTGGTCGGCAGGCTCGGCGCGAGGCTCCCCAAGGGCCCCACCACCAGCTCGTCCACCACGCTGGCGACCATGTCGTCGGCGGTATCCTCCACGGCGATCTCACGCCCCTCACGGGCAAGACCGGACCCTTCCTCGTTGCCGAAGAAAAGCGTCACCACCCGCGTATCGGGAGCCTGCTCGGTCTGCGGCGCCACCTGGGCCGGCTGAGTCGCGGTCCGGTACTTGCGCAAGACGAGAAGCCCCACGACGATGGCAAACACCAGGAAGGCGACAAGGAGGACGCCTTTGGCCTTGTTAGTACGTTTCTTCACCGTCCTCGCCCTCCTGTTCCTGTTCCAGACTCACCTGGTAAACGTCCCCCAGTTCGCCGCCGAGGAAACGGTTGCCGACCCTGATGAAGCCGGCCGGGATGTCGGTCACGTAGAAATGGTGGTTGCCGCGCTCGCACTCGGGACGCAAAAGTCCTTCTTCGGAGAGTATCTGCGCCACGGTCCGCGCGGTTTCGGCAGCGGAGTCGACCAGGGCCACCTCCGGCCCCATCACCTCGGCGATCACTTCCTTCAGGATCGGGTAGTGGGTGCAGCCAAGTACTAAAGTGTCCACACCTTGCCGTTTCAGGTCCTCGAGGTAGATGCGCGCCGTTATCCTGGCGACCTCGTTGTCCACCCACCCTTCCTCGGCCAGCGGCACGAAGAGCGGGCAGGCACGGTTCACCACCTCGATGTCCGGGTTGATCCTCTTGATGGCCTTGGTATAGGCGGAGGAGGCAACGGTAGCGGCGGTGCCGATCACGCCGACCTTTCCGCTTCTGGTGGCGGCGGCAGCGGCGCGCGCGCCCGGCTCGATCACCCCCACGATGGGGATGTCGAACTCCTGCTGCAGCGCGGCGAGCGCCACGGCGGAGGCCGTGTTGCAGGCGACGACCAGGAGCTTTATGTCGCGGTTCATGAGGTAGCGCGCGATCTGGCGCGAGTAGCGGATCACCGTTTCCGGCGACTTGGTGCCGTAGGGAACGCGGGCGGTATCACCAAGGTAGATGGTGTCCTCCTGCGGGAGCGTGTGAATCACTTCCTTCAGGACGGTAAGACCGCCCACGCCGGAATCGAAGATGCCGATTGCTTTCCAGGCCAAAACTGTTTCTCCATTGCTTCTGAGTGAGTCGCCGTGGCGTTCCCGCCCCCGGAGGGGGAGGGGCAGGGAGGGGGAGCGCAGCAGCTCCATCGGCCTTTCCCCCTCCCAGCCTCCCCCCTCCGGGGGGAGGTGCGCTATCCCGGGAAGCACCGCATGTTATTAGATTTTTAGAGGGAGTGTCAAGGTTTACGTCCAGCGGGGAGGTCAGGAAGCGACGAAGAGCATGACGAGGGGAGGAGCCAGGAAAACCGCGGGAAGCAGGTTCCCCACCGGGACCCGTTTCACCCCGAGCATGTCGAGGCCGATTGCTAGGATCAAAAGCCCGCCGACGGCGTTCATTTCCTGTACCACGGCGGGGGTCATGATCTGCTGCGCAAACGACGCGGAGAGGGTGATGGCACCCTGGTAGGCTAAGAGCGGCAGCGCGGAGAAGAGGACGCCCACTCCAAGGGTGGAGGCGAGCGCCACCGAGGCGATGCCGTCCAGGGCGGCCTTCGCGTAAAGGATGTCCGGGCGCGACCCGAGACCGTCCTGCAACGCCCCCATGATGGCCATGGCGCCGACGCAGTACAAAAGGCTAGCCGTGACGAACCCCTCGGCCACCTTGCCGCTTCCCTTGAAGCGGTCGCCGATCCAGTTCCCAAGCGCTTCCAGGCGCCCCTCGATGCCCAAGAGCTCGCCGATGATCCCGCCGCCGATGAGCGAGCCGATGATAATCAGCGGCTGCTGACTTTTCAAAGAGAGCTGCATGCCGATAAGTAATACTGCGAGCCCGACTCCGGACATGACGGTCCCCCTCACACGACTGGAAATGAGGTGTCCCGCCTTGATGCCGATAAAGCCACCGATTACTATTGCTGCTGCGTTTGCTGCCGTACCTTGCATGATCATCGCGCCAAGATAAGGCAGGTCCCGGGTCAAGGCAAGCAAAAAGCCGCCCCGCTGGTGCCCCCGTCTTGCGGTTTGGCGTGAGCATACAAAAATATAACTACATTCTGGATTGACATTCGATTTCGAATCTGCTTTTATATGCCACCTTTTTGAATACATAATTAAACCCTCAGAAATTAAAGGGAAATTGGTTTTACCAATAGGGCGGCACCTGTTTTATTATCGCAATAAAATTTCCACCATTTGTTTTAGTCTCGGTAAAAAACACCCCACTAAAGGAGAAGAAATGGAAGCTCGGAAATTCAGGAAGGTGATGGCAGCTAACCGCGGGGAGATCGCGATCAGGATCTTCCGCGCCTGCACCGAACTAGGCATCAGCACGGTTGCCATCTATTCGGATGAGGACAAGCTCTCACTGCACCGTTACAAGGCGGATGAAGCCTATCAGGTAGGAAAGGGGAAAGCCCCCATCGACGCCTACCTGGGGATCGACGAGATCATCGCGCTCGCCAAGAAGCGCGACGTCGACGCCATCCACCCCGGTTACGGCTTCCTGGCCGAGAACGCCGAGTTCGCCGAGAAGTGCGAGGCAAACGGCATCGCCTTCATCGGACCTACCGCCGAGATGCAGCGCGCCCTCGGTGACAAGGTCGCCGCGAGGAAGGTGGCGAAGGCCGCCGGCGTCGCCACGGTCCCCGGCACCGAGGAGCCCATCCTCCACGAGGAGGACGCGCTCAAGTTCGCCAAGAACCACGGTTACCCGATCATCATCAAGGCGGCGGCGGGCGGCGGCGGGCGCGGCATGCGCGTAGCCACCAACCAGAAGGAGCTCCTCGAAGGGCTGCAGTCGGCCTCTTCCGAGGCGAAGGCCGCCTTCGGCGACCCCTCCGTGTTTCTCGAGCGCTACCTGAAAAACCCGAAGCACATCGAGGTGCAGGTCCTGGGGGACGGCTACGGGAGCCTCGTGCACTTCTACGAGCGCGACTGCTCCATCCAGCGCCGCCACCAGAAGGTGGTCGAGTTCGCGCCGTCCCTGGCCCTTCCCGGCGACACCCGCTTAGCCCTTTGCACCGACGCCCTGAAGATCGCCAAGCAGGTCGGGTACCGTAACGCCGGCACCGTCGAGTTCCTCCTCGACGAGGAGGGGCGCTACTACTTCATCGAGATGAACCCGCGCATCCAGGTCGAGCACACCGTGACCGAGATGATCACCGGCCGGAACCTCGTGCAGGCCCAGATCCTCATCGCCGAAGGAAAAAGGCTCGCCGACCCGGAGATCAACATCCCGAACCAGGGCTCCATCGAGATGCGTGGCTACGCCATCCAGTGCCGCATCACCACCGAGGACCCGACCAACAACTTCGCCCCCGACTTCGGCACGCTGACCACCTACCGCTCCTCGGCAGGCTGCGGCGTCCGCCTCGACGCGGGGAACGCCTTCACCGGCGCGCAGATCACGCCGCACTACGACTCGCTGCTCGTGAAGGTCAGCTCCTGGGGCCTCACCTTCACCGAGGCGGCCCACATCATGGATCGAAGCCTCCAGGAATTCCGCGTGCGCGGCGTGAAGACCAACATAGGCTTTTTGGAGAACGTGATCACCCATCCGGTCTTCCTGGCGGGCGAGTGCAACACCTCCTTCATCGACCAGCACCCCGAACTCCTCGTCATCCCCGAGAAGAAGGACCGCGCCAACAAGGTGCTGAACTTCCTGGGCGACGTGATCGTGAACGGCTCCGCCGGCGTCGCGAAACCGCTGCGCTCGGCCGAACTCATCGACGCCTGCGTCCCGCAGATCGAACCGTTCGCGCAAAAGCCCAAAGGGACCAAGGACATCCTGCGCGAGAGGGGGGCCGAGGGGCTCGCCAAGTGGGTCCTCGAGCAGAAAAAACTCCTCCTTACCGACACCACGATGCGCGACGCGCACCAGTCGCTTTTGGCCACCCGCGTGAGGACCTACGACCTCCTGAAGATCGCCGAGCCGACCTCGCACCTTGCGAGCGATCTCTTCTCGCTGGAGCTTTGGGGGGGCGCCACCTTCGACGTCTCGATGCGCTTTTTGAAAGAGGACCCCTGGCAGAGGCTGCACGCCCTCTCCGAGGCGATCCCCAACGTCCTCTTCCAGATGCTTCTAAGGGGGGCGAACGCGGTAGGCTATACGAACTACCCGGACAACGTGGTGCAGCGCTTCGTGGCCCAGGCCGCCGAGAGCGGCGTCGACGTCTTCCGCGTCTTCGACTCGCTCAACTGGACCCGCGGCATGCAGGTCGCCATGGAGGCGGTGCAGAAGTCGGGCAAGATCTGCGAAGCAGCCATCTGCTACACCGGCGACATCTCCGACCCCACCCGCACCAAGTACCCCCTCTCCTACTACGTCTCCATGGCGAAGGAACTGGAGAAGATGGGGGCGCACATCCTCGCCATCAAGGACATGGCGGGGCTTCTCAAACCGTACGCCGGCTACCAGCTCGTTAAGGCGCTGAAGGACGAGATCGGCATCCCGGTGCACCTGCACACGCACGACACCTCCGGCAACGGCGGCGCGCTTTTGCTCATGGCGGCGCAGGCCGGTGTCGACATCGTCGACGCGGCGCTCTCCTCCATCTCCGGCCTCACCTCGCAGCCCAACCTGAACGCGCTGGTGGCGACCCTTAAGGGTACCGAGCGCGACCCGCAGGTGGACGAGCGCGGCATGCAGCAGCTCGCCAACTACTGGGAGACGGTGCGCGACTACTACACCCCCTTCGAGTCCGGGCTCAAAAGCGGCACCACCGAGGTGTACCACCACGAGATCCCGGGGGGGCAGTACTCCAACTACAAGCCGCAGGTGGCAGGGCTTGGCCTCATCGAGCGCTGGGAGGAGTGCAAGGAGATGTACCACAAGGTGAACCTCCTCTTCGGCGACGTGGTCAAGGTCACACCCTCCTCCAAGGTGGTCGGCGACATGGCGATGTTCCTCGTGAAGAACAACCTCGAACCGGAAGACGTCTTCGCCCCCGGCGCGGACCTTGCCTTCCCCGAGTCGGTGGTCGGCTTCTTCAAGGGGATGATCGGCCAGCCCTACCAGGGCTTCCCGCAGGAGCTGCAGAAGATCATCCTCAAGGGACAGGAGGCCATCACCTGCCGTCCGGGCGAACTCCTCGAGCCGGCCGACTTCGAGAAGGAGCGCGCGACCGCCGAGGCGAAGGTAGGCCACCCGGTGAACGACGAGGAGCTGATGTCGTACATGATGTACCCGAGCGTCTACGTCGAGTACGCGAAGCACCGCCAGGAGTTCTCCGACGTCTCGGTGATCCCGACCCCGATCTTCTTCTACGGCTTGGAGCCCGGGCAGGAGACCTCCATCGAGCTGCAGCCAGGCAAGACGCTCATCGTGAAGCTGAACGCCATCGGCAAGACCCAGCCCGACGGCACCAAGAAGATCTACTTCGAGCTGAACGGCAACGCGAGGAGCGTCACCGTGCGCGACCAGTCGGTGCAAAGCGACGAGGCCGGCCACGAGAAGGCCGACAAGTCGAACCCGAAGCACGTGGGCGCCCCGATGCCGGGCAAGGTGATCAAGCTCAACGTGAAGCCGGGGGACGCCGTCAAGGCGGGTGACATCCTCGCGGTCACCGAGGCCATGAAGATGGAGACGAACATCAAGGCGAAGGAAGACGGCTGCATCGCCGAGGTGAAGTGCAAGGAAGGCGGAAAGGTGGAAAAAGAGGAGCTTCTCTTCGTTTTATCCTAAAGCAGAAAGGCCAAACGCACGCCAAAGGGGGGCACGAGCCCCCCTTTTTTTTCGTCCCGTCGCCAAAACCTTGGCGACGCAGCAATAACGGCCCCTTACGCCGCCTAAAATTTAGGCATTTTGCTAGAAATATCCGGTTTGTTGCCGATAGTCCCCTTTAACGCCCATTTCTCCACATACTTTTCCACAGGTCACGTGGATAGAAGAGCAGTATCCAGCAACGCTCCGCGCCGTAAACATCCCTAAAGCCTTGATAGTTGTCCACTTTACGCGGATAAAACGGGTTTCCGACATTTCCTTGACGTTTTTGGTCTCCCGGCCGGGTCCCGCCCCCCGCTTGTGCCGGATAGGAAACCGTGTCGCGTCCCCCTGCGCAGCGGGCTGATTTGACGGTCTATAATAAGTAGGCTTTTATCTCTCACGAAAAGAGGGTAGAATCACGAGCCGTCGGCGAATTTGCTCATAGGGCGCGTTGTCATTTCTCACGGAGCGTTTATAAGTTTGCTATGACTGTCTTTTTCTGGTCTTGGGCTGGCCTCTTGTGCGCCGATCGGAGTTCGTGTGCTTTTTAACAGCATGAAAACCAAGATGACGCTTGCCGTCTTCCTCATGGTGGGCGTACTGATGTCGGCAACCGCCGTCACCTCCCTGCTGTTTTTGCAAAAAACCTTCAAGCAGAACATCTCGCAGCAGCAGTCGATACTGCTCGACTCGCTGGCGAACCAAATCGACGACCGCATCTTCGACTTCACCGCCGAACTCGACCACCTGGCCCAAAGCCTTCCGCCGGACATCCTGGAGCACCCGCAGCGGGCGCAGCTCATTCTGGACGCCCAGATCAGGCAGCGTCCCTTCTTCGACAACTCCCTGTTTCTCTTCTCGAAGAAGGGGATCCTCGTCGCGGCTACCCCCCAGGACCTCAACTACATCGGCCGGGACTTTTCCTTCCGGGAATATCTCAAGGAGACGGTCAGGCTGCGCAGAAACTACATCTCCGGCCCCTTTGCCTCCCTTCAGCGCCAAAGTCGGCCGATCATCATGTTCACCGTCCCTCTTTTCGGTCCGGGACAGAAGTTGATCGGGGTGCTGTCCGGCAGCATCGACCTGCGCGAACAACACTTCCTGCACTCCCTCGCCTCGCTAAAACTCGGCCGGAACGGATTCCTGTCCCTTTACGACGCGCGCCGCAACGTGCTCATGCACCCGGACAAGAAGCGGGTGCTGCGCCGGGACCCCCCCGGCCGCAACGAGATGCTGGACCGGGCACTCGCCGGATTCCAGGGAACCGCCGAGACGATGACGCAAACCGGAATCCCCGTGCTCAGATCGGTGAAACGTCTGAAGTCCACCGGCTGGGTGCTCGCGGTCAGCTACCCGCTCGATGAGGCGTACGGGCCGCTGCGGACCGCCAGAAACTACCTGCTCGCCGGCTCACTGGCGGCGGCGATCCTGTCGCTGCTCATCGTCTGGCCCTTCATGCAACACCTCACCAGGCCGCTTGTTTCCTTCACGAGGCACCTGGAGCAGCTTCCGGCCATGGGGGAACTCGCGCAACGACTCGCCCCGGTGACCTCGGAAGACGAGATCGGACAGATGGCCCGGACCTTCAACCGGATGCTGCTCGAGCTCGAGCGCTCGGCGGATTTCTACCTGACCCTCTTCGAGAATTTCCCCGCCCTGATCTGGCGCGTCGGCACCGACGGCGCGGCCAACTACTTCAACCAGACCTGGCTCGAATTCACCGGACGCCCCCTGGAGAGCGAACTTGGTGACGGCTGGACCGAGGGGGTCCACCCCGAGGACGTGACGCAGTGCGTCTCGACCTACCGTAACGCCTTCGCCTTGCGGGTCCCCTTCCAGATGCAGTACCGGCTAAGGCACCATAGCGGGAGCTACCGGTGGGTCGTGGACATGGGAAGGCCCTTCAACGGGCTGGACGGGAACTTCGCCGGGTACATCGGGACCTGCTACGATGTGACCGACCGGCTCGAAGCGGAGGAAGCGAGAAGGGCGCTCGAACATCAGCTGACCCAGTCCCAGAAGATGGAGGCGATCGGCACGCTCACCGGCGGCATTGCCCATGATTTCAACAACATCCTGACCGCGATCATCGGGTACAGCACCATGATCCAGCTGCAGCTCGAGCCCGCGCACCCCATGCAGGTGAAAGTGGCCGAAATCATGCGTGCCTCCGAGCGTGCCGCGAGCCTCACCCGCAGCCTGCTCGCCTACAGCCGCAAGCAGGTAAGCAACCCGGTTCCGGTCGGCATGAACAGCATCCTCACCAACGTGCAGGCGATGCTGCATCGCCTGATTCCCGAGCATATCGAGTTCAGGATGCAGCTTTGCCAGGAGGAGCTCTCCGTCCTTGCCGATGCGGGCCAGATCGAGCAAGTCGTGATGAATCTGGCCGTGAACGCGCGGGACGCCATGGCCAGGGGGGGGATCCTGCGCATCAGCACCGATCCCATCATCCTGGACCAGGAGTTCATCGACTCCCACGGCTACGGAGAACCCGGCAGTTACGCCCTGATCACCGTGGCAGACACCGGCATCGGGATGGACGAAAAGACCCGTGACCGCATTTTCGAGCCGTTCTTCACCACGAAGGAGCCGGGCAAGGGGACCGGTCTCGGGCTCGCCATGGTGTACGGCATCGTGAAGCAGCACGGCGGCTTCATCAACTGCTACAGCGAGCTCGGGCACGGCACCGTGTTCCGGGTTTATCTTCCGTTGATCGATCTCCCTGCGGGAAGCGAGAGTGCGCCCGAGGACCAGGCGGTACGTGGGGGAAACGAGACCATCCTTCTCGTCGAGGACGATGCGGTGATCCGCGACATGGTGCGGGAGCTTTTGCAGGATTTCGGGTACCGGGTGATCACCGCGGTGGACGGGATCGACGCGGTGGAGAAGTTCAAGGTGGCTGGAGACCGGATTGCACTGGTGATCCTGGACGTGATCATGCCGCGCATGAACGGGCGCGATGCCTACGAGGCGATAGCCGCCATCTCTCCCGGGGTGAAGGCTATGTTCATGAGCGGGTACACGGCGGACATCGTCACCGATACGCTGACCAAGGGGGACCCCCGTCACTTCGTGTCGAAGCCGATCAAGATCAACGAACTGCTCGGGAAGGTGAGGGACATACTGGATGAAGGCTGAACGGCCGTTCAACGTTCAACGTTCAACGTTCAACGTTTAACGCTTCATGTTTGATGCTGTCTCAAGAGGTAGGAGCCCCCCCTCGCCTCCGCAGAAGGGAGAGAGGGGGGGGGTAACGCTGAACGTTGAACGCTGAACGTTTTTTAGACTTCCTTGACCGCCGCGAGGAGCTGGGCCAGGGTAAGCCCTTGCTGCACCGGCTCGGCGAAGGGGCCGGCACCGGCACGGTACAGATCGAAACGCGGCGCACGCCCGGCCTGGTCGTTCACCAAGCGGGATGCGACGATCCCCGCCTGCGCGAGCTGCGGCTGGGCACAGCAGTTCGGACAACCGGAAATGGCCCAGTTCATGGCAAGCGCCTCTTCCCCAAGCTCAGCCACCACGGCGGCCGCCACCTCCCGGGTCGGGGCAAGCCCCATGATGCACTCGTGGCTCCCCGGGCAGCACCGGAACACCACCCGCTCCACCGCGCTCGCTCCGGCAAACCCGGCCTGCGCCAGCGCCTCGCGCGCCTTCTCCCGATCCGCCTCCTCGACCACGTGCATCACGACGGTCTGGTTCCCGGTCACCATGAGGATCCCGCCGCAATACTGCGCCGCCACACGGGCAAGGGCCGCGAGCCCTTCCGCCTGAAGCTCCCCGGCAAAGACGTGCGCCTCGAGCCGATCCTCGGAATCGGCAGGTACCGGCACCAGGCTCCCGGTCAGGGTGGGAACGGTGGTGAGCTCCTCGAGCGCCCCTTCCCCCATCACCCTGCGGCGAAACTCCTCCTGCCCGATTTCGCGCACGAGGTGCTTCAGACGCTTCGGGGGAGGCGTGTTCGCTTCGTACTCCCTGAGCACGTTCTCGGTAAGCGGGATGAGGGCATCCTCCGCGACTCCTTGCGCCAGCAAAAAGCCCGGGGTCGGCTCGCGCCCGAGCCCGCCGGCCGCGTAGACGTCGTAGCGCGACCTCTCGTCATCGGAGGGGACGGGGATGAAGCAGAGGTCCTGGATCAGGTGCCTGCGGCTTGCCGTGTCCGCCTCGACGCCGATCTTGAACTTCTTCGGGAGCTTCTCAAAACGCGGGTTCCCGGTGAAGTGCCGGTGGATCTTCCTGACCAGCGCCTCAAGGGCGGGGGCACCGGCTGCGGAGAGGCTGCCGCAGATGACGCCGCGCACCGCGCCGCCGCAGGCGCCACGGTTGTACAACCCCACCTGCGCGAGCTGGGTCGCAACCAAAGGGAGCGCCTCCTCGGACAGCCAGTGCAGCTCGATGCTCCCCCTCGTGGTGAGATGCACGAGGCCGCGCGCGTGGACCCCGGCTACCTGCGCCACCTTGAGCGCTTGGTCGGCGGAGATGATCCCGGCGGGGAGCTTGACGCGCTGCATGAAAAACTCCTTCTGGCGCTGGGGATAGATCCCCTCCAGGCGCAGATTTCTGTCTATGGACATGGCTTTTGTCTCCTGTACGTTAAAAGCCGGCCGCAGCCGGCATGGTCACGGATAGTACAGGAAAAGCCTCAGCCCCGGCAACGAAAAAGGCTTCAGTGGAAGTCATCCTCGGCCGATGAGAAAGGTGCGCCGGACAGGCAACCGACGGCGCCGCTAAGAAACACGCCGATGCGGGTTTGGAACTATGACCGAATTCCCAGAGCAGCCGGACATACTCGTCGTTGACGACAGCGCCGCCATACGCAGCTACGTGGTCGCCCTTCTCTCCCAGGACGGCTACCGGGTGCGGGAGGCGGTGGACGGGGCGAGCGCCCTCGTCGCCTTGACCAGCGCTCCTCCGGACGTGATGCTCCTCGACGTCGAGATGCCGGGGCTCTCAGGCCTCGACGTGCTGCGCGCGCCCCCCCTGCACGATCGCATGTACTCCGTGATCCTCTTCACCTCCCAGGGAACCCACGAGCAGATCGCTGCGGGCCTCGATCTTGGGGCCGATGACTACATCGTCAAGCCGTTCCAGGAGCTCGACCTCCTCGCCCGCATCCGTGCCGCCGTGCGCAATACCCGCCAGAAGACCGCCCTCGCCAGGGCACGACATGAGATCGAGCAGACCCTCGCCAAGCTGCAAAAGACCCAGAGGAAACTGGTAGAACAGGAAAAAGTGGGAGCCGTCGCGCGCCTTGCCGCCGGGGCCGCCCACTACATCAACAACCCTTTGGGCTTCGTGATGAGCAACCTCTCGACCCTGGAGCGTTACGCCTTCGCCCTGCAGCAGCACGCAAACGCGCTCACGGACCTGCTGCGCGCCGCCGACCCCGATTCCGCCCAGGCGATCCTGCAACTGGAAAAGAAGCACCGCCTGCGCCAGATAAACCTCGACCTCCCCGCCCTGCTGCACGAGACTAAGGAGGGGGGGCAACGTATCGCCCTCATCGTGCAACAGATGGCGCAGCTAGAGCTCGGCCTTGCGAACCAGGCGATGCAGGAGCTGGAGCTCGTCGGCCTCATGAAGCCGCTGGTGGACATGACCACGGTGCTCACCCCCCCGGGGACCCAGGTGCACTGGTCCCAGCCCGAGCACGGCGTATTCGTGCAGGGGGCGCTCACCCTCTTGAACACCGCGCTGGTCGCACTCTTAAAAAACGCCTGCGAGGCGCTCGGCAGCGCCCCGGGCACCATCAGCGTCTCGGTCGCCGCACAGGGCGAACTCGCCGAGATCGTCATCTCCGACAGCGGACCCGGCATCCCGCCGGAAAACCTCCCCTCGTTGTTCGATCCCTTCTTCACCACCAAGGCCCCGGACAGCCACGTGGGGCTCGGCCTGACCATCGCCCAGCGCTTCATCGCCGGGCACGGCGGGCGCATCCTCATCTCCAGCGACGCCTCCGGCACCTGCGTTCGGGTCGAACTCCCCATATCCCCGCACCTCGGCGGCGCGACCGCAACGGATTAAAAGACATTAACCTTTTTATTCCGGCAGGTTAGCGCAATATTCCCCTCAAGAAAACAGCGTTTTTTCCGATGGAAACAGGAAGCGGAGGAGGCGCGTCCCGTCACGCGATGTCGCCCTACGCCCTCTGCGGAGCGCAAGCATATGAGGATCAAGACCAAGATATCCGGGCCCGTATTCCTGCTGGTGTCAGCGCTTATGGTGCTGCTCACCCTGGCGGGGTACCGCTACCTGGCCCACGCCCTGACCGAGACCGTGACGCGGCAGCACGCGGCGACTCTGGCCCTCGCCTCGCGCTACATCGATGACGAGCTTTTGCACTCGCGACAGATGCTCGATCTGATGGCCAAGGGGATCGACCCCGCCCTGCTCGACGACCCGAAGAAGATGCAGCAGGCGCTCGACCAGTTCCGCGCGGCGCGCACCTTCTTCAACGGCGGGCTCGAGGTGATCGATGCGGAAGGGCGCAGCATCGCGCAAAGCCCCCCGGCACAGAGCCCGATCCGGAAGGGGAACAGCTACGTCGCCTTCACCCTCGCGACCGGCAAGCCCTACATCTCCGCCCCATACTTCTCCTCCGCCCCCCCCAAACACCCCCTGATCAGCTTCGGGGTTCCCATCCTGCGCGCCGACGGCAGCGTAGCCGGGCTGTTGGCGGGACATCACGACCTCCACGAAGACGGCAGGACCGACCGGGCGCTCCATACGGTCGGAAAGCGCGGACGCCTGCTGGTCATGGAGAGAAACCGCACCATCGTCTGGCATCCGGACCAAAGCCAGGTGATGTCCTACCTCGCCCCCGGGGAGAACCCGGCCATCGACGACGCGCTGCAGAGAAATGTCATGGCCAGCGGCGAAACCCGGGACGCCGCGGGAGAGACCTGGATGACCGCAGCCCTCCCGCTGAAAAACGCGAACTTCATCGTGGCGGTGCAGTACCCCGAGGCGGAGGCGTACGAGCCGCTCAGGGAGGCGCGCCTTTTTTTCGCCGCGGCCCTCGGCATCATCCTCCTTTTGACCCAGGTGACGCTATGGCGCCTGATCCGTCACATCACCGAACCGCTCGCCCGGCTGGTAAACCACGTCGGCAGCCTCAACCAGAAGAAGGGGCCCGAGCGGCTCGTGTCCATCACGACCGGCGACGAATTGGAGCACCTGGCGCTTGCGGTGAACGGCATGGTGGAAACCATGGACAAACGGCAGGAAACCCTGGAGGAGAACCAGGAGCTTTACCGCATCATCGCCGAATTCACCTCGGAACTCGCCATCCTCACCAACCCCGACGGCTCGCTGCGCTACATCTCCTCGAACTGCGAGTCGCTGACCGGCTACACCGACCGCGAGTTTCTAGCCGCCCCGGGCCTTTTGGAAAGCATCATCCACCCCGAAGACCGCGAGCTGTGGCGCAGAGACGGCAACTGTACGGACCGGGACAAGCCTGCGTCCCCAGTGGAGTTGCGCCTCAACACTAAAAACGGGGGGCAGCGCTGGTTCAAGTACACCTGCCGGGAAGTGCGCGGCGCCGATGGCGAGAGCCTCGGCAAGCGCGGCAGCTTCAGGGACATCTCCATGGACCGGCGCCTGGAGGGGATGCTGGAGGAGGAGCGCCGTTTCGTCGAAAGCCTTCTGGAGAACACCTCCACACCGCTCTTCGTCATCGACAGAAACCACAGCATCATCGTCTGGAACCGCGCCATCGCCGAGCTGAGCGGGATGCCGGCGACCGAGATGCTCGGCACCGAGCGGCAGTGGGAACCCTTCTACCCGGCCAGACGCCCCACCCTGTGCGACCTGATCATGTCGGGGGAGACCGACCGGGCCGGCGAACTCTACCCGACCTACAGCTGCGACGTGGTGATGAAGGGGATCATCAGGGCCGAGGGGTGGTACCACAACCTGAACGGCAAGGAACGCTACCTCTTCTTCGATGCGGCGCCGGTCACCAGGGACGGCGAGACCATCGCGGTGGTGGAGACGCTGTACGACATCACCGAGCGGGCCCGTGCCGAGGAGTCCCTGCACCTGTTCTCCGAGGCTGTGGAACAGAGCGCGAGCGCCATCGTGATAACCGATGCCCAAGGGGTGATCCAGTACGTGAACCGGAAGTTCTGCGAGGTGAGCGGCTTCAAGAAGGAGGAAGCGCTGGGGCAAAAGCCGAGCATCCTTAAGTCGGGACGTCAGTTGGAGGAAACCTACCGGCAGCTGTGGGAGACCATAACGGCCGGAAAGGAATGGCACGGCGAGTTCAACAACAAGCGCAAGGACGGCACCTTCTTCTGGGAGAACGCGACCATCGCCCCGATCTGCGACCAGCAGGGGCGCATCACCCACTTTCTCGGGGTGAAAGAGGAGATAACGGCGAAGAAGAACGCCGAGCGCCAGCTTTTGAAGAACCAGGCGGAGATGGTCCTGAAGCACGAGCAACTCTCGGAGCTGTTCCGGCAGGTGGAGAAGGGAAAGCGGGAATGGGAACAGACCATGGACTGCATCGACGACCTGGTAGCCATGGTGGACAGCCAGGGGCGGGTCAGGCGCTGCAACCGCGCTTTCAAGCAGTTGACCGGCAACTCCTACTCGCGCCTGGTCTCGGCCAACTGGCGCGACCTGATGCAGGGGGCAGGGCTCGACCTGAGCACCCTGGACCGCGGGCAGGCCGAGCTCCAGCACGAGGCATCGGGGCGCTGGTTCACCCTCAGGATCTATCCGTACGGTGAACAGGGATCGCAGGTGATCATGCTGCACGACCTGACCGAGATCAAGCGGGTCTCCGAGGAGCTCATCGTCGCCTACCAGGAGCTGAAGGCGACCCACTCGCAGCTTTTGCAGCAGGAGAAGATGGCCTCGATAGGGCAGCTAGCGGCCGGGGTCGCCCACGAGATCAACAACCCCATGGGGTTCATCTCCAGCAACCTCGGCACCATGGGGAAATACCTCGAGCGGCTGGAAGGTTTCCTGGAGGCCCAGTCCGACGGGCTCGCCGCGGCGCCGCCGGAGGCAAGGGAGCGCATCTCCCAGGCGCGCAAGAAGTTCAAGGTGGATTACATCCTCGCGGATGCACGGAGCCTCCTGGCCGAGTCCCAGGACGGAGCGGAGAGGGTGCGCAACATCGTGCAGAACCTGAAGAGCTTCTCCAGGGTGGACGACGCGCAGGCCACCTACGTGGACCTGAACGAATGCATCGAGAGCACCGTCACCATCGCCTGGAACGAGCTAAAGTACAAGACCACGCTCACGCGCGACTACGGCGAGCTCCCGCCGGTTAAGTGCCTCCCGCAGCAGTTGAACCAGGTGTTCCTCAACATGCTGGTAAACGCGGCGCACGCCATCGAGAAACAGGGGGAGATCACCGTAGCCACCAGGCGCGAGGGGGATCAGGTCCTCATCGCCATCAGCGACACGGGCGGCGGTATCCCGGAGGAGCTCAGAAGCCGGATCTTCGAGCCGTTTTTCACCACCAAGGAGGTCGGCAAGGGAACCGGGCTCGGCCTCTCCATCAGTTACGACATCATCAAGAAACATCACGGGAGCATCGAGGTGGAAAGCGAGGTGGGTATCGGCACCACCTTCACCATCAGGCTCCCGATAGAGGGGGTTGGCTCAGATGAGTGATCACCAGACCAGGATCCTATGCGTGGACGACGAGCGCAACGTGCTCCGCGCCCTCGAGCGCATCTTCATCGACGATGACTACGAGATACTCACCGCGGCCTCCGGCGAGGAGGGGCTCGAACTGCTGAACGCCTCGCCGCAGGTGCAGGTGGTGATCTCGGACTTTAGGATGCCGGGGATGAACGGGGTCGAGTTCCTGAAGGAGGTGTTCAAGAGCCATCCCGAGACGATCCGTATCGTCCTCTCCGGGTACGCCGACACCGCGGCGGTGGTCGCCGCCATCAACGAGGGGAAGATCTACAAGTTCATCCCGAAGCCGTGGAACGACGACGAGCTGAGGGTGACGGTCGCCAAGGCGCTCGAGCACTTCGCCACCCAGCGCAGGAACGAGCAGTTGGCCGAGGAACTGAGGCGCAAGACGGACGAGTTGAGAGAGCTGAACGCGGACCTTGCGCGGCGGGCCGCCTCGTGCTCCTGCGGTTTCATGCAGGAACACGCCTCGCTGGCGCACGCGGCCCTCATCCTGGACCATCTGCCGTTCGGGGTGCTCGCCCTGAACGGCGACGGCATCGTGCTGCAGATGAACCGGGAGGCGGCGGATCTTTTGCAGGTCGCCGACGGACAACTGGTGGGGCGACGCCTCGCCGAAGCGTTGCCGCAGTTCGCAGACCTGGGCGACGGTTTTTCCGCGGCGGCTCCCGGCTCCGGCACCGTCGAGACCGGGGGGTACCGGCTGAACCTGCGGCAGCTCCACCCGCCGGGTGACGGCGCGGTGGAGCTGCTGGTCACCATCGCACGCGCGGCGTGAGGTGACGCGGCGTAAGGCGCCCCCGCGGTGCCGCGCCCTATGATGCAAACGAGGAGCAACAGATGGATATACAAACCGAAACGGCACCGCACAAGGTGCTTCTGGTTGACGACGAGGAGAACATCACTCGCTCCATTGCGCGCCTTCTCATGGAGCAGGAGGTGGAGCTCGAGGTGCTGCGGGCCGCCTCCGGGGCCGAGGGGCTGGAGAGGCTCAGGGAGCACCCGGACGTCGCCCTCATCCTCTCGGACCAGCGCATGCCCGGCATGAGCGGCGCGCAGTTCCTCGAGCAGGCGCGTGGGCTCGTCCCTGACGCGGTGCGCATGGTCCTGACCGGCTACGCCGACATGGCGGCCACCATGGATGCCATCAACAAGGGTGGCGCCTCGCGCTACCTCCTGAAGCCCTGGGACGACGACGTGCTCGTGCGCACCATCCAGGAAGGGGTGCAGCAGTACCACCTGGTCCAGGAAAACCGGCGTCTGACCGCCCTCGTCGAGGAGCAAAACCGCGAGCTTTCCGCCTGGAACGACAACCTGAAGGGGCGCGTTTTGGAGCAGACGGCGACCATCAGGCGACAGAACGAGGAGTTGAAGGAGCGTAACCGGCGCGTGGGGCATGCCTTCCGCGAGACCATCGTCGCCTTCTCCCGCCTCATCGAGCTCCACTCGAGCCGGCTGCAGGAACACACGAGAAACGTCACCGAGCTGAGTATGCGGCTCGCCCGCGAGGCGGGTCTCTCCCCCGAAGAGGTCGAGACGGTGCGCACCGCCGCTCTTTTGCACGACATCGGCGTGATCGGCATCAGCCAGGAGATCCTGCAAAAGCGGATGTCAGCGATGACCCGTGAGGAAACCGGCATCTTCTTGCAGCACGCGGTGCGCGGACAGGCCACCCTGGACGCGGTCGAGGAATTGCGCGAGGCGGGGGTACTGATCCGGCACCACCACGAGCGCTACGACGGCGCCGGGTTCCCCGACGGGCTGAGCGGCACCGGCATCCCCTTGGGCGCCCGCATCATCGCCATGGCCGACTTCGTGGACCGCGAGCTCACCGAGCAGCGCGGCGACGATCCCCTCCCCGCCCTTTTCGCGCGCATCACGCAGGAGCTCGGCAAGAGCCTCGATCCGGAGCTCTACCCCGCCGCGGAGCGGCACGTGCGCGAGCTCTACCTCGCCGCCTACTCCCGGCGCGCCGAGGCGGCGGAGAAGGAGCTCCGCCCGAAGCAGCTTCTGGAGGGGATGACCACCACCCGCGACCTTTTCAGCGGTTCCGGCGCGCTCATCGTGGAACGCGGCACCGTGCTCGACGCGGGGCGCATCATGGCCGTCGTACGCAGCTACCAGGTCGATCCCCCGTCGGGGGGGATCTTCGTCAGTTGGGCCCCCTCCGGGCGCAGCGACGCGGGGAGTGTGAAGATCGCCGTGACCGAGGCGGTAACCGAACGCGAGGTCGAGCCGAAGCGCCTAAAGGAAGGGATGCGGCTCACCAGGAACCTCTACAGCGGGACGGGACTTCTGCTTTTGACCGAGGGAACGCAGTTGAACCGCGGCAGCATCGAAGCCGTGCTGCGCTACTACCAGATCGACCCCCCTTCGTGCGGGGTCTACGTGGCGGACGAGAAGGCGCGATGATCGAGTTCGACGAGAAAGAGCGGCGCATGGTGCTCAAGCTGGTCTACTACGGCCCGGCGCTCTCGGGGAAAACCACCAACCTGTTGCAGCTGCACGACCTCCTTACCCGGCAGGGACGCGGCGAGCTCATGGTGCTCGACACGAGCGGAGACCGGACCATCTACTTCGATCTCCTCCCCTTTTTTCTCACCGCGCCGAGCGGCCTCAAGATCAAGGTGAAGGTCTACACGGTGCCTGGGCAGGTCTGCCACGACGCGACGAGAAAGGCGGTCCTGCAGCGGGCCGACGGCGTGGTCTTCGTCGCCGACTCGAACCGCGACGAGGCGGGAAGCAACGCGGTGAGCTTCGACAACCTGGAGCGCAACCTCTCCCTGGTCGGGCTCGACATCGACAGCATCCCGCTGGTGATCCAGTTCAACAAGCGCGACCTGCCGGCCGCGGTCCCCGAGGAGGAGATCCGCACCACCTGGGACCCCACCGGCATCCCGGTGGTGCTGGCGAGTGCGCTGAACGGGGTGGGGGTGGCCGAGACCTTCGCCATGCTGGCGGGGCTCGTCTACGACCGGATCGACGCCCGCTTCGCCCTCGCCGCGACGCACGGCCTTACGCGCGAGCGCTTCGTCGCGAAGCTCACCTCGCTCAAGGAGGAGCCATGAGCGCAGACACGCTGCATTTCGTGGTCGGGGAGGAAAAAAAGGTGCGCGAGCTCCTGCTCGACGCGGACGTGCTCCCGCTGCTCAAGGGTGCGCTCGCGGCGGGTGCCTCCTGCGCCCGGGTCACCGGTGACGACGGGGAGGAACTTTGGGGTGCCTGTTCCTCGGCCGGACGCGGGGAGCTCCTCCGGTCCCTGCCGCTCATGCTCGAGGGTGAGCCGGTGGCGCACCTGGAGCTCTTCGGGGCACCGGAGATGCGTGAGCGCCTGGAGCCGCTCGCCTCGCTCCTTATCGTGGCGCTCGACACCGTGCTCAGGAACAGCCTGAAGCGGGTCCTCACCACGGAGATCCACACCTCGGTGGTGAACAGCTCGCACGAGGAGCTCGTCGCCATGAACGCCGAGCTCGCGAGAAGCGAGGCGCGCTACCGCGAGCTCGCGGAAAACCTGGAGCTGCGCGTGAAGGAGCGGACCGCGGAACTGCGGCGCGCCCAGGCGCACCTGCTGCAGCAGGAGAAGATGGCCGCGGTGGGGCAGTTGGCCGCCGGGGTCGCTCACGAGATCAACAACCCGCTCGGCTTCATCACCTCGAACCTGCACACGCTGCAAAAGTACGTGGCCCGCTTCTGCGCCATGCTGCAGTTCTACCGTGAGCACCTGGAGCTCGAGCAGCCGCGCGAACGGCTCGTTACCGAGGCCGAGACGAAGTGGCGCGAGCTGAAGCTCCCGCATGTCATGGCCGACGTCGGCGACCTGATGGCACAGAGCCTCGCCGGGGCCGAGCGGGTCTCCCGCATCGTAGCCGACCTGAAGGGTTTCTCCCATGTCGACGAGAGCGGCGAAAGCGTCGTGGACCTGAACCAGGAGCTGGAGCGGACCCTCACGCTTTTATCGCACCAGTTGGCCGGCCGCGCCGAGATCGTCAAGGAGCTGCAGCCGCTCCCGGAGGTTAAATGCCAGGGGCAGCTCCCCGGGCAGATCTTCCTGAACCTGATCCAGAACGCCCTCACCCACGCCGGAGCCTCGCCGCGCATCACCCTCTCCAGCTGCTTCGACGGGGAGAGGATCAGGATCAGCATCGCCGACAACGGCCCCGGGATCCCCGCAGCGCTCAGGGGGCAGATCTTCGACCCGTTCTTCACCACGCTGCCGGTCGGCTCCGGAACCGGCATGGGGCTTGCCGTGGTATGGGAGGCGGTCCTCAAGCTGCAAGGAACCGTTGCCGTAGCCGACGCCCCGGGGGGAGGCGCCGACTTCATCATCACCATCCCCGCAGGCAGGAACTAAGCGATGTCGAGATATTCACAGCTATTCAAGACGGCGGCAAAGGGGGAGGAGCGGGAGGCGCAGGAACCTGCCGCCAAGAGTTTCGGCGTCCTCTTCGTCGATGACGAGGCAGGTGTCCTCTCCGCGATGCGCCGCATCTTCATGGAGGAGAACTACCGTCTCTTCACCGCGGCAAGCGGCGCGGAAGCGCTCGCCGTGATGGAGGAGAACGAGGTGCAGCTCATCGTCTCGGACCACCGCATGCCCGGCATGACCGGAGCGGAACTTTTGAAGACGGTGAAGGAACGCTGGCCCCAGGTGATCAGGATCATGCTCACCGGGCATGCCGACGTGAATTCGGTGATGGGAGCGGTGAAGGACGGTGCGGTCTACAAATTCATCACCAAGCCCTGGAACGACGACGACCTGCGCCTCACGGTGAGCCTCGCCCTGCAACAGTACGTCCTGATGCAGGAAAACCAGAACCTGAAGGAGCTCACCCGCTCGCAGCAGCAGCGCATCAAGAACTACGCGAGCCTCTTCGATGAGAACCGCGGCATGGCGGGCAACATCCTCGTCAAGGCGGGGGCGGCGACGAGGGAGGATCTGGTGCGCGCCGCGATGGAACGTGCCCAGGGCGAACTGATCATCGACGCCCTGGTGCGCCTCGGCGTCGTCACCGAGGGGGAGGTGGTGAAGGCGCTGCAGGCGGCGCTCAACATCGACTACGTGGATCTCGCCTCGGCGGAGATCATGCCCCAGGCGGTGCGTTTTTTGCCGCGCGACCTGTGCGAGAGAAACCGCATGGTCCCGATCCGGATGACCGGCCGCCAGCTCACCGTGGCCATGGCCGATCCCTCCGACATCTACAAGGTCGACAACATCTCCATGATGACCGGACTCGCCGTGGTCCCCCTCATCGCCACCGGTTCCGAGATCCTCGCCCTACTGGAACGGGCCTGGGGCGAGGGCCCGGCGCTCGAACAGGCGACGGACCTGGAGCCGATCGACGAGATCGACATCATCATCGACGACGAGGAGAGCCAGGTGAGCGTCACCGAGCTCATCGGCTCCTCCGAGGTCCCGCCGGTGATCCGCATCGTGAACGCGGTCATCTCGGAGGCGATCCGCTACCACGCAAGCGACATCCACATCGAGGGGAAGACCAAGTACACCCTGGTGCGCTTCCGCATCGACGGCCTTTTGCACAGCAAGATCAAGATCCCGGCCGACCTGCACCCCGCCATCGTCTCGCGCGTGAAGATCCTCGCCAAGATGGACATCTCCGAACGGAGAAAGCCCCAGGACGGGCGCATCACCGTGAAGGCCGGGACCCGCATCGTCGACATGCGCGTCTCCTCCATGCCCACACTGAACGGCGAGAAGCTCGTCCTGCGCATCCTCGACAAGAGCGCCGCCATCAAGGATCTACCCGACCTCGGGGTGCTCCCGGACGGGCTGCAGAAGATCCGCACCCTGGTGAAGAAGCCGCAGGGGGTGATCATAGCGACCGGTCCCACCGGCAGCGGCAAGACCACCATGCTCTACTCGATCCTCTCCACCATGCTCGAGGGGAGCAGGAACTTCGAGACCATCGAGGAGCCGGTGGAGTACTTCGTCGAGGAGGCGAACCAGGTCGCGGTGCGGGAGAAGATCGGGCTTTCCTTTGCGAACGTCCTGCGCGCCACGCTGCGCCAGGACCCGGACGTGATCCTGGTCGGCGAGATCCGCGACGCCGAGACCGCGGACGTCGCCTTCAAGGCGGCGCTCACCGGCCACATGGTCCTCTCCACGCTGCACACGAACTCCGCGGTCGGCTCCATCACGCGGCTCATCGACATGGGGGTGAAGCCTTACATCATCGCCTCGGCGCTCGAGGGGCTCTTCGCGCAGCGCCTGGTGCGGCGTGTCTGCTCCGCCTGCAGCACCGAGGTCGCCCCGGACCGGGAGATCATGGAGCTGCTGCGCGTCCCGCCGGGGTACCTCGACGGGGCGGTGCGCCGCGGCAAGGGGTGCGATCAGTGCAACAAGACCGGCTACCGGGGGCGGACCGGGGTCTTCGAACTCTTCACCATGAACGAGGACTTCCGGCATTTCATCAGCACGAGCTACAAGGAGACCGAGCTCTTCGACATGGCGCGCGCGGGGGGGATGCGCACCCTCCTCGAAGACGGCCTCGAGAAGGTGCGCCTGGGGCTCACCACCCTCGAGGAGCTGCTGCGGGTCCTGGGGCCGCAGCTACTCCACCAGCGCCGGTGCGACTGCTGCAACCGCATGGTGGACGCGAAATATCTCTTCTGCCCCTTCTGCGGCACCCTGCGCCGCAACCTCTGCCGCGATTGCAAGCTCCCCCTGGAACCGGAGTGGCTGAACTGCCCGCACTGCGGCGCGGCAAGGGAGTAGCGGGAGAGAGGACCAAAAGTATGGAGGACAAGATGACCGATGAAACGAGGATTCTATTAGTGGACGACGAGCCGCACGTGATCTCGGCCCTGGTGCGCGGCCTTGACGAGGAGCCATACCTGATCACGGGGGCGCACGGGGGAAAGGAGGCGCTCGGCCTCATGGCACAGCACCGCTACAAGGTGGTCATTTCCGACGAGAAGATGCCGGGGATGGACGGGGCGGAGTTCCTGGGCGCGGTGAAGGATCTCTACCCGGAGACGGTGCGCATCATGCTCACCGGGCATGCCAGCGTCGAGGCGACCATGCGCGCGGTCAACAGCGGCGAGATCTACCGCTTCTTCACGAAACCATGGGACGAAACGGAGCTGAAGCTCGCGCTTAGAAGCGCCGTGGAGAAGTACGACCTGGAAGAGGAAAACCGGCGCCTGTTGAAGACGGTGAAGCGCCAGTCGCAGGAGCTTAAGTACCTGGAGAAGAGTTACCCGGGGATTACCGACCTGCGCCGGGAAGCGGACGGCGCGATCCGGATCGACGAAGACGTCACCGAGGAGGAGATAGCGAGCATCATCGCCGGGTGCAACGATGCCGAGCGGTCCACCTAGACCGCCTGGTCGCGCCCGCCGCTCTTCGCCCGGTAGAGGTTGCGGTCGGCGCGGCGCAGCACCTGTATGAGGTCTTCGTCCCCCTCCTCCATCGTGGTCATGCCGATGCTGGCGGTGAGCTGCAGGGGAGCCCCTTCCAGGCTGAAAGGGTTCTGCCTGATCAGCGTGAGTATCTTTTCCGCCACAGCGCGGGTCTGTGCCGGGTCCGAGCCGGGGAGCACCACCAGGAACTCCTCCCCTCCGAAGCGCCCGAGCGAATCGTAGTTTCTAAGCGACGCGGCGATCCGCTCGGCGAACTGCCGCAAAAGGTCGTCGCCCGCCAGGTGCCCGTGGCGGTCGTTCACCTCCTTGAACCGGTCGATGTCGATCATCAGGAAGCCGCTTCCCGCATCGGACATCCCTTTCTCCATGCGCCGCGAGGCACGTGCGAATTCCCGCCTCCCTATCAGTTCTATCTGGCGCTTGTTGAAGGTTCCCGTCAGCGGATCGGTGATCGTCTGTTTGCGGAGCACCTCCTGGGTCTCCTTGAGCTCCCGGGTCCCCCTGCGGATAACGAAATAGGAGATGCCGAAGACAGCTACCAGGATGGCCACCAGGGACGCCAGCGAGAGGAGCCCGGCGTTGACGCTCTGCCTGCGGTAACCGGTGACATCCATGTAGATCTCGAAGCTCCCGATCACCCGGCCGTGGTCCCGGATCGGGATGTAGGTCTCCACCACGTCCACGTTGAACTTCCGCTCGTCCGCTAAGTCCTTCACCTCTTCCTTTCTCTCAAGCTTGGAATCGTTGGCACCTGCCAGGGCGTTGGCGAGCCGCTTGTTGCCGCGGTCCGTCTCGCCGATCAGCTTCGCCTCGGTGCTGTAGACGATCCGGGCGTCGGAGGAATAGATCTTTATCTTTACGATGTCGAAAGGGGCGAGGAACTTTCTCAGCCGGTCGTCGAGCTCGGCAAGGTTTTCCGGCGCCACGGCGACGCTGCTGCCGCTGCCGTCGGCCGAGAGGATGCGTTTCCGCTGGTTCTCAAGAAGCGCCTGGCTCACCTTGACGGCGTCGTCCTCGGCGCTGACGATCACGTTTTGGTACAGGAGATGGAAAAAGGCGTAACCGGCCCCTGAGGTGATCAGGACCATGGAAAGGAGGGCGATGGAGACGAACAGGCGCAGCAGGGAGTCGGGATCCCTTTTAGCGTCGGCGTGGGTAAAGATGCGTAACAGCTTCACGTTGCTTCCTAAGTCCGGCGCACCGGGAGCCGCGTCAGGCCCAGCGCCAGAGCGACAGTATCAGCACGATGAGAAAGACGATGCTGAGGTTCATGTAGGCCATGAAGAAGAAGACGCGCTCGTGCAGGGGTGCCTTGCGCGGCCCGGCGGAGAGCGTCCCCACCTGCGGCATGGCGAGCACCTTCTCCGGGCCGTGCGGCGCGAGCTTGAGCGCCTCGCTCAGGTCTTCGCCCGAGTTGTGCCGCCCCATGTGCACCCCCTGTTTCCAGAGCCGGCTGGCACTCGCATCGTAGAGCTTCCCGTCGTAGGCGAACCAGGTGGGACGCCCCTCCTTGCCGTCAAAGGAGCCGAGTTCGTCCACGGTCAGTTCGCTCCCCGCGGGAAGGGCGACCGGTTCACGCCGCTTCGCCTTGAGCTTCGGGCCGATGAAGAGGACCACGTAGGTGGCGGAGAGGACCATGAACAGGTAGAGGGATATCTTGATCAAAAGCAGCACCCCGAAACGGGTGTGCAGCAGCATGTCCAGCGAGGTGACGCGGAAGTGGGTGAGCAGCGCGCCGGTCACCCCCATGACCGCCATGGAGAGAACGCCGACCCGGACCTCGCCGCGCGGCAGCCCCCCTGCGGCGTACGCCGGCTTCAGCACGAGATGGACGTAGAGGATGGTGCCGAACCAGAGGATGGCGGTGAGCATGTGCAGGTAGCCTGCCGCGAAACGGACCACCTTGGCGACCCCCCCCATGGCGGGCGCTTCGCTCTTCGCGGTACGGGAGGCCGCGAATTCCTTGCCCGCCGCGGTGAGCTCCCCGCCCCCTGCCGGATCGAGGTGGCAGACGTTGCAGCTCTTGCCGGTCTGCTGCGCGTAGATTTCGGTGGCCGACGCGGGCGCCGCACACCAGAGGCACGAAAGGAAAAGGATCAGTAGGAGGGCTCTTTTCATGCGCACCTGTATATCTCCATCTACCTGTAAAGTCAACTTTTTGCCCATTCCCACCGCGATGTTTTCTCTTTGAACAGATGCGGGCTATGGCAGGAATCTCCCGCGAAGCGCGCCCGGGCGTTGAAAAGAGAGTGCCGTGCCGGTACAATAGCTCCCTTGTCCAGCGTAAATACCACCTTGAGAGGGAAACCATGTCACAGTGCCGGCACCAGACCATCCATCAGAAAGACTACACAGTTCCCGACTACCTGGTTGAGACAGTCGAGCTCGAGTTCGACCTTGATCCGGGAGAGACCCGGGTGGTCTCGCGCCTCTCCTTTATCTGCAACCATGAGCGCGGCGCGAGTCCGCGCCCCCTCGTGCTGGACGGCGAGGAGCTGACCCTGCTTTCGCTGAAGCTGGACGGCGCCGAGCTCGCGCCCGAGCGCTACCGGGTCGAGGAGGAAAGTCTCGTCATCGACGCCCCGCCGGAGCGCTTCGTCCTCGAGGTGACCACGAAGATCAACCCCGCGACGAACACCGCCCTTTCCGGCCTCTACGCCTCCGGCCCCATGCTCTGCACCCAGTGCGAGGCTGAGGGGTTCCGGCGCATCACCTACTTCCTGGACCGCCCCGACGTCATGGCGGTCTACACCGTGACGCTCAGAGGGGACAAGGCGGCCTGCCCGGTCCTGCTCTCCAACGGGAACCTCGTCGAGAAGGGGGAACTGCCGGACGGGCGCCACTACGCCGTGTGGCACGACCCCTTCAAAAAGCCGAGCTACCTCTTCGCGGTGGTGGCGGGAGACCTCGTGCACATCTCGGATCGCTTCACCACCATGAGCGGGCGCGAGGTGACGCTGGAGATCTACGTCGAGGAGAGAAACCGGGACAAGTGCGAACACGCACTACTCTCGCTCGCGAACGCCATGCGCTGGGACGAGGAGAAGTTCGGCCGCGAGTACGACCTGGACGTCTACATGGTGGTCGCGGTGGACGATTTCAACATGGGCGCCATGGAGAACAAGGGGCTGAACGTCTTCAACTCGCGCTACGTGCTGGCAAGCCCTGAGAGCGCGACCGACGACGACTACCAGGCGATCGAGGAGGTGATCGGGCACGAATACTTCCACAACTGGACCGGCAACCGCATCACCTGCCGCGACTGGTTCCAGCTCTCGCTGAAGGAGGGGCTCACCATCTTCCGCGACCAGGAGTTCTCCGCCGACATGCAGTCGCGACCGGTGAAGAGGATCGCCGACGTGAAGAGCCTGAGAAGCGCGCAGTTCGCCGAGGACGCGGGCCCCCTGGCCCACCCGGTGCGCCCGGAGTCCTACGTCGAGATCAACAACTTCTACAGCATGACCGTGTACCACAAGGGGGGCGAGGTGATCCGGATGATCGAGACCCTGCTCGGCCGGGAGGGTTTCCGCAAGGGGATGGACCTGTACTTCGAGCGGCACGACGGCCAGGCGGTCCGGGTCGACGAGTTCGTGCAGGCGATGGCGGACGCCGGTGGGCGCGACCTGTCTCAGTTCATGCTCTGGTACGACCAGGCCGGCACCCCGGTCCTTACGGTGACCGACGCCTGGGACGCGGGGAGCGGCAGCTACACCCTCACCGTCAAACAGAGCTGCCCGCCGACACCTGGGCAGCCCGAGAAGAAGCCGTTCCACATGCCGCTCGTCATGGGGCTTTTGGACCGCGAGGGGAACGAACTTCCGCTCGCGCTTGCCGGTGAAGGAGCCCCGTCCGGGACGCAGCGGGTGCTGGAACTTACCCGGGAGACCGAGAGCTTCGTCTTCACGGGGCTTTCCAGCCGCCCGGTCCCCTCGCTGAACAGGAACTTCTCCGCGCCGGTGAAGCTCGACTACCCTTACAGCGACGATGATCTCACCCTCCTCATGACCCGCGACAGCGATCCCTTCGTGCGCTGGGAGGCGGGACAGGTGCAGGCGCTCAAGCAGATCATGGGGCTCGTCGCCGACTTCCAGGCGGGGCGCGATGCCCGCGTTTCCGAGAGCTTCATCGAGTCGTTCCGCAGGCTTTTGGACGACGACCGCCAAGACCGGGCCTTCCTCGCCGAGGCGCTCACCCTCCCCGGCGAGAGCTACCTTGCCGAGCAGATGGAGGTGATCGATCCCTCCGCGATCCACGCCGCCCGCGAGCTCGTGCGCGCGACGGTGGGCGAGAGGCTCTCCGCCGAGCTTTTACGCGTGCGGCAAAAGTGCGCGCCTGCCGCACCCTACCGCCCAGATGACGGGCTCTCCGGCTGCCGCAGGGTGAACACGATCTGCCTCTCATACCTGATGGCGGCGGGCGGACAGGATGCCATCGACATGAACATGGCGCAGCTTAGGCGCTCGGACAACATGACCGACACCCTGGGCGCCCTCGCTCCCCTGGCCGGGTGCGCCTGCCCGGAGCGCGACGAGGCGCTGGGGCTTTTCTACGACAAATGGCGCGGCGACCGCGGCGTCATCGACAAGTGGTTCTCTCTGCAGGCGACCTCGCGCCTTCCCGACACCATGGACCGCGTGCTCGCACTCCTGGAGCACCCCGACTTCGACATCCGCAACCCGAACCGGGTGCGCTCGCTGGTCGGCGCCTTCAGCCAGGCGAACCAGGTCCGCTTCCACGACGCAAGCGGCCGGGGTTACCGCTTCCTGGGCGACCAGATCCTGCGCCTGAACGCGATCAACCCGCAGATCGCCGCGCGCATGCTCACCCCGTTCAGCCGCTGGCGCCGCTTCGATGCCGCCCGCCAGGAGCTGATGAAGAAGGAGCTGGAGCGCATCCTCGCCGAGCCCGGCCTTGCCCGCGACGTCTACGAGCTCGCCGAGAAGAGCCTCTAGTACTCACGCTCTCCTTCAGATAATGAAAAAACGGCCGATAAGTAGCTCATCCGGAATCCTTTGGACGGAGGAGCCGCTTATCGGCCGACATATGAAACCAACCACGTCTCAAGACAATCTGCTGACCGCGCGGCCGCTGGCCGTCCTCGGCCTGCTCCTCATGGTCACCTTCGTCACCGAATCCGTGGTGATGTCCCTTCTCTCCTACCTGTTCCCCTCCCTTGACGGGTTACCAGCGGTCTTCACCGACGCCCTTTTCCTTACCGCCCTGAGTGCCCCGGCGGTCTGGTGGCTCATCGCGCGTCCGCTGGAGCTCCTTGCGCGTCGGGAATCGGTCACGGCCCGGACCGTGCTCCGCTCCATCGCCGAAGCGGTGATCATCTTCGATGCGAACGGGACCATCTACACACTGAACCACGCCGCCGAAACCATCTTCGGCTACGCTCCCGGCGAAATGGAGGGACGCGACATCCTTCTCGTCCTGCCGGAAATCGCCCCCAGCGAACCGCCCCTCGCCTGGGGGCGTCCCCCAGGCGAGAGCCGCGGCCGGCACCGGGACGGCACCCTCCTCCCGGTGGAGGTCTCGGTGGGAGAGCTCGAACTGCCGCGCGGCGGGAAGTTCATCGCGATAGTCCGCGACATCAGGCCCCTTAAGCGCGCGCTCGCCGCGGCCGAGGAACAGCATGCTCTTTTGGGGAGCCTCCTGCAGCAAAGCGCGGTCCCCGTCTTCGTGCTGGATCCCGAGCATCGCGTGCTGATCTGGAACCGCGCCTGCGAGGAACTGACCGGCAGGAAGGCGCGGGAGATGGTCGGGACCGACCTCGCCTGGCAAGCCTTCTACCCCTCCCCTACCCCGGTCCTCGCCGACCTCGTGATCACCGGCGAACTGGAAAGGGCGCGAGAGGGGTGCGGCCCGGTGCGGCAGTCCCATCTCATCCCGGAAGGTCTCCAGGCGGAGGGGTGGTACACCGACCTGAACGGGCGGGACCGCTACATCGTATTCGACGCCGCACCGGTCCGCTCCGGCAGCGGCAAGCTGCTGGCGGTGATCGAGTCCCTGGAGGACATCACCCAGCGCAAGCGCTACGAGGAGCAGCTCGAATACCAGGCGAGCTACGACCTCCTGACCGGACTCGTGAACCGCAACCTGCTCGCCGACCGCATGCGCCAGGCGCTGCTCATGTCCCGCCGGGAGCGGCGCGAGGTGGCGCTGTTCATGCTGGATCTGGACAGCTTCCAGTCGGTGAACGACGCAGTCGGCCACGACGAGGGGGACCGCCTGCTCAAGGTGATCGCCGAACGCCTGGCCGGCTGCGTCCGGGCCGAAGACACCGTCGCGCGCCGCGACAGCGACGAATTCGTGGTACTGATCTCCGACCCCGCCGCCTCCGACAACGCGGCCCTCATCGCCGGCAAGCTCCAGGAGGCCGTGGCCCGCCCGATACGGCTTGCGGGACGGGAGGTCGCGGTGACGGCGAGCGTCGGCATCGCGGTTCATCCCAGAGACGGCGAGGACGCACCGACGCTTTTGCGCAACGCCGAGGCCGCCCTCTACCGCGCCAAGGAACTGGGGCACCAGAACTTCCAGTTCCACACCGGCGAGATGAACGCGAGATCCCTCGCCCGTATGACCCTGGAAAACCACCTGCGTCACGCCCTGGAGCGCCAGGAGCTGGTCGTCTACTATCAGCCCAAGGCAAGCCTCTCCTCCGGCGCCGTGGTCGGGATGGAGGCGCTTTTACGCTGGCACAGCCCGGAGCTCGGGGTGGTCCCCCCCGACACCTTCATCCCGCTCGCCGAGGAAACCGGCCTCATCCTTCCGATCGGGGCTTGGGTGCTGAAGACGGCCTGCGCCCAGAACCGCGCCTGGCGGGACGCGGGGATACCGTCCCCCCCCGTAGCAGTCAACCTGTCGCCGCGCCAGTTCCGGCAGCATGACATAGCGGCGGTGGTGGCGCAGGTTCTCGTCGAGACCGGCCTCGAACCGCACCTGCTCGAGCTTGAGATCACCGAGGGGATGGTGATGCAGGATGCGACTCGGGTCACCGCGGTGCTTGGGGAGCTGAAGCAGATGGGGCTCACCCTCGCCATGGACGACTTCGGGACCGGCTATTCAAGCCTCGGATACCTGAAGCGCTTCCCCTTCGACAAGCTAAAGATCGACAAGTCCTTCGTGCGTGACATAACCCGCGATCCAGACAGCGCTGCCATCGCCAAGGCGGTAATCGCCATGGCGCACAGCCTGCATCTCAAGGTAATCGCCGAGGGGGTGGAGACCCAGGGGCAGTTGAACTACCTGCAGAGCCAGGGATGCGACGAGATCCAGGGGTACTTCCTCAGCAAGCCGGTCCCGGCGGCTGAGTTCGAAAGGCTCCTGGCCGAACAAAGGCAACTCACGGTCCACGAGCCCGGAGCCGTTTGCCCGGAAAAAACGGTGCTCGTGGTGGACGACGACGAGGGGATCCTTGGGGCGCTGCAGCGAGTGCTTCTCAACGAGGGATACAACGTGCTGACGGCGAAGAACGCGGAGGAGGCTTTCGAACTGCTGTCGCTCAACCGGGTCCTGGTGATCCTTTCCGACTTCAGGATGCCCGGGATGGACGGCGCCGAGTTTTTGCGGCGCGCGAGGGAGCTCTACCCGGAGACGGTGCGCATCATGCTCTCCGGGTACGCCGACATCAACGCGATCACCAATGCGGTCAACCTCGGGGCGGTCTACAAGGTCATGTACAAGCCGTGGGGTGAGAACGACATAAAAGAGAATGTGGGAGAGGCGTTCAGGCACTACGCGCTGCTGCACTCCAGCCGCTAGGGTGCCTCACAGCCAGCGCTTCTTTCTGAAATAGAGGAGCATCCCGCCGGAAATGGAGAGGCAGAGGATGAAGACCATGGGGTACCCGAAGCTCCAGTCCAGCTCGGGCATATGTTTGAAGTTCATGCCGTACCACCCCACCACGAAGGCGAGCGGCATGAAGATGGTGGCGATGATGGTGAGCACCTTCATCACCTCGTTCAGCCGGTTGGAGACGCTTGAGAGGTAGATGTCGAGCATGCCGGAAAGCATGTCCCGCAAGGTCTCCAGGGTGTCCAGCACCTGGACGGTGTGGTCGTAGAGGTCCCTCAGGTAGATGATGGTGGCGTCGTCGATGAGCCGGGAATCGCGCCGCTGCAGGCCGCTCACCACCTCGCGCAGCGGCCAGACGGCCTTGTGCAGGAAAAGCATCTGCCGCTTCAGGTGGTAGATGGACTGCACCGTGGCCGGGGCGGGGTTTTCGATCACCTCGTCCTCGAGCTCCTCGATCCGGTCGGCGAGCTTCTCCAGCACCAGAAAGTAGTGATCGACGATCACGTCCAGCAGGGCGTGCAGCAGGAAGTCCGCCCCCATGGTCCGCAGCCGCGCCTTCTCGTTGCCGAGCCGGTTGCGGACCTGCTCGAACACGTCCCCCTCGAGCCCCTCCTGAAAGGAAATCAGGTAGTTCCGCCCCAATACCAGGCTCACCTGCTCGCTCTTGATCTCCCCCGTCGCGTCGTCCAGTTCGATCATCTTCAAGACAACGTAGAGGTAGTCGCCGTAGTCGGCGGCCTTCGGGCGCTGGTCCGTGGCAAGGATGTCCTCGAGGACCAGGGGATGGATGCCGTAGCAGCTCCCGAAGTGCCTGAGCACCTCGAGGTCGGAGAGCCCCTCCACGTTGATCCATGAGACGGTGGGGGAGTCCGGCCGGATCAGGCAGCGGTCCAGGGAAGCGACCCGGTGCTTCTCGAGGTGCGTCGCGTCGTATTCCACCATGTCCACCCTGGTGGCGCCCGCCTTGGCGCGCCCCATGTGGATCAGCGTACCCGGCGCAAGGCCTGCCTTTTTCGAGCGTCTCTTTATCGATGTCATGAAAACCCCGGTTCTAGGTTCTAGGTTCTACGTTCTACGTTCCGTGCGGTACTTCAGGGGGCGACGCCGGCGAGCTTCATGACCCTGTCCCACTCCTCCTTGCGCACCGGCTGGACCGACAGACGGCTGCGGTTCAAAAGCGCCATCTCCGAGAGTTCCGGGACGGTCTTCAGCTCCGCCAGGGTCACCGGCCGCGGCAACGCGCGCACGAAGCGTACATCCACCATGAACCAGGTCGGCTTTTCCGGGTTGCTGCGCGGGTCGAAGTACTTGCTCGCGGGGTCGAAGGCGGTGAAGTCGGGGTACCCTTCCCGCACCACCTCGGCAAGCCCCACGACGGCAGGCTCCGCGATGTTGCTGTGGTAAAAGAGGACCTGGTCACCGACCTTGATCTGGTCGCGCAGGAAGTTGCGCGCCTGGAAGTTGCGGACCCCGTCCCAGTGCTCGGTGGCATCGGGACGGCTCCTGAGATCGTCGAGGGAGAAGCTGGAAGGTTCGCTCTTGAAGAGCCAGTAGTTGGGCATGTTTTATGTTCCTTTCTTGGTTACTTCTTCCTTTTCAACCGCTTCAGTAGTTCTTCCGCCGACAGCGTGTTCAGCACGTCATCCCGCTCGAGCCAGCCGCGCTGCGCCACGGAAATCCCCCAAGGCAGGGTCTCGAACTGCAGCTTCGCGTGCGTGTCCGTGTTGATGGCGATCTTCACGCCGAGCTCCTTCGCGCGGCGCACGTAGCGGTCCTCGAGGTCGAGCCGGAGCGGATAGGCGTTGATCTCGAGCGCGGTCCCGGTCTCTTTCGCTACTTGCAGCACCTCTTCCATGTCGAGCTGGTACCCCTCCCGCTCTCCGATGATGCGGCCGGTCGGATGCGCGATGATGTGCACGTGCGGGTTGCGCATGGCGGCCACGATGCGCGCCGTCATCGCCTCCTTCGTCCCGTTGAAGCCGGAATGGATCGAAGCCACCACCACTTCGAGCTCCGCCAGCACCTCGTCCGGGAAATCGAGGGAGCCGTCGTTACGGATGTCCATCTCGGTGCCGTGCAGCACCCTGAAACCGTCCAGCTCCCGGTTCAGCGCCCGGATCTCCGCCTGCTGCTCCATGAGGCGCTCCACGGTGAGGCCGCGGGCGACACCGAGCCCCTGGGAATGGTCAGTAACCGCGATGTAGGAGAGCCCCCTGAGCCGGGCGGCTTCGACGAGCTCTGCGATGCCGTGGGCGCCGTCGCTCCACCGTGAGTGGACGTGGAGGTCACCTTTCACGTCCTGCGCGGTGATCAGTCGCGGCAGCCGCCCCTTTATTGCCGCCTCGATCTCACCCTGGTCCTCGCGCAGCACGGCGGGAACGAAGGAAAGCTCCAGCAGGCGGTAGATGTCTTCCTCGTTCTCGCCGCCCATCCGGGCGTTGTCCTCCTCGCGGAAGATGCCGTACTCGTTGATCTTCAGCCCGCGTTTCTGCGCCATCTCCCTGAGGCGAACGTTGTGGGACTGGCTTCCGGTCAGATAAGCGAGTGCCGCGCCGTACGAGGCAGGCTCGACCACGCGCAAGTCCACCTGCACCCCTTCCCTTATCGTGACGCTGGCCCGGGTCGGTCCCCTCATGATCACGTCGTGCACCTGGGTGAGACCGAGGAAGGCCTCCATCACAGCCGCGGGATCGGGAGAGGTGGCGACGATGTCGATGTCCTTGATGGTGTCGCGCCGGCGCCGGATGCTCCCGGCAACCTCGATGCGCTCGATGGGCGCCTTCTCCCTTAGCGCCGCCACCAACTCCTCGGCCGCCGGCAGCATACGCCCGAGCGGCTGGCGCTCGCGCCCCCGCTTCACCGACTGGATCCCCTTGAGGATGTTCTCCTCGGTCTTCTGCTTGATCCCCTTGATGCCGATGAGACGGTGATCTAGAGCCGCCTTCTCCAACTCCTCAAGGCTCGTTATCTGCAGCGCGTCGTAGATCGCCTTGGCGGTCTTGGGGCCGAGATCCGGGACGGCCAGCATGTTGAACACCCCCGCCGGGATCTCCCGCTTCAGTTGCTCGTAGTAGGCCATGCTCCCGGTCTGCAAGTATTCCTCTATGCGTGCCGCGAGGTCCGCGCCCACACCCGGGATCTCCAGGAGTTCCTTGTGCGTCATCTGGGCGAGGTCGCGGTTCAGCCCCTCCAGGTTTAAGGACGCCCTGCGGTAGGCCCTGATCTTGAAGATGTTGTCCTGCCGGATCTCCATGATGTCGGCGATCTCATCGAAGATCCGCGCTATTTCGCGGTTTTTCATATGGACCTCCAACGGGTTTCCGTCTCGCTCGTCGAGATCACCGCCCGGCCTGGTCGCCCCAAAGCTCCTTCAGCCTGTGGTCCCGGCCGCAGCTCAAACGGTAGTAAGAGTACCGCAATGGGTTCTTCTTGTAATAGTGCTGGTGATATTCCTCAGCCGGATAGAACTCGGTCGCCTGCACGATCTCGGTCACGATCGCCCCCTTGAACGGCTTGTTCGCCTCGAGGGCCTGTTTGGACTTGAGCGCCAGACGGCGCTGTTCCTCGTCGTAATAGAAGATTGCGCTGCGGTACTGGTGGCCGGAGTCGCAGAACTGGCGGTCCTTGGCGGTCGGGTCGATGTTGTGCCAGAAGCGGGTGAGGAGCTTGTCGTAGCTTATCTTCCCGGGATCGTAGATGACCTGAACCGATTCGGCGTGGCCGGTGCCTCCTGCGGAAACCTCCTCGTAGGTCGGGTTCCTGGTATGTCCGCCGGTGTACCCGGAGGTGACGGAAACCACCCCCGGCAGTTCATCGAAGGGATGCTCCATGCACCAGAAGCACCCACCGGCGAAGGTCGCCGCCTTCTGCAGCGGGGCGGCCGGCAGCGAACCCGCCGCCGTCAGCAGGAACAGGAAGGCAAGCGTCACTGCAGTCAAAGTTTTCATCGTCGTCTCTCCAAAACGAGCCGCAAAGCCAGACAAAAAGCTAAACATACAGGACGAAAGGGGAGCCCCAGTTAAACGTATCAAAGCCTTTCTTTGCGCCTTTGCGGCTTGGCGTCTTTGCGTTGATGCCTTTACGTTTTTCGCCTTCAGCTACTTGGTAGCCACGAACTGCAGCGCCGCTGAGTTCATGCAGTAGCGCAGCCCGGTCGGCTTCGGACCGTCATTGAAGACATGACCCAGGTGACCACCGCAGCGGCGGCAAAGCACCTCGGTCCTGGTGGAGAAGAAGCTTCTATCCACCGCCGTCTTCACGTTCTCCGGCGCGATGGGGCGGGTGAAGCTGGGCCACCCGGTGCCGGACTCGAACTTGTCCTCGGACTTGAACAGATCCAGTCCGCACCCCCCACAACGGTAAACCCCATGGTCATGGGTCGTCGCGTATTTGCCGGTGAAGGCACGCTCGGTACCTTTCTCACGGAGGATGTGGTACTGCTCCGGGGTGAGTATCTTCTTCCATTCCGCGTTGGTCTTTACCACCTCGTCAGTCATGATATAACTCCCCTTTTCCGCGGAGTACACTTTGAGCTTGGAAGCGGCGTCGGCCTCGATACCTAGTGCCGTCGCCAGAAAGAACAAAAAGCCGATTATCAGCCTGGCCTTCTTCATGACGTCTGCCTCCTCTACACTGTTGGAACGTCTCCAGTTGCACAGACTCAGGATAACATACGGCGTCAAATATTGCATTGCAGCCCCGGACTGAAGAATCATCGCTCTTTGCCGAAGAGTAATGCCAGTTTGGGGTTGAACAGGGAGAGCTTATCCTGAATAATAGGTAACGCTGCAAGTCAGCATCTGGAGGAAAGATGAAGGCGCTTCTAGCATTATTGCTGTTCACGTTCTCGGCCACCGCCGTGTCGGCCGACATTTACACATGGAAAGACAACAAGGGGACCAGGTTTTACACCAACAGCCTGCACGAGATCCCTGCGAAGTACCTGAAAAAGGCGCGGGTTCTCGACGTGGCCACGGGCAAGCTCGGGGGCCTCGCCACCGCACAGCCCCCTGCCCCTGCGCAACCGATGGCGTCCGCCACGGCAAGGGCGCCGCTGGCGCTGCCGGCTCCGGCGACCGCCCAGCCTGCCGCACCGCCTACGGCAGCGCCCTCACCCGAACCTGCTGCAGCCGCTGCCGGGCAACCGGCGACGCCCCCGCCTGGGCCGGCCGCTGCAGCTCAGCCTCAGCCGGCACCGCAGCCGCAGGTAACCACACCATCCTCTCGCCGCCCCACCAGCTTCGCCGAACGCCGCGCGGCCCGCAGGGCGCGTATCAACGCCTCGGACGAGTGACACGCCCCGGAGGAAACCCATGAAGAGACTCATGGCACCGGCAATTCTGCTTCTTTTGCTGGCCGGCACCGCCAGCGGCGAGGAACTCTTTTGCCGCGGCAACATCATCAGCACCCAGGGGGAGGGAATCGTGGCGCGCAAGCACCGCTTCGAGGTGGCTGACGTCACCGGAAGCGATGTGAACGCGGTCCTCACCCAATGCAAGATCATCGCGCGCGAACGCCAGGCAAGGGCGGCGCGCAAAAATCCCGGCGGCAATTTCAGGGCGGTCTCGGAGGTGGAGCTGCATTGCACCAGGGGGACGGAAAGCTTCGAGGTGCGCCGCTCGCTACAGACCTTGCCTTAGCAGCTCATCCGAATAGTTCGCTGACTGCGGTCAAAAGGGGAGCCCCATCGGGCTCCTTTTTTTTAAACCTGTGTTACTATTTACTCTTAATTTGAAATTCCACCCGTTGTTGCCGATAAGTCCTACATGCCGCTTCGCCGCGAAGGCAAGCGGAACGGACGCTTACCCCGCATGCGCTGAAAATCCATAGCCGCACCAGAGGAGATCGTGATGAACATTCATGAGTATCAGGCCAAGGAGATACTGAATGCGTACGGCATCCCTATCCCGCGTGGCCGCGTGGCGCTCACCGCCGACCAGGTGGAACGAGCCGCGAAAGAGATGGGAGGCCGCTGCGTCGTCAAGGCCCAGATCTACGCCGGTGGACGTGGCAAGGCAGGCGGCGTCAAGCTGATCCACCACCCCGAGCAGGCACAGGAATACGCAAAGGAGCTGTTCGGCAAGACCCTCGTCACCCCTCAGACCGGTCCGGAGGGACTCAAGGTGCGCCGCATCCTCGTGGAGGAGGCGGTGGACATCGCGCGCGAATTCTACCTCTCCATAACCCTAGACCGCAGCAGCTCCCGCTACGTACTGATCGCCTCGGCCGAAGGGGGGGTGGAGATCGAGGAGGTCGCCAGCAAGACCCCGGAGAAGATCCATACCCTCACCATCGATCCCTTCACCGGTCTCAGGTCCTACCAGGCGCGATGGATCGCCCTGCAACTTGGACTCTCCGGCAGCGTCTGCGAGGACTGTGTCAACCTGATCCTCAACCTCTACCGCGTCTGTCTTGAGAAGGACTGCGCCCTGGTGGAGATCAACCCGCTGGTCGTGACCCGGGCCGGGTGGCTCATGGCGATGGACGCCAAGATCACCTTCGACGACAACGCCATCTTCAGGCACCGCGAATACCCCGACATGATGGACTACTCGCAGCTCGACCCGCTCGAGATCAACGCGGGCAAGTACGACCTCGCCTACATCAAGCTCTCCGGCTCGATCGGCTGCCTGGTGAACGGCGCCGGGCTTGCCATGGCCACCCTGGACGTCCTGAAGGAGTACGGGGGCGAGCCGGCGAACTTCCTGGACGTAGGCGGCGGCGCCACCCGTGAAAAAGTAGCCGAGGCCTTCAAGATCATCCTGCAGGACACCGACGTGAAAGGGATCTTCGTCAACATCTTCGGCGGCATCATGCGCTGCGACGTGATCGCCCACGGTATCATCGAGGCGGCCGGCGAGGTGAACTGCACCCTCCCCATCGTGGTGCGCATGGACGGCAGCCAGGTTGAGGAGGGGAAACGTCTGCTTACCGAGAGCGGCCTGAACGTCCAGTGCAGCGACAACCTGGGCGACGCGGCCTCCAAGATCGTAGGTATGCTTGGATAGCTCCCCCCAAACGGGTTAGGGATCCAAATTCAGGGAGATAGCGATATGTCCATACTGGTAAATAAATCCTCGAGAATTGTGGTCCAGGGGATCACAGGCCGCAGCGGGCTCTTCCACACCCAGCAGTGCCGCGAGTACGGCAGCAACATCGTCGCAGGGGTGACTCCGGGCAAAGGTGGGATCCACATCGAGGGGATCCCGGTCTTCAACACCGTGGCAGAGGCCGTGAAGTACACCAACGCCAACGTCTCCATGATCTTCGTTCCGCCCCCCGGCGCGGCGGATGCCATCCTCGAGGCGGCTGATGCCGGGCTCGAACTCGCGGTCTGCATCACCGAGGGGATCCCGGTCCGTGACATGGTCCCCGTGAAGGCGATCCTCAAGCAAAGCAAGATGCGCCTTGTCGGCCCCAACTGCCCCGGCGTCATCACCCCCGGCGAGTGCAAGATCGGCATCATGCCGGGACACATCCACAAGCCGGGGAATATCGGCGTCGTCTCGCGCAGCGGCACGCTCACCTACGAGGCGGTGAAGCAGCTCTCCGACGCGGGTCTCGGCCAGTCCACCGGCGTCGGGATCGGGGGAGACCCCATCATCGGCATGAACTTCGTCGACGTCCTCAAGCTCTTCAACGAGGATCCCGGTACTGAAGGAGTCTTCATGATCGGGGAGATTGGGGGGGCCGCGGAGGAAGACGCGGCGCACTGGATCCAGGAGAACATGAAGAAGCCGGTGGCCGCCTTCATTGCCGGCGTGACCGCCCCGCCGGGCAAGAGGATGGGGCACGCAGGCGCCATCATCACCGGCGGCAAGGGAAAGGCTGAAGACAAGATCCGCACCCTCACCGAGTGCGGCGTCATTGTGGCGTCGAGCCCGACGCGGATGGGAGAGGCGATGCAGATGGCGATGGCCGCTAAGGGGAAGGGAAAAGGGTAACTGACTCGGCGACATTACACATACACAAGGGGCACTCAGCATCGGCTGGGTGCCTTTTTTTGCATTATTTCCCCCTAACCCCGTTGTTATCCTTGAAGAAACGTTCAAGTTTGAACCTCCTCCCCCGATAAGAGCCATGTCCCTTAAAGTATCACTGATAGGCGTGAGGAACTGTTTCACTGGTAGCGGCTGCAACGCAAGGAGATGGACATGACTCAAATCTGGAACTACTACCTAAACCTCACTATCAAATTCAGGCTGAGCCTCTTGTGCTTTTGCTACAGCCTCTGTCTCATCGCGGCAGCATGGGCAGCCCAGGCAGACTCGATCATCATCAAGTACGGCTCCGTCGCACTTTTCATCGTGCTGGGTGGCATCTTCGGCTGCATCAACATTTGGTCCATCAGAACTCCGTTGGTAAGGGCGGTCGGCTACCTGGAGACCATGGCGCAAGGCGACCTGAGCGAGGAAATCGTCATCAACCGCCGCAACGAGATCAGCCAGATGCTGCGTGCCCTGCAGAAGCTGCAAGGCTCTATGCGCGGCATGATCGCAGGGATTCAGCAAACCGCCGATCACCTGACCAGCGCCTCCAACGATCTGAGCAGCACCTCTACCATGATCGCCCAGGGAACCGAGCATGCCTCGCACCAGTCGCATTCCGTCTCGAGTGCGGTAGGGGAAATGGCCGGGGTGAGCAACAACATCGCTGAGAGTTGCCAGAAGATGGCCGAGCGTGCCGGGAGCACCAACAGCGCCACCAGCAAAGGGGAAGAGACCATCTTCCGCATGATCGCGGTGATGGATGAAATAGAGACGATGGTTACCGGTACCGTCGAGGCGGTGAAGGCCCTAGGGACCAACTCAGACAAGATCGGCGACATCGTGGTGGCGATCCAGGACATCGCCGATCAGACGAACCTCCTGGCACTGAACGCGGCCATAGAGGCGGCGCGGGCAGGCGAGCAGGGGCGTGGCTTCGCGGTCGTCGCCGACGAAGTTAGAAGGCTTGCCGAGCGGACCACCTCATCGACCAGGGAAGTTCAGACCATCATCGCTTCTCTGCAGGGAGACGTGCGAAACGTGGTGGGGCTCATGGAGCGGAGTGCGACGAGCGTCAGAAGCGGGACGGAGGACGTGCATCACTCCAGCCGAGCCATTGGCACCATAAAGGAGCAGATCACCCCGCTGCTGGACGACGTATCCCTGGTGGCCACCGCCGCCGAGGAGCAGTCCGCGACGACCCACGATATTTCGGAGAGCATGCGGCAGATCATGGATGTGGTGCATGAGACGGCGAGTGGAGCCCAGGAATCGGCCCGGGCCGCCGAGGAGCTCGCCCGCTCCGCACAGTCGCTGCAGGAGATGGTAAACCGGTTCAAAACCAATTGACGATTAACGATGGTTAATTGACAACGAAAAGCCGAAGCAACAAGAAGGGGGATGACCGCGGCCTAAAGGAATTGCAGTCATCCCCCTTGTTTATTCAGCCAAAAGCGCCGTTCATGCCAATTGTCAATCGTCCATTGTCAATTGACTACACATGGAACTTGCGGGCCAGATCGTTGTCGATCACGTACACGCAGATCTCCTTGGCGCACTGCTTGGTGTACTTGAACTTCTCGGAGCTCAGGTTGTTGATCAGGAAGGTGACATCGTCCCGGATCCTCTTGTCGTAGGTCTTGAAGGCCTCGGTGTCGAAGTCCTTGATGGCGCGCCGGAAGTTGGCGTTCTCGAGGAACGGCTCTAGCACCTTTTCCTTCAGGTTGAAGACGTAGCGGTCATGCAGCGACTGTAATAGCTGGGTCTCCTGGGCCCTTCTACCCTCGACCATGATCTCCTGCGTCAGGGTGCGCCCGGTGTATTCGCGCTGGGTCTCCTGACGGAAGGCGAGACGCGCCTCGTCCTCTACCTTCGCCCCCAATAGGCGCCGCTCGATCGCGGCCAGGAACTCTTCGGTGATCTCGAGCTTCTCACCTGTGAAGCGGCACACTTCTACGGCGCCCGGCTCGAAGTTCACCGCAAACATGTAATGCAGGATGTCGCGCTCGATCTGTGCCTCGTTGTAGTAGTAGAGCGCCTCCTTCACCTCCTGGAGCACCACGTAGTCGTAGTTGTGCACGAGGCTCTCCATGAAGCCGTCCGGGATCGACTCCTTGAGCTCCTTGTGCCATCTCGTGAAGAAGGTGGACAGGTTGTTCATGTTGATCATCTTGTCCTTGCGGGCGTAGGCGGCATAGAAGTCGGAGAAGATCTTGATCGACTCGCGCCCCGAGAAGCCGTGGTCCCCTTCGTGCTCGCTCTCGGCGATGATTTTTTTCCTCCGCTTCGCGTTCAGCCTCTTCCTGTCGTCTTCCGAGAGCCAGTCGGGGATGTGCCCGGTGTAGATCTCCATCTTCAGGAGCTGCAGGTTCTCGTCGCAGTAAAGCCGGTACTTCTCTGGGTCGCCGATCCACTCCAAAAGCGCATCGGACTTCACGTTCATCCTGGTGGAGATGATGACCCGGGCGAAGTTGTGCAGGACCCTCGGCAGGAAGCTCGTGTCGATGTGCTTGCCGAAGATGTTGCGGTAGATCTCCACTTCGGTGTTCAGGTCCATGACGTAGGGGATATTGATGAACTCGATGCGGTCCGTGAAGGACTGCACCCCTTCGATGCTCCGCTCGTCCTCTGGGTTCATGAGAGCGATGAAGAGGCTCCTCACGTTCTCCTCGATGTCCTCGACCTTGTGGATACCCTCGCTGATGATGTTGTGCAACTCGAGAAGCCGCTCCGCGTTGTGCGACTTGACGTCCATGAGGGCGTAGATGCCGTTGTTGGTCTTGGCGAAGTTGGAGAAGAGGTATTTCACCTCGTTGCTGTCCCCGAGAAGGAGGTCGATCTTCCTCTGCAGCATGTCGTTGGTCAGGATGTTCTGCTTCATCGACTTGTCGCCGGGGTTGAAGACCGTGATCCCCTCGCCGAGCCTGCGGTTGAAGCTGTAGGGACGCACCTTGATCATGCTGAAGATCTCAGCCGGGTCCTCGAGCCGCGCCGAAAGGGCCTGGAAGATGGAGGTGCAGATGGTGCATGGCGAGTCTCGGAAGACCCAGTCGTACTCCTTCTCGGTGAAGAGCTTCCATTTGAAGGAATCGTTCTGGAACAGGTCGTCGAAGAAGGCCCGGCGCTGCGCCTTGTCGATCATGAGGAGCGGGCTGTCGTGCGACGGGCAGGGGACCTCGACGACGTCGCCGCCGCGCAATAGCGCCCGCGGATCGATGTGGTCGTGGGTTTCCAGCTCGTATTCGTCCAGAAGGTGCGAAAGCTTCTCGACGAAGGCGCTCACCTGGTGCTCCTTGAAGCTCCCGAGCACACGGCGGTCCAGGTGCCACACCACCTCGTAGGTCTTACCTTCTTCGGTGCTCGCGTACTCCTCGAATTTCATCAGCAGGTTGTTCAGGAAGGTGCTCTTGCCGGAACCCGGCGGCCCCTCGAAGATGTAGATCTTGTTCTGGCGCGCCCCGCTCTTCATGGCGGCCACGTGGTTCATGAAACGATTGGCGAAGAGGCGATCCGCGAAGAACGGGCGGTCGGATTCGCGCACGAAGAGCTTCCCGGTATCGTACGGGACGAAGTTGATCGATTCCGGGTCCTCCGGATACTCGTCGTTGCCTTCGTTCACGTAACTTTGCACCATGTCGTGGAAAAGCTGGAAGATGTTGCGCATCACCCGTTCCGGCTGCTCCGTGGCGAGACGCATATACTCCTCGAAGGACATGTTCGCCGCCTTCTTGTGCTCGACGATGGTGCGGCTCAACTGCTTTATGACTGTCTCTAGATCTGGCATAGCTTATCCGCCTGTCACAGTATCTGCCGGCTGAGAACCTTGTCTTTCATGGTGTAGACCACACGCTGCCAGGTGATGTCCGCTTCCTCCACCCCTTCACGCCCGGCGCCGCCGCGCGGCTGCTCGATGTGCGCCTCGCTCGTCTCGAGCTGCACCGGCGCCCCCCAAAGGTATTCGATCCCGACCATGGTGTTGGCGATGTACTCGGAGACGAGCTGCTTCCCCTCGAAGTGGTGCACCAGGTACAGGCTCCCCTCCTCGCCACGTTCCGGCGCGATCTCGATGTGGGGGGGATGGTAGAGCGAGGCGAGCACCATGTCGCGATACTCCTTGGCGTCCCGGCTCTTCACGTAGTACTGCCAGACCATGCGCTGCGGGTCGAGCCTCTTTCCGGTCACGAAAAGGTCATAGCGGTCGGTGAAGTCCTGGTCCACGAAGTCCTTGATGAAAAGGTAATCGCAGTAGTTGCTTCTGATCTTGAAGAGGTACTCTTCCCCCTTGCCGGCTTCGGTGTCGAAGTGCCGCCTCTTTTCGCGGTCCGAGAGACGGTTGAACTCGTAGCCGGTCTTCCCCTTGTCCCCCGACTCCTTCAGCTGGTACATGAGGCGCATGCCGAGCGCATACGGGTTCATCCCCACCCGCGGCATCGAGGTGACCCCGGCGTGGACGCGGGCGAAGTCCACCTCGTGTCCCTTGATGCGGTCGTCCACAAGGAAGAGCTTCTCGTGCCAGTAGCTCGCCCACCCCTCGTTCATGATCTTGGTGCGGATCTGCGGCTGGAAGAAGATCGAAGTCTTTCTCACCACCTCTAGCACGCTGCGCATCCACTGGTTCTCGTCGCGGGCGAGGAACTCGGAGTTCTCGATCAGGAACTTCATGAGGTCACGGCGTTCCACTTTTTTAACGTTTTGCGACTTGGCGAAATGCGCTTCCATTTCCGGGTACTTAGCGGTCACCTCGGCGAAAAAGATGCGCTCACCTTCCTCCCTGTTCTGGGCGATGGCGTCGTTGTAACGCGCCACCTCCTTCAGGTAGTCCCCCACCGGAAGTTTTTTCTCCACCTGGAGGAAGACGTCGAAGTAGTAGTCGAGCCGACTAGAGGTGGCCGCTTCCGGCGCCGCGAAGAGCGGTGAGAGCTCGTCGTGGTAGGCCACCAGGTTGTCGATGGAGCGGGCAAATTCCAGGATGTAGTCGACCCAGCGTCCCTTCTCGGCCCTCAGCTTCGCGATGACCCGTTTGTCCGAAAGGGCCTGGCCGGTAAAGTCGTACTCCCAGGTGTGGCGGAAGTAGAGGTTGTTCTGGAAGAAGTCGATGTGTCCGAGCACGTGATAGAAGATCATCACGTTCAGCCAATCCGGGTTGTTGTCGTTGTAGAAGGAGATGGGGGGACGGGTGTTGATCACCGTCTCGTAGGGGTTGTGCGGGTAGAGCTCGTACTCCCCCTTGCCCCGGAGCACCTCGACGTCGTGCACCCAGTAGTCGTAGAGCGTCGGGATCATTACCTTAGGGGAGAGCTCGATCAGGTCGCGGTTCGTGACGATGTACTCGAGGCTCTCGTCGGTGAAGGTGAGCCCGGCGGCCCGCGCCCTCTCCTTGCACCCTTCCATGATCGCTTTGGTATGTTGGTTGATGAGTTCCATGACTGCCTCTTACGAGATGAGCCTCTTGATCCCCTCGATGACTCGTGCCTCCTCGGCGTCCTCGTGCATGATGTCCATGCGCAAAAGATCGGGCTTGTCCCGCAAAAGCCCGGAGTTCTCGAGGTAGCGCGCCACCTCGGTCCACTGCGTCCCGGCGTGCTCGGCGATGGTGACCCCCATGCGGCTTACGTAGCTGAGGATCTTAACCAGCTCGGGAATCGACTTGTCGCCGCCGGTGTCCCAGTCGTCTCCGTCGGTACCGTGGAAAACGTAGATATTGTAGTCGGCTGCGAGATTCTCCTTCTCCACGATCTCGTTCACCAGGCGGTACGCGCTCGCCACCTCGGTCCCCCCTGCTACGCGCGAATTGTAATAGGTGTCGAAGTCCGGCACCTCCTTCGCCTCGGTGTCGTGCAGGATAAAACGGGACTCCACCTGCCCCGCGTACTGGTACAAAAGCCAGCTGTAGATCATCACGTGCTGGGTTGCCACGAGCTCGGTCACCTTGCCCGCCATGGAACCTGAGTAGTCGCGCAGGAAGAAAACCATGGCCTGGGGCTCGTAATCCTTCTCCTGCGAGAAGATGCGGTAGACCTTGTCCCGCGGCGAGATCAGGAAACGGGTGGGATCGAGATCGGCCGGGTCCGGCAGATTGCCGAGCGAGATGTTGGTCTCGACGATCTTTCTCAGCGTCGCCTTCTTGTCCAGCACCTGGCCCGAGCCGCGGTTGCGGTCGGTGAGATCGTAAATGTAGCGGGTAAAGGAGCGCTTCTTCCCTTTCTCCTTCAGGTTCGGGAGCTGGAACTGTTCGGTGAGCACACGCCCGAGCTCGTAGGCCGAGGCGCCCATCTCATGGGCCTCCCCCTCGCCCTGCCCGGGCCCCTGCCCCGGCTCCTCACCGGTCTCGCGCACCTTCTGCTCGCCGATGACCTCCCCTTCCTCACCCTTGCCGGAGCCCCCGGTGGAGCCCCCCTCGCCAGGAGGGCGAATGGTCGGGTCGTGAAGGAACTTCTCCTCCTCCGTCGAGGGGACGACGACGATCTTACCTTTACCCGCCTTGCCCGGCTTGATGAGCCGCCCCACCCGGATCTTCCGGGGGAAGCCGTCCTTTTCGCGCTGCCGGTCCCTTTCCAGAAGCTCGTCGAGTGCCTTCATGTGGAGCTGGTAAGGGTTCGGCACCCGCTCCTGCCCCATGAGGACAGAGAGGTCCTGCCAAGCGTAGAGACTGCGGGAGAAGTCCGGGAAAGGACCGTGCCCGCGGCCGGAGGGGAACTCCCTCGTCACGCGCAGCTCCTCCCTGAAGCGCTCCTCGCGCTCCGGCTCGAGCCCCTTGGCCTTCAGCTCTTCGAGGTATTTTTGAGGATCTTTCATGGCGTCATCGGCCTTTTAAAAGGCGGGCGAATGATCATTCGGCCCACTTTGCGTGCATCCCCTCGCCCTTCGGGAGAGGGGCAGGGGTGAGGGCGTCACCCCTCCAGTTCGTCTCTTCGTGGCAACGCCCGAGCTAGCTTTCATCCTCCTGGGTGCAGAAGTACTCGATGGTCTTCTGGGCGCAGGTGCGGCAGTAGCCGAGTTTTCCCAGCATGGTGACGATCATCCTGTCGTAGAGCTTCTGGTTCTCCTCGTTGGTCCGGTTGGCCAGCGCCCCGATAAGGCTTCCCGCCCCGGCGATGTCGGATTTGAGCCGCACGTCGGTGACCGCCTTCACGAGCTCCAGGTTGTCCATGAAGTCGTAGCTCGGGTCTACCGAGATCTTCTGGCCGTAGATCTTCCTGATCGAGGTCCGGAACGAGGCGCGCTGTTCCTCGGTCTTGAGGCCGATGCGCTCCTCGACGCTCTTCACGTAGCGTTCGTCGATCTTCAGGGCCTTCAGCTCGCCGGTCTGCGGGTCTTTGTACTTCCACATCCGGTCAGGCCCCAGGTTCTCGGCGTCGATGCCGATTATCATGTTGACGTAGTTCTGTACGTCCTTCTTGATCGCGAAGGGCTCGTCCATGTAAGCGTTGAACATCTCGGTCATGATCCGTTCGCGGTAGAGCTTCTTCCCGGTCTTAAGGTCTTCCAGGTACTTGGCCCGCTCGTTCGGCTCAACCACGTAGTCGAGCACCACCCGTTCGAGGCTCTTGAAGACGTCGTAGGCGACCATGCAGCGCCCCTCGTTGGTCTCAGAGCTCTCCTTCAAAATCTGGATGCTCCTCCCGAGGCTGCGGTGCCCGAGCCCGCGCTGCCCGAAGCGCTTGGTGATGTCCGGCTCCTGCCCCAAGGTGTCGATCACCTCGGCGAGCGCCTTGATGCTCTTCTCGCCGGCCACCTCGCCCGCGGCGAGCTTCATGGTCTCGATCGGTGTGAGTTTCTCCGATCTCGGGAGCCTGGTCAGGACGACACCCACCGAGGCCGCGTAGTTCAGGTTCGGGTCCTGGTGCAGCTCCTCCTTGGTGAGGGTGGTTTTCGACTCGCCACCGATGGCGTAGGCGGTGAGCCCTTCCTGCATCCGGTAATTGGTGTTGTGAGAGACGTAGCAGATGCGGCAGCGGTCGACGATCGGCGCCTCCTCCTTCTCGGCGAGGAACCGGTTGAACTCGGAGTTGTTACTCGTCGCGATGATCATGGAATCGATCGGCCACTTGTACCCGTCGATCTCGATGGCGCGGTTCTGGATCACGCCTAGGTAAACCTGTACCAAGTCCTTCTTGTTCTTGAAGATCTCGTCCGAGAAGTGGATGCCGCCACCGGCCACGCGGGCGAGTGCACCGCGGCGCAGGTCGAAGCGGTATGGGTTGTTGGTGTCGGAGAGGTGCAAGAGGCGCTGTATCGACTCCTCGCCCAGGAGGTCGACCGCCGAAGAGGTGATCTTGTCCTTGGCCGGGTACTTGCCGGTCAGCGTGCCGAGGCTCTCGCTCATCGGGACAGGGAGCACCGCAATCGAGTCGAGCACCTTCTCGATATCGTTATCGTGATGCATCCGGATTTCGTTCAGGATGTAGCCGGTACTTGCGCCAAGCGGCCGGTAGTTCCGGTACAGGTTGTCCAGTTCGACCTCAGAGAACCCCTGCTCGCCGATGAAGCGGCGGCTCTCCTCCGGGTCCTCGAAGAGGTTCATGGCAAGGATCATGGGATCCTCGTACGTCTCCGAGTCGATCTCCCGGATACGGCCGTAGTTCCCCATCTGGTCCATGTTCAGGAACCTGAAGCTGTACTTGCGGTTGCGACCTTGCAGGAAGTTGCGGTACTTGCCGCAGAGAAACTCCACGAAGAAGGTCTTGCCGTTGCCAGGTTCCCCCACCAGCACGAACGCCATCTCCTTGCTGGAGCCCCCTTCGGCCGCGTCCTTCACAAAGGAGACGAAGCTGTTGATCTCGTCGTACATGCCGATGGTGTGCTTGCGCCCGGTCCGGAAGATGTTGAAGTCGTAGGTCGTCTTGCCGTTCACGACGACCTTCTCGAACCCCGGCTCCAGGATCATCCGGATGATCCCCTGGAAGGCGTTTTCGAATACCCTTTCTCCCGCCTTGACGGCGGCCAGGTGCTGACGGAGCGTTTCGTTCTTCGCTGTCATGGTTCCCTCCGCGTGTTATTAAACTGCGGTTTTTCTGTTTTAATTGATTTTGATATCCAAAAAAATTATACGCCCGCCCCCTTTACTTTTGCAAAGTCTTTGGGAGAGAGGCTCCGGGGAGGCAAGCGGCGGCGCGGCAGTTCCCCGTCGCGCCGTTAATGCCTGCACTTCGGCGTTTACATTAGAATTTAGCCAAGGTATTGTACCCGGCATTGAGGTTTGTGCAAGCTGCCCCGTAAAACCAAAAACTGCCGGTGGATACCCCGGCGTCGTCTTTTATTTTCCGTTTCGTCTGGTAGGATTTTGCGTGTTCCGCCTGGGGGGGGACTCTAATTGGGATGAAGAAAAGGAGGTCTACATGAAGAGGAAGATTTTATGGCTGGTGCTGGCGGCTGTGCTTGTCGCACTGGCAGGATGCGGTGGCGGAAGCGACAGGCCGGTATTGGAAACGACCATTGAGAGCGATTTGAACGTCGACGGGGACATTTTTGAGCCGCTCAACGGAGATCCTCGCACGGTTACGCAGGGGGCAACCGTTTTGACCGGGGTGACCAGCACCGGAGAGTACCGGGGATTCCTGAGTTTTCCGCTGAATACCATACCCTTGGATGCCTACATACATTCGGCTACGTTGACCTTTACGCTCGTTCCGCCTACCGACAACATCCCGCTGGAAATGGAGTTGGTTTCCTTCCAGCCGTCGTCCGGGCTACTTCCGTCTTACTACGAGGAGGGACTCACCATTTACGCCTCGTCCCTGTACACCCTGCCGGCCCCAAACGCTTTCAATCAGGTATCCTTCAACGTCACGTCCCTGATGCGCGAGGCCCAGAGGCGCGGTTTCGACGACTTACAGCTCCGCGTTCTGGAGAACCGCGACTTCGCCGTCCAGGGGCTGGTGGAGCTCAGCGAATCGAACTTAACGCCTCCGAAGCTGGTTGTTGTCTACGACTAGCTAGAAAAACCTGCTCACGTCCAGGTCGTAGTGGTAGGCGTCGAGCGTTGCGGTAACGGCCTGGGGGGAGCCGGGGGAGCCAAGAGCGACCACCTCTCCCCCCTCCACCCACTCACCGCTGCTATCGGCGATGATACGCACGAGCGGGTTGTCCCACTGCGCCGGGTCCTCGCTGTTGCCGACCACCACGGCCAGTTCGCCGGCGTCGAGCAGCAGGAGCGAGCCGACCGGGTGGATGCCGACGCAGCCGACGAAGAGTTTCAAGAGCGCCTGATCGTAGGATCTCCCGCTCTGGGAAAGCATCACCCTGAGCGCCTTGTGGGGTGGATAGGCGTTCCTGCCGCTCACCCGCGATGAGGTAAGGCCGTCGTAGCTGTCCGCGATGCTGATGATGCGCCCCAAAAGCCCCAGCTTCCGGTACCCGACCCGCGGGTAGCCCGAGAAATCCGCCATCAGGTGGTGCTCGAAGATCCCGGTGATGATGCGGGCGGAAAGATCGTCGAGCCCCTTCAGGTTCATCACCTTCCTCGCCCCGTACAGGGGATGCCGTTCCATCACCTCCCGCTCCTCGGCGGTAAGCTCCCCTGGCTTGTCCAGCAACTCCGGCGGCAGATCGCAGTACCCGATGTCATGGAAGAGCGCGGCAAGCCCCAGTTCGTAGAGATGGAACTTGTTCATGCCGAGGCGCTTGCCCATCACGAGGGAGAGGATGCAGACGTTGGCGGCGTGGTGCTGGGTGGAGCGGTCGTGGGAACGCATCGTGCTCAGCCCCAGGAGGTCGGCCTCGTGGGTGTAGAGGAGGTCGATCACCTGCTGCACCACGCGCTTCGATTCCCTAAGTCGCAGACGGCGCCCGGAAGCCACCTCCGCCGCGACCTCATCCATCGTCACCAGGAGTTTTCGGTACAACGGGCGAGCCGTGTGTCCACCGCCCCTCACCCGGCGCTGCCGCGTCGAGATGGTCAGCACCTCTTCCGCACGCAGGATATCGAACTCCAGCCCGGTGATCCCCCGCTCTTTGACGGCATCTAGGAACCGCTGGTGCGGGTCGTCGCCGGCTTCCGGCTCACGCAACAGGTACGCGAGATGCTGCACGTCCTCCGCGCTCACCTCGGGAGCGAAGGTGATTCTCCCGAGTTGGTGGCGCTGCATGAGCTCGATGATGTAGCGGGGCCCCTCGAAACTCGCGATGTCCGGCTTCAGCCGCAACTCGCCCAGGTACAGATGCGCTCCGGTCAGCTGGAGAGAGGCGTCCTCGCTTCTCCCGGCAATCTCCCGCACCACCGCAAGCAGGTTCGTCACCCGCTGCAGGACGGCCGCGTGCCCCGGGCTGTAGTTGGCGCAATTCTTCAAAAGGACGAAGAGGTGCGAGACCAGGGTTTTTCCCAGCCGCGCCATTTCAGCTCCCAGACGTTCCCGGTCTGTCTCGACGCTCACGACCACGCGCTCCCCCTCATCTCTTTCTCCCGGCCTTGGCCGCCCTTGCTTCGCTCACCGCCTGGTCGATAAGCTCGCGCAACTCCCCCCCTCTTTTCTGGCTGCGCGCCTCCTCCAGAAGGGGGAGGACAGCGGAACCGTTGACGCGCGCAAGCCCAGCCAGGGCGAGCTGCACCGCCTCCTTTTCGTTCCCTTTGTTGAACCAATAGCGTTTCATGAGCAGCTCGCGCAGCATCGGGATGGCACGCTCCTGCCCCAGCTCGCCAAGTGACTGGCATACCGCCATCCGCTCCGGGAAAGGACGCTCCTGGAAATCGTCGGCCGCGGCCAGGGCTACGATCGGTTTCAAGGCGAAGGGTAGCCGCTCACGCGCCAGCACCTGGAGCGCCTTGATGCGCAACGCGCTTGACTCGTCGCGCAGGTACTTGAGGATGTACGGCTTGGACTTTTCGTCGTCGGTGCGTTCAAGAAAACCAAGCACCTCGCGCCGGATGCGCGCCTCCCGGTTCGAGGTGAGCCCGAGGATCATCCTGAGCGCCTCGGGTGTCCCGATCAGGGAGAGGATCAAAACGAGGTTCCGTACCAGGTACCAGCGCGGGTCGCTCAAGAAGGGGCGGAAGACCGCGGGATCCTCGCGCCCGAGTTCGACCAGTACCTCGATCAGCAGCTTGCGCACCTTGAGCTTTTCCACCCTTCCGAGCAGTTCACAGATCGGCCCGAGGGCAGGGAGCCCAAGAATAAGGAGCAGCTCCTTCAGTTCGCCGTAACCGGTCCGGGCATCGGTGGTGTCCAGGGCGACCTGCAGCGTCTGGACCGTCGCGTCGGAGAGGACCGCGGCAAGCGCCGCTTCGAGCGGGGCCCGCTGTTCTTCTGTGATACCGCTGCGCTGCCGCATCCGATCGAGGAATCGAACCAGCTTCAGGGCATGCCCCATGTCGCCGCCCAGGAGCAAGGTGACGGCAAGGGTTTCCATCATGGAGATGAAGTCGCGGTAGAGTTCGGGGTCCCGGGTCCCCGCCACCGTCGCGGCCAGGACGCCGATGACGTCGTCAAGTCCGTTGCAACGCCCCTCGGCTTCCAGTGCCCCCTGCAGCCATTTCTCCTCGTCGGCGTTCAGCATGAGGAGATGCTTCGGTATCATCCTCGGTGCGGGAGGGGGCTGTTCCAGGAGCGCCTGGCGGATGCGCTCCAGGGCCTCGCGCTGGTCACCGGATGTGCCGGAATCCTCGGCCGGAGCACCCTCACGGAAATCCTCCTCGGTCAGGTAGCCTATGTGCTGGAGGTTACGCTCCCAGAGCCGGGTGACGATATCGTCGTCGTGACTCAGGCGGTCGAAGCCGGCGATCCCGAGGAAGGCGGTGAGCTCCGCACTCTGCACCCCCTGGTCGAAGAACAGGGCCCTTATGCCGTCGGCGTAGAGGCGACTCGCAATGCTCTCCTTGGGATCGGTGTTCTCGTACACCTTGGCGCCCTGGCAGCGAAGGGCGAAAGGGTCGACCTCCAGGCTCAGCTCGCCGTAACGCGCGAGATGCACCGTCATCCTGGTGCCGAGTTCGGAGATGAACCCGATGAGGACCGGGTTGTTCGGCAGATAGATCCTGAGCGCCTTGGAGGTCTTCACCATGGTCTGGATGATCTGCACCACCGAGGCGTGCTCCTCCTTGCCTATGGTGTCTTCTTGTTGCAGCGTCTCTTGCGTCATGCCCTTCCCCGGCGGCTGCCGTACCTCATGTGTGTCCGGCCTGAGTCGTTCTCATCTTTGCCCCGGGTAGTATACGCGGCGGGAGGGGGGCATGTAAAGACGACGTTCTCATGAAAAACGCGGAAAAGGTGCAAAGGGGAGGCTCCTGCTCGAAAGCGGGAGAGGGACCAGCCAGAGGCTGTCGTCGACCGGGTAAAAAAAAGGGGGGACAACCTTGCGGTCACCCCCCCCTTTACTGCCACGTTGCGGCTTTTATTACATCATGCCGCCCATGCCGCCCATACCGCCCATGCCGCCCGGCATCGCCGGCATTGCCGGCTCTTCCCTCGGCTTGTCGGCGATCATGGCCTCGGTGGTCATCATGAGACCGGCCACGGAAGCGGCGTTCTGCAGCGCGCTCCTGGAGACCTTGGTCGGGTCGATGATACCGGCCTGGATCATGTCGACGTAAACGTCTTCGGCCGCGTTGTAGCCGAATGCCTCCTGGCCGTTTTTAACCTTGTCGACCACGATGGAGCCGTCGACGCCCGCGTTCTGGGCGATCTGACGGATCGGCTCCTCGAGGGCACGCTTGATCACGTTCACGCCGAACTGCTGCTCGGGGGCGAGTTTGAGGTTGTCCAGCACCTTGAGGGCGCGCAGGTAAGCCACGCCGCCGCCAGGGACGATGCCCTCGTCGACTGCCGCGCGGGTCGCGTGAAGAGCGTCCTCGACGCGTGCCTTCTTCTCCTTCATCTCGATCTCGGTAGCCGCACCGACCTTGATCACGGCGACGCCGCCTACCAGTTTCGCCAGACGCTCCTGGAGCTTCTCGCGGTCGTAGTCGGAGGAGGTCTCCTCGATCTGGGCACGGATCATCTTCACGCGCCCCTGGATGTCCGCCTCGACACCGTAGCCGTCGATGATGGTGGTGTTGTCCTTGTCGACGGTGATCTTCTTAGCCTGGCCGAGCATGTCGAGGGTGGTGTTCTCGAGCCTGAAGCCGACTTCCTCGGAGATGACCTTGCCGCCGGTGAGGATGGCGATGTCTTCGAGCATCGCTTTCCTGCGGTCGCCGAAGCCCGGAGCCTTGACGGCGCAGACGTTCAGAACGCCGCGCAGCTTGTTGACCACCAGGGTGGCTAGCGCCTCGCCCTCGATGTCCTCGGCGATGATCAGCAGCGGACGGCCGGACTTGGCGGTCTGCTCGAGAACCGGGAGGAGATCCTTCATGTTGGAGATCTTCTTGTCGTGGATCAGGATCGCGACGTTGTCCATGGCCGCTTCCATGCGCTCCGGATCAGTCACGAAATACGGGGAGAGGTAGCCGCGGTCGAACTGCATGCCCTCGACGGTCTCAAGGGTGGTCTCCATCGCTTTGGCTTCCTCGACGGTGATGACCCCTTCCTTGCCGACCTTCTCCATGGCCTCGGCGATGATGTCGCCGATGGTCTTGTCGTTGTTGGCGGAGATGGTGCCGACCTGTGCGATTTCCTTGTGGTCCTTGATCGGCTTGGAGATGCTCTTCAGCTCGGCTACCAGCGCTTCCACGGCCTGGTCAAGACCGCGCTTGATCTCCATCGGGTTGTGGCCGGCAGCGACCAGCTTGGCGCCCTGGCGGTAGATGGCCTGGGCGAGAACGGTTGCGGTGGTGGTGCCGTCACCGGCGACGTCGGAGGTCTTGGAGGCGACTTCCTTCACCAGCTGCGCGCCCATGTTCTCGAACTTGTCTTCCAGCTCGATCTCTTTGGCGACGGTCACGCCGTCCTTGGTGATGAGCGGTGCACCGTAGGACTTCTCGATGACGACGTTGCGCCCCTTCGGGCCCAGGGTCACCTTAACGGCATCTGCCAGGGTGTTGACGCCTTTGAGGATGCAGTTGCGTGCTTCCTGGTCGAACTTGATGATCTTTGCTGCCATTGTATATATCCTCCTTGAATTTTATGAATCGCGATGCGCGTGATGGCGCGAGCTGGCAGGAATTACTTCTCGACGACGCCGAGGATGTCGTCCTCGCGCATGATTAGGAAATCCTCCCCCTCGAGCTTCACCTCGCTCCCTGCGTACTTGCCGAACAGCACCTTGTCGCCCACCTTGAGATCGATCGGGTACACCTTGCCGTCCTCGCCCCTCTTCCCGTTGCCGACTGCCACGACTTCGCCCTGCTGCGGCTTTTCCTTGGCGGTCTCCGGGATGTAAAGCCCACCGGCGGTCATGGTAGCTTCCTCAACCCTCTTCACGATGATACGGTCCTGCAGCGGTCTAAGATTCATGCTTTTCCTCTCCTTTCTTGAGATGCATATGATCTCTTGATATTGAAAAAAATATTAGCACTCAAAACTACTGAGTGCTAAAGACCTGCTAAATATAAACAGCATGCCCTCAAAAATCAAGGGCGCTCTCCAAATTATTTTTCCGCGTGTTATACCCGCGTCACCACTTCCTTTTCGCCAGTTCCTCCGCGTAAAACTTCTGGTACAGGATCTCCCATTCCCGGCTTCCGGGAACCTTGGCCTGGCTGTAGGAGGAGAGCTTCGCGCGCACCGCCTGGTCCACCTGTTCCATGATGGAGAAGAACCCCTCGATGGACCCCTTGATCGCTTCCAAGGCGCGCCGCTCGTCCGGGAAATCGGCCAGGTCGTCGTTGTAGAGCTTGTCGTATATCTTGTGGGCTATGTGCGAGATGCGGTCTTCAGAGATGTGCATGGTGAGCTCCTTGGTCTGCTTTACCTGCCGGGACGGTTATCACAGGACGATCTTCCTCTCCTTGGCCAGCTTGTCCTTGATCATCCTCAGCATCTTGTGCCGATCGATCCCCGCCCCTCCCGTCGCCTTCAGGGTCTGTTCGAGAAGCGCCTCCGCGTCGCGCTCCAGGTCCTCTTCCCGCTTCAGATCCTGCGCGATGGCCGCTTTGATGGCGGTGAGCACGGCGCTGCGCCCCTGCTTTTGCTCCACAAGTTGGGCTCGTTCCAAATCGCCCAGAACCTTCTCCGCCAGACGTGCGACCTGCTCCTCTTTTAGACGCATCTTCCCTCCCATTTATGAGGATATTTCGTTCGGCGCATTCTACGTCAACCGGGCAAAATTGCAACACTTTTGGGGCCCGAGGGTCAGCGATTCACATTAAAGAAAACAATGTTGATTTCACATTGGGGCAACGCTACAATACAGCCACTTACTCGCTCTCTCTGCGTTGTCCGTGAGGTTATTAACGCCCCTGCGGAATAATTTATTGTACGGGAGCCTGTTTCGGTCGTGGTGAGCTGCCCCATTGCGCGGGAATTGCCTAAAGCGACCTACAGGAGCCCACCTGAATGGGAACTCGCTGTGAGGCCCCCCCAACCAAACGACAAGGCGGAGAGAGCTGTAGCACTGAGGGGATCCGGAAACGGATCCCCTTTTTTCGTCTTGCACTAAGCCCCATATGGATATATAGCAGGAGTTGCTCCGCCTCCCGTCGTCGACAAAACGCAAAACGTAGAACGGCTGTTAAGGAGGCCGCATGACTCCCCACTTCCTCCCCAGGCTCGTCAACCCACCCTTTGGCGACCCCGGTGTCTACGTCGACTTCCAGTTCGCCCGGCGTGCACTCCTCTTCGACCTGGGCGAGATCGCCTCCCTCGGCGCCCGGAAGATTCTCCGGCTTACCGACGTCTGTATCTCCCACACCCACATCGACCACTTCATCGGCTTCGATCTGATGCTGCGCATCATGCTCGGCCGGGATATGAAGCTGCGCCTCTTCGGGCCGCCCGGCATCCTGAGCCAGGTCGAGCACCGGCTCGCCTCCTACAGTTGGAACCTGATCCAGAGTTACCCGACCGAGTTCGTCATCACCGTGATCGAACTGCATCCCGAAGGGCGGGCGCGACGCGCCCGCTTCAGCTCACGGCGCGTTTTCACGCGGGAAGAAGAGGAAGAGTTCACGTTCCGGGACGGAGTCGTCCACGAGGAGGAGAACCTGAGGCTCACCGTCACCTTTCTGGAGCACAGCATCCCCTGCCTCGGCTACGCCTTCGAGGAGAAGCTGCACGTGAACTTCATGAAGAACAAGCTTGCCGCACTCGGCCTGCCCGTGGGCGCGTGGCTCTCCGAGGTGAAGCGCGCCGTGTTGCGCGGCGCGCCGGACGATACCGTGTTCAAGGTGACGGGACCCGAAGGCAAGTTGCGCGAGCTCTCCCTCGACGAGTTGAAGGAGCAGGTACTGCAAGTAGTCCCGGGAGAGAAGATCGCCTACGTGACCGATACCGCATACACGCCGGAAAACCGGCGCCGCATCGTGAAACTGGCACGCAGGGCCGACTACTTTTTCATCGAGGCGGTTTTTCTCGATGCCGACCACGAAAGGGCACGCGAGCGGGCGCACCTGACCGCCAGGCAGGCCGGAACGCTCGCACGCGAGGCGGGTGCGGCACGCGTGATCCCCTTCCACTTCTCCCCGCGACACCTGGGCGCCGAAGAGCAACTGCGTCGGGAAGTGGCGGAGGCCTTCGGAAGCTGACCCGAACCCGCCCCCTCACCCCGGTCCTCGCGCCGAAACGCTTCGGTCCGCGAAGGCGGAAGAGAACCTGGGGGGGGTGAGAGTCGCACGCTGCGCCGAACAAAAAAGGGGGCCCCGGTACACCGGGTCCCCCTTTTTCTACTTATGAATAACGCGATACCTAATCGATCCTGAGAGCCACGAAGAGGGAGGCGTCGCCCCTTTTGAGCAGCATCTTCAGGTAACCACCCTTCTTCACGGCCGCAATAGCCTTGCTGTAATCCTTCACGCTGGTGACCTTGACGCCGTTGATCTCCCGGATCACGTCCCCCTCGGCGATGCCGGCACGCTCGGCGAGGCTATCCGCATCGACGTCGGTAACAAGCACCCCCTTCTCGCCCTGGAGCCTCAGCTGCTGTGCACGCTCCGCCGAGAGATCGGCCACCTTGAGGCCGAGACGGTCGCCGCTCACCGCGGCGTCTTCCTCCTCGCCGTCCTTCAACTTCTCGATGGTGACCTGCAACGGCACCTGCTTGCCGTCACGCAGCACCACGAGCTTCACCGTTCTCCCCACCGCCGTTGCGGCAACGCGGCGCGGCAGCTCGCTCATCTCCTTGATGTGGTGACCGTCGTACTCGAGGATGATGTCCCCACCCTTGACACCGGCCTTCTCGGCGGGGCTGTCCTTGATCACCTCGGCAACAAGCGCCCCCGCCTCCCCTTCCATACCGAAGGACTGGGCGAGATCCTGGGTCACCTGCTGCACCGACACGCCGAGCCATCCGCGGGTCACTTTGCCGCTCTCCTTCAACTGGGGCAGGATGTCCTTGGCCATGTTGATCGGGATGGCGAAACCGATCCCCTGGCCGCCCGAGACGATGGCGGTGTTGATCCCGATCACCTCGCCGTCGGTGTTGAAGAGGGGACCGCCGGAGTTGCCGGGGTTGATCGAGGCGTCGGTCTGGATGAAGTCGTCATAGGGCCCGCTGCCGATGACGCGCCCCTGCGCGCTGATGATCCCCGCGGTCACCGTCTGCGCGAGACCGAAGGGGTTGCCGATCGCCATGACCCAGTCGCCGACCTCGATCTTGTCGCTATCCCCCAAAGGTGCCACCGGCAGGTGTCCCTTGGCGGCGATCTTTATCAGTGCGAGGTCGAGCTTGTCGTCGCGTCCCTTAACCTCGCCCTTGAATTCGCGGCCATCAGAAAGCTTCACCTTGATCTCGTCGGCGTCTTTCACCACGTGGTTGTTGGTGATCAGGTAACCGTCGTCACTGATGATGAAGCCGGAGCCCATGCTCCTTTGTTTGTAGGGGTGCTGCCTGGGCGTCTCGAAGAACTTTTCGAAGTAGTCCTGGAAGGGGTCACCGCCTGGACCTACGTTCGGGTGCTTCTTCATGCCTACCGTTTTGGAAGTGCTGATGTTGACTACCGCCGGCTTTAGTTTCTTGGCCAGCTTGGCAAAGTCGGGGGTTAGGGTCGCGGCTCCCGCGACTGCGGAGAAAAGGGAAGAGAGGAATAAGCTTAACACCAGGAATCTTGCTACGATTGCTGCCTGCATGGCTACCTCCTGAGGGTTTGAGTAGGGTAAAGCTAATACCGCTCCCGGACTTTGTCAAGACTTCCGACACTCGACCGCTTCCAAAGAAAAAACGGACCCCTCCCGGTCGTGTTTCGACTGGAAAAGGTCCGTTTTATTCAGCAGGACAGGTGCCTTCGGCCTCTGCTTATTCTTCTTCTTTGAGGATGTAGCCTACGCCCCTCACGGTGTGGATGAGCTTCTTGTCGGCGTCGCGGTCGATCTTCTTACGCAGGTAGTTCACGTAGACGTCGATGATGTTGGTGAAGCTGTCGAAGGTGTAGTCCCAGACGTGCTCGGCGATCATGGTCCTGGTGAGCACCTGATGCGGATTGCGCATGAAGTACTCGAGCAGGCCGTACTCCTTCGCGGTAAGGTCGATCTCCTTGTCCTTGCGCCACACCTTGTGGGTTACCGGGTCGAGACGCAGGTCGGCGAAACGAATCTCGGCACCGCGGTCGAGCTCGCTCCTCCTCATCAGTGCACGGACGCGGGCGAGCAGCTCGGCGAACGCGAACGGCTTGGTCAGGTAGTCGTCGGAACCGGAATCAAGACCAGCCACGATATCTTCTACGGAGTCCTTTGCGGTCAGCATCAGGATCGGGGTGACGTTCTTCCGCTCCCTGAGCTCCTTCAGAACGGACAGGCCGTCCTTTTTCGGGAGCATCCAGTCGAGCACGATCAGGTCGAACGGCTTCTCCAGCGCAAGTTTCAGCCCCTCTTCACCGTCCGCCGCGGTGGTGACTTCGTACTGCTCTTCTTCGAGCCCGCGCTTTATGAAGCTGGCAACCTTCTTCTCGTCTTCAACCACCAGAATTTTCATGTTGTTTTCCCTCTCTTTGTTAAATATGTCGACCTCTAATCGTGCCTGATATCACCATGGAGCCGGCTCAGGATCTCTGCCGCGGACTCCTCAACGGATTTGTTGGTTACATCGATGACCAGCCATGCGGGGTGGTCCCGGTAAAAGCGCCGGCAGTACGCCAGCTCCTCTTCGACCAGCCTGAAATCCGCGTAACTGCCGCGCGGGCTCTGCCTGAGGTTTCTCAGGCGCGCCGAACGGATGTCTACCAGCCGCTGGGTGCTGATGATAAGGCCAACCACCCGCTCCGGCTCAACTTCTTCCAGCTCCGGCGGCGGTTCGATCCCCTGGATGATCGGGACGTTCGCCACTTTGTACCCTTTGTGCGCCAGGTACATGGAAAGTGGCGTTTTGGAGGAGCGGGACACCCCGACCAGAACGATGTCGGCCTTGTGCAGGTTGCGCGGCTCCTGGCCGTCGTCCTGCTTTACCGTGAAATCAACCGCCTCCATGCGGCGGTAGTACTCCGAGTTCATCTCGTACTGCAGGCCGGGAAGTTTCTGCGGCCTCATTTCCAGAAACTCGGCAAGCTTGAAGAGAAGCGGCGTGATGAGGTCCACCGCATCGAGCTGCCTTGCCTCGCATTCGTTTCTTACGAACTGCGCCAGTTCCGTGTTGACCAGGGTGTAGAAGATTATGCCGGGGGTCTTGGCGACCTCGTCCAGAGCCTTCAGGATGTCTTCCTGGTTCCTGATCTGCCCGACCCGGCGCAGCCGGACGTCCACGTCCTTGAATTGGGTCAGCGCGGCCCGCGCCACCCTCTCCACCGTCTCACCCGTTGCATCCGAAAGTAAATAGACGTGATACATCTTTAATCACCCAAAATCCGCGGCCTTGCGGGGTTCTTTCCGCCCGCCCAGCCAAATTCATTAGATATATACCATGTTTTTTCATTTTAGGCAAAACTAAAATTTAATGGGAAAAGCTTCTCGATTTTTCTTATCGACACATGCCCGAAAAATTTTAATTATAATTACGCCCGACTTTTTTTGGATGTCAAGGTTTTCATTGCCATTTCCTTTATTTCTCTGCTAGTTTAATCCGGCATTCGCAAACCCCAAAGGAGACAAAAACTCATTATGACCACGGACTGGGCCGAAATCGCCTGCGACGTCCCCGCCGAAATGGTGGACACATTAGCGGACTTCCTCGTCGAACTGACCGGCAACGGCGTCGGCATCGACAACATGCACCTCGATACCTTTTCCCTCGATTCCCTCGAGGATAGCAGCATCAAAACCGTCAAAGGGTACCTCCCTCTCGACGACTCCCTGGAGGACATGCGCATCAAGGTGGAGCAGTTCCTCGCCACGCGCGGACCCGAATTCGAGGGGTACGTCTACAAGCCCCCCGTCGTCACCGTCATCAAGAACGAAGACTGGGCCAACAACTGGAAGGTGCACTTCAAGCCGGTCCGTATCGGCAGGCGTCTGGTCATTAAACCGACCTGGGAGGAATATCAGGAGGTGGCAGGCGACTTGGTGATCCAGATCGACCCCGGCATGGCGTTCGGCACCGGTGCCCATCCCACGACCAAGATGTGCCTCGAGTCGATGGAGCGGATCGCCCTCGACCATTGCGGCGGCGTGCTCCCCTCCCCCGTTCTCGACGTCGGGACCGGCTCCGGCGTGCTCAGCATAGCCGCCGCCCTTCTCGGCGCCGGCGCCATTACCGCCGTCGACATCGACCCCGAGGCGGTGCGCGTCACCCAGGAAAATCTCGAACTGAACGGTGTGGCCGACCGGGTGGCAGCGTCCACCACGGACCTTGGCAAGCTCCCGGGCAGCTACCCCGTGGTGGTCGCCAACATCCTCGCCGAGGAACTCGTGCGCCTCTCCGACCAGCTCATCTCCCGCGTCGCTCCCAGCGGATGGCTCATCCTTTCCGGTATCCTGACCGAGAAGGAAGAGTTCGTCCTTGCCGGCTTTCCCTCGCTCACCCTCGTGGAAAACCCCAGGGAGGCCGAGTGGTCCTGCCTCACCCTGAGAAAATCTCAGTAGCGGATGCGCAGTTTTTTCCTGGGCGACAACGCCATCAGTGACGGTGAAGCCGTCGTCACCGGTGAGCTCTACCGGCACATGGCCCGCGTGCTGCGGCTCAAAGAAGGGGCCGAGGTTGAGCTCATCGATGCCGGCGGGGTGAGGCACTGCGGTACCATCGCGGAGGTGGGGGCAAAATCCCTCACCGTCCGCATCGCCGCGAGCGCCGCACTTGCCGAAGAAGAACCCGCCATCAGCATCACCCTCTACCAGGGGCTCCCGAAGGGGGAGAAGCTGGACCTCATCCTGCAAAAGTGCACCGAGCTCGGCATCTCCGAGGTGGTCACCTTCGACGGCGCGCGCTCCATTGTTAAATTTCGGGGCGAGAAGACGGCAGGAAAACTTGCGCGTTTCGAGAAAATCGTGCAGGAAGCGGCCCGGCAGTCGGGGCGTGGTACCGCACCGAGAATCGCGATAGGCGGAAATCTGAAGGAAGTGCTCAAGGAGTCGCGGCAGGATGTGAAGCTGCTCTTGTGGGAAGGGGAGGACGAGAACACGCTGAGGGAAACACTGGCCCGTCACACTGAGCCAAAGAGCGTGGCGATCGTCGTTGGCCCGGAGGGAGGGCTGAGCCCTGAGGAAGTAAAGGAGGCGCTCGCCTGCGGTTTCACCCCGGTCACCCTCGGCAAGCGGATCCTGCGCACCGAGACCGCGGGGCTTGCCATGGTCTCGATCCTGCAGTTCCACTGGGGCGACATCAGGTAAGAGAGATGGATAACCGTTGCAGCCAGCGATTCCGCTCTGCACCTCCTTCCCCCGGAGGGGGAGGGTCGGGGAGGGGGAAACTACCAGGAGGCTTGCTCAGCTGAGCGCCACCACCAACGCTGCAATGGCCAACACCAAAGAAACCGCCGTCGCAGCCATCAAAACTTTCTGACGGGCCAGCACCACCTTCAGCGTCTTAACGGCAAGTTGCAGGTGCCCGGAGGTCTCAAGAAGCGCCTTCTCCAGTTTGCGGTTCTCCTCGTGGAGCTGCTGCACCCTCGCCTCCAGATCGCTTGTCGCGCCTTCCCCCATGAAGCGCCCCTTGGCCCGGTTCGCCATCTCCACCACCACCGGGAGGTTCTCGAACACCCTCCCCCACGGGATCTTCGTCGCCGCGATCTTCGCCACGCTCCAGATACTCATCTGTACCTCCGTTATTTGCTTTCCGCGGGCCTGCACCGCCCTTGGTCTTGTCTTGGCCGTTATGAGGGGCGCGCTCGTTGCCTCGCCTTCCTCATCCACCCGTGACGATATCGAGAAACTGTCGCGCGAACAGCGGTCCCTTTGCCGCGTCCTCGTGCTTGAAGAAGACGAAGGCGTCACGCCACCCTTGCCTGTTGACCAGATCCACCCACTTCCCCAATTCCGCAGCCCCGTACTCCGGACGCCTGAGCCTCAGGTATCCCCACGCCGCAGTCGCCACCGCAGGCATCGCTTCGTCTTCCTCGCTGTCCACCAGACATAGCGCCGCATCGTTTCGCTGCATCAGGGAGAAGACCTCGTCGTCGAGCCAGGAGCGGTTGCGAAACTGAAGGGCGACCCGGCGACCTGGAGGGACCAGGGACAGAAAATCGTGCAGCAGGGGGACGTCCTTCTTAAGGCTTGGCGGTATCTGGAACAGCACCGCCCCCAGCCGCTCTCCAAGCACCCCGGCCACATCGAAGAAGTAAGAGACCGCGTCGTCGACCTCCCGCAGGCGCCGGACGTGAGTGATGCTCTGCGGCGCCTTGAGCGCGAAACGGAAAGCTTCCGGGACCTCACCGCGCCACCCTTCCAGCAGTGAGGGCTTCGGCATGCGGTGGAAGGTGTTGTTGATCTCGACACCGTTGAAGCTCGTCCCGTAAAAAGCGAGCATCTTTTGCCCTGCGAGGTGCTCTGGGTAGAAGCTCCCCTTCCATGCCGCGTACGAGAACCCGCTGGTGCCTACGTATAGAGCCATCTTCTCCTCCGCCCGGTCCCTTCCCGCTCCAGCTTCATATTTATACAACACCCCTTGCCCCGCACAAGGAGTTCTAATGGAAAACAGCGGGCGGCCAAGCTCATTTACGAAAAAAGGCGGGTTCACAGGAACCCGCCTTCTCAGCGCATCGATATGTACTGTCTTTTAGGAAATGAGCGTAGCGAGTTCGTCGCCGAACGCCTCGCGCTGCCAGCGCTTCAAAAGCGCGTTCTGCGAGGAACCGGGCTCAGCCAGGGCCTCCAGAAGCGTATTGTTGGCGACAAGACCGACGCCAAGGCCGAGCTGGGCCGACTTCGCCTCGCGCCAGACCTTGAGCTGCTTCACCTTTTCATCCTGGATCCGGTCCAGCACCGGACGACGCGACTGCTGGACCTGGGGGAGCTTATCCTGCGGCACCGCAAGGCCGGCGGCGATCGCCTGCAACAGGCCGCGACCCAGGCGTTCGATCAGCTTCGAGGACATGCTGTGGATGCCGACCAGCTCGAAGTTGTTCCTCGGCTGCTTCTCCGCCAGCTCGCGCAGCAGGTCGTTGCTCAGGATACGGAAGGGGGGGACGTCGGCGCTGCGCGCCTTCTCGTCGCGGAACTTCAAGAGCTCCTCGAGGACGGCAAGCTCGCGCGGCTTCATCTTGTTGGCACCCTTGAAGCGCAGACACATGAGCTCCCCTTCGCGCGAAGGGGAACGCACCCCGGCCACCAGCTCCGATTCCTCCTCCACCCAGGTGAGCCGCCCCTTGCCGACCAGCTCCTGCTCGAGCTGACGGTAAAGCGGGATGAGGAGGGAGGTGTCCTTCATGGCGTATTCCAGCATCTCCGGCGAGAAGGGACGCTTGCTCCAGTCTGCCTTCTGGTAACGCTTGTCCAACTCCACCCCGAAACGCTTCTTCAGCAGCGCCGCAAGGCCGAACTCGCTCTCGCCGAGGAACTGGCTGGCGATCATGGTGTCGAACAGGTTCACGACCTCGATGCCGAAGTCGCGGTACAGCGAGCGCATGTCGTAGTCTGCGCCGTGGAAGATCTTCTTGATGGCGGGGTTCGCGAAGATGGGGGCGAACACCCTCACATCGAGATCGGCCAGCGGATCGATCAGGCGGTTTTCCTGCTCGGAAGAGACCTGGATCAGGCAGACCTTCTCGGTGTAGTGGTGCAGCGAGTCGGCTTCGAGGTCGAAAGCCAGAACCGTCTCTTTCGCGAGCCGCTCGACGAGTTCATCCAGGGTCTTTTGGTCGGTGATGAGGTATGCCGCTGCGGGATTTGTAGCTTTATGTCTGTTCTGCAAAAGTCTCCGTCCGTTTCTGCATCTCTATATGCGGTCAAAATGGTTAGCTGGGCAGGATGCCGGCGGGCTGGGCCAGTCGACGCGCCAGCCGCAAAGATTACAACTTTTTCACCTTATACACAAGTGCCTGAATATCTTTTTTTGCGAAAAAACTTCTCGTTCAGGAAACGGTTTACCGCCCCGGGCCGATCTCGACCAGGGCCTGCACGGTGCGCTCCATCTCCTCTTTCGTTCCGATGCTGATACGCAGGCCGTGGCTGAGCTTCGGGTCGGTGAAGTGCCGCACCAGGATCTTTCTGTCGTAGAGCCCCTGGTAGACGCGGGTGCCGTCTCGGTCGGGAGGGGAAGCGAAGACGTAGTTCCCGCTGGACGGAATCACGTGGTAGCCGATCTTTTCAAGTTCGGCGCTGAACCAGGCGCGCGTCTCCTTGATCTTCGCTACGCATCCGCGGAAATACTCCTGGTCGCTCAGCGCGGCGGCCGCTGCGGTCTGGGCCAGGCGGTCCAGGTTGTAGTGGTCGCGGATCTTGTTGAGCGCAGCGATCACCTCGGGACGGGCGATGGCGAGACCGAGCCTCATGCCGGCGAGCGAATAGCTCTTGGAGAAGGTCCGGGTGACCACGACGTTGTCGAGCGAGCGCACGAGCTCGAGCGAGGTCTCCTCGGCAAAATCGGCGTACGCCTCGTCCACGACGAGTACCCCGGAGAGCCGGCCGGCCAGATCCGCTATGTAGTTTTGGCTGTAGGTGAAGCCAAGGGGCGCGTTCGGGTTGGTGAGGAAGAAGAGCTTCGCGTCGTAGCGCTCCGGAATCCCCTGCGGCTCGAACGCCTCGGAGAGCCCGAAGGTGCGCACCTTGGCACCCTGGATCTCGGCAAGCGTCCCGTAATAGGAATAGGAGGGATGGATGTAGGCGACCTCCTCCCCCTCCCCGGCAAAGGCGCGGATCAGGTTGTTCAGCACCTCGTCCGAACCGTTGGCCATGATGATCCATGAGGGATCAAAACCGTACAGCCGGCCGGCTTCCTCGCGGGCCTGGCGGCTCGCGGCGTCCGGGTAACGGCGCAGCCCCTCGCCGACCTCGGCGGTGATCGCCTCGATCACCCGCGGTGACGGCGGATAGGGGTTCTCGTTCGTGTTCAGCTTGATGTAGGAGGCCGCATCTTCGGGCTGGAAGCCGGGGACATAGCCTGCCATATCTGCGATGTTTTTTCGCAGGGCACTCATGGCAACTCCTTTGCTGGCAGATTCAGGGTGTGAATATAACCAAATTTCAGCGGGAAAGTCAAAGATCGCCGCGTTTAGTAGCGCTCGAGTTCCCGGTAGAGGGTGGTGCGTCGGACCGGCGTGAAGCCGGCGCCCTTGATCAGTTCAATCATCTGCTGCTGCGACATGCGGAAGCGACATCCCGCCGCGGCGACCACGTTCTCCTCGAGCATGGTCCCCCCGACGTCGTTCGCGCCGAAGAAGAGGGCGACCTGGGCCATCTTGGCCCCCTGGGTCACCCAGCTTGCCTGGATGTTTTTGATGTTGCGCAGCACGATGCGGGAGAGCGCCAGCACCTTCAGGTATTCGACGCCGCTCGCCGTCTCGCCGCCAAGCTCGGTGTTCCCCGGCTGATAGGTCCAGGGGATGAAGGCGGTGAAACTGCCACCCTCGGCCTGCAGGTCACGCACTCGGAACAGGTGCTCGACGACGTCCTCGATGCGCTCCTTGCTGCCGAACATCATGGTCGCCGTGGTGGACATCCCGAGTTTCGCCGCCTCGTGCATCACCGTCGCCCATCCCTGCCACCCTATCTTCTTCGGGGAGATTTCGGCGCGCACGCTGTCCACGAGGATCTCGGCGCCGCCGCCCGGGACTGAATCAAGCCCCGCCTCCTTGAGGCGTGCGAGCGTCTCGGGGACGGAGAGTCCGGAGAGCCTTGCGGTGTGGGTGATCTCCGCTGGAGAGAGCGAGTGGTTCTGCACGCCGGGGAAGCGACGCTTGATCTCGCGGAAGAGCTTCTCGAAATAGGTGACGTCGAGGGAGGGGTGCAGCCCACCCTGCATCAGGAGCTGGGTGCCGCCCTGGTCCACGAGTTCCTGGATCTTCGCCATGATCTCGCCGTTCTCCAGCAGGTAGGCGTCCGAGGCGTCGGCGTTTCTGTAGAACGCGCAGAACTTGCACTGCGACTCGCAGACGTTGGTGTAATTAACGTTGCGGTCGACCACGAAGCTCACGCACCCATCCGGGTGCATGCTGCGGCGGATAGTGTCGGCGATGCGACCGACGGCGACGAGGTCCCCCTCGGTGAGGCACCAGAGGGCCTCTTCACGGGTCAGTTCGGCGCCGGAGGCTACTTTTTCATTTATTGTTTTGAGCATGGTGAACCTGCCATTTTCTTTCGGCTCGCGGCAACGGGGTTGTGGACCCGGTGGACCTGGTGAGGCCGTGGAGCCGGTGGACCGTCCGTGGACGGGGATACTAGTAAACGTGCAGTTCGCGGTAGAGCGTGTCGCGCTCTACCGGGATACGCCCCGCCTTGCGGATCATGGCGACGATGGCGTCGCGGCTCATCGCCTGCGGCGTCTCGGCGCCGGCATCGTGGCCGATGCGCTCCTCTACCACGGTTCCATCGAGATCGTTGACGCCGAAGCAGAGCGAGACCTGCGCGATCTTCTCCCCGAGCATGACCCAGTAGGCCTTCACGTTGGCGAAGTTGTCGAGATAGATGCGCCCGACCGCGAGGGTCCGCAGATCGTCGACGCCGCTCGTGCCGCTGCCGCCGATCTTAAGCTCCGAGTGCTCGGGCTGGAAGGCAAGCGGGATGAAAACCTGGAAGCCACCGGTCAGGTCTTGCAGCTCCCTTAACTGACGCATGTGGTCGACGCGGTCGGCAACGCTCTCCAGGTGCCCGTAGAGCATGGTGGCGTTCGATTTCAACCCGGCCTCGTGCACCTGTTTCATGATCGAGAGCCACTCTGCGCCGCTTATCTTCTCGGGGCAGAGCTGGTTGCGGATTTCCGGGGCGAAGATCTCGGCGCCGCCGCCGGGAAGCGAACCGAGCCCGGCCTCTTTGAGCTTCTCGAGGGTCTGCGGGATGGTGAGCTTGGCAAGGTCGGCCAGGTAAGCGATCTCGACCGCGGTGAAGGCCTTCACGTGCAGGTCGGGAGAGACCGCCTTGATGGTAGCGAGCAGTTCCAAGTAGAACTCGAAGGGGAGATCGGGGTGCAGCCCGCCGACTACGTGGATCTCGGTTGCCCCCTGCTGCAGCGCCTCCTCGGCCCGGGCACGCACCTCGTCCAGGGACATCAGGTAAGCGCCCTTCTCGCCGGGCCTTCTGAAGAAGGCGCAGAAGCGGCAGCGGTTCACACAGATGTTGGTGTGGTTGATGTGGCGGTTGACGTTGAAGAAGACCTTGCGGCCGTTACGCCGCTCGTTCACGGTCTGGGCCAGTTCACCAAGCGCCAGGAGGTCGGGGTACTCAAAGAGAAAGAGCGCCTCGGCTTCGTCGATGCGCACTCCGGAATTCACTTTTTCTGCTATCGCTGCAAAGTTCATTGCTGCTTTTTCCTTTCTTGTCGGACGTCAGACCAGCCGGACCAGCCGGACCAGCCGGACCAGCCGGACCAGCCGGACCAGCCGGACCAGCCGGACCAGCCGGACCAGCCGGACCAGCCGGACCAGTCGGACCAGTCGGACCAGTCGGACAGGTCAGACGGGTCGGAAGTGGCGGACCGGCAAACTCACATGCCCGCCTATGCTTCGGCACCCCAGCGTTTGAAGAGATTGTGCTCGACCTGCACGCTGTCCAGCACCTTCCCCACCACGAAGTCCACCAGATCCTCAAGGCTTTGCGGCTTGTGGTAGAAGCCGGGCATCGCGGGGACGATACGCACACCCAACCGGGAGAGCTTCAGCATGTGCTCCAGGTGTATCGCGTTGAAGGGGGTCTCACGAGGCACCAGCACGAGCGGGCGCACCTCCTTGAGCATCACGTCGGCCGCACGCTCGAGCAGGTTTCCAGCGTTGCCGCAACTGATGCGGGAGAGCGTCCCCATGGAACAGGGAACCACGATCATGGCATCCGGCGCGGAAGAACCGCTGGCGATGGGGGCGAAAAGGTCGTCGCTGGCGTAGTAACGTAACCCGTCACCCTCATACCCAAGCCAGCCGCTCAACGGTTCCTGCACCTCTGTGTCCGTCCCGCCCCAGGAAAGCCCGCACTCCTCGCGCAGAACGGTGAACCCCGCCGCGGTGATCAGGACGCTGACCCGGGCCCCACACTTGAGCAGTTCCTCAACAACCCTCAGCCCGTACACACTGCCGGAGGCACCGGTTATGGCGACTACGAAATGCCGCTTGCTCACAGCGCACCTGCGGTCATCGTGTCCAGTAAAGTGGCGAAGAAGAGGGTCACGCTGATGTAACCGTTCATGTTGAAGAAGGCGGCATCGAGACAGGCGAGGTCCCCGCCGCGCAACAGGTAATGCTCATACAGCAGCATTCCGCAGGTGGCGACCACACCGGCCAAGAAGAAATGTCCGAGCCCGAGATGGAAGTACAGGCCGATCAGGAAGAGACAGGAAACGACGTGGAAGATGCGCGAGGTCCAGAGCGACCCGTTGACGCCTAGCCTCGCAGGAATGGAGTGCAGCCCGCTTTCACGATCGAAGTCCATGTCCTGCAGCGCGTAGAGGATGTCGAACCCGGCCACCCAGAACAGCACGGCGAAGGCAAGCAGGAAGGCGGGGAGGTCGGCGCTGCCGCGAATGGCGATCCATGCACCGAGCGGTGCACCGGCAAGACAAATGCCCAGGACCACATGGGCCAGCGAGGTAAAGCGCTTGCAATACGAGTAGAGCAGGATGAAACCGAGTGCCACCGGTGAAAGGTAGAGGCAGAGCGGGTTCAGCATGCGCGCCGCGAAGAGCATGAGCAGCACGGAAATGGCGATGAAGAGGAGCACGGCGCCGCGCCCCAGAAGGCCCGCCGGAATGGCACGCCCCGCGGTGCGCGGGTTTCTGCCGTCGATCTCGGCATCGATCACACGGTTGAGCCCCATGGCTGCAGTACGCGCCCCGACCATGGCGAGGATGATCCAACCGGCCTGGGCCAGCGTCGGCACCCCACGGGCGGCCAGTACGGCACCGGTGAAGGCGAAGGGAAGCGCGAAAATGGTGTGGCTGAACTTTATCATCTCCAGGAAAATTCTTACCCTGGCGTATATCGTCATCTCTACTCCTGCGTGACTGCTCATGAACTACCTTTCCCGCCCGTCGCTGTCGAAGAAGCCGTACTCACGCCACCTCTTCTCCACACGGGCGCTTACCGATGCATCCTGCCGTACTTTAACCGAAACAAGCCCCCCTTCCTCCGGAAGCTTGCCTGTCGCATCGACCCCGAGGCAGCCGTCGGGCGTCACCACCAGGTCGCGCGGAAATTGAACCGAGTTCAGGGCCTGCCAGAACCCTTCCGCAAGGGTCAGCTCCCCTTCGGGCCGATCCACGACCACCAGGAGTTTTCCCCGTTTCAGCCATCCCTCGCTGCGCAGCCTTTCCAGGACCCGTCGTCCGTCCCCCGGCGCCTTCTTTTCGATGGCGACGATGGCGCAGCCGTGAAAGATCCCCTCCAAAGGCATGACCAGGTCGGCTATCTCGGGACAGTCGCGCCGCAAAAACGGAAGCAGCAGCCGCTCTCCGGCCTTGGCGAGGTAGCAGTCTTCCATGGGCGGAGGACCGACCACGGTGGCCTGGCAGATGGGATCTTTTCTGTGGGTGATGCAGGTTACCCGCAGCAGCGGGACCTCTTCCCCCGGATCGTATGCGCCGGTGTGGTTCCCGAAAGGCCCCTCCCCCCGGGTCGCGCCCGGTTCGATGACCCCTTCGATCACCATCTCGGCGAAAGCCGGAATCAGGAGATCCGAATCGAGGCAGCGCGTCATCTCCACCGGCGCCCCTTCGAGGTAACCGGCAAAAGCGGCCTCGTCCACTCCTTGCGGCAGGGGAAGTGCGGCAGCCAGGGTCAATGCAGGGGACGCGCCCACCGCGATGGCGACCGGCATTGGTTTGCCCGCATCGCGGTACTGGCCCCAGTGCGCATGGCCACCGCTTCCCGACTTCCAGCGAATCCCCGCGGTCCGATCGTCGAAGATGCGCACCCGGTACATGCCGCAGTTGACGGCACCGGTGGCGTGGTCGCGCGTGAAGACTAGGGGAAGGGTGATGAAGCGCCCTTTTTCGCCGGGCCAGCTCTTCAGGAAAGGGTAACGTCCCAAGTCCGGAGTACGACAGACCACTTCCTGGCAGGAAGGGTCCCGCACCAAACGCGGCGCCGGGGCCAGGTCCGGAGACTCAAGCAGGTGTTCCATCTTGCCGGTCAGTTGGGAGAGGTTCTCAACCTGGAGCGCGAGCGCCATCCGCAGGGGTGAGCCGAAGAGGTTGGTTGCCAGCGGGTGTGAACTTCCCTTCACGCTCTCAAAGAGAAGCGCCTTGCCGCCGTTGGGGAGCTTGCTCTGGCGGTCCGTGATGCAGGCGATCTCCAGTTCGGGATCGACCTCCGCATCCACCCGCTGCAGTTCTCCCGCCGCGTCCAGCTCGGCAAGAAACCCGCGTAAGTCCCTGATGGCCATGCACACTCCGCAAATAACCTGAACTGCAAGTTTTTAACACTTCCACCGGGCGATGACAACGTTTTTCTTCCCCCAGACCAGGGCGCCCAAAGCATCCCGCGCAGCCCCCAGTCTCAGTCTCCGGAATGCGCAGCTGTTCATGAGCCTTCGCCCCGGACTTGGCAGACCGTGCTGCTAGCCAAGTTTGGTACAGCACCCCCCAAAGCTGCGCAAACGCTGAACATCAACTTTTTGAAAACAGCGAGCAAAATTTCTCCAGTTCAGAAGAATTAATGCCGATAAGTGAACTACATACGACGATTCTTTCACATGAGAAAATTCTGGCACCGTGTGTGTAATAGAGGTAGCAACCAGGTAAAAAAGGGGGGCTTCCATGAACACCTACACCACCACGAACTACGCATCCCGCAAAAGCTCATTCAGCGCAAGAACCAGGGCGCTTCTTCTCTCGATTTCCTTGGTGGTCATCGCCGGCTGCGGCGGTGGCGGAGGCGGCAGCGCCCCTGCAGGCGTCGACACGACTCCGACCGCACCGAGCAACTCCTACACCATCACGAGCGACGGCTACGGGCTGGCGAAGGTGACCTACCTCTCCTCCAGCAAATCCGATCTCGGGATCGTGTTCCGCGCCGCCATCGCGACGAGCCTTACCGATCCGGACTACAAGACGGTCACCCGCATCGACATCCACCCCGGTGCTGCGATCACGCCGCAGGTGGTGTACTCCTTGGGGAGCGGTGGAGCGGCCCCTGCTTTCCCCGGCAGCGTCTACTTCCTCAACGGTCAACCTTCCACCCTGATCAGAACGATCGGTGGCACGATCAGCTTCACCCGTTACGGCAGCAACACCGGGGACAGGGTGAGCGGCAGCTACAACGCGATAATAGAAGACGACAACAACCCGGCCAAGCCCACCTACACGGTCGCCGCGAGCTTTGACTTCGTGATCGACAGCTACGGCCCGGCACCGGCCCCTTAACCAAACATAAAAAGCCTGATAAACCACCGCCGTCGGCAGCAACACTGCCGGCGGCGGTTTCTTTTTTCCTCTCCTGTCTGCCCCCCCTGATCGAAAGCCGACTCATGAATGAAGCAAGGTGTCACCTGCCGCAGCGGCAAGACAGATGCGCCGACGCACCCGCTCCACCTCTCATTGGAAAAATAACTTTATATTTTTCAAGCAATTTGGTATTGTGGCGCGATTTTGTAGGACATAAGATGGCGGACATCTAAGCACACTCGGAAGTGCCGCTGGAGATCGACTCCGTAACCGCTCGACAATATTGGTATAACCAGTTTCCAACTGATCAAGGGAAGGCATGGTTTCATAGCTCACTCAGAGACATAGCTTACTCCGATAACGGCAAACCCGGAGCAATCCGGCGACGCAAAGCCACGGGTCCACTGCGAGAGGCAGGGGATAGCCGGGTTACCGAAGAGCATCTGGAGTCAGGCCCGCAAGGGGAGAGCTGCGCTTTCCAACGGTCAGAGATGCCCGTCTCCATTTATATGCAGACGGGTATTTTTGTATCAGAAGCATCAAAGTGTGGAAGCTGCCGTATAAGCAGCACTTATGCACACAACAAACGTAAACATAAGCATCACAAAGAGCATCAAGCGCCACAACAAGGAGAAAAAATGAAAAGAACGAGCAGTTTGTTGGCAGGCACCGTCGGTCTCCTGCTGGCGGCAATGCCGCTGTCGGCATGGGCACAGCCCAAGGTGGCCATCACCATCAAGGCTGAGAAAGAGGTGAGCGTAACCGCCAAGGGGAAACAGGTGAAGAAGCGGATCGCCGCGAAGGGCGTTCAGCCGGGCGAGGAGATCATCTACACCCTCAACTACGTCAACTCCGGCACCGATGCCGCCAAAGACGTGATCATCAGTGATCCGATCCCTGCCGGCACCTCGTACATTCCCGGCAGCGCGAGCGAAACCGGCGACCTCTCCTTCTCCATCGACAAGGGGAAAACCTTCAGGAAACCGACGCTGCTCACCTACGAGGTGAAGGGAAGCACCGGGAAACCTGAGAAAAAGGTGGCGTCCCCGGATGATTACACCGACGTGCGCTGGACCATCCCCCAGGTGCCTGCAGGCGGCAAGGGATCGGTCAACTTCAAAGTAAAAGTGAAATAGTTATCAACACAGAACGACTAGAGACAGACAAAACTTCAAGTTACGTACGAAGGAGGCATATGACACAAGACTAAACCGAAGCCCCACAAAATCAGAAGCACCAGCAGTAACAGCAGTAACAGCAGGACCTTTTATTTTTTTATTGAAATGATGCAGTACAAAAAGGAGACCTTATGAAACGCAACCTCTTTGCCGTCCTGGCGCTCAGCGCCGTGGCGGCAGCCGCCGTTCCCGCCACGGCACTCGCCAACACTTCTGCCGGCGCTAAAGTGGTCAACGTAGTTGAAGTCACCTACAGCGACACCAGCGGCAACAACAAATTCACCGCAGCAGCCTCCACCACCACCACGGTAAACCTGGTTAAATCCGCGCTCAACGCGACCACCGCACCCTCCGACGGCACGGTAGGCGGCCTTGGCTGCCTGGCCTCCGTCGACACCGTGTCCGGTGGTACGTTTTCCGCGATCTACGCCCTTAGCGCAACTGCCAACGGCGCGGACAACTACACCTTCACCATGGGTGACAACACCCCCAGCACCACAGCCAACGTGAGCCTAGCGGACATCACCAGGACCTACACCACCCTGACCTACAATGGCGGCATCGAAGCGGTTAACCCCAACTCTAGGTTCCTCGGCAGCGCCATCCCCGTCGGCGTGAGCGCGGCTGACACCCTCCTCTTCCCGGGCGGCTCGCTGAGCGGCTTTGAGCAAAACGACATAGTCCTCGTGGAAGTGGCAGAAGGCAGCAGCAAGGTGAAACGCGCCTACAAGGTCCTTGAAGTTACCCCTGGATCCCCGGCCACCCACGACAACAACGACGGAGTCACCGGCTACACCACCGGCGCGTTATCCGACGCAAAACCTGAGGTGAAAGGCTCCCTGAAACTGGGTGCTTACGAAAACACCACCGTGACACTCAACGGTTCTCCGTTCACCTTCGGCGGCAAAAGCATCGCACCGGCCTTCACCACCCCGGCCACCGCCCCCACCATGGGAGTGCCTGTCGGAGAAATGGTGCTGGTAAAGGTCGACGTCAAAGCCAGCGCGTCGAGCGTTACCGCTGACGGATTCGTGGGCTACACCCTCAACGCCACTAACGGCACCGACATCACCCCCCTCACCTGCACCGCCGGTTTCTACAAGCGCAGCCAGCTCTCGATCCAGAAACAGGTGCGCAACACCGCCGGAGGCCCTTGGGGCGGAACCGCTAACGGCAACCCGGGTGACATCCTTGAGTACAAGATCACCGTCCAGAACGTCGGCGGACAGGCGGCGAAGGTCAGCATCAAGGACGCAGTGCCGGCCTACACCACCCTTGTCACCAACGGTAATAACTTCGCAACCATCACCGATTCCCTCGGCAAAAGCGTGACGGTCACCACGGCCGTGGACGCTGAGGGGCAGCCGACTTCCATCAACACCGGCTTCGGCGATGCGGTCCCGACCGATCCAAACAGGGCCATAAACTTCTACCTGGGCGATACCTCCAGTCAGTCCGCTGGCGGAACCGTGCCTTCCTGCAGCACCGCCACTGCGGCAACGCAGAACGAGTGCAAGACCAAAGGCGGCACTTGGCTTGATACCTACACCATCCTCTATCAGGTCAAGATCGACTAACCGTCCGGCGTCCCGGTCGCTTGAGTGACCGGGACGCCGCAGGAGGCATCCCATGAAGTTTTTCGGCAAGAAGTGGCTAGCGCCTGCGCTGGCCGCTACGGTGGTGTTGTGCGCCCAGGCTGCGTTCGCCAGCACAGCCGCCAATACCGCCATCGTGAACAAGGCGGTCCTCTCCTATAACGGGGGGCTCACCGCCGAGAGCTCGGTCACAGTCAAGGTCGACCTGGTGCCGTCGCTCCCCAACGTCACCATCACCAGCGGCAGCGGCGCCTACCAGGGCCCCGACACCCCCGCAATCTCGAACACGGTCACGGTGACCTCGTCCGCTAACGGCCCGGCCGACTACACGGTTACCCCGTCCGTGGCTGCTGCAAGCAACACCACCGGTGCGACCGTTACCGGCGGCACGAGCATCAAGCTCGGAGCGACCATCACCGCCGGCACCGGCACCACCACCTCCATCGTGGTCCCGGCCCCGATCGGGGGTGCCATCACCGCCGACGCCGAGGTGAACGGCATCGCCGTGAACGACATCATCGTCTTCACGGTGAATAACCACACCTACACCCCGAAGGTGACGTCGACTCAGTACAACTCGGCCAACAACACCTTCACCATCAACTGGGCCAACACCCAGGCGATCGCCTCGAGCGATGTCCTCGGCGCCGGCGTGCAGGTCGGTGAGCGCCAGGAAGTGACCCTCACCGCGAAGCCCGGCACCATCGCCACACTCGGCCTGGACATCACCACCACGGTGAAGGCGGAGGTCACCGCGACCAACTTCCCGACCAACTCCGCCACCACCGCACCGGCAAACAAGTGGACCTCCACGCCGCCGACCATCACCTTCCAGAAGTACTCCAGGAACGTGTCGTCGCCGGTCACCGGCAGCGGCACCCCGCACTACAACTCCTCCATCGAGGGGAACACCGGCGCGGGTTCGCTTCCCTACTTCACCGGCGGGGTCACCGGGAAACCGGACGACGTGATCGAGTACGTCATCGAGGTATCCAACAGCGGGTCCAGCACCTTCGACCTCACCACGTGCGCCGTCTCGGACCACATCCCGACCGCCTACGTAACCGACCCGCTGCCGGCCTACACCGGCTCCCGTTCGATCTTCTACATCGACACCAACGCCGCTGCCTCCACGATCGCCGCCGGCGCCATTGGCGCCAACCAGGCGAGCTACGTAGCCGGCAACTCCCCGAACCTGATCGTCAACGTCGGAGATGGCGCCAACGCCACCACCGCCGGGACCATCCCGATCGGCAAAGGGGTCGCCGTGGCTTACCGCGTGAAGATCAAGTAGGGAGCATAACGGCAGCGTGATGATGAAACGGATCTGCAACATCTTGAGCAGTCCCTCCGGCCTTCGGGCCGGGGAACTTGCCGGCACCAGTGGTAGCCGGCCTGGCCGCGGTGCGTCTGCACCGCGGGCTGCGCTCGAGTTGCGTCCGAAGCGGCGCTACGCCCCTGTCTCGCTTACACTTCTCATCCTCTCCCTTCTCCTGCTGTTCGGGGGAAGGGAGGGCATGGCCGCCGTGAACGGCGACCGGATCGTGAACCGCGCCACCTTCAGTTGCAGCCAGCTTCCGGAAGTCGCGACCCAGGTAACGGTGACGATGATGGCGCGCACCAGCTCGACCGCGGAGTTTCTCAAGTACTCGCCGGGCGTGACCGGGGCAAGCAGCGTCACCGTCCCTGCCACCTCCTTCTACGACGCGACCGGCACGCTCGCCAAGCTCGCCGCACCCGTCACGTCTGGAACCGAGAGCACCATCGACCTCTCCACGCCGGTGCAGCTATACGCTTCCGACACCTTCCACGCCGGCGAACCCCTCTTCGTCAGGATCACCGATCCGGACCAGAACCTGGATAGGGAAAGCGCCGAAAGTGTGAAGGTGACGATTACCGATCCCGCGACCGGCGACAGCGAGAACCTGCTGCTCACGGAAACCGGTCCTGATACCGGCATCTTCGTCGGCTACATCCAGACCACGTCCCAGACGGGCGTCGCAGGCAACGGCGTGCTCAGCGTGGCCGAGGCCTCCGACATAAGGGCACGGTATGTCGACAAGGTGGACGGCAGTGACAGCTCCGCAGCCGCCGCCATCGTCGACCCCTTCGGTATCGTCTTCGATTCAGTGACCGGACGACCGGTCGACGGTGTCACCGTAGAACTCATCGACGCCAGCACCGGGCTTGGCGCCACCGTCCTGGGCGACAACGGCGTCGCCGGCAACCTCTTCCCGAACAAAGTCGTATCCGGCGGTATCGCCCACGACAGCGAGGGGAGAACCTACGCTTTCAGCCCGGGTGGGTACCGCTTCCCGTACGTCGCTCCGGGCAACTACATCCTCAAGGTGACGACGCCGGACCGCTATACCGCCCCCTCAAGCGTCGACACCGCGAAGCTGCAAACCCTCTCAGGGGCACCGTACAAGATCCTGGAGCCCGGTTCGCGCGGTGAGGTCTTCGTGGTACCGGCAGGCCCCGCGATCCGTGTAGACCTCCCGATCGATCCGAAGATCGGCACCCTCTGGCTTAAGAAGAGTGCCGGCAAGAGCATCGTTTCCACCGGCGAATACCTGAGCTACGACGTCGCGGTGCAGAATACCGATTCGGTCGGCACCGTCTTCAACACCATGATTACCGACAAGCTCCCTGCCGGGTTCCGCTATCAGAAAGGGTCCATCCGTCTGAACGGCGCCGCCGTTGCAGATCCCGCGATCTCCGCCGACGGCAGCACGCTGACCTTCAGGATCGGGGACCTCGCTCCGAAAACCACCGCACTTCTGCGCTATGTCGTCGTGGTCGGGACAAGCGCGCGCCCCGGCACCGCGGTGAACACCGCTTCGGCCACGAGCACCCCCGCCGTCAGCGCGACACCGGCCACCGCTTCCGTAACGGTTCAGGAGCCGTTCATGCAGAGCCGCAACATCATCATGGGGCGCGTCTTCGTGGGCGCCTGCGGCGAGAACCCCGAGGACAACAAGAAGGGGATGGAAGGAGTCGGGATCTACCTTGAGGACGGCACCTTCGTGGTGAGTGACAAGCGCGGCATGTTCCACTTCGAGGGAGTGGCCTCGGGCACGCACGTAGTGCAGCTCGACATCGACTCCCTCCCCGAGGGTTACCAGGTGCAGCAGTGCGAGAAGAACAGCCGGTTCGCCGGGCGCGCCTACTCGCAGTTTGCCGAGCTGCAAGGCGGCACCATGTGGCGCACCGACTTCTACCTCTCCCGGCTGGGCGACAAGGCCGCCACCGCAGACGCAGTGCCGGCCGTAACCGCCGCGAAAACCACCGTGGTCGTCCCAGCCACCGCGTCCGCAGTTACCACGTCTGCGACAAGCACGCCGACGGCATCCACGGCATCCACGGCATCCACGGCATCCACGGCATCCACGGCATCCACGGCATCCACGGCATCCACGGCATCCACGGCATCCACCGGGCCCACTGCAGCAGCACAGCCCTTGGAAGACCCGAGATACCAAGGCGAAGTTGCCCTGGAGATGATCAGCGCCCAAAGCGGTGAAGTAATCGAGTACCGGGTACCGATGCAGGCTGCCGGCGTGCCCCTCCAGAAGCTGCGCCTCGCCGTTATCCTGCCACAGGGAGTGAGCTACCGCAAGGGAAGCAGCAGCCTGGGCGGCCTCCCGCACCTCGACCCCGAGAGCACCGGGAACCGTCTCATTTTCGATCTCGGTGCTGCCGACGCGGCCTGGGTCAAAGAACTCCGTTTCAAGGCAGGCATCGACGGCGCAGCGCAAGGTGCCCTGCAGACGAGGGCGACCCTCACCTTCGACGCCCCGGACGCGAAAGGTGTCGCCGCCCCTGAGGCAGACAACGTCCTATCTCTGGTGCGCGAAGAAAGTCGCGTTTCGCTTCCGCCGATGGTGCTGCGCCCGCATTTCCCGACCTTCGGCGCCGACCTGAACGAAGAGGACCGGAAGCAGCTTGCCTCGCTGGCCGACCTCCTCAAGCAATACAATATCGACCGAATCGACGTGACCGGGCACACAGACCAGGTGCGCATCTCCCCGCGCAGCCGCACCGTCTATGCGGACAACACCGCCCTCTCCTTCGCCCGTGCGAAGAACGTCGGGCGTTACCTGACCGCCGCGCTGCACCTCCCGCCTGAGGCGCTTTATCTTGCCGGCCGGGGCGAGAAGGAGCCGGTAGCGAGCAACAGGAGCGAAGCCGGGCGCGCGCAGAACCGTCGCGTGGAGGTGAAGGTGTCGCTCTCCCGACAGGTGCAGACAAGTCGGGTGACCATGGTGAAAGACAGAAGCGGCGTGAAGAAGCAGCCCTTGGCCGGGAGCAAGCCCGCACCCGCACCGACGGTGGCATCCGCGGCTGCACCAGCACCCGCATTAGCGCCTGCGCCGACGCCCGCTCCGGCTAATGTTTCGGCAGCCCAGGCAGCTGCCGCCAGTCCGACCAGTCCGACAGCTCCGACGCCGCCAGCTGCCACGGCCACGGCCACGGCCACGGCCACTGCAAACACCGCAGCCGCAGCCGCAGCCCTTAAGGCCGAGCACGTCGAGCTCTACTCAGCCCTCAACGAGGGAGTGGTGCACCACCGCATCAAGCTGGCCGGCATGAACCAGGCGCTCAAAAACGTAACGGTGAACATCGCGCTCCCGAAGAGCCTCCTCTACATGAACGGCACCTCCCGCCTGTGCGCGAGCGAAACCGCCGACCCGAAGGTCACCGACACAGAACTTGTGTACCACTTCGACAAGCTACCGGAGGACGGCAAATTCGACCTGCGCCTGCAGTCGCTCCTCGACCCGGACGTCAAGGAGGAGAACTCCAACACCAACGTCACCGTCCGGATCTGCGACGCCGACGGAAAGGCGATGAAGACTTTCAGCGCCACCGCGGAACTCTCCGACAGCATGGAAGAGATCAACCGCCCCGATGTCGCGCCGCAGCCCCAGGCGGCACCGACGCAGGCTAAAACGAACGAGGAGACCAGCGTCGAGTTCGAGGAAAAAGTCGCCAAAGGTAAGGCCGACGCCGGGCAGGAGAAGTCGAACGACCTGCACGTAACCGAGAAGGAAGGGATCCTGTCTCTCGCCGACGGCACCGTGCTCGCTTCTCAGATCAATGCGGTTCAGGTCGTGCTCAATTCAGCCCTCACCCCGGTACTCATCCTGGACGGCCAAACCGTCCCGGCAGAGAAAATCGGCTTCAAGCTGAAAGACAGGGAGAGCGACAAGAGCCTCTACACCTTCATCGGCCTGGACTTCGGTGACAAGGGGGAGCACGTCCTCCAGCTCAAGGGGATGGACACTTTCGGCGCGGTCCGTTTCGACCAGAGCGTGAAAGTGGTCAGGACCGGTGAGATCGCCGCCCTGCGCCTCGTCTCGGCGGACGGTAACGTTGCTGACGGCAGGACCCCCGTCATGGTGCGTATCGAACTCATGGACCAGGACGGCAAGCCGGTTCCGGCAAACGCCCAGCTCGCGCTGAAGGGTGGGGAGTTGCGCCCCTACATCGAGCCCGGCACCATCGCGGTCAGCACAGGCAGCGGCCTCGCCTCGGTGGATGCCCAGGGGTGGATCAAGTTCCAGCCGGTTACCGCAAGCGGCGCTTATCGCACCCAACTCTCCTACAACAAGGCGACCCTGGACGTAGAGACCTACGTGAAGCCTAAGATGCGCGACTGGATCCTGGTCGGCCTCGCTGAAGGAACCGTCGGCTACAACACCGTGACCGGCCACATGCAGAACCTCAAGGACGCCGGGGCGGACGAGCACCTCTACGACGACGAGCGACTCGCCTTCTACGCCAAGGGGAGCGTCAAGGGGGAGTGGCTCCTCACCATGTCCTACGACAGCGCCAAAAAGAGCACCGGCCCGAACGGGAATTCGCTGTTCCAGAACATCGACCCGAACGCCTTCTACACGCTCTACGGTGACGCCACGGCCCAGGCCTACGACGCCTCCAGCCAGAGGAAACTCTTCCTGAAGGTGGAGCGCGACCAGTTCAGCGCGGTCTTTGGCGACTTCGACACAGGCCTGTCGGTCACCGAGCTCACCCGCTACAGCCGCAGGCTGAACGGCGTCAAGACCGAATACCGCTCCAAGGAATTCGAGGTGACGGCCTTCGGTAGCGAGACCGGCCAGTCCTTCGTGAAGGACGAATTGCGTGGCGATGGCACCTCCGGCCTTTATCGCCTGAGCCGCAAAGGAGTGACGATCAACTCCGAGCAGATCACCATCGAGTCCCGTGATCGCTTCCACAGCGAACGCGTGGTCGACAGCCGTCCCCTGACCCGCTTCATCGACTACAGCATCGATTACGAAGCGGGAACCATCTTCTTCAAGAGCCCGGTCTTCAGCAAGGACGACCAGTTGAACCCGGTCTACATCGTCGTCGACTACGAGGTGAGCGATGCCGGCGGCGAGGCACTCACCTACGGCGGGCGCGCCGGCGTGAAGCTCATGGACGGCAACCTGCGCATCGGTGGGAGCTACATCCGCGAGGGGCACATAAGCGGGGACAGCACCCTCTACGGCGCCGACGCCAGCATGAACGTAGGGCCCGGTACCAAGGCGCGCGCCGAAATAGCGACTTCCAGGCGGGACACTCCGCTGGAGAAGGACAGCGGCAACGCCTACCTGGCCGAGATCACCCACATCGACCAGAAGCTCGAGGGAAAGGCGTACTACCGTGAACAGCAGGAAGGGTTCGGCCTGGGACAGCAGAAAGGGACCGAGTCCGGCACCCGCAAGTTCGGCGCCGAGGGAAGCTACCGGCTGAGCGAGAGGTTCACCCTGGAAAGCCAGTTCTACCGCCAGTACAACCTGATCGGCGACAGCGTCAGGGATTTTGTCGAGGCGCAGGCAGGCTATGCCGATAAGGAGTTCACCGGGAAAGCCGGATTGCGCTACGCCAACGACACCCTGGCAGGCGGCAACAACGCCACCTCGGTGCTTGGTACCGTGGGGGGAAGCTGGAAGACCTTGAACCAGCGCCTGACCCTGCGTGCCGAGCATGAGCAGGCACTGCTTAGCAAGAACAACAACGCCGACTATCCGACCCGCACCGTGTTAGGCGCAGACTTCCAGGTCATACCGTCGCTGCTGCTCTTCGCCCAGCAGGAGCTCACCAGCGGCGATGCCGCGGACACCAACACCACCAGGGTCGGGATGAAATCCACCCCCTGGACCGGCGGAACCTTCTCGAGTTCGGTCGGCAGCGACCGCAAAGAGAACGACCAGAGGACCTTCGCGACCGTAGGCCTTGCCCAGAAGTGGCAGGTGAACAGCTTCTGGTCCGTCGACGGCGGGCTCGACCGCAACCAGACCATCCGCAGGAACACCGGATACCAGTTCGACGCTAAGGTCCCCAGCGCCTCGGGCGGCGAGGACTTCAGCGCCGTATCGCTCGGCGCCACCTACCAGGAGAAGAGACTCCTGTGGTCCAACCGGATCGAGTACCGCGACGGGGAGAGCGAAGACAAATGGGGGCTCATCTCGGGACTTACCAACGAACAGGGGCTCTACTGGGGCTGGACCGGAAGGCTGCAGGTGCTGCAGACCAGAGGCATCGACGGTTCCCGTACCACCGATGCCGATCTGCGGCTGGGGATGGCGTACCGGCCGCCGGTCACCCGCTGGATCGTGCTCGACCGTCTCAACCTGACCTTCAAGGACGCCAAGAGCAGCGGTAGCTCGACCCAGGGCAAAAGGATAATCAACAACCTGAACGCCAACTTCCGCCCGGACAAGCGCAACCAGCTTTCGCTGCAGTACGGCGCGAAGTACGTTTTGGAACAACTGGACGATGACGATTTCAGCGGCTACACCGATCTTATCGGCATCGAGGGACGCCACGACCTGAGCGACACCTGGGACCTCGGGATACGCAGCTCGGTGCTGCACAGCTGGCAGGCACGCCAGGCGAATTACAGCCTGGGCGCGTCGGTCGGCTGCAACGTCATGCAGAACGCGTGGCTCAGCCTGGGCTACAACCTGATCGGTTTCCGCGATGCCGATTTCTCGGCCGCAAATTACACCGCCCAGGGCCCCTTCGTCCAGTTCCGCTTCAAGTTCGACCAGAACAGCGTGAAGGAAGGGCTGGCCGCGCTGAACCGCGGCGAGTAACACCAGCAGACCGTTGTTAATCCCTCGCCCTCTTGCGCCGCACAGAAACGCTGTGGCGCGGAATCGCGCGAGGGCGGCCGCAGGCCGGGTGAGAGTCTCACCCTCGCGGCTTCACCTGTAGGAGAAGTAGATGCCCAAAGGTTTCAACAAACAAAAAAGCCGTCCCGGGTTCCGATCATGGCGTCGCGCCTCCCTTGCCGCTCTTTTCTGCGTCATGGCCGCGCCCTCCCTCGGCCAGGCTCTCACCACCAGCGCGTGGCAGGACCAGACCTGCGTCGGCTACCGCACCGGCGGCCTGAACTGCACGGCGGGGGAATTCACTATAGCCCCCGTGTTCACCGCGCAGGCCAACACCCCACCATTTTGCACACTGGGGAGCGACTTCCGTTTCAAGGTGGAGCTCGGACTCTCCGGCACCAACACCGACCGCTACGATGTCGGCTTCTTCGTGGGTCAGCAGGGGAACGATCCCCGCGACACCACCCCCGGCAACATCTGTTCCGTAGCCACCTTCCCGACCAGCCCGAGCCCGTGGCTCAATCTGGACGGGGACGGTTGCGGCGACTTCAAGGGAGGGGCGAACTTCACCACGACCGTCGACGAGATAAAGGTCCTCTGTACCGGGGATAGCTCCGGCGCCCTCAAGATCCCCTACGTCGTCACCTACTGGCAAAACCCCGGCAACGCCTGCACCGGCCCCGGCGACGTCAGCAATGGCTCCCCCGCCAAGTGCAACTCCGGAATCGCCACGGTCGCGGGCAACGTCTCGGTTTACAGCGGCGCTTTTGTCGACGTGACAAAGCAAACCCTTCCGGACGGCAGCGCCCAGCCCTTCACCTTCACGGCAACCGGCCCGGCAGGCTCAAAGGTGATCGTTCTCACCGGAGCCACCCTGTCGGGGACCTCCGCCACCGGGGGGACCTACTCTCCGGCGACCATCGCCACCGCAAGCAACAGCGTAAGCTTCACCCTGCGCGACAACGAGACGGCACGCGTCTTCATAACCGCCCTCGCGACCGACCAGACCCTCACCATAACCGAGACGGCCGCCGGTGGCGACTGGGACAGCACCTCGGCGATCAGTTGCGCGCCGGTCGCCGGGAGCCCGGCCCTCAGCACGAGCCCAGCCGACCGCAGCATCAGCGCCACGCTGAACACCACGAACAGTGGCGCGGCCTGCACCGTCACCAACACGAAGCGTCCGCGCATCACCTTGGTGAAAAACGTTGCCGGTCGCATCAGCACCGGGGACCAGTTCACGGTAAGTGCAACCGGCGGCGGCACCCTTTCCGGCACAGCCTCGGCCACCACATCAGGGACCCTCAGCAGCGTCAGCACCTTGTTCAACTCTTCCCCGGATACCGCACTCACCCTGAACGACGTGAAGAGTGCGGGGACCACCGCAGCTTCAAAATACGCGGCGACCCTCACCTGCAGCAACGCGTACACCGGCACGGGTGCCACCCCCGCAGCAAGCCTTCCGAACCGGCTTTTCGCCGCCAGCTACACCTTCGCGCCGAAGGCTGGGGATGAACTCACCTGCACCTTCACGAACACGCCGCGCCCGACGCTCACGAAAAGCTACACAAGCGGCAACATCGCGATAGGGGGCAGCAGCACGCTGACCTTCAACGTGGTGAACGAGCCGACGACAAAACCGGCCCAGTCTACCCTCGCCTTCACGGATACCTTCCCCGCAGGGCTGACGGTAACCGGCATCACCGGCATATCCGGCACCGGTTGCAGCGGTACGCCCTCCTACACAGCCTCGTCCGTCGCCCTCTCATCCGGATCGATGACCCTGGGCACCTCGACCTGCAGTTTCAGCGCGACGGTCCGGGGCGATGCGGCGGCCTCCTACCTGAACAACAGTACGAGGTTCAGCGGCCAAGGAGGAGGGCTCGACACGAGCAGCACCAGCGCCACGCTTAACGTTTTCACCCCTCCGGCAACGGCTAAATCCTTCGGGTCCGCCAACGTCGCCCCCGGCACACCGGTCGGTCTCACGCTCGTTCTCACCAACCCGGCGGCCAACGCCGCCCCCCTGACCGGCGTCAGCGTCACCGACAGCTTCCCCGCAGGAATGGTGCTGCGCGACACGAGCACAACCTTCATCCCCGCCGGCTGCGGCAGCGTAACCAACAGCTCCGGCGGCCAGATTGCCGCAAACGACGCCGGGGTCCGCTTCTCCGCGGCATCGCTCGCACCCGGTGCCAGCTGCCAAGTCACCATGAACGTAACGGCATCCGGCACGGGAACGCTGACCAACACCACCGCCGCTCCTCTCGCCACCGGTCCCGTCTCCCTCACAGGAACCAGTGCCTCGGCCGCGGTGAGCCTTTCGACGATGCCGCTCATCTCCATCCTCAAGACCGCCAACCGCGCCACCGTAAATTCCGGAGAGGATGTCATCTACACGATTCAACTGGTCAACAGCGGTGCCGGTGCCGGGAGCAACGTTGTCCTGACCGATGACCTCGGTCCCTACACCTCACTCTACCTGGGTGGCGGTACCCCCTTCGCCTTCACCGACAGTGCCCCCGCCTCCGGGGTCTCCCTCGGGGCACCTCAGTACTCGAACGACAAGGGGGCGAGCTGGACCTACGTCCCGGCGACCGGCGCAGGCGGCGCACCGCTCGGGTACGACGGCAACGTCACCGGCTGGCGTCTCCCGATGACCGGCAACATCAGATCCGGCGGCAGCTTCACCCTGCAATACCGGGTGAAAGTGAAGTAACAACGACGCGATTCCAAGGGATTGGCAGAGTCAGAGATAGAAAAACGTGAATAAACGCTCCTACCCCTTTCAAAGTGCTTGACATAGAGATGGGAAAGCTGATATATCTCTCCTCCTGATTGACCCGTCAGAGTTTCAGAACCGGAATGTAGCGCAGCCTGGTAGCGCACCTGCTTCGGGAGCAGGGGGTCGGAGGTTCGAATCCTCTCATTCCGACCATCTATTGAAAAGGCCCTTGGAGAAATCCAAGGGCCTTTTTCGTTGCCGCTCATCCTGATTGCAAATCGCACTTCCGTACCATCAGGCTGCCGCCGTGCACCGGCACCTTGTGCCATCGCTATGGCGCTCCGTGCATCCCTGCAGGCCGATCCCGCTGACCGTACCTTACCGGATATTTAGCGATGCTCGCTGTGCTCCGGGAAAAGCTGGACGTGAAGTTCCGTCTGATCCAGGTCCCAGGCGCCTGCCCCCATGATGCCGATGGCGGGGACGAGGAACACGGCTGCGCCTACCACGTCCAGCTTGCCGGTCGCGTTCAAATGGTGGTCGATCAGCCGGGTGTAGGTTTCAAACCCTTTTTTCTCCGCCTCGACCTCGATTGTCTTGTTGCGCAGCACCTCGATGCTGGCGGGACAGTTGTGCCTGTTCCCGTTAACCCTGAGGACCGTACCCTTTTCATTGCACGTGATGTTCAACGTTTGCGTTTCGGACCTGAATACGGAGCACCCCGTGGTGCAAAGCATCAACCATGTGACCATAAAAAGAAGACAGCTGCGCAAAAGTTCCTCCTAGCTCCATTACATGAAAAATTTTCCATTGAATACATCTCGCCGACACTATATGTCAAGAACAAGATGTAACAGAAGGGGCTGCGGGCTGAGGCACTTCGCGTTTCGTCGTTCTCTCTCCTGTTCCTGGTTTCGTTCCTTTAAAACGCATCGGATTTCAACGGCGCACATGCGCCCTGCACGTACTGATAGCCTGGCAGAGGTATCCGGTACTGGTTGTTTTCGAAATCCCACGACCCGATCGGAGAGCTTGACATGATCCCTCCATTGTTACCGGTACAACTGCCAGTGGTCCCCAGAAACGCCGTATCCTCCACCTGGCACCGACAGCTCAACGGCCTCTGCGGATCGGATGGATTCTGGACTTCCGTGCATGGCGCGCCGTCGCAAATAGCCCAATTCAAATCCCCGCTGTAGTCGGGCGCGCTTTGATCGCAACCGACCGGCTTCACCTTCAAAAGTTCGCACCACCCGCGATAGGAAAAAGTAGAGACCCAGTCATACCTGACGTTGTCCACCTCGTACAGTCCCTCCCTGATGGCTTTGCAGACAGGGGCCTCGTCGGTATCGCAACGATGCCTCGTGGTGCATTGGGCAAGGGTCAGGTGTTTCACCGCGGCATCCTGGATATTCGATGTTTCAACGATATGAGGCTCGTTCACCCTCATGCAGTCGCAGTAAGCCTTGTCGCCGTTCATTATGCAGTCGGGGGATGCCGTACAGAGGGCGTGCCACCCGGTACACACGACAAATGCCTGGGGCTGGTTGCGTTGCGGTACGTCCTGAGCGTACGCATTGGCGCAAATGAAACCGGCCATCGCAAGGAACGCGAGCGGTTTGAGCACTAAACGTCCAATCCTTTTCATTGTTCCACCTCCTGCGAGACTCGCCGTTATCGCACCTTCATGCAGGCTTGCCAGCCGCCGTGCATAAAGGTCGCTTTATCGCACCAGACGGCGACCGGGTAGTAATCGCCCATCGCGTCCTGGGAGCATGGCCCCTTTTCATCCAGAACGTTTCGCTCAGGAAGGCTCTTGAAATCCAGATCGAACGCGCAGCGGGCCCATGCCTCCTTGACTGCATAGGGGAAATCGTCCGATACCAGCGTGTGGCGCAAAACCATGAACTTGGGATACCGCTCGTCACCATACGGCAGCCAGTTGATGTTGGGGCTCAACCAATCCGGGCGCTGCCGATCGTCCGATATGACGATCGTATAATAGCCCCCTTCGAGACGTGTCGTCAGATCGGTTGCGCAACCAACGAGCGACAGCGGCACGGCGAAGTCCTGCTCACAAAGGGCCCAGTAGCGCATGTCGACGCTCCGGAAGCCGCGCGACGGCTCCCAGATCGGCGCACCGTTGAACGTGTCGGGAACCCCCGGCGCCTTGCCGCGTATGACGATGATCCGCCCCGGTTGGTAATCGTCCCCCGGCCACATCATCATGTATTTGCCGTCCGGATTGGGCCACAGGATCGACGGCGGGTTTGCCGGTGAAGCGAACCAGAGCCGATCGGTGGCCGGCGTGCCTTCAATGACCTTCGGGTCGAAGTTCAGCGGGAAGAGCAGTTGGGCCAGGGCACTGATCTCGCCCCACTTGTTGACCGTCGGGCAGGTGTCCAGCTGCTTGCCGGCCCCGGTTCCGTCCGTCAGCGTTATGGTGGGAAGCGGCACCCCGCCCATCAGGGCTTTGCCGCTCAAGGACGGATCCGCGTTCGGTACGTACATGCGCAGGACCACCCAGACAAGGTCCGATGAAACCTTGATGGTATTCCCAGAGCTAGGGTCGGAGCGCGAGATCACGACCGTGTAGGTGCCGCTGCGACCGCCCGGCTGGACGAACGGGTTGCTGCTGCCCGGATCGGGGGTGATCTGGGCATCGTACAGATGCTGCTCTACGAGGTGGAAGCCCTGGTTGGTGTTGTGTTCAGGGTCGTAACCGAGAGTCTCGTAAGCGGTGATGGCAAAATACCGGATTTTGGGATAGGTGCCCTTGATGGTCATCTTTTCGTACCGCGTGTCGAAGGGCATGATCCAGTAACGGGCAGCACCGTCGGGGCCCTGCACGTTACCGGAGCCTTCGGGCGAGAATACGAGCGGCCACCCACAGCCTCGAGCGTTGAACTCCGCGGCGCGTGCGTCACCGGGATGCATCAGGAACGCGAGCGCAATGAGACAGCCGAACATAGCGATCCAGGCAGATACTTTCATCGTTTCCTCCCTTGCGGGCCGGAAGGCGAAACCGGCCCGCCCCCCGGTCCGTTGTGCATGCTCAGTCGCTTTACGGACGCGGCGAAAACTTGATGATGCGGTCGTAAAGCATCTCCTGCGTGGCGGCTCCCACCTTGGTCGCAGGTTCAAGGTACATGCGGAAGTACACCCCCAGAATCGTGTCGTCATCGAGTTTCACGCGCTCGCAGGGGGCGGACAACGGCACGCAGCCGGCTTCGTTGCCGCAGTTGCGCGACGCCTTGTACATGTACATCAGATGCGCATCTGGATCCCCGGCGGAGAGGTAGCTGTCGGCCGAGCCCACCGGAAGATCGTCGTCGAAAAATCCGCCTAAAAACGCATTCCATTTCTGATGCGGGCCGTCCTCTTCCATGTATCCGGTGGCATAAAAATTGACGTTCATGTACGTAGTTTTCCGGGTGGCGACGTGATTGGCGCCATAAATCACGAGATACTCGTCGTCGGCCAGCGTGAGAACGTCATTGAGATTGGATTGCGGCATCATCCAACCAGCATCCAGAACAAATCCATCCCGGGTGCCGCCATCTGCCCATGTTTTGCGTTGCAGGTTGTCATAGTCCTCGTAACAGGCTACCGCGGAGAGAAAGTCGGTAGCATACATGCCGGGATTGGCAGCGATGATGCCCGCGCGGAGCTCCGCCAGCTTGTTCATCAGGTGCATCTCGCTTTCTCCCGTTCCGCGGACACGCAGAGGGGGCATAGGGAAGGGTTTGGCGATTGCCGACGCGCCTGGCGTCACCCGAAAGAGATGGAGGTTCTCCGGCGAGCTCTCGATGTAACGCGTGCCGGCTACCGGATCTTCGAACCTCGCCGTGCGCAGCGTGATCTGGAAGTCATCGGCGGTGTCGCCATGTCCGAGCTTCAGCATCGATGCGGGGAGCACGAGGGTGTTGAAGATCGCCTCCGGGTAGCCGGCGCGCCTGAGCGCCGCACGAATCGCGGCATCGGTACCCTGGTCCGGGGTCAGAATCAGCACAAAGGGAGTGTTGAAAGGGGTAGGTCCGGCGGTTTTGATGGTGGCGTTGTTGACGGCATCTCCCACGGTGCCGAAGATGTCCGTTTTTTTCAGGCCGCCTTCCTTGTCGGGGTAGAACCTGCTGTAGATATGCGCGTAGAAGGCGAAATATTTTGCCGATGGCGGGGTCTTTCCTATCAGCACGATCGCTTCGTCATGCCGGACTTTGAATTTTTGTGTCAGCACCGGCGCCTCTCCCGGTTTCGCGGCCTCTTTGGGGACGCTTGGGATGAGATAGAGACCGGAGTTCGACATCACGGCGTCCTGGAGGTTGCCGGCGCAAAATTCCCCCAGCGGGTTATAGACCGTCGCGACACCGGGGGTCACTGCAAAGCCATTTTGCTTGAGTGTTTCTTCGAAGGTAACCAGGGCGCGCTCCGGTGCCTCTTTCGAGAACGCACAGGGCGCCGGCAGCAACAAAGCTGCCACCATCAAGGATAAGAATATTTTTCCTCTCATACCCTTTACTCCTTCCTTTGGCCACAGAATGTGTTTTTCTCTCCTCTTTTTCGGCGCTCTGCCGGATTTCACAGCGTTTTCCTGCAGCATCTGACTATCTGCTATTCACCATTCAGCGAATATTCGACCGCGGCCTCCGAATGTATTTGAGTCGTGTCGAAAACCGGTATGGAAACATCCTCCTGTTTGATAAGCAACGGAATCTCCGTGCAGCCTAAAACGACCCCTTCCGCACCTTCTTCTTTCCGGAGGCGATCGATGATTTTCTTGAATCCCTCCCTGGATTCCCGTTGCACCTTATTGGCGCACAGCTCGTCAAAGATCACGGTGTTTATGTAATCCCGCTCTTTCTTGCTGGGAATGACGACCTTGATCCCGTACTTCGTGAGACGATCCCGATAAAAGGGTTGTTCCATCGTGTACGTTGTGCCAAGTAGGGCGACGGTACGCACCCCTTTTTTGGCGACCGCTTTTCCCGTTGCGTCGGCAATATGGAGCACAGGCAGCCCGACTTGCTGTTCGACGGTGCCCGCAAGCGAGTTGAGCGTGTTGGACGCGATGACGATGAAATCCGCGCCGCCTCGTTTCAGCCTCTGAGCGGCATCGACGATGGTTTTCGTCATCAAGGTCCAGTCGCCTTTATCGGCCAGTTTTTCCTGCTTGGAAAATTCGCCGAACTCGATGGAGTACATCAGTAACTGCGCGGAACTCACCCCACCCAACCGGTCGCGGACCTGTTCGTTCATGATGCGATAGTATTCTATCGATGACGCCCAACTGACCCCTCCTATGATACCGATGGTTTTGATGGGACGTTTTTCCGAAGCGATTGCAGCGGGTGTATTTTGTTTTTCGCTACCGTTTTTCTGTACATCCTGCGCGTAAGCTGCGGAAAATCCGCTGACGATCATCATCAGAAGAACCAGGAAAGAGCAACAGCGCGTCAAGGTGATTTTCATAGCTGCCTCCTTTTCCGGCCAATGCCGGGCCAACCATCCTGTCCCTTTTCTCAATCATCTGCACGTAATCCCCGGCACCTCACCTCAGATAAAGCGGCATCAGCGTGAACTTGCCGTCCAGGCTGTCGGGCACATCACGCAAGGGTTGCCAGGTCCACGGCGACTCGCTCCAGATGAACGGCTTCCCCTGCACATGGGGAGTACCGTAGAGCATCCAGAAACCGGTGCTCGTGGCTGAAGCATCGAGGACGCCGGCCAACGCCATAAAAGAACGCACCATTTCCGTCGATCCCACCTTGGCGTCGAGCGCCCCGTCCGGAATCTGCTTGGGATAGTCGGTCACCCCATACCCCAGGTCCCAGCGCCCGAAGACTGAGAGGGGGTTGTTCGGATCGGTATAGGTGATGACGTTTCGTGCCGTCTGCAGATTAGTCACCCCGGGCAACCATCTGTTGAACTGCACCCGCCTTTCGGGGCGATTGTCGGTGGATTGGAGATCCTCCCGCACCTGCAGCGAGGCCGGGTAATTAATCCCCATCAGGTAGTCGGAGGTGACCATCTCCGCGTCGTAATCGGTCGAGCAAACGCCGCCGTCCGTCGAGCGGCTCGTGACCGCGTAGGGGCCGCCGGTCGAGCGGTAGTAAACGAAGCAGCGGTAGGACATCTCCACCAGCCCGGTCTCACCGGTGTTGGCGTCCGCCAGCATGTAACCGTTCAGATAGCTGCCGGTGTTGTCGAGGGAGATTGCGTCGAAGAACGTGGTGATGGAATCCGAAAACTGCTCTGCAAGGGCCGCCCGCCAGAAGATCCAGAGCCCCAGGGGCTTGATCTGGCTGTGGGACATCCGATGGGTTGTCTCGTTGAACATGAGCCCCTTGTTGTTATAGCCGAAATCGGTGGTCGAGCCGATCAGGCCGGGGGTCGCCGCGTTGAAGGTGATCATGTCGTTGTTGACGACGAGGGTCTGCGCCATCGACTGGGAAAGAAACCCCGACCAGGTGTTGTGGGTGAGGATGATCTCGCCCCCCGCGCGCTTCAGGAAGGCGGAACATCGGTCCGGGAAAGAGCCCGTTCTCGTCCCCCCCGGGGGGAGATCGAGGAAAGAGATCACGTCCATCAGGTCGCAGAAGGCGTTCACGAAGTAGACGTCCATGAAGGTGGGGCCGGCGGTCTCATAGCCTAGGAGAAGCTCCGACGCCTGAAAGTAGTTGCCGTCGGGGAGCCAGTTGCCGGAAAAGTCGAGGCCGGCCGGCTCCTCGACGGTGGCGCCGTGATAGATGCCGAGCATCCGGAAGAGAAGCCTCTTCAGCCGGTGGGCCGTATCCGCATCGGTCGCCGGGTCTTCGAGGTACTGCAAGAAGGCGGCGTAGTTGGCGTTCAGCAGATCACCAGCCTTGTCCAGCTCCGCCTGCGCGGGACCGTGCTGCTTCGGAAACGTGTGGTCCGGATTGATCAGGTAGGCGTTGTCCCAGCAGTTGTCCCGGGCCGAGACGATCATCGACCCCTGCAACTTCCCCTGGATGAATCCGGCCCGGTACTCCGCCTTCAGGTCGTTCGCGTCCCTCGACACCACCGTGAGGTTGACGATGTTGTTGATGGTCTGGATCGCGCCTGAGGCGCTCGCGTCCAGCGCGTAGCTCGTGAGTGCGGGCGCTCTCCCCGGCGCCATGTATGACTTGCCGGGGGTGAATTCCCCGGCGGCTGCCGTTGTGGAGATACCAAGGACAGCGGCCCATAGCAGAAGGATGTACCGTCCGACTTTCATGATGGTTCCTCCTTTCAGACCTCCTTATTTCTTCTGTCGCCGCTCTTGGAAGGTAATCCCGTGATCCTTCAGGCTTTTATCCACGTACAGGACGGCAGCATCGACCTCTGCCTTGTAATCGTCGCAGATCACCATCGCGCTGAACATGGCCGCTTTGAGGATGTCGACGGAAACGGAGAACCCGAGTTCGGAGAGCACCCCCGTAAGCTGCACGGCGAGCAGTTGCACCGCAACCGGTTCGGGCTGGGAGATGGCCTGTCCCAGGAAGATCATGTCCTTTCGGTGCCCTTTCTCGGCAGCGGTCAACGCAGCGGCTGCGGCCGAGGAGTCGCCGCCGAAGCAGTAGGCCGCGTAATCCTCCGCAAAGGCCTTCACGAAAAGGGGCTGGAACCCCTTCGTGTCGCTCCGGGCCGCTGCGGCCAACCGCCGGCCGAGCAGAGGGGCCACTTCGTTACCGAGCCTTATGTCTATCGCTTCTTCCACGATCGCGTGGGCGGTCAGGAGCGCCATGTCGGGGTCCATGCCGAGACTCGCGAATGCCTTGCCGAACGTCTGCTCCGGGTCGGCGGGGTTTATCGGAGCGTTCAGCAGTAGCCTCGCCTTCACGATGATGTACCCGTCGTTCTCCCCGCATGTCTGGCAGGAGGTATGGGCTACGTGATCGGCCCCCCATTGCTGGTTGTGGCTTACGAACCCGAAAGCAAGGGGCTCTTCGGTTTTTGTCTCCGCCGCGTCCCAGACCTTCAGGAAGGTGTCGGCGTAAGTACCCTGGGTCTGATCCCCTATCCAGCCGGGGCACAAGTCCGGGTCGAACACGAAGTTGTACATGTCCGGCGCGACGCTCCCCCACATCTCTTTCAGGTCGTCATGCCCCGCATGGTTACCTAGCCGGTCGACAATGTAGGCATGGGTCGCCTGGTTCCAAGAAAACGCCACTGTCGGCAGCACGAGGAACAGGCAGCACAACAATCCCAATGCCATGATAGGTTTCTTAGCACCCTTTCTTTTCATCTCGCTATTCCTCCGTGGTCATCTCCCCTCAACCGATCAAAAGTGCGACACCCGGCGGCGAAAACATCGGTTGACCGGCCGAGGGGATCTGCATGGACCAATGTCCTTGGCTATTTCTTGAAGTGGATCGCACGGTCCCACAATATTTCGAACCAGTACGGCCCTACACCAGTCTCAGGTTCGACATAGGCACGAAAACCCAGGAACAGATCATCATCCAGGCTACCCCTTGGGCAACAATCCCCGAACGGGCAGTTTCCTACCGGAATCTGCTTGACCTCCAAGCATTCCGTCGCAGGAAGTCCGCCACAATCGCGCGCCACTTTGAAGGCATAGAGATGTTTGGACATCGCCTGATATTTGCCGAGATCGTAACGATCTGCAGTTCCGTTGATTTCTCGGCTGTTTTTCCCCGCAACCCCCAATTCCATCGCCGCATGGTACAGGGTGAAGTTGGAATACGTCGCTTTCCCGGTAGCTTCATGATTCACCCCGAATACCACCAGGTAGTCTTCAGGGTTGCTGCCAAGCTTGAAATCGGCCGTTTTCAGGTACACGGTGTCCCTGCACTCGCCGATGAGGTTCGTCCCTCTTTGGAAACCGTCCAGCCATTCAAGCAGCCAAATACCGCTTTGGAGTTTGTCGGCCTGATAACCGGGGTTAGCCGTAACAATTGCCGATTCCAGACGGTCAAGGGCAGGCATAAGGTCGGCTTCCGTTTTCCCTGTCCCCCGCACCAGCATTTGCGGTGCGGGGTAAGGGTCCAGCTTTGCGGGCTTCTCCGGATAGGTCACGTACAACACGCTGGCCCACTGGCTTGAGGTATCCATGTAGTTGTTGAGGTCGTCCTGGTTGGCAGGCAGATACATCCTTTCGACGAAAATCAGGGTGTCGGCCTTTTCATCCTTACCCAATTTCACGACGGATGAGGGAACCACCATGGTGTTCATGATCGATTGCGGAAACCCTGCTCGCATCGCCGCGTGTAGAACGCTCGCGTTGGTGCCCTGGTCCGCTGTCATGACGATGATTACGTCTTTATCGAAAGGATGTTTCTTATCAACCGTGTTGATTCGGGAGTGGTTTATGGTGTCGCCGATACTTGAGAAAATTTGCTTTCTGCCTTTGCCCTCTCCGTTGTAACGACTGTACACAAAGCCCGTATAGCTGAAGTAAGCAACGGGCGGAGGCGTCTTTCCAATAAATATGACCGCATCATAAGGCTCAAGCTGCATTTCCCGCCCCACCCGCACCCCCTCATACGGCTCGCTTATCACCTGGTACGGGGCCGCAGCATTGTTGCCGAACGCCGTATCGGTGAGTCCGTTGCATACCCAACAAGCGAGGTTAACGGGTCCGAAGGCATCTTCCCAACGGGTCACTTTAAATCCTTGCTGCTCCAATTGCTTCTGGAATACATCGACTCTTTTGTCGATTCCAGGAAACTTCCCATCTCCCTGAGCAAAGGCGTGATTTGCAGCAACTAATCCTGCAAGCATTATTGCGAACAGCATTATTTTCGCCTTCATGTCGGTTCTCCTGTTTTTCTGAGCGCCCCTCACTGCGCCGGACGCATCCCCTTTGTGCCATCGAACTGGATGGAAAACGGGGTGAGAACCTTCAACGGGTCCGGTCCGCGCGTTGAACCGGGGGTCATGTAGTTCCGCTGCAAGATTTTGATGGTGCCACCGGCAGGAACAAGCTGCCTCGGGACTTCCTCACAGAACGGATAGAGCCCGCTGCAGTCCCGCGCGTAATAGTAGACGTAGAATTTTTTGTACAGCTGCGGATCTGACAGTGCGCCTTTAAACTTCTCCGCACTCGCTTCGAGAACAGGGTCGTCACTGTTCAGGACGCCGACGAGCTGCGGGAACCAGTTGACCGCAAGGCTCGTGTAGGTGGCGTTGCCGGTTTTCGTGCCCAGCGTCCCGACCACCGCGATCACCTGCCCGTCATCGAGCGGGTAGGTTCCGGCACTGATCTGGGGCTCGTCATCCATGTTGTCGCCCAGGCAGTTCATCGGGCCGCGCGGCAGCGCGATGTTTTCCGCCGGGTCCGTGGGGGGAGGACCGTCATATCCCAAACAGTGCTGGCCGACGAGGTCGACCCAGCCGGTAAGGCTCTTGAACTGGGCTGCCGGCGCGTTCGGCCGCTGCCCGGCGCCGTCCTGGCGCCAGTAGCTCTTGACCGCCGCCACGAGGCTATTGAGATCGCCCTGCAAGGCCGACTCGTCGAAGTTCCAGCTCTTCGCCTCGTATTGCTGAATCTTGTAAGGCTTCTGAGCCTGGCCGCCGTTCGGGGCCCGGACCCGGAGTATCGTCAGTGGCAGTTCCTCGCGCCACTTCTCGCCCAGAACGGTGTCGTTCGGCATCGAGTAGCGAATGTACGTGATGAAATCGTCCGCTTCAGGGCCATATCCCAGACGAAGCAATTGCGGTTTGGCCGCGTTGTCCGGGTTGATGAAACCTGCCGGCTCCGTGAAAACCAAGCTCTTGTCGACCCCCGCTTTCTGGAGCGCCTCGGTCATCGCCGTGGCCATCTGCTCGTCGGCCGTGATCACGAAATAACGGGGCTCTCCCCAGACCCCGGCACTCTGGTTGTCGATCATGACGTTGTTGATGGTGTCGCCGAAGCTCGCGATCATCATCATGCGGGTGGGATCGGGTGACGCACCGAAGATGATGTACAGCAGATCCAGTGTTGAGGGTGTATCCAGCTTCGCATAGACCGGGTCACTCTTGTTGAGCTCGGTCTGCCGGGTAAAGACGTTCGTCCCCATGCCGAAGTAGCGGGCCGGCGGGGGCATCTGGGCAAGAATCACCAACGCTTCCCTTTCACCCAGCCGGTAGTTTGCCGCCATCCCCCTTTGCCCTTGAACGAGCGCATGCTGCAGGCTGCGGTCGACGAATTCGTCCTTCCACGGGGGGACGATGGCCAACACGTACGGAGCGGTCGGATTATTGCCGTAGCAGAAGCCGACCGACTGCAGCGGCATCTTGCAGTCATCGGCTCCCCACAGCCTCCAGTACCCCCGCGCCACCTCGTACCCCTCCTGCAAGACCGCGCCCTGGAAACCCTGCACCGTCATCTCGAGGGACGCCGGCAACCGGTTCGCCTTGCTTAGCGGGTCCGTCGCAGCGCCTTGGCTGCCGGAGACGGTAATGAGCAGCGTGAAAATACATAGCCAAAACAATTTCGATGCACTCATCTGTATCCTCCTTTGCCGCAGAGGCGCCCGGAGCCATATTGGGACGCCCCTGCCCTTGAGAAGCGCGGCTGATCTCCAGCCCCAAGTGCTACCGTGTCACGGTCTGTATCGTGGACCGCCGATGTTGCGCTGCGGGTATTGAAGCGGCAAAATTCACGGCCGCGAAAACTTGATCATCCGGTGATAGACGACTTCGGTGAAGGCCGGGCCGATGCTCGTCCCCGGCTCGAGATAGGAACGGGTGCCGAAGGCTAACGGCGTGTTTGCCCGGTCGGCCGCGTGCTCGGGACCGTCGAGCTGCAATCTCGAGCAATCGCCGCTCGACATTTGCAGGCAGAAATCCTCGCCGCCGCACTGCCATGAGACCTTGTAGGCGAACATCGAAGAAGCTGCTGGATCGCCTGCGTCAAGATACGCATCGGCGCTGTGCACAAAGTCGGCATCGAAGACGCTGCCTATCGCCAGCTGCGACGGCTTCGCATAGGCATTCAGGTTCATGTACGAGGCTTTGCCGGTGGCGGTGTGGTTGACACCGTACACGACCATGAATTCGTCGTCGGTCAACCTGATATCGTAGCGGTCGGGAAATGATTCGGCGCCGGCACCGACGTAGATCGTGTCGCGGCAATCGAGAAAGGCGCGCTTCATCTGCTGGATGAAATCGTAACCGTCGTAGCTGCCCGGCGCCGACGTGTATTCGGCGGCCACGACGTAACCCATTTCGGTGTATTTGCCGATCACGCTTTCGCGGATCTCGTCAAGTTTCCCCATCAGGCTCATTTCCGTTTTTCCTGTTCCGCGGACGCGCAGCTCCGGGGCAGGGAATGGATCGAGGCCTGCCGCTGAGAATGTCTTCGGGGTCACTCGGAAGACGGATATCGGCGAATTTGCAGTGTTCAAACTGGCGAGATAAGCAAGCCCCGCGGCTTCGCCGGCCGCGCCGTTCAGCCACATCGCGTTTCGCCCGAGAAGCATGAGTACGTCGTGCCCTGGTCCGATTCCCAGATTCGCCAACGAGACGGGGATGACGATGGTATTGAGGATTGACGCGGGATAGCCCGCCTTCAGAAGCGCCGAGCGAACGCGCGCATCGGTGCCCTTATCGGGAGTGAAAATCAGCACCATCGGCGCGTTGTACGGCCCGGGGCCCAGCGTCTTGATGGTAGCGACGTTCACGGTATCCCCCAGGCTGGACCCCACGTCCAGACAGTGCGGATCTCCCCCGCATCCCTGGATCGGCGCGGTAAGGAGCTCGGCAGGCACGGGCTGGGCGTAAAACTTATTGGTAAGGAAAGGCTGGTAGGAGAAGTAGGTCTCGGGAGGAGGCGTTACGCCGATCAGGACCATCGCCTCATCGGGACGTAGTTGGAAAGCATACGGAATCACCGTGGTATCGCCAGGAAGATGCGGAACCGCTGCTGTCAGATACGGCGCGCCCTTGTTGTTGTATTTGGCGCTGGAGGTCACTCCGTTACAGTACTGCTGCCACATGTCGAGGGACATGCTCTGGCCTGTCCGGACGTCGAATCCGTCCTGATCGAGCGCGTTTCGAAAGCTCGCCAGCGCACGGGAGTCGTGTCCGGTTGGTTGGGCGGATGCACACGGCAGCAGCGACAACACCGCATACGAGATTGCGAGGAGCAGTAATTTTGCCTTCATAACCGTTTCTCCTTTCCTGTTTTCGGTCATTTCGCCTGGTTCTCCCGGGGGCTAGGGTGATCCGCCTCGTAGTGCGCCTTTCCTGTATGGCATCCTGACGCGCTGCCATGCCGGCAGCCCCTGCGTTGTCGTTACGCTCCGTGCCGGCACAAAAAAAGGCCGAGCGCGCTAGGGGAAATTTCCCTTGGCAGCTCGGCCATCTTCGAACGAAGATCCGCCGCTTTCCGTCCCCTCCTCGCGAAGGGGTTGGCCTTTCAGGATGAAGTTAGTTTTTTGGTATTTTCCCCACGGCCGCCCCGTGTAAGGGCGGCCAGGGTTTGCTTAACTCTGGGCCTCGCTCACTCATTGACCTGATTAGTGTGCTTCACTTTCGGTCCGTTTTTTTCGTGGCTGAGTTCTTTGGAAGACTAATGATAAAGGGTATCCCGGGCTCTTAATTTTTCAAGATGATACACAGTTTTCCCAGCGCGACTCGAGGTGGGGCAGAAAGTCTCCGCAGGAGCGGTTCTCACCACATTCCGACACGTTTTCGAAACAAATCGGAGCCAAAACTCGAGGTAGTTGAAGATAAACTTTTCGGGAAAGAATTTTCGCATCGCTCAGAAGAGTTTTCGAAAAAAACGGAGCGACAACGTGGGCCGGCGGAAGATAAACTCTCCAAAAAAAAATCTCGCAGCACCCCGAAGAGTTTTCGAAAAAAAACGAAGCGACAACGCGAGCCGGCGGAAGATAAACTCTTCGAAAAAAAATCTCGCAGCACCCCTAAGAGTTTTCGAAAAAAAACGGAGCGACAACGCGAACTGGTGAGAGATAAACTCTGCCTTCGCCTTACAAAAGTGGACAAGAAAGGCCCTTGGAAAAATCCAAGGGCCTTTCTTCTTGCGGTGGAGAGCTGTCCCAAATGCTGCCCCTCACTCAAACCGGCCGCATTCCCTTGTGCATCTGGGTAAGCAGACGATCGAGCGACGAGGCGAAACGCTGACGGTCGGTGAGGCTGAACTGGGCCGGTCCTCCCTGTACGAGCCCCCCGTCCCTCAACTCCATCATGAAGTCCCTCATGGCGAGACGCTCGCCTACGTTCTCCTCGGTGAGCAGCTCGCCGCGCGGATCAATGGCGACGGCACCCTTGGCGACAACCCTCGCAGCCAACGGTATGTCCGCGGTGATGACCACGTCGTCCGGACCCACGTGTTCGGCGATATAGTCGTCGGCGACGTCGAACCCTTTGCCGACCACGACGGATCTCACCAGCTTGGTTTCATGCTTGGAGAGGCTTTGATTGGCAACCAGGTAGACCGGCATCTGTAAGCGCTCCGAAGCCCTGAAGACAATTTCCTTTATCACACGAGGACACGCATCCGCGTCGATCCATATCGTTACCTTGCTTTCCGCCAAGAGTCTTCTCCTTTAACGCCAACACTCGAATGATGCGGATTATACGCAACAGGTGTTAATCCTCCAAGACATTCCGGGCCGAAGAACCGGCTTCCAACAGAGCGTGACGAAAAAAGGCCTCACCACAGGCAAGGCCTTTTCTCTTTTAGCTTCTGGTTCGAAGTAACAACTACAGCACGCGCGGCCGGTTCCTATTCATGAACATGCGCACGGCGAGATAGACCACCGGCAGGATCCCTATGATGAAAAGGGTGTCACCCGGCAGGCGCAGCCACTCGAACAGGCGCACCATGGGATCGGTGAAAAATTCCGGCTGCCGCCCCTCCCAATAGGAGGTGGCAAGGATCTTTCTCAACTGGAGCAGCCCCACCGGGAAGAGGTTCAAAAAGAGCATACAGGCGAGCCCCAGGTTGGTGCACCAGAAGGCGATGGCCATGGCGCGGTTGCTGGCGCGGTCAAGAGGAACGAAGTAGCGCGCCACGAACATGAAAAAGCCCAGGGATAGCATGCCGTACACCCCCATCATGGCGCCGTGCCCGTGATTGGCGGTCCACTGGGTGCCGATCTCGTAGTAGCTCACGATGGGAAGGTTGATCAGGAAGCCGAACACCCCCGCTCCCAGGAAGTTCCAGAACCCGACCGCGATCAGGAACATCACGGCCCATTTGTGCGGGAACATGTCGGCCGCGGTACTGAGCATGGAAGTACCGGCAGGAGCACCAAGGCCCATGAACTTCCACGCTTCGTAGGTCAAAAGCAGCAGGGGTATGACCTCCATGGCGGAGAAAAACGCGCCGAACGCCATGTGCACTTCGGGCTGCCCGCTGAAGTAAAGATGGTGCATGGTGCCGAGCACCCCGCCTATGGAGTAGAGGATGATGTCCAGATAGATGATGGTGGTGGCGACCCGCACGCGCACCACACCCATGAGCATGAAGACGTAGGCCACCATTATGGTGGTAAAGAGTTCCAGGAAGTCCTCCACCCACAGGTGCACGACCCAGAAGCGCCAGAACTCCACCTGGTTGAAGTGGGTTGTCTTGCCGTACAACATGCCGGCGGCATAGAAAAGGGGGATGGAGACCGCGCTGTAGACGAAAAGCCACGGCATGTTGCCCGGGTGCTCCCCACGCAGCCTTTCCCTCATGCCGCGCACCAGGATCACGAGCCAGATCAGCATTCCGACCGTTAGCAGTATCTGCCACAGCCGCCCGAGATCGAGGTACTCCCACCCCTGGGATCCCACGTAGAACCAGGGGCCGCCGGTGGACAGGAGCCCTTTGAGGCTCATCGCTTCACCGGTGAGGCTCCCAACGACCACTACCACCAGCGCGCCGAGAAGGACAAGCGCCAGCTTCTCCTGATGCGGCGGTTCCTTTCCGGCGATCATGGGTGTCAGGAAGATCCCCATGGCTAGAAAGCTCGAGGCCACAAAGAAGAGTGCGAGCTGCACGTGCCACATGCGCGAGAGGTTGTAAGGCAGGATGTCACCCAGCGAGAACCCGTAGAACCCGGCAGGCTCAACGTGGTAGTGGGCGTTAACGCCGCCCAGAAGCCCCTGCAGGAGAAAGAGCCCGGAGACCACCAGGAAGTACCAGGCCACCGTGCGCTGCGACGGGGTGAGCTGCATCTTATCCGGGGCCTCCATCTTCGACGAATATTCGTCCGCCGCATGCCAGCCAAGGAATTCGTAGCGACCGAACAAAAAGAGGGTGGCGCCGGTGCCGCAGAGCAGTGCGATCAGGCTCAGCACGCTCCAAAGCAATGCTCCCGAGGTGGGCCGGTTACCCGCAAGATTGTCCGGCGGCCAGTTGTTGGTGTAGGAGTGTTCGGTACCCGGGCGCTGTGCGGTGGTGGTCCAGGCGGCCCAGGAGAAATAGGCGGTGAGCTTCCTGATCTCCTCCGGGTCGTTCAGGTACGGCCGCTTCAAACCCTGCTGCGTCTGCAGCGGTCCGAACCAGCCGCGGTAGTAGTCGATGAGTTCCGCGTGCGCGCGCGCCCTGTCCGGAGAAAAGGTGAGCTGGCCGCTCTCCGGGCGGTAGCTGTTTTCCCTGAACTCGGTGCGCACCTTGGCTGCCGCGTCGGCGGGGGAAAGTCCTCGCCCCGCATAATACCCCGTCTGCTTTTCGCCACTTAGGTGCAGGTATTGGGCGGTAAAGTCCGGGCCGAGGTAGGCGCCGTGGCCGAAGATGGTCCCGTACTGCATGAGTCCCAGCTTCTGGAAGATCTGCTGCCCGGCAATGACGTCATCTCCGGTGTAGAGCACCGTACCGTCCGTCACCCTCACCTCCTGCGGGACCGGCGGCCCCTCATAGGCGTTGCGGTAGGTCAGGTAGCCCATTACCGAAAATCCGAACAGGAAGGTGATCACTGCAGTCACCAACCACCGGGGTGAGAGAACCAAGTTCTTATCGCGCACGTTCATGGAAACCTCCATTACTAGGTTTTGACGACAACCGGTTCAACACTTCATAACTCTGCATGAGGCTTTACTATTGGGAGATTCGGAGGAGGGATTTTCGAATTGCCACAAGTGAAGAATGTAACAGCCTCTCTTCGTGTGTCAAACATGGCGGGAAGAAGTGCCCATTACCCGGAACTCGTCATCCACGATCACGGCATTGGGTGAGCGTGGCGCGTGGCGCCGGGCATGGGCATTCATCTGCATGATCAGTAAGCATTTACGCTCGGGATAAGCTCCTGCTGTCCCATATGCTCAATCCCGCTCCAGTAGATGGGCCAATTTTTATCAGTGATCGGGTTGACGAGCGTATCACTCACTGAAGCCGGCGCATTATGGCCCGAGTAGTAGTGCCCCCGGTAAAGCGCCTGGTCGGCGCTGTTCGTTACCAAGGCCGGAGTGAGCCTTGCCAGGGAAGCGTCGAGATCTCCGGTCAGAGAGTACGCACCGGAGAAGGTGTAGTAGCGCGAGAAGGTCGAAGAAGCGGCGGCAAGGTCGCAGTTGAAGGAGCTGTAATCGACCGGCTTTAGGCTGCGACCGGAAATAGTGAAGACCTTGAATGCCGGGTTGTTCCCGAAGTACGGCGCTATGGCGGGAGTTATCTCCACCGTGTCCGAAGAGGGGAGCACGCGATATTCATCCATGTGGGTATGCCCCGCAAGGGTAAGCGAGATCACTCCCGGGTAGTTGGCAAGTATCTGCAGAAACCTTGTCTGATACTGGGGCACCCACATCATGGTGGCGGTGGAAATATGGCCGTCGGCGTCCAGATTGGCAGGCTGCGCCGTCGTGCCGAGATCAGCGCCAGGAGGAGCGTGCATCAGCAGCCACACTTTTTTGCCCGCGACCGTGGCGGCGGCAAGCCTTGAGTCGAGCCAATCCAACTGCTCCGCCACCGCGTCGTCATTCGCGCCGGGAATCGGCGCTACCAGCGGAGAAAAAATGATGGTGTTCATCCCGATCACCATAAGATCGGTTCCGGGCGGTTCCACGGAGTAATATCCGCCGGATGTGAAGGTCCTCTGGAATGCCTGACGGTCGCCGATGCCGGTAAGAAACGTCGTGTAGAAGAGGTCCTGCGTATTGGAAAGAAAGGTGACCGCCTTATCGGTAAAGGCCTGCATCGCCGCAGTGTCCGACGCATCGCGGGGATTCGTGGTCCCGTTCAGATGGTAATAAAACAGCTGCGGCAGACCGTGCCCAAGAATGTCCCCTGTGAAAATCACGAAGGGGCTCGCCTCGAGAGCTGCCTTCAGGCTTGCCAGGGCGACCTCGAGCAAGGGATAGTTGGAATCCTTGCCCCAGGCCGATGGGGATGTGATGACCGATGTCTTGAAGACCGCATCCCATCCGCCCGCATCCGCTGCGACGAGCGCCTGGAAAAGCGTTCCGTCGTACAGAGGGTTGAAGTGCACGTCGGAGAAGACGACTACCGGGAAATCGCTGTTGCGGGTCGAGCTGCCGCAGGCGGTGGTTAATGCCCCGAGGTACAGGCACGCAACGGTCCCCGTCGTGTATTTCACGAAGTCCCGTCTGCTGATGCCGTACCTCGCTGAACTATTGCCCCCATTTTCTGCCATGCCATCCTCCAGGATGATTAAATTGTAAAGCTGTACCTCCAGCCGGCGTCGCCGTGCCGGTCGTGCATTCGCTCCCGGCGCTAGTTGAGCGCCACGGTGTAGCGGGACAGCAGCTCCTTGCGGTTGTGCCGCAGGTTCTTCCCTGTGGGCTTCGCAGGATAGGGGCGTTCACCCATCAACCCCTTCCAGAGGACGCGGTTGTACCGGGCGAAGTTGAACTTGTCTTCCGAGGAGAAATCCATCCCCTTCGTCACCTTCGCCCAGTACTTGGCGTCGTGCGTCGGTTTCGGCACCTTTGCCGTCTTGCTTAGCGGCGAAAGACCGACGAAAGGCGGCAAGGTGGTGCCGTAGAGGATCGGTGCGGGCTTGGCGGTAAAGCTCCAGGGAGCCGGGGCCGTGGTAAAGATGTCGGTCATCGGCCGGGCAAGCGCGTCGTTCAGGTTCATCGGCTGGAGCCCCAGAACCTCCTCTATGGTGCGCAGGAAATTTACCGTGTTGTAGTGGGAAGAGACGAGCGCCCCCCGCTTCACGTAGGCACCCGCCACAAACGCGATGCTGCGGTGGGAATCGACGTGGTCCCCGCCGTCCTGTGAGTCGTCCTCGATGACGAAGATGAGCGTGTTGTCCTTGTACTTGGGGCTTTTCGAGATCTTCTCCAGAAGGAGCCCGACGGCATAGTCGTTGTCGGCCTGCTGTATCTCGGGGGTGTTCACCCCGTCGATCGCCGTGTTGAAGTTGCCGGTGTGGTCGTGCATGAAACGGACGAGGCTCAGCGACGGGAGATTGCCGTCCGTCTCATAGGCGTCGAATTCCCGCTCCCATTCCTTGAACCGGTAATAGTCCGGGAACGAATTGTCGAAGCCGCGGAAGTAGATATCGGTGCACGGGGCAAGCGCGGCACTGGAGGGGTACGCCACCTGAACATTGACGGAGGCGGGGTCCTTCAAGAGGGCGATGCCCCCTGCGGCCAGTGGGACGTTGTAGCGTGTCGTATCCAGGAAGAAACCGTAGTTTCTGACCGAGAGCCCTTTGCGCAGTGCCGCGTCCCAGAGGTACCCCTTGTTCACTTCGTTGCCGGGGCCGTCCGGCGCGGCCACGTCGGTCTGTCCGGGGAGCAGGTCGTCGTCATCCGGAGTGAGCGGGTTGGCAGCCCTGCGTTCGGCAAGCGTCGCATAAGCCACATTCACGCTGCGGTTGGTCCCCTCCGTATCGAGGCTGAGCCCCCTCCCCGCGTATGCGACGGCATACTGGCGTTCGACCACGTCCGGCGCGCGCCCCGACGTGGTCCACGCCCAGCCGTCGTTGCTCACCTCGGCCGTATCGTAAAAGTTGTCGAGCGTCACGAAGGTCCGAGCCACGGCGTGCTGGTTCGGCGTGTATCGCTCGCCGAACTCCGCCAGTGCGGGATCGCCGTTGCCCACCTCCAGGTCGCCGAGGATCTGGTCGTAGGTCCTGTTCTCCTTGATGATGAAGATGACGTGCTTCACGTTGGCCTGGAGAACGCTCATCACCTCCCGGTCCTTCGCGCCATCCGCATAGGAGAAGCGGTTGTTGGAGATCACCTGGGCCGTCAAAGGTGGCAATTGGGCAGCAGCGGGAAGCGGAAAGCTTTGGAGCCCGGCCTTGGTCAACTGGGGGTTGTAATGGTTCGTAAGAAAACCGTTCGGGCGGGAAGGAGGTCCGTAGCTGTAGCGGAAATCTGGATTCGCCCCCGTCGCGGATTTCCCGTTGATCACGTAGAGCCAATTGCCGTCAGCACTGATGCTGACCGAGTTGGGATACCACCCGGTGGGAATGAGCCCGACTACCGCACCGCTTGCACGGGTGTCGTTCAGGTCGACTACCGCTACGCTGTTCAGGTTCCCGTTCGTCACGAAGAGCCTTTTCTCGTCAGGCGACAAGGTGACGCTGTTGGGGTTTGCACCCCTGAGCTCCGCCAGCGAAGCGGGCAGTACCGACGCCGGTGCGATGACCGGGATGGTGCCGACGATCGCGTTGTCGGCGGTGCGGATCACGTCTACCGTGTCCGTCTGGTCTTCGACCACGTAAAGCAGCGACTGGTCCTTGTTGAGCGTCATCTTGTTGGGCTGGCCGACGACCTTGATCCGCCCAGTCACGGCCGGCGCACCGTTCAGCCTGACGACGACTATTTCCCGGTCACGGATGCTCGACACGTACGCCGTCGCGGTCCCGTCCGACTCGTTCCCCTTCACTGCCACCCAGAAGGGATATTCACCGCCCGCAACGCCTTTGGTCCCGCCGCTTTTGCCCGGACGCAGATCCAGTTCCGCTGCCGGCATCCAGTTGTTCAGCCCTCCCCTGAAGACGGTTATGGAGTCGTTGTAGTAGTTCGTGACCACGAGCGTCTTGCCGTCGCCGGAAATGGCCACACCGGCGGCGCACGGCTTCACTCCGATCTGAAGGTTTATCGAGCCGTTCCCGAAGTTGGCGTTCCAGGGAAGACCGTTCCCGGTACTGTTGTGTCCCAGGGCAAGCGGCGCATCGACCTCTCCCCAGGCCCCGTCGGCGATACGGGTAAAGACGTGCACGTTGTCGCTCACCCCGCCGCTCACATAGAAGGCCTTGCCCGACGGATCGAAGACGATCCCGTTGTAGCTGTTGGGAATCTGCACCACCTGCTTTTTGACCGGGGTGCCGCTTGAGATGTCGTAGATGAAAACGTACTCGTTGGAGTCCGGCGTGTACCAAGGGTAGGGAGAACTGGGGGTGGATGTATATACTCGATTGTAGCCGCTGGTCAGCACCAGAAGGGTTTTGCCGTCGGGACTTTTGACCGCCGTCACCGCTTGGCCTGCGAGCCAGTCCGGCTTGTCCGACAACCCGGGGTTCAGCGGCTCGAACCGGGAGCCCGATGGGGCAAGCGGCGTGATGTACTGGTTCATATTGGGAAGGAACTGCGCATCACCGACACTGCTGCTGCCGTTGCATCCCGAGAGCAAAGAGAGTGCTGCAGTCAGAACAATGGCGAACCATAAGCCAGACCTCATAAAAACCTCCTATTGTCAAATAGCTCCTCGATCCAGTCCGGGCGGCAACAGTCGAGACAACAGTTCTCCAAGTCGGTCAGCCTGTGAATTTCTTTAAAATTATTTTCTATTGGACGGGTTCCAAAACCGGAAATACGTCGTCATTCGAGGTCGCAATCTGCCCCTGCAAACAGATTTAAAACTGCACCTGTACGCGGAGCGAGTCCCGGCTTAATCTAATGCACAACCGGCCGGCCGTTTATCAAGAATAGTGGCATGGCTCCCGCTTGAGTCCCAGGCGCGGAAGCCATAAAGTGATGCGTTCAACGGGAAGAGTCAGGAGAATGTTTTGTTCCAAATGAAGAAAAGGAGAATCCAGTGCTTGAACGATTGAAATTAACCTTGGCGGCTTTGTCCTCGTTTACCGTGCTCATTTCCGTCAGCCCCGTCGCTTTTGCGGAAGACCTTACCTTTCCGCTCGGGACGGCAACCCCCTCTGAGACGTGCGGGGCATGCCATGGCGCCATCTACCGGGAGTACACGCTCGGCACCGGTAGCGATAACCACAGTGCCCATGCACAGACAAAACACGGCAACATCGCCATGCCCGCAAAAGTCAGCTCCTCGGCGACGGCTCATGCGACCGCACTTTCCGAGTCGCGCGGCCAAGACAAAAAGGACTTTCACTGCGACAGCTGCCACTTCCCCGACGCCTTCAACATCACCGACAAAGGTGCGGACGGCAAAACAAAACCCAAAACCGCCGCGGCGGTAAATGGCGGACTCACCTGTGCAAGCTGCCACCTTACTCCCGACGGCAACATCCGCGCGTCACACAGCACGAGCGGCGCGCCGCATAAAACGGTAGTCGAACCAGCACTGCAGAGTTCCGTCATGTGCGGCCACTGCCACGGCTACCAGTCCCCCGACAAACGGGTCCCGGGGAAGATGTTCCAGACCTTCCTCGAATGGCAGGAGGATTACTACAAGCCGGGCCTTGGCAAAGATCAGTGCCAGGACTGCCACATGCCCCGGACGCTTCGCAAGACTGCTGAGGACTTCGACGTCCCCCCCCGCAGCGTCGGGCGGCACACCTGGACGGGCGCCCATTCAAGGCAGCGTCATCTGAGTTCCCTGAGTGTCACCATCGTTCAGCCGTATGAGAACAAGCAGTCGCTCGACTTCGCGGTCGTGAACATCGGAGCGGGACACTCCGTGCCGACCGGAGAGCCGTCGCGTGCCGTCTACCTTCAGGTTGAGGTGTCCGATAAAAAGGGAGTAAGCACGAGCCGGAAGGAATGGATGTTCGCCCCGACGACGGACGGGCAGACCACCGACGTCATGGGACCGCACGAGGCTTCCATTCGCGCCGGTGAGGAACGGACGCTTCACTGGGACCCGGCTCTGGCGCCGGGCGAGTACACCGTGAAGGCGAGACTGCTCTATTGTACCGACCGTTTCCAGACCAAGCCGGCAAAGGAAGAAGTGACCAGCGCCACCCTCGTCATAACGGCAAAATAGAGGAGAGCTACACTCGAGCAGTCGTTTCGGCCCCTGGCGAAAGCCAGGGGCCTCTTTGTTTTCAGCTCCTTCCGCCCGTTGCCCGTAAAACCGCCCCCTAGGTTACCACCCGGCCTTTTTTCGCAGCCTTAACGCCCCCTGCAGATACAACAACAGTAAAGACACTATCAGCAAGGCACCCCCCAGAAACCCAAGCGAAGAGAAGCGCTCCCCGAAGAAGAACCAGGCCAGCAAAGTCGCGGCCAGCGGCTCCAGGAGCGTGCTGATACTCGCCGCCGTCGCCGAGGTGGAGCGCATCCCTTTCAGGAAAAGCACATAGGCGAGTGCCGTAGGTACCGCACCGAGGTAGACGAGTCAGCCAAGCCTCACTCATCCTTAATACCGCGTATGTCGACGATCACATCCAGGGCTACTGTCATAAATGCGAGCCGTGCTCTTGCGCCTCCGTGCAAAGAGACCAAAATTAGTCATATTTAATTTTAGTGACAGGAGGGATCGCTCTTATGATATGGGAAAAGCACGTACGGCGTGCGGAGGCAGTGCTAGGCTCCTCGCGGCTCCCCGGGGCCGAAGAGATCATCTCTCTCATCAAACGGGTCAACCCGACCTCGCTCCAGCTTTCGGAGGCCGACCGCGAAACGGGCTACCGATTGAAGGACTCCCTGCAGAACCTGCTACTGGAAAACTACGGCGAGAACTTCCGGCTCGTTCCACACCCATACAGCGACGACATCCTGCTCATCAGGCACAGATTCAATCCGACCATCGACGCCTGCCATACCCACATCAGAGTGCTCTCGATCAAGGCCCTCGATACCATCGATGATGCGTCACGCATCCAGGTGCCGGCAACGACGAAGCCATCCCCCAAGAAAAAGCAGAAGCAGGCGAAAAGTGGCACTCACGCAAGGGAGGCCCTGGCCATAGCCCAGCGCCAGCTGGTTGAGTACGACTACAGCGGCGCGGAGGAAACCCTCGCCGCCATCCGGGTCAGGGACCGCAACGAGTTGGCGCCCCTGATCAAGGCGGTGCGCATCCTAGTGGAGGAGATGGGGACGTACGAAAGCGCCGCAGCAACCATCCTCGCCCAACCGGAAGATGTCCAGGCGGACCGGCAGGTGCGTGAACTACTGGCGCTTACCTGTTACGGCAGAGACATGATTCCCGAGGCGAGGGCCCTTTTCGAAAACCTCCGCCCCGACACCCTCGGCAAGAGCGCACTTTTCGCCTGCGCCGACGTCTCCTTCCGTGACGGGAACCTCTCCGCCGCCCTGTCCTTTTTGAAGCTTGCCGAGGCAAAAGAAGGGATCCTGCCTGCAGAAACCGAGCTGAGAAACAAGATCGAGCAGCGCATGCGGGCGGAGGCGGAGCCGCTTCTGCTGCAGGCCCGGCCTGCTCTGGCCGCAGGGGACCTCGATCAGGCTGAAGCGCTGATCCGGCAGGCCCTTGCGCGCTACCCGCACTACCCGGAGGGGCGCTGCCTGCTGCGGGAAATCGAGGCGAGAAGAACAGAAGGGGAGATCAAGGCGCTCTGGCTTGAGTACGAGAGCTCGGCATCACCGCAGGAGAGGCTGAAACCGCTCGCGAAGCTGCAGGGGCTGGACAGCATCAGCGCGGACCGGGTCAGAGCACTCATCGAAAAGGAAAAGGGGGTACTGAAGCTTCAATCGGTCGAACAGCGCCTGTGCGAGCTCCGCACCCTCGCCGCCGCTGAAGAGTGGTCCGGGTGTTTCGACATCCTGATGTGGCTGTCACACGAGGGCGAGGCCGGGAGACTCGAGGAAGCTTGCGCCGTCGCACCGCTCTTTTCGGTGCTGCAGGGAAACCGCAAGCTGATGAAGCTTCCCGATGAGGAGGCCAAGGAGATATGGCTCTCATTCGTCGCGGTGAAGGCACAGCTTTCGACGGGCATGCGCAGGGGATGTCTGGAGCGTCTGGAGAAGATCAAGCCGTACTTTTGCGGCTATGCCGATTTCGACGAGGAATACGCCGGCCTGCTGGAGACGGAAAGGGAGCTGGCGAGAAGTGCCGCCAGCGACCTGATGAGGCGGATGTTCCAAGCCGGATCTTTGGCTGAAGCGAGGACGTACGCCGCCCGGTTGCGCAGGGTGACCACGAAGCTCCCTGCCGAGGAGGCCGCACGTTCCCGCGAATACAGAGACATGACGCTGAACTACCACAGCTACAGAAATCATACCGAGGAAGACAAACTGGAAGACTATAGGACCGCCCTTTTGCTCGGCAATGCCGCAAGGGCCGCCGCGCTGAAGGATTCCATAGAGGACCGGGAAAAGCTCGCCTCCATCGACAGGGAGATCGCCGATTATTTCGCCATCGAAATCGAACCTGTTACCGTTATCGTCTCGCCGGACGCGGACCTTGATCTCGCGACAAAGCCCCGGGTCCCGTTGATCCTGGTCGGAGAATCGCTCCTGCACAAGCTGTTCAGGGAGGACGATGAGACCATCCTCGTGATAAACGTCGTCAAAGGCACCGCGGCGCGGTACCGGTCCCCGAATTTCAAGGATCTTGGTTTTCTGGACTCCATCCCCGACAGGGACCTCTTTCTCTTCGCCAACGCAGAGACCTCCAACCACGTCTGGCGGGCCAAGCTGTCGGAAACGGAAGCGAGGTTCCTGGCCGAGATAGTCATCAACGAAAATTTCACCTACGAAGGAAACCCCTCGTTCCGGGGCATGCTCATGTCGAGCAGCAAGGACAACGATTACTACGCGGTCATCACGGAGGGGGAAAACATCCGGGTGGTACGGCAGAGCCTCGACGTGGTCAGCACCACGGTGAGAACCTTTCATGCAAAAGGCGAGGTGACCTGCGTAAGCAGGGGATCGTGCCGCCCCGACACCATGTTCCTGGGTACCGATACGGGCACCTTTCTCCTCAACAGCAACCTTGACCTTCCCCCCGGCCAGAGCCGGGCGGCTCGCACCATCCCGATGCAGACTTTTGCCGTGGACTGCGAAAAGCTCCAGGTCTACATCAGGGAAGGAGCCGTCAAGCTGCTGAACTCCAAGCTGAGGATCATAAAGCAGTATCCCAATTCCGTCGCGGGAGGCCTCATCTCCCGGGCAGGCGTCCAGGCTTTATGCACCGAGACCGACGTCGCCCTCATAAGCCTCACGGAGGGAATGGGGACCTTTTACAACCTCAACACGAACAAGTTCAGCCAGACAATAGCGCTCGAGCGGATGATGTGGACCGATACGCCGACCAGGTGGCACGCCTATGATTACGACAAGGATGCCTCCACCCTGCTCCTCTGGGACATCACCCACCGGTTGGACACGCTTTTGGAGTGGAGGATCATCTGCACGGTGGATGAGGACGACGACACCCAGGTCGCGAAGGTCAGACAGTTCGAGGATCCCGACTTTTTCAGCCTCCCCCCCCGAACACCGGTGCAAGGGGACGCGGACAGCGAGCCCGCACCGGAGGAAAGTCACGGCGAGCCCGCAAAGGCCTCAACTTAAGCGGCAAGCACCTCGGCGACCTTGAGGGCGAACTCGTTCAGCGCGAAGGGCTTCGCGATGTAGTGGGTCCCTTCGTCCAGCACCCCCTGGTGCACTATGGCGTTGCTGGTGTAACCGGACATGTAAAGGACCTTCAGGCCGGCGTCGTGCTGGAGGAGCTTTCGGTGCAGTTGCGGGCCGGACATGTGCGGGAGCACTACGTCGGTAACGAGCAGATCGATGCGGCGTCCATCGGAAAGCTTCAGCGCCTCTTTCGGATCTTCGGCTATCAGCATCTCGAACCCCGCCTGCGCCAGAAGCTCGGCCACAAGCAGGCGCACCATCTCGTTGTCCTCGACGAGAAGGATGGTCCGCCTTGCTCCCTCCAGGCTGACCTTGCCGCCGGCATCGGCGCGCTCGGCAACCGCCGTCCCCTCCGCGAGCGGGAAGTAACACTTGAAAACGGTCCCCTTGCCCGGTTCGCTGTACACCCAGATGTTGCCGCCATGCTGCCGCACGATGCCGTAGACGGTGGCAAGACCAAGCCCGGTACCCTTGCCGATCCCCTTGGTGGTGAAGAACGGCTCGAAGACGCGCTGCCGCGTCTCCTGGTCCATGCCGCAACCGTCGTCGGCGACGGCGAGCATCAGGTACCGCCCGGGGATGACGTCCTTGTGCAGTCTGGCGTACTCGTCGTCCAGAAGCACCGGTGCCGTCTCGATGGTTACCACGCCGTGCTCGCTGATCGCGTCCTGCGCGTTCACCACGAGGTTCATCACCACCTGCTCGATCTGGTTTTTGTCCGCCCTTACCGGATAGCTTCCTTCCGCAAGCGACATCTTGAGATCGATGCTCTCGCGGATGGTGCGCCGCAAGATGCTCTGGAAGTTGCCAACTGCCTGGTTCAGGTCGATCACCTTCATCTCCAGGACCTGTTTCCTGCTGAAGCTCAAAAGTTGCTGCACCAGTTCCTTCGCCCCTCCGGCTGCTTTCAGCATGTTACCGCAGCGCTCCTGAACCAGCTTGTTTTCCGGCATGTCGAGCCGCAACAGCTCGCAGTACCCCATGATTGGGGTCAAGAGGTTGTTGAAGTCGTGGGCGATTCCTCCTGCGAGCCTGCCGATCGACTCCATCTTCTGCGCCTGGATCAGCTGGTCCTCGAGGAGCTTGCGCTGCGTCACGTCGATGAAGGTGACCACCGCGCCGCAAATCCTCCCGTCGTCTACGACCGGGTGCGCCCACAATTCGGTCTCCAGCGCCGTCCCGTCCGCGCGCCAGAGTACCTCGGCAGGGAGATGGGCGCCAGCCCCGGTTCGAAACGTGTTGCACACCGGACAGTCCTCGCTGGCGACCTCGTCACCGTCCACACCCGGCGGATGGATGAGGTCGTGGATCCGCTTACCAAGCAGATCCTCCTCCTGATGGTAACCGAGCAGTTGCAGACACGACCTGTTACAGAAGGTGCAGACACCGTCGGGGTCGACACCGAAGATCCCTTCCTCCGTGCAGTCGAGCAGATTGTGTATCCGTTCGTCCTTGGCCCTAAGCTCTTCCTGTATCCTCGTCCGCTCCGCCAGCTCCTGCCGCAAGGTCTCGGTCTGTTCTGTAAGGCGCTGGAAGGCGTCGTTGACAACGTTTCCCATGATGTCGAATTCGGTTACGCCGGTCGGCTCCACGCGCCTGGATGAACTTACCGCCGCAACCATGCTCTCCACCGGGCGCTGCAGATTCCTCCTGAGCACCAGGAATATGCCGAAGACCATGACCAGGCACCCGGTGGCTACGAGCGGCGTGAGCATGGCGACCTTGCCGTCCTGCAGCCAAGTGTTACGGGCCGTGCTTACCGTCACGACGTTCCATCCCCACATGGGGAAGCGCTGACCGAAGGTCGCCACGTCCTCGCCACCGATCTTTATGGCACGGTACCCTTCCGCAGCCTGGGTTGCCACCGCCCGGGTAACCGGGAGGGGGAGCGTGGTGCACAGCACGACTCCGCTCGAGTCGATGACGACACCGCCGTGGCTGGTTCCGGACCAAAGCAGCCTAAGGGTCTCCACTACACTCTTCTGTTTCGCCTCGGTGACTTCTTCGTTCCCGGCGAGCAGGGCGGCAGTGAGGTCGCTGGCGGCAGTGGTGAGGACCTTGCGCACTTCGCCGTTGGCAGAGGCCAGCGTAAAGCGGACGTAGTCGTCGTGGACCCGGACGGTGATTGACTTGATGAGGAAAAGCAGAGCGAAGAAGACGACGGCGATGACGACGAGGCTGGGAGCTATGAGCTTGAAGCCGAGGCTTTTTCTATCGAATGCCATTACCTGCGTCCTTGAACATGTCACGGATACGGAAGACGCCGACGAGGAAGTCCCGGTCAGGGGTGACGAAACCGTGCTTCACCTCGTCGTCCCAGTGGCTGACAAGCTCCCTGTCCCGTGCATTGGTAAGGGGTTTGAGTTTCAGCAAGGATGAAACGAGCCGTTCCCTGGCCTTAGCGGGAAACGCGGGGAGGGCGCAGACGGCAAAATTGGGCAGGGGTTCTGAACGGGAGAGGACATGCAGCTTTTCACGGGAGACCTTCTGGTAGAGGCTCTCCTTTATCCCAGCCGCGGCGATGTCGCCAGTCAGCAGCGCGGATACGAGTTTGTCCTGGCTGCCAAGAAACACGGGTGAGATGTCCGGCATGTAGACCCCGGCATCCTTGAGCATCCTCACCGGCACCACGTGTGCCGCGGTGGAGCCCTTGAAAAAGCCTACCCGCTTCCCTTTCAGGTCGCGCAGGTTCCGGATCGCCTGATCGCTCGACACGAAGACGGAGTGGTAAACCGGCTTGCCGTTTTGAGCGAGGGCTACCAGAACGGGTCTTGCGCCGCAGGCCTCATAGGCGCGGGCGAGCGGAACCGGACCGGTGAAGGCCGCAGAGATTTTTCCGTTGCAGATGTCGTTGAGAAATTCGGCGTGATTCGGGTAGAGCTGGAGCTGCCATTTATCGCCGGTGGTCTTGCTGAGATAATTAACCACCGGTGTAAAAAGCGTCCAGATCTTCTCGGGACTGTAATAGGGAACAACGGCGAAGGTATACGTATGCTGTGAAGCAGCACAGGCAACGTGCGCCGTCAATAACAGGTTAAGGAAGAGACAGCAGCATGCGGCAAGTCTTTTCATCGAAACACCTCGTGTCCCGAATAGGTATAACACAGCGACATCAGCCTACTTATAGGTGATTTCGAAACAAACCCTTACCGAAGACATGATAACGGTCCCTGAGTCTTGTTCAGATCGTCTCCGGAATAAGCCACCCCAGCTCCAGTATCATGCCGTTACCGCCCGAGATACGTGTCAATCATCCTGCGCAGTTCAGCAATTCCAACTTTGCCGTTGTTATCCACGTCGGCACAAGGAGCGGCGCCCTTCAGGCCAAGGAACATGTTTATCACCGATTGCACGTTAAAAGGACGTACTGTGCCGTCATCGTTGCGGCAGGCGTCGCCGGGTACCGTGAGCGGCGTCGTGAACGCGTAGCCGCTGCTTGTCATCGCGTTTCCAGCCGGGTCGACCGAGCGGACGGTAAACCGGTAGGTGCTGCCCGCCGTCAGGTTGGTCAGGACCAGAGAATGGCTGAAGGTCTTGGCGATATCGCCCGCAGTCAGGATGACCTCCGTGCCGTCCACGTTGTAGCTCACCATGGAATCGGCGATCTCATCGGTGCTCCACACCACCGTCGCCTGGTTGGGGCTCAGTGCAGTCACCGTGGGGAGGGCTGTTATCCCCGGTGCGGTCGTGTCCGAAACGGTTTTCGTTACAAATCCCGCGCCCCCAACATCGGCCAGGGCAGAGACTTTTTTGGCGACTGAAGTGACCTGGCCGGACAAGGCCCTCTTCAGGCTGTTGCCGTTTATGTCGGTGCAGGAGATTTCCATGCCGTACGGCGTGTTCGGTGCCAGGTTGGTGATGGTCACCTGATGCTTGTCCAGCTTCGTGCCGTCCGATTGCCGATTTGTGATACTGACTCCCTCCCCGTATTCCACGACTGTATCGCACGGCTTGTCCGTTTCGAAGTAGACGGTTGCCGAGGTGTCGTTCGCGTAGACGATTTCCGGCGCCTGGGTGAGGACCGGCGGATCGCTGCTGGGGATAAGATCCGTTGTGAAGCTGTAGGTCTGGCTGGCCGCGGGGCCGTTACCGGATGCGTCGGTAGCAAGCACGCGGAAGAAGTACGTCGTACCGGGCACCAGCCCGGTCAGCGGCCGGTTGTGCTTGGTCTGCAGCTCCGCTTTCGCATCGGTCGAGTCGAAAGAGGTGGTAGTGCCGAATTCGATCACGCTGTCCGAAGGTTCGTCCGTCTCCCAGTAAATAAGGGCCATCTGGTGGTTCACGTTTTTCACCACAGGCTGCAGGATGATCACCGGCGGTTTCTGGTCGGGAGTAGGCAGTGTGGTAAAGCCGGCCGCCTGGCTCAGGGTCGGTCCGTTTCCGAAACCGTCCTTGGACGAAACTATGAAGCTGTATGCCGTCTGAGCCTTCAACCCGGTCACGCGCATCGCATGGGAGGTTCCGAGGCTGTCGTCGCTGAGAAGACCGTACGCGGTGCCATCATTCCAGGAGACGCCGCTCGTTGCGGGCTCATCGGTTTTCCAGATGATGGTCGCGCCGGTGTCCGAGACATTGACCGCCATCGGGCCTTCCACGATTCTCGGGGCCGTGGTATCGGGAAGTGCCAGGGTTCGGAAAGAGCTTGTCCCGGTGGAAGTCGGCCCGTTGTTGACGGCGTCGACCGCATCGAGCTTCAGGGTGTAAAGCGTTTCAGGAGTGAGTCCCGCAAGCAGCACGCGATGCACGGTCGCAAGAGCCGTGTCCGCGACGGCTTTGTCCGGCGTTGTCGTGCCGTAGAAGACCGTTCCGGTGGATGGCTCGTTGGTGGTCCATTCCACTGCCGCGCTTTCGTGGGTGATGTTCACGATCACCGGCCCGGTGAGAACGACCGGCGGGACAGTATCGGGGACCGGCTTGGTGCTGAAGCTTATGATCTTGCTCGAGGTCGGGCCGTTTCCTGCCACATCCGTCGCGGTGACCTGGATGTAGTAGGTGGTGTTGGGGGAAAGGCCGGTAAGCGGCAGCACGTGCTTTACCGCCAGCGACATTTCCGCGGAGAGCTGTGCAGGCGGGAAAGCGGCTCCAACGAGCACGCCCCCCTTGGCGGGCTCGTTGGTTTCCCATTCGATGGTGGCGGTCGAGTCGGTCGAGGACGAGACGAGTGGACCGGAGATGATTACCGGTGCTGCGGCATCGGGCATGACGAGGATGACGTTTTGCAGCAGCGACTTGGTGGCGTTGACACCGTTGATGACGGTCTGCGAGAAGCCACTTCCGGAAGGAGGCGTCACCGTGAGCGAGTAACCGGTCCCCTCGATCATGCCAAGCACGTAATTGCCGGAGTCGTCTGATTCCACCACGGGAAAGTACGGGATGTTGGAAAAGCTGGAGACGTACTTCTGATAGTTATCAGGCTCAGGGTAGACGGATCGACTCGCCTGGGTGATCTTCACTCCCGCCACCGCAACCCCGTTGGCATCCGTGCATTTCCCACTCAACGTCACCAGCGGAAGCGTTATATCCTGCGTCATGTCCCCCGCAACGGAGAGGTTGCTGAGGATCGAGACATATTCGAAGTACTGCGGCGCGGGAACACTCGGAATGCAGTAACCGTCACATGCGCCCGAGTCATATACGCCTGCCCCACCCAGGATATCTATCCGGTACGTGCCCGTGGAGACCGGAATGGAATATTCCCCCCGCTCATTTGTCACCTGCTGTCCCACAAGCGTCCCGCTTGCCTGGTCAACCGCCTTCACGAAAACCCTGCCGACGACCGTTCCGCTCCCGGTCCTGACAACACCGCTCAGGTAGTTGGCCCGCTGCAGTATGATGTCCAATTTAGTCGGGCCACTCACGTTCACGTTATTCACGACACTTTGCGAGAAAGCACCTCCCGGAGGTGGCGTAACCGTGAGTGAGTACCCGGCACCCTCGATCATACCCAGCACGTAATTGCCGGATGCGTCTGATTCCACCACGGGAAAGTACGGGATGTTGGAAAAGCTGGAGACGTACTTCTGATAGTTATCAGGCTCCGGGTAGACGGACCGACTCGCCTGGGTGATCTTCACTCCCGCCACCGCAACCCCGTTGGCATCCGTGCATTTCCCACTCAACGTCACCAGCGGAAGCGTTATATCCTGCGTCATGTCCCCCGCAACGGAGAGGTTGCTGAGGATCGAGACATATTCGAAGTACTGCGGCGCGGGAACACTCGGAATGCAGTAACCGTCACACGCCCCCGAGTCATATACGCCTGCCCCACCCAGGATATCTATCCGGTACGTGCCCGCAGAAACCGGAATGGAATATTCCCCCCGATCGTTCGTGACCTGCTGTCCCACAAGCGTCCCGCTTGCCTGGTCAACCGCCTTCACGAAAACCCTGCCGACGACCGTTCCGCTCCCGGTCCTGACAACACCGCTCAGGTAGTTGGCCCGCTGCAGCATGATGTCCAATTTAGTCGGGCCGCTCACGTTCACGTTATTCACGACACTTTGCGAGAAAACACTTCCCGGAGGAGGCGTCACCGTGAGTGAGTAGCCGGCACCCTCGATCATACCCAGCACGTAATTGCCGGATGCGTCGGATTCCACCACGGGAAAGTACGGGATGTTGGAAAAGCTGGAGACGTACTTCTGATAGTTATCAGGCTCCGGGTAGACGGACCGACTCGCCTGGGTGATCTTCACTCCCGCCACCGCAACCCCGTTGGCATCCGTGCATTTCCCACTCAACGTCACCAGCGGAAGCGTTATATCCTGCGTCATGTCCCCCGCAACGGAGAGGTTGCTGAGGATCGAGACATATTCGAAGTACTGCGGCGCGGGAACACTCGGAATGCAGTAACCGTCACATGCACCCGAGTCATATACGCCTGCCCCACCCAGGATATCTATCCGGTACGTGCCCGTGGAAACCGGAATGGAATATTCCCCCCGCTCATTTGTCACCTGCTGTCCCACAAGCGTCCCGCTTGCCTGATCAACAGCCTTCACGAACACCCTGCCGACTGCAACTCCGCTCCCGGTCCTGACCACGCCGCTGAGGTAGTTCGCCGTTTGCACCAGGACGACGTTTTGCGTCACGTCACCGCCGGAGACGACGACCCCGTTCACGACGGAGTTACCCAGGTTGCTGGACAAGGGAGGGGCGATGGTCAGGTTGTAGGTGCCGTTTTCAAGGGCGATGGAGTAACCGCCTCCTGTGCCGGTGGTGCTCTTTCCCGCCTCGCTCTGGTCGGATGCCTTGAATGCCGTCACCGTCACGCCTTCCAAAGGGGCGCTCCCGCCGTACACGGTGCCCGCAACGGTCCAGGCAAAGGCTGGATTCACCGTTACAAGAAGCATTGCAAACAGAATCACCAAAGCAGAAAGGTAGGACGTACTAGAGCGCATAGCTCCTCCAGGAGTCGAAGTTCTTTCGACGAAACTCAAAATCATATCTTTGCTATATCGGCTCACATTACAAATATATTAAGTCACATAAATGGGCACTCCAATGACCATTCATGGTTCGGTTATCTGAATCAAAGCAACATATCCTTAAGACTCTGTTGCCTTTTTATATTGCCTGTTCTAAAATCCAGCGCCTTAGAGAGAGCGATAAATGATACAGAGCCCCCATTTCACCTACCGCCCCATCGGCACCCTCAGATCCCCGTATGCACGCCGCATAGATGCGCCGCACCAAGGTACCGTGGTCGCGGGAACGCAGACCGGAGAACCCGCGTCGGCCACACTCGAACTCGAGGAGTGGCTGGACGAGAAGGCAATTCAGGACCTGAAAGGGTTCGAGAGACTCTGGCTCATCTTCGCCTTCCATTTGAGCGAAGGGTGGCGCAGCAGCGTCAAGCCGCCGAGGGGTGGTCCGAAACGCGGTGTTCTCGCCACACGGTCGCCGCACCGCCCCAATTCCATCGGCCTGTCGGCGGTGGAACTGGTCGGGATCGAGGGGAAGACGCTGCACCTGCGCGGCGTGGACCTTCTCGACGGGACCCCTGTCCTGGATATCAAGCCGTACGTCCCTTACGCGGATGCATTTCCCCACGCGAAGGCGGGGTGGATCGACGAGCTCGATGCCACGCTCGGACGCGGCTATGCACCGGGTCCCAGAAGGCCGAGGTAGTCGGCCCATCAGGGCGCCGCGGCGAAGAAAACGCCCCGCACTCCGCGCGCGCCGGGGCAACGGCGCTCTTTACCACACATCCGCCACATGAGTCGAGTGAAATTAGCCGGAGACAACATAGCCTTCTGATCCCGGCTCCCCCTGTTTTCCGCAGCATCCGCCGTTCGCCGGTGTCCCCGGAACACCCACACCGTCCCTAACCGGGACACCACTTTAACGGTACATCCCGCCAAACTCCCGATCCGCCGCGCCTTTGGTGGATGGCACGCCCCCTGCTCTACCCCTTGTCGATACACCGGCCATGCCCCTTTCCTGCCTTCGTGCGGGACAACGGGTGCAGCCGCACTTCACCGGGGATGGAGAAAAACATGTTTTCGGATCATTTGCTTGCAAGAATCGGCAGCGCCGGACCGGCTCTGGAAAAATCGCTCATCCAGGAGACGAGGAAGATCTTCTCGACCCTCCTCGGCATGGACCACCTGCTGCACCTGCCTCTCTCGGTAGATCCCGCCTCCAACTTCGCCGACTGCATCAGCGGCCTGGTCGGCCTTGCCGGAGAATACAACGGCCTGGTGAGCCTGCACGTCTCGACCCGGCTTGCGCATCGCATGGCCTGCCAGATGCTCGATATCGATGAACCCACCGACGAGGAGGTGGAGGACGCCCTGGGCGAGGTGGCTAACGTCCTCGCCGGCGCCTTCAAGCGCTACCTTTCCGAGGAATCCCTCGCCATCAGGCTTTCCACCCCTTCCATCGTATCGGGAAAGCAGTACGTGATCCACGTGGCAAAGAAGCCGGAGGTGATGACCCTGCTCTTCGATTTGGAGGACGAGTGGTTCATCGCGGCGCTCGCCGTGGAACGGGATTGATATCAGAACCTGAACACCCCTTCCGTCGCGATTGTGCAGAGGCTGAACACCCGAGACGAAATGGATTTTCAAGTTCCGAGTCAACCGGCTGTAATATGACGATTTACCACCCTGCTCTTTTTACGGCAGGATGGCATCTTCCTTGTAACGGTACGGTTAACACGCACCGCACAGGAGGAAGCCATGAGAACCCTGACAAGATTTCAAGCAAAGCTTTTCACCATACTGACACTCACACTCACCGCCGTTGCACTGGAGGGGTCCAACACCGCAGCCCATGCCGACGAGACCCCAGCGGCGGCCGCATCGACCAAGGGGATCTGCCCTTACTCCCTGATGCTGCAAAAGTCGGTCGAGGCGCAAAAGGCGTATCTTGCCAAGGTGGAAAAGGCGAAGATGAACAGCCGGATCGATGACCGTGAGGAGACAGCCGACGCGGACGAAGGCGAGACCTCCGGAGAACGCTCCTTCGCCCTGGTGAGCTTCTCATGGGGTTCCAAGACCAGGTGAACCGGAAAAGGCTTCTTCCCTAAAGTCCCGCCGGAGTGCCGCCGAAGAGATCGGACAGCACGCATTTTATGAACCGGCCTGACAAGGGGGCAAACATGCCATGGAGCAATAGAAAAAGCGCAATGATCGCAGCAGCGGCGGCGCTTCTCATAGCTAACGCGGGCCCGGCACCGGCCGACGCACCGCCGGAGATCGACCCGCTGTCGAGGGAGTGCATCGGCTGCCACGACGGCGCCGCAGGGCCGGATGTCCGGGTGAACCTGCGCAACAACGCATCCAACAAGACGATGCATGTGCACTCATTCGACGGGGAGCACCCCATCGGGATGATCTATCAAAGCTACGTGAACAAGCAGGGGTACAAACCGATCTCACCGCAGGAACGCAACATGGTCATGGTGAACGGCGCCGTGGGGTGCCTCACCTGTCATGATCCCTTGAACCCCGCCAAGGGGCACCTGATCAAGAGCGACAAGAACAGCGCGCTCTGCATCACCTGCCACGACAAATAATCCCCATCAAGGCAAGGCCCGGAGTCCCCTCCGGGCCTTCGGTTTTTCCAGATCCGCTTTTTCCCTTGCAAAATTAAGCCGTCGGCTCTAAGTTGCCGGCATCGCTTATCAAACCTCGGCGCCACGGAGGAAGCACATGCAGCCCCTGAACGATTACTTCACACTGCTCAACACGATGGAGTCCGGCGCGGGAGAGGTCGCCATAGACCGCAGCCACAACATGTTCATCATCGGGGCCCTGCTGTCGCAAAAGCCGGACGACGTGCTGGAACTCGGCATCGGCACAGGCTATCTCACCGTGAGCCTTATCCACGCGCTGCGTTACAACGGGAAAGGGAAGCTCACCTGCGTCGACAACTGGGGCGACGCGCGCGGCGGCGACATGGAGGACGTGGCGGGTAACCTGCGCATGGCCGGGGTGAACGTGGTCGCCCCGATGGAAGAGCGCACCTTCCTCGCGAACTCCCCCGACAACGCCTACGATTTCCTCATCTCTGACGCCGACCACGTGAACAGCGGCACCTGGGTGGACGAGCACCTGCGCGTGGTGCGTCCGGGCGGCATCCTCTTCTTCCACGACACCAACAACACCGTCGACTATCCGAACATGTCACTCATCACAAAGCGGGTGCGGGAGCTGGACCTCCCCCATTACCACTTCACGAAGAGCAGCAGGCCCGACGAGCGCTGCGAACGCGGCCTCCTCTTCGTCGTCAAACGCTGACAAGGGATCTCCCCGCACCATGACCCAGTTCCTTTCCCCTCTACTGAGCGGCTTCGGCCTCGGTGCTGGCCTTATCATCGCCATCGGAAGCCAAAACGCCTTCGTGCTGCGCCAGGGGCTCAAGCGGCAGTACGTCTTCACCGTCTGCACCATCTGCTTTCTCTGCGACTCACTGCTCATCTCGCTCGGCGCGGGAGGCTTCAGCTCCGTGGTCGCCGCCTCACCGCTTTTCATGAAGCTGACGCTCTGGGGAGGGGTCCTCTTTCTCTTCGCCTACGGCCTACGCGCCTTCGCCGCCGCCTTGAGGCCCGGCGCGCTGGAGGCGGAAGACGGTACCGCTTCCGAAGTACCGCTCAGGCAGGTGGTGCTCATGACCGTCTCCTTCAGCCTTTTGAACCCGCACGCCTTCCTGGACACGGTGCTTCTTTTGGGAAGCCTCGCCGGGCAGTACCCGGGGCTGTCCCGTCTCGCCTTCGCTCTCGGGGCCATGGCCGCCTCCCTCACCTGGTTCTACGGCATCGGATACGGCGCACGCCTCATCGCCCCCTTTTTCCGCAAGCCGCAGGCCTGGCGGATGCTCGACATCATGGTCGGCTGCACCATGTGGGTCATCGCCTTCAGGCTCGCCTTTCCCGCACGTTAGCCCCCACCCCCGTTCACCGTTTTTTGACCTGCGTCAAGGAAAAGACCGTTTTCATGTGGTTTACATGTCCCCTGTTTTTTTATCCATAAAGGGGAGGTATTTCATGATCGATTGCTGTAAGAGGCTGGGAGGGGCGCTGGCGCTGGTACTCATGCTCGCCGGGGCGGCCTTCGCCGGGAAGAGCAACTGCATCACCTGTCACGAGAAGGTGACGCCCAACATCGTAAAGGATTTCCTGGAAGGGGAAATGGGCAAGAGCGGCAGCGTGGACTGCTCCAGCTGTCACGGCAAGGCGCACCAGAGCGCCGCCGACGTCGCCAAGGTGAGCATGCCGACCGAGAAGACCTGCAAGGAGTGCCACACCAAGCAGCACGACCAGTACGCTTCCGGCAAACATGCCGCCGCCTGGGTGGCGATGGACGCCATGCCGACCAACAAGCTCCAGCCCCACGCCTACATCCAGAGGATGAAGGGCTGCGGCGGCTGCCACAAGGTCGGTATCCGCGACGAGAAATCGCGCGCCGAAGGGCAGTACGGCTCCCCCTGCAACTCCTGCCATACCCGTCACAAATTCAGCAAGGCCGAGGCGAAGAAGCCGGAAGCCTGCCGCACCTGCCACATGGGCTTCGACCACCCGCAATGGGAGATGTGGTCCAACTCGAAACACGGCTCCATCTACCAGATGGAAGGTGACACCGGCCGCGCGCCGACCTGCCAGACCTGCCACATGGGCGACGGCGACCACAACGTGATGACCTCCTGGGGCTTCCTGGCGCTGCGCCTCCCCGAGGAGGACGCCGAGTGGATGGGCTACCGCGTCACCATCTTGAAGGGTCTCGGTGTGCTCGACCCGGCAGGCAAACCGACCGCGCGTCTCGACCTCGTGAAAGCCGGCAAGGTCGCCCGTCTCTCCAAGGAGGAGTGGCAGGCGTCCCGCGACAAGATGGTCGGTATCTGCAGCAAGTGCCACAGCGCCACCTACGCGAAGACCCAGCTCGGCAACGCCGATCAGATGATCAAGGAAGCCGACAAGCTGATGGCCGAGGCGATCACCATCGTCGCCGGCCTCTACGAGAAGGGGGTCATCAAGCCGCAGAAGGGGCAGCCCGCCTACCCGGACCTCCTCACCTTCTACGACACGAGGACGCCGATCGAGCAGACCCTCTACGTGATGTTCCTGGAGCACCGCATGCGCGCCTTCCAGGGGGCGTTCCACATGAACCCCGACTACGTCACCTGGTACGGCCTGGCCGAACTGCAGAAGGACCTGGTGGATATCAGGACCGAGGCCGCGGCGATGACCCGCGAGGCGGAACACAAGAAGTAGACTGAAACTGGTCAACTAAGAGGCGGGGCGTCGCAAGGCGCCCCGCCTTTTTGTTGCGTGCGACATGGGAGTTACCATAACCGCAACGCCTAAAATACCAGAGTTGCCCACCGTTATATTCGCGTTACACTCAAAGGGTTTAAAAAAGGGGTCTTTGAGCAGCGCCACATCAACAAGACGGAGGTGACTTATGCTGAAAAAACTCGCTTTGACAGTGATGATGCTTTCCATGATCACCGCCTGTGCGTCCACCCGCTCGAAACAGGACGCGAACCCCGCCTATGCCTCCCACCAGTTCAGCAACCATGAAGTTGCCATCGCATGGAAGGCGCAGGAAACCGACAAAGGGGTCAGGATCGACGGCACGGTTCAAAACGTGCGTCAGGACATCCCCTACGCCTCCCTCCAGCTCACCGCCAAACTGCTCGACGCCAAAGGCAAGGTCATGGCCAAGGAAACCAAGACCTTCAGCGGACGTTTCGCCGGCACCGAACCCTTCACCATCGAGATCCCGGTGGAAAACAAGGAGTGCCTCGACGAACTGGACTTCTCCTACTCGTACGGGCGCGATGAGGACTTCTACAAAGGCGGCTTCAAAAGCGTGCCGTAACAGACTGTTACGCTTTCTCCAAAACGAAAAGGAAAAGGCCCTGGCTTGTAATGAGCCGAGGGCCTTTTTTTATCTCCAGCGATCATGCGCTTTGACTTTGTCTAGTGCGGGCCGTGGTGCCGCAACCCTTTCCAGTGGCCCCAGTGACCGTGTTCACCATGGCGGAAGGCCTTGATTGAACCTGCCACCACACCGGCGGGAATCAGCACGAGCCAGGCGGTCAGGATGATCGCTACGATCGCTAAAAGCACGAGCAGTAACGTTTTCATGGTACGCCTCCTTTTCCCTCTTAATAAGAAGTGTAGCACACGCGCTCTCACATGAACAAGCCGCCCTGGGGTTTGCAGGGGGCCAATCTCGGGTATCATTCATCACGGTCCGCATCTCCCCGGCATGGTGCCTGCGGGAGCGAGGATCAAAAGGGGGTGTGCCATGACGTCCCAGGACGCAACCGGCAAAGAGGACAAACTGCAGCGCGACCTCGACTACCTCATGGAGTGTCTCGCGGAGATGTTCCACGGCCTGGGCGAGTCCCGGCTCGCCTCCTGCCTTCCCAAGAACGGCTCGGTTGCCCCCTCCGAGGACTGCAAGTTCGTGAGGGCGTGGTCGGTCGCCTTTCAGCTGCTCGGTATGGCTGAGGAAAACGTCGCGGTCCAGACGAGACGGGCCCTGGAAACGAGCCAGGGGCTCGTAGCCGAGCCGGGTCTTTGGGGGAGGGTCCTGGAGAAGCTCTCACGAAGCGGGGTGCCCGAGGAGGAGATCGCCGCCATGCTCGGGGAGATCCGTGTGGAACCGGTGCTCACCGCCCACCCGACCGAGGCGAAACGGGCGTCGGTGCTCCGGCACCTGCGCGAGCTCTACCTGCTCCTCGTAAAAAGGGAGAACACGGTCTGGACCCCCGCGGAGCGCGACGAGATCCGGGAGGAGATCGTGGCGATGCTGGAGCGGCTCTGGCGCACCAGCGAGGTGCACCTGGAAAAGCCGAAGGTGCTGAACGAGCTCGCCACCATCATCTACCACCTGCGCGACATCTTCCCGCAGGTGATCCCGATCCTCGACCGCAGGATCTGCCTGGCCTGGCGCGAGGCGGGGCTCAAGGGAGAACTGTCGCTTTTGACCGAGCGTCTCCCCTGCGTCTCCTTCAGCACCTGGGTGGGAGGGGACCGGGACGGGCACCCGCTGGTAACCGCGGAGGTGACCGAGGCGACCCTGAGGGAGCTCAGGCTGAACGCGCTCATGCTGCTGCACGGTCAGCTCACCACGCTTGGCAGCCGGCTCAGCATATCGCGCCGCCTCCTCGCCCCTCCCCCGGAGCTCGCGCGGCGCCTGGATGAGCTAAAGGCAAGGACCGGTGCGCCTGGGGAGGAGGCGCTCAGGCGCAACCCCGAGGAGCCATGGCGCCAGATGGTGAACATGATGAGGGCGAGGCTCCCGGTTGAGGTAACCGGCGACGGCGAGGTCCTCTGCGGAGCCGAGGGGTCCCGCTATTGCCGGGCCGCCGAGCTGGAGGACGACCTGCGCCTTTTGCGCGACAGCCTGGTTGCGCGCGGCGCCGCCCGCTTGGCCGCGGCCGACGTGGTGCCGGTGTTACGCAGCGTCGAGGTGTTCGGCTTCCACTTGGCCTCGCTCGACGTACGACAAAACAGCGCCTTCCATGACGCCGCACTGGAGCAGCTCATGGCTGCCGCAACGGGAGAGAGCGGTTTTTCCCGGTGGAGCGAGGAGGAGCGCATCGCTTTTTTGGACCGTGAGCTCGCCTCGTCGCGCCCCTTCCTGCTCCCGGGGACAAAACCGGGACGCGAGGCGGAGAGCGTCCTCAGCTGCTACCGCGTGCTCGCCGCCCATCTCGCCTCCTTCGGCGACGCGGGGCTTGGCTCCCTCATCGTCAGCATGACGCGCGGCGTCTCCGATCTCCTCGTGGTCTACCTGCTCGCGCGCGAGGCGGGGCTCGCCGTCCGGGGGACGCAGGGGTTCGCCTGCCGCCTCCCGGTAGTCCCCCTTTTCGAGACCATCGACGACCTGGAGGGAAGCGCCGCCATCCTGGAGCGTTTCCTGAGCCACCCGGTCACCAGGCGCACCCTCGCTGAGCTCAACGGCGAGAGCCCGGTGCAACAGGTGATGATAGGCTACAGCGACAGCAACAAGGACGGCGGCATCATGGCGAGCCTTTGGGGGCTGTACCGGGCCCAGGAGGCGATGCTCGAGGTGGGGCGGCGCGTAGGGGTGCGCCTGCGCTTTTTCCACGGCCGGGGCGGAACCATCAGCCGCGGTGCGGGGCCGACGAGCCGCTTCCTGCGCGGTCTCCCGGAGGGATCCGCCGGCGGCGACCTGCGCCTGACCGAGCAGGGCGAGGTGATCTCGCAAAAGTACTCGAACCCGTTGAACGCCGCCTACCACCTGGAACTGTTGCTCGCCGGCACCGCCGGGGTAAGCATCCCCGGGCGCAGCGAACCGGGCACCGGGCACCCGCTGGAGCCGGTGATGGACCGCCTGGCGCACCGCAGCCGGTGCGAGTATGAAAAGCTCCTCGCCCGCGAGGGGTTCGTCACCTTCTTCCGGCAGGCAACCCCCATCGACGTCATCGAGTCGAGCAGCATCGGCTCCCGGCCGGCCCGGCGCACCGACCACGCCACATTGGCCGACCTGCGCGCCATCCCGTGGGTCTTCAGCTGGAGCCAGGCGCGCTACTTCCTCTCCGGCTGGTACGGCATCGGCTCGGCGCTCGAAGAGCTGATGCTCGAAGACGCCCCCCTCTTCGCGCAGTTCGTCCGCTCGACCCAGAGCTGGACCGCGCTGCACTACATAATCAGCAACGCCGCCACCAGCATCGCGAGCGCCGACCCCGCGATCATGGAGGCTTACGCGGGGCTCGTACACGAAGAAGGGCTCCGAAAGCCGATCCTCGCCGCCATCCATGCCGAGTACCGTCGCACCGTGCGGGTTCTGGAAGAGATCTACGGCGGCCCCTTGGCGGAGCGCCGCCCCGCGGTCCACGTCCCGCTCGCCCGCCGCACGGACGCCCTGCGCGTGCTGCACGAGCGCCAGATCGCCCTGCTGCGCCAATGGCGCCAGGAGGGGATGCGTCAGAACCGGGGGATGTCGGAAGAGCTTCTTTTCCGTCTCCTGGAAACGGTGCACGCCATCGCCGCCGGCCTCGGCACCACAGGTTGACCCCCTCCGCGTAGGGGAATCCGCACCACCACCCTCCTTAATTCCCCATTAGAGAAGGCTCGCTTTGCTCTTAAGAAAAGGGGCGTCATGCCGAAAAGTCCCATTGAATACGGGGAAATACCCGTCACGGACACCTGCCCCCTGACCTAAGGAGCACTGTAATGACCATCAAAGCAAAGCTGATGTTGAACGCCACCATCGTGGTGGTAGCCGTTGCGGCGGTCTCCGTCGCAAGCTTTCTGAGCATGAGCTCCATCAGGGGCAAACTCTCGTACCTCACCGAAAAAAGTACGCCGTACCAGGTCCGCACCCTGGAGTTCCAGCGCGCCCTGCAGGGGGCGACCGCCGACCTCGTCAAGGTGGCGGCGGCCCGCAGCCAGACGGACTTCGCCGCCGCAAAGACGGAGGCGGAGAAATCGCTCGCCGAAGTCAGGTCCTCACAGGAAAAACTGGAGGCGGTATCGGGTGAGAAGCTCGAGGCCTCCACCGAGTTCAGCAGCATCGCCCAGGAGCTCTTCGCCACCATGACGGCCCGGCTCGCCTCGGAGAGGGACTCGACCCAGGCCCACGCCCTCATCCTGCAGAAGAGCAAGGAAGCAAGCAGCCGGCTGCAGGAGCTGGAGGTGAAGGTCAGGACCCTGCAGCAGTCCAGTTCTGCCGCCTATACCAAGGCGAACGACGAGACGGACAAGAGTTCGAGAAGCATCGCCAGCATCGAGACCCTGAAGGCCTCGCTGAAGGACATGAGGTACCTCCTCTACGACATACAGCGCTCCCCGGAGAAGAGGCGCATAACCCAGTACCAGGGAGGGCTGAAGAGGATCCAGCAAAACGGCAACATCAGGCAGAACAAGCAGATAGGCGGCCTCTTCGCCACTTTCACCTCGAAGGCGGACCAGTTCGTCAAACTGGCCACCGAGGGGGGTGACACGCAGCGCGCCGATGCCGTGTTGAAGGAGGCCCTCGCGACGCTTTCCGAGGTCGAGGACCGTATCGAGGACGAGGTCGACCGGGCTCAGGTCCAAGTCGGGAAGATGTCCGACAGGCTCCCGGGGTACCTCTCCCGGGCCAACACCGCGGTGAACGTCCTCTCCTACAACACCGAGCTCGTCTCCCTCGGCAAGTCGCTAGAGGGGCTTTCCGGCCGGCTCTTCTTCGCCAACACCCCGAAGGAGCTGGACGCCGTCGCCGCCGAGTTCGCCCGGGACTACGCCCGCCTCACCGTGGTGGAAAAGGCGGTCGCCCAGCTTTTGAAGGCTGCGGGCGCCGAGCGCGAGTTGCGCAACCTGAACGGGGTGGCCGCTTCGCTTGCCGGTGTGCGCGACACAGTCTTCGCCCCGGACGGCATCGTGGCCAAGCTGCAACAGAAGATGCAGCTCCAGGAAAAGGCGGCACAGGGAGGCGCCAGGCTGCGCGAGGTGGTGGCAAAGCAGGCGGAAAAGGGAAAACAGACCGTGACGGTGGCCCAGGAGGGGCAGGAACAGGCGATCGGGACGGTGAACCGCACCGTGCGCTACAGCATGACCCTCATCGTGGTGATCGCACTCGTCTCCGCCATCGTCGGCAACCTGGTCGGCATGTGGATCTTCCGCACCATCTCCCGCCCGATAGGGGAGCTGATCGCCATGGCGGAGCAGGCGGCCGAGGGGAACCTGGCCGTCCAGATCTCGGCGACGAGCTCGGACGAGGTGGGGAGGGTGCAGGGGGCCATGGCCCGCATGCTTGGGAGCCTTAGAAACGTCGTGGGGAAGATCGGCGAAGCGACCAGCACCCTTGCCGCAAGCTCCGAGCAGATGGCGGCCACCGCCGGAGTTCTGGAGGACGGCGCCGCGCGTCAGGCGCAGCGCGTCGAGGGTTCGGCAACCGCCATCTCCGAGATGACCTCGACCACCATGGACATGGCGAGGAACACGGCGGATACCGCGAACGCGGCCGACACCATGATGGAGATCGCCAAGGAGGGGAAGGAGGCGATGCAGCTGACCGCGGAAGAACTCCGGCACTTCGTCGGCAGCTTCGGGGAAACCGCCATCATGGTGGAGCAGTTGAGCGACCAGTCCGCGCAGATCAGCGAGATCGGCGTCCTGATCAGGGACATCGCCGACCAGACGAACCTTCTGGCCCTGAACGCCGCCATCGAGGCGGCCCGCGCCGGTGAGCAGGGACGAGGCTTCGCCGTCGTCGCCGACAGCGTGCGGCAGCTGGCCGAGCGCACCGCGGTCGCCACCGCCGACATCAACCACACCGTGAAGGCGATGCAGGAGAGCGTGAACCGCTCGGTGACCAAGATGGGGGACGAGAGGAAGTGCGTCGACACCATCGTGGAGCGCGTGCAGGGGACCGGTGAGGCTATCGACCGCATCGCCACCTACGTGGAGCAGGTGAACGAGATGGTACGGCGCATCGCCGTCGCCACCGAGGAGCAGTCGGCATCGAGCAGCGAGGTTTCCCACAACGTGGACGAGATCGCGGGCCTGACGCGCGAGCTGCGCACCGCCTGCAGCGGCATCCGGGAGTCCTCCGCCGGGCTGTCGCACCTGGCCGGTGATCTGAAGGGGATGGTGGAATGGTTCAGGGTGTGACCCTCGCCGACGTGTGAAACAAGAAGGCCCCCCGGCACATGCCGGGGGGCCTTTTCATTGGTATTCCGGTAATTCCCGGGGTAAGAGGAGTGCCGCTACTCACGAAGCGCCGCAGCTGGCCTCATGCTCCCCCTTCAGGACGCGACGCCGGAGAGGACGGACCTGACCTTGGCGGCGAGGCTCCTGACGTCGAACGGTTTCTGCAGGAAGTTGACGCTGTCGTGCACCACGCCGTGGTCGGCGATGATGTCGGCGGTGTAGCCGGACATGAAGAGGCACTTGAGTCCCGGCCTCAGGGCCTGGAGCCGCTGCGCGAGGTCTCGGCCGTTCATCCCCGGCATCACCACGTCGGTCAAGAGGAGATCGACCGCCCCCTTCGCTTCCTCCACGAGGCGCAGCGCCTCCTCCGGCGCCCTGGCCACCATGAGGCGGTAACCGAGGTTCTCGAGGATGGTGCGGCTCATCTCGATGACCGACGGCTCGTCCTCCACGAGGAGGATGGTCTCGTCCCCCCCCTTAATCGGTTCGACGGCCTTCTCCTCCGTCCCCTCGGACGCCCCGGTCTCGACCGCCGGTAGGAAGATGTCGAAGGTGGTCCCCTCCCCCTTGCGGCTCTCCACCCGGATCCCCCCCTGGTTCTGCTTCACGATGCCGAAGACGGTGGCGAGGCCGAGCCCGGTCCCCTTTCCCATCTCCTTCGTGGTGAAGAAGGGTTCGAAGATGTGCTCGAGGAGCGGCTCGTCGATTCCTTCCCCGGTGTCGGCGATCGACAGGAGCACGTAGGCGCCGGGTGAGAGGTCCCCCTTGCCGCGGCACTCCGCCTCGCCCAGGACGACGTTTTCCGTTCTGATGGTGAGCCTGCCGATCCCCGCGATGGCGTCACGGGCATTGACGCAGAGGTTCGCGAGCATCTGGTCCACCTGGGCGGGGTCGATCCTCACCCGGCACGGCCCTGCGCCGGGGAGCCAGACCAGCTCGATCCCCTCCCCGATCAGGCGCTCCAGCATACGGAGCATGCCGGCCACCGTCCCGTTCAGGTCCAGGACCTTCGGCTCGGCGATCTGGCGCCGCGCGAAGGCCAGGAGCTGCTTGGTGATGTCGGCGGAGCGGGCCCCGGCGTCGCGGATCGCCTCCAGGTGCCGGCGCTGCATCGACGAGTGCTCCGGGTCCATGAGGCAGAGCTCCGCATGCCCCAGGATCACGCTCAGCATGTTGTTGAAATCGTGGGCGACGCCGCCTGCGAGCCTTCCCACCGACTCCATCTTCTGCGCCTGGTAGAACTGCTCTTCCACCTTCCGGTACTGGGTGATGTCCATGACGATGGAGAGAAGCGCCTTGCGTCCCGCGAGGGTGATCACCTCGCCCCAGCGCCGGCAGAGGAGAGGCTGCCCGCTTCTCGTGCTGCAGGTGATCTCCAGGTCCTGGATCCTCCCTTCGCGGGCGAGCTTCTCGCGGATGACGACGGCGTCCTCGGTGCGGATCCAGCCGATTTCCACCGCCGTCTTCCCCACCGCCTCCTCCCGGGTGAACCCGGAGGTGGTGCAGAACTTGTTGTTCACGTCGAGAAAGCGCCAGTCATCGAGCGAGGTGAGCGAGATCATGACGGGGGCGCTGTCCCAGGCGGCGGTGAACTTTTCGTTGCTCTCCCGCAGGCGCTCCTCCACCCTCGCCCGCCCGGTTATCTCCTGCTGCAACTCGCGGTTCAGCGCCTCGAGCTGCAGGGTACGCTCGGCCACGCGCTGTTCGAGCCCCTCCTGCGACTGCTTCAGCCGATCCACCATGGCGTTGAAGGAATAGGCAAGCTCGATGGTCTCCCGGGTCCCCTCCAGGGGGACCCTGAGGGTCAGGTCGCCCCCCTCGATCTCCGCCGCGGTCCGGGCGATCCGCTCCAGTGGGCGCCCCAGCACCCGGGCCACCACGAGGGCGCAGCAAAGGGTGACCGCGATCCCGAGCGCGCTGAAAACGAGGGCGCGCTGCAACTGCCGGCGCACCGGCGCCATCGCCTCGGCCTCGTCGATCTTCACCACCATCCCCCAGGAGACCTCCGGGTTGAGCGGGATGTGCCTGAAGGCGGCGAGGACCGGGACGCCGCGGTAGTCGAGCGTCCTGATCGCCCCTTCGCTCCCCTCCGTGGCGAGGCGCGGCGCCTTGCCGCCGTCCACGGTGACGAGCGGCACCACGGGCGCTCCCCCCGGCATCGGATGCCTCGTGGTCATGAGGAAGCGGCGCTTGCCGTCGACCATGACCACCTCTCCGGAGCGCCCGAGGACCCCGGCGATGGAGCCTTCCAGCAGCGGCTTCATGACCTGGTCCAGGTCCACGGAGCAGTCAAGGAGCAGCACCGGCCGCTCGTCCGGGGTCAGGTCCTGGCCTACCTGCCTGACGAGGTGCAGCCGCGCGCTGCGCCCGGGACCACCCGGGAGAAAGCTCACGGTCTCGTCGTTACCCGGGCGGGAGGCTTCCGCGAGCAGCGCCGGAGCGAGCGGGGGATCGGGGAGGTCATCGGCACCCTCCGCCACCAGCGCACCGGTTTGCGGGTCGACGATGCGGACCGCCTCGTAGCGGTAAGCGGAGCGCACCACCTCCAGCCACTCGCCAAGCGACCGGTCCGCCGGCTGCTTCCCGGCGCGGACCCGTTGCACGGCAAGGGACCTGACGGCGGGTGCACTGGCGACGGAAAGGGTGTCGGAGTGGCGTTCCTCGAGCCAGGAGGTGATGAGCTTTTTGTTGCCGTCGGCGATGGAGGAAAGGACGGTGAGTTCCTTGGCGGTGCTGTCGGCGACCCTTCCCTTGGTGACACCGAAGGGAAGGCCGTAAAGCTCGCTCAGTTGCACCGCCATGAGGACCAACAGGGACAGGGTGCAGAAGGTGATGACGACACGTCCGCCGATCCCGGAGTGCCAGGGCATGCGCTGCCTGGAATGTGCGGGCGTTTCCTCAGTCATAGTCGAACCTGGTGATGCGGTACTGTTTCGGGTTTTTCATCACCTGGTCGAGGTATTCGAACTTGAAGCTTCCCTTCAGCATGGCCCACTGCACCGAAGCGGGCACCTTGCCGAGTTTTTTCAGGAAGAGAAACTCGTCGCAAAGGCTCGAGCCGTCCGCCTCGATTCCCCTCGGGAGACGGGGTACCCTGCCGACCGCCTTCAAATCGGGGCGCAGATCCTGGGCCAGGCGCGCCTGGGCTGCCGTCGGCAGGGCTTTGCCGTTCAGGGCCGCGATGTCTGCCGCGTTCCACCGTGCGACTTTTTGCAGCGCGCCCCGGTCCCGCTCCACCCACATAAGCGCCCGCGTGAGCGCCGCCGCGAGCAGGCGGGGGACCTCCGGATGGAGTTCGGCAACCTTAGCGCTCATGGCCAGGAAGGCGATGCTTTTTTGCTTACCGATGGCGGTGAAGCGGTCCGGATAGCGCGCGAGGGTGAGTTCCGGGGTGGGTGCCCATGCCGCGTAGGCGTCGATTTCCCCCTTCAAGAGGGCGTCCTCCATCTCGTTCACCTCCATCGGGACCAGCACCGCATCCGCTTCGCTCAGGCCGCTCCCCGCCAGGGTCTTCATGAGCGCAAAGTGCCCGGTGGTCCCGAAGGTGTTGCCGATCCGCTTACCTTTCAGATCTGCGGCCATCATCCCCTTGGGGCCGATCACGGAGACGTAGTTCTGCTTGAGCAGCGTCACGGCACAAAGCGGCATCCCGGAGGCGACCGCCTTTATGAAGGGCATATCCCCCATGGTGGCGAGCGCCACGCGCCCCTGGGAAAGCTGCGTGATCGCCTCGCTCCCGTCCCGCACCGGGAGCATGGTCAGCTGAAAGCCCTGGCGGGCGAGGGCCTCGCGCAGGATGCGGTCGTGCTGCAGCGCCGCGGCGAGCGCACCCCCCGGAGAAGCGAGCGGCTGGTAGCTGAAGCCAAGCGGCACCGGCTTCGCCGGTACCGCGGCGGGAACGAGGACGAGCAGCACGACGAGCGCAAGATGCAGTCGGCGGAAACGAAGCAGGGCGTGGCATGCCCTGCGGGCGGGGCTGGCTGACATACGGTGATCCTCCGGCGCTTAGGGTGCGTAGTCAAAGGTGGTCAGGCGAAACCGCGAGCGCCTGCCGAGGACGGACTCGAGCAGATCGGGACGGATGCTGGAACGAAACCGCTCCCGCGAGGCGTTGGCCGGGACCCTGCCGATACTCTTCAGGAAGTCGAACTCGCGCAAGAGGTTCGAGTTCGCCTCACGGTCCGCGGCGGAGATGAGCGGTGCCGCGGGCACGTCGAGGAGGTCGCTGCGGGTGATCGCCGCGATGTCGGCGGCGCTGACCTCCGCGTTCCTGCCGCTGAAGGCCGTCATCCCCTGGACCGCCCACTGGCTCGCCGTGTTCAGGTTGTTTCCCTTCTTGAGCCAGCGCACCGCCCTGATGATACCCGCGCAGAGCGCGTCCGCCGCGGGGCGGTTAACCCGCAGCAGCTCTCCGGAAAGGGCGAAGAAGGAAAGACTCACCTGCCGGTAGATGACGCAGAACTGTCCCGGGTACTTCTTCATGGTCATGGTCGGCGTCGGCTCCCAGGCCGCGAAGGCGTCGATGCGCCCCTGTGCGAGCGCCTCCGGCATCTTGTGCAGCTCCATGGGGACCAGGTTCACCTCGCGCTCGGAGAGGCGGACCGAGGCGAGCGCCTGCAACAGAGCATAGTGGGAGGTGGAACCCGGAACGTTGCCAACCTTTTTCCCCGCCAGTTGTTCCAGCACAACGTTACTGTGCGCAAGCACCGAGGCATAGCTCCGCTTCACCGTCCCCGCGATGACAAGGTCGCCCGAGCTTGCCGCCTCGATGGCGGGCATGTCCGAGAACATCACCGCGTCGATCTGGCGGCTGTGCACCAGCGGAACCGCATCGGCTCCCTTGGCCAGGGTCCGAAATGCGATGCGACAGCCCGCCTGCTCCAGCTCACGCTTTAGCAGGCGGTCCCTTTTCAGCGTTTCCCCGAGGACGGCGACGGGGACCGCCATCGGGAAATAGACGAAGGTGATCACCATCGGCTCCGCGGCGGGCTTTTTTACCTTCGAAGCCGAAGGCGCACCGGCAGCCGCAGTGGCGAAGAGCTGCACAAGCAGCATCACCCAGATCATTTTGACTGCATAGCGGATTGCAATGGGAGGTTGATGCATCAGTCGCCTGTATTGAAACAGAATCAATAATGGTTGAAGTTGCTTTACTGATCGGCGATGAACAGAGATAGCTTGAGCATTTTCCGCACAAACAGTGCGGGTTTGGCAGTATAAAATGACACAAGGGAAGTAGACAAGGAAATAGGTGATTGTGCACCGCTTGGGAAACTGTGGAGGAAGGTTGACTTGAAGGTAAAATGCTGTATCTGAACAGCTTGTGCCGCAGCGCCCATCCAAGCCGGGGCCTAAGAACCGCCCAGAAGGAGGATAGCGATGAGTTTCATCACCGTGGGGAAAGAGAACACCTGCAGCATCGACCTGTACTACGAGGACATGGGACAGGGGCAGCCGGTGGTTTTGATCCACGGCTGGCCGCTCAGCAGCCGGTCATGGGAGAAACAGGTACCGGCGCTTCTCAAGGCGGGGTACCGGGTGGTCGCATACGACCGGCGCGGGTTCGGGGCGTCGGGCAGGCCGTCGACCGGGTACGACTACGATACGCTCGCCGCCGATCTTAACGTGCTGATGAACGCGCTCGACCTGCGCGACGCGGTGCTGGTGGGTTTCTCGATGGGCGGGGGCGAGGTCGCGCGCTACCTCGGCCGCTACGGTTCCGAGCGGGTGCAAAAGGCGGTCTTCATGGGTGCGGTGACCCCGTTTCTCCTGAAGACGCCGGCGAACGCCGCAGGGCTTGACGGGAGCATCTTCGAGGGTATCCGGCAGGGGATCGAGCACGACCGGCTCTCTTTTCTGACGAGCTTTCTGGGCAATTTCTACAACGTGCATGCCCTGGGGAGGAGGCAGGTAAGCGAGGAGGTGCTGCGACTTAGCTGGAACATCGCGGCGGGGGCGTCCCCCATCGGGACCCTGGCCTGCGTCACCTCCTGGCTCACCGACTTCAGGGACGACCTTTTGAGCATCAAGATCCCCACCCTGGTGATCCACGGCGACGACGACCGGATCCTCCCCTTCGCCGCACCGGGAGCCGGACGCACGAGGCGGTGGAGGGAAGCCGCCTCGTCGTGGTCGCCGGCGCGCCGCACGGCCTCAACTGGACCCACGCCGAAGAGGTGAACGACGGGCTGATCGACTTCCTGCAGGAAGCGCTGTAAGAAGCTAAGAGCTAGGACGAGACATCGAACTCCCTGAACCTGCGCACCGCCTCGGGAATGGCATCCTCGGTGACGTTCCCGAAGGCGAGGCGCAGGTACCCTTCCAGGCCCGGGCCGAACACCTCGCCCGGCAAAAGCAGCATCCCCGCCTCCTCCACCAGCCGCTTCACGACCTGGCGGCCGGTCTTCCCGCTGCACGGGTGCGCCACCCAGCCGAAGAACGGCCCGCTCGCCACCAGGCGAAACGGGTTGCCCCCCTTCTCCATCTCGGCACGGAACACCTCGTGGCGCCGCTCCATCATGACCCGGTTGCGCGCGACCCATTCGGAAAGGTGCTCGAAGCCGTACCGGACCGCGTGCTGGGTCACCCGCGGCTGGCAGACCGCCATGGTGTCCTGCACCTTCAGGGCGTGACCGATGAACTCCTTGGAGGCGGCGAGCATCCCCGCCCGGTAGCCGGTGAGGGCGAAGGTCTTGCCGAAGGAGGCGATGTGGACGAAGTGGTCCCCCCAGTCCGGGTCCTCGAAGAGCCGGTGCGGCCGCACCCCGCCGGTGATGAAGCTGTTGTAGGTCTCGTCGAGGACAAGCGCCAGGTTGCGGCGGCGGGCAAGCGCGTAAAGCTCGCGCACCGTATCCGGCGGGGTCACCGCACCGGTCGGGTTGCTCGGCGTGACGATGAGGATGGCGCGCGTTTTCTCGCTGATGAGCGCCTCGATGGTGGAGAGGTCGGGGAGCCCGCCCGTCTTCTCGTCGAAGGGGGCGAAGACGCAGCTAATACCCAGGGAGGCGAGCGCCATGGGGTGGTCGAAGTAGGCCGGGAGCTGCACGATCACCTCGTCCCCCGCGCGGCAAAGGGTGACCATGGCGAGCCACAGCGCCTGGCTTGCGCCGATGGTGAGGCAGATCTGGGCAGGGTCGATGCAGGCGCCGTAGAGCTCGCGGTAGCCGCGGCAGACCGCCTCACGCACCTCGGGGAGCCCCTCGTCGATGCTGTAGCGCGAGGTGAGCGGGTCGCGCATCACCGTTTCCAGGTGGTCGATCAGCTCGGGGGGTGGCGGGTAGTCGGGGATTGCCTGGCAGAGGTCGATGAGGGGGAGTTTGGGGCTCGCCGCGGCGAGCCATCCCTTCACCTCGGAGATGGGGGGCGGGTGCACTCCGCGCACCAGGGGGGAAACCGGGAACTTCATGCGGCAGCTCCTGCAACGGGACTAGGCCGTTCAACGTTCAACGTTCAACGTCAGACCCGTCAGACCAGTCGGACTCGGACAAAAAAACGGCCCTCCGTTTCCGGGGGGCCGTCCACAAAAGGCTAGTGCTCGGGCGGGGTAGTGAGGTACTGCTCGAACTGCCGTTTGTCCTGGCAGCAGCGGTACGCCTCCTCCGGACTCACCCGCTTGGTCTTCAAAAGATCGAGGATGTGCTGGTCCATGAGCTGCATCCCGTCCTTCCGACCGGTCTGCATGATAGAGGGGATCTGGAAGGTCTTCCCTTCGCGGATCAGGTTCCCGACCGCGGGGTTCCACACCATGATCTCCTGGGCGGCCGCCCTCCCCTTCCCGTCGGCGGTCTTCAAAAGCTGCTGGCAGACCACCCCCTTCAGCGACTCGGAGAGAATGGCACGCACCTGCTCCTGCGCGTCCTTCGGAAAGACGTCGATGATGCGGTCCACCGTCTTCGCGGCGGAACTCGTATGCAGGGTCCCAAAGACCAAGTGCCCGGTCTCGGCGGCGCTCATGGCGAGACTGATGGTCTCAAGGTCGCGCATCTCCCCAACCAGGATCACGTCCGGGTCTTCCCTCAACGCCGCCCGGAGCGCACTGGAAAAACTCTCGGAGTGCTCACCGATCTGGCGCTGATTGAAAAGAGACATCTTGTTCTCGTGGATGAACTCGAGCGGGTCCTCGAGGGTCAGGATGTGCTCGCGCCGCGTGCTGTTGATCAGGTCGATCATGGCGGCAAGGGTTGTGGACTTGCCGCTCCCGGTCGGACCGGTGACGAGCACGAGCCCCTTCCTGAGCTTCGTCATGTTCCGGATCCCGTCCGGAAGACCAAGGTCATCGGCCGAGAGGATCTTGCTCGGGATGATCCTGAACACGGCGGCGATGCCGCGGTGCTGCAACATGTAGTTGCCGCGGAAGCGCGCAAGCCCCGGCACCGAGTAGGCGAAGTCGAGGTCGTGCTTCTCCTCGAAGGTCTCGCGCTGCTTCGGCGTCAGGATCTCGAAGAGGATCGCCTTCAGCTCCTCGTGGGAAAGCGACTTGAAGTTCTGACGCTCCATTTCGCCGCGCAAACGGAAAATCGGGGGAGAGCCCGCGGAAAGGTGCAAATCGGAAGCCCCGGCATCGTGCAACAGCTTGAACAGCGCATCAATCCTTGCCATATCTAATCTCCGTCACAGTAGTATCGAGGCGACGTATTCGCCCGGGGAGATCTCCCCGCGTTCGAGGAGCTCGAGCCCCTCTTCGGCCACGCCACGGAAGCCGGACTCCCTCAGGTAGCGGAGCATCTCGTCGCTGTTGCGGATCATCTCCAGCGCCTCCAGGAGCTCGCCGTCGAAACGGAGCACCTCGAGGAGGTATTTGCGGCCTTGGTAACCGGTCTGGTCACAGGCGGGGCAGCCGACGGGCCGGAAAGAGGCGCGCTCGCTCGCCGGAAGCCTCAGTGCGGCCAATTCCTCCGGCGCGGGTACGTAGCGCTCCTTGCAGTCGGGGCAAAGGAGGAAAACGCTGCGGCAGCCAACCACTCCCTTCAGGTGGGTCGGGATCAGGAAGTTCTTCTGAATCAGGTAGAGCAGCTGTTTCAGCACCTCACCCTTGCTCCCGTGCGAGATCCCGGCCAGCACCAGTTTGCCGCGCATCACCGCCTTGCTCGCCGCGATGAAGGCGGGAAGCTCGGTTATGTCCTCGATGACGAGGGTGTCGGGATCGTGGTCCATGGCCCGGGCCGTCACCGCAGCGGTGTCGTCGGCGATGCAGCGCGCCAGGGGGAGGCGGGGGAAGCGTTCCTTGCCGCGCCCGAGCCGCTCACCCACGATCATCACGTTGCGGTCGGTGTGGTCGCACGAGTCGAGGAAGAGGTCGATGAGCCTGCCGCGCGTCTCCGGCTCCCTGCCGGAGAAGAGGATGAGACCGTCGCGGACGCCGGCCAGGGCGTCTATGTCGGCGCGCTGCCGCGGGGCGAGCCCCAGGTCGTCGAGACCGGTCAACTGCGGCGCGCTCACGTGCAGCCTGAGCGTCACGTATTCGCCGCCGTCCCCCGCCATGAGGAGCGCCTGGAAGGGGATCTTCTTTCCCTGCAACAAGAACCTGAGCACGCCGTTCGACGCACCCTGGGTGGCAGCGGGGAGCGAGCAAAGGCGCCGAATGCGCTCGGTGAGAAGGGCGTAGTGGGTGATGGCGAGGCTGCCGAGCTCGGTGGTCTTTCTCCCGGCACGGGCTAAGAAACGCACCCGGTCCCCCAGGGGCTGCAGGGCGAGGCTGTCGAACTTCTGCTGCACCACGCGCAACAGGAGGTGGTTCAAAAGGGTCGCGCAGGTGAGATCCGTGTTGATGGCGGAGAGCACGGTCGCGCTGAAAAGCCCCGAGGAAAAACCGAGCTCCGGCTGCGTGACGTCTGGCCCGTAGAGGATCTCGTGCATCTCGCGGATCTCGCGGATGAGACCTACGGAGATGTTGACGTGGCACCCGGTGACGCGGGAGAGCTCCTCGATGGCGCCCTTGTCGAGCGGGTCGGCCATGGCGACCGAGAGCTCGGTGCCGGTCAAGACCACCGGGCAGAGGCTGTAACGCCGTGCCAACTCCCCCGGGACCTTCTCCACGGCGGCAGGATCTATGTTCTCCTTCTTGAGGCGTACGTAGGGGATGTTCAGCTGGTTGGCGAGCGCCCAGTCGATGTCCTCCTGGGTGACCACCCCCATGCGGACCAGCGCTTCGCCGACCCGGCATCCCGAGACCTTCTGCGCCTCGAGGGCGGCCCTCAACTCATGCTCGGTGATGATCTGCGATTTGAAAAGGACCTCACCGATGGACCCTTCCTTGACAAGCCCGTTCATTGCATTACCTCCGGGTTCCTGCAGATGGCGGTGCCACGGAAATGTAACCGAAAACGCATCGAATGACAATTGGCAATGCCGAGGCACAAATCAATTGACAATTGACAGTGGACAATTGACAATGCCACGTTTGCTGCAGGCATAGAAGCCGATGCCCCGTACCTCTACAAGCAGAACCTCAACGCAGATCCCCTTCCTGACTATCCGTAAGTCGCGTTGCAAGTCACTGCCATCATTACTGAACAAGACAACACGTTGTCAATTGCCAATTCTCAATTGTCAATTGAATAAGGAGTTTGCATGCAGAGAAAAGCCATCGCCCTGCTTTCGGGCGGACTTGATTCCACCCTCGCCGTGAAGGTGCTCCTCGAACAGGGGATTGCAGTAGAGGCGCTCAACTTCACCTCACCCTTTTGCACCTGCACCGGAAAGAACGCCGGTTGCAAGTCTGAGGCGGTTCGCGTGGCGGAGGAGTTCAAGATCCCCATCAAGGTGATGCACAAGGGGACCGACTACCTTGAGATCATCAGGAACCCGAAGCACGGCTACGGCAAGGGGATGAACCCCTGCATCGACTGCCGCATCTTCCTTTTGCAGAAAGCGAAACAGTACATGGAGGAGTCGGGCGCCGACTTCGTCATCACCGGCGAGGTGCTCGGCCAGCGCCCCATGAGCCAGCGCCGCGACACGCTGCGCGTGATCGAGCGCGAGAGCGGCCTCGAGGGGCTCCTCTTGCGCCCCCTCTCGGCCAAGCACTTCAACCCGACCATCCCGGAGCAGGAGGGGTGGGTGGACCGCGAGAAGCTCCTCTCCATCTCGGGACGCTCCAGGAAGGAGCAGTTCGAGCTCGCCGAGGAACTCGACGTGAAGAACTACCCCTGCCCGGCCGGCGGCTGCCTTTTGACCGAGCTCTCCTTCGTCGGCAAGATCCGCGACGTCTTCGACCACTCCGACGAACTGAACATGAGGGACTTCAGGCTCTTGAAACTCGGGCGCCACTTCAGGATCGGACGTCGCACCAAGGTGATCGTAGGTAGAAACGAGGCGGAGAACGATCTCGTCGAGCGCAACATCCAGGCGGGTGAGGCGGCACTGCGCTGGAAGGACGGCAAAAGCCCCCTCGCGGCACTCATGGGGGAAAGCTCTCCCGAACTCCTCGAGCGCGCGGCGCAGATCCTTTTGCGCTACACCAAGGCGGAGCCGGGTGAGACTGCCACCATCGCGGTCACCTGCGACGGCGTCGAGAGCGAGTTCGTCACCACTAACGCAATGGACGAGGCCGCGGTGGAAAGCCTCAGGGTATAACCTCCCCTTCCCTTCGTTGCGGCGGCTCGCAGTAACGGTAAACGTTCTTGCCGTCCTGTTTGGCGCGGTACATGGCGCCGTCGGCGCAACGCACCATGCCATCCATATCGGTATCGTTAACGGGGTAGATGCAGATACCGATGCTCACCCCGACCGACGCCTCCTCCCCTTCCACCTGGAAGGGGAGCGAGAACGCCGCGATGATCCGCTCCGCAACCACCGTCGCGTCCTGCGGCTCCGCCATCTTGCTCAGGATGATGGTGAATTCATCCCCTCCCATGCGCGCCACCATGTCGCAGGCCCGCACGCAATCTTTCAGACGGCGCCCCGCCTCCAACAGCACCACGTCCCCCGCGGCATGGCCGAAGCGGTCGTTCACCTCCTTGAAGCAGTCGAGATCCAGGTACATGAGCGCCATCGGGTGGTGATAGCGCTTCGCCTCCGAGACCACGTGGTTCAGCCGATCGAAGAAGAGCACCCGGTTCGGCAACGAGGTGAGCGAGTCGTAGTGGGCAAGCGTTTCCAGGCGCGCCTTGGCGAGTTTTCGCTCGGTGATGTCCCGGAAGATGACCTGCAGCGCCTTCTGCCCACGGTACACGAAGGGCCCCACCCCGAGCTCCACCTCGATAGCGGTGCGGTCGCTGCGCAACAACCTCTCCTCGACCCACGGCGCGGTGGTATCGGTCGACTCCGCGTAGCTCATCTGCTCCAGGAAGACCTCCTCCGACTCCCTCTGGATGAACTCCCGCATCTCGCGCCCCATGAGCTCGTCGGGGACGCCGCACCCGAGCATCTCGCACCCCGCCGGGTTCACGAAGACGAAGCAGCGGTCCACGAGGATGGCGATGCCGTCGAGGGAGAGCTCGACCAGGCGGCGGAAGCGCTCCTCGCTCTCGCCGATCGCCTCGACCATGTTCCTCAACTGCTCTTCGGTGTTGGCGCGCGTGGTCACGTCCTGCAGGGTCTGGATCGCCGCCAGGAGGTTCCCCTCGGTGTCCCGGATCGGGGCGGCATCGAAGCATAGGTAGCGTTGTTTTCCCTTGAGCCGGTACCACCCCTCCGCCCGGAGCCCCTCCGGGATGAGGGCCGAGTCCGCGTAGCAGGGGTAGAGATCCGCCATCTCGTGCAGCGCTCCGTCCACCACCACGTCGGCCAGCACCCGGCGCGGCTCCTCGTAGAAGGCGCGCCACGGCTCGGCCCCGCCGACCTGACGCGAAGCCTCCACGCCGGTCAACTCCTCCATCGCCCTGTTCCAGATGATGACCCGGTGCCGGGCGTCGATGACGAAGCAGGGAACGGCGGAATGCTGCAAAAGCTCTTCCGCGAAGCTCTTCTCCCGCTCCAGAAGACGCCGCTGGCTGGTCAGCTCCTGCATCATCGCGTTGAAGGCCTGCACCAGCTCGCCGATCTCGTCCCCGCTTTGCAGCGGGATCGGTGTGAAGGGAGTCCCGTCGCGGCCGGACTCGCGCACCCGGCCGGCGAACATCAGAAGCGGAGCGGTGAGACGGCCTACGAAGAGCCAGACGGTGATGAGCGCCAGCGGCAGCAGCCCGCAGAGGCTGTAGAGGACGAGCCTTTCCGCCCTGGCGATCGGTTCGTAGGCCGTTGCGAGCGGGCGCTCCGCGGCGAGGATCCACCCCGTCGTCTTAAGCCGCTTAAAGGAGTAGATGCCGTCCACCCCGGAGGGGCTCACCATCTCCCCGCTCCCCTCGTACCCGGCGATGGCCCGGTCCAGGAGCTCCCGCTCCCCCCTGTGCGCCATGGGGATGCCGACCTTGTCCCGGTCCGGGTGCGCGATCATCTGGCGGTTGTCGTTGAAGAGGAAGAAGTTGCCGCCGTCCCCCACATGCATGCGGGCCACGCGGCTCAGGAAATTTTCCTCCCGGAGTTCCACCTTCCCGCCCAGCACGCCGATCACGCTGCCGTCGGCGCCCATGACCGGTGCGGTGAACATCACCACCTGATGCCCCTCGCCCCGGGCCGAGGTGAAGGGTGTGGAGATCTGCGGTCTGCCCGAGGCGAGCGTGCGTACGAAGTACTCGCGCGTGGCGAATTTTTTTCCGATGAGCGGGGTCTCCCCCGGAGCGTAGGCGAGAAGGGTGCCGGCAGGTGAGAAGAAGGCGGTGCCGTCGCTGAAGACCTGGTGCAGGTCGAGGCGGGAGTCGAGGAAATGCTGCAGTTTGGCGGCGTCACCGGCCATCGATGGTGGAATGCTGAGTGCCACCGCGGTGAGTTCCCGTTGCGCCGCGGTGATCCGGTCGTCGAGTTCGCCCGCCATGGCGCTCACGACGGAGAACTGCCGGCTGGCGGTGCTGGCCTTGAACTCCTGGATGAAGAACAGGAGTCCCAGCCCGGCGACCCCGGTGCTCACGGTGCCGACCAGGATGAAGACCACCGCAGCCAGCTTTATTTTCAGGCTGAACCTCGACATTGCCGTCGTCTGCTTCGTTTAGTCGGTGTGGGTGGCGAAAATCTGCTCGAAATCGCCCGCCGCCCCCGCGAAGGCCTCCAGGACCTCCGGGTCGAAATGGTGCGGCATGGTCCTGCCATCCCCCTTGGTGATGATCTCCACGGTCCTGTCGTGGTCGAGGGCGGGCTTGTAGACCCGCTTGCTCCTGAGCGCGTCGTACTGGTCGACCAGCATCACGATGCGCCCCTCCATCGGGGTCGCTGCCCCGACGAGGCCTGCGGGATAGCCGCTGCCGTCCCAGCGCTCATGATGGGTGTTGGCGATGGAGGCCGCCATCTGCAGCACCATGTGGTTTGAGCCGGTGAGGATCTTGCCGCCGATGGTGGTGTGCCCCTTCATGATCTCGAACTCCTCCCGGTTGAGCGGTCCCGCCTTGAGCAGGATGGCGTCCGGGATGCCGATCTTGCCGACGTCGTGCATCGGCGCCGACATGGCGATGGCGTCGGTGAAGTCGCGCGGCATGGCGAGCTGCTCGGCCAGCCGCTTCGCGTACAAGCCGATGCGGGCGATGTGTTTGCCCGTGTCCTCGTCCCTAAGCTCCGCCGCCGCGGTGAGCCTCTCGATGGTCTCGCGGCTCATGGCGCGCATCTGCACCAGGGCCTCCCCGAGTTCGCGGGTCCGGTCGAGGACCTGGCGCTCAAGCTCCGCCTTGTAGTTCTTCTCGACAAGGACCAGGCGCTGGTAGTTGATCCCCTTCTCGACGGCGTAGATGAGGTAGGGGGTCTTGAAGGGCTTGATGATGAAGTCGAAGGCCCCCTTCTTGATCGCCGAGACCGCCATCTCAAGCTCCGCGTAGGCGGTCATCAGGATCACCGGGATGTCCTTGTCGAACTCGTGCACCTGTTCCAGGAGGTCGATCCCGGTCATCTGGGGCATGTTGACGTCGGTCAGCACCACGTCCGGCGGCGACTGGCGCAAAAGTTCCAGCGCCTCCATGCCGTTCGAGAAGGGGTGCACCTCGAAGCCGCTCACCGACAGGAGCAGGGCCACGCTCTCCAGGACATAAGGGTCGTCGTCAACCAGGATGACGCGACCGGACACAGTTGTTTCCATAGCTTCTCCGGATGTTTGCGCGATGATTGCTCCCTTACGTAATGTCGGCAGATTTAATGGGAACTTGAGGGGGAGTTTTCTAAGGAAAGGCTAAGAGGTGCGGCGGGGACGGGGAGGAAAGGGTAAAAGGGGACTGGCCCGCAGGTGCCTGTCCCCCTCCGATAGTGCCGGAAAGGGGGACAGGTCTGCGTTGTCCAGCTACTGCTTCTCCTGCGCCGGGGCCTCCTCCTTCGCGGGAGGAGCTCCCGCGTCCGGGGCTTTTTCCGGCGCGGGTTCGCCTGCGGCAGGCTGCTCGGTGGCAGCGCCTCCCGAGGTTTCGGCGCCCCCCTTGCCGGGCTCCTCGGACAACCCCTGCGGCACGGTGGCGCTGGTGTGGTTCGCCATGACCTCGACCTGTTTGATGCTCTCGTCGACCTTTCTCTGCAGACGTCCGATGTTGGGCATCTCGGCCAGTGCCGCCTGGTATTCGCCGGAGGAGAGCACCCCCTTGTTGGCCAAAAGCCTCAGGATCATGTTGGAGCGCTTGAGCACCTTGTCCAGGTTCTTGTACGGGTTGTAGGCGACGCGGGGACCGGGGAGCATGGCGGCCAGGAAGGCGCACTCGCGCGGGGTGAGTGCCGCCGCGGGTTTGCCGAAGTAGTAGCGTGCGCCGTGGCCGATGCCGTGCACCATGGGCCCGAGCTCGATCACGTTCAGGTAGAGCTCGATGATGCGCCCCTTGCTGAGTTCCTGCTCCATCCGCTTCGCAAGGTAAAGCTCCTTCGCCTTCCTGGTCAGGGTCTTTTCCCGGGAGAGGAAGAGGTTCTTGGCCACCTGCTGCGTGATGGTGGAGGCGCCGCGGGCGAAGCTCTGCTTCTCGAGGTCGTACTTGATCGCCTCCTTGATCGCCTTCACGTCGACCCCCTCGTGCTTGTAGAAGGAAGCATCCTCGGCGAGGATCACCGCCCACTTCATCTCGGGGGGGATCTGGGCAAGCGGGGTCCAGTACTTGTTCTTCGGCCCCACCACCAGGGGGTGGTAGTTACCCTGCCAGTCCTTCACCTGGATGGTCATGTTGGTCTTTTTGTTCTTTAGCTCGGTGACCGGCGGGAGGAAGAACAAGGAAACGACGACGTAGACGACATAGAGGGCCAGGAGACCGGCGCCCCAGCGGAGGTATTTCTTCAGATTCATGTGATGCGATTCCTTTCTAAGCCTCAGATTTCCTGAACCGTCTGTGCCATCCCCGCCGCCATGACGAGGGCGGCCTTCATGCTGGCGGCACTCGCGCGGCCGGTCCCGGCCAGGTCGTAGGCGGTGCCGTGGTCCACCGAGGTGCGGATGATGGGAAGCCCCAGGGTGACGTTCACGCCGTCATCGAAGTGGAGCAGCTTGAGCGGGATGAGCCCCTGGTCGTGGTACATGCAGACCACCGCGTCGTACCCCCCCTCACAGGCGAAGTGGAAAAGGGTGTCGGCAGAAAGTGGCCCCGTCGCGTCGATCCCCTCCGCCCTGGCCTGCGCGATGGCGGGAGCGATGATGCGGCTTTCCTCGTCGCCGAACATCCCCCCCTCGCCGCAGTGCGGGTTGAGCGCAAGGACGGCGAGGCGCGGCGCCCTGCAGAACCAGCGGGAGAGCGAAGCGTTGGTGATCCTGATGGTGGAGAGGACGCGCTCGAAGGTGACGAGCTCAGGGACGCGTGAGAGCGCCTCGTGGATGGTGACCAGGGTGACGCGCAGGCGCTCGCCGGCGAGCATCATCACCACCTCGTGCCCGCCGGTCAGCTCGGCGAGCAGTTCGGTGTGGCCGGGGAAGTGGTGCCCCGCGCTGTTCAGCGACTCCTTGTTGATGGGGGCGGTCGCCATGGCCGCCGCGGTCCCTTCCATGCAAAGGCGCGCCGCCTCGCAGATGTAGCGGTAGCAGGCGTCTCCCCCGGCGGGGGTGGGACGGCCGTACTCCATCTGGTCCGCGTTGAGGGTGGAGAGCTCACGCAGGTAGAGCGTCCCCGGTGCTGCTGCCGCGGGAGGGATGAGGTCCGGGGCGGAGACGATGGCTAAGTCTACGCCGGCGACGGCGATGCCGCGCTCCATGGCGCCGCGGTCGCCCAGAACCAGCGGGCGGCAGAGGGCGGTTACGGAGGGGTCGGCGAGCGTGGCGGCGATGATCTCCGGCCCGATGCCGCTCGGGTCACCCATGGTTACGGCGATGATCGGTTTTTCCAAAGGGTTCTCCTTTAAGGCCCGCACAAACGAATAGGGGCCCTTGAGCCCCTATTCGCGCTTCAAGCTGCGAGCTTCGCGCCTACTTGCGCACGTTGAGCGGCAGGATCAGCTTCTGTACCTGGCCGGTCTCACGCTCGCGCCACTGCAGCCTCAGCTCCTTGGCGCTCGGGGCCTCCCCCGGGAAGAAGACGAAGCCGTTGGAAAGGCTGTCGGCGGGGATGGGACGCCCCTCCAGCCCCTTGCTCCTCAGGTCGTCCGAGATGCGGTTCTCACGCTCGTTGGAGGTCCCCTCCGAGGTCCCGCCGATGACGGCGCCGCCCGCCGCACCGATCGCGGCACCCTTGCCGAGGCTCCCCGCTACGCTCTGGCCGGAGACGATGCCGAGTGCGGCACCGAGCACGGTACCCGCGGCGGCGCCGAGGAGGGCGCCCTTGCCGGCACCCTTGCCGAAGAAGGAGGCGAACTGGGTCGAGCTCTCCAGCCGGTCGAAGGCGACCTTGTTGGTGACCATGGGCCAGTAGTTCCCCCCCTCGTCCACCAGGAAGGTCTGCCCTGCCATGAGCTCCAGGGTCTTGCCGCTCTTGTTGTCCATGACGAGCATGACCGGTAAAAGCCCCGCCCCCTTGATGTCGAAACCGAAGGCCTGCTCGGCGGAGTCCGCGGTCGCGTACGCCTCGCCTCCGAGGGAGACGCCGTTTTGCTCCATGTGGTTCACGTACGCCTCGGGGGGACGGAAGGAAACGTACTGGCTCTTGTAATGGGTGCATCCGGAAAAGAGCATCATCGCGATCATCATGGCGGCTACTTTTCTCATGGCTGGCCTCCTTGTATTCTCATTAGTATCACCGCAGTAACTATATACCCGTTTTCAGGCCCGCTCAAGCCCGGCGAAGCGTACGAGGAGCTTCTTCGGCCCGCCGAGCGAGTTGAACCAGACGATCACCTTCTGGTTGTCACCCTCCCCCTCGATCTTCCGGATGGTGCCGGGACCGAACTGGGCGTGGCGCACCTTCATCCCGACCCAGATGCCGTCCTCCCCGTCTTCCGGGACCATGCGCACCTCGTTGTCCGCCACCTCCGGCTCCATCTCGTCCTCGAAGAGGGAGGCGAGGTTGTGCGAAGAAGAAGAAGAGGAGGAGAAGTTGTGCGAAGGCTCACTGCGCTGCCAGAGGTCGCCCCCGTCCAGGAGCTCCTTCGGGATGTCCGCGATGAAGCGGGCCGGCGCGTTCATCTGCTCCTGGCCGAAGATGTGGCGCCGGCGCACGTTCAAAAGGAACAGGCGCTTTTTCGCCCGGGTCATCCCGACGTAGCAGAGCCTTCTCTCCTCCTCCATCTGCTCCGGATTCTCAAGGGCGCGCGCGTGGGGGAAGAGCTTCTCCTCCATGCCGATCATGAAGACGAGCTGGAACTCGAGTCCCTTGGCCGAGTGCAGCGTCATGAGCGTAGCCGATGCCTTCTTGCCGTCCCCCTCGTGCTCGAGGTCGCTGACCAGCGCCACCTGCTCCAGGAAGTCGGCGAGCCCCTTCTCCCCCGGCCCGGTCTCGTAGACCTGCATGGCGGTAACCAACTCCTGCAGGTTCTCGATGCGGTCCTGCCCTTCGTCGCGGGGCAGGCTCTTCAGGCGCGCGTAGTACCCGGAATCGTTGATGACGGCGGCGGTGAGCTCGGAGAGCGGGAGCTTTTCGGAGAGGGCCTTGTAACCCTCCATCTCGTTCACGAAGGCGGCGACCTTTCCCTTCGCGGCGGCCGGTAAGAGCGGCCCGTAGGCCCCCTCCAGCATGGCGTCGTGGAACGGGATCCCCTTTTCGTTTGCGAACTCGGCGATCCTCTGCACAGTCGTGTTGCCGATGCCGCGCGGCGGGGTGTTGATGATGCGCTTTAGCGAGACGTCGTCGGCGGGGTTGTCGAGCACCTTCAGGTAAGCGAGGATGTCCTTCACCTCGAGGCGCGCGTAGAAGCGGACGCCGCCCACCATGTGGTACGGGACGCTCGCCGCCACCATGGCGTCCTCGATGACGCGGGACTGGGCGTTGGTGCGGTAGAAGACGGCGACCTCGGAGAGGTCCCCCCCCTCGGAGAGGAAGCGCTCGATCTCGCGGCAGACGAGGCGCGCCTCCTCCCACTCGTTCGGGAGGGTGCGGTAGACGATCGATTCCCCTTCCGGGTTGTCGGTCCAAAGGCGCTTGGGCTTTCTGCCCCGGTTCTTCTGCACCACGTGCCAGGCGCCGTCCAGGATGTTCTTCGTGGAACGGTAGTTCTGCTCCAGCTTCACCACCTTCACGTTCGGGAAATCCTTCTCGAACTCAAGGATGTTGCGGATGTCGGCGCCGCGCCAGCCGTAGATGGACTGGTCGTCGTCCCCGACGACGCAGAGGTTCTGCCTCTCCCCGGCGAGGAGCTGCACCAGGCGGTACTGCACCGGGTTCGTGTCCTGGTACTCGTCCACCATGATCCAGCGGTAGCGCTTCAGGTACTTTTCCAGCACCTCCGGGTGCTCCTCGAAAAGCTGCACGGTAAGGAGCAAGAGGTCGCCGAAGTCGACCGCGTTGCAGCGCTTCAGGCGCTCCTGGTAGCAGCGGTACACCCGGGCGAGCGTCGCCTGGTAGGGGGAATCGGCCGGAACGTCGAAAGGGGTCATCCCCTGGTTCTTGAACTCGTCGATGGAGCTCCCCAAAAGCTTCACCGGATAGCGCTTCTCGTCCAGGTTCAGTTCGGCGGAGCAGTCCTTCAGGAGGCGCTCGCAGTCCTTGTCGTCGTAGATGGCGAAGTTCGGGTCGTAACCCAGGCTTTTGATGTCGTTTCTTAAAAAGCGGGCGCAGGTGGAATGGAAGGTGGAAACGAGCGGCGTTTCGCCGTCGCCCAGCATGTGCCGGATGCGCTCGCGCATCTCGCCTGCGGCCTTGTTGGTGAAGGTGACGGCCAGGATCTGCCAGGGGGGGACGCCCCGCTCGTGGATCAGGTAGGCGATGCGGTGCACGATGACGCGGGTCTTGCCGGAGCCCGCGCCGGCAAGGACCAGGAGCGGTCCCTCGCCGTGCTGCACGGCCTCCTTCTGCGGAGGGTTCAGATTGTGGAGCAGTTTCATGGTTTTCCTTAAGGCCCGCCGGGGCTTAGGCGCCCCGGGAGGAAGCGCCTCTTTATACCACCTAAGCGCCGTTCAGGTCAAAAGGGAATCTGCCTACAGCTTCTCCAGGGCCCGGGCCAGCGCCCCGCGCAGCGGTTTCGGGAGCAGGGCGAACCTGACGCCGATCCCCCTCGGACGGGTCTTTCCGCTCTCGTCGATCCAGACTGCTTTACAGGGGGTGTCTACGGCGGTGCCGTCGGGAAGGGTGAAGGAGACATGAATGACGTTCCCCGCCTTGGCGATTAGGTCGGTGACCAGATAGGCCCCCTCGACCCCGAGGTCGTGCAGCGCACATGGTGCGGAGACCCCGTTGCAGGAAAGGGTGGCCGGGAGGCAGCAGGGGACGCGCTTCTCTCGACGGTCGATGTCCGGGATGAACTCGCGGGCGATCTCGAGAAAACGGTCGCGGCCGGCGGGCTTGGTGAGGAAGTAGTTGCAGCCGGCGGCGAAGCTCTCTTCCCGGTCCGCCTCCGATGTACTGGAGGATATGATCACCACGGGGGTGTCGCCGTGCGACTGTGTGGCCCGGATCGCCTTACAGCAGCTCGCGCCGTCCATGTTGGGCATCTGCAGGTCCATGAAAACGACGCGAGGACTGTAGGATTGCACCGCTTCCAGCGCCTCGACGCCGTCGCGTGCGGTAACGATTTTTACGTCGGCATGCCGGAAAAAATCTCTCTCGATCTCGAGGAACATCTGCAGATCGTCAACGAGCAGAATGGTGGGTTGCAATGGCGTCTTCTCCCTGTGGGGGCAAGTTCTTGAATATAGAATTTTCCCGATAAAATACGACTTACCGTGCGCCAAGTCAAGGTACAGCAGTCCCCAGAGCCGCTTCTGTCCGCGCATGCGACCGGCAAGGGAGCCACGCCTGCCCTTGGAAATCATACAAACTACCGGACTTTGGGCCTTTACGGTCGTGAGAGCGCGATAAGGCGAAGTAAGACAAACACGGACATGAAAATGGGCCCCGAGCTTATATATGACAGGAACAATTATTGTTATCTTTCAAAGGCTTTCCTGAACCAACCCGTAAAGCACCCCTCCCCCCGGAGGGGGAGGCCGTAGGGGGGAAGCTGGCCGGCAAGGGGACAGGCACCTGCGGAGCCAGTCCCCACGATCATCCGTCAGTCAGGATCGCCTTTACCGCCGTCCGTTGCATGGAGCAGCCGCGTTTATGACAGCAAACAGCATGACCCGCATCCCCATCGTTGCCCTGGCCTACGCCGTTCTCGGCGCCCTCGGCCTCGCCCTGGCCATTCCCCCGGGCTATGCGAGCCCGGTCTTTCCCGCCGCCGGCCTCGCGGTCGCCGCGGCACTCTACTTCGGCCACCGCATCCTCCCCGGCATCTGGCTCGGCTCGCTCTTCATCAACCTTGCCACCCCCTGGTACCACGGCACGCTCCACGCAGACTCGGCGGTAGTGGCCGTACTTCTCGCCACCGGTGCGACGCTGCAGGCCTACGCCGCGGCAGACCTGGCAACCCGGTTCCTTGGCGATAAATGGCGCGTGCTCGAAACCGAGCGGGATATCGCCTGTTTCCTCGTCTGCAGCGGGCCGGTCGCTTGCCTCGTCTCGGCCACCGTGGGCATCGCGGCGCTTCACCTGGCCGGCATCATCCCGAGCGAGGATCTTGCCTTCTCCTGGTGGAGCTGGTGGAGCGGCGACACGTTAGGGGTGGTGCTATTCGCTCCGCTCACCCTGATCTTCCTGCTCAGGGAATCCCCCTGGAAGGAGCGTTTGGTGAACGTCACCGTCCCGATGACGGTAACCCTCATGCTGGTTACGGCGTCCTACCTCGGCATCGCACGCTGGGAGCAGAGACAGCAGGAGGCACAGGTCGCCGACCACGGCAGAAAGCTGACCCGGCTCTTGGATCACCGCCTGATAGCGCACCAGGAGGCGATCGCCGCGCTGCGCCGGGTCATCGAGATGAACCCGGAGATGACCTTCCAGCAGTTCGAGTATTTCACCAGCATCACTTTGCATGACAACCCGGACATCTTCGGGCTGAGCTTCAACCCCTTCGTCCCCCATGCCGACCGCAGCCGCTTCGAAAGCGCGATGGCGGCGAAATCCCCGACCGGCAGTTTCAGGATCACCGAGAGAAACAGCCGGAAAGACCTTGTCCCCGCCGGAGCCCGCCCGCACTACGTCTGTGTCGGATACATCGCTCCCATCGCCGGGAACCTCCCCGCCATCGGCTTCGACATCAACTCGGAGCCAATACGCCGCGCCGCCATCGACAAGGCCCTCAGGACCGGGCGTCCATCGGTCACCGCGCCGATCCAGCTGGTACAGGAGCAGCAGAAGCGGGTGGGGGTACTGCTGCTGCATCCCGCCTACCGCCGCTCCGGGGCGGCTGTCGCGACCGACCCCGCTTCGCCTCTGGGGTTCGCCGTCGCCGTCATTAAGGTCGACGAGATGATCCGGATCGCCATCCGCGACCAGTTGCCCGAGGGGCTGGAACTGCGGGTCAGCGATCCCGCGGCGCCTGCGTCAAAACGCGTCCTCTTCCAGTCGGGAAGCGAACCGCAACCCGCCGACTCCTACGCTTGGCACGGCAAACTCACCATCGCCGACCGCCACTGGACCGTCGACATCTTCCCCACCTCCGAGTACCTCGCCCAGCACCGTTCCTGGATCGCCTGGAGTGTCGGGATCATCGGGCTCCTCTTCGCCGCCCTCCTGCAGGTGATGATGCTCGCCATGACCGGGCGCACCTCGGTGATCCAGCGGCGGGTCGCCGAACAGACCGTGGCGCTCATGCAGGCGAAGGAACAGGCGGACGCGGCAAACCAGGCCAAGGGGGAGTTCCTTGCCAACGTAAGCCACGAGATCCGCACGCCGATGAACGCCATCATCGGCATCGCCTATCTCATGCGCCGCGACGCCACTGGCCGCCAACGCCAGCAGCTGTGCAAGATCGACCGGGCCGCCCGACACCTGCTCGGCATCATCAACGACGTACTCGACTTCTCGAAGATCGATGCCAAGAAAATGACTCTGCAACCTACCGTGTTCGGCGTCCCCTCCATCATCGAAACGATCCGCTCGGTACTCGCGGACCGGATGGAGCAGGCCCAGGTGGAATTTATCGTCGACGTACGCAACATCCCGCGTCGCGTGTACGGCGACGACCTGAAGTTGGAGCAGATATTGCTTAACTTCGTCAGCAACGCGTTCAAGTTCACCGAGCGCGGCACCATTGAGCTGGTTGGCGAGAAAATACGATGCGAAGGGGAGCAGGTCTGGCTCAGGTTCTCGGTGCGCGACACCGGCATCGGCATGACCGCCGAGCAGCGAGAGAAGATCTTCAACGCCTTCGAGCAGGGGGACGGCTCCATGACCAGGCGCTACGGCGGGACCGGCCTTGGCCTTGCCATCTGCCAGCGCCTGGCGGAACTGATGGGCGGACGCATCCACGTCGAAAGCACCCCCGGTGCGGGTAGCACTTTCTCCCTCGAGGCACCTTTCGGCTTGGTGGACGGCGCCGAGGTCACCGATCGCAGCGTAGCAGCGGCAACGGCGCGGGCCGAGGCGGTTGACGTGGAGGCACGCCTTGCCCCCCATGCCGGCCAAAAGATCCTCCTTGCCGAGGACAACCCGCTCAACAGGGAAGTGATCATCGATCTTTTGCGGCATGTGGGGCTCGAGGTGGATGCGGCGGTCGACGGCGAGAAGGCGTTACAACTCGCCCGGCAAAAGCGTTACGACCTCGTGCTTCTCGACCTGCAGATGCCGGTGATGGGGGGGATCGAAACGGTGCAGCAACTGCGAAGGCTTACCGGGTATGAGTCGGCACCCGTGCTCGCGCTGACGGCGAACGCCCTGGAAGACGACGTGGAAGCCTGCCGCCGCGCCGGGATGAACGCCCACCTAAGCAAGCCGGTCGATCCGAACCAGCTCTACGCCACGCTGCTCAACTGGCTGCCGAAGCCGGTCGCCGCACCGCGTAGCGCGGCAAGCGGGCCCAAGACCGAGGAGAGTACCAGCGCCAACGACCTCATCATGGGGATTCCGGGGCTGGACGTCGCGACGGCGTTGCGCAGTTTCCGCGGCAACGCGGCGCGCCTCGTCGCGATGCTGTCGCGCTTTAGCAGTTCGCACGCGGCGGACACCATGATCATCGAGGAGGCAGTCGAACAGGGAAACATTGCGGCGGTACGGCATCTCGCCCACAACCTGAAGGGGACCGCGGGGGCCCTCGGGCTCGCGGCCATTCAGCTGGCCGCTGGGGAGGTGGAAATGGCGGCGAGGACGCAGCAGCCCAAGGAGGACCTGTTGCGGCTTTGCCGGAACCTGCAGAGTAAAGTCGACGAGGTTTCGCCTTTCCTGCAGTCCCTTCCGGGAGCGCTCCCGGTGCCGGAGGCGGCCGTTCCCTGGCCCCGGCTGCGTGACGGCATGCAGCGGCTACATGACCTGCTTGCCAACGACGACATCGAGGCGGTACAGTGCTTCGACGAGTTGCGCGGCATGCTGTCCGAGACGGGGCAGGAAGAGACCCGGGAACTGGCGCGACACATGGAGTCCTTCGCCTTCGACCGGGCACTGGTGCAATTGGGAGCGATGATGGAGCGGTTTCAACAGGCCCCGAAGTAAGAGCGGATGCCGATTGCGGCAGGGCAATGAAACGAGGAGGGTTTGATGAACAGCAAAAAAGAGCGCCCGACGGTCCTCATCGTCGACGACACCCCGGACAACCTCGCCTTCATGGGACAGCTTCTAAAGGACGACTACCAGGTGCGGGTGGCCACCAACGGCGCGAAGGCCCTGCAGATCGCACGGGACGCGCGCCCTCTCGACGTCATCCTGCTCGACATAATGATGCCCGAGCTCGACGGTTACGAGGTGTGCCGTCTCCTTAAAAGCGATCCCGCCACGAGGGAAATCCCCGTCATCTTCCTGACCGCGAAATCGGATCCGGATAGCGAGCGCCGCGGCCTCGAGCTCGGCGCCGCCGACTACATCACGAAGCCGATCAGCCCTCCCATCGTGCTCGCACGCATCAAGACCCAGTTGAACCTGAAGGCCGCCGCCGACTTCATGCGCAACAAAAACGATCTTCTGGAGCGGGAAGTGCTCCAGCGCACCGGGGAGCTGCAGAAGTCCAACCAGCAGTTGCGGCTGCTCGCCGCACGCGTGGAAACGGTAGCGGAGCAGGAGCGCATCGAGATCGCAAGGGAACTGCACGACGAGTTGGGGCAGCTCTTGACCGCCTTGAAGCTCGACCTCTCCTGGCTCAAAAGGCGCTGTCCCGAGGGGGACACGCCGGTCGCCGGCAAGATCGAGGCCATGGACCAGGTGATCAACGCGACCATCGGAACGGTGCGGCGCCTGACCACCGGGCTGCGCCCGAGGATGCTGGACGAACTCGGCGTGGTTGCGGCGATCGAGGCGGAAGTGCAGGAGATGCGCAACCGGCACCTGGAGTGCACCCTCGACGTCCCGCGGCGTGACACCGCAATCGACAAGGAGCGCCAGGTGTCGCTGTTCAGGATCTTCCAGGAGAGCATGACCAACGTCATGCGCCATTCGGGCGCCACCCGTGTCGAGATCCTGCTCGACCTAGACGACGAGCGCGCCATTTTGCAGGTGACCGACAACGGCTGCGGCATCGGCAGCGCGCCCGCCAACAACCGTTCCCTCGGACTGGTCGGGATGCAGGAGCGCGCACACCGCTGGGGGGGCAGCTTCGAAATCCTTGGCACCCCCGGTGCCGGCACCACGGTCCGCGCCGTCATCCCGCTCAGGGAGAGCGGCGACGCCGGAATCGGCGCCACGTGATCCCGACTTGAGAGCTACGCCGACTTCCCGTGCCTTTCCAGCAGGCGGTTCTTTATCTCACGCACTTCCCGGAGCGCTTTGGGGCTCAACCGGTCCGGAGCCACGTTCTCTCGGTCGGCACGCCGCACCTCCTCGCAGAAGGCGAGGCTCCCGAGCAAACGGTCCGCCGGTATCGCCGCTTCGATGAGGCGCAGGTCCTCCGCGTCGCGCACCTTGCTTCCCACCACGAAAACCTCCTCGATGCCGAGGTCCCCGGCAAGCTTCACGATCTGGTGCGCCGTCTGGAGGCTGCGCTGCCCCGGCTCCACCACGACCACCAGTGCGTCCACCGCTTCGGCAGTGCGGCGCCCCAGGTGCTCGAGACCCGCCTCCATGTCCATGATGACCACCTCGTCACGCTCTAGGAGAAGGTGCCCCATGAGGCGCTTCACCAGAGTGCTTTCCGGGCAGGCACAGCCGCTCCCCCCCTGCTCCAGCGTCCCCATCCAGAGGAAACGGACCCCGTCGTGCTCCATGCAGAACTGCTCCGGAAGGTCGCTCACCTTCGGATTCAGCTTGAAAAAGGAGCCGTAGCCGCCGTTTGCGCCGGTGCGCTCCTCGGCGAGCTCCTTCATGCGCGCCACCGGCTGGAGGTCCGCCGCACGTTCCGCCGGGATGCCGAGCGCCGCGGCCAGGTTGGCGTCGGGATCTGCGTCGACGGCCAGCACCCGGCCGCCATCGTCGGTGAAGGCGCGGCAGAGGAGGCTCGCGAAGGTGGTCTTCCCGACGCCCCCCTTGCCGGTGATGGCGATCTTCAGCCCCGGTCCGCGCTGCGGGACAGCATGGAGATGGGGGTGGTGATGGTCGTGATGATGATCATGGTCATGGTCATGGTGGTGGTCGTGAGCGTGGTTATGGTGGTCGCACATAATTTTCCTACTCCATTGTTTTTTGCCCTGGTCCACGTCCCCGCCCCCGGAGGGGGAGGGTTAGGGAGGGGGGAGCGCAGCAGCTCGCTCGACCTCCCCCCCTCCCAACCTCCCCCCTCCGGGGGGAGGAGCCGTCGGCCCCATTCCGTTAAATTCCCAGGCCCTTCCTGCGCTCCTCGATCACCTCCAGGAGCTTATCCGCCGCGACCTCCGGGTCGAGCTCGACCAGGAAGTAACCTCCCAGCAGATCCTTCGCAGTCTGGGTGAGGAGTTCGGTCACCTTTGCCGATCCGGTCACCTGCGGCATGGTGCCCAGGTGGGTCGGGATGCCGAGGGCAACGCTCCAGGTGCCGATGGCGACCGCCTTCTCCGACATCGCTTCGGGCGCCGAGGCAACGAGGGGAAGCTGGTCGAGATCGACGCCCAGCTTGTCGGCGACCGCCACGGCCACCTGGACGGCGCGGCTGTTGTCCACGCAGGAGCCCATGTGCAGAACGAGCGGCAACGGCCCGTTCAGACCGGCGGAGGTGCCGATCGCGGTCAGGACAGCCTTCAGCGACTCGCCCGCGTACTCGAGCGTCGCCTCCTGGGTCATCAGGCCGTGCTTCGCGAAGGACCCGGCGCCGCAACCGGTGGCGAGCATGAGCACGTTGTTGGCGGCGAGCTTCTTCGCCATGGTGACAAAGCTGCTGTCCTGGGCCACCTGGGTCGAGTTGCATCCGGCGAAGAGCGCGATGCCGCGGATGTTGCCGTTGGCGATGTTCTCGATGAGCGGCTGGAGCGGGTCTTCTGCGTTCAAGGTGGCCAGCGCGGCAAGCACGGACTCGACGCCGAAACCGACTATGGCGGTCTGCTTGAAGTCCGGGATGTTCACCCGGCGCGGGTCGCGCCGCTTGTAGGCGTCGATGGCGGTGGCGACGATGCGGCGCGCGTTCTCCAGGGCGGTCTCCTCCTTGAAGTCGACGTGGGTCGCGCCCGGGATCTTGTTCTCCGCCATGGTGGTGATCACGGCGGTGTGGAAGCAGGCCCCGATCTCGCTCACCGAGGGCATGATGCACTGCACGTCGACCACCATGGCGTCCACCGCGCCGGTGACGAGCGCAAGCTCCTGGGAGAGGTAGTTCGCCGCGAGCGGAATGCCGTGGCGCACCATCACCTCGTTGCCGGTGCAGCAGATGCCGACGATGTTGATGCCCTCCTTCGCACCGGCCTTTCTGGCCTCCTCGTCCATCTGCCCCGCCACCTCGCAGACCACCTCGCTCAAAAGCGGGTTGTGGCCGTGCACCGCGATGTTGACCGCATCCTGCTTGATGACGCCGAGGTTCGCCGCGGTCACCACCGGAGCGGGAGCGCCGAAGAGGGCGTCGGAGAGCTCGGTGGCAAGGCACATGCCGTTAAAGTCGGCGAGCGCCCCCTTGATCCCGCCGAGGATCAGGTTCACCGGGTCGGCGTCGCACCCGACCAGGGTGCGTCCCATGATCTGCGTGATCACCGCGTCGATGTTGTGCGGCAGGACGTGCAGGGCTTGCAGCCGCTCCAGGCGTTTCTTGGTGAGGGTCGCCTCGATCCAGTTGCAGGGGACGTCGTGGTCCTGGTTCTGGAAGTCCTCGAGTGTCGCCTTCGCCACCGCGGCGGCGATGGCCGGGATGTCCTCACCCTCGGTGCAGATGTCGAGCTTCGCCGCGACCGCGCGCAGCTTCGCCTCGTCGCGGATCTGGTAGGCGGGAAGCCTCCCCTCCGCCACCCCCTGCAGGGCGAGCGCCACGTGGCGGCCGTGCTCGGAGTGTCCCGCCGCGCCGGCGGCGATCATGCGGATCACGTTCCTCGCCACGATGGTGTCGGCATCGGCGCCGCAGATGCCGCGCTGGGGGCCGTCCCCGAAGGGGTCGATGCGGCAGGGGCCTTTCCAGCAGATGCGGCAACAGACACCCAACTGGCCGAAGCCGCACTGCGGCTGCATGGCGCGGTGACGGTCCCAGACGGTGGCGATGCCTTCTTTTTTCGCGATGGGCAACAGGGTCGCCGCGGACGGATCGGTGCTGAGCTTCATGGTCATATCCTTGCCTTCCTTGATTTGAGATGTTGGAGCGATTGGGCCAGCTCGGCGGCCCGAGCCTCGATAAGGGTCTGACGGTACTCTTCCAGGTCGACGAGCGAGAGCGCCTTGGTGGGGCACGCCTCGACGCAGGCCGGGAGCTCGCGCCCGGTGCCGGCGCAGAGGTCGCACTTGCGCGCGATCCCGCCGTTTGTGCGGCAGCTCTCGGGATCGCTCCCCTCGTGTTTCACGCTGATGGCGCCGAAGGGACAGACCATGACGCAGACCTTGCAACCGACGCAGTTCTTCTCGCGCACCCCGACCTGTCCGCTCTCCTGCAGCATCGCCCCGGTGGGGCACGCCGCGGCACAAGGTGCATCCTCACACTGGCGGCACTGCACTGGCATCATCACCCCGCCCGCCGCCACCACGCGGTTACGCGGCCTCAGGGTCAGCCCGGCGAGCGCCGCCTGGTGCAGGCCGGTGCCGGAATGGGCCACCGCACAGGCCAGTTCGCAGCCGTGGCAGCCGAGACAGCGCTCCGGGTCGGCAAAGACGATGGCATTTTCACGTTGTCGCTTCATTGATGGTCTCCTTTGCATACGGCCTCCAAACTCTCCACATACAGTTCCCTGCCGCCGGTCATCGCGACATCGCCCGACGCGCAGGACGGACAGGTAAAGTTGAAATCTGCGATCCTGAAGTCCGCGCCGCAGCCGCGACAGCGTCCGGTGAGCGGCACCTCCTCGATCTCCAGCCGTGCCCCTTGGGCCACCGTCCCCTCTGCCACCACCTCGAAGCAGGCGGTGAGCGTCATAGGCTCCACCGCGGCGAGCTCTCCCACCTTCAGGCGCACCTTCGAGATGGACTCGATGCCGCGCGCCGCCACCTGCTCCTTGATGATCTCGAAAAGACCGGTAACGAGGGTGATCTCGTGCATGGCGCCCCCTAGCGGTCCGTGCAGGCGATGCAGGGATCGATGCTGTTCACGATGAGCGGGATGTTCGCAACCGGCTCCCCCTTCAGCATCACCTTCAGAGCGTCCCAGTTCATGTAGGAAGGGACGCGCCACTTGAGACGCACCGGCATGTCGGAGCCGTCCGTCCTCAGGTAGTACATGAGCTCGCCGCGCGGCGCCTCGGACTTGGCGATCGCCTCCCCCGCCGGGATCTCGGGGAGGGTGTCGGCGCAGAGCGACCCGCCCGGGAGCTGCGCCAGGCACTGCTCGATGAGAGACACCGACTGGCGCGCCTCGGCAAGACGCACCAGGTTGCGCGCCCGGACGTCCCCCGCCTCCTGCACGGCGACCTCGAACTCCAGCCGGTCGTAAGCGCCGTAAGGGCTCTTCTTGCGCACGTCGTAGTCGATGCCGCAGCCACGCGCCACCGGCCCCACGACGGCGTACTCCCGCGCCGCCACGCGCGGCAGCACCCCGACCCCGGCCATGCGCACGAGGAGTGCCGGGTTGTTGTCGTATTGCAGATAGAGCTCGTCCAGCGGCTGTTTCATCGCCTCCATCTGCCGCGCCAGGTAGGCGGCCCCCTCGACGCTCAGGTCGTAGCGCACGCCGCCGATCACGTTCGCCGCCAGGTCCATCCGGTTGCCGTAGATCGCCTCCTTGGCGCGCTGCATGATCTCGCGGACCTCCATGACGCGCCTAAAGAGCGCGGTTTCGCCGATCACGTTCGCCTGCACCGCGCAGCAGAAGAGGTGCGAGGCGATGCGCTTGATCTCGTCCGCTACCGCGCGCAGGTACTCGGCCCGCTCGGGAATCGTGATGCCGGCCACCTCCTCGACCGCCGCGCAGAAGGTACTCGGATGACTGTTGGAGCAAAGGGAGCAGAGGCGCTCCAGCAGGGTGATGTTCTGGTAGAAGTTGCGGCGCATCACCAGGTGCTCCATGCCGCGGTGCACCTGCCCGGGGAGGACGTCCAGGTCGGCGACCCGGTCCCCTTCCAGCTTCACCCGGAAGTACATCGGCTCCTCCAGGGCGAGCTGATGCGGCCCGAGTTCGATCAGTTTCGTGCTCATGGCTCCTCCCGTTCGCCGGCAAGGACCTTGTCCCAAAGAGCCTTGCCGGTTGCCGCGTTGGTGAAAGTGGAATACGGCACCAGGCGCTCGAAGGGGGCGTGGGGTAGCGAGTGATCGAGGAACAGGCGCCTCGGGTCGGGATGTCCCACCACCTGCACGTCGTACAGTTCCATCAACTCCCGCTCCTGCCAATCGCAGTTGCGGAAGATGGCGGTAAGAGAGGGAACCCGCGCCCACTGAAGCGGGAGAATGACAGTGAGAGTCAGCGTGGTGCCGTCGAGGTCGAAGTGGTAGGCGATCTCGCGCTCGCCCTTCTCCCGGGCGCGTTCCGGCAGGTAGGCGGTCACCATGGCGAGCCGGCCGTCGAGCTCCGCCACGGCGCGCGCCGCCGGTAGCAGGGACTCGCCGGAGGGGAGGCGGCACCAGCCGGTCTGGACCCCCTTGTGGTCCTGGCACCAAAGCACCTCGGTTTCCTCGCCGGCGGCACAAACCAGGGCGGCTGCAACGCAAGCTTCAAAACCATCCCTCACCCCCCCTCCAGGCACCCTCTCCCGTATTTCGCTTGTCAGGTTGATGCAATCGCTCATCGTCTGGGCACTCCTATGCTCATCTGTTGCCGGCAGGCCGGGCAGAGGCTTTTCAGTCGTTCGATGTCGGGGTTGGGGCGGCGGAAGGCGGCATGCAGGAGCTGCGGGGCGGCCGGGACGATGGGCTCGCCGCAGCCGACGCAGGGTGCGTAGGGGACCTCGCCCCGCTCGACCTGGCGGAAGGCGTCAGCGGCGGGGTGGTCGAGACGCCAGTCGCCGGTAACGGAGAGGGCGCCGGTGGGGCAGTAGTGGCTGCACAGGCCGCAGAAAACGCAGCTGTTATGCCAGAGAGTCAGGCTGACGCCATTTTCTCCCTCTTCGAAACGGATCGCACCAGCGGCACAGACATGGCGGCAGATACGGCAGTCCACGCAAGAGCCGGCGTCGTAGCTCAGCCTGCCGCGCACGGGGAAGTTGTCGACGGGTACCGCCCGCCGAGTCGGCGTCCCACCGTCCCGGCGGACACGCCGCAGTTCCAGCGCCTCTGCGATGCCCGCCAAGAGGGCCTGGGGGCGCGGCGGGCAGCCGGGGATATTGACGTCCACCGGCAGGTGGCGCTCGAGCGGACCGTCGACGGCGTAGCTGTCGCGGAAAACTCCCCCGGACACCGGGCAGACACCGACCGCGACTGTTACCTTGTCCTGCAGCGTCTCAGCGTAAAGCCGCAGCACCTCTTCCCTGGCGCGGACGGTGAGCGGCCCGGTGATGAGGACGATGTCAGCCTCGCGCGCCGCTTCCGTGTAGCGGCAGCCCAATTGCTCCACGTCGAATTCGGTCACCGCCGAGGTCACCGCCAGTTCGACGTCGCAGCCGTTGCAGGACCCGGTGTTGATGCGGAACAGCCGTACCGGCTCTATCGCATTTTCTTCTGCCTGGATGTGCATCGAGATCTCCCATTGCAGACAAGTTGCAGCATGGGAGGCAATGTAGGGGAAAAATGACGCGCGGTCTGTCGGGGAGCCGACAATTCGAGATTTTTCTTTCTTAGGCGGGAACTGGACCGACTGGATGGTTCCGGCAAGGAACTGCCTGACGGGATCAGGGGATTTCTTTCATCTCTTTGAAGGCGTCGAGGTCCTTGATGAGGAGGGTCTTGCGGTCGATCTTCTGCAACAGGTCTGCCTTGATGAAGTCGTTGACGATCTGTGAGATGGTCTGGCGGGTGGTGCCGACCAGGAGGGCGATGTCTTCGGTGCCGAGGCCTAGCTGCACCACGGTCCCCTGCGGGGTCACGCGCCCACGGTCCGCCGCCGCTCCCACTAGGAACTCGACAAGGCGCAGCCGGACGTCCTTGAAGGCAAGTCCCTCGATGGTCTGGATGGAACTCTGCAGGAGCTCACCCAACACCTTCACCATGGTGAGGGAGAATTCGGGGCGGCGCGCCAGCGCCTCGCGGAAGGTTGTTGTGCTGCAGACCAGGATCTCGGCCCCCTCGAGGGCCTGTACGAAAGCGGGGGTGTGCGTACTGAAGACGTCCCCCTTCTCCAGGAGGGCCAGGGTGAACTCCTTGTCCTCGTAGGCGAGGTAGATGCGCAGCCTGCCGCTTCGCACCACGAAGACGAGGTTTTTCTCCTCGAAAGGTGAGTAAATGAGGGTTTTTCTGTCGTAGCGGCGCGGCGTGAAGCCGGCCTGAAACTCGGGGTCGGCCTGGAAGAGCGAGAGGAGGTCCGCGTCGGAAAGCTTCATCTTTTTATGCATCGATAGCTCCTCCATCAGAGTTACCGGCGCATTATGAAGCAGCCCGAATGCAAAAGGCAAGGCGGGTAACGCACTCGATGCGTATACGGCCAATGACTGCAGGGCACCGCCTGTCGACCAAAATCTTGCCGCGGGCTCTTTTTTTGTTAGCCTTCTCCAATGTGTTTTTTGACGGGGAGCGATTCATGGGAACGAGACGCGACATACTGATCGTCGATGACAACGAGGTGGTGACTTCGGTCCTGGTCGAACTCTTTTGCAAGGAGGGGTACGACAGCTCCGGGGTCGCGACCGGCGAGGAGTGCCTCGAGGAGTTGCAGCGCACACCGTACAAGCTGGTCATGCTCGACGTGCGCCTGCCGGGGATCAGCGGCATCGAGGTGCTGCGCGCCATCGGTGAGTCCCACCCCGGCGTCGACGTCATCATCATGACGAGCCACGTGTCGCTGGAGACCGCGGTGCAGGCGCTACGCCTGGGAGCCCAAGATTACCTCTTCAAACCGTTCGACGACCTGGAGATGGTGCTCACCACGGTGAACAAGACCCTGGAGCGGCGCCGCCTCATGAGCGAACACGACGACCTGGTGCGCACCTTGGCCGACCTCGCCGTCGAGAACACGCGCATCATGAAGGAACTGCGCCAGGCGAACAGCGACCTCGAGGAAAAGGTGTCGCAGCGGACCGCGGAGCTGTCCCGGGCCAACCTGCACCAGAAGGCGATCATCGCGGAGCTCAGGGAGGCAAAGGAGGCGGCCGAGGCGGCGAACCGGGCCAAGTCCCAGTTCCTCGCCAACATGAGCCACGAGATCCGCACCCCGATGAACGGCGTGCTCGGCATGGCGGAACTTTTGCTGCGCACCGACCTGGATCAGAGGCAGCGCGGCTACGCCGAAATGCTGCACCACTCAGGGGCGTCGCTCCTCGCCATCATCAACGACATCCTCAACATCTCGAAAATCGAGGCGGGAAAGCTGGAGCTGGAGAAGATCACCTTCGATCTGCACGACGCTGTGCAGGGGGCCGTCGAGCTGTACCGCGAGGTCGGGCGGCGCAAGGGGGTGGCGGTCGAGCTCGAAGTGGCGGCCAAGGTTCCCCGCCATGCCGTCGGCGACCCGAACCGTCTGCGCCAGGTGCTGATCAACATCATCGATAACGGCCTCAAGTTCACCGAGCAGGGCTCGGTCGAGGTCCGGGTCAACCTCATCGAGGAAAGCGGCGCGGGGCATCACGTCGGGTTCGAGGTTAAGGACACCGGCATCGGCATCCCGGCGCAGGCACTTGACACCGTCTTCGACCTCTTCGCCCAGGTGGACGGCTCCACGACGCGCCGATACGGCGGGACCGGTCTCGGGCTCGCCATCGCCAAGCAGCTGGTCGAGCTGATGGGAGGCGAGATCGGCGTCGAGAGCGAGCCGGGAAAAGGGTCCACCTTCAGCTTCATAGTCTTTCTCGGCAAGAGCCCGCAGGTACCGAAGCTTCAGCGAGAGACGCCCCGCGAAGAGCAGGCGGACGGGGAAAACTCCGCGGCGGCCTTTGCCGCCCATGTGCTCTTGGCCGAAGACAACCCGGTCAACTGCGAGGTGGCCCACGCCATGATCACCGCGCTCGGGTGCCAGGTAGACGTGGTTCAAAACGGCGTGCAGGCGATCGCGGCGCTCTCCTGCAAAGGGTACGATCTCGTCTTCATGGACTGCCAGATGCCGGAGCTCGACGGTTACGAGGCGACCCATGCGATACGTTCCAAGGAGCGCGGCACCGGCAGACATACCACCATCGTCGCCCTCACCGCCCACGCCATGGCCGGCTCCCGCGAATTCTGTCTCGGCGCCGGCATGGACGACTATCTCAGCAAGCCCTTCAGCCTCGATCAGCTCCGGGAGGTGGTGTCAAGGTGGCTACGCCCCTGCTGTCCCTCGGACTTCATCTCTCCGTGACGGTGAACCTGTCGAAGAAAACATAGGAATCGGCCTTCGACCAGAGGCCGATGCGGCCGTCGACCGGTTCACTCCAGGGCTGATCCACATACTTCACCCCGTTCAGGTATCCGAGTATCCTTTTCCCTTCCACGACGAGCCTGAGATCGTGCCACCGGCCGGACGGGACCGGCACCTTGCCGGCCCACTGCACCGTGGTCCGCCGCCCCTGTTCCATACGGAACAGGACCAGGTTGTCCTCCAGTGCGTTGGCGCGCAGCAGCAGGTAGTCCCCGTTCGGCTTGATGTCGAAGGCGATCCCCGCCGCCTGATCGATCGTGCCGCTCACCCCCTTGAAGGCCACCTCGATGCTCCCGCCCCGGAAGTTTCTGACCTCGTTGCAGATCGACAGCGGGAAGTATCGGTACCGCTCCAGTCCCGCAAGGAATTGCGGGGCGCCCGATCCGTAGAACGCCTTCGCCTTGACGGGGGCTGCCGGAGCCAGGACGCCCTGTTCCCAGCTCCGGCCGTCGACCGCGTAGACGGCGCGGGTCCCGTCCCGGTCCACGTGCCAGCTCCCGACCAGCGCGCTGAAACTCCGCGCTTCGGCTCCCGGCCTCTCCCCGGCAAACCCGATTTGCCCTTTCGCCGAGGCCGGAAGTGCTGTAGCGGCCAAGGCAGCCGCCGTCACAAGTATCGTCAAAATTCTCCTGCAGTTTCTCTTCACCTGGCTCATCTGTCGGCACTCCCGGCGCATTTTTGTCACCCCTGCTTGACCTTCAAGGTGAAGGTCACCCCGTTCATATCGGTCTGATCCTCGGTGTAGGAGCGGCTGTTGTAACGGTTGAGGTCGTAGATCAGGCGCGCCTTCACCGTGTAGGTGCCGCTTGGAAGCGCCGGGGTCCAGGTGAGGATGCGCTCCTCGCCGGCCCTGATGATCGCCTCATGCGGCCCCTGCGCATCGGCCTGGCTCGCCGCGATCGCATCGGGACGCTTCTTGTCTTCCTCGAGGAATTTCCTGTCGTCCGGGCGGGGGCCGTAGGAAGGGGCGAACATCCATTCCCTGGTCGCTACGGGCTTGCCCATCTGGTCCGTCACCACAACGTTCAGGTAGACGGCGCGACGGTTGGAACCGGTGGGGACCGAGTGTCCCGCGCCGATGTTGATCAGATGGAAGGCGAGATCGGCTTTCCCCTCGCCCGGCTGGCTGATCGCCATGCTGAGCGCGCTCGCCAGGCGCTGCTGGGAGCGCCCACCGGTCCACAGGTGGCGCGCCACCGGGCGCTCCGGGTTGTCATAATCCTCGGCGACCTTGCGCATCGTGCGCGGCATGTGGCAATCCTGGCACTGCTGCTTGCCAAGCCCCGGTTTGAAGAAGTCCTCGCGCCATTCGAGGAAGGTTTGCGTCTGCTTGCCTGCCACCCGTTTCCCCATGCTGTGGCAGTAGGCGCACATGGCGGACGTCTGTATGGCGGGATCGGCCACCGTCTCGTGCGGCGCATTGACGGCATGGGCGGAGCGGATCTTCCCTTCCGGGGTGAGATGGCAGCTCGCACAGGTGATGCCGACTGCCTCCTTGTCCTTGCCCCGGGCCTTCGGCTTGCTCATCTCGGCGACGTTGATGTCGGGAATGGCGAAGGGCTCGGGGTAATGGCAGACGTTGCAGGAACGCCCCTCCTCCTCAGCCTCTCGGGCGTGCACCGGGTACTTCTCGGACCCGGCGAAGGCGTGGGCGGTGGCGGTAGCCGAAACTCCCGCAGGCATCGGTATCGCCTCCCCTTCCTTCTGCGGAATGGTGGTCGGCCGGTAGTGCAGATCACTGCCGAAGCCGAAGGCGAACTCCCGGTAAATGGCCTTGTGGCACGCTCCGCAGGTCTCGGAAGGGGTGGCGGTCCCCTGCGGGAAGTTCATCCCTCCGGTACCGGCACCGGCGGCCAGCGCCGTTCCGGCCAACAGCATGGCAACGAGCCCCGCGCATCCCGAGATGATCGATTTTTTCATGTTTTCCTCCTGTGGCGGCCGTGCCGCCTTTGCCGTCCCACGTTACGTGCGGTTTATGTGATCGGAAGCAGGATGCTGAACCTGCAGCCCCGTCCCTCTTCGCTCTCCAATTCGATCCTGCCGCCGTTCAACTCCACCGCCTGGCGCGAAATGGCGAGGCCAAGCCCCGCCCCACCCATCTCGCGAGAGCGTCCGGGGTCGGCTCGGTAAAAGCGGTCGAAGATGAGTGCCCGGTGTTCCCGCGCGATTCCCGGCCCCTGGTCCTGCACCTCGAGCGCGGCCTCGCCCCGCTCCGTCCTGCGCACGCGCACCTCGATGCGTCCTCTCGGCGGCGAGTACTTAACCGCGTTGTCCAGCACGTTGATCAGCGCCTGGCGCAGCATCTCCGGGTTCACCATGGCGTAAAGCCCCTTTTCGGCCCGCAGTTCGATCGTCTGTCCCTTTTCCTCCGCCAGCACCCCGATGATCTCCACCACGTCCGCCGCCATCTGCGCGAGCTCGACCCGTTCCCTCACCACGGAAAGCGCCCCCGCGTCACCGCGGCTCAAGGTCAGCAGGCTGTCCACCAACCTGGTCAGCCGGTCCGATTCCTCCAGCATGCTGGCAATCACCTCGCGACAGCCGGCGGCATCCAGTTCCCGCTGCAACCCTACTTCTCCCACGCTCCTGAGCGCCGTGAGCGGCGTGCGCAACTCGTGCGAGGCGTCGGCGCTGAAGCGGCGCAGCCTCTCGAAGGAATCCTCCAGCCGCGCGAAGGTGCCGTTCAGCATCAGCGCCAGGCGGCCGAACTCGTCGTCGGAATTTTCCACCGGAAGCCGTTCGGAGAGCCGCTCCGCGGTGATGACACCCGCCCGCGCCGTCATCGTCTCGATGGGAATGAGGACCCGACCGGCCAGCAAATACCCGCCCAACACCGCCATGAGCACGGCCAGCGGGCTTCCCACGAGCAGGATGATGGCGACGCTTTCCAGACTGGTCCTTAGCGTCTGTTCGTTCTCGGCGACGACGACACGCGGCTGTCCCGGCAACTGCAGTACCGCGTTCCTGATCCGGAAGGGTTGCCCGGCGTGTGAACGCCAGGAGCGAGCGGGACCTTCCGGCACCTCGGCGAGCGCCTTCTCCAGCACCTCCTTGCTCCACCCGGGCGTCTCGGCGACGACCACGTTCCCATGGCTCACCTGGAAAAATTCCACCGAGCCGTGCTGCGCCAGTTCGTTGATCTCGAACGGCTCCTCGCGCAGCACCCGCGTCACCGTGGCGAGGTCGCGCTCCAGTTGCGCGTCCATCTCGCGCAGCAGGCTGGCGCGGACGAAGAGGTACACCCCGAGCGCGAAGGCGATCACGATGGCGGCCAGGGCGGCGGCGTACCAGACGGTCAAGCGCAACCGTATGCTGCGCGGTCTGAGGATCATTGCCCTTCCTCCATGGTGAACCCAAGCCCTCTTACCGTCCTGAGCAGCTTGCGCTCGAACGGGCCATCCACCTTGCGCCTTAACCTGGCGACGTGCACGTCGATCACGTTGTCGAGCGGGGTCGAGCGTTCCTTCACCTGCCAGACGTCCCGCGCCAGCATCTCGCGGGTCACCACGCTCCCCTGGTTGCGCAACAGGTACTCAAGGAGCTGAAATTCCTTGACCGTCAGCTCGATTCCCTCGCCGTCGCGCTTCACCTTCCGCCCTACCAGGTCCATCTCCAGCCCCCCCAGGGAGAGTTTCACCGGAGTCTCCTTCTTTTCCCGGCGCAGGATCAGCCTGATGCGGGCCAACAACTCCGGGAACGCGAACGGCTTCACCAGGTACTCGTCCGCACCGCTGTCCAGCCCGAGGACGCGATCCTCGATCGAGTCGCGCGCGGTCAGTATCAGCACCGGCATCTCAAAGCCGCGCTTTCGCATGGTGGTAAGGATTTCGAGCCCGTCGCGCCCCGGCAGCATCAGATCGAGCAGGACCAAATCGAAGGTGCCGGCACTCAGCTGGTAGAACCCGTCTTCACCGCTGTAGGCCACGCTCACCTGGTACTGCTCGGCCTCGAGCCCGACCTTCAAGGCATCGGCCACCTTCTTTTCGTCCTCTATCACCAGCACGTGCATTCACGCTCCTTGAACTGTTTGCAGTATCAGCGAAATCGGTCATCCGTCTCAACTGAAGTTGTTCTGACAAAGAAGTAAGAATAGCCGTCGGAGCGCCGGGTTATCGACGCACGGTCGGTCCGCCTGGTTCGTGAAGGCAGAAGTTAAACCTGAAGCGGGCTTTGCACGATACCCGTAACGGAGAGAGGGGTGCACCGTTGCCTGGAGGTGAGTGTGGCAAAGGCGTGGATCAAGGCTTAAGTTGGTCGAAAAATTTCCCGTGATATTTCGCCGTCCCGATGCAGCGCTCGAAAACGAACTGGCAGATCCTCGTCCCCGGGTAGAGCGCCAGCGGCTTGTGCCCCAGGTTCACGATCTCGAGCACCTGCCGGTTCGAGATCCCGGGTTGCATGAACCCGGCCGTGACATGCACCGCCAGCCCGAAACGGGCGAACCGGCTTCTTCCCTCGAGCCATCCGGCGACGGTCTCCGCAAGCGTTATGCGCTCCCTGGTGATCCCGAGAACCATCTCGCAGGGTGCGATGGTGATGAATTCCCCGTCCGCCACCGAGACGGCTTCGGTCACGTCGGCGAAATCGGACTCGTTGTGCACGTGGCAGAGCCCGGTCTGCTTCTTGAAAATCCTGAAGTCGTTTCCCAGGGTGAGATCTACGGAGCCCGGCCCGATCTGGGAAGGGTCCAGCGGTTCTATGGTTATCTCCCCGCGTCCGATCGCCGCCGTTATTTCCCGGCCTACGAGTATCGACATTTTGCCACCTCCCTAGTGTGTACCGCCTTCCTTATCCGGGCAGCCCCTTTGTGCCCCGCCCATCTTCTACCCTGCTACCGGCTGAAAAAACTTCCAGGGTCCACACAAGCCACATGAGCACCAGCACTGCGACGAGAGGGACCAGGCTGATCGTCGTAACCGGGAAGGGAACCAACGGGCGGCACGCCCCGGCAGACGCTGGGTCGCCCATGCCGGACATGAGTCGGTTCAGAGTGGTCGGCGGCACCATCAAAAGCGCCCCGGCCATGATTGCTGCGTTGGTTGGGACGACCGGGAACTGTTGCTCAACCAGCCGCTTCGCGACGAGGGCGGCCGGGATGGCTGCCAGCACAAGATAGCAGTTCCAGGCGACCGGAGAGATCAAGATGCTGACGCAGACCATGAGGGCGAAGGGAGCATCGAAAGATGATTTCGAAACGCGTGCGGAGGCGAATAACCCCGCCCCGAGCAGTACCACCGGCGCAACGAACGCGAGGGGCCCGGCGAGTTCGGGTGCGCTCCAGAGCGGCGCAGCCTTCACGCCGCACATAGCCGGCGAGTCGGTTCCTGCGAAAAGCCTCCCGGCAATGCTCCAGACCGAGAAGTTGGAAGCGTGCCCCCGATACAGCGAGGAGACCAGCGGCCCGACCTTGGTGTAGTAGGCGATGACGGCGTCACTCCCGATGACCATGGCGGCGACGCCGTTGGCCGCGAGGACGGTTAGACCCGCCGCGACCACGGCCTTCCAGCGTCTCAGCACGGCAAGGAGAAGCACCAGCGGCCACGCGATGAATTTGACGGCGATAGCGGCGCCGAGAAAAAGGCCGCCGCCGGCTTCCCGACCGGTTTTCAGCATGTACCAGGTCCCGATAAGCAGGGCGAGTTTCAGGGTCATCAGTTGGCCGAGTACCAGATCCTGGAAAAACGGGCTCCAGGTGACTGCGAGAAAGGAGCAGGTGAGCACGACAAAGGGCGTAGGCCGCAGCTCCAAACAACGCAGCATCCCGTACGCCGACGCCGCCACGAGGGCAAGCTGGATGACGAACCACGTCTGCACCGCGTGCTGGTAGGAAAGAAGGCCAAGCGGGGAAAAGAGCAGCCCGACGGCCGGAGGATGGGGTGTGGGATGCTGAAAAACGGCGGTGGTGAGGGGGCCAAGGAAGCGTTTCGCCAGTTCCGGGAGGGGAGCGTATGGATCAGTGCCGGTAAGGACCGCCTTCGCCAGGAGGTATTCCTGAATAAAATCCCTCTGGTATATGTACTCGGGAGTGAAGTACTGGACCAGTCGCCAGAGGGAGAGTGTTCCGCAGACGGCAATGAGAGTCGCCAGGACCGGCTTGGCGAAGGACGGCATCGAGACGACTATCCTCTTTATGACGTGTCCTGACTCAGCCACACCCCCTCCGCTCCATTCCACCAGGCATTGCCATCACACAAGTATCAGTGCAATTGTAGCGTTCGACTCAGCTTGCGCCACTTGAAACCGAGTGAGTAAACGAGTCGATAGGATACTACCTGCGTAAAGGAGGTCAAGCTTGGGCAGGACGAACGAGCCGGCGTGTGGCTTCGAAGCGAACGGCTTTAGCTCAAAATTGGAACGTGACTAAGGTGTAGGATTACGGTATACCATTGGAGGCGCTAGCTATAGGAGGTGTGCAATGCACATTGCAAAAGCCAAACTCGAAAGCTTCCTTGAGGACCTTCCTGAGCAGGTAGACACCGAGGAAGTAATGTATCGCCTCTATCTTCTAGAGAAGATTGAGGCCGGCGAGACCGACATTGCTGAAGGCCGTTCTCTGCGCCATGAAGAGGCAGTGCAAAGGCTAAAGCGCAGATGGCAACAATAACGTGGTCTGAAAAATCGCTTTCAGACCTCGAGGAAATCTTCGACTACATCGCCCTCGATTCACAATTCTACGCGCAACACCAAGTCACCAAGGTGATTGCTGCTGTGGAACGGCTTGCAATCTTCCCGACTTCCGGTCGCCCTCTCCCCGAGTTCCCCACTTCTCCCCTACGCGAAGTCATCGTCGACCCCTACCGCATCGTCTATCGCACTTCAGGATCTGAGATTTTGATCCTTGCCGTCATCCATGGGAAACGGCTGCTAAAAGAAGAGGTGCTGTGAGCTTTCCCTACATTTAACTCTGACACTCAGAAAAAAAGGGGAGACGGCTTGCGCTATCTCCCCTTTAAAATTTCCACTGCGGTAAAACCTATTCCACCGTGACGCTCTTCGCCAGGTTCCTCGGCTGATCGACGTCGGTTCCCTTCAGCACGGCAACGTGATAGGCGAGCAGTTGCATCGGGATCGAGATGATGATCGGCATCACCTCATCGCCGTCCTCCGGAACCTCGAGGGCGACCTCGACCTTGTCGGCCACCTCGGCGTCCCCCTTGGAGCAGACCGCGATGACGCGGCCGCCGCGGGCGATGACCTCCTCCATGTTGGAGAAGACCTTCTCGTAGGTCGCCCCCTTGGGGACCAGCACGACGACCGGCATGTGCTCGTCGATGAGGGCGATGGGACCGTGCTTCATTTCGCCGGCCGCGTACCCCTCGGCGTGTATGTAGGAGATCTCCTTCAGCTTCAAGGCCCCTTCCAGGGCGATCGGGTAGTTCATGCCGCGCCCCAGGTACAGGAAGTCGCGGGCGGAGAGGTAGTTCCTCGCCACTTTTTCCACCTGCTCGTTCAGCTTGAGCGCCTCTTCCATGAGGGCGGGGACGCGCACGATCGCGGAGATGAGCTTTCTCCCTTTTTCCACGTCCATAGCGCCGCGGGCGCGTCCGAGACGGATGGTGAAGAGGTAGAGGGCGATCAACTGGGTGACGAAGGCCTTTGTGGAGGCGACGCCGATCTCGGGCCCGGCGTGGGTGTAGATGACACCGTCGGCCTCGCGTGCGATGGAGGAGTCCACCACGTTGCAGATGGCGACGCAGGCGCCGCCGCGACGCTTGGACTCGCGCATGGCGGCCAGGGTATCGGCGGTCTCGCCGGACTGGGAGATCAGCATCACCAGGGTGTTGTCGTCCACCACCGGGTTTCTGTAACGGAACTCGGAGGCGATATCCACTTCAACCGGTATGCGGCAGTACTCCTCGATGAGGAACTTGCCGACCAGCGCCGCGTGCCAGGAAGTGCCGCAGGCGACGATGCAGATACGGCTGATATCTTTCAGCTTTTCCTCGGTGAGGGCAAGATCCTCGAGGTAGACGTCACCCTGTTCTTCGCGAAGCCTGCCGGCGATGGTGTCGCGCACGGCGCGGGGCTGCTCGAAGATCTCCTTGAGCATGAAGTGCTTGTAGCCCCCCTTCTCCGCCATGTGCGGCGACCAGTCGATGTGGCGCGGTTTCTTCTCCAGCAAATCCCCCTGCACGTTGCTGAACTGGGCGTTTCCCCCCTTGAAGACCGCCATCTCGCCATCCTCCATGAAGATCATGGAACGGGTGTGGGAGAGGATCGCCGGGATATCGGAGGCGACGTAGAACTCCCCTTCGCCAAGTCCCACCACCATCGGCGCGCCGTGCTTCGCCGCGATCAGCTTGTCGGGCTCGCTCTCGCTCACGATGCAGATGGCGTAGGCGCCGCGCAGGACGGCGAGGGCCTGGCGCACCGCGCTCTCGAAGTTACCCGTCCCCTTCATGTACTGGTCGATCAGGTGCGCGATGACCTCGGTGTCGGTCTCGCTCTTGAAAACGTGCCCCTGCGCCTTCAGTTCCTCGCGCAGTTGCAGGTAGTTCTCGATGATGCCGTTGTGCACCACGACGATGGGTCCGGCCTGGTGGGGATGGGCGTTGATCTCGGAAGGACGACCGTGGGTGGCCCAGCGGGTGTGCCCGATGCCGACGGTGCCGACGACCGGGTTCGCCGCGAGGAGCTTCTCCAGGTTGGAGAGCTTGCCTTCGCTGCGCCGGATGCTCGCCTTCCCATCGTTGATGGTGCAGATACCGGCCGAGTCGTAGCCACGGTACTCGAGCTTTCTCAGCCCTTCAATGATGATGGAGGTGGCCTCCTGGTGGCCGGTGAATCCTACGATTCCGCACATGTATGACTCCGTTTCGACGATTTCTTAATTAACAAAGGGAAGTTCCCAAGACGTTACAGGATAACATCTCGTCGGAAGCAGCAACAGTTATTTTTTCCTGAGGGTCCACCCCTCTTTGTTCACCTGGGGCGAGCGGGCGATGGCAAGCGAGTCGGCCGGGACGTCCTTCGTCACCGTGGTTCCCGCGGCGATCAGGGAGTTTTTCCCCACCGTGACCGGGGCGACCAGCTGCACGTCGCTCCCCACGAAGACGCCGTCCTCGATCACGGTCTTGTGCTTTTTCACCCCGTCGTAGTTGCAGGTGATGGTGCCGCAGCCGATGTTCACGTCGCGGCCGATGGTGGCGTCGCCCAGGTAGGTGAGGTGGGAGGCCTTGGATCCCTCGCCCATGAAGGCCTTCTTGGTCTCCACGAAGTTGCCGATTTTAACGTGGGCCGAGAGCTCGGTGCCGGGGCGCAGGTGCGCCATGGGGCCGATGGCGGCATCGGGACCGACGACGGACTCCTCGAGCACGCTCCCCGCTTTCACCGCCACGTCGTCGGCGATGCGGCAGTCGATGATGAGGGTGTTCTGTTCGATACGGCAACGCTCGCCGATCACGGTGTTGCCGCGGATCACGGCGCCGGGATGGATCACGCTGTCGCGCCCGATCTGCACGCCGCGCTCGATGTAGACCGCGTCCGGGTCGATCATGGTGACCCCTGCGCGCATCAGCTCTTCGTTGATGCGCCGGCGCAGCACCCGGGAAGCCTCGGCCATCTGTACCCGGTCGTTCACCCCGGAGATCTCACGGGAGTCGCCCACCTGATAGCTGCGGCAGGAAAGCCCCTTCGCCCGCGCCTGCCGCACCACGTCGGTCAGGTAGTATTCCTTCTGGGCGTTGTTGTTGTCCAGTTTCGCCACCGCCCCGGCGAGGAAGGCGCGGTCCACGCAGTACCCCCCCGCGTTCACCTCGCGGATCAGGCGCTCGGCTTCACTTGCGTCCTTCTCTTCGGTGATGGCCACCACGTTCCCCGCCTCGTCCTTCACGATGCGGCCGTAGCCGAACGGGTTCTCTACCGTCGCGGTCATGACGGTCACGCAGGCCCCGCTCTCCGCATGCGCCTTCAGCATGGCACGCAGGCTCTGCTCAGTCAAAAGCGGCGTGTCGCCGCAGAGGATGAGGACGGTGTCGGCATCCGAATCTATTTCCGGCATGGCGCAGGCGACCGCATGCCCGGTGCCTAGTTGCTCGGCCTGGACCGCGAAGCTCACCTCGGTCCGCCCGGCGAAGCAGTTGCGTACCTTCTCCTGCTGGTGCCCCACCACGAGGACGCAGCGCTCGACGCCGGAGGCGAAGGCTGCGGCTACCGGCCACTCAATCATGGGCGGGCCGGCGACCGGATGCATCACCTTGACCAGATCCGATTTCATCCTGGTTCCCATACCGGCTGCGAGCACTATTGCTGATGTCTTGTTCATGGTTTCCCCCTTGCGGCCGAGCAAATTGTTCTTTTTTAACAACAATGACTCACCAGGTCAAGCTGTTTCGCCTGCGGTTTTCGACGCCCTGCATCCTTTTATCGTTTACTAATCCGTCACTTACGGCTATAGTCCTGCGGTGGAGGTTTCATGGGAGTCGCCGAGGACATAGCCAAGCTTGAGCTTGACCTGCGCGAGCTGATTATCAAGTACGAGCAGTACTTTTTCGGCATCGAGAAGCGGGAGCCGCTGCGCCTGCTCGACGCGGTCGAGCGCGCCGTAAGACGCTACCAGAACGTGAGCATCCCGAACACCAGCCACAGGTTCAAGTACGAATCGCTTGTCTCTACGCTTAGCGTGCACAAGCAGAAATGGGCCCGCACCAACCGCCTCATTGAGGAGGGGAAGTTCCAGCGCGACCGCTTCCGCATGTCGCTGCACCAGGCTGAACGTGCCGAGAAGGCCGAGAAGAAAAGCACCACCGCCGCTCCCCCGCAGGATGCACAGATCGAGAACATCTACCAGCAGTACGTGAACGCCCGCCGCGCCTGCAACCTCCCGGTTGAAAGCGTGACCCGCGAGAAGCTCGCCGAGGCGATCAACCGGCAAAAACCCGCGCTTATGGAGAAGTACCGCTGCCGCGACGTCGAGTTCGTCGTCGTGATCGAGGGTGGCAAACCCTCCCTGAAGGCCCGCCCGAAGAATCCATGAAAATAGCCCTTATCGCAATTCACCCGTACCCATCGCCGCAAGCGGTGCCGCTTGCCTGTGCCTTTCTCCGGGAGGCGCTTTTGTCCGACGTCACCCTCGCCGGGCGCGTCGACACCGAGATCCTCGAGTTCTTCACCGACGACGATCCCGCCGCGTGTGCCAGGACCGTCGCCTCCCGCGCACCCGACCTCGTCGCCTTCTCGATCTATGTCTGGAGCCGTGAGTGCGCCCTCGCCATGGCCGTGGCCCTGCGTCCCCTGCTCCCTGCCGCCCTCTTCTGCGCCGGAGGCGCCGAGCCTACCGCGAACCCCGACGGCCTTCTGGACGGTGCCTTCGACTTCGTGGTCCGCGGCGAGGGTGAAACCGCCCTGCCGCAGGCGGTGCGCCGTCTCCTGGAGGGTGCGCAACCAGACGGCATCCCTGGCGTGCTTCTGCCGGGCGCATCCTCCGCTCCCCTTCCCTCTCCCGCCGACCTGGAGACGATCCCTTCCCCTTACCTCTCGGGAAGGCTCGATCCTTCCGCCGTCGGCGGCGCGCTCTGGCAGCTCTCGCGCGGCTGCGACTTCGCCTGCTCCTTTTGCTTCGATCACAAGGGGGCAGGCGGGGTACGCCGCTTTTCCATGGAGAGGATCGAGGCGGAGCTGCGCCTTTTCGCCCGTCTTAAGGTCCCCCAGGTCTTCGTGCTCGACTCCACCTTCAACAAGGTGCCCAAGCGCGCGAAGGAGATCCTGCGCCTCATCAGGAAGGTGGCGCCGGACATCCACTTCCACTTCGAGGTGAGAAGCGAGTTCATCGACGCGGAGATGGCCGGGCTCTTCGCCTCCATCACCTGCTCGCTGCAGATAGGGCTGCAAAGCGCCGACGCCGCCGTGCTGCGCGGAGTGGGACGCGGTTTCGACCGCGACGATTTCGTGAACCGCGTCTTTCTCTTGAACCAAAGCGGCGCCATCTTCGGCTTCGACCTCATCTTCGGACTGCCGGGGGATACGCCGGAGCTTTTCCGTTCTTCACTCGACTTCGCCCTGTCGCTGTACCCGAACCACCTCGACATCTTCCCGCTCGCCGTACTTCCCGGTACGCGGCTTTACGGAAAGGCGGCGTCGCTCGGCTTGAAGCATCTGGACACGCCCCCCTACACCGTCCTTGCCACCCAAGGTTTCACGCCGCAAGAACTCGTTGATGCCGGCAGGCTTGCCGCGGCCTGCGATCTCTTCTACAGCAGGGGAAAGGCCGTGGCTTGGTTCAACTCGGTAGTCGCCGCCTTGCGGCTCAGCCCGAGCGCCTTCCTGGCCCACTTCGCCGCTTTCATGGGGGAGACTCCGGAAGCCGAGGTCCCCGAAGACGCGATCTGGGGGATGCAGCGCACTTTCCTGGAGCGGATCTTCCAGGAGCGCAGGAAGGCGAAGCTTTTACCGCTCGCCCTCGACCTGGTCGACTACCACCATCATTACGCGTCGGCGCTCATGGCGGCGCCGCCAACACCCCTCTCCCCGAAACGGCTGCGCAAGCTGGACCTGTTGCAGGAGCCGCTGCAGCTCTTCGCCAGTTCCACGCTCGCGCGCTTCAACTACGAGGTGCTCGAAATCCTGGAAGCCGGCGAGCCCGATCTCGCCGATTTCGCGTCCTGCTTCCAGGCCACCGGTTCCTGCGCCGTCATCTACCCCGCGCACGGCGAGGTGTGCACCGAATCGCTGTCCCCCGCCTATTTCGAGCTTTTGCAGGCACTGGACGGGAAAATGAGCGCACGGCAGCTTTGCCGAAAGGTACGACTCTCGGAAGAAGAGGCCCGGGAATTCCTGGAATTCGCCATCGGGGAAGGGATCGTGCAGCTCGCGTCCCCGCCTGCAGATTAATGGGACCATTTTAGTCTTCTTCCTCCCCCCTGCCTCCTCCCCCCTGCCCAGCACCCGAACGCATTAAAACGGGACAATACAGGCGTCCGCCGGGTCCCTCTCCAATGGTGCGCAATTAATCATCGCTCTGTCATAGATCCCGACCACCCACAGCTGCCATTACAAAGAATCCGTGTACTTGTAAACATAATCTTAGTTGGCGCCCATCTTGATAAAGAAGCGGCATTGTCACATAAACAGCGTGAAAAACATTGAACGTGAAGTTGTATCCTGCTTATTAATTGACGCTTTTTCAGTTGATTTCTTAGGCCGCGCGTATTAAAGTAGCCGCCGTTGCGAGCGCCGACCCAGATTAAAGCGTTCTAAAACGATCCTAAATACAGGAGATCACAATGGTTCAAGTTTTCACACGCCTCATCCCGCTGCTACTGCTCCTCGCACTAGCCCGGCCCGGTTTTGCAGCACAGGGCCTGGCCATCGACCCGGCAACCTGCCTTGGCTGCCACGGCAACAAGATTTCTGCCGAGCAGATGGCCAACTCGGTGCACGGCAAAAACGGCTGCACCAGCTGCCACATCGAGATCGTTGAACTCGCCAAGCACATGAAGGGCGAGATCAAGGTGGGTAAGGTCCAGTGCGTGCGCTGCCACAAGAAGGAAGCGGCCGAACACGCAAGGAGTATCCACAGCGAGAAGGGCGTCGGGTGCGCGCAGTGCCACACCGACATGCACAGCCACACCTACTGGAACAAGGACAAGCGTAGGGTCATCGTCAAGTGCACCCAGTGCCACAAAGACGAGCGCGGCTTCAGCCAGTCCGTACACGGCAAGGGCGTCCTCGCCGGGAACCAGGATTCGGCAGCTTGCAACGACTGCCACAACCTGCACGAGATCAAGGCGCTTGGTGACCCGAACTCGAAAGAGAACCGCGAGTTCCATACCAAGGTCTGCCTCCGCTGCCACGCCGACCAGAAACTCGTCGAGCGTAACCACATCTCCGAAGTGGCCGTGAAAAGCTACATGGAGAGCTACCACGGCAAGAACTACCGCCTGGGCTATCCGGAGAAGGTTGCCGGCTGCGCTGACTGCCACACCGCGCACGCCATCCTCCCCTCCAAGGATCCCAAGTCCTCGGTCAACCCGGCGAACCTGGTTCAGACCTGCAGCAAGTGCCACGCCAAGGGGAGCCAGCTCTTCACCAAGTTCTACGCACACGGCGAGCACAACGACCGCGAGAAGTACCCCATCCTGTTCTACACCTTCATCGCGATGACCGGCCTGCTGGTCGGCACCTTCACCGTCTTCTGGATCCACACCCTGCTCTGGATGATCCGCGGCTTCGTGGAGAACCGTGAGAAGGCGGCAGCGCTCGAAGAAGGCATCATCATGCATCACGTCCCCGAAGGGCACAAGCAGTACCGCCGCTTCAGAAGGGTCCACGTGTTCATGCACCTCCTGGTCATCATCAGCTTCCTCGGCCTTTCCCTCACCGGTCTGCCGCTCAAGTTCAGCGACCAGGTATGGGCCAAGTTCCTCATGGATCTCTACGGCGGGGCGCCCAATGCAGGCTTCTTCCACAGGGTCTGCGCAGGCATCACCTTCGTCTACTTCGCGATGGCGCTCTTTATGAGCATCCACTTCCTCTTCGTCAGGAAGGACATCAAAGGCAACCCGATCCAGAGGCTCTTCGGACCGGACTCCCTCTGCCCGAACCTGCGCGACATCAGCGACGTGATCGGCATGGTCCGCTGGTTCTTCTTCAAGGGTCCGAAGCCGACCTTTGAAAGGTGGACCTACTGGGAGAAATTCGACTTCATCGCGGTCTTCTGGGGTATGTTCGCCATCGGCGGCTCCGGCCTGATGCTCTGGTTCCCCGAGTTCTTCGGCATGTTCCTGCCGGGTTGGGCGTTCAACGTGGCGACCATCATCCACTCGGACGAGGCGCTCCTGGCTACCGGCTTCATCTTCTCGGTCCACTTCTTCAACACCCACGGGCGTCCGGAGAAGTTCCCGATGGACTTCGTCATCTTCAACGGCCAGATGTCCAAGCACGAGTTCGTCGAAGAGCGTGGCGATCAGTGGGCTCGTTACGAGAAGGACGGGATCACCGAGCAGTTCGCTGCCAAGAAGTCTTCCGGCATCTTCTATGACTTCTGCCTGAAGGCCTTCGGCTTCACCGCGCTGTTCACCGGCATCACCTTGCTGCTGCTGATGATCTACGCTTTCATGCACCCGCACCACTAAGCGGTTGCTGAACATGCAGTAAAAAAGGGGCCTCCCATTCGGGAGGCCCCTTTTTGTTTTTAGCCGTCTGAGCTGTCTGAGTAGTCAGACCGGTCCGACTGGTCAGACGGCTTCGTCGAGGGAAGCAGCGCCTACAGCATGTCCACCGGATCGACGTCGATGGTGAGGCGTACGGTGGAGGGGTGGCTGAAGCCGCCGCGGAAATGGAAGAGGAGCCGGTGCAGATCGGCACGCTCCACACCTTTCAGAAGGATCTGCCAGCGGAACCGGCCACGCACCTTCCCAAGCGGAGCGGTCACCGGACCTAGCACCTCGACCCTCAGGCGCGTCTCCCGCTTGATCTTGCGCAAAAGAGCGGCCGCCTCGTCCGCAGCACTCTCCCCCTGGCGCGCCGCCACCGCCGAGAAGGTGAGCGCGGCCAGGTGCGCGAAGGGAGGATATCCCACCTCCTCGCGGAAGGCGATCTCCTCGCGGTAAAACGCCTCGTAGTCGTGGGCGACCGCGTGGGTGAGGGCGTAGTGCCCGGGGGCGAGCGTCTGCACGAAGACACGTCCCGGTTTGTCGCCGCGCCCGGCCCGACCCATCACCTGGGTCACCAGCTGGAAGGTGCGCTCGGCGCTCCTGAAGTCCGGGAGGTTCAGCGAGGCATCGGCGGAGAGCACCCCGACCAGGGTGACGCCGGGGAAGTCGTGCCCCTTGGCGATCATCTGGGTCCCGATCAGTATGTCCACCGTCCCGTCCTCCAGTTCCTTCAGGACGCGCGCATGCCCCCCCTTCCCCTTTGTGGAGTCCCGGTCCATGCGCGAGACCCGGGCGTCCGGGAAGAGCTTCTGGACCTGGTCCTCGACCCGTTCGGTGCCGCGCCCGAGCAGGGTGATCGCACCGCTCTTGCAGTCGGGGCAGCTGGCGGGGGGGAGCATGGTGAAGTCGCAGTAGTGGCAGACGTGCTTTCCCTTGATGCGGTGGAAGGTAAGGGTGACGGCGCAGTTCGGGCAACGCAGCACGTGGCCGCAGGTCTCGCAGACGAGGTAGGTGGCGAAACCGCGCCGGTTCAAAAAGAGCAGGGTCTGCCCCCCGGCATCCAGGTTCTCCCCCATCGCCTCGACGAGCTCGGGGAGGAAGGTCTCCCCCTTCTGGTTGCGCGCGTCCAGCATCGTCGTCTGGGGCATCGGGAGCTCGCGCACCCGGTCCGGGAGGTGAAGGTAGCCGAGCCTGCCCTGCATCGCTGCGTGGTAGCTCGTGACGAGCGGGGTTGCCGAACCGAGGATCACGACGGCGCCGGCCTGTTTGCCGCGCACGAGGGACAGGTCGCGGGCGTTGTAACGCACCCCCTCGGACTGCTTGTAGCTACCTTCGTGCTCCTCGTCGACCACGATCACCCCTACCCCCTGCAAGGGGGCGAAGAGTGCGGAACGGGCGCCGATGACAATGGAGGCCTCCCCGCGCCGGATGCGTCGCCACTCGTCGTAGCGCTCCCCGTCGGAAAGTCCGGAGTGCAGCACCGCGATGCCGCAGTCGAAGCGGCGCTTGAAGCGGCCGACCAGCTGCGGGGTGAGGGCAATTTCGGGAACGAGGACGAGGGCCGTCTTTCCTGCGGCCAGCGCGATCGCGATGGTCTGCAGGTAGACCTCGGTCTTGCCGCTCCCGGTAACCCCGTGCAGCAGAAACGGTGCGAAGGAGCCGGCACTTAGTGCGGCGGTGAGCCGGGCGAGCGCTTCGCCCTGGGCCTGGTTCAGGGGCAGTGGCGCGTCGTGTCCGAAACTCTGCGCCTTGAACGGGTCCCGGTACACCTCGCGCTGTGAGAGCCTTGCCGCGCCGAGCTCCACCAGGCGCGCAAGCTGTGCCGTGCACCCCCCGAAGCGTTCCCTGAGCTCGGGGCCGGAGCATGGCCCCGCATCGAGGAGATACTCCAGGATCTCCAGCCCCTTGCCGCGCGGACGGGCCGCACACTCCGGGTCGGCGGTGTAGATCCGCTCGGTGCGCACGCTTTTCCCCCCGGCCAGGTACTCCTTGAGGACTGGCGTGCCGTCCTCGGACTCCTCGCAGCGGTAGCGGCTCACCACGTTGATCCCGGCGGGAAGCGCCATCTTGATCACTTCGCCGAGCGGGTGCAGGTAATATCCGGCGATGAAACGGTAGAAGTCGAGTTCTGAGGGGGTGAAGAGCGGCTCCTCGTCGAGGACGTCGAGGACCTCCTTGAGCTCCCCCACTCCTGGATGATCGTCGTCGCCCAGGAGGTATCCGGTGACCTTGCGACGGCCGAAGGGGACGAGGACACGCTTGCCGGCCACGGCCACGGACGAGAGGCGTTCGGGCACGAGGTAGTGGAAGCTTCCCTCCAGGGGGAGGGGGATGGCGACCTCTACGATGTGCTGGCGGGCTGTCTGCATGGAGTAGAGATGTCTGCTGCGCTTAGGGTTAACGACCTCCCCCCGGTGGGGGGAGGAGGTCGTAAGAGGAAGGAAGGGGGAGCGTGAAGCGGAGCGGATTACTTTTTCAGGACCTCTTCAGCCACCGCACGTCCGAGGGCCTCGCACTCGGCGATCACCTCGGGCTTGGGCATGAAGGGGGAGCGTACGAAGGGATGCGGGAGCTTGAAGTTCATGCTCTTCAGCCGCTCCTCCGCCATCCGGCACGCCTCGCCCGACCAGCCGTAGCTGCCGAAGATGCCGCCGACATTGCCTTTGAGGCTCACCGTCGAGAGGTAGGCGAGCACGTCCCACATCGGCTTCGGGATGTCACGGTTGATGGTCGGGGTGCCGAAGATGAGCGCGTCGCACTCTTCCATCAGGTCGCGGATGTCGGCCACGGAGGCGTGGTTGATGTGGCACAGGGTAACGTGCACCCCGACCTCGCCTGCCCCCTTCGCCACCGCCTCGGCCATCTGCTCCGTGTTGCCGTGCGGGGAGATGTAGAACACCGCGATGCGGCGGCCGGCCGCTTTGGGCTCGGACCACTTGCGGTACATGTCGATCGCTTTTCTCGCGTCGGCGCGGTAGACGGGACCGTGGCTCGGGCAGAGCATGTTCAGCTCGACGCCGTCGAGTTTCGCCACCGCCTGGAGGATGCGCTCCTTGAAAGGACGCATGATGCAGTCGAAGTAGAAGCGGGTCTCGCCGGAGAAATCGGGGCACTCGTCCGCGAAGAGGGCCTCGGGGGAGAAGTGGGAGCCGAAGGCGTCGCAGGAGAAAAGGGCGCGGTCCTCCTCGAGAAGGGTGAACATGGTGTCAGGCCAGTGCAGAAACGGCGCGGAGATGAAGCGAAGCGTGCGCCCGCCGAGGTCGATCTGATCGTTATCCTTCACGATCTTCGACTCGAAGGGAGTGTGGATCTGGTTCCCGAGGAAGGTGCGCGCCGCCTGGCTGGATACCACGGTCGCCTTCGGGCAGTGCTGCAGCAGCTTGGAAAGGGAGCCGGAGTGGTCCGGTTCCGAATGGTTCACCACGATGTAGTCCACGCACGCGGGATCGACCAGGGAACGGATCTTCTCGAGGTACTCGTCGAAGCGCTTGGCCTTGACGGTGTCGATGATGGCTATGTGACTCTCCCCCTGCACGAGGTAGGAGTTGTACGTGGTACCGTGTTCGGTGGGAAAGAGATCGTCGAAGACGGCGAGGCTCGGGTCCTTGACCCCGATCCAGTGGAGACCCTTCCCTAACTCGACTGCTGCAGACATACCGCTACCCCCTGTCTTATCTTTCATAACGGCCGGATGCCGGCCCTCGCTCAGTTGACAAGCGGCCCCGCGGCGATGCGCCGGGGGGCCGTATACACAGATGCGAACTGTACCAAAATCAAAAGCTTAAAGCAAGGAAAAGGCTAGTTTCCGGCGCCGTCACGGCCGCGGCGATACTCGACCACGACCTGCGCGTCGCGCCTTCCGGAGCGCCCTGCCGGGGCGGGACGCCCACCCTGGCCGGGACGTCCGCCGTGACCTGGGCGCTCGTTCTGGCCGGGACGCCCCTTGGCGCCGAACGGCTTTTTCCTGGGGTCGAAGCCGGGACGCCCTTTTCTGGCACCGGGACCACCGTTGTTCCTTCTCAGGGGGCGGGTCGGCTCGAACCCTTCGATGACGTGCTGCGGCAGCGGCTTGCCGGTCAGGCGCTCGATGCGGTCCAGGTAGGCCACTTCGTTCATGGAGCAGAAGGAGATGGCGATCCCGGTGGCACCGGCGCGGCCGGTCCTGCCGATCCTGTGCACGTAGTCCTCGGCGAACTTCGGCAGGTCGTAGTTGATGACGTGGCTGATCCCGGAGACGTCGAGACCGCGGGCGGCGACGTCGGTGGCGACCAGAAGACGCACCTTGCCGCGGCGCATGTTGGTGATGGTCTTGTTGCGTGCTCCCTGCGACATGTCGCCGTGCAGCGCAGCCGCGGCGTGTCCCTGGGAGTAGAGTTCGAAGGCCAACTGGTCGGCGTCCTTCTTGGTCGCGGAGAAGATGATCGCCTTGGTGACGCTCGCGTCGGAGACGAGGTGCTGCAGCAGGCGATTTTTGTGGCGCATGTCGTCGGTTACGTGCAGGCGCTGCTCGATCTGGAGGTTCGTGACCTGCGTTACGTCAACGGCAACGCGGACCGGATCCTTCAAAAGACGCTGAGCGAGCTTCGCCATGGCGTCGTCCATGGTGGCGGTGAAGAGAAGCGTCTGGCGCTCGGTCGGAGCCGCGGCGGCGATGCGGTCCACGTCCTCGGAGAAGCCCATATCGAGCATACGGTCAGCTTCGTCCAGGACCAGCATCTCGAGACGGGAGAAGTTGATGGTGCGGCGGTCGAGGTGATCGATCAGGCGCCCGGGGGTGGCGACGATGATGTCGACCGGGCTGGACAAAAGCATCATCTGGTCGCGGTAGGGCATACCGCCAAGGATCGAGCCGCAGCGCACGCGCATGAACTTGCCGTAGGTCCTGATCGCGTCAACCACCTGGATGGCGAGCTCGCGGGTCGGCGTCAGCACGAGGACGCGCGGCCCCTTGCCGCGCACCGGCGACGGAACGAGCAGGCGCTCCAGCGCGGGGAGAACGAAGGAGGCAGTCTTGCCGGTACCAGTCTGGGCGCTGCCGATCAGGTCGCGTCCGGAAAGCGCGAGCGGAATCGATTCTGCCTGGATCGGGGTGGGCTCGGTGTAGCCGCAGGCGTTGATTGCTTTGACAAGAGGTGCGGAGAGTTTCAGTGCTTCAAAAGACATGTGTTTCCTTTACGTTCCCTCGAGGCAAAAAGCGGCCGTGCTGCGTCCCGGACATCCCCGTGGGACGGACGCGGCTTCTTCGCCGGAGGGCGGTTTGATGTGGGGCGTGCCAAACCCACCGCGACAGTGATTGTCGCAGGCTCAGCTAAAAAGATGGATCGGCAACACGCAATATGACCGGCAAACCTTACATCGTCGCCAACCATGGTTGCTGCCGCATTTCTCGTGGGGATATACCTGAATGCGAGGGGTTGGATCGATGGGAGGGGGAGGTCCCCCGTTGGAACTGATGTCAGTCAGTCAGAAAGCTTTACTACAGGAAGGGGATAAAAGGCAAGTTTTTATTGAAACGTATACAGTTTACAAAAAAACCCCGCCGATGAGGGCGGGGTTTTCGGTGCGTGCCGGGACGGTACAACAGTCGTGGAGGGGCACGTCGCTGGCTGGTCCAGGATTACTTCTTCTTGGCTGCGATAGCGTCTTTCAGTGCCTTGCCCGGGCGGAACTTGGGGACCTTGGCTTCGGCGATCTTGATCTCCTTGCCGGTCTGCGGGTTCCTGCCGGTACGCGCCTGGCGGCTAGCCACTTCGAAGCTGCCGAAGCCTACCAGAGTTACCCTGTCGCCCTTCTTCAGTGCGCCGCTCACGGTGGAGATGAATGCACCGACGGCCTTCTCGGCTGCGGCCTTGGGGATGTTTGCGGATTTCGCCACTGCTTCGACCAGTTCTGCTTTAGTCATGTGAGACCCTCCTTGGCTGGATTAAATTAACGCCACTATAATCATATATCGGTAATTTGCAAGGGTTTTCTTGATTCCCCCGTGATTTTTCCCGCAACTGGCGCGGCTTTAGCCCCTTTTTAAGGCGCGAAGCCGCTCCTGGCAAGGGTTTACAGCAACCGGTTTCGCCGGATGAAACAGCCCCACCCAAACCGCAAAAAGCCTTTGATTACGGACGTTTACTGGACCGGAGCCGCTACTTCGGCGGGCTCGGCGGCGTAGCTTGTAGGCTCGGTCCCGGAAACGAAGCACTCCTGCACGGCGCCGGGGGTCCCTTCGCGCGCGAGTTTGCCGCTACGCGGGTCGATAAGGGCAAAGGTGACGTTCCCCGGGGTGGGGAAGGACCGCACCGGCACCCCGGCGAGGGCGCGTTGCATGAACTCGGTCCAGATCGGCGCCGCAGCCTGCCCGCCCGAGCCGCCGGAGCCCAGGCTTCTCTCCTGGTCGTAGCCAACCCACACGCCGGCCACCAGTTGAGGCACGTATCCGACGAACCAAGCGTCTTTCATGTCGTTGGTGGTACCGGTCTTGCCGGCCACCGGCCTCCCGAGAGCGCGGGCTCTGCTGCCGGTGCCGCTGGAGACGACGCTCTGCATCAAGTTAGTCATAATGAAAGCAGTCTCAGGCGGGATGGCAGGCACGGCACCGCCGGTCGCCTCCGACATCACCGGGACCGGTTTGTTCTGCTTCAGTTCGATCGGCTTTCCGTCCTCCCCGTCCCCTGCGCTGTCCCCCTCCCCTGCGGCATCCGGCGCGGCGCTCGACATCCGGGTGAACACCGGGACCTTCGGCTCCTGGATCTCCTCCAGGACGTTGCCGTCGCGGTCGAGCACCTTGGTGACGAAATACGGGGCGGTGCGGTAGCCACCCGAGGCGAACACGGCATAGGCGCTGGTGAGCTCGATGGGTGTAACGCTCGAGGAACCAAGGGCAAGGGTGAGGTTCGCCGCAAGCGGCGAGGTGATGCCGAGTTTCTTGGCGTAGTCGATCGCGGAACCGACGCCGATCTGCTCCAGGATCTTGACGCTCACTACGTTGATCGAGTTGGTGAGCGCCTCGCGCATGGTCACCGGCCCGCGGTAGACGTTGTCGTAGTTCTTCGGCTTCCACGCCTTGTCCCCGCCGCTTTCGTACTCGACCTGGGAGTCGTCGATGATGCTCGCCGTGGTCATGCCGTGCTCGAGGGCCGCCGCGTAGATGACCGGCTTGAAGGCGGACCCGGGGTTTCTCTTCGCCTGCATGGCGCGGTTGAACTGGCTCTTCTTGAAGTCGTACCCGCCGACCATGGCGCGGACGCCGCCGGAGGTGGGATCGATGGCGATGAGCGCGGCCTGCGCCTCCGGCACCTGGTCCAGGGCGAAGACGGCTCCGGTGCGGTTCTTGTCCGGCTCCTTGACCTGCAGCTCCAGCACGGCGCCGAGGCCGATGGCGCGTTTGGCGGTCGGCTTGCCGTAGCTGTTCACGAGCTCCAGACGCCCGGCCCAGTCCATACCCTTCCTGGGTACGGTGCCGGTCCGCTCGCCCACCCTGACCGTCAGCTCCTGCTTAGCCGGGTTCACCCCGGTAACCACACCCTGGTAGACCGAGCCCTGCTTGAGCGAGAGATCGTCGATGTCGTCCTCAACCTTCTTGCAGAAGGGATCGACCTCGGCCTCGGCCAGGTACTTCGCCGCCCCGCGGAAGCCCTGGCGCTTGTCCACGGCCTTCAGGCCGTTCACCACCGCGTCGTAAGCCGCCTTCTGCATCTCGGCGTTCATGGTGGTGTAGATCTTCAGCCCGTCCTTGTAAAGCCGCTCCTCGCCGTACTTCTCCACGAGCTGCTGACGCACCTGTTCCAGGAAGTAGGCCGACTGTTCCGCGTTCACCTTCTTGAGCGGCTGGATCACAATCGGGGTGGCCTTGGCGTAATCCGCCTCGGCCTGCGTTATGTAACCCTCCTTCACCATCCGCTCGAGGACGTACCCCTGGCGCTCCTTGGCGCGCTCCAGGTGCTTGATGGGGGAGTAGCTGTTCGGCGCCTTCGGGAGCCCCGCCAACATGGCCATCTCGGCCAGGTTCAGCTTGTCAACCTCTTTGCCGAAGTAGGTTTCCGCGGCGAGCTGCACCCCGTAGGCCCCGGCACCGAGGTAGATCTGGTTCAGATAGATGTAAAGGATCTCGTCCTTCGTGAGACGCTCCTCCATCCTCTTCGCGAGGATCGCCTCCTTCAGCTTCCTGGAAAACTTCTTCTCCGGGGTGAGGAGCATCGACTTCGCGACCTGCTGCGTGATGGTCGAAGCCCCCTCCTTCTTGCGCATGGAGATCACGTTTTTGAAGGCCGCCCGCATGACGCCGATGTAGTCGATCCCCTTGTGCTGGTAGAAGTTGGAGTCTTCAGCCGCCACGAAGGCCTGGATCAGGCGTTTGGGCATCTTGTCGACCGGCACCACGGTGCGCCGCTCAAGGTAGAATTCGCCGACCAGGGTGCCGTCCTGGCCGAAGACCTGGGAAAGGATGGGCGGACGGTAGTCGGCCAGGCGGTCGACCTTCGGCAGTGCGCCGAGAAGGTAGAAGAAATAGCCGAGCAGGGCGAGGAGCATGATGGTGGAGCCGCCGGCGGCGCCCCAGAGGAGGTACTTCAGGGGGGAAGACTTCTTCAACCTGCGCTGCTGGCGCGGCTGCGCCTTGTAGGTTTCCATGTCGCGAGGATCTCCGATCGGGATTGATGCGTACGCTGGGGTATACCCGGAAGGCCGGTGGCGGGCGAGGGGGAGAAGCTCCTTTGCCTGCGGCTAGGTGGAGCCGGTCGGGAACCTGCGGGTGCATCTGGTGTGCCGCGCCCCACTGGGGGCGCCAGGAGTGAAGATTATCCCAGATGGGCTCACTAATTCAAGGTTAATGTGGGGCGGGGAGGCCTTCCCCACGCGGCGGCAGCCGTTCGGGGACGGCGCCTTATCACAGCATAATGTATACACATTACGTTCTTGCGCCAAACGATGCTATGATTTCCAGGTGCATATGACTAAGTGCGGAGACATTCCCGAAGCGATGACGGCACACCTGACAAGACTGACCAATAACCTGGTGCGCGGCGCCTTCATGGAGCTCTACCTCACCCCGAAACCGGGGCTGGTGGATCTCTGCGACAGCGGCTCGCATCCCGAGCTCTCGGTCGAGCGCATGGAGGCGTCCCTGAAGATCGTCTCCCTGTACCTGCTCGACCTCTGCGACGCCGTCGCGCGCGGCGAAGAGCTGAACGAACAGGTGCGTCTCGGGGTTGCCGCGGAAAGCGCGGTGCAGCGTGCCATCGGCACCAGCTGCCACAAGGGGTACATCTTCCTGGCCGGGCTCATGCTCTGCGCCAGCGCCTGCAGCAACGGGCGCGACGAAGACGCGCTGCGCGCTTCGATCACCCGGCTCGCCGCCCTCTTCTTCGACCAGGGGGAGCCCGGTGCGGCGCACCGGGTCAGAAACCGCTTCCAGGGAGGCGGCCTGAGGGAAGAGGCGCTGGCCGGGCTGCCGAGCCTCTTCGACGAGGCGCTCCCCGTTTTCCGGCGCGAGATGGCGAGCGGCGGCAACCGCGGCAGCGCCATCTTCGCCATGCTCGGCAGGCTCATGCAGACCGTCGAGGACAGCACCGCGCTGCGCCGCTGCGGCCGCAGCGGACTGAAGACGATCCGGGAAGACGGCAGACACCTGGAGCGCATGATCGCGCAAAGGGATGATTTCCTTGCCTTCCTTGCCGAGCGCAACGCTCACTACGCGAGCCGCAACCTCACAATGGGTGGCGTGGCCGGGCTCCTCGCCCTGGGCCTTGCCTGGTTAAGCCACACCGGCGAGCTCGAAGCCGCCTGATCACCCCTCCTCCGTTTTTACGAAATCCCCAGCAATTCCCGTTTACTTAGCCCCGACCCCATGCTAGAATCTCCCCGCTAAACCCGCTCCAGCTCACCCGCCGCCAGGCTAACAAGGGTACCGCCATGTCCTTCGAAGGCGATTTGGAACACCTTCCCCTAGTGGATGTCATCCAGCTGCTGCACCAAACCGGCAAGACCGGCACCCTCACGCTCAAAAGCAGCAAGGGGGAGAGCCAGCTTGTCTTCCGGGACGGTTTCATCGTCAGCGCCAACCACGTCAACAACAGCATCCGCATCGGCCAGGTCATGATCGACATGGGGCTTCTGAGCCGCGAGGCGCTGGAGCACGCCCTCAAGGAGCAGCAAAGGGCCGGCTCGGAGCGCAAGCCGATCATCCAGATGCTCATCGAGGAGGGAATCGTCGAGACCCAGGCCGCGTACCAGGGGCTCGAGGCACTCATCGAGATGACCATAGTCGATGTCCTCACCTGGACCAAGGGGACTTTCTGTCTCGACGTCAACGAGATCGTCGTTTCCGACGACTATCGCTACTTCCCGGAAAAGGCGAACACGCAGATCCATATGAACACGCAGAGCATCCTGATGGACGCCCTGCGCATCTACGACGAGCGTAAGCGCGACGGCACGCTGACCCCGGAGTCCATCTTCGACGCGCCACCGGTCGCCGAGTCCCAGTCCGGCTCCGGCATATCTGCCGCCGACCTCGGGCTCGAAGAGCTCGACGAGCTGGAAAGCCGCATCCCGAGGTTCTTCTCCGCCATCAAGGAGGAGACCCCCGACACCATCGCCGGCAGGCTGCAGAAGGAGCTCTCCGGGATTCCGGCACACGAGCAGCAGGAGCTTTTCGACTACCTCGAAGGGGCTTCCGCGCGTGCCGCCGAAGCGGAAGCGACGCTCGGGGTGATCCTCGTCACCTCCTCCAGGCTGATGCGTGAGTGCATCTCGGCGGTGTGCGGCCCGCGCTTTGTCTGCGCCACCGACGATCCCCTCCAGCTCGATCCCTTTATCGAACAGACCCGCTCCCGCGAGAAGTCGCCGCTGCTTCTGCTGGATGCGGGGGAGGACCGCGGCAGAAACGGCCGCGACGTCGCGGCGCTGCTGCAGCAGATCCGCGAGCGCCACCCTGCCCTCCCCGTCGTGCTCTTCGCCGCTCCAGACGATTTCCAGCTCGCCGCCTCGGCGCAGGAGTACGGCGTGACGGCGGTGCTGCCCCGCGCCTGCCGCGATGATCGCAGCGAGAGCTTCATCGCCGACCTCACCGCCGGATGTCGGGCGCTTGCGGCATGCCTTAAGCGACAGACAGGCGCCCCCACCTCTCAGATCCCGGCGCAATTTCGTGCGCAGTTCGCGGCCCTTGCCGAGCAGCGCGAGGCCGCCGAGGTCACCTTCGCGCTGTTGCAGGCCGTTTGTGGCGTCTTTCGCCGCGGCGTCACCCTGGTCGTGGTCCGCTCGGAACTCATCGCCGAGCGCGCCATGGGAATCGGCGCCGACGGCGCCGTCACCTCGGTCAAGCTGCGCCTGAACGCTCCCGAGGAGTCGCTGTACCAAAAGGCGTTAGGCGGCGAACTCTGCTACGGCGACGCGGACCAGTCGCTGCGCGACACTATCTACGCTGCCGTCGGGACGCCGATCAGCGGCAAGGCCCTGCTCCTCCCGGTGAAAAGCTTCGGGCGCGTCATCGCCATCATCTACGCCGACTTCGGCGCCGGCGCCGGAACCGACCCGCAACTGCCGCTTCTAGAGATCCTCGCACAGCACGCGGGGCTCGTTATCGACAACATCCTGTACCGCAAGCGCTGCGCCCAGAAGTAGGGAGGGCGTGCGGAGAGCACGAAAGGGGCAACCATGGATGCCAAGATCTTCGTCCAGATTCTTGAAATAGCCTTCAGCAAGAAGGTTTCCGACGTGCATTTCGAGGTGGACAACCCTCCCTTCTTCCGCGGCAAGGGGCAAATCATCCGCTCCAAGCTCCCGAACCTCACCGCCGAGGACACCGAGTTCATCGCCGCGCAGATCATGACGCACCACGGCCGCCGCTGGGAACCCGACCAGAAGGAGTTCGACACCTCCTTCTCGCTGCCGAGCGGGGCGCGCTTTCGCGTCAGCATCTTCCGGCAGCGCGGTCATTTCGGCATCATCATGAGGGTAATCCCGGCCCACATTGGGACCTTCGAAGAATTGCGCCTCCCCCCGGTATTGGGCGAGATCGCGAAGGCCCCCAACGGCCTCATCCTGGTCACCGGCCCCACCGGCAACGGCAAGTCGACCACGCTCGCCTCCATGCTGCGCTACATCAACGAGAACTTCAGCTACAACTGCATCACCATCGAGGACCCCATCGAGTTCCTCTTCCACTCCGAGAAGAGCTGCATCATCCAGCGTGAGGTCGGCATCGACACCGACAGCTTCAGCTCGGCGCTAAGGGCCGCGCTGCGCATGGACCCGGACCTGATCATGGTGGGCGAGATGCGCGACACCGACACCATCGAGTCGTGCCTCATGGCCGCCGAGACGGGCCACCTGGTCCTTTCAACGCTGCATACCCAGGGTGCAGTCTCGACCATCAACAGGATCGTGGGACACTTCCCCCCTGACGCACAGGAGATCGTGCGCCAGCGCCTGGCGGACATCCTAGTGGCAACCGTCTCCATCCGCCTCGTGATGAACAAGACCGGCGAGAACATCATCCCCGTCCTCGAGATCATGCGCGCCACCACGACCATCCAGAGCTGCATCCGCGAGGGAAGGCTCGACGAAATCGAGGCGCACATGGAGAACGGCCGCAGCCAGTACCAGATGCAGACCCTCGACCAGCACCTGATACAGCTCCACGAGCAGGAACAGATCACCATGGAGGAGGCAAAGCGCCTCTCCCATTCCATGGACCTGGAGCGGAAGCTCATGTTCACCAACTAGCCCGATCACCGTCACACAAAAGGGGGGGCGCGGATCACCCGCGCCCCCCTTTTTCATTTCCTGCCCGACGTGCACACACCCGCCAGTGTAGTTTCAAAAATTAAAAAGAGTAACTAATGTAAACTCTGCCTCGCCATCTGATCATTTTTGCAGCAGCCACGCGCAGACACCCACCAGCGTTTTGCCTCCAAATTCAGCACACTTCCCGCAGCATGCCTAATTTGTTTGCATACATGCACAAAAATGGTTCACCTCGTGCATAGAGGAGTCCACATTTAAGGCAGAAGCTGGGAGTTACCCTCTCTATGCTGATTAAAGAGTGATCAAACGCACTCATTCATGACCAAGGAGGATGTATGTCGCCACAGATTGACGAGAAAGTAGAACCGATTTTCCAAGAAGTGCTGAAGAGAAACCCGGGCGAAGTGGAGTTCCACCAAGCCGTCCGCGAAGTACTGGAGTCGCTGGGACCGGTCCTGGTGAAACACCCCGAATTCGCCGAGCGCAAGATCATCGAGAGGATCTGTGAGCCGGAGCGCCAGATCATCTTCCGGGTACCCTGGCAGGACGACGCCGGCAACGTGCATATCAACCGCGGCTTCCGCGTGGAGTTCAACAGCTCTCTCGGCCCCTTCAAGGGCGGCCTCCGTTTCCATCCCTCCGTTTACCTCGGGATCATCAAGTTCCTCGGCTTCGAGCAGATCTTCAAGAACTCCCTGACCGGCCTTCCGATCGGCGGCGGCAAGGGTGGTTCCGACTTCGATCCCAAGGGCAAATCCGACAACGAGATCATGCGTTTCTGCCAGAGCTTCATGACCGAACTGTACCGTCACTTAGGTGAGCACACCGACGTCCCGGCAGGCGACATCGGCGTGGGCGGGCGCGAGATCGGCTACATGTTCGGCCAGTACAAGCGCATCACCAACCGCTATGAGCCCGGCGTCCTGACCGGCAAGGGCCTCGACTGGGGCGGCTCGCTGGTACGCACCGAGGCGACCGGCTACGGTGCCAGCTTCTTCGTCGACGCCATGCTGAAGGTGCGCAAGGACTCTTTCGAGGGCAAGACCTGCTCGGTTTCCGGCTCCGGCAACGTCGCCATCTACACCATCGAGAAGATCCACCAGTTGGGCGGCAAGTGCGTCACCTGCTCCGACTCCAACGGCGTCATCTACCACGAGAAAGGCATCGACCTCGACCTGGTCAAGCAGCTCAAGGAAGTCGAGCGCCGTCGCATCGAGGACTACGCCAAATACCACAAGGACGCGAAATACGTCGCAAACGGCAAGATCTGGGAGATCCCCTGCCAGGTCGCCATGCCGTCCGCGACCCAGAACGAGATCAACGGCAAGGACGCCGCCACCCTGGTCAAAAACGGCTGCATCGCAGTCGGCGAAGGCGCCAACATGCCGACCACCCCGGAAGGCGTCAAGGTGTTCCTCGAGGCGGGCATCGCCTACGGCCCGGGCAAGGCTGCGAACGCTGGCGGCGTTGCCACCTCGGCACTTGAGATGCAGCAGAACGCCTGCCGCGACGCATGGACCTTCGAGTACACCGAGCAGCGTCTGGCCCAGATCATGAAGAACATCCATGACACCTGCTACCAGACCGCCGAGGAGTACGGCACCCCCGGCAACTACGTGAACGGCGCCAACATCGCCGGCTTCATCAAGGTGGCCAAGGCCATGGTTGCCCACGGACTGATCTAGTCCCGGCGCTACCTTAGCAAGAAAGCGAGAAGGCTCGGCCGCAAGGTCGGGCCTTCTTTTTGTTTGGTCTCGAGAAGTCGGCGAAGGAGCCGGCAAGGAGGGGGAGTCGGAGCGCGGAACATTAGGGGGGTGACACGGCACCGCGGAAAATGTATTATGGACCGGGTCGTGCTCCGGCCACCCCGCCGGGCACCGATCCTACCCCACGTAAGAGGAACTTGAAGATGGGTAAAGCCAGACTGCTTTATGCGGCTGCCGCCTTGACCCTGGCGCTGACAACCGACGCCTCGGCCTTCTGTTTCGAGGAAGCTGGCATCGAGTACGGCATCAACCCGCAGATCCTGCGGGCGATCGCCAAGGTCGAGTCCAACTTCAACCCCGCCGCAGTCAACTACAACACCAACGGAACCTACGATTTTGGCCTGATGCAGATAAATTCCAGCTGGGCCTCCACCATCGGCAAGCAGCGCTGGAACTCACTGGGCGACCCGTGCAACAGCGTCAAGACCGGCGCATGGATCCTTTCCATGTGCATGGAGAAGTACGGCTACACCTGGAAGGCGATCGGCTGTTACAACAGCCAGACACCGGACAAGCGTGACCGTTATTCGAAGCGGGTTTTCGATCAGTTGCAGCGCGTAAAACCGGTGAAGCAGGAGGCGGCCTACACGCCGCTCAAGGACAGCATAGAGGCGCTGGTGCGGCAGAAGGTTGACGGCTGGGTAGACGATGCGGCGCAAGGGAAGGCCGAGGAGTTCAAGGCGAAGGCGAAGGGTAGCGTTCCCGCCCCGAAAGAGGTGCTGCAGCAAAAACCGCAGCCTGCTGAGACCACCGCGAAGACGGCCCTCCCGGAGATTCCCGCCACGCAGGACAACGCGATGTCGCACGACAACATCGGCTACTATACGGAAGAAGGGGAACGCTCGGCGATCCCCATCCCTTGATCTCTTCTTATTTTGCGCCGCACCCTTTGGGCATGGCCCACTTGTACCCGGCAGGGGGCGGCGCGTTGGTGATCAGCACAAGTTTCCCCGCCGCATCGTCCTGCTGCAGCAGGAATCCTGATCCCCGCCCCCCCTCCTGTAGTTGGTGCTCACCGTAGCCCGCCGTCAACCCCACCAGCTTGAACAGCTTTTCGGCTACGACCTTGAAATCCTCTTTTCCACCCAGCATGAGCGCCCGGTACCCCGCCGTCTCCAGTATCCTGATCAGGGTGTAGTTGTACGGGTCGCTCTCGCCTATGCTGACGATGTAGCGCCCACCCTTGTACTCGAAGTAACGGTCCACCCTGATGCTGAAGGGAGTTGCTGCGCCGTCACCGGAATGGATGATCCTGTTGCGGCTCCAGTTTGCGGAAAGCGCGTTCAGTACCGAATCGACAATACTCGCAGTGTCATGCTGGTTCACCGGACAGACCCACGTGGTAGCCTGCGGGACGGCCGGGATGGCCGGGATGGCAGGCGGGGCAGGCGCCACCTTGGCCGGAGTTGCTTTAGGAGTCGGAGTCGGAGTCGGAGTCGGAGTCGGAGTCGGAGTCGGAGTCGGAGTCGGTGCCTGAGCCGGGGGCGACGCAGGTGCGGGTGTGGACACAGGAGCCGGTTTAGAAGCCGGTGCGGGAACCGGTTTAGCGGCCGGGGCCTGCGGAGCTGCGACGACAGGCTCCGGAGCACGTGGTGCCTCGGCAACAGGCTCGGGGGCCCGGGGAGCCGCCGCGGGAGCAGGTGCCGGCATCTTGGCGGACTCGACTTTCTTCTCCCTGCCCTCCTTCGCCTCCTTCGCCTCCTTCGCCTCCTTCGCCTCTTTAGCCTCTTTAGCCTCTTTAGCCTCTTTAGCCTCTTTAGCTGCCTTCGGCGCGTGCTCATGGAGCGCCGCCGCCGGGATCAGCAGAGTCTTCCCGACCTCAAGCGACTTGATGTTGCGTATGCCGTTTAACTCGACGATGGAAGGGATGAGGCGCTCCGCCTGTTCGTTGGACAGGCCGAACCGGGCTACCAGGATCTTGAAGATGTGGTCCCCCGGCCGCACCGTGTAACGAACGTACTCCCCTTGTGCCGTCTCGGGACGGGCCTTCTTCGCCACCGGGGCCGCCTTTGCGCTCGGCTCCTTCTTTACGGGAGCCTGTTTCTTGCTCTTCGGCACCTGCTTGGGTGACGGTTTGGCAGGCGCCGGCTGCTGTTGCCGCTCCAGTTCCTTCAGATCGATCTGGAATTCAGGCGAGGCCGCGTTCAGTTGGGCGGGAAGCAGAAGGAGGGCGGCAAGGAGCGCTCCCTTTTTGGCATGGATCATCGGTAGCCTCATATCAACGGTAATAGACCACCAGGGCCTTAATCTTGCTGCTGTCCTTGTGGCGGTAGATAGTGAGCGCCAGATCCCCCGGGGCGGAACACTGCTCGATGACGTACCCGTCTTTCGGGGCGCTCGACTCGACGCGGTAGCTCTCCACGGCACCGAACTGCCTCAGCACCCTCTTGAACAGGTCGTCGGAGATGACCCCGCCGGAAACCGGTATCACTTGGATGGCCCGGTACAGGTTGTTCTCCTTGAAGAGTTTGTACTCCGCTCTAAGGCCGACGTAGCGCACCCATCCCGGATTTTTCCTGCCGTACTCGGCGTCCAGCTTTGTCCCTTCCAGCATCTCCGGGAGCTTTTCGATTCCCTTTTTAGGAGCTGCCTGCGGCTGTACGGGAGCGGACGGTGCTGGGGTCACTTTTGCCGCGGGTGGCGCCACAGGCACTGGGCTTTGCACCGGTGCTGCCGTCTTCGGAGCAGTCTGCACAGCAGGGGGAGTGCTCCCTGGCTTGTAGGGCGACCCGGGCTTAGCCACAGGCTTTTCAGGAGGGGCCGACATCTTCCCCGCGAGGTAGGAAACCAAAGGCACGGCGAGAAGAAGCAGCACCGGCACGATAAAGAGGTACGGCCTGCGCCGCTTGGTCTGCTGTGCCTTGCGAAGCGCCTCAGCCACGGTCTCCCCGGCGTAATATCCCCCGCCCACCACCATCGTCTCGTCAGCGGCGGCAGCAGTTGACGGCGATTGCCGGGAAGCCGCGTCCACCACTTTCCTGCCTACCTCGACGTGGTCCTCCACCTCGAGCATGGAGGCATCTATCGGCGCGATGTCCGTCTCGGCCCGCTGCATGACCTCCTCGAATGCCGAGGCTGCCGCCTTCCCAGCGGCGAGCGGCACCTGGGGATACTCCTCTGCTACCTTCGGTTCTGACACTTCCGGTTCCGGCACTTTGGGAGTGAACGCGGCCGGCTCCCAGGCCTTCGGCTGAAACGGAACGAAGGCAGGCGTCTCGACCTCCTCCTCGTCCTGGAGGCCCGCTTCTTTACCCGCGGCTGCTGCCGTCGCATCAGGTACGGGCGCGCCCCCCTTGGTCCTCGCGGCCGTACGCTTTGCCGCCGCGGCGGTTTCCAATACCTGCGGCTCCGGGGCTTGCGGCTCCTGTGCGGGTGTATCCTCTACCGGCTGCTCCTGTCCCGGCGGCTCCGGGAGCGCAATCCCGGCCAGAAGCGCGGCTACGCTTCGTTCCAGGAAGGCGTCGGTCATGGAGAGGTCAAGTGAGGTCCTCCCCTGCCTTTTGGCCTGGGCGGCGTCCTCGCTGTCACCGGCCAAAAGCACGAGTTTCCCGCCGGAGGGGAGCATCTTGTCGAGATGACGCAGCAGGATATCGCCGGAGAAACCGGAGATGCGGCTCTGCACGAAGGTGAATTCCGGGGAAGAGGCGGTAAGTTCGAGCTCTCCCAGGGGGAGGGTCGAGGCGGTCTGCAACTGCAGGGAACCCTGCTCCGCCATGGACTGGAAGATACGTTGCACCCTTTCGGTGTCTGCAATGAGTAGGACGCGCGTCACTATTTCCCCTTGGTTTTTAACGGCACATTCTAGGGGAGGTAAAACGAATAATCAACAGCATTCATTTATGTGAGGGCTTTACAAGATGGCCCCAGCGCGATTGGTTGCGCTGTCCGGCGGTAATGTGTTACATTTCCGCCGGGTCGGCAGCGTCGCCCCCCGGGAGTCCCAATGCACCCTGTCGTAAAAATACTGTCCATGCTGCTGCTTGCGTTTATGCTGACAGGCTGCAGCACGACCTATGTCCCTATCAGTTGGGGGCAGGGGGACCTGGCGAAGAAAATCTCCCACGAGGACCCGTTTCTTTGTCTTCTCTTCGACCGTTACGACCCGCAGCGCAGCACCCTGAGTGTTTCCGGTGCCTCCTTCGACGAGGTCATGATGCCGAGCGAGGTGAAGTACCATCTCGGCGCCTACCGGCGCGACTCGAAGGTTATCTACCGCAACCTCTACCAGGAGTACACCCGTGACCAGCTCTGTTCCCTCATGCTGCACGAGTTCTCACACCACATCTGGTATTACGGCATGAAACAGGAGCAGCGCGACGCCTGGCGGGCGCACATGGTGGCACACCCCACCGCGCTGCAGGAGATCGTGCGCAGCACGTACCGGCCCGGCTCCGACTTCGACACCGAGGACTTCGCCTTCACCGTAGAGCACGCCCGTCCCGTGGACCTGGACGAGCTGGCGGCGCTTAAGATCATCACCCCCGACGACCGGGACGCCCTCATGGCGCTCAGGTTCCCCGGGAAGGCCGCAGCGGCCACCGGCAAAGCGACCCGCAGCTCAGGCACGGATCACCCGACACAACTGCAAGCAAAGGAACATCTCGAGCGCCATGAAGATAATTGACCGACTGGACCGGAAGTTCGGCCGCTACGCCATCCCGAATCTCACCATCTACCTCATCGCGGGGCAATCCTTCTTCTACCTCATGTACATGACGGGGAAGCTGGACCGGATGGCAACTTACTTCTCCGCCGACCTCTTCATGTCGGGTGAATGGTGGCGCATCTTCACCATCCCGTTCGACCCGCCCAACTCCAGCATCATCTTCACCCTGATCGCCTGGTATTTCTTCTACATGCTCAGCTCCACGCTTGAGGAGCACTGGGGCGCCTTCCGGTACAACATCTACCTCCTGCTGGGGTGTCTGATCACCTTCCTGGCGTCCTTTTTGATACCGTCGTACCCGGTGAGCAACGCCTTCCTGGCAGGCTCGGTCTTCCTCGCCTTTGCCACGCTCTTCCCGGAGTTCCAGATACTGCTCTTCTTCATCATCCCGGTGCGCATCAAGTGGCTCGCACTTCTCACCTGGCTGGGCTACGCCTACCAGCTCGTCTTCGGGGGGTGGCCCGCCCGGGTCATGGTGCTTGCCGCCACGGCCAACTACCTGATCTTTTTCGCGCACGACATCTACCTGAACCTGCGCCACGGCAAGAGGCAGATCGCTAAGAAGGTGCGCTTCGCCCCGCGCGAAGAGGTGCTGGTGCACCGTTGCACCACCTGCGGCATCACTGAGAAGACGCACCCTGACATGGACTTCCGCTACTGCCCCAAGTGCAACGGGCAATACGGCTACTGCAGGGATCACATCTTCAGCCACGAACACAAGAAATAGGCGCCCACGGGAGGCGCACAGGAGAAACGAGCATGCTTGAAAAGCTGAGCGGCATACAGGGAAAGTTGAACAACCTGGGCGACGAGGTCTACCAGACCTGGAGCTATGAGCAGCGCCACGATGAGATCGGGAAACTGGTGCAGGGGTACCGAAACGGGCTGCCGGTGCAGATCCTGTGTCAGCTCTCCGCCTCCATCGCGGGCGGCACCGTCGAGGCCGCCGAGCACCTTGGCATCCTCATCTCCCGCCGGGAACGCAAGGCGATCGTCAATCGCGAGGCGGGAAGCGACAAGGCACTGCGCGCCCTGCTGGAGGCGACCCTGCTGCCGACGCGGCAGTAATCCCGGAGTCCAGGCCTCGTGCGGAGAAGCGGCGCACACACACCGCTGGGGGTGACATGGAACGACTGACCTTGATAGGGATGCCGGGCTCCGGCAAGAGCGCCATCGGCCGTACCGTCGCCGCGCGGCTCGGCTGGGAGTTCATCGACACCGATCATTGCATCGAGCAGCGCTTTGGAAAAAAACTGCAGGCGGTGGTCGACGAGCTCAATGCCGAGGAGTTCCGCCGGGTCGAGGAGGAGACCGTGCTGGCGCTTTCCCCTGACGGTCACGCCGTCATCTCCACCGGGGGAAGCGTGGTCTATTCTGAGCCCGCCATGCATCACCTTGCCTCAATCTCCACTATCGTCTTCCTCGCCCTCCCAGTTCAAAAACTGTATGAACGCATAGCAAGTGAAGCACCGCGCGGCATCGTCGGGATGAGTGAAGGCGGTCTGGATGAGCTGTACGAACGGCGCTTCGCACTGTATCAGAAGCATGCTCACCACGTCATACTGCTGAACGACGAGACACTCGAAGAGGCCGCAACCAGGGTACTGTCCCAGTGCCGTCTCGCATCACACCACTGACAGCAACCACCGCGTTGACTTTGCCGGTGCCGTGCCCTAATATCTATACCCATGTCTGAGACAGCCAGCACAAGAACATCTTCCCGGTTCAGTCTGTCCAACCTGACCCTGATCCAGAAGATAACGGCAGGCTACGCAGCCATGGCGCTCTTCACCGCCGCGGCCCTGGTCTTCTCTTCCTACAACATCTACCGCAGCACCAACATCTCCCGGGATATCGCCAACAACGAGCTACCCGTCATCGGCACCCTCATCGAGTTGCGCTCCTCGTTACTGGCACAGGAAAGTTTCGCCGGGAAGTACATCATCCTCAGGGACCCCGCGTTCATAGATCTCTTTCACCAGCGGCAGGCCGAGGCACAGGCAAGCCTCACCATGCTGGAGCGGACCCCCCCCACCTCCGACCTCAAAGAGCTGAAGCGGCTCTATCTCGAATACCAGAAGGCATCGGAAAAACTCTTCTCCGGGCACTCGGCGAGCAACGGAGCGCTACGCACCCCGGCACTCAGGGTACTGAACGCCATCGACACGAGCTACCTGAAACGCAGGGACAAGCTGAAGGTGGTTCTCGCGCGCGCCGACGAACAGCAGAAGCGGACCGTCTGGTGGACCATCGCCATCTCCTGCACCGGCTTTCTCCTCGCCATCGGCGTCGCCCCGGTGGTCACCTACCGCACCTTCGGGGCGATCAGGGAGCTGCAAAGCGCCACGCACCGGATCGCCGCCGGCGACTTCGACTACCGCCCCGAGGTCCCCTACGGCGACGAGATCAGCGACCTCGCCCGCGACTTCACAAAAATGGCGGCGCGGCTCAAGGTCCTCGAACAGATGAGCCTCGACGCAAGCCCGCTCACCCGGCTCCCCGGGAACATAGCGATAGAGCGTGTGCTCGAGGAGCGCCTGCAAAGCGGCGCGCCTTTCGCCTTCTGCTACGCCGACCTCGACAACTTCAAGCCGTACGGCGACCACTACGGCTACGCCAAGGGGAGCGAACTGCTCCGCCTGACCGGCGATCTGATCCAGGCCGCGGTGAAAGAAAACGGGGGGAGCGAGGGATTCGTCGGGCACGTGGGGGGAGACGACTTCGTCATGGTGATCCCGGTGGACCTGGTAACGCCGGTCTGCGAGGAAGTGATCCGCAGCTTCAATGCCGAGGTGGCCAAACACTACTCCCCCGAAGACCTGAGGGCCGGCGGTATCGAAGGGAGCGACCGCTACGGCGTACATCGCTTCTTCCCCGTGATGACCATCTCAATCGCGGTGATAGTCTGCGGCAGGGACCAGTTCGCCTCCGCCGTCGAGATCGCGAGGGCCGCAGCCAAGGTGAAGGACCGCGCCAAGGGGAAGACTGGGAGCACCTACCTGATCGGGACCCCGGAAAGTGAGAAGGCATGAGAAAGACGCTGCTACTCATCCTGATCCTCCTATTCTGCGGAGGGTGCGCCGGCACCCGGACCGGGGAGGCGAACCTTTTCGACCGCTACAGCGGATCCCGCCAGCTCGCACGGGCGACGACGCTGCTCCAGGAAGGAGACGCTACCGGTGCCGCCGGACTTCTGACCGCGGTTTGCAACGCACCCGGCGTGGCGGGAGTGACCGACGAGGCACTCTTCCGCCTGGCCCTTCTGACCATGAAAACCAAGGCCGACCGTCCCGCATCGGCGCAGGCGCAGCGCCTCTTGCGGCGGCTGAAGAAGGAGTATCCGGCGAGCCAATGGACCTTGCTGGCAGCTCCGGTGACCGACCTGGTGAACCTGGCCGAAGAACAGAAACGACAAAACCGCGCCCTGCGCACCAACAACCAAGCACTGAACCGTGAGATCGAGGAGCTGAGCCAGCGCATCGAGCAGTTGAAACACCTGGACCAGGAACTGGAGAAGAAGTCCCGCTAGCGCGGTACGGTGCGACGTGTAAAAAAAGAGGCGGCCCAATGGGCCGCCTCTTTTTTCTTGCAGGTCAGGGGAGTTCCAGCGGCGGCTCATCCAGCGCCGCCAGCTGCTCGCGCAACTGGAGCAGATGCTCGCCCCAGTAGCGCACCGTGTTGAACCAGGGGAAGGCGACTGGGAAAGCTGGATCGTCCCAGCGCCGGGCAAGCCACGCGCTGTAATGCATCATGCGCAACGCCCGCAGGGGCTCGATGAGGCGCAGCTCGGCCGGGTTGAAGTCGTAAAACTCGCGGTACCCCTTGACGAGCTGGGCAAGCTGTGCCAGCTGGCGCGGCCGGTCTCCCGAGAGCATCATCCAGAGGTCCTGGACCGCCGGCGCCATGCGCGCGTCGTCGAAGTCGACGAAATGGGGGGCGTCGTCGCGCCAGAGGATGTTCCCGGCGTGGCAGTCGCCGTGAGCCCGGACGCAGGCGAGCTGTGGTACCGAGGCGAAGGCGTCGTCGATCCCCTGCAAAAGCTGCCGGGTCACCGCCTGATAGCTCTCGCGGTATTCGTCCGGGATGAAACGCTCGGCGATGAAGGCCGCGCTGTCGTAGCCGAAGTCGCCGCTTGTGAGCGCGGGGCGGTGTTCGAAGGGGCGCACCGCCCCGATACTGTGGATCCGGCCCAACATGCGGCCGAGGATCAGGAGGTTCGCGTCGTTGTCGAACTCGGGGGCGTGCCCCCCCTGGCGCGGGTAGAGCGCGAAGCGGAACCCATTGTAGTGGAAAAGGCTCGCGCCGGCCTGGTTCAGCCAGGGGGCCACCACGGAGAGCTCGTGCCCGGCGAGTTCGAGGGTGAAGCGGTGCTCCTCGATGATCTGGTCGTCGCTCCAGCGCCCGGGCCGGTAGAACTTGGCGATGAGCGGCTTTTCTTCCTCTATCCCCACCTGGTAGACGCGGTTTTCGTAGCTGTTGAGGGCCGAGGTGCGGCAGTCGCAGCGAAACCCCTGGCTCTCCACGGCGTCCATGATGAAGTTCGGGGTCAGGGTATGGAACGGGTGCTGCGCGTCATGCATAGGACTCTCCTGCGTGATTTTGACCGATGCACAATAGCATCAATTGCTGCGGGAACCAAGAGATGAGTCGAGCAAGCTGAAGGGCATAAAAAAGCCTGCAACGTCCGTCACGCTGCAGGCTGTGTAACCGTTTTCTCGGTCCTGTCAGAAGAGCGCCTTGGTGATCATGTCGGCAGGGGCCTGCAGCGGCCCGAGTGGATTAACCTGGTCCGTCATCTGGTCGATCTTCGGTTCGCCGCTGGAAAGCTTGTACGCCACATGATGGTTCACGAACACGATGAGCGCCTTGAAACGCCAGCCGGTCTCGTGGGTCTTGCGCTTGAAGTTCAAGATATCGAGCCAGAAGTTGCCGACCCGCTTGCTGTAGTTGCGTTTGGGCTCGAAGACGTAGGCGCGGCAATCCTCGCGCGCCCTCAGGCATGCCTGCAGCCCCGGGTCGATGTCCTTGGCCGGCAGCCCTTGCAGCATGGCGGCGATGTCCAGGTAGTTGAGGACCCTGATGTTGGGGGAAGACTTGATGTCGAACCCCATCTTTTGCAGGTCCTCCACGGTGGTCTTCCCGACGGCGATGCTGTCAAAGGAGGCCTTCGCCGCTTCGTACTCCTGCCACGGCGACTCGGTGATCGCCTTCGTTCTGGGGAGTAGATTGGAGCAGCCGACCTGTGTCAGCAGCAACAGGAAAAACATGATCTTGATAAGCGATGCGTTGCACATGAGAAGCTCCTTCCGTACACCGCCTGACAAACAATGAGCAGATTATAACGTATTTTCTCGTTAAATCGTCTGGGCTATCCCTTCTTTTTCCGGGCCTTCAGACCGCAGTACGGGCACCGCTTCCGCGGTACTCCCCTGTTGCAGGAGCCGCACCAGAAAGCCTCGGGCTCCTCTTCCCGGCAGGCGGCGCACCCTTTCCTTTCCTCAGGAGTGTGGCTGCATTTTTCTCCGCCCGTCATGGTCTCTCCTCCCCGTCCCCGTCGGCTAGGGGAGCATCTTCGCGAGGTACTGCCCAGTGTAGGAGCGCTCGACACGCGCCACCTGCTCCGGGGTACCGACCGCGATGATCTCTCCGCCGCGGTCCCCGCCTTCCGGCCCGAGGTCGATGATCCAGTCCGCCGTCTTGATGACGTCCAGGTTGTGCTCGATCACCACGATGGTGTTCCCCGCCTCAACGAGCTTGTGCAGCACCTCCAAAAGCTTCGCGATATCGGCGAAATGAAGGCCCGTGGTCGGCTCGTCCAGGATGTAGATAGTGCGCCCGGTGGCGCGCTTTGAGAGTTCCTTGGCGAGCTTCACGCGCTGCGCCTCGCCGCCGGAGAGGGTCGTGGCCGACTGGCCAAGCTTTATGTAGCCAAGCCCTACCTCTTCCAGGGTCTGCAGCTTCGTCCTGATGCGCGGGATGTGCTCCAGGAAAACGAGGGCCTGCGAGACCGTCATGTCCAGAACCTCGGCGATGGAGTGCCCCTTGAAGCGCACCTCGAGGGTTTCACGGTTGTAACGGGCCCCTTTGCAGACCTCGCACTCCACATACACGTCGGGGAGAAAGTGCATCTCTATCTTTATGATGCCGTCCCCCGAGCAGGCCTCGCAGCGCCCCCCCTTCACGTTGAAGGAGTAGCGCCCCGGCTTGTATCCGCGCACCTTCGATTCCGGCAGTTGCGCGAAGATCTCCCGGATCTCGGTGAAGAGCCCGGTGTAGGTCGCCGGGTTCGAGCGCGGCGTCCGCCCGATGGGGGACTGGTCGATGTTGATGACCTTGTCGAGCACCTCGGTGCCGCGGATCGCCCGCACCGCCCCCGCCTTCTCGCGGCTCTTGTAGAGGCGCTGATTCAGCATCTTGTACAGGGTGTCGATGATGAGCGACGACTTCCCCGAACCCGAGACGCCTGTGATGCAGGTCATCACCCCGAGCGGCACGTCGACGCTCACGTTCTTCAGGTTGTTCTCCGCCGCCCCCTCGATATGCAGGAAGCGGTTCCCTTTCCTGCGCTTTTTAGGTATCGGGATGGTGAGCGCGCCGGAGAGGTAGCGGCCGGTAAGGGAGTGCGGATTCGCCATGATCCCGGCCGGAGTCCCCTCGGCCACGACCTCGCCGCCGTGCACCCCTGCCCCCGGCCCCATGTCGATGACCCAGTCCGCCTCGGTGATGGTCTCCTCGTCGTGCTCAACGACGAGCACCGTGTTGCCGATGTCGCGCAGGTGCCGAAGCGTCGAGAGCAGGCGCCCGTTGTCGCGCTGGTGCAGCCCGATGGAGGGCTCGTCGAGGATATAGAGGACACCTACGAGCGAGGAGCCGATCTGGGTCGCGAGCCTGATCCTCTGTCCCTCACCCCCTGAAAGTGTCCCGGAGGAGCGGTCCAGGGAGAGGTAGTCGAGCCCTACGTTGACCAGGAAGTGCAGGCGCTCCCGGATCTCCTTCAGGATCCGGCGCGCGATGTCCTCCTCCTTGTCGGTGAGGGAAAGCGCTGCGAAGAAGGCGAGGGAGTCCTTGATGGAGAGCGCGGTCACCTGCCGGATGTTTCTTTCCCCCACCGTCACGTGGAGCGCCTCCTTTTTAAGGCGCGCCCCCTCGCAGGTCGGGCACGGCATCACCCCCATGTACTTCTCGAGTTCCTCGCGCACCTGCTCCGATTCGCTCTCGCGATGGCGCCGCTCCAGGTTGTTCAGCACCCCTTCGAAGGCCTTCTTGTAGTTGTGCTTCTTCCCGGTCTCGTCGATCCACCAGAACTCGACCTGCTCTCCTTGCGACCCGTTCAGGATCACGTCCTTCGCCTTCTTCGAGAGGCTCTTGAAGGGCGCGTGCATGTCGAAGCCGTAGGCCTTGGCGAGTGCGGCAAGCGTCTGCTGGTACCACCCGGAGAAGCGCTTCTCCCAGGGGGCGATGGCGCCGTCGGCTAGCGAGAGCTCTGGCTCCGGGACGACCAGCTCCGCGTCGAGGTACATGCGCGTGCCAAGACCGGTGCAGTCCGGGCAGGCGCCGTAGGGGTTGTTGAAGGAGAACATGCGGGGGGTCATCTCGGGATAGGAGATGCCACACTCGATGCAGGCCGCCGACTCGGAGAAGAGGTGGGTCTCGGCCTTCACCCCGCGGCTTTCATCCTCGGAGAGCGCCACCTTCACGATCCCCTCAGCATGGGAGAGTGCGGTCTCCAGGGAATCCGCGAGGCGCTTCTCGAAGCCCGGCTTCACCACCAGGCGGTCCACCACGATGTCGATGTCGTGCTTTTTCTTCTTGTCGAGGGTGATCTCCTCGGCGAGGTCGTGGGTCTCGCCGTCGACGACGATCCTTACGAAGCCGTCCTTTCTAAGCTGCGCCAGTTCCTTTTTGTACTCTCCCTTCCTGCCGCGCACGATCGGGGAGAGCAGGGTCAGCTTCGCCCCCTGGGGGAGCGCCGCGATCTGGTCCACCATCTGCGACACCGTCTGCGACGTGATGAGCCGGCCGCAGTTGTAGCAGTGCGGCTTGCCGATGCGGGCGAAGAGCAGGCGGAGGTAATCATAAATTTCGGTGACGGTTCCCACCGTCGACCGGGGGTTCTTACTGGTAGTCTTCTGTTCAATGGAGATGGCCGGGGAGAGACCCTCGATCGATTCGACGTCCGGTTTCTCCATCTGCTCCAGGAACTGGCGGGCGTAGGCGGAAAGGGACTCGACGTAGCGCCGCTGCCCTTCCGCGTAGATAGTGTCGAAGGCGAGCGTCGATTTCCCCGAGCCGGATATGCCGGTGATGACCACGAGCTGGTCGCGCGGGATTTCGACGTCGATGCATTTGAGGTTGTGCTCGCAGGCACCTTTTACGATGATCTTGTTCGTTGCCATGATGCTCCCGATGAAAATTATCTGCGTGGCGCGCCGGGCGCGCGACTGTTAAATATAGCACACCGCCCCGCTTATTGTCGGGACGGCACCTCCATTATAATGAGAATATCGTCCATACCACAAGGTAAACACCTTTCAGTTTTTTCGCACCCCTGCCGATAAGGGAACAAGCACATCCCCGGGACCGATCCGGGGAGTCGGAACACGTTACGGAGGCGCTTATGAACCGCCCTTTTGCAGCGCATATCGCACGCATCACCCTCGCCGCCTGGCTGGCCGCGACCTATCCCGTACTTGCACTGGGGGCCGACGCCCCTGCGCCGGCTCCCGCCAAGGAAGCACCCGCCAAAGATAATGCGGCCAAGGACAACGCCGAGGCACAGACCCTAAAGGCGGCCGAGGCGAAGCTGGCCGCCCTCGCTAAAGAAGTGGAGTCGGGGAAGTCCGCGGCCCAGGTCAGCAAAAAGAAAGGTGGCAAAAAGCAGGTCAAGGGAAAGAAAAAAAAGGTAGCGAAGGGTAAGAGAAGCGCGAAGGGCAAGGGGGGGAGCGCGGCGGTCAAGGCGAAGGTCACGGACCGGCGCATGACCCAGCCCGAGGTGCAGAGGATCCTCTCCTCCACGCGCGACTTCTCCGGTGCCGACCTAAGCGGCCTGAACCTGGTGGGTTACGACCTGGCGGGCGCCAAATTCAACCGCACCAACCTGCAGTCCGCGAACCTGGAGCGGGCGAACCTCGCGGAGACCGACCTCGAGCTCGCCGACCTGACCGGCGCCAACCTGCGCGGCGCCTCGCTGAACCAGGCGCGCCTCAGGGGAACCCGAATGGCGGGTGCCAAGCTGGAGGGGGCACTTTGGACCGATAAGACCATCTGCCGTTCCGGCTCGGTCGGCACCTGCATCGAATAGCGGCGCAGGCGATGCGCACAAAAAAAAGCCCCCGGAAAATCCGGGGGCTTTTTGTCGTTTAAAGGTAACTTTAAACCCTGACTACATTGGCCGCCTGGAGACCTTTCGGTCCCTGCTGCACGTCGAAAGTTACGGAATCGCCTTCTGCCAGGGACTTGAAGCCGTCGGACTGGATGGCGGAGAAGTGTACGAACACATCCTCGCCGTTATCCTGCTCGATGAAACCAAAACCCTTGCTGTCATTGAACCACTTAACTACACCTTTAGCCATTACGACTTCTCCTGTTACTACTCTTTCGTGATAAGCGGGACCATCCCCGGCACTGATAAAGAGTTTATTCACGGGTCTGGTCCCTGTCAAGCGCTTTTGTTAGATTTCTTTCTTATTTCTCGAACTCCATTTCGGCCATCCGCTTGTACAGATCGTAGCGGCGTGCAGTGAGTTCCGCCGAGCGCGCCATGAGTGCAGCGGCGGCCTCCGGGTTGTTCTTCTTCAGTACGCGGTAGCGGTTCTCGCCGTAGGCGTATTCCTCGAGAGAGATGCTCGGGTCCTTGCTGTCGAGGACGAGCGGGTTCTTGCCCTGCTCGGCGAGCTCCGGGTTGTAGCGGACGAGCGGCCAGTGGCCGGAGGCGACCGCGCGCTTCTGGGTCTCTACCGCGGTGGCCATGTCGATGCCGTGCGCGATGCAGTGGCTGTACGCGAGGATGAGGGACGGGCCGTCGTAGGCCTCCGCCTCGATGAACGCCTTGACGCACTGTGCCGGGTTGGAGAGGGCGACCTTGGCGACGTACACGTTGCCGTAGGCCATGGCGATCATGCCGAGGTCCTTCTTGGCCTGCGGCTTGCCGCCGGCGGCGAACTGCGCCACCGCGCCCATCGGCGTCGACTTGGAGGCCTGACCGCCGGTGTTGGAGTAGACCTCGGTGTCGAGCACGAGGAGGTTCACGTTCTTGCCGGAAGCGATGACGTGGTCGAGGCCGCCGTAGCCGATGTCATAGGCCCAGCCGTCGCCGCCCACGATCCAGACCGACTTCTTGACGAGGTAGTCGGCGAGGGAGAGGAGCTGCTGCGCCGCCGGCTCCTTGCTTGCTGCGAGCGCCTGCTTCAGCTCTGCGACGCGTGCACGCTGCGCCTCGACGCCGGCCTGGTTCTGCTGGTCGGCACCCTTGATCTGCGCAACGAGCTCCGCCGGGAGGGAGACCTGGTCCAGGAGCTCCTGAGCGGCCTGGTTGAACTTATCGACGGCGAGCCTCATGCCGAAGCCGAACTCGGCGTTGTCCTCGAAGAGCGAGTTGGACCAGGCCGGGCCGCGCCCGTCCGCGTTCTTCGCCCACGGGGTGGTCGGCAGGTTGCCGCCGTAGATCGAGGAGCAGCCGGTGGCGTTGGCGATGAGCGCGCGGTCGCCGAAGAGCTGGGAGAGGAGCTTCAGGTACGGGGTCTCGCCGCAGCCGGCGCAGGCGCCGGAGTACTCGAAGAGCGGACGTGCCAGCTGGCTACCCTTCAGGGTGTCGACCTTGATGAGGCTCGGGTCGGTCTCGGGGATGTTGAGGAAGAAGTCGTAGTTGGCCGCCTCGGAAGCCCTGAGCGGCGCCTGGAACTTCATGTTGATCGCCTTGTGCTTGGGATCATCCTTGGACTTGGCCGGGCAGTTTGCCACGCAGGCGCCGCAGCCGGTGCAGTCTTCGGGGGCTACCTGGACGGAGGCCTTCTTTCCCTTGAATTCGTTGCCGCGGGCATCGGCGGACTTGAAGGTGGCCGGTGCGCCGGCGAGCTTGTCGGCGTCGTACACCTTCATCCTGATGGAGGCATGCGGGCAGATGAAGGAACAAATGCCGCACTGGATGCACAGTGCCTCGTCCCACACCGGGATGTCGACGGCGATGTTGCGCTTCTCGTACTGCGAGGTCGCGGTCGGGAAGGTGCCGTCGGCCGGGATCTTGGAGACCGGGAGCTGGTCGCCGAGGCCTGCGATCATGGTGGCGGTCACGTTCTGGACGAAGTCGGGGGCGTGAGCGCCGACGACCGGGGGCTTTCTGAGCGCGCTCGTGGCCGCGGCCGGCACCTGCACCTCGAAGATGTTCTCGAGCGCTGCGTCCACCGCCTTGTTGTTCATCTCGACGACCTTCTCGCCGGACTTGCCGTAAGACTTCTTGATGGCGTCCTTGATCGCAGCGATGGCGGTGTCGAGCGGGATGATGTTGGAGATCTTGAAGAACGCGGTCTGCATGATCACGTTGATCCTGGCGCCAAGGCCCAGCTTCTCGGCGAGCTCGATGGCGTTGATCACGTAGAACTTGAGCTTCTTGGCGATCACCTGTTGCTGCACCTCGACCGGCATGGAGTCCCACACCTTGTCGTGCTCGAAGGTGGAGCAGAGGAGGAAGGTGGCTCCTTCCTTCGCGTTCGCCAGCATGTCGTACTTCTCGAGGAAGGAGAAGTTGTGGCAGGCGACGAAGTCGGCCTGGTCGATCAGGTACGGCGCGTGGATCGGATTCTTGCCGAAACGCAGATGCGAGGTGGTCACCGAGCCCGCCTTCTTGGAGTCGTACACGAAGTAGGCCTGGACGTTGTTGTCGGTGGTCTCGCCGATGATCTTGATGGAGTTCTTGTTTGCGCCCACGGTACCATCGGAGCCCAGGCCATAGAACATGGCGGCGTAGGTGCCGGCGGAGGGGTTCACGAACTTCGGATCGTACTCGAGGGAGGAGTTGGTCACGTCCTCGATGATACCGACCACGAAGTGGTTCTTCGGCTTGTCGAGCTTCAGGTTGTCGAAGACCCCCTTGGCCATGCCCGGGGTGAACTCCTTGGAGCCCAAGCCGAAGCGGCCGCCGACGATGATCGGGTACTGCTTGAAGTTGGTGAGCCCGTCGCCCATCGCCTCGCCGATCGCGGTCCTGACGTCGAGGTAGAGCGGCTCGCCCAGGGAGCCCGGCTCCTTGGTGCGGTCGAGTACGGCGATCTTCTTCACCGACGCGGGGAGCGCCGCGGCGATGGCGGCGACCGGGAACGGCCTGAAGAGGCGGATTTTCAAGAGGCCGACCTTCTCGCCGGAGGCGTTCAGGGTGTTCATCGTCTCCTGGACGGTGTCGGCGGCGGAGCCCATCACGATGATGACGCGCTCGGCGTCAGGGGCGCCCACGTACTCGACCAGCTTGTACTGGCGGCCGGCCACCTTGGCGAACTTGTCCATCTCCTCCTGCACGATGGTGAGGCAGGCGGGGTAGTAGGGGTTGACCGTCTCGCGACCCTGGAAGTAGACGTCCGGGTTCTGGGCGGTGCCACGCATCACCGGGCGGTCCGGGGTCATGCAACGGTCACGGTGCGCCTGGACCAGCTCCGGGGTGATCATGGCCCTCATGTCGTCAAAGGTGAGTTCCTCGACCTTCTGCACCTCGTGGGAGGTCCTGAAGCCGTCGAAGTAGTGCATGAAGGGGACGCGGGCCCTGAGGGTCGCGGCCTGGGAGATCAGGGCGAAGTCCATGACCTCCTGCACGTTGTTGGAACAGAGCATGGCCCAGCCGGTGGAGCGGGCCGACATGACGTCGGAGTGGTCACCGAAGATGTTGAGCGCGGCCGCGGAGATGGCGCGGGCGGAGATGTGGAATACGGTCGAGGTGAGCTCACCGGCGATCTTGAACATGTTCGGGATCATCAGCAGGAGCCCCTGGCTCGCGGTGAAGGTGGTGGTCAGTGCGCCCGCCTGCAGGGAGCCGTGCACGGCACCGGCGGCGCCACCTTCCGACTGCATCTCGGCGACCGAAGGGACGGTCCCCCAGATGTTTTTCTCGCCCCGGGCGCTCTTCTCGTCCGAGATCTCCCCCATGACGGAAGAAGGGGTGATCGGGTAGATGGCGATCACCTCGTTGGTGGCGTGGGCCACGTGGGCTGCCGCGGTGTTACCGTCGATTGTTACCATTCTGCGGGACATTGATTTCCTCCTGTAGTTTGAAAATCTTGCATTGGCTTTACGGTAAAAGATCGTTCTACATTTCCATCGGACGTCGGCTCACAGCTCCGACCGTCCCTCCACCGCCCGCTGCACCGTCGCCGCATCCACGTATTCCAGATCGCTTCCGATGGGGATGCCGTGCGCCAGACGCGTCACCTTGATCCCCAGAGGCTTGATCATCCTGGTGAGGTAGAGAGCGGTCGCCTCCCCTTCAACACTGAAGTTGGTGGCGATCAGCACCTCCCTTACCTCGCCCCCCTCAAGCCGCTGCATAAGCTCTGCGATCCTGAGGTCACGCGGTGTAACGCCGTTTAACGGTGAAAGAGCACCCTGCAGCACGTGGTATCGGCCGCGAAAAGCACGGCTTCTCTCCAGTGCGAGCAGGTCCTGCGGCTCCTCGACCACGCAGAGCGTGGCGGCGTCCCGCTCACCGGAGCAGATCCAGCAGGGATCGTCCTCGGTGATGGCAAAACAGACGGAACAAAAACGGACCCTTTCCTTCACCTGCACGAGGCTCTCGGCTAACGCCTCGATATTGCCGGGATATTTAAGCAGATGAAACGCGAGCCGCAAGGCACTTTTTTCACCGACGCCAGGCAGTTTCTTCAATTCCCCCACCAGCCTGGTCAGCGAGCCCGAAAAATGTAGCATATTCCCACCACGGATAAAACAAGTTTTTACTGGTTATTTTTACCAAAAAAATTTTGATCGAAGATTTCTATAATTAGAGGGTGCACACCAATCGGCATGCACCCTCTCCCTTGCGTCAGGCGCCGCGCGGGCGCCAAGTACCTAGAACAGTCCCGGAATGCTCAGGCCGCCGGTGATCTTGCTCATCTCTTCCGACATCGCCTGGTGCACCTTCTTGAGCGCCTCGTTCACGGCGGTCATCACCAGGTCCTGCAGCATCTCGACGTCTTCCGGATCAACCGCTTCTTTCTTGATGACCAGGGAAAGCACCTGATTCTTGCCGTTAACAACCACCGTTACGGCACCACCGCCGGTGGTCACTTCGGCGGTGCGCTCCGCCGCCTCTTCCTGCAGCTTTCCCATCTTCTGCTGCATCATCTGCGCTTGTTTCATGATCTGCGCCAAACCTTTAGACATCTTATCCTCCAATTTATCTTTTATTGTCGCAGCGTACCGCGGAACATCGTTATGATTTTGCCACTTCTTTTCGCGGTAATTCCTGCACCTCGGCGATTTCGCCGTCGAACATCTCCACCGCGGCGGCCACCAGCGGGTGCGCCTCGGCCTCGCGCCTCAGGGTTGCCTTTCGCTCGGCATCTTCAAGGCTTTTTTTTTCCGAAAGGGTCGGGGCGGCATCGGAGGGAGGAGCACTGAGCGCGACCACCTTGATCTGGGTCGGCACCCCGAAGTGTGCCTGGGCAAGCCCCTTCAGCTCGTTGACCTGGTCGGGGTCCTGCAGGCGGGTCAACTGGAAGCTCCCCTGCAGGCAGCCGATCTCCAGGTGCCCCTCGGATACCCGCACCGGGTAGACCTCCTCCAGCGCGCCGCCAAGCATAGGTTTCTTAGCCTTCACGGCGCGGACGAAACCGCTCCAGAGGTCGGCGGTGGCGGCACCGGCGAAACTGGCGGCTGCAGCTGCCGGGGGTACCGGGGCTGGCGAGGCCGAATGCGAAGCATGGGAGTTATGGGAAGCATGGGACGGCGGCGCAGACGCCGCTGCAACGGGGGCGGCTGCGGGCCGCGCCGGGGCGGCGTGCTGCGACGCCGGACGTGCCGCCGGGGCGGACGGGCGCGCCGCTTCGACACGCTGCGGCACCGGGCCTCCCTGCTCCAGGGTGTCCAACCGGCGCAGAAGCTCCTGCACGGGAATCGCCGGCGCGAGGGCCGCCATTTTCATCAGCGCCATCTCCAGGATCAGGCGCGGGAAACCGGCGTGGGCCATCTCGGCCTCGCTCTTCAGCAGGATGCTCAGATGACGCTGCAAGTCCTGCTGCGCGCTCTTCTCTCCGAAACCGCGCAGCTCGGCGAGCTCGGCATCGGAGAGCTCCAAAAGCTCACCCGGCTCGCCCACCGCCTTCAAGATGGCGATGTTCCTGAACTGGTTGATGAGCTCATGGCAGAACTGGCGCATGCTGTAGCCGAAAGAATCCACCTGGGCCACGATCTCGAGCGCCCCCTTCACGTCGGAGTCGAGCACCGCGCGGCAACCATCCATTATGAGACGCCGGTCCACGACGCCCAGCAGCGCGGCCACATCGGCATCGGTGACGGAATCGCCGCAGAAGGCGAGCACCTGGTCGAGCGTGGAGAGCGAGTCGCGCATGCTCCCGTCGCCCTTTCTCGCCACCACGGCGAGCGCCTCGTCCGAGATCTGCACCCCCTCCTGGTCGACTATGTAGCGCAGCCTCGAGACGATGCGCGGCAGCGCGATCCTCTTGAAGTCGAAACGCTGGCAGCGCGAGAGAATGGTAATCGGGACCTTGTGCGGTTCGGTGGTGGCGAAGATGAACTTGACGTGCGGCGGGGGCTCCTCCAGCGTCTTCAACAGCGCGTTGAAGGCGTTGGTGGTGAGCATGTGCACTTCGTCGATGATGAAGATCTTGTAGCGCGAGCGGGACGGCAGGTACTTGATGTTGTCCCGCAGTTCGCGGATGTCGTCGACGCCGGTGTTCGAGGCGCCGTCGATTTCGAAGACGTCGACCGAGTTCCCGTCGGTGATCTCGAGGCAGGTAGCACAGCTGTTGCAGGGTTCGACGGTCAGCCCGCTCTCGCAGTTGAGCGCCTTGGCGAGGATACGCGCGGAGCTGGTCTTGCCGACGCCGCGTGCGCCGGTGAAGAGAAAGGCATGCGCCACCCTGCCGCCGTCGATGGCGTTTTTCAGGGTCTGACTGACGTGCTCCTGGCCGACCAGGTCGCTGAAGGTCTGGGGGCGCCATTTTCTAGCGAGAACGAGATAGGACAAGGCGGCGTACCTCTATGGCAACAAGTGGTTCATGGTTTCGCGTGGGGCTTGGGGGGCAGGGGGGTTGCGGAAAGAGCTGATAGCTGGGCTACCCCGCGGCACACGGGGGCGGTTACTGCCGCTGCTTCCTTCCGGACCTGACGGGGTTCATAACCTTCCGTTGCGCGGGACCCAGCTATCAGGTCTATCCACAAAGGGTAAATATAAATATGGCGGAGAGAGAGGGATTCGAACCCTCGGTACGCTATTAACGTACACACGCTTTCCAGGCGTGCTCCTTCAACCACTCGGACATCTCTCCACAGCAAGGAGGAGATATATAATACACGCCGAGTTAATTGTAAAGTGAATTCTTCATGGGGACGAAATACACCGGCAGCCCCGGCAGAAGCTGTGCGCCGGACCCGGCACCAGGACGCTCCGGTCAACCAGCCAGCTCATCCGGGCCGCGCCGCTTCTTGCGCATGAAGATAGCCTGCAGCAGGGACTGCTTCTCCTTTTTCAGGAGCTGCTTCGCGATGATGGAACGCACCGACAGGAGCTCCATCCTGAGCGCCTCGGCGTCCTTCACCAGGTGGCGCGCCCTCGGATCGCTCCTGACGTACGGGGAGAGCAGGTGCACCGCCTCACTGATCTTGCGGCTCACCAGCACGCGCTCCCGGTAGTCGTCCAGCCCCCCCGATTTGAGGCGTTCCTCTAGTGCGGCAAACTCCGTGGTGAAGTAGTTGATCACGTCGGAGTGTAGGACATCTTCTTGTTTCATAGGCTCACCAATCCTTAATGAAGGTTTGTACTTACACCGTTTTCCGACCTTCACAGAGCTATTCGGCGGCTCCATTTTTTTCTTTACCTTTATTTGGGGTCCGCGACAAAAGTTTGCGGCGCAACTGGCTGGATAATCGGCCCCGATTTTGCTATGCTCGACCGGTGCTGTCCGCTCCACCCACCAAAGAGAAAGGCCCCCCCGCGACGATGACCATGCCCGTACCGCAGTATCTTAAACAGCTTAGCGAGAAGCTCTCGGCTTCCTCCTGCCAGGTGAGCGTGGCGGGGCTCGAGGGTTCGGCCCCGGCCTACCTCCTCTCCCGGCTCGCCGCGAGCGACGCTTCGCCGCTCATCGTCCTCACCGCCGACCAGGAAAGCGCCGACGAGATCACCCGCGAGCTCCGCTTCTTCTCCACGCACCCCGAGACCGTGCTCCCCCTCCCCGCCTGGGACGTCACCCCCTTCGAGGCGGCCTCGCCGCACCCCGACATCGTGGGGGAACGCCTGAACGCCCTGGTGCGCCTCATGGACGGCGCGGTCCGCGCCCTCGTCCTCCCGGTGGCAAGCGCCATGCAGCGCGTAATCCCGCGCGACACGCTGGGCGGGGTGTGCCAGTACCTCGTGGCGGGCGAAGAACTCGAGCGAGAAAGCCTGGTCGAGAAGCTGGTGAAGCTCGGCTATTCACACGTTCCCCTGGTCGAGGACCGGGGCACCTTCTCGGTACGCGGCGGCATCCTCGACATCTTCCCTCCCGACCGGGACATGCCGGTCAGGATCGAGTTCTTCGGCGACCTGGTCGAGACCATGCGGCTTTTCGACCCGGTGACCCAGCGCTCGCTCGAAGCGCTCCCGGAACTGGTGCTGCTCCCCTCCCGCGAGGTGATCCTCTCGGCGGAGGTGGTGAAGGAGCTGGCCCCCAGACTGAAGCGGCGCTGCGACCACCTGGGGATCGGCGCGGACCGGCGCCGTGAGCTCCTCGACCAGCTGCAGCATGCCATCTACCCGCCGGGGGTCGACTTCCTGCAGCCCCTTTTCCACCCGGGACTGCAGACCGTCTTCGACTATGCCGGCGAAGGGGCGGTGCGCGTCCTCGTCGATCCCGAGGCGATCCGCGAGGCGGCCCAGCGTTTCCGCGAGGAGCTCGACAGCGCGGTCCGGCGCGCCGAACTGCGTGACGCCATCACGGGCGACCCCGCCGAACTCTACCTGGCCGACGACGACTTCGAACGCCTCCTTCTTGCCGGGCGCCGCCTCGAGTTCCCGCGCCTTGAGATCGAGGGGGAAGGGGGCGAGAAGCTCCGCCTTAAATGCACGGGGAACCAGGACCTGAAACTTGACGCCACGCCGGAAGGGGAGCGGGTGCTGGCGCCTCTCACCGAGAAGATGGTCGGATGGATCGCGGCCGGGCACCGCGTGCTCGTCCCCTGCCACCAGGCGGGACAGGCGCGCAGGCTCTACGAGCTTCTCTCCCACTACCGGATGCCGCTTGAGCACTCCTCCGACCGCTTCGAGGTCGCGGCGGGACGCCCGCCGGGGCGTGTCGAGATCGTCATCGGCGAGATCTCGCGCGGCTTCCGCCTCGAGGAGGAGCGCCTGGTGGTGGTCGCCGAGGAGGAGATCTTCGGCAAGAGGGTGAAGCGGCGCGGCCTATCCGAGGCGAAGAAGAAGCAGCTCCTCACCTCTCTCGCCGAGCTTAAGCCCGGCGACCACATGGTGCACGTCGACTTCGGCGTCGCCCTTTACCGGGGGCTCGAGCACTTAAGCCTCACCGGTCTCGAGGGGGACTTCCTGCTCCTCGAGTACGCAGGAGGGGACAAGCTCTACCTCCCGGTGGACCGCATAAACCTGGTGCAGCGCTACGTGGGCGCCGAGGGGATCGAGCCGAGGCTCGACAAGCTGGGCGGGGCCGGCTGGGAGAAGGCGAAGGCGAAGGCCCGCGCCGAGATCGAGGAGATGGCCGCCGAGCTTTTGAAGATCCATGCCGCGCGCGAAGTGCAGCAGGGGTACCGCTACTCCCCGGCCGACGACATGTACCGCGCCTTCGAGGCGTCCTTCGCCTTCGAGGAGACCCCGGACCAGGCGGCCGCCATCGACCAGGTCATCGCCGACATGGAGAGCACCCGCCCAATGGACCGCCTGGTCTGCGGCGACGTAGGCTACGGCAAGACCGAGGTGGCCATGCGCGCCGCCTTCAAGGCGACCCTGGACGGCAAGCAGGTGGCTATCCTGGTGCCGACCACGGTTCTCGCCCAGCAGCACGCCGAGAGTTTCGCGGCGCGTTTCAAGGAGTACCCGGTCCGCGTGGAGATGCTGTCGCGTTTTCGCACCGCGCAGCAGCAAAGGGAGATCCTCGAGGGTGTGAAAAAGGGGGACGTGGACGTCGTCATCGGCACGCACCGCCTCCTGCAGAAGGACGTCGTCTTCAAGGACCTGGGCCTTCTCATCGTCGACGAGGAGCAGCGCTTCGGTGTAGCGCACAAGGAGAGGCTCAAGCAGTTCAGGGCTGTGGTGGACATCCTCACCCTCACCGCGACACCGATCCCGCGCACCCTTTACATGTCGCTCATGGGGATACGCGACCTCTCCATCATCGACACCCCGCCGGTGGACCGGCTCGCCATCAAGACCTTCGTCTCCCGCTCCTCGGATGAGCTGATCCGCGAGGCGGTGCTGAGGGAGCTTAGGCGCGGCGGCCAGGTCTTCTTCGTGCACAACCGGGTGCAGACCATAGGCGCCATGGCCGAGGAGCTGAAACGCATCGTGCCGGAAGCGAAGATCGCGGTCGGGCACGGGCAGATGGCCGAGAAGGAGCTGGAGCAGGTGATGCTCTCCTTCATGCACGGCGAGACCAACCTCCTTTTGTGCACCACCATCATCGAGAGCGGCCTCGACATCCCGACCGCCAACACCCTCATCGTGAACCGCGCCGACACCTTCGGCCTCGCGCAGCTCTACCAGTTGCGCGGCAGGGTCGGCCGGTCCAAGACCCGCGCCTACGCCTACCTACTCATCCCGGGAGAAGGGTCGATCTCCACGGACGCGCGCGAGCGGCTGAAGATCATCCAGGAGCTCACCGAGCTTGGGGCCGGCTTCCGCATCGCCACCCACGACCTCGAGATCCGCGGCGCCGGCGACCTTTTGGGTGCGCGGCAAAGCGGGGACATCGCCGCCGTCGGCTTCGAGCTTTATACCGAGCTCCTGGACGAGGCGGTGCGCACCTTGAAGGGGGAGGAACTCCCGGAGCGGGTCGAGCCGGAGATCAAGCTCAAGGTCCCCGCCTTCATCCCGGAGGAGTACGTCAGGGACCCGAACCAGCGCCTCATGATCTACAAGAAACTCACGCAGCCCGCCGACGAGGCCGAGATCGACGACATCAAGGAGGAGCTCGCCGACCGCTTCGGACCGCTCCCTCCGGCGGCGCTCTACCTCATCGAGGTCATGCGCCTGCGCGTCGGGCTGAAGCGGCTCCTCGTCAAGGAGATCGAGCTCGCCGGCAACGAGATCGCCCTCGCCTTCCACGAGAGGACACCGGTCTCCCCCGACGCCATCACCGGCATCTTACGCAAAGAGAAGGGAAAATACCGGTTTACGCCGGACTTCCGGCTCTACGTCCGGGTCACCGACAGCTCCTTCGACGGGGTGCTGGCGGAGGCCAGAAATGTCTTGAAATGCTTAGTCTGATATGCTAGCGTTCACCGGATTGGAAATCATTTACGCAACTTATAAAAGGAGCTAACCGTGCAATTCAGCAAATCTGCCACCATACTTTTACTCGCTCTCTGCGTTGCCGTGACCGGCTGCAAGAAAGAGGCGGCCACCGGGGCGAAACAGGAAGGCCCGGGTAAAGGGGTCGTCCTCGCCGAGGTGAATGGCGCCACCATCACGGACAACGATTTCTACAAAGAGCAGGCCGCTCTTCCCCCGTACCTGAAGCCGATGACCGAGACCCCGGAAGGGAAGAAGGAAATGGTCGACACCATGGTGGTGCGCGAGTTGATCATGCAGCAGGCACAGAAGGAAGGGATCGACAAGAGCCCGGACGTCGCCGCACGCCTGGAAGACCTGAAAAAGCGCGTCATCGTCGAGGCATTCCTGAAGAAGAAGGTTGAAGAGATCGGCAAGGTCACCGACGCCGAGCTGCAGGACTACTACAACAAGAACAAGGACAAGTTCCAGACCGGCGCACAGATCAGGGCAAGCCACATCCTGGTCAAGTCCGAGGATCAGGCGAAGGACGTCGAGAAGCAGCTTAAGGCCGGCGCTAATTTCGAGGACCTGGCCAAGAAATTCTCCATCGACGGCGCAGCCCAGAAAGGCGGCGATCTCGGCTGGTTCGGCAAAGGCTCCATGATCCCCGACTTCGAAAAGGTCGCTTTCGGCCTGAAAGAAGGGCAGACCTCCGGCATCGTGAAGACCCAGTTTGGCTACCACATCATCAAGGTGACCGGCCAGCGCCCCGCGGGCCCGCGCTCCCTCGAAGAGGTGAAGGACCAGATCAAGGCGGCCCTCCTCCCGGAGAAGCAGCAGGAAACCTTCAAGAAACTCAAGGATGACCTGAAGAAGCAGGCGAAGATCAGCGTGAAGGAAGACGCGCTTAAAGGGCTCAAGGGACCTGAGGGCGCCAAAGAGGGCGCACAGCCGGCAGCCGGCCAGCCCGCCCAGGCGAAATAGTCGGAATTACTAGTAATAACCGAAACAGCCAACGGCCGGGCGCAAGTCCGGCCGTTTTTGCACAAACGCCGCATGCGCGGCTATAGAGAGACACCATGGCTAAGATCATCATGGCCTGCACCCTGCTGGCCCTCCTGGCAGTATCCCCCTTCCCGTCCCAGGCAAAACAGATCAGCGGCATTGCTGCCGTCGTCAACGACGAGGTGATCACCACCGTCGACCTCGACAAGGAATACGCCCAGATGCTGAAGGAGAGCGAAAAGCTCCCGCCGGCGGAGAAGATGGGGCTCAGAAGCGCGGCGCTGAACCGGCTCGTGGACAAGAAACTGGTCGAGCAGAAGATCCGCGAACTGGACATCAAGGTAGGCGAGGATGAACTGCGCGCTTCCATCGAGGACGTCAAGAAGCAGAACAACCTCACCCAGGAGGCGCTGGAACAGGCGCTGGCCGCCCAGGGACTCACCTTCCCGCAGTACAAAGCGCAGTTGAAGGAGCAGTTGGAGCGGATGCGGCTCATGAGCCAGGAGGTCCGTTCCAAGATCCAGGTGGGTGAACGCGAGATGCGCGAGTACTACGACGCGCATAGCGACAGCTACGGCGGCGCCGAGACCTTCCACGCCCGGCACATCTTCTTCAAGCTCGACCCCAAGGCTAAGCCGGAAGATGCCGCCGCCACGGAGAAGCTCGCCAACGAGGTGCTCGCGAAGGCGCGGGCGGGCGAGGACTTCGCCGCCCTCGCCAAGAAATACTCCCAGGATCCCGCCGCCGCCAAAGACGGGGGAGACTTAGGCAGCTTCAAGAAGAGCGACATGCTGCCCGAAATCGGCGATACCGTTGCCGCCATGAAGCCGGGCGACGTGAGCTCCATCGTACGGAGCCCGGCCGGTCTCCACATCATTAAGCTGGAGCAGAAGAGCCGCGGGACGGGCCGTCCCTTCGAGGAGGTCAAGGACTCCATCGAGGAGCAGCTCTACAAGAAGAAGTCGGACGAGCGCTTCAACCAGTGGGTGAAGGACCTTCGTAACGCCGCCAGCATCGACATCAAGCAGCCCTAGCCTCTGCTACCCCAGAAACGAAAAATCCCCCTCGCCGGTCCGCGGCGAAGGGGATTTTTTTTGCCGGTGCCGGAGGGGTCAGAGCCCTTCCGCCGCCAAATGCTCCACCAGCTCGCGCTGGCGTGCGGTGGGTTTCTCCGGCACGTGCACCGCGACCCGCACGTACATATCGCCACGTCCAGCGCTGCCCATCAGCGGAAAGCCGAGCCCCTTGAGGCGCACCTTGGTGCCGGACTGGATGCCGGCCGGGATCCTGATCCGCTTGGTCCCCTGCATGGTCGGCACCTCGATCTGTCCCCCGAGGACCGCCTCGGAGAAGCGCACCTCGTGGTTCAGCACGATGTCGTTACCCTCGCGTTGGAACATGGGATCGGCGCTGACCAGGACGGTCAGGTAGAGGTCCCCGGAAGGCCCCCCCATGCGCCCAGGCCCGCCGCGTCCCGCCACCCTCAGCCGCGCGCCGCTTTCTATTCCGGCGGGAACCTTCACCGACAGCTCCTCGCGGGAGCCGTCGCGCATGAAGGCGACCCGTTTCTCCGCGCCGTCGTAGGCGTCCCGGAAGGTGACCTGGAGTTCCATGGAGAAGTCCTCGCCCTTTGCGGCCGCCCTGCCCCGGCCGCCGCGCTGGCGCCGCATGGCGTCCCCGAAGATACGCGAGAAGATGTCGTCGGTGCCGAAACCCTGGTCGCGGAACATGTCGTCCACGTTGAAGCCCCGGAAGATGTCCTCCTGCGAGAAGCGCTGGTGAAAATTGGTGGAGCCGAACTGGTCGAACTGCTCCTTCTTCTGCGGATCGGACAGGACGGCGTACGCCTCGTTGATCTCCTTGAAGCGCTCCTCGGCCTCTTTGTTCCCCGGGTTCTTGTCCGGGTGGTATTTCACCGCGAGCTTGCGGTAGGCCCGCTTGATTTCGTCGGCCGAGGCGCCTTTTTTCAGACCGAGCACCTCGTAGTAATCTCTTTGTGCCATAACGGAAGTCCTTTCAATGTCCCTGGAATTGCTCCACAGAATGTAATTGCTGCCCCCACTAATGTCAACATGTTGTAAACCTTGACAACTCCGCGCGGGCGGGCTTATATAGGCTGCAATTAACGACCCTTAAAAACAGGAGCCGCCAGATGAAGCAATTCGACGCCATCGTGATAGGAGCAGGGATCAGCGGGCTCAGTTTCGCCAGTCATGCAGCCGCCAAGGGGCTCAACACCCTGGTCCTTGAAAAGAGCGATCGTCCCGGCGGATGTTTCCATTCGCACCGCTTTCAGGGAAGTGCCGAAGGCTTCTGGCTCGAACTCGGCGCCCACACCTGCTACAACTCCTACGGCGGGCTGTTAGAGCTCATGGAGCGCCACGGACTGATGCAGAGCATCCTTCCGAGGGAGAAAGTCTCCTTTAAGATGCTTGTCGGCAACGAGGTCAAGAGTATCCCCTCTCAGCTCTCCTTCGTCGAGCTTTTCACCTCGGCCTGGCAGCTCTTCACCCTGAAGAAGGATGGGGAGAGCGTCGCATCGTACTACGGGCGCATCGTTGGGCGGAAGAACTATAAAAACGTATTCGGTCCCGCCTTCAACGCGGTCATCTCGCAGCGCGCCGACGACTTCCCCGCCGACATGCTTTTCAACAAACGTCCGAGGAGAAAGGACGTCATCAAGAGCTTCACCCTGAAGGGGGGGCTTAACAGCGTCATCGACGGGCTCGTCGCGGCCCGTGGCATAACCCTGGAGACCGGTGTGGAGGTCGTCCGCATCTCCAAGGACGCGTCCGGTTATGAGGTGGAACTCTCCGAAGGGACCGTCTATGGTGCACCGAGGCTCACCCTCGCCGCCCCGCCGCCGGCGAGCGCGACGCTTGCCGCCGGCATCGCCCCCGAACTCGCCAAGGTGCTTTCCGCGCTCAAGCTGGAAACCATAGAGACGGTAGGGTTGGCGGTCCAGAAGAGCAAGCTGCAGCTGCCGCTTCTGGCCGGCCTGATCCCGATCGGTGAAGAATTCTACTCCGCCGTTTCCCGGGATACCGTCGCCCACGACAGCTATCGGGGATTCAGCTTCCACTTCAAGTCCGGGAAGCTCCCGCTGGATGCGAAGCTGAATCGGATCGCCCAGGTGCTGAAGGTCAAGCCCGAGGATCTCGAGCAGGTGGTGGAGCGTGAGAGCCAGCTCCCGTCGCCGGTGGTGGGCCATAAGGCGCTCACCGACGAGGTCGACCGCCTGCTGCAGGGAAGCAGCCTATACGTGACAGGGAACTACTTTGCCGGGATGGCGGTGGAAGACTGCATCGTGCGTTCGAAGAAGGAGTTCGAGAGGCTGGCAGAGACGCTCTAAAGATTGGCTGGGATAGATGACAAGGCGAGCCCGCCTCCACGAAAGTGGGGGGCGGGCTTTTTTAACCCCTAAAGTCCCGCCCGCCAGAAATAGAACCCCGCCGCACCGCCGTAGAGCAGCACCCCCGCAGGATTGGAAAGGGCAACCCGCACATCCTGTCCCGACGGAATCGAGCTGTAACTGAAAACGTAAATGGCGACGTACATGAGCAGGGTATGCGGCAGGTCCGCGGGAAACCACGTGTTCCACCCAAGGTACAGATAATAAGCGACCACGTTCAGCAAAAGCGGCGCAAGCGCCGAGGGTAGCGCGGAAATGGCCCCGGCGTTACTGATGGTCACCGAACCCAGCACCCAGCGCCCCTCGCCTTCCCGCCGCGGGATAATGCTGAACCCCACGGGCCTCCCGCCGGTCACCGCGGCCACCACCAGGTGGGAAAGCTCATGCAGCAGCGTCCCCGGAAGTGCCCAGCAGATCTGCCATAGGGCTCCAGCCCTCCCGACCCGCGCCTGCAACACCGCCATCGCTATCACGAGCAGGACCCCGGCAAAGTGATGCCACCGCTCCGGGGCGCCCGCCACCTCCATGATGCCACCCATCTCCCCCCTCCCATAAAACCGGGCACAGCATACCCCAAAAAGGATCTGGCTGACAACCGCAGCCTTATCCCTTGCCATTCATGCCCAGTCTGCTATGTTTAACCAGCTAATGAGAACCACAACCAAGGAGGCAGGCATGTCACTAGAAGGCCAGAAGGCGCCGGATTTCAGGCTCCAGGGGAGCGACGGGAAGGAGCATTCACTTAAGGATTACGCGGGAAAGCTCGTGGTGCTCTTCTTCTACCCTAAAGACAACACCCCCGGCTGAACCGCTGAGGCGGTCGGCTTTGCAAAGCTGCAGCCGCTTTTCCTCCAGTTGGGGGTCGTGTTGGTAGGTATTTCCAAAGATTCGCTGAAGTCGCACGAGAAGTTCATTGCCGACTTCAAGCTCCCGTTCCCCCTCCTCTCCGACCCGGACGCGTCGGTGATGAAGGCATACGGTGCCTTCGGTGAGAAGGTTCAGTACGGCAAGACCACCATGGGGGTGATCCGCTCCACGGTGATTCTCTCGCCTGAGGGAACCGTGATCAGGCAGTGGACGAAGATCGCCAAGGCCTCGGAACACCCGGACAAGGTGCTGGATTTCTTCAAGATGCTGGCCAGAGGCTGAACCTGGACGACAAAAGGGGCGAAGACCGAAGTCTTCGCCCCTCATCGTCAGCAGAAGCGGAGGCGCGCGGACGCGGAGCCTGTCTATCAGTCCACGTAGTTGTAGTTGGTTTCCGAATCCAGAATCTTCACCAGTGACTCTGCCGTGTACGGGAACTCTGTCTGTGCCTCCTCAACCTTTCTGTCAGGCGGAGGCGTCCAGTGCAACACCCACTCTCCGTCACGCTGTTCCCTCGTCACCCGCCCGCGGCATCTCGCTTCAAGAGTGCGCCACATCTCATCCTCGTTGATCAACTCGAATCCGCCGATGTTTTCGCTCTCTTTCAGGTTCTGCAGGAATCGGTCAAGCAGGTCGAAATCGATGAAATCCTCCTCATTGCGCCACCACTTGATGAATACCATGTCGGGGTGAGCGCTCTTCGCATCTCTGATCTCTTTTACCAGCTGGTATCCTTTCATGGGCACCTCCTTCCGGCTGTCATTAACAGCCTCCTCCTGCCTGTTTACCGCCTATTAAATAGTACCTCCAGCAATTTTTTTCCGCAACTAAAGGGCTTTCGGACGACACGCATCCGTGCCCTCGTGAAACCTGCTTGAATTTCTCCAAATTGTGGATACACCTTATGAGGTTAGCATGCCCTAACCGCGTGGGGATACATCATGAAAAGCATACTCCTTCTGCTAATCGCAGCACTCGTTCTGCTCCCCGTAACGGAAAAATCCGCCGCAGCCGGCAACTGGGGCCCGGTGGGGATCAGGGGCGGGGTATCCGCAGACGGCGAGGATAACAGCGCTTATCTCGTCGAAGCATTCGGTACCTACCAACTCCCCTGGGGCCTTTGCAACAAGGCAGGCTGGGGTGTATGGACCGAGGCTGCGATCACGGCAGGTACTTTGAGTACAGACGAAGACAACGGGTTCATCGGCACCCTCGGGCCCGCCTTCAGGTTCGGCAATCCGGACTTCCCCGTCGAGCTCGATCTTGGTGTCAGCATCGCCATCATTTCCCGCGACCGCTTCGGATTGAAAGACTACAACGGCATCCAGCAGTTCGTCTCGCACGCCGAGCTTATCTACCATTTCACCCCCGGCTTCGGTCTATCCTACCGTTTCCAGCACATGTCCAACGCCGGTTTCAACGGCGGCCCGAACCCGGGCATCAACATGCATCTGATCGGGATCAACTGGTACCCCTAGACAGATTCCTCCGCGCGTTATAGTATCGTCGCCGTCACCCGACAGGTGACCTAACACATCCCTCAGGAAGGTTTCCCATCGTAGCGAACAAAAAGAAGCAACTGCACCGTCTCATCATCGACCGTCTCACCCATGACCTGGACACCCTGATGAAGGCCGCGAAAGCGGCCCATGAAGCGGCCATCCACGAAGAAAACATCCCCGACAACAAGTACGACACCCTGAGCCTCGAGGCCTCTTACGTGGCGCAAGGGCAGGCAAACCGAGCCCAGGAGATAAAGCGCGCCCTGCAGGCCTACCGCGGCCTGTCGCTGCAGCCCTTCGACGCCTCGGCCGAAATCCGCCTCACCGCGCTGGTCACCCTGGAAGGGGACGACGGAGCGCTGAAAACGGTCTTCATCGGCCCGCAGGAAGGCGGCCTCAAACTGCTGCTGGACGGCGAGGAAGTCCTGGTCATCACTCCGAGTTCCCCGATGGGGCGAGAGCTGATCGGCAAGTCCCTCGGCGACACGGTGGAAATAGGCAGCGCCTCCTATGAGATAGTCGACCTCTACTGAGCGACAACGCCCCCCTTTGCTATTGACATCTACGTGAAGCGGCTCTAAATTGGCGCCTGACCGGCACGGGGTGCCGCCCCAAAACGGCAGTTCCGCCCCCCTGCACCTGGTGCGGCATGACCGGTCTTGCGATGCGATTTCATGTGATGGCGGAGGACGTTTTGGAGAAGATGAGATTGGGCGAAATGCTGGTCCAGGCGGGAAAGATCACGCCGTTCCAGTTGGAGGAAACCCTCAAGGGGCAGGCCATTTTCGGCGGTCGTTTCGGCACCAACCTCGTAGAGATGGGGTACCTCGACGAGCGCGACCTGGCTGAGTTTCTGAGCCAGAAAACCGGAGTTCCCCACGCCACCCCGGAACAGTTGCTCGACATCCCCGACGACGTCATCAAGCTCATCTCTTACGACTACGTGAAGAAATACCGCGTGGTCCCCATCGAACTGAACAAGCGCAAGCTCACCCTGGCGATGGTCGACCCTACCGACTTCCACGCCATAGACGAGATTTCCTTCGCCACTGGCCTCATCATCATGCCGGTGATCGCCCCGGAACTGCGCATCGTCACCGCGATGGAGAAGTACTACCGTATCAAGCGCGAGGTGCGCTACATAAGCGTGGAAGGGGGGAGCCGAAGCAGGAACCGGCACCATGCCGCGCATCAGTCCGCTCCTCAAGCCGCTCCCCCGGCAAGCCGCGTGGCCGCCGCCACCCCGCCTCCCGCACCCCCGAAGCCGACCCTCGAGTTATGGTCGGCCCACGAAGAGGATGAGATTCTCGACCTCCCGGTGCTCGAGGACCTGAGTTGCCTGGAACTCCTTGAACAAAGCGAAGTGCCGCAGGCCGACCTCGCGCCGCAGCCAGCCACACAGGCTCCGGCGGCAGCGCCCCCGGCCGCAGCGATTCCACCGGCGGCTCCGGAAAGTGCCGCCGCGCCCGAGCCGCCCGCCGTCCCGCCCGCCGCCGAGATCTACGAGGAGGTCGAAGACCCGGAGCAGGATTACTCCCTGGAGAGCGTGCTTGCAGGTCTTGCCGAGCCGGATGACCGGGACTGGATCGCGGAACTGGTCACCGGCCACCTCGGCTCCCAGTTTCGCCGGGTCGCCTTTTTCCTTTTGCGCGGCGGCCGTGCTTCCGGCTGGGTGGCGCGGGTCGACAACAGGCCGGTGCCGGAGTTCGAGGAGCTGGAGCTCTCGCTTGCCGAGCCGTCGGTGCTGAACGTGGTGGACCAGAGCAAGAACTACTTCCTGGGCCCGATGCCCGCGACGGCCGGCAACCAGGCTATCATGGAGGCGCTGGGTGGGGGGACTCCCTTTAACAACCTCCTGGTCCCGCTCGTGATGATGGGACGCGTCGTAGCCGTCCTCTATGTCGGCGGCGGCAGTACCCCTCTCGAGGAAAAACTCCCCGAAATCCAGAAGCTCATCGGCAAGGCCGCCATGGCCTTTGAGATACTCATCCTGAAGAGCAAGATCATGATGACCTAACCCTCTAATGAAAGACTAAATTAACCGCGGGAAAAATTGACTTTCAGCCGCCCTACGCTAGATTATACGGGTACCAAAATCCCCTGATACTCTCATTGAAAGGCCGGTATGCCAGTAACCGCTCAGCAGGTAGAGTTCATCCCTCTCGCCATCTACACCGCAGCCGCGGTGGGGCTCATCGCCCTGCTGCTGGCCGCGGCGTACTTTCTCGGCTCCGGGAAGGACTCCGCTGACAAGCACATCCCGTACGAATCGGGCGTCGTCCCCACCGGGGCCGCCCGCCACGCCTCACGCGTTCCCTTCTACCTCATCGCCATCTTTTTCATCGTCTTTGACGTCGAGGGTGCCTTCATCCTGACCTGGGCCACCGCCTGGGACCTTCTGGGCATCCCCGGCCTCGTCCACATCACCGCCTTCATCGTCATCCTCATGCTGGGGCTTGTCTGGCTCTGGATCAAGGGTGGCCTTGAATGGGGACCTTCAGCCGTCCGCGAGCGAGGTAAGCCTTGAGCGAGAGGGCCGACGAAAAAATACCGGAAAACGTCCTCCTCACCAACCTGGACGACCTGATCAACTGGGGGAGGGCGAACTCGCTGTGGCCCATGTTCTTCGGGCTGTCTTGCTGTTTCGTGGAGATGATGGCCTCCTTCACCTCGCGCTACGACGTCTCGCGCTTCGGCGCCGAGGTCCTGCGCGGCACGCCGCGCGAGGCGGACCTCATGGTTATCGCGGGGACCGTCTTCAAGAAGATGGCACCCAGCATCCTCAGGCTCTACGACCAGATGGCGGAGCCCAAGTGGGTCATCTCCATGGGAAGCTGCGCCAACTCCGGCGGGATGTACGACGTCTACAGCGTCGTGCAGGGGGTGAACCAGATCCTTCCCGTCGACCTCTACATCCCCGGCTGTCCGCCGCGCCCCGAATCCTTCCTCGAAGGGCTCATGCTGCTGCAGCAAAAGATCAGGACCGAGGAGCGCCCGACGCGTCCCGTGCTCCGCATGCAGGGGGGGACCCAGGGGACGGTGGCCCCGATCCTCGTGGACGGCGTCACCAAGTCGCGAGACACCCGCGGCCCCGGCATGGAGGGGACCGCCATCCGCGGCAGCGCCATGCAGCACCCGTACTTCGCGGCGCCCCGCTCCGACGAGCTCTGGCGCCCGAAACAGCCGCGCCTCCCCTACCCCGACTTCGGCCTCGAGGGCGAACTGCACGCCGCTTTCGGCGGCGAAGTGGCCGTCGATCCGGCCGCCTGCGACATGCTCACCCTGCGCGCCCCAGCCCGGCTGGTGCCGGAACTGCTCGCGCACCTGAAGAAGCGCAGTGCCTCCCCCTTCCGCCGCCTGGAGGATATCGCCTGCGTCGACGAATCGTGCCGGCGCGACCGCGACCGCTTCCGCGACTTCACCGTGAACTACCACCTCACCTGCTTCGACACCCCGGGCAGGATTCGGGTCAAGACCGAGCTCGACGGGGCGTACCCCGAGATGCCGAGCGTCACCTCGGTCTTCCCGGCCGCCGACTGGTACGAGCGCGAGGCCTACGACATGTTCGGCATCCGCTTCGCCGGACACAAAAACCTCACCCGCATCCTGATGCCGCCGGACTGGGAGGGGCACCCGCTCAGGAAGGAACACCCCTCCCGGGCAACCGAGATGCCCCCCTACACCGCCGACGAGGCGCGCCGGCGCAAGGCGCTTCCCGCCAGCGACTTCTTCGACCGCGTCGACGATGAGACCCTCATCCTGAACCTCGGCCCCCAGCACCCGGGGACCCACGGCGTGGTCCGTTTCGTGTTGAAGCTCTCCGGCGAGGAGATCGTCGACATGGAGAGCGAGATCGGCTACCACCACCGCGGCGCCGAGAAGATCGGCGAGCGCCAGAACTGGCACCAGTTCATGCCCTACACGGACAGGATCGACTACCTGGCGGGGGTGCAGAACAACCTCGCCTACCTGAACTCGGTCGAGAAACTGTGCGGCATCGAGATCCCCGAGCGCGCGACATACATCCGCGTCATGCTCTGCGAGCTGTTCCGCATCGCGAATCACCTGGTATGGCTCGGGACCTTTGCCGCGGACATCGGCGCCATGACCCCGGTCTTCTACACCTTCACGGACCGCGAGAAGATCTTCGACATCGTCGAGCTGATCACCGGCGGCCGCATGCATCCGGCCTGGTTCAGGATCGGCGGCGTCGCCGACGACCTCCCGCCGGGATGGCTGGAGAAGGTGCGCGCCTTCCTGGAATGGTTCCCCCCCCGCCTTGGCGAGTACGAAAAGCTTTTGACCGGCAACCCTATCTTCACCGCGCGCCTCAAGGAGGTCTCCGCGATCACGGTCGACCAGGCGATGGAATGGGGCCTCAGCGGGCCGATGCTGCGCGCCTGCGGCTTCGACTGGGACCTCAGGAAGAAGATGCCCTACGGCGGTTACGACCGCTTCAAGTTCGACGTCGCCGTCGCGCAAGGCGGGGACTGCTACGCCCGCTACCTCGTGCGCATGGAGGAGATGCGGCAGTCCTTCGCCATCGTGAAGCAGGCCGCCGAGGGGATGCCGGACGGCCGCTGGATCTCCCAGGACTACCGCTACACGCTTCCGCAGAAACGGGACGCGCTGAACGACATCGAGTCGCTGATCCACCACTTCGTGAACGCGACGCGCGGCATGTCGCCCCCCAAGGGGGAGTGCTACGCCCCGATCGAGGCGCCCAAGGGCGAGTGCGGCTACTTCGCGGTCTCGGACGGCCTGCACACCGCCTACCGCATGCGGATCAGGACCCCGACCTTCCCGCACATCCAGTCGCTCCCCGTTTTGAGCCGCGGCTGGCTCGTGTCGGACTTTCTCGCCATCCTCGGTTCCATCGACTTCGTGCTGGCGGACCTGGACCGGTAACAACAAGGAGCAGAACTCGGGATGATACCGGAGAGTTTGAAAAATACGCTGGAGGCGCGCGTCGCCTCCGCCATCACCGCGCGGGAGGCCGCGGTGGACGTGATGAAGGAGCTGCAGGCCCATTACGGCTGGCTGACCGACGAGGCGGTCGGGGAGGCGGCGAGCCTTCTCGGGCTCTCGCCGCTGCAGGTCGAGGAGCTCGCCACCTTCTACGAGATGATCTACCGCCGCCCGGTAGGGAAGAAGGTGATCCACGTCTGCGATTCCATCTCCTGCTGGTGCGTCGACTGCGAAGGCATCATCGAGCACCTGAAGAAGAAACTCGGCGTCGGCCTCGGCGAGACCACCGCGGACGGCATGTTCACCCTCCTCCCATGCTGCTGCATGGGGATGTGCGGCGACGGTCCGGCCATGTCAGTGGGCGACGTCCCGTATGGGAAGCTGACCCCCGAGCTGGTGGACGAAATACTGGAGATGGAGCGGCAAAAAGCATGACACTTCCGCTTTTCCGACATAACCGCGCAAACCGCGTGGTCACCTTCGACGAGTACCGTGAGGAGGGGGGCTTTGAGGGGCTCAAGAAGGCCTTCACCGGGATGAGCCCCGCCGAGGTGCAGCAGACCGTGATCGATTCGGGACTGCGCGGCCGCGGCGGCGCCGGTTTCCCGACCGGCCGCAAGTGGTCCTTCGTGCCGCGCGACCTCCCGGGGCCGCGCTGGCTCATCTGCAACTGCGACGAGATGGAGCCCGGCACCTACAAGGACCGGGTGCTCCTCGAGCACAACCCCTACTCGCTGATCGAAGGGATGACCCTCGCCTGCTACGCGCTCGGCGTGCGCCACGCCTTCATCTTCATCCGCAAAGGTTACGAGAAGGCGGCGGCGAACCTCGCGCGCGGCATCGAGGAGGCGAAACAGGCGGGCCTTTTGGGTGAGAAGATCCTCGGGACGGAGCACTCCATCGACCTGGACCTGCACCTCTCCGCCGGCCGCTACATCTGCGGCGAGGAAACCGCCCTCATCAATGCCCTGGAGGGGAGACGACCGAACCCGCGGCAAAAGCCCCCCTTCCCCGCCGTGAAGGGGCTCTGGCAGGGGCCGACCGTGGTGAACAACGTGGAGACGCTGGCCAACATCCCCGCCATCGTCGCCAACGGGGCGGCCTGGTTCAAGGGGCTCGCGCTGAACCCGGAAGGGGCAGGGAGCAAGCTCTTCTGCGTGAGCGGCTCGGTTAAAAACCGCGCCTGCGTCGAGCTCCCGATCGGGAGCACCCTTGAGGCTGTGCTCGACGCCTGCGGCGGCATGCGCGAAGGGAGGAAGTTCAAGGCCTGCATCCCCGGGGGCGCCTCGACCCAGTTCCTGAAACCTGAGCACATGACGCTCCCGATGGACTACGACACCGTGGCCAAGGCAGGCTCCCGGCTCGGCTCAGGCGGCGTGATCGTCTTCGATGAAAGCCACTGCCTCGTCGAAGCGACCCTGAACCTGATCACCTTCTTCGCCCGGGAATCCTGCGGCTGGTGCACCCCGTGCCGCGAGGGGCTTCCCTTCGTGAAGGAGATCCTCACCAGGATCGAGAACGGCCGCGGCGTGGAGGACGACATCGTCATCCTGCGCGAGCACGTGAAGTACCTGAATTACACCTTCTGCGCCCTCGCCCCAGGCGCCATGGCCCCGCTCGACGGGCTTTTGCGCGACTTCGAGGACGAGGTGCGGGAGCATATCGTGAAGAAGAAGTGCCCGCTGAAGTAGGGCCGGAAGAAGCTAGCACCCCATCCCGCAAACTGCGGCAGGTAGATGGCTGATGCTGAGCGGCGGCTGCTCGGAGGTACCAGCGAAGAGCAAATCCCCCCCGTCCCCCCTTCGCAAAGGGGGGAGCTCGAGGTCAGGTACGGCACTTCGGGGCACACAAAGCCCCTCCCTCTGAACATCCTCCCTCTCCCCCCGGGAGAGGGTCGGGGTGAGGGCGCCGCGGGATAAGAGAGAAGGGACTGAAGCATATAAGGACGAAAGAGGACGATGCCCAAACTGATCATCGATGACATACCGGTAGAGGTCGCGCCGGGAACGAGCGTGCTGGAGGCGGCGCGAAGCGTCGGCATCACCATCCCGCACTTCTGCTACCATCCTGCGCTCGCCATCGCCGCGGCCTGCCGCCTCTGCGCCGTGAAACTCCTGGACGGCCCGGTGAAGGGAATCCAGATGTCGTGCGCCCTCCCGGCCCAGGACGGCATGGTGGTCTCGACCACCGATCCCGAAGCACTCAGGATGCGCCAGTTGGTGATCGAGTGGCTCATGATGAACCACCCGCACGACTGCCCGGTCTGCGACGAGGGGGGCGAGTGCCTCCTGCAGGACTTCACCATCGCGGGGGGACACAGCCGGCGCCGCTACCAGGGTAAGAAGAGGACCTTCCAGAACCAGTACCTCGGCGAGACGATCCACCACGAGATGAACCGCTGCATCGAGTGCTACCGCTGCGCCAGGTTCTACCAGGATTACGCCGGCGGTACCGACTTCGGTGTGACCGGGAGCGCCGGCCGGGTCTACTTCGGCAGGTTCCAGGAGGGGGCCCTCGAGTCTCCCTTCTCAGGCAACCTGGTCGACATCTGCCCGACCGGGGTCTTCACCGACAAGACCGGGCGCTTCCGGGCCCGCTACTGGGACTACGAGTTCGCCCCCTCGGTCTGCCAGCACTGTTCGGTCGGCTGCAACACCGCGCCCCAGAACTTCCAGAGGGAGACCATCAAGATCGTGGGACGCCGCAACGACCAGGTGAACGGCTGGTTCATCTGCGACCGCGCCCGCTTCGACAAGGGTTACCTGAACGACCCGCAGCGCCCGCGCGAAGCGCGCCTGGATGGTGCCACCTGCGGCTACGAAGACGCCATCGATGCGGCCGCCAAGGCGATCGGGAAGTTCGTCGCCCAAAACGGTGCGAAAAGCCTCGCCTTCGTCGGCTCCTCAAGACTCTCCCTGGAGGGGATGACCCTACTGGCGCAGCTCGCCCGCACCGTCGACGGCGCCAGGCTCTGCTATTTCGGCGACGGGGCAGAGCTTGCCGGCAGCGTGGCGGCGGCGAGACTACTCCATGAGAAGAACAGCGCCTACCTGCGTGACATCGAGAAGGCGGAGTGCATCGCGCTCTATGCCCTTGATCTCATGGAGGAAGGCCCCATGCTGGCCCTGGCGGTGCGCAAGGCGTTTCTTGCCGGTGCGCAGATCTACCTGGTGGACGGCGATCCTATTCCGGCCAAGCAAAAGCTTCCCTTCACCTTCACCGCGGTAGCCAACCTGGACGAGGTCCCCTTCGAGGGGGGCGGCAGGGGGGTGGTCATCGCAGGCGCCGGGAAGAAGGATGCGGACCTTTTGGATCAGCTTGCCTCGGGGGGAGCCAAGCTCGTGATGCTACAGCCGGGCCCCAACGCCATGGCGGGGGGGCTCCTCACCCTGGAATTCGGGGGAGAAGCGTTTTCGGAGCTGGCTTCGGCCGGGAAGATAAAGGGTGTCGTCTGCTTCGAAGCAGACCTTCCCGACGGGTTCAACGCCGACGTAGAGGTGCTGGCCTGCGCAGACTGGCGTACCAGCGCGGCTGCCGCGAAGGCGCCGGTCTTTCTCCCCACCACCCCCTGGATCGAGTCGGACGGCACCGCCATCAACTACGAGGGGCGCGCGCAGCGCTTCCGGCGCACGCGGGTGTCCGGCCTTCCCCTTAAGGGGCTGGACTCCAAGTACTACGGCTCCGCAGCCGACGCAGCGGCAGAGCACCCGCCACGGGTGCATCGAAAAGAGATACCCGGCGGCGCGGAGCGGGACGCCTGGCGTGTCATGGCGCAGCTCATCGAGAGACTGGGGGGACGGACCATCGAGGAGCCCCTCACCGGGAGATGGAGCAAACTGAAGGACCTCGATCCGGAAGGTGAAGGGGTCCGCGTCTTCAACCTTCTGCAGGGCGATCCAAGGACCGAGCCATGACTTGGGATACCGTCGACATAGCGCTGATGCTCGGGAAGATCGTCTTCGTCTTCGCCGTCATCCTCACCTACGCAGCCTACCTGGTGCTGGCGGAACGGCGCATCCTCGGCTTTCTCCAGGACCGCATCGGCCCGAACCGCGTCGGCCCCTGGGGGCTTTTGCAGCCGCTGGCCGACGTCATCAAGATGCTCACCAAGGAGGACATGATCCCGAGCGCTGCGGACCGCCTCCTCTTCTCGTTAGCACCGGCCATGGCGGCGCTGCCGGCCATCCTCACCTTCGCCATCATCCCCCTGGGGGCACCGGTGGAGATCTTCGGGCACAAGGTGACCATGCAGGTCGCCGACCTGAACGTGGGGGTGCTCTACTTCATGGCGCTCTCATCGGTCGCGGTCTATGGCGTCGCCCTCGGCGGCTGGGCCTCCAACTCGAAGTACGCGCTCCTCGGGAGCATCCGCGGCCTGTCCCAACTCATCTCCTACGAGCTTTCCATGGGGCTCTCCCTGGTTCCCGTGGTCATGCTGGCCAAGTCGCTGAGCCTCGCCGACATCGTCAACGCCCAGGCCGACATGCCGTTTATCGTGTACCAGCCGCTCGCCTTCGCGATCTTCCTGGTCAGCATCCTGGCCGAGTGCCGCCGTATCCCATTCGACCTCCCCGAGGCGGAAGGGGAGCTCGTCGCCGGATTCCACACCGAGTATTCCGGGATGCGCTTCGGGCTCTTCTTCGTCGGGGAGTACATCAACATCATCTCTTTGGGCTCGCTCGCCTCGCTCTTCTTCCTGGGCGGATGGCGCGGCCCGCTACTGCCGCCGATCCTCTGGTTCTTCATCAAGGTCGGATTGTTCTCGTTCCTGTTCATCTGGGTCAGGGGAACCCTGCCCCGCCTTCGCTATGACCAGCTCATGCATCTGGGCTGGAAGTTCCTGACACCGCTAGCTCTTCTCAATATTCTGGTCACCGGTTGGTGGCTGGCTTTACGATAGGGGGCGTTGTACTGGGCAATGCATTCAACAAAGGAGGAACTGCGATGACGACAACCGTGGAAGTCGAGTTGGGGGCAGGGTTTACAGCACAGGTGGATGCGGTGGACAAAAACGGCCACACCGCACTCATGGACGCGGCAAAGGCCGGCAATCTTGCTGAGGTGAGCGAGCTTTTGGAGCGCGGCGCCAGCATCACCGCCAGAAGCGACAAGGGAAAGACCCCGCTGCATTTCGCAGCAGCGCACGGCAAGGCGGACGTGGTACGCCTGCTGCTGCAAAAGGGCGCCGAGGTCGATGCCCGCGACCGCGACGGCCACACGCCTCTCATGCTGGCAGCCAACTACGGCTGCACCCAGACCAGTCAACTGCTGGTCGACAACGGCGCCGACCCCATGGCGCTGTCATACTCCGGAACCACCGCCCTGGCCTACGCAGAGAACAACCGTCACAAACAGACCCTCGACGTCTTGCTGAAGGCACTACGGCCCAACTAACACCTCCTTCCGGCAGACAGCCCCGCGCTGTCTGCCGGGCCCCGGCCGCCTCTCCGGGCGCGGCAAATCCTGCCGAAGTTTGAGGCGACGGCAGGCAACTTACGGCAACAAGAACAACATCGGGAACAGATGTCCATACTGACCGACATAAAAGAGATCTTTACCGGCCTTTCCATCACCCTGCGCCACATCTTCAGGAAGCCGGTCACGGTGCAGTTCCCCGAGGAGCGTCGGCCCATGCCGGAGCGCTTCCGCGGCAGCATCGTCCTGACCCGCGATCCCGACGGCGCCGAGCGCTGCGTCGCCTGCTATCTGTGCTCCGGGGCCTGCCCCGTCGACTGCATATCGATGGCGGCGGCCGAAGGTGAGAACGGCCGGCGTTACGCCGCCTGGTTCCGCATCAACTTCTCGCGCTGCATCCTGTGCGGCCTCTGCGCCGAGGCGTGCCCGACACTCGCCATCCAGATGTCGCCCGAGATGTTCAACTGCAGGCGCCAGGTGATCGACATGGTGTACGAAAAGGAAGATCTGCTGATCGACGGGACCGGGAAAGATCCCGACTACAATTTCTACCGCCATGCCGGCATCGGCGTGGTGCAGCCGCGCGGTAGCGGCGACGGCGAGCAGGCGCCCTTCGACCCGAGGAGCCTCATGCCGTAGAGGCTTAAAAAGCTCCATCCGAGCACTCCTCCCCCTCCGGGGGCGGGAACGCCAGGGGTGGGAATCGCATAATCTGGAGAGAGATGGAAGCGACTGTTTTCTACATACTGGCGGCGATACTGCTGATTGGAACGCTCTGCGCCATTACGGCGCGGCAGGCGGTGCGGGCGATCGTCTACCTGGTGGTTTCGTTCTTCGCGCTGGCCTTGATGTTCTACCTCCTGGGCGCCCCGCTCATCGCCGCCTTCGAGGTCATCATCTACGCCGGCGCCATCATGGTGCTCTTCCTGTTCGTCATCATGATGCTGGAGCTGGAATCGCCCGAGAAGCTGCCCAAACCGCGCTTTTCCGACTGGTGGCCGGCCCTGGCCCTGGTGGTCGTGGTGGTGGGCGCGCTGGCGGTGCTGCTGCTCAGCCACGTGCGGGCGGTCCCCCCTGGCTTCACCGACATCCCGGTGCGCCAGTTCGCCTACACGCTCTTCAAACAGTACGGGGTCGCCGTGGAGATCGTCTCCATGCAGCTACTCTTCGCCCTGGTGGGCGCGCTGTACCTCGGGAGGCACAAATGAGCGTACCGCTGTCGCACGTCCTGATCGTCGCCTCGCTCATGTTCGCCATGGGTCTTGCCTGTGTCGTCGCCTGGCGCGCGAACGTGATCATGATGCTCATCGGGATCGAGATCATGCTGAACGCCGTCATGCTCACCTTCGTCGGTGGCTCCGCGCACTGGGGCATCGCCGATGGACAGCTTTTTTCGCTGATGCTAATGGCACTCACCTCGGCTGAGGTGTCGCTTGCGCTCGCGATGGTCGTCTACCTACACCGGCGCAAGCAGACGGTCAACACGGACCGGTTCGATTCGATGAAGGGATAATGATGCCGGCAACCTACCTGACATTGATGCTCCTCTTCCCGCTTCTGGGCGGTCTCACCTGCGCTATCGCCGGGAGGAAACTGCCGCGCGTGCTGGTGGAGAGCCTCGCCTGCGCCGCCGTCTTCGGGAGCTTCGTATGCGCGCTCCTCACCGCCCTATCCTACACGGCGCCGACGGTGGTCACCCTGGCGGAATGGTTCGCGAGTTTCGACCTCGTCATCCCGATCTCGCTCTACCTCGATCCCCTTTCGCTCTCGCTTTCCGTGATGATCGGCTTCGTGTGCGGCCTGATCCACCTCTACTCTGTCTTCTACATGCGCGAGGACGAGGACTACGCGCGCTACTTCGCCCTGCTGAACATCTTCGTCTTCGCCATGCTGACCCTGGTCCTCGCCGAAAGTCTGCCGCTTCTCTACCTCGGCTGGGAGGGCGTCGGCTTCTGCTCGTACCTCCTGATCGGTTTCTGGTACCGGGACACGAACAACGCCGACGCAGGTCGAAAGGCGTTCATCACCACGAGGATCGGCGACACCGCCTTCATGATCGCACTTGCCTGGGTCTTCCAGCTCTTCGGGACCCTCTCGGTGACGAAGCTGAACGGCATGGGCTTCCTGATGCCGGTCTCCGTACTCACCGCCCTCGGCATCCTTTTCCTCATCGCCGCCATGGGCAAGTCGGCCCAGGTCCCGCTCATGGTCTGGCTTCCGGACGCGATGGCCGGCCCGACACCGGTCTCCGCCATGATCCATGCGGCAACCATGGTCACCGCCGGGGTGTACCTCCTGGCCCGCATGTACCCGCTGATTTCAGCCTCGCATGCAGCGCTTGCCGCCATCGCCGTGACCGGCGCGGTGACAGCCTTCTACGGCGCCACCTGCGCCCTCGCCCAGCGCGACCTGAAACGTGTGCTCGCCTATTCGACCATCAGCCAGATCGGCTACATGATGCTCGGCGTCGGTGCCGAAGCAGTCACCGCGGCGACCTTCCACCTGCTGGTGCACGCCTTCTTCAAGGCGCTCCTCTTCCTCGGCGCGGGCTGCATCATCGCAGCGATGCACCACGAACAGGACATCTTCAAAATGGGCGGGCTCCGGCGGACGCTGCCGCTCACCTTCTGGAGTTTCCTCGCCGGTGCCGCCTGCCTAGCGGGCCTGCCTTTTACAGGCGGCTTCTTCAGCAAGGACAGCATCCTCATGGCGGTCTGGCACAAGGGGGGAGCGCTCTACCAGTCCCTGTACCTTTTGGGACTCCTGACCGCCCTCATCACCGCCTTCTACAGTTTCCGTCTCGTCTTCTTGGTCTTCGGGGGGAGCAACGGACACGTGCACCGCACCTCCGGCCTCGGCGTGATGCAGGCGGTGCTCATCCCGCTGGCCATACTCGGTCTCTTCGGCGGCGTACTGGACCTGCCGGGATACATCGGCGAAGGTCTCCTCACCCGCCTCTTCGCCGCTATCCCAGGGGGCGGCGCCGTTGAGGCGACGCACGAGCAGGAGATCGTCATGCAGGCCGTGGCCGGGACACTCGCACTCGCGGGACTCGCGGCGGCGTGGCTGCGCTACGGCAAGGGACGCGCGCACCGGATGCAGGAGGCGCAGTCGCCTCCCTCCCCGCTCATCTCGTTCCTCGCCAACGGCTGGTATTTCGACGCGTTGTACAACGTCCTTTTCATCCGCCCCTACCGCGCGCTCGCCGGCATTTTGTGGGAGCGCATGGACAAAGGGGTCATCGACGACTCGCTGGACGGTCTGGGCAAGGGAATCGGCTCGGTCGGTCAGCGGCTCGGGCGCTGGAGCACCGGGCGCGTCGCAGTCTACCTGATCAGTTTCGCCGCCGGGGGAGCCCTCATCCTTTGCTACCTCGCGTGGCTCGTGCTGTAACGTAACCGGCGCAAACGCGCCACGGGACCTCTGATGACATCTCTCATCCCGATACTTTCGCTGCTTATCTTCCTCCCGCTCGTGGGAGCGCTGCTCGTGTTCGCCCTTAGGCAAAGCGCGTCTGCCGCGCGGTGGCTCGCGCTCGCCTTCGGCGCGGCGGAGTTCGTCCTCGCCTGCGCCCCGCTCGCCCTTGACCGCCAGGGCACGGCGCAGGTCGGCGTACCCACCGGGTTCTTCCTGTACCAGGACCATGGCTGGATCGACCGTTTCGGCATCCGCTTCACCCTCGGGATGGACGGCATCAGCCTCGTCATGGTTATCCTCACCGCCTTCATCACCATCGTCGCGATCATCGCCTCGTGGAAGGTGAAGGAGCGGCAGGGACTCTACCTGTCACTGCTCCTGGCCCTGCAGGGCGCGGTGCAGGGGCTCTTCCTGAGCCTCGACCTTTTCCTCTTCTACCTTTTCTGGGAAGCGATGCTGATCCCGATGCTTTTCCTGATCGGCGTCTGGGGAACCGGCAGGCCGGTCTACTCGACCATCAAGTTCTTCCTCTACACCTTCGTCGGCTCGCTCCTCATGCTGCTCGCCATCATCGCGCTCTACCTGATGCACGGCGCCCAGACCGAGAGCTACACCTTCGCGCTTCCGGCGCTCATGCACACCACCGTTCCGTACCAACTGGGGCTCTGGCTTTTCGGCGCATTCCTGCTCTCGTTCGCCATCAAGTTCCCGCTTTTCCCGCTACACACCTGGCAACCCGACGCTTATTGCGACGCCCCCGTCGCCGGTACGCTCATGCTCGCGAGCCTGCTATCGAAGACCGCCGCCTACGGCCTGATCCGCATCGCCTACCCGCTCTTCCCCGAGGCCTCCCGCGCACTGACGCCGCTCGTCTACGTGGTCGCCGTGCTCGGCATCTGCTACTTCGCCTGGGTCGCCTTCGCGCAGCGCGATATGAAGCGGATGCTTGCCTACTCGAGCGTGAGCCACATGGGGTTCGTCGCACTCGGGATCGCGGCGTGGAGCCCGGTGGCCGTTTCCGGAGCGCTCATGCAGATGGTGAACCACGCCATCACCACCGGCGCGCTCTTCGTCATGGTAGGCATGCTCGACGAGCGCGTGGAGAGCCGCGACCTTTCAGATTTCGGCGGCGTATGGGGCAAGGTCCCCGTGCTCGCCTTCTTCTTCCTCATCTTCAATATGGCCTCCGCCGGGGTGCCGGGGTTGAACAACTTCGTGAGCGAGCTGATCGTCCTGGTCGGTGTTTTCAAGGTCGCGCCCGCCGCCGCACTGGGGGCTTTTCTGGGGAGCGTCCTGACGCTCATCTACACGGTGCGCCTGGTGCAGGAGGTGCTCTTCGGCAAGGAGAGCAAACCGACCGTGCTCGCGGAGGTTTCGCTGAGAGAAGGAAGCGTGCTGGTTCTGCTAGCCGTGGTAGTGGTGTATCTTGGCGTGCACCCCGGGCCGGTGCTGGACCTGTTCAAGGCGCCTTTGGAGCTTCTGCTGAATAAGTAACCCCGGAACGCAGATGACCCAAACCTCTGTGGTTAGCTTTTGGAGCATTTAGAATGACCCTTACCGAACTATATTGCCTCATGCCGATTGTGATCACGGGCTGCGCTGCGCTCTTCGTGCTGCTGTGCGGACCGCTGCTCCTTTCCTCGAGCCTTACCGCCATTGGGGTCACCGCTTCCGCTGCCGCCGGCATCTGGGCTGCCTTCACGGCACCCGCACCCATCCAGTGCATCCCGGGACTCGCCTTCACGCCGCTTGCCCAACTGCTGATCCCCCTCTTCAGCTTCGCCGCCGCGCTGACCCAGCTCCTCTCTCACGGCTACAACGAACGGCGCATCCTGAAGGGAGAGGAATATCCAGCGACCGTCCTCTTTGCGCTTTTCGCCATGTGCGTGCTTCCCTGCGCCACCAACATGCTGATCCTCTTCCTTGCGCTGGAGTCGGTCTCCTTCGCCTTCTACATCCTCGTCAGCATGGATCTCAACCGGGCGGAATCGGGGGAGGCGGGGCTTAAGTACCTCCTGATGGGAGCCGTCGCGGCGGCCTTCACCGCATTCGGCTTCGCGCTCATTTTCACGGGTAGCGGCACCCTTGCGCTTTCAGCAGCGCTTGCGCGCCCCGAGAACAGGGCCATCATCTCCGCAGGCTGGGGTGTCCTCATCCTCGGCATGGCCTTCAAGCTCTCGCTGGTCCCCGCCCATCTCTGGACGCCCGACGTCTACCAGGGCGCACCTTCACCGGTCGCGGCCTTCCTCTCCACGAGCTCGAAGGTCGCCGCTGCAGCACTGCTTCTCATCCTGCTCGGGCACTTCCCCCCCATGGCCGAGCTGCGCGCCCCACTCGCCCTCCTATCCGTTCTTTCTATGGTGCTCGGCAATCTGGCCGCCCTCAGGCAGACCAACATCAAGCGGATGCTCGCCTACTCCTCGGTCGCACACATGGGATACCTGGCCCTCGCGCTACTGACCGGCTCTCGGGACGGCTATGCGGCGGTGCTTCTTTACGGCGCCATCTACACGGCCATGAACCTAGCCGCCTTCGGCGCCATCTCTTCGCTCTCTTTCGAAGAGGAGCGCGAGCAGATCACGGATTTCACCGGAATCGGCTTTTCCGCACCGGTCCGAGGTGGAGTGCTCGCCCTCGCCATGGTCTCTCTGGCCGGCATCCCCCCGACGGCCGGCTTCATCGGGAAGTTCTTCATCTTCTACTCGGCCCTGAAGAGTGGCCTGATTGCACTCGCAGTCATCGGCATCCTTAGCGCGGCAGCATCCGCCTACTTCTATCTCAGGGTAGTCGCGCAACTCTACATGCACCGCTCCGAGGCCCCCGCACCTAAGCCGGTCGGTTTTGCCGAAGGACTCGCCCTTTGCGCTGCATCGGTCTGCATCCTCGTCATCGGCGTCTATCCCGGCCCGCTACTGGAAATGGTGGAATCGGCCTTGCGTTAGACACCGCGGCTTCCCCTGATGCATAAGAAAAAGCCCCGCTGGTCCTATAACCGGCGGGGCTTTTTTGTTCAACATGGGGATGGCACTGTCAGTTGAGACTGTCCCGGAAGGAGTTCAGGTACTGCAGGTCGAAGGAGCCGTCCATCTCGCCGTACATGATCTCCAGGGCGCTCTCCTTCGAAAGGGCCTGGCGGTAGGACCTAGTCGTGGTGAGGGCGCTGAAGACGTCGGCGATGGCCGTGATCTTGGAGCTGCGGGCGATGTCGTAGCTGGAAAGCCCGTCGGGATAACCGCTGCCGTTCTCCTTTTCGTGGTGATGCTTGACGATCCCCAGGGCCACAGGGGTGAAGATACCGAGATCCTTCAAGGTGCTGAAACCGTAGACGGGGTGCTTCTTTACCTCTTGAAATTCGGTAGCGGTTAGCCTGCCCGGCTTGTCGAGCAACTCCTTCGGGACGTAGACTTTTCCGTAGTCGTGGAAGAGCGACCCCATCCCGACGTCCATAAGCTCGTCGCTACTCAGCTCGAACATCCTGACATGGAGGGCTATCGAGTAGGTCGCAACTGTACTGAGTGAACATAGGTGTAGGTGTTGTGGTCTACCAGGCTGCTGAGTGCAGGCATGACACCGTCCGACTTCATCACGTCATCCAATATATGCTGGATCAGGTTCCTGCAGCGCTCCACGTTTTGCCTGATAGCGATTGCGGGGCTGTCGAATATCTCTTGAACGTAGTTGACCGAAGTCTGGTACAGCATCGCCTGTTTGACTTCGGGCTCGAGGTGCTCGTCGTTCAGGGCCGCCGCGAGGTTGGCTTCGACGTACTGGTTGAAGATAGACATCTCCGCCGATTTCACGTAGAGGTGCGTCACGTTGTTATCCAGCAACCGCTCCTTATCCCACTGTGTGAAGGAGAGATCCGGATTCTTGTAGAGCACGTGGTTTTCGCCGTGCTTTATAAACAGCGATACGCCCGGCAGAGTTTCGGGTACCAAGGATTCCAGCTGGATCATCCTGTACATGCCGACCTCCTGAAGAGTTCTGTCCGGCCCCCGCTCAGCACCTGTCACAGTCCGACCGCTTACAATGTATTAGAAATCACAAATATCGTAGTCTATCATGTCTTTTCACAATTGCCGCCCGGAGCCCCCTTCCGCGGCTGCGCCCCACAAAGAAAAAGGGGGAGAAGCTTGCGCCCCTCCCCCTTCAACACTCCACTATGTGCCACCCGTTACCAGGTCTCCTCCGGCTCGCCCCAAAGGTTGAAGGCGATGTCGTCCAGAAGTTCGGCGATCCCCTCGCCGGTCGCGGCCGAAATCGGGAAAACCCTGATGCCGCGCTCCTCGAAGTAAGGGAGTACCTTCTCCAGGTTCTCGCGAACGTGCGGCAGGTCGATCTTGTTGATCACCACGGTCTGCCGCTTCTCAGCGAGCTCCGGGTTGAAGAGTGCGAGCTCGCGGTTGATCGCCTCGTACTCGGCAATCGGGTCCCGGTCGGGCATCCAGGAGAGGTCGAGCAGGTGCAGCAACTGCCCGGTGCGCTCCAGGTGCTTGAGGAAGCGGTGCCCAAGGCCTGCCCCCTCGCTCGCACCCTCGATGAGGCCCGGGATATCGGCCATGACGAAGGTGCGGTAGTTCTTGTATTTCACGACACCCAGGTTCGGCTTCAGCGTGGTGAAGTGGTACTCGGCGATCTTCGGGCGCGCCGCTGAGATCTTGCTGATGAGCGACGACTTCCCGACGCTCGGCATCCCAAGAAGGCCGACGTCCGCCATGAGCTTCAGCTCGAGCCTGATCCAGCGCTCCTCACCCGGCTCGCCGGGCTGCGCGAACTTCGGGGCCTTGTGCGTCGCGGTCTTGAAGCGGGCGTTCCCCTGCCCGCCGCGTCCACCTTTGAGGAGCACGATGGAGGAATCCGGGTCGGTCATGTCGGCAAGCGTTTCGCCGGTCTCCGCGTCCTTGATCACGGTGCCCCGCGGCACCAGGATCTCCTTGGCCTCGCCATTGGCGCCGTGCCGGTCGCTCCCCATGCCGTTCTTGCCACGCCCTGCCTTCTGGTGCGGGTGCTGGCGCAGGTCGAGCAGCGTAGCGAGGTGCGGCGATACCTTCACCACCACGTCACCACCCTTGCCGCCGTCGCCGCCGTCGGGACCGCCCAGCGGTATGAACTTCTCGCGCCGGAAGGAGACGCACCCCCCGCCGCCGTCACCGGACTTCACGTAAATCTTTACTTCATCAATGAAACTCATTAGGAACATTCCTGTGCAAACGGCAAAAGCCCGGACCTTGCGGCTCCGGGCTTTCACACTTTCGTCTTGCTGCGCTGGCTAGTTGGCCGGGTAGACGGAGACCTTCTTACGGTCTTTGCCCATACGCTCGAACTTCACCACGCCCTCGATAAGGGCGAACAGCGTGTAATCCTTGCCGAGGCCAACGTTGTTGCCCGGGTGGATCTTGGTGCCGTGCTGACGGTAGATGATGTTGCCGGCTTTCACCGCTTCGCCGCCGAACTTCTTGCAACCAAGTCTTTGGCCGTCGGAGTCGCGACCGTTCCTGGAACTACCGACGCCTTTCTTGTGTGCCATTTTCTGCTCCTTCTGCCGGTAGCGGCCCTGATTCTAAAATCGCGGCTGCCGCACCGCCGTTTAAGATATTACCTAGGCGTTGATCTTCTCAATCTTGAGGATAGTCCTGAGTTGACGGTGCCCGTTAAGTTTCCTGGAGTTTTTCCGGCGCTTGGATTTGAAGACCAGAATCTTCTTGTCTTTGCCCTGCTCGACAATTTTGCCGACTACAGAGGCGCTGGGCACTAAAGGTGTTCCGATAACAACCTTATCGCCGCCAACCATCAGGATTTCGGAGAACTCAACGGTATCGCCTACCGCGCCCTCCAGTTTTTCGACTTTCAGAAAGTCGCCTTCGGAAACTTTATATTGCTTCCCTCCGGTTTTGACTACTGCGTACATGAACTTCACCACCTTTACTCTGGATTTACAATTGAGCGGTCAAACTTATCTTGAAAAGTATTTTGAGTCAAGGTTTTTTTGTGACACGTGCAGTTTTTCTGTGAGGGACACACAGACTACCCGAGGTCTACAAATACCTCGTCACCGCGGATCTCTACGGGGTAGATCGTAAGAGGGCACTCCGGGTGCTCAGGACAGATGCCGGTCTCCAGGTCGAAGCGGTAGCCGTGACGCTGGCACGAGAGTTTCCCGACTTCTTTGACCAGCGCCCCCTGCAGCGGCGCCCCCTGATGCGGACACTCGTGTTCACAGGCGTAGACCTTCCCCTTGGTCTTCACCAGGAGGACCTTCTCCCCGCCCACTTCAACCAGTTTCTTGCCGAACTCCGGAATCTCGGAAACTTTCGCTGCGAATACCATGGAAATGCCTCCTTACCTTTTTAGTTCAAACAGCCCTTTTACCGGACATTGAATAAGCGAGTACGGCGAGCCCCGCGAATAGCAGCGGGATCCCGGCGAGTGCCGTATGGGTGAGCCGCTCGCCCAGGAACAGTATTCCTAGGAGCGCAGCCACCAGCGGTTCTGCGAGTGACAGGGTGACCGCCGAGGCGACCGGCACGCTGCGCAGTCCCATGGCGAAGAGACAATAGGAAAGGGCGGTAACCACCACGCCGAGGTAGAGCACGACGCCGATCCCCCGCGGCTGGGCGACCCAATGGAGATCCGCCATGAAGAGAATAGGGGCGAGGAGCAGGGCTCCCAGACTGAAGACCACAGCCATGACCGCCTCTGAGGAGCGGCCGGGTAGGAGCACCTTGATGGCCATGGTGTAACAGGCATAGGAAGTGCCGGCACCGAGAGCGAGTAGGACACCCACCACGTCGATGGCTACCCCTCCTCCGCCGGTGACCAGGAGGCTGCAGCCGGCCAGGGCGAGCACGGTGGCGATGCCCCAGGCACGTCCCGGGCGCTCTCCCCGGACGACAAATCCGAGTATCCCGGCGATGACCGGCGAGCTCCCGATGGCGACGAGGGTGCCGACAGCCACGCCGGTCCTGCTTACGGCGGTGAAAAAGGCGAGTTGGTATATGGCGACGAAACCGCCCGCAGCCAGGGTGCCCCAGAAGGGCCAGCGTCCTTTGCCCAGGCCGCCTCTCAGGAAGGCGAGGACCATGAGTGCCGCGCCCCCTGCCAGCAGACGCAATGCGCCGACGCTCCAGGGGCTGACACCTTCGGGCGCCAGGGCCTGCGAGGTCCCCGAGGTTCCCCAAAGGGTGGCGGCAGCAAGGACGAGCAGGGCACCGCCGGCGTTGCGTGCGGCCGGCGCTGCTGCTGCAGTGTTATTTTCTGCCTGGATGTCCATCGTTGCAGTACTCTCTGAGACCCTGTCAGACAAGTCAGACAGGTCGGACGGTGTTAAAACCGTTTAGCTGTGCTCGCGGGTGGCGTGGAAGTTTAGGTCCTTCCAGTTCTCCATGGTGTTGTCCAGGCGCCACTGGCTCCCGGCAAGGTACGCAAGGTTCCCTTCTCCGTCCAGGTAGAGGCTCATCGCCTCTTTCTTCTGGAACTCGTCGAGCCTCTTCCTATCGCCGGTGACCCAGCGGGCGGTGACGTAGGAGACCGGCTCGTAGGTCGCCTTGACGCCATACTCGTGCTCGAGGCGATGCATGACCACGTCGAACTGCAGCATACCCACCGCGCCCACGATCCAGTCGGCGCCCATCAGGGGGCGGAAGACCTGGGTGGTCCCCTCCTCGGCGAGCTGCACGAGCCCCTTCTCCAGGGACTTCGACTTGAGCGGATTCAGGATGCGTACTTTACGGAAGTGCTCCGGTGCGAAGTTCGGGATACCGGTGTACTTGAGATCCTCACCCTGCGTGAAGGTGTCGCCGATCTTGATGGTGCCGTGGTTGTGGATGCCGATGATGTCGCCCGCGTAGGCCTCGTCGACGTTGGTGCGGTCCTGGGCCATGAAGATGGTGGCGTTGGAGATCTGGACTTCGCGGCCAAGACGCAGGTGCTTCACCTTCATGCCACGCACGAACTTGCCGGAGCAGATGCGGAAGAACGCGATGCGGTCGCGGTGCGCCGGGTCCATGTTCGCCTGGATCTTGAAGGTGAACCCGGTGAACGGCTCCTCGTAGGGGGAGACGGTACGGGTGGTGGCTTCGCGCGGCAGCGGCGACGGCGCGTTCTCCACGAAGGAGTCGAGCAATTGCTGCACGCCGAAGGTGTTGATGGCGGAGCCGAAGAAGACCGGCGTCTGTTTCCCGGCCAAGTAGGCCTCGGCGTCAAACGGGTGCGCCGCTCCTTCCAGGAGCTCGACGTCGTTACGCAACTCCTCCACCTGGCTCCCCAGCAGCTCGTCAAGAAGCGGGTCTTCCAGACCCTTCACCGTGATGACCTCCCCGACGCCGCGGTCCGCCTCGGGGTCGTAGAAGGTGATCTCCTTGGTGTAAAGGTGGTAGGTGCCGCGGAAGCGTTTTCCCATCCCGATGGGCCAGGTCATGGGCGCGCACTGGATCTTCAAGGTGCTCTCGATGTCGTCGAGCAGGTCGAGCGGCTCGCGCCCCTCACGGTCCAGCTTGTTGATGAAGGTCATGATCGGGGTGTTGCGCAGGCGGCAGACCTCGAGGAGTTTCTTCGTCTGGCTCTCGACACCCTTCACGGAGTCGATGACCATGAGCACCGAGTCAACCGCGGTCAGGGTGCGGTAGGTGTCCTCGGAAAAGTCGTTGTGGCCTGGGGTGTCCAGGAGGTTGATCTCGAAGTCGCGGTAGGTGAACTTCATGACCGAAGAAGTGACCGAAATGCCACGCTGTTTTTCCATCTCCATCCAGTCGCTCGTGGCATGCCGCGCCGACTTTCTCGCCCGGACCTCGCCCGCCTGCTGGATGGCACCGCCGAACAGCAACAGCTTCTCGGTTATGGTAGTCTTACCGGCGTCCGGGTGACTGATAATGGCGAAGGTGCGCCGCTTCTCTATCTCTTGTTCGTGGTACCGTATCAACTTAAACTCCCGTTAAAATTCTCTGGACAAACGAAAGGCGAAGAGGGTATCTTCGCCAAGCGCTACAACGTGGCATAATTGCACAGCAAGCGCCTAAAGAGCAATAACTTTTTTCGGGCGGAACCGACCATGAACGACAACTACCAGAGGTTGCAACTTGCCGACGAGCAGCGTGACCGAGCCGAGATCCTCGCGACTCTGGCCGCCATCCGCTCCGGCAAGCTGAAAAACGACCTCAGGCTCCTCAACTTCTACCGTGAAGTCCCGGTAAGCTACGGTGCGGAAGTCCTCACCATCGAAGAAAATGACGCCGAACTTCTGGTGCACCAGGTACAGGCCGTTGTCATAGCACAGGAAAAGCTGACCGTACTGAAGAGCAGCCACTTCCGCCGGGATGTGGTCGCCTCGGTGACCTACGTAAATGTAGAGAAATCACGGGTCATCCTGTCCAATCCGGGTTACACGCTGGTCCGCGCCGACCGCCGTATGTCGGTGCGCGTGCAGCTTGGGGTAACCATCAAGGCCTGGTTCGCCGCACCGGAACTTGAAGCGACGGTGCGTGGCAAGCTGCACGACATGTCGCTCACCGGCATGACCATGGACGTCGAACGCAACCCCGGTCTTCCCCTGAGCCAGAAAGGGGAACTGTCCATCGCCCTTCCTACCGGTACCATCGTGATCGCGGCATCGCTTTTAAAGGTGTTCGAGAGGGACGGCAGCTGCCGGCTCGTCTTTGAAATAGCGCCCACGCGTTCCGAGGAACTCAACATCTCCCAGTACATATTCCAGCGCCAGGTGGAGATCATCAAGGAGCTCAAGGATCACCCCGGCGTCACCACCTGACTCCATGTTTTTTGACAGCCACTGCCACCTGGATGACCCGCGACTCCGGCCCCGCCTCGACACGCTCATCCCGGAGGCGGAACACGCCGGTGTGACCGCCTTCCTGGTCCCGGGCGTTGCCCCGGAAGGCTGGCCGGAGATCGAAACACTCGCCCTTCGCTACCACCAGGCCCTACCCGCCTACGGCGTACACCCCATGCACGCCGACCAGCTCACCCCCACAACCCTCTCGGAACTCAGACGCTACGCTCCCTTCGCCACGGCCATCGGAGAAATCGGGCTCGATTACCTGCTCCCTTCGCCATCCCGCAAAATGCAACAGGAGGCCTTCCGGGCTCAATTGGAGATCGCCCGCGAAGCAGGGCTCCCCGTGCTGCTGCACTGCCGCCGGGCCTTCGACGACCTGCTCGCCATAATCAGGGCAGCGGGGATCCAGGCCTACGGCGGCGTGATGCACTCCTTTTCCGGCAGCGTCGAGACGGCTATGACCTGCCTGCGGCTCGGGCTGCACATCTCCCTCTCCGGCACCGTCACCTACCTGAACGCCAGGCGACCGGTCGACGTCGCGGCCGCCGTCCCCCTTGAGTGGCTACTGCTCGAGACCGATGCGCCGGACCTCTCGCCGGAGCCCCATCGTGGGGAGGTGAACGTTCCCGCCCATCTCCTGGCCACGGCGCGGCGGGTCGCACAGATCCGTGACATTCCGGTCGAGGAACTCGCCCGCATTACGTCGGAAAACGCCAGGCGGCTCTTCAAGCTCGACCACTCCCTGCGCCCCCGCCCCAGACATTAGGCTGTATTCACTCGTTTTTTCGGGTATTTGACCTCCCCGGTCCCTTCGATATACTCTTTGCCAAGCAATCCCACTGAAGCCTACGGAGGTGCAGCCATGTTCAAGGAGTACACACTGCAGGAAGCATTGAAGCTGGCGATCAAGACCGAGAAGGAGAGCATGGACTTCTACCGGCGCGCGGCTTCGGTGAGCAAGGACGAAAGATCGAAGAAGGTTTTCGACCTTCTGGCCGGCGAAGAGGTCAATCACCTGAAGGCCTTCTTCGATTACTACCGCGGAGGCGACCTGGGTGACATCGACACCTACATCGCCTCGCCGCCGGACAAGCAGTCGGCTACCCACCTCGCCCTGGAGCAGGCGATCGCAGCCGACAGCCACGAGCAGAAGGCGCTGGAAATCGCGCTCAAGGAGGAGAAGGCCTGTATCGACTTCTACACCATCCTGGTGAAGGACGTGGTGGACCCGCTGGTGCGCAAGGTATTCGAAACGGTGATCAAGGAGACTCAGGGGCACTATGACATGATCGAGGACGAGTACATGCGCGTCATGACCATGGTGCACAGCTCGGATCAGAACATCTACGTGAGGGAGTAAGAAAAGGCGCCCGAAGGGCAAGTGCAGTCAAAAGAAAGCCTCCGCACCCTTTGGTGCGGAGGCTTTCTTTTTTTACCGGCCTCGGCTTGCTGTTAAGACTCAGCTTCTAGGCCACGTACTGGGCGTAGTACCCTTTCACCTTCGCCAGGTACCCCCTCGTCTCGCGTGGGAGGCTCTCGGTGCCGTGACGGTCAACATTGCCGGGGCCCCAGTTGTAGGCGGCCAGTGCCTCATCCACGTTGCCGTTGTACCGCTGCAGCATGTCTTTCAAAAACCGGGTCCCGGCCATGACGTTCTGCTCGGGATCAAAGGGGTCGGTGACACCCAGCCCGCGCGCGGTGGCGGGCATCAGCTGCATAAGCCCCTGCGCACCGGCGGAACTCACGGCCCGCGGGTTAAAGCCGCTCTCGGCCTTAATAACGGCCCGGATCAGCCCACTGTCTACCCCGTAACGCCTGCTTGCCTTATCTATGATCGCATCCGTGCCGCTGTCCGCACCGGAAACCGGCACCTCCGGCAGACGTCCGGCCGCGAAATTTGATTGCTGCGCCTGGAAGGCCCCCTCGGGACCTTGGTCGACTGCGGGCTCCCCACCCCCGGCCGCTACACTCCCGGATGGGAGCTGCTCAAGGAACCGATTCAACAGCCCCTGCACGTTCACGGAACGGGACGGCGCCGCAGGCGCATTAGCATCACTGCCGATATCGAGGGCGGAACTCAGCATCTTGAGGCGCAACACTTCGGCCGCCGCTTCCGCCGTCACCTCGCCTCCGGACGTTTTCGATGCCAGCATCTCCTCAAACGGAACAGTCGCGCTCGTATTCCCGGACGCGGCTATCCCCTTCTTGGTTGCTTCGACGCCGCCAGGCGCCGTGGTTACCGGATTTATCGACATCAGCCCCCCTGTTACGGGGAAACCGGATGCTCCCCGTAGACCAGTTTTTTCTTCTTCAGCTTCTCGATCAGCGTGGTCCGCTTCAGGTTCAAAAGCTCGGCGGCTTCCTTCTTGTTACCGCCGCTTCGCTCCAGAGCCTGCAGGATCAGCCGGTTTTCGAACTCCTCGACGGCGCTGTTCAGGCAGAAACCGTCGTCGGGGAGGTTGATCATGTGCTCGCCGTGCACCGCCGGGGTGCTGCGACCGCCGCGGTACTTCTCGGGAAGGTCGTGGATGTTGATCACCCCGCTCCCCTTGATGATCACCAGGCGCTCGACCAAGTTTTCCAGCTCACGGACGTTGCCGGGCCAGTCGTAGCTCCCCAGTATCTCCATGACCTGCTTGTCAAAACCCTGCACCTTGCGCTGCTTGCTCCGGTTGAACTTCTCCAGGAAGCTGTTCAAAAGCAGCGGGATGTCTGCGCCGCGCTCCCGCAGAGGGGGGAGCATGATCGGGATCACCGAGAGCCGGTAATACAGGTCCTCGCGGAACTCTTTCGACGCCACCATGTGGTCCAGGTTCTGGTTGGTGGCGGCGATGATCCTCACGTCCACCTTTTTGGAGCGGGTGGAACCCACCGGCTCCAGTTCCCGGCTTTGCAGCACGCGCAGCAGTTTGACCTGGAGGTTCGCCTTCATGTCCCCGATCTCGTCCAGGAACAGGGTACCCTTGTCGGCCATCTCGAAACGACCGACGCGAGTGGCGACGGCACCGGTGAAGGACCCCTTCACGTGGCCGAAGAGCTCGCTCTCCAGAAGCTCGTCCGGGATCGCCGCACAGTTGAGGGCGACGAAGTTCTTGTCCGAGCGGTTGGAGAGGTCATGGATGGCTCGCGCCACCAGCTCCTTGCCGGTCCCCGACTCACCCTGGATCAGCACGGTGGAATCGGAGGTGGCGACCTTCTCGATCATCTCGAAGAGCGAGAGCATCTTCTCGCTTTCCCCGATGATGTTGTTGAGAAGTGCCCTGTTCTTTATGCAAGGCTTGGACCGGAAGCTCTTGCTCTGCAGCGCCTGGTGCTCGAGACCGCGCTTGACGTGCGTCTCCAACTCCTCAAGGTTAAAGGGTTTTTCCAGATAGAAAAAAGCCCCCGCCTTCAGGAGATTAGCCGTCATCTCGTTATTGGCGAAGGCGCTGTAGGCTATGGTGACAATCTCCGGACGGAGCGACTTCAGCTGCCGGATGAACTCCAGTCCGTTCACCCGCGGCATCATGATGTCCGTGATGACCATCTGCACGTCGTGCGTTTCTATCTTCTGCAGGGCATCCTGCCCATCAAAGGCCTGGTAAACCTGGTACCCCTTGTAGCTCAGGAAAGCGGCCACGAAGTCCCTGGTTTTCTTATCATCATCTGCTATCAGTATTTTCGGCGTTTCCATCATTTCCCCGGATTTCGTTAAAGTTGCCTCGAAATAAGCCGATACAAAAACGGTCCGATCGAAACTATAGCGAGTTCTCCCCCCAATGTCAATTAAATGACTTGCCAGGGAAGTCACCCATGTCAATTTTTTGCTGACAGGGGTGTCGGGACGGCAACTACCATGGGCCGGACCGCTCGGGACGGGCCTTTGCAGAAGAAGTCGCCTGAATTCGTTAGAGAAAAAAAATATTCAACCTTTATCCGGCATGGCCGATTAGCACAGTATGGCGGGCGCCCGCGCCCGTAGAGATTTCAGCGCAGACGGAGGGTCCATGGAGACCGCACTCACTAAGGTAAAGAGCGAAGAGTACGGGGGCGAGCTGATCCAACTGGTGAGCTTCAACCTCGAGAAGGAAGAGTACGGGATCAACGTCCTGATGGTGCGTGAGATCATCCGGATGCTCAACATCACCCGCGTCCCGAACACGCCGCACTACGTGGAAGGGGTCATCAACCTGCGCGGCAAGGTCATTCCCATCATCAACCTGCGCAAGAAGTTCGATCTCATGGAGAACGACTACGACAAGCGCACCCGCATCATGGTGATGGAGGTGGTGGGTGAGCTGATGGGCTTCATCGTTGACGAGGTCTCCGAGGTCATCCGCATCTCGGAAAAAGAGATCCAGCCTCCCCCCCCTGTCGTTTCCAGCGGCATCGAGCAGGAGTGCATGGCCGGCGTCATCAACCAGGCTAACCGGCTCCTGGTCCTGCTCGACCTGGAGAAGATGTTCACCGCCGACGAGAGGCGGCTGTTCACCAACGTAGGATAAGGCACCAACAGGGGAAACGGTTTCCCCTTCCCGGAGCGCAACATGGCCATAGATTGCGAAGATCAGGAGCTACTTGACGGTTTCCTAGCCGAAACCACCGAACTCCTGGAAAAACTAGACGACGACCTGATCACCCTGGAGAAGAGTCCGGAAGACGCGGATCTGATGAACCGGATCTTCCGCTCCATCCACACCGTGAAGGGGGCCTCCAGCTTCCTCGGCTTCGACATGCTCGTCAAGGTCACCCACAAGACCGAGGACGTCTTGAACCGCCTGCGCAAGGTCGAGCTCAGACTGAACCCGGAGATCATGGACGTGATCCTCGAGGCGGTCGACCTGGTGAAGACCCTCGTAGCCGACATAAAGGCGGGCGAGATCGTCGAGCGGGACCTCGAGGGAACCATCAACAAACTGATCCCGTATCTCTCCGAGAACGCGGTCGAGGCGACCGTTCTCGCCCCCGTGTTCGCGCCCAAGGAGGGTAGCGCACCTGCAGCCCCCTCCTCTGCGGCCGAGCCGGAGCCAGTGACCGAACCCGCGGCGGCTGAGCCTCAGCCGGCGGCACCCCAGGCGGCAGCTCCACAGCAGGCGGCTCCTCCGCCGCAGCCGAAACCGCAGCCGGTTAAGGAATCGTCCAAACCCGCCCCTCCCAAGGGGGGGGAGGATCTTGCCGACAACTCCACGGTCAGGGTCGACGTGAAGCGTCTCGACGACCTGATGAACCAGGTGGGCGAGCTGGTGCTGGAGAGAAACCGCATGATCCAGCTCCACAGCGATTTCCAGACCGGTCTGGACCCCACCGGCTTCGGGGACGATTTCGGCAAGCTATCCAAAAGGCTCAACTTCGTCACCTCGGAACTGCAGATGCAGGTCCTCAAGATGCGCATGCTTCCGGTGGAGAAGGTCTTCAAGAAGTTCCCGCGCATCGTAAGGAACCTCGCCCGCGACCTCGGCAAGGAAGTGGACCTCATCATCTACGGTGAGGAGACCGAACTGGACCGCTCCGTCGTCGACGAGATCGGCGATCCGCTCATCCACCTGATCCGTAACGCGCTGGACCACGGCCTGGAGACTCCCGACGAACGCCTCGCCGCCGGCAAGGGACGTACCGGCACCGTGGTACTCTCCGCCGCCCACGAGGGAAACCAGATCGTCATCAGCATCAAGGACGACGGCCGCGGCATCAACCCGGACAGGATCGCGAGGAAGGCGATCGACAAGGGGCTCGTCAGCGAGGAGCAGGTGGCTGCCATGGGGACCCGCGAAATCCTCGACCTCATCTTCCTCCCCGGCTTCTCCACCAAGGAGCAGACGACCGACCTCTCAGGGCGCGGCGTCGGCATGGACGTGGTGCGCACCAACATCAGGAAGCTGAACGGCATCATCGAGATCAAGAACGAGCTCGGCCACGGCAGTGAGTTCATCCTGAAACTGCCGCTTACCCTGGCCATCATCCAGTCGCTCTTGGTCGAGGTCGAGGGTGAGGTCTACTCGATCCCGCTCGCCTCGGTCATCGAGACCATGCGGGTGAGCAAGAAGGAATTCCACATGATCGGCGGTCAGGAGGTGCTCAAACTCAGGGACTCGGTGCTTCCGCTTTTGCGCCTGCAGCAGGCCTTCGGCGTCAGCGAAGTCTACTCGGAGCGCGACACCTGCTACGTGGTAATCGTCGGCGTAGCCGAAAAAAGAATCGGCCTGATCGTGACCAGGCTCCTCGGGCAGCAGGAGGTCGCGATCAAGTCGCTTGGCAAGTTCCTGGCCAACCTCCCCGGGATAGGCGGTTCGACCATCATGGGAGACGGCAGGGTAGCACTGATCGTGGACCCGATCGGTCTGGTCGGGGGCGGGGCAGCCTGAGGGGACAACAATGGCCTTAGACATGAAACCATTTGACGCGAAGAGCGCCCCGAAGATTTCCGATAAGGATTTCGAACAGCTTCGGGACTACATATACAACGTCTGCGGCATCTACTTCCACAGCAGCAAGAAGTACTTCCTGGAAAGCAGGCTGGCGCGCAGGATGGAAGGAACCGGCTGCAAGACGCATGCGGACTACTACCAGTTCGTGCGCAGCCCGGCCACCGGCCGCAGTGAACTCTCAAAGCTCCTCGATGAGATCACCACCAACGAGACCTGCTTCTTCAGGAACATGCCCCAGCTGAATGCGCTGGAGAACAAGTTCCTGCCGGAGATCGTCGCGGCCAAGGGGAAGATCGGCTTCAAGAAGCTCCGCATCTGGAGCGCCGGTTCATCCTCCGGGGAAGAGGCCTACACCATGGCGATGATCCTTCTCGAAAAGCGGCAGACCCTCCTGAAGGACTGGATCATCGAGATCGTCGGGACCGACATCAACGAGACGGTGCTGGCCCAGGCCCGCGAGGGGGTCTACAACAGCTACTCGGTGCGCAACACCCCGGACTACTACCTGAAGAAGTACTTCAAGGAGGAGGCTCCCGGGAGGTTCGTGCTCTCCCCCGAGGTGAAGAAACTGGCCACCTTCAGCCAGCTGAACCTCTACGACGACAACAAGATGCTCTTCATGAAGAGCTTCGACTTCATCTTCTGCGCCAACGTGCTGATCTACTTCGACACATCGTCGAAGAGCAAGGTGGTGCAGCACTTCTACAACAACCTGCAGCCGTATGGCTACTTCTTCGTGGGGCAGTCCGAGTCGCTGCACGGGGTGAACGACAAATTCAAGACCGTACACTTCCCCGGCGGGTTCACCTACAACAAGTGAGGACGATGCGATGGATAAAAAAGCCATGATGCAGACCGCCCAGGAGATGGTCGAGAGTTTCGTAGACCTCCCAACCATCCCGCACGTGGCCACCCGGGTGATCGAGCTCCTGGACCGCCCCGGTGTCGAGCTGGACGAGGTGGCCGACATGATCCTGGCCGACCAGGTCCTCGCGGCACGAGTCATCAAGATGGTGAACTCCCCGCTCTACAAGCCGGCGAACGAGATCAAGTCGGTGAAGAGGGCCCTTATCTACTTAGGCTTCCGCCACATCCGCGAGCTCGCCTTTACCTGCTCCTTCGTCGACGTCTTCGAAGGAAGGGACGGCATCTTCGACGTGCGCTCATTCTGGGAGCACTCCTTCGGCGTGGGGGTCGTGGCCAAGATCATCGCCCAGCGGGTGCGCTATCCGGACACCGAGAAGGCCTACCTCGTCGGCATCGTGCACGACATCGGCGAAGTCTTCCTCTCCTTCTACCGCAAGGACGCCTTCCGCTCCCTGCTCGATTCCGTCAAGGGGCAGCCCTTCCGGCTGGTGGACAAGGAGGCGGAGTACCTCGGCACCTCCCACAGCGAGATCGGCTACTGCATCGCGAAGAAATGGAACTTCCCGGCCGACTACTGCGAGGTGATCGCGCTGCACCACGCACCGGAAGACGCGACCATCGATCCGACGCTCTGCGCCATCGTCAACCTGGCCGACCTCTTCTGCTCGGTGCGCCAACTCGATTACGGCGGGACCTCCTGGGTCTCCTTCAATCTGGCCGAGGAGAAGGCCTGGGCCATCCTAAGGTCTTACGCCCCGAGCCTCGCCGATCTCGACGTCGAACGTTTCTGCTACGAGCTCGATGACCGCGTCCCGGAAATCCAGGACATGGTCAAGTCGATCTTCCAGGGGATAGGAGCCTCAGAACCGTCATGATGCCAGCAATGCCGAAAAAGCTCAGGGTGCTGATCGTCGACGATTCCTCCTTCATGCGCATGGCGATCCGGGGCATCCTCTCCAAGGCCCCCGGCGTCGAGATCGTCGGCATCGCCGCGGACGGCATGGAAGGGGTCGACAAGGCACTCGCCCTCAAGCCCGACCTCATCACCATGGACGTGGAGATGCCCCGCATGGACGGCATCGCCGCGTTGAAGCAGATCATGGCGAAGCAGCCCACCCGGGTGATCATGGTCTCCACCCTCACCTGCGAGGGGGCCCGTTCCACCTTCGAGGCGCTCGAGGCGGGCGCCTTCGACTACGTCCCCAAGAACGTCAGCGACAACAAGGACGCCCAGGCGGTGTTCCAGAAGGCGCTTCTTGAAAAGGTCCAGGAAGCCTCGGTGAGCAGTATCCCGAAGCGTCCGGGCATGGGTCTCGTGCAACGCGTCACCCCGGCGCCGGCGGTCCGCCCTTCCCAGTTCGCCCACCGTCGCATCGGCTGCGTCGGCATCGGCGCCTCGACCGGTGGGCCGGTCGCACTCCAGGAGGTCATCTCCCGTATCCCGGTTAACTTCCCGCACGGCATCGTCGTCGCCATCCACATGCCAAAGGCCTTCACCGGCCCCTACGCCGAGCGTCTCAACGCCAAGTGCTCCCTCACCGTCAAGGAGGCCGTGGACGGAGATATCGTAAAGGGTGGACAGGTGCTGGTCGCGCCGGGTGGGATGCATACGACGCTGGTCAAACAGGGGAACAACATCGTGGTGAAGACCTCGCCGACGAGCGAGTTCCCGCAGTACATCTACATCCCCTCGGTGGACCAGATGATCACCTCGCTCGCCGACGCAAGCAACGGCGCCATGCTCGGCGTGATCCTGACTGGTATGGGAAACGACGGTTTCAAGGGGATGAAACATCTGAAGGAAAAGGGGGGGCTGACCCTCGTGCAAAACGAGGCAACCTCGACGATCTACGGCATGCCGCGCGCATGCATCGACGGGAAGGTGGCCGACGTGGTGCTTCCGCTGGATCAGATCGGTTTCGAGATCGGCAAGATAGGTTAGACGCTAACGCCTGGCCTCCACCAGGAGGCCGCGTTTTTTTACCGTGACGCTGCAGCGGGAGAACCCCTCCCGCTTCAGGCGGAACAAGAGGCAGGGAGCGGCGATCGCCCTTGTCTCCGCGAAGAAGAGACGCAACTCCCCCCGCCCATCCAGGAACAGCCCCATCCCCCCACGGATCTCGCCCGGCTCGCACTCGCGCTCCTCCCCCATCGCTGCGGGTTGCGCTTTACCCCCCTTTGACGGCAGCAGGCAGAGGCAGATGAGATGCAGGGTGCGCAGCGCTCGACGCATCAGGAGCCTTGCCCCGCTTCAGCCGCCTGTTCGACCGCACGTGCAGCAGGCTCGCCCTCGTTCTTCCCCTTGACGCGTCCGCCCCAATAGACGCCGGCCACCACCAGCATCCCGCCGAACAGTTGCGGCAGCACCACCTTCTCGCCTAAGAGCCACGCGGCTTGCAACGCACCGAAAAGCGGGACGAGGTTCACGAACACCGCCGCCCTCGAGGCACCGATGAGCCCCACCCCCTGGTACCACCAGACGAATCCTATTACCGTACCGAGGAGGGCAAGCTGCAGGATGGCAAGCCATCCGACCCAGGAAAATGCCGGCCACGGTCCGCCCAGCAGCAGATGTTCCAACAAGGCCGCGGGTACCAGAAGGAGCGTTCCGAAGAGAGCGGCGTAAGCCGTCGCCGCGAGTGGCGTGAAGGCGCCGAGCGCCTTTTTGCCGAGGATCGAGTAGAGCGCCCAGCAAAGGGGAGCCCCGAGCATGATGAGGTCCCCCTTGTTGAAGGCGAAGTTGGCGATCACCGCGAAGGAGCCTTTCGAAATGACGATGGATACGCCGAGGAGGGAGATGAGTAGCCCCGCCGCCTGGGTCGGGCTCACCCGCTCCCTGAGCCAGAGCGCCGAGAGCACCGCGGTCAAGAGCGGGTTGATGGCGACGATGAGCGCGCCGCTTGTCGCCGTGGTGAGTTTCAGGCCGGTGAAAAAGACCGCGTTGTAGCAGAAGATGCCGGTGAGCCCCAGGCTGAAAAGGAGTGCTAACTCCCGGAAGGTTTTCGGAGCGGGGAAGCTGCGGTTCTCGCGGCGTGCGTGCCAGACGGTGAGAGACACCAGGCAGAGTGCAGCGATGGCGAAGCGGCTGCTGGCCGCGAAGAAGGGGGGTGCCTCACGGACCGCAAGGCGCGCCGCCACGAAGGTCCCTCCCCAGAAAAAGGTGGTAAGAACAAGCTTCAGATAGACCGACTTCAAAGTGCCGCTCATCCCCGGCACCCCTTCTTCCGGGCGGTGCACTCCAACATCCGCCACCCGGTCATTACTGCCATCCGTTCCAAAAATCCTCCCGTCCCTGCCTTTAAAACCAGCGGATCGTCTCGTGCTCCATGTCGATCTGGTAGCGGTGCCTGCGCAGGAAGTCCATCCCGAGCAGCCCGTCATGCACCCCGGACGCGCCACCGTAGGAGATGAGCTCCACTTCCATCGGCCCGTGCGTGTTGGGACCTACCGTCAGCGCTTCCACCTTCACGATCCTGGAGCGGACCATGCGGCCGTCTGCGAGCTCCGCCAGCGCGGTCCTCGCAGAGAGTAAATCAAGGGGGAGCCTCGTGGCAACTGTTTCGTGCAGCGCCGTCCGTGTCGCACCGGTATCCAGCACGAGCTCGAGCCGTATCGTGGCCCCGCCTTGCCGCACCATGACCGGCACGAGCACTTGGTTATCGACCACTCGGACTCGGGTGATTCCTTCACCGGTTAAAGCCGTTACTGCTCCCATGGACTGCTTTTCCGCACGTGGGGCCGCGGCCTCGACTGCGCTTCTTTTCCCACCGTCGGCTTCCTGCACCCCGGCCTGTGAAGGTCCCGCTCCCTGCGCCCCCCCCTGCCCTTGCCGCTGTACATTCTCCTGCGGGACCTCCGCCTGCGCGACAGCGGTGCGCGTCGTCGGCGGTGTGGCCTCCGGCAGGAACAGGTATCCTCCCGCTGACACAAGACCAAGGGTAAGGGCAACACCGACGAACTTCGATGCTTTCGCGTGCCGCCGCTCCTGGCTCGCGACCGCCTTACCCGACAGCTCCTTCGCGTAAGCTGAGAGCCTTTTCTCAATCAAGGGATCAGGGCATTCCGCCGCAAGGGATTTGAGCACTTCGACGCCCCTTTGATCCCCGGCTCTCGCGACCGGCATCGCCACGACGCCAAGCAGCTCGAGCACCGCGGTCTGCACACGGCGTCGCTCATTCGGCTCCAGCGCCTTCCCCAGTTCCGGGAGCACCACGTTTCCGATGTCGGCAAGGGCAGCTAGGAGCAACTCCTGCCTACTCGCCGCGCCCCCCCCTTCCCGCATCTCGAGGGCGACCCTTTCCTTTATCCCCGCGCACAGATGCTCGATATCCATGGAGATCACCCGTACCTGCCGCGTCTAGTGGTATGAACCGCATCCGTCATTCGGCTTGACGACAGGACATTCTAGCGCAATAAGCGCCGACCGTCCGGTCCCATGGCCGGATCACTCTCCTTGCGCGTCAGCCTTTTGCAATTCAAGGTTTTCGCCGTCCATGGCCGCGGCCAGGCGCACCACGTACCCCATGATTACCAGCGCCGCTACCCAGGTAACGAGCAGGATGCCCAACCAGATGCCGGAAAGCCCTAGACCGAGCATATCAGCCAGGAGGTAGAAGACCGGGATCGGGAAGACGATCTGCCGCGCGAGCCCGATAACGAGCGGGATAGCAGGGCGCTTCAGCCCCTGCAGTACGGAAACGCTCGTGTAGAGGATCACGTAGGCGATGAAGACGAACGCCTCGATATGCAGGTATCCGACCCCGATGGCAACGACCTTCGGGTCCTTGCTGAAAAGCCGCATCAGCGGCCCGGCAAAGAGGAAAACGGCCGCGGTGCCGAAAGTCATGAGGATGATGCCGGCGCGCAGCGCGGTCCGTATGGTCAGCACCACGCGCTCATACTGCCGCGCACCGCTGTTCTGTGCGACGAGGGCCAGCGTCGCCACGTTCATCCCCATCACCGGGAGAAGCGCGATCTGCTCTATGCGGGTCGCGATGCCGTAGGCGGCAACCGCGTCGGAGCCGAAGCGCCCCACGAACCAGGTGATGACGAAGATGCCGATCGCTACCGTCATCATGTTGAGGCTGGAGGGGAAGCCTTGCTTTGCAAGCATGACGTAGGCATGTCGGTCAGGGATCAGTTCGCGCAGCCTGAAGCGGGAGAGCATGCCGGCGCGTTTCACCCGCACCAGCATGTAGGCGTTGCCGATGGCCTGCACCAGCACCGTGGCCCACGCGATGCCGGGAAGTCCCATGGCGGGGATGCCGAGGCCGCCGTACATGAACCAAGGATCGAGGGCGAGGTTCAGGAAGAAACCGAGCACGAGGTAGTTGCGGAAACTGCGGCTGTCCCCGGTGGCGTTCAGGATCGCGTTCAGAACGTAGTTCACCAGAAAAAAGATACTGCCGGCGAAGATGCAGTTCATGTACTGCAGGGCGAGGTCCTTGACGACAGCCTTCGCGCCCAGCAGGTCGAAGAGCAGGGGTGCCAAGGCAAGGCCGACTACGGCAAGGAGCACACCGTGCACGAGACCGAAGGAGACGGTCTGGCCGGAGAGGTGGCGCGCACCTTCCCGGTCCCCCGCGCCGAGGGCGTGGCCGATGAGAGCTGTGGCCCCGGTGGAGATGCCGGCGCCTATGGCAATGATCAGGAAGAAGACGGGGAAGGAAAGGGAAAGCGCCGCCAGAGCATCGGTGGAGATCCGTCCACCGTAGAAGGTGTCCACCACGTTGAACATGGTGTTGAAGAAATAGCCGACGCTCGTCGGCAGGGCGATCTTGCGGATCAGTGCCGGGATCGGGTTTTTCAGCAGGTCGTAGCCGGGGTCGTGCATTGGGGCCTCGTACATTGCGGCAGGGTGGTCCGGGCAAGCCGGCTTTCTTCGGCAGTCCGACCAGTCAGACCAGTCAGACCAGTGGGCGCCGGGCCGGGCCAAGCCCGAAAGCTTAAAGATTACCCGTTCGCAGGACAAAAAAAAAGAGCGGACGAGCCGCTCTTTTCATTTGATGCTGTGTGCGTGAGGCTTAACGCCCGCCCGCCTTGCCTGCCACCTGCACCCTGATCAGGGCACGCTCGAGGGCGGCCTGGTAGATGCGGAAGTTCTTGTCGTCCGAGGTGAGCGACTTGAGCTCGGTCTCGGCGCGGCCAAGAGCGGCCTTCGCACGCTCCAGATCGATCTCGTCGGCCCTCTCGGCGGTCTCGACCAGCACGGTTACCTGGTCGTTCTCCACTTCGAAGTAGCCCCAGTTGAGCGCCAGATGGTGCAGCACGCCGTCCTTTTTGTAGGCCAGCTCGCCGATCTTCAGCGAGGTGAGGAACGGGGCGTGGCCCGGAAGGACGCCGAACTCGCCGAGGGCACCGGTCGCGGTGATCTCGTCGACCTCTTCGGAGAGGACCTTCTTGTACGGGGTTACCAGTTCAACCTTCAGTTTTTCAGCCATATAAACCTCTTGAGGCAAAGGTGGGAGGGAGAGGGGGACAGGCACCTTGCGGAGCCGCTCCCCTTTCCTCAAACCTTCAGCCGTACCAGATTAATTACACCGCGAGCTTCTGAGCTTTCTCGATGGCTTCCTCGATGGTGCCGACCATGTAGAAGGCCTGCTCCGGAAGGTCGTCGTGCTTGCCGGCGATGATTTCCTGGAAGCCCTTGATGGTGTCCTTCAGCTCGACGTACTTGCCCGGGGAACCGGTGAAGGCCTCTGCAACGTGGAACGGCTGGGAGAGGAACTTCTGGATCTTACGGGCGCGGGCAACGACCAGCTTGTCCTCTTCGGAAAGCTCGTCCATACCGAGAATCGCGATGATGTCCTGGAGGTCCTTGTACTTCTGAAGTACGTACTGAACCTGACGGGCTACACCGTAGTGCTCGTCGCCGATGACCTGCGGATCGAGGATCCTGGAGGTCGAGTCGAGCGGGTCCACCGCCGGGTAGATGCCGAGCTCGGCGATCTGACGGGAAAGAACCGTGGTCGCGTCGAGGTGGGCGAAGGCGGTTGCCGGAGCCGGGTCGGTCAAGTCGTCGGCCGGTACGTAGATCGCCTGGACCGAGGTGATGGAACCCTTGTTGGTCGAGGTGATGCGCTCCTGCAGCTCGCCCATCTCGGTTGCCAGGGTCGGCTGGTAACCAACGGCGGAAGGGATACGGCCGAGAAGCGCCGAAACCTCGGAACCCGCCTGGGTGAAGCGGAAGATGTTGTCAACGAAGAGGAGCACGTCCTGGCCTTCCTCGTCACGGAAGTACTCTGCGATGGAGAGCGCGGAGAGAGCAACGCGGGCACGTGCCCCCGGAGGCTCGTTCATCTGGCCGTACACGAGAGCGGCCTTGTCGAGAACGCCGGACTCCTTCATTTCCATCCAGAGGTCGTTCCCTTCACGGGTACGCTCGCCGACGCCGGCGAAGACGGAGAAGCCGCCGTGCTGCTTGGCGATGTTGTTGATGAGCTCCATGATGAGAACGGTCTTGCCGACGCCTGCGCCGCCGAAGAGGCCGATCTTACCGCCCCTTGCGTACGGTGCGAGCAGGTCGACGACCTTGATGCCGGTGGTGAACGCCTCGACCTTGGTCGACTGGTTGACGAAGAGCGGAGCCTCGCGGTGGATGCCGTACTCTTTTTCGTTGCCTACCGGACCCATCTCGTCAACCGGCTCGCCGATGACGTTGAGGATGCGGCCCAGGGTCTTCTTGCCGACCGGCACGGAGATCTGCTTGCCGGTGTCCATGACCTGCTGTCCACGAACCAGACCGTCGGTACCGTCCATTGCGATGGTCCTGACGGCGTTCTCGCCCAGGTGCTGTGCGACCTCGAGAACCAGGTTGAACTCCTGATCGTCGATCGCGGGGTTGGTTACCCTGAGAGCCTGGTAGATCGGGGGGAGCTTGCCCGGCTCGAATTCGACGTCGATAACTGCGCCGATGACCTGCGAAATTTTTCCGAAGTTCTGACTCATGTTTAAACCTCTTCCTTTTGCGGCCGGTAGGGCCACATATTTTTATAAGTGTTAACCCTTGATCGATTCAGCGCCGGAGATGATTTCCATCAGCTCCGTCGTGATGGCAGCCTGGCGCGCCCTGTTGTAGATCAGGGTGAGCTTGGCGATCATCTCGGTGGCGTTCTTTGAGGCCGCATCCATCGCCGTCATCCTGGCGCCGTGCTCGGAGGCGACCGACTCGAGGAGGGACTTGAAGACCTGGACCTCGATGTGCTTGGGAAGGAGTTCGTCCAGGAGCGCGCCCTTGGACGGCTCGTAGATGTACTCGGTTCCGATTTCGTCCTCGTCGCCGGCCTTCGGTGCGATGGGCAGGAGCTGCTCCAGGGTGATGTCCTGGGTCATGACGCTCTTGAAGGCGTTGTAGATGATGAAGACTTCGTCGTACTCCTCCGCCAGGTATCCCTCGATCAGCTCGGCGGCGATGAGGGCCGCGGTCTGGTAGGAGAGGGTGGAGAAGATGTTGCCGTGATGTTTGCGGACCGTGTGGCGGTTCCTCAGGAACTCGTAACCCTTGCGGCCGATGGTCATCAGGGTCATTTCCTTGAAGTCGCCCTTGCGCTCCTTCATGAAGCGGTCTGCGGCCTTGGAGAGGTTGGCGTTGAAGCCGCCGCACAGGCCACGATCCGAAGTCACCACCACCAGGAGGGCACGACCGCCGTCGCGCTTCACCATGAGCGGATTGGCATCCGACTCCTGGGTCATGGCGAGACGCTCAAGCACCTCCGCGAGCTTGCCCGCGTAGGGGCGCGCAGCGACCACGTTCTCCTGGGCGCGACGCAGCTTGGCGGCCGAGACCATCTTCATGGCCTTGGTGATCTGCCGGGTATTTTTTACGGATACGATCCGTTTCTTGATGCTCTTAAGGTTTGCCATTCGCTAAGTCCGTCCTTGGTTTAGGCAGTAAATTCCTTCTTGAACTCCTCGAGGCTGGCGATGATCTGGGCTTTCAGATCGTCGTCGATGGCCTTCTTGTCGCGCAGGGTGGCGAGGAGGTCCGCCTTCCTTGCGTCGAAGAACGCGTAGAGTTCCTGCTCGTACTTGCCAAGCGAGTTGACCGGGTAGTCGTCGACGAAGCCGTTGTTGGCGGCGAAGATGACGAGGACCTGCTTCTCGTTGGAGAGCGGCTTGTACTGCGGCTGCTTCAGGATCTCGACCAGGCGTGCGCCACGGGCGAGCTGCATCTGGGTAGCCTTGTCGAGGTCGGAGCCGAACTGTGCGAACGCCGCCATCTCGCGGTACTGGGCGAGAGCCAGACGCAGCGTACCGGCAACCTGCTTCATCGACTTCATCTGTGCGGAACCGCCGACGCGGGAAACGGACAGACCGACGTTGATGGCCGGGCGTACGCCGGAGTAGAACAGGTCGCTCTCCAGGTAGATCTGGCCGTCGGTGATCGAGATAACGTTGGTCGGGATGTACGCCGAAACGTCGCCCGCCTGGGTCTCGATGATCGGCAGAGCGGTAAGCGAACCGGCGCCGCACTCGTCGGATACCTTGCACGCACGCTCGAGGAGACGGCTGTGGAGGTAGAAGACGTCGCCCGGGTAAGCTTCACGCCCCGGCGGGCGGCGAAGCAGCAGGGAAAGCTGGCGGTATGCGACGGCCTGCTTGGAGAGGTCATCGTAGATGATCAGGGCATGCTTGCCGCCATCGCGGAAGAACTCGCCCATGGTTACGCCGGTGTACGGTGCGATGAACTGCAGCGGAGCAGGCTCGGAAGCGGTAGCGGCAACGACGATGGTGTAGTCCATCGCGCCGTGCTCTTTGAGCTTGGAAACGACCTGGGCAACCGTGGAGCGCTTCTGGCCGATCGCAACGTAGATGCAGACCACGTCGCCGCCCTTCTGGTTGATGATGGTGTCGATCGCGACGGCAGTCTTGCCGGTCTGGCGGTCGCCGATGATCAGCTCGCGCTGGCCGCGCCCGATCGGAACCATGGAGTCGATCGCCTTGAGGCCGGTCTGCATCGGCTGATGCACCGACTTACGCTTGACGATACCGGGGGCCTTCACTTCGACCTTGCCGAAGGTGGAGGTGTTGATCGGGCCGAGGCCGTCGATCGGGTTACCGATCGCATCGACCACGCGGCCGACGAGGGCGTCGCCTACCGGGACCTCGACGATCCTGCCGGTACGCTTGACGGTGTCGCCTTCCTTGATCTCGGAGAACTCACCGAGGATCGCGGCGCCGACGTTGTCTTCCTCGAGGTTGAGGCACATGCCGGTGATGCCGTGCGGGAACTCGAGGAGCTCGCCTGCCATCGCCTTGTCAAGACCGTGGATACGGGCAATACCGTCACCGATGGAGATGATGGTACCGGTTTCGGCTACCGCCACCTCTTTGCCGTAATCCTTGATCTGCTTCTTGATAATCTCGCTGATTTCTTCCGCTTTGATTTCCATAGAACCGTCTCACCCCTTCTGTAATATATCCTGAATGTTAGCTAACTGTGTCCTTACCGAGCCGTCGAAGACTTTATCGCCGATCTGGGTGACCACGCCGCCGATGAGCGCCGGATCGACCACAACCTTCAGTTCAACCTTTTTCCCCGTCGACTTGGCGAGCGCGCCCTTGATCTCCTCGACCTGCGCCGCGTCGAGCGGCAGCCCGGAGGAGAGGGTCGGACGGATCACGCCGGAAAGCTCGTCGGCGAAGACGCCGTAGCTCTCCGCGATCTGCGGCAGCACCGAGATGCGGCTGCGCTCGAGGAGGAGCATGAGCAGGTTGGAGATCATCGGGGAGATGGAGAGCTTCCCCACCAGGTCCTTGAGGATCTCTTTCTTCTCTTCGATGCCGTAGGCAGGGTTCGCAAAGATTGCGGAAAGCTCGTTGCTGTCGGTCAGGACAGCGCTGAAGCGGGCGAGTTCGCCGTTGAACCCTTCCACGCTCCCTGCTTCCGAGCCAATCTGCACGAGTGCCTTGGCGTAACGTTTGGCAATAGCGTTAGTACTCAATGTAGAGTCACCACCTTCGAGATATAGTCGCCCACCAGCTTGTCCTGGTCGCCTTTTGCAATGTTCTGCTTGATCTTCTGCTCGGCCAGTTCGACCGCGAGGCGTGCGGCCTCGGCGCGGAGCTCGTCTTTCGCCTTGAGGACTTCCTGCTCGGCGGCGGCCTCGGCCTGAGCCTTGATGCGGGCGGCGGCCTCTTTAGCCTCGGCGATGATACGCTCTTTCTCGAGCTCACCTTCACGCTTCATGTTGGCCGAGATCACTTCGATCTCCTTGTTGGCCGAATCAAGACGCTGGGAGTACTCGGCGAACTTCTTCTCGGCGGCTTCCTTCGCCTCGACTGCTTCCTTGAGGGTCTTCTCGATCCCTTCGCGGCGAGCGGCCAGGGTCCCCTTCACGTCGGCCTTTTTGAGGGCCCAGACGGCGATGGCGACGAGGGCGGCGAAGTCGATGCAGCGCCACATGAAGTCCTTCATCTGGGCGCCGGTGTTCGCGTGGTGACCGCCTTCGGCAGCCTCCTGGGCGAAGCCCACGGCGGCCAGGCCAAGGACGAGGGCGCTGACGGAGAGGGTATAAACCAGGGTACGTTTCTTCATGCTACAGGCTCCTCCCCAGAACTTTTTCACAGATATCAGCGGACAGGGTCTCGGCGCTGGCGGTCAGGATGCGGCGTGCTTCCTCCGCCTCCTTGGCAACCTTCGCCTTGATGGAAGCCAGGGACTCGGTAGCCTCGGCACGGGCCTTGTCGAGGATGGCGGCCTCCTGCTGCTGGGCCTCCTTCTTCAGAGCCCCGCGCTCGTCGGCGGCGCCGGCGCGGATCTCGCGCATGCGTGCCTCGTAAGCGGCCAGCTTCTCCTGGACCTCCCTGTCAACCTCGGCGCTCTTCTGCTTCGCCCCGGCGACCTGGGCGGCGCGGTCGGCGAGCTGTTTCCTGAGCGGCTTATAGAGGAAGACGTTCAGGAGCAGTACCAGCACCAGGAAGTTCACCAGCTGGAATACAAATGCGATGTCTAAATTGATCACCAAACCACCTCTATTCGAACATTTTTAAAGGCGTATACGCCTTTGACTCTGTTTGGGGTCCGCGCAAAACAGGTGATTGCTATCACATAAATGCTTTTTGTGTCAAGCGATTTATCCGTTTGCGCGAAGAATTGTATACACTTCGACAAGGCCAAACATCAATGTCTTGTGGCTGTACCACTGGACCAATCGGGCCACCCGGAAGCGGCCTAAAGGACGTGAACCGTGAGTTAGCGCGGGTTTTGTAGACAGGATCGTGTATGACATTTGGAACGATGTTCGGAATTGCTACCCAATGGGTGGTGGATCTGAAACAGTTACGGCAGGTGCTGCTGAGGAAAAACGAAGAAGCTCTGCCTCATTCCCCCTCCCCGAAACGGAAAGAGGTTGAGCTGTTTTTGGGTTGTGGCCTTCACCCCCCTTTGCGAAGGGGGGCAGGGGGGATTTAGCCGAGGTAGCCACAGCACCCCCTGTTGCCACAGAGTTGAATCCCCCTGAATCCCCCTTTGCGAAAGGGGGAAGCTGGATAGGGCGAAGAAGAGCAGGACGCAAGCGTGCTAGACGTTAGAGGTCCAAAAGCTCCACGATGCGGGTCAACTCCTTCATATCGCCGAAGCTGATCTCGAGCTTGCCGCCGCGCCCGGAACGCTTGAGCGCGACCCTGGCGGCGAAATGGCGCTGCATGCGCTCAACTAAGTCCTTCTGGTCCGGATCGAGCGACGGCTTCGCCGCCTTCTTCGGCGGGCCGGCCTTCCTGCGCTTCACGAGCGCCTCGGTCTCGCGTACCGACAGGTGCCCCTTAACGATCTCGTCGCGCACCGCCTTCTGCTCCTCGGCGTCCTCAAGGGTCAAAAGCGCCCGGGCGTGCCCCATGGAGATGCAGTCCTCGGCAACGTCGCGCTTGATCTCCACCGGAAGGCGCAAGAGACGCAGGGCGTTCGCTATGGTGGAGCGCTCCTTGCCCACCCTTTTCGCCAATTCCTCCTGGGAAAGCGAGAAACGCTCCAAAAGCGCGTGGTAGGCCTCGGCCTCCTCGACCGCGTTTAGGTCCTCGCGCTGGATATTCTCGATGAGCGCCATCTCCAGGGCGGTCTCCTCGGAGACGTCCTGGATCACCACCGGGACCTCCCTGAGGCCCGCCTTCTGGGCCGCACGCCAGCGGCGCTCCCCCGCGATCAGCTCGTAGTGCCCCGCCTTCTTGACCACCACCAGAGGCTGGATGATCCCCTTCTCCCTGATGGAGGCGGCGAGCTCCTCGAGCTTCTCGTTGACGAAGGTCTTTCTCGGCTGTTCCTTGTTCGGCTTGATCTCTTCGATCGGGCAGGAGAAGTACTTCTTGCCGTGATCCTCCACGACCGGGAGCAGCGCCCCCATCCCCTTGCCGAGTCCCATTTTTTTAACCATGCGGCACCTCGCGCGCGATTATTTCCTTGGCAAGATCCATGTAGCTCGTCGCCCCTTTCGAGGTGATGTCGTACAGGCAGATCGGCTTGCCGTGCGACGGCGCCTCGGAGAGCCTCACGTTCCTCGGGATGACGGTCTGCATGGTCTCACTGGGGAAGTGGGTCCTGATCTCCTCGCCGACCTGGCGCGAGAGGTTGTTCCTCGCGTCGAACATGGTGAGGAGGATCCCCTCGATGGCGAGCGACTTGTTCAGCCCCTGCTGGATCAGGTTGATGGTCTTCAGTATCTGCGAAAGCCCTTCCATCGCATAGAACTCGCACTGCAGCGGGATCAGCACGGAGTGCGCCGCGGTCATCGCGTTGATGGTCAGAAGGTTCAGCGAAGGGGGGCAGTCAATGAAGATGTAGTCGTAGGAGCCTGCGAGGGAATCGAGGATCGTCTTCAGCTTCCTCTCGCGGTCGGTCACGCTCACGAGCTCCAGCTCGGCGCCGGCGAGGTCGGAGGTGGCCGGGAACAGGTGCAGGTAGGGGAGTTCCGTCTTCAGCACGATGCGCGCGGCGGGTGCGTCGTTGATCAGGGCGTCGTAGATGCTCTCCTCGAGGACATCCTTGTCGGCGCCCACGCCGCTTCCCGCGTTCCCCTGCGGGTCCATGTCCACCAGGAGGACGCGCCGCTCGGCAACGGCCAGAGATGCTGCCAGGTTCACCGCCGTCGTGGTCTTGCCCACCCCACCCTTTTGATTCGCCACACAGATGATCTTAGCCATGATTTCTTCTCGATTTGTGAATGATCCGAGTCTTTCCCACAATGCAAAGCATGGAAAACTACCATACTGGCGTGGCTATGAAAAGTGTTTTCTCAGGAAGCGAAGCCACCGCTTCCTTGACTTTGGTCAAGGCGCCCACACAGCCAAGGGTTTATGCTGCCCGGGCTGAAGCTGGATAGAAACCTGAAAGAAGAAGGAGCCGTCCCATGAAGAAACTGATTCCCGTCCTGCTGCTGTCACTCTGCGCTAGCGCCGCCTATGGCTTCGAATGCAACGTCTGCCACAGCAAAAACCCGGCGATGGTCAAGATGCACAAAGCACTGAAAGGGAGAAACTGCTTCGACTGTCACAAGATGGGTGAGAAGCTGATGGGTAAGGGGGTCCCCAAGGACAAGGCCGCCCAGATCAAGCGCCGCGAGACCGAAGAGATCTGCTTCGAGTGCCACAAAAAGTAACGGACGTTCTACGTTCTGCGTTCAACGTTCTAGGTTAAAACTCCACAAACACTCTTTTTGCCCCGTCCGGCCCCTCCGCGGATGGGGCTTTTTTTGCAGTTCGCGTCACCTCCGTTATACTTGGGGCTTTAGTGCCATGGATTTCAGGAGGATACATGCCCCGCCCGTCAGATTTGTCCATCCGCAGCAAGTTCTTCGGCCTCATGTCGCTGCTTCTGATAGCCCTCCTCCTCGCCACCGGCATCTTCACCTACCAACGCCAGAAAGAGTTCATCCTCCGCTTCGCAGTGGACAACGCACGCAGCCTCGCGACCCAACTGATTGAAACACGGGAGTACATGTCGTCGGTCGTGAAGGACGAACCGGAACGCAACTACGGCCTCGTGCCGCAGGTGGTCGCGACCCAGGTGGCCAGACGGGTCACCCAGAACAGCAAGTTCTACGTGCGCCAGGTCTCCTTGCGCTACCGCAACCCAGAAAACCGCCCCGACGCTTACGAGACCGCCCAACTTACCAAGTTCATCACCCAGCCTGCCACCGAGACCTACGGCATCGTGGAAAGCGGCGACTCCAGCGTCTTCCGCTACCTGCTGCCGATGCGCGCCACCGCCTCCTGCCTCGAGTGCCACGGCAGCTACCAGAGCGCCCCGGACTTCGTCAGAAAACGCTTCCCCCCCGGCCACTATTCGTACAACTACAAGGTGGGCGAGGTGATCGGCGCCGTCTCGGTGACCGTGCCGATCAAAGACCTTTACGCCCAGCTCGGCGCCGACTTCAAACTGGACATGATGGCGCGCGGCGCCGTCTTCCTTATCGTCACCATCGTCATGGGCTTCATCATGAGCCGCCTGATCATCGAACCGGTCCGCCTCCTCTCCGGCGCGATCACCAACGTAACCAGGACCGGATTCTTCGACGAAAAGCTCCCGCAGAAGTCCCACGACGAAATCGGCATGCTGATCGGCGCCTTCAACGACATGATGGACGAACTCTCGCGCCGCACCGTTCAGTCGCGGGAGGCCGACGAGCGTTACCGCCGCTTCATCGAGGTCGCCGCCTCGGCCGTAATCACCTTCCTGAAGGACGGCAAGATCGTCATCGCCAACGAGAAGGCGGAGGCGCTCTTCGGCCGGAACCGCCAGATGCTGCTCGGCGAGTCGGTTTACGATTTCCTCGAAGAGGGGGCGGCGCTCAGGGAGCGGATCGAACAGCCCGGTGAATTCACGGAGGAGACCACAAGGCAGCAGGTGGTGAGCGCGGGGGGGAAACTCGTCCAGGTGGAGATGGTCGTTTCGGCGTCAAAGGCCGACCGGGAGCCGCTCTTCACCGCCATCCTCAGGGAGCGACACGGCGCCTAAACGGGCGATGCGAAAGAAACTTTGCGGCGCCGGGGCCTGTTGTGCTAGAGTGTGCCGACCAAATCAAGGAGAGAACGTTACATGGCAAAAGCTGGCAAGGAACTTTACGTGGGAAGCCTGTCCTACGATATCACCGAATATGAAATCAATAAGTTGTTTTCCGTCTCCGGCACGGTGACCTCGATTCACCTGATCACCGACCCGGCGACCGGCCAGTTCAAGGGATGCGGCTACGTGAGGATGTCCACCGAGGCGGAGGCGAAGGACGCCATCGACTCGCTGGACGGCGCATGGCTCCTCGACAAAAAGGTCACCGTGTCGTACGCCAATCCGCAGAAGATGAAGGCGGGCGGTGGCGGCGCCAAGACCCTCCCGAGGTGGCGCGTCGAGGCGGCAGAAAAGAAAGCAGCCGAGAAGAAGGCTGCAGCGGCAGCCGAGGCGGCTAAGCCGGTTGCGAAACCGGCAGCCAAACCGGCAGCCAAACCGGCAGCCAGGCCCGCAGCCAAATCGGCGCATGGTGCCGCCGCCAAGCCAGCCGGGACAAGACCCGCCGCAGCCAAAGCAGGAGCGGCCAGACCCGCCGGTGCTTCCAAACCCGCTGGGAGCAGGCCGACCTCCCGTCCCGGCGGTGCCGCCAAGCCCTGCAACAGGACCGGGAAGCGCTAGTCACCACTCCACTGACTTCTCTCAGGCTCTCCCTCCCCCGGAGGGGGAGGGCCGGGGAGGGGGAAGAGGGAGCCGTAAGGCTTCCCCCCTCCCAACCTCCCCCCTCCGGGTGGAGGAGCATACCCTCCCGTCAGCACGTCCCACCTTCCCTTCTAATCAGCAACCGTCTATACTACGCCACATGATTACCCAGGAGATGATCCAGAACTTCCCCACCTCCCCCGGCGTCTACCTCATGAAGACCTCGGACGGCACCGTCATCTACGTCGGCAAGGCGCGCAACCTGAGAAACCGCGTCCGGGCCTACGTCGGGGACACCCGCGACTCCCGTGTGCACATACGCTTCATGGTGCAACTGGTCGAGACAGTCGACTACCTCGTCACCGACACCGAGAAAGAGGCGCTGATCCTCGAGAACACGCTGATCAAGCAACACCGCCCGAAGTACAACATCAACCTGCGCGACGACAAGACCTACTTCTCGCTGCGCATGGACATGAAGGAAGACTTCCCGCGCCTCTCGCTGGTTCGCAAGATCCCTTCCGACGGTGCGCGCTACTTCGGCCCCTATTCCTCCGCCACCGCCGCGAAGGAGGTGCTGAAGCAGCTCTACAAGATGTTCCCGCTGCGCCACTACCCGCTGGCGACCTGCATGGCCAGAAAGCGCCCCTGCCTGTACCACCAGATCAAGCAGTGCTCCGCCCCCTGCTGCGGCCTGATCAGCAAGGAGGATTATGCGACTCTCGCCGAAGGAGCAGCACTCTTCCTCGAAGGGAAGAACACCGAGATCGCCCGCCTGTACCGCGCGAAGATGAACCAGGCAAGCCAGGAGATGCGCTACGAGGACGCGGCCCGCTACCGTGACTTGGTGCGCGCCATCGAGGTGACCGTGGAACGCCAGAAAATGGTGGCTCGCGGTGGCGACAGCGACGTCTTCGGCCTGCACCGCGACGGGGACCGGATGCAGATCGCCCTCCTGCACATCCGCGGCGGCACCGTCACCGGCGGGCGCAGCTTCCTCTTCGAGTGGGAGATGGAGGTCGAGGAAGGGCTCGCTTCGTTCCTGAACGAGTACTACGCCCTGGACGCGCCGATCCCGCCCCAGGTGCTGATCCCGCTGGCGATACCCGAGCCGGGCCCGCTCGAGGAGCTCCTTTCCGAGAAGGCTGGGAAGAAGGTGAGCATAGCGGCGCCGCAGCGCGGCCCCAAGCTGGAGATGGTGAAGCTCGCGCAGAAGAACGCCGAGACTGCGGCCAAGGAGCGACTGGCAAAGGAGAGCTCGTCCGAGACGCTGCTGAGCGAACTCGCCGAGAAGCTGCACCTCACCCGTCCCCCCAAAAGGATCGAATGCTACGACATCTCCAATATCCAGGGGGAGATGGCGGTGGGGAGCCGCGTCGTCTTCATCGACGGCAAGGCCCACAAGAACCTGTACCGGCGCTACCGGATCAAGGGGGTGCTGCAGTCCGACGACTTCGCCATGATGCGCGAGGTGCTTTCGCGTCGTTTCAAGGCGGAGACCACCGAGGAACAGCCCGATCTCATCGTGGTGGACGGTGGTTTAGGGCAGTTGGGCGTACTGAACGCGGTGCTCGACGAGTTGGGCGTTTCCGGGGTCGAGGCCGCCGGCCTCGCCAAGAGTCGCACCTTCAGGGACATGGAAAGCGAGGAGATCTCGAAGAGCGACGAGCGGGTGTTCCGCCCCGGGAGGAAGAACCCGATAGTGCTCAGGCAGAGTTCCGCGCCGCTCTTGCTCCTGGCGCGCATCCGCGACGAGGCGCACCGCTTCGCGGTCACCTACCACAAGGCGGTCCGCAGCAAGATCATGACCGGTTCGGAATTGGATCAGGTGCCGGGGATCGGCGCGAAGAGGAAGAAGGCGCTCTTGAAGCACTTCGGAAGTTTAAAAGGGGTGCAGGGAGCGACGCTGGATCAGCTTGTCGCCGCACCTGGGATGACCGAGAGCGCCGCCAGGGCGCTGTGGGAACATTTACATCAGGGGGAAACGCAGGCCTAGATCCCTTTTCCCTCCGGGAGAGGGTGGCCGTAGGCCGGGTGAGGGTCACGCCACGGAGAGAGAATCTGCCTGTGCCACTGCCCTCGCCCCCTCCCCTCTCCCATTGGGCGAGGGGAGAACACCACAAACACGAAGGGGGCGCCGGTTTATCCGGCGCCCCCTTCTCTTTATCTCACAACCGCCGTCCCGGCGGCGCTGCCTACTTCCCTTTCTTCAGGTCGAACAGGATCAGCTTGGCGATCGCCTTCAGCGTCTCGAAGACCCCCTCGCCGGTGGTGGCGCAGGCCTCGAATTCGGGCACGCCGGTCGGGTTCAGCTCGCGGCGCAGCTCATCCACGCTCACCACGTTCGGGAGGTCGCGCTTGTTGTACTGGACCACGTAGGGGATCTTGTCCAGATCGTACCCCTGCTCGATCAGGTTGATGCGCAGGTTCTCGACGCTCTCGATGTTGGCGTCCATCCTCTCTTCCTGTGAATCGGCGACGAACACGACGCCGTCCACACCCTTCAGGATCAGCTTTCTCGACGCGTCGTAGAAGACCTGCCCGGGGACGGTGTACAGATGGAAGCGGGTTTTGAAACCGCGGATCTCGCCCAGGGCGAGGGGAAGAAAATCGAAGAAAAGGGTGCGCTCGGTCTCGGTCGCAAGACTGATCATCTTCCCTTTCGCGTCGGCGGCGGTCTTCTGGTAAACGTACTGCAGGTTCGTCGTCTTGCCGCAGAGACCCGGGCCGTAATAGACGATCTTGCAGTTGATTTCTCGAGAAGCGTAGTTGATGAAAGACATCCGGCTTTACCTCTTATAGTTACTGCCTAGCTAAACAGGTTGTCGATATCGTCGTCGGTGATTTCGGCGAAGGGGAACTCGCTGTCGCCGCTCTTCTCCTTCTCCTCGCTCTTCTCCAAAAGCTTGGTGAAGATAGAGGTCAGTTCCTCCGACGCCTTCTTCACCCTCAGCCTGACGAGCCCCAGAGAGGATCTGGTATCGAAGAGCACCACCAGGATCACCCTTCCCGCCACGATGGAGATGTGCAGGTTGTCCTTCTCACCCTCGTGGAAGAGGATGGAGAACTCCTTCTCGCCGATCAGCTTGGCGAGGCCACCGGTCGCCGCTATGTTGCCTGCGGTGAGCGAAGCGAGCGAGGTAGTGTCAAAGCGCTCTGTCTCACCGCAGCCGGTAATCAACTGGCCGTTCTTGTCGACCAGGAAGATGACTTTGGCGTTGGCTTCGCGCAGCAGCTTCTCAAGCACTACGTTTATCTGTTTGAATTCCTCATCGTACATAATCAACTGAGGATTCGACATGAATGGCTCCTTGGTCAGGTACTGTTGATGCGAAGCTTATCTATAACAGAAGCGTTCAGCCATTTCAAGGTAATTGCCTGAGCGATAACCGCCCCTTACACGCTCGCAATACCTTTCGCCGCGTCCAGAAGCAGCGCCACCTTGGCGGGATCACCCGCCTCGCTGTAGAGCCTAAGCACCGGCTCGGTCCCGGAAGGACGGATGAGCAGCCAGGCGCCGTCCTCGAAGATGAACTTGAAACCGTCGCTGAAATTGCGCCCTGCCACGTCGAAACCGGCGATGCTGGTGATCTCTCCCGTCTGCATCTTCTGCAGCAGCGCCTGCTTCGCCGCGGCCTCGATCGGTAGATCGATGCGCGAGTAGTGGAAGTGCCCGATCTCGTTCATCGTCTCCTCGAGGAGCGCACGCAGCCCCTTGCCGCTCATCGCCATCGCCTCGAGCAGCAGAAGCGCCATCAGGATGCCGTCACGCTCCGGTATGTGCCCTTTCACGCCGAGGCCGCCGGACTCCTCGCCCCCCATCAGGATGTCGTTGTCGAGCATCATCTCGCAGATGTGCTTGAAGCCGATCTGGGTTTCGAAGAGCTGCAGGTCGTATTTCCGGGCCAAAAGGTCGATCATCTGCGTCGTGGATACCGTCTTCACCACGCCGCCGCGCAGCCCTTTCCTCTCGTAGAGGTGGCGCAGCAAAACGGTGAAGATGCGGTGCGACGAGAAGAATTCTCCGGTCTCGTCGACGGCGCCGATCCGGTCCGCGTCGCCGTCCAGCGCGAGGCCGACCTGGAAGGCGCCTCCCTGCACCAGCGCGGCCAGTTCGCCCAGGTGCTCGGCGATCGGTTCGGGGGGGTGTCCACCGAAGGAGGGGTTCTCGATGCCGTGGATTTCTTCAACGCCCGGGACGAGGATGGGGAGCACGCCGCATCCCGCGCCGAACATGGGGTCGACCACGGCCTTGATGCCGGAGGAGCGGATCAGTTCCAGGTCGACGTAGCGCCCGAGTTGGACAAGGTAAGGGGCGACGGCATCGAACTGCTCCACCTGTCCCGCAGCCAGCGCCTCGGCAAGCGTCGTTGCCCGCACCGGGCGCGCCGCGGCGAGGTTTTCCGCAACCATCTGTTCCAGAACCTTGGTGGTCGAGGGACGTGCGGAGCCGCCGAACGACTCTTTAACCTTGAAGCCGTTGTAACGCGGGGGATTGTGGCTCGCGGTGATCATGACCCCTACGCCGGCTTTTTTCTCGTGCACGGCCCAGGAAAGTGCGGGGGTGGGTGTGTAGCCTTGGGCAAGCCAGGTCTTGATGCCGTTGCCGGCGGCTATCGCCGCTACGCGCTCGGCAAACTCCCTGGAGAGGAAACGGCGGTCGTAGCCGATCACCAGCCCCTTCTCGGCAAGCCCCTCCCGGTGCATGTAGTCCATGGTCGCCTGCGCCACCAGTGACAGGTTTTCGAAGGTGAAGGTGTCCGCGATCACGCCGCGCCAACCGTCAGTGCCGAATTGTATCTGCAAGAGAATCCTCCCTTTATATTAATGACTGCGCATTTTCCATGGCGCCGCCCGATCTGTCAACATTTAACTTGTCCTAATCAACCGGGAAGGGTTGACCGGCGCCGGTTATTGGCTTATAAGGATGCCACCATTTTCCAATCCCAGAGGAGGTACGAAAACATGCTGAAGAGATTCATCCATGCGTTGGTGCTCGGGCTTTTTCTCGCCGGCGGTGCCATGGCAGCTGAAGCGAAGAACCCCGTAGTGCTCATCGAGACCAACCAGGGGAACGTGAAGGTCGAGCTGTTCCAGAAAGAGGCGCCGATCTCCGTCAAGAACTTCCTCGACTACGCGAAGAGCGGCTTCTACAAGGGGACCATCTTCCACCGCGTCATCCCCGGGTTCATGATCCAGGGGGGCGGCTTCACCCAGGACCTCGAGCAGAAGCAGACCAAGGCGCCGATCAAGAACGAGGCCGCCAACGGGCTCAAGAACGAGCGCGGCACCCTCGCCATGGCGCGCACCAACGTGGTCGATTCGGCCACCGCCCAGTTCTTCATCAACGTGGTGAACAACGACTTCCTGAACCACCGCCCCATGGCCGGCCCGATGGGTTACGGCTACGCCGTCTTCGGCAAGGTCGTCGAGGGGATGGACGTGGTCGACAAGATCGCCGCGACGAGGACCGGAATCGGTTCGAACGGCATGCCGGACGTCCCTGTGCAACCGATGGTGATCAAGGACATGAAGGTGGTCAAGTAATCAAAAGGGGCGCCGCAAGGCGCCCCTTTCCGTTTCATCTCCCCCTGCGCTGCGCGAGCAGCATCAAGTTCCCCACGGTAAAAAGCAAAGCCCCCACGAATGCAGCCAGCGCCCCGGGCTCCCGGTGCACCTCGAAGAGCGCCACCGGCACAGGGCTTAGCGCCACGTCCTTTATGTAGATGCCGTATCCCTTGTGGAAAAGGGGCTGATTCGGCTGCACGCCGTGCACCCCGTCCGCCGTCCGCAGGTCGGCGCGGTAGCCGCTCATCATCCCCATCGGCCCGACCTCGCCGGTGATCCGCTCCACCACGACCCGCTCGCCGTCCGGGAACCCGAAGGAATCCCCCTGGGGGAGCTGCAGCTGTTGCTTGAAACCGCCGTAGGCAGAGAGCAGGTGGGCAAGGACGATGAGCAGGAAGCCCGCGTGCATGAGGTGCGGCGCCACGCTGCGCCCCTTTTTCCTGAGGGCGTCGATGGAGCAGACGAGCGCGTTCACGAAAAGGACCGCGATGCAGGCGATGCAGAGCCAGAGCCACCAGGAGTAGCCAAGCGGTGCCCTCTGCAGCCAGAAAAGAAGCGGCATGTCGTTCAATCCGCCCCCCTCGGAACTCGCCTTCGAGAAGGAGCCTATGGCCAGCGTGACCATGACGCCGGTCATGAGCCAGAGGCCTAAGTTCAGCGAGCAGAAGGTGGCGTAGAGTTTTTTCAGCAAGGCTATTTCCCTCTTTGTCTGACCAGTCCGACTGGTCCGACGTCCGACTAAAAGCTGTGCGAGCTCCGCATGAGCATGCTGACGCCGAGGTAGGTGAAGAGCGTGATGGCGAAGCCCGCGATCCCGAGCCAGGCAAAGCCGCGCTCCCATGCCGGTCCCTTCAGGCGCAGGTGCAGGTAGAGCGAGTAGAACATCCAGAGAATCGAGGTCCAGAGTTCCTTCGCGGTCCAGAGCCAGTAGGTGCCCCAGGCGTAATACCCCCAGATGCCGCCGCAGACCATGGATAGCGAGAAAAAGCTGTACCCGACCAGCGCCGCCCGGTACTGCAGATCGAGCACCGGCCTCCCAGCGCCGCGCAGAAACAGCCCCCCAAGCAGCGCCGCAATGCCGAACAGGGCATAGGCGAAGAAGGCGAGCGCCACGTGCAGCTCAAACCAGTAGGTATCGAGTACGGGGGGAAGCGGCATGTTCAGTGTCGGGAAGGGAAGTGCCAGTACGGCGAAGAGCGCCGCGAGCCCCCCGCATCCCCAGCAAAACCAGCGCACTCCGGAGAGCCGGCGGTCATAGATGAAGGGGAGCGCCATGAGGCCGACCGAGCCGGAGAAGAAGGCAAGGGTGTCCTGCGGCCCGATGAGCGGCAGACGCCCGAGCGCCACGCCGCGCGATGCAAGATAAGCGAGGCTGCAGGCAAGCGCCGCCACGAAGACCGGGCGCCGGACCGACGCGGCGAAGAGCAGCGCCGATGTTATGAGAAGCGGTTTCATAGAAGATCCAGAAGCTGGCCGTTAACATCCCCTCCCCCGGAGGGGGAGGGTTAGGGAGGGGGCGCGCTCTATTTGTAATTCTTGCGTCTGAACAGGCCGGTCTTCAGCGAGGCGATGCGGTCCAGGAACAAAAAGCCGTCCAGGTGATCCATCTCGTGCTGGATGGCGACCGCCTCGAAACCGGAGGCGTCGAATTCGCGCACGTTGCCGTCAGGCTCGGTGAAACGCAAGGTGAGCTCGGTGGCGCGCTCGACGTCGCCGGTGTAGTCCGGGACGCTCATGCACCCTTCCCTCATCACGGCGGCGCCGCTTTTCGCGACGATCTCCGGGTTGATCATCAGCAACAGGCCGTGGTTGTTCTCCTTGCCGTGCCGGTTCTTGGAGACGTCGATCACGCAGACCCGCATCGACACGCCGATCTGCGGCGCGGCGACGCCGACCGAACCGGGTCCGGCGTGCATGGTGTCCACCAGGTCTTCGATGAGCTTTTTGACCTCATCGTCTATGGCCTGCACCGGGGCGCAGACCTGCTTCAGAATGGGATCGGGGTAGGTTACTATCTCTTTGACTGCCATATAAAGATCAGAGGGAGACCGGTGTTATGAGACGGACCGAGATCTCTACGCTCAACTCCTTTTTCAGTTTTTCCAGGAGGGCGGAAGCATCCTCCACCGTGAGCCCCTGCGGGAGCGCGGCCTCGAGCACGAGCACGTAGACCGGGTCCGTGGGCTTGCCGATCAACTTCGTGTTGAGGTCGGTGATGCTCACGCCACGGTCGGCAAGTTCGCGGGTGACGCGGTAGACGATGCCCGTCTTGTCCGAGCCGTAGACCGAGATGAGGCAGAGCTCCCCTTCCGGCCCCTGGTAGCAGACCTCGTCATCCTTCAGCGCGCGGACGAAGGCGGAAAGGCCGGTTCCCGCGGTCTTGAGGGCGAACTCCTCCTCGAGCTTCTTCTTGGAGAAGGGCTTCTCGTGGGCGACGATCAGGATCATGGCAAACTCGCCCCCCAGCATGGTGCAGCTGGAGTCCTCGACATTGCAGCCGAGCTTGTACAACACCTCGGAGGTGTCCGCCACGATGCCGGTGCGGTCCTTGCCGATGATGGTGATGGCGAAATGAGCCAGGTTGGGCTTGCGACAAAGGTTCATTGGGCCTCCTTGTTAGGGGGACAGGCACCTGCGGAGCCGGTCCCCTGCTAAATCTTGTTGATGAAAACTTCGCGGGGCTTGCTGGTGCCGTCGGAGGGGCCGATCACCCCTTCCTGCTCCATCTTCTCGATGATGCGGGCGGCGCGGTTGTAGCCGATCCTCAGGCGGCGCTGGATCATGGAGATCGAGGCCTGCTTCGCCTCGGCCACCAGGGCCAGGGCGTCGTCGTAGCGCTCGTCGATATCCTCGTCCTCGTCGCCCCCTCCCTTCTCGTCGCTAGCCTTCATCTCCAGGATCGACTTCTCGTAGACCGGTTTCCCCTGCTTCTTCAGGAACTCGACCACGCGTTGCACCTCGGCGTCGGAGACGAAGGCGCCGTGGGAGCGGATCATCTTCGAGGTCCCCGGCGGGAGGAAGAGCATGTCGCCCGCGCCCAGAAGCGACTCGGCGCCGTTGCAGTCCAGGATGGTGCGAGAGTCGATCTTGGAGGAGACCTGGAAGGAGATCCTGGCCGGGAAGTTTGCCTTGATGAGGCCGGTGATGACATCGACCGACGGGCGCTGGGTGGCGAGGATCAGGTGGATGCCGGCGGCACGTGCCATCTGGGCCAGACGGGCAATGGACTCCTCGATCTCGCGGCCGGCCACCATCATCAGGTCGGCAAGCTCGTCGACGATGACCACGATGTAGGGGAGGTGGCCGTGTTCCAGCTGCTCTTCCTTGGCCAGGAAAGCCTGGATCGCCGCCTCGCGCGCCTCCATGTCCTCCGGGTCATCCAGGTGATCGGCCTCCTCGATCTCCTCGACCACGACGGTCTCGCGCGCGCGGTTCTCGGCCTCTTCCTTCTCCTGCCGCTCCAGCTCGCGGTTGTAGGAATCGATATTCCTGACCCCCTTGTCCGACATGAGGCGGTAGCGCCGCCCCATCTCCTCGACGGCCCACTTGAGCGCGAGAGCCGCCTTCTTGGGGTTGGTGACCACCGGGAGCAGGAGGTGCGGGATACCCTCGTAGACCGAGAGTTCCAGCATCTTCGGATCGACCATGATGATCCTGACGTCGTTGGGAGTCGAGGTGTACAGAAGCGACAGGATCATGGTGTTGATGGCGACCGATTTACCGGAACCGGTGGCGCCGGCGACCAGGAGGTGCGGCATCTTGGCCAAGTCGGTAACGAGCGGCGTGCCGGCGATGTCCTTGCCGAGCGCCATCGGGAGCTTCATCTTCCCTTTGTGGAACTGCTCCGAGTTGAAGATCTCGCGCAGCGACACCATATCGCGCTCCCGGTTCGGGAGCTCGATGCCGACGACCCCCTTGCCCGGGATCGGGGCCACGATGCGGATAGAGTGCGCCTGCAGCGCCATGGTCAGGTCGTCCTGCAGGCCGGCGATGCGGCTCACCTTGATGCCGGGGCCGGGGGAGAATTCGTACATGGTGATGACCGGGCCGGGGCAGATCTCCACCACCTCCCCTTCCACGCCGAAGTCCTTCAGCTTCTTCTCCATGAGCCGCGCGTTCATGGTGAGGGTTTCCTTGTCCTGGCGCTTCGCCCCCTCGGGCGGAGGATCGAGCAGGGAAAGCGGCGGGGTCTTGAAGTCCCCTTCGGCCTTGATGAAATCGAAGGCCTCCTGCACCGGCTCGCTCTTCTTCTCGTCCCTCTTCTTTTCCTTCTTGGCCACCGGCGCGGGAACCGGCGGCGGCACCACGGCGGGCTTGATGACCGGTGCCGCGTGCTGCCTGGGCTTTTCGTCCTTTTCCTTCTCCGAGGCGAGCTCGCGCGCGAGTGCCCGGCGCTGCTTGCTCTTTTCCCAGCTATCCTTCAGCGCCGTCATCCACCAGTTGGCGAAGAGGACGAAGGAGAAGCGCGAAAGTAACATGGCGCTCGCCGCCAGCATCGGGAGGAGGATGAGGAGCGCGCCGACCGTGCCGAAGGCACGCTTCAAAAGGGCGGTACTCTGGAAGCCGATGAAGCCGCCGGTCGGAACGCGCTGCCCCAGGAACTCGGTGAACTGCAGGTTGAAGGCGAAAAGCCCCGCGACCGAGACCACCAGCAGGACGAAGCCTACGGCCTTGTAGCGCCGCCAGCGGACCGGGTCCGAGGTGAAGGAGCGGTAGGCGAGGTAGATCAGGTTGCAGGGGAAGATGTAGGAGGCAAGGCCGAAGAGCTGCAGGAAGCAGTCCGCCAGCTCGGCCCCGAAGCGCCCCCCGAGGTTCCGGGTCTGGGTGAGCGTGGAGACGCTGTTGAAGGAGAGGTCCTCGCCGTGGTAGGAGGCGAGCGCCACGAACAGGAAGATCCCGGCGGCGCCGAAGGCCATCCCCTTCACTTCCTTGGTAACCTTTTCCTTCTTTTCGATCTTCTCTTCAGTCGTCATAGTCAAAACCTATTTGTCATGGAGGCACGGAGAAAATCGGAGAAACTGTTCACGAAACTACCGGCAGTCTATCCCTTCTCCCCACGGGAGAAGGTGCCCCGAAGGGGCGGATGAGGGAGTTGCCACGAAGGGGTGGCATTGCCCGTGGCGACGCCCTCACCCCTGCCCCTCTCCCAGAGGGCGAGGGGAAAGACTCCTTACATCTCCAGAACAAGCGGCAGGATCACCGGCCGCCTCTCTATGGTCTTGTTGAAGAAACGGCGCAGCACACGGCGCACCTCGAGTTTCACCTCGCTCCAGTCGGTGAGCGCCTCGCTGCTCACCAGGGCGAGCGTGTCCAGCACCACCTTCTTCGCCTCGTCCAGGTACTGCTGGCTCTCATCCTCAAAGATGAAGCCACGCGACACGATGTCCGGGCCGTAGATGATCTCGCCGCTCACCTGGTTGATGCCGACGATGACCACCACCATGCCGTCCTCGGAGAGATGCTTCCTGTCCTTCAAGACCACGTTGCCGACGTCGCCGACCCCCTTGCCGTCCACGAAAACACGGCCCGTGTTCACGTGGTCCACGACCGCCGCCTCGTCACCCGAGAAGAGCACCACGTCGCCGTTCACGGCGAGGATGCAGCGCTCCTCCGGGGTGCCGACCTTTTGGGCCAGCTGGGCGTGCTTCACGAGATGTCGGTACTCGCCGTGCACCGGCACGAAGAAGCGGGGCTTCACCAGGTTGTGCAGAAGCTTCAGCTCCTCCTGGCTTGCGTGCCCCGAGACGTGCACCTCGGAGACCTTCTCGTGGATCACCTCGGCGCCGCGCCGGTACAGGTGGTTCATCAGGTCCGAGATGGTCTTCTCGTTCCCCGGGATGAAGCGCGAGGAGAGGATGACCGTGTCGCCCCGCTCCAGCTTGATCTGCTTGTGGTCGTCCATCGCGATGCGGATGAGCGAGCTCCTTGGCTCCCCCTGGCTCCCGGTGGTGATCATGCAGACCTGCTCCTTAGGGAGCCTCGGGAGCTCCTTCAGATCCATCAGGACGTCGTCGGGGACTCTCAGGTAGCCGAGCTCGCGTGCGATCTGCACGTTGGCGATCATGGAACGGCCGTTCAAAAGCACCTTCCGGCCGCTCTTTCGTGCCGCGTCCACCACCTGCTGCACGCGGTGGATGTTGCTCGAGAAGGCCGCGACGATCACGCGACCCGCGCAGCTCGGGAAGATCTCGTCGAAGGCCTCACCCACCACCCGCTCGGAGAGCGTGTACCCCTCGCGCTCGATGTTGGTGGAGTCGGCGAAGAGGGCCAAGACCCCGGCCTGCCCGTAACGGGCGAAGGTGGGGAGATCGGTCAGCTCGCCATCCACCGGGGTCTGGTCGAGCTTGAAGTCGCCGGTGTGGATCACCACCCCCTCGGGACAGGTAAGGGCCAGGGCGCAGCCGTCCACCGTGGAGTGGGCGACGCGGATGAACTCGACGATGAAATCTCCAAGTTCGATCACGTCCCTGGGCTTCACCACGCGAAGGTCGACCTTCTCGTCCAGCTCGAACTCCTTGAGCTTTTCCTTCACGAAGCCGAGGGTGAGGGCGGTGCCGTAGATGGGGGGATTGATGTCCCTCAGCACGTAGGGGAGCGCGCCGATGTGGTCCTCGTGGCCGTGCGTGAGCAGGATGGCCCGGATGCGGTCGGCCCGCTCCATGAGGTAGCCGATGTCCGGGATGACGACGTCGATCCCCAGCATGTACGGCTCCGGGAACATGAGGCCGCAGTCGACGATGACGATGTCCTCGCCGTACTCGAAGGCCGCCATGTTCAGGCCGATCTCGCCGAGTCCTCCGAGCGCCACGAACTTCAGGCCGGTACTCTCGATACTGGTTGCTTCCAAAGTACTCCCTTGCCGGGGACGCCTGTCCCCGCTGATCCGTCTGCCGTCCGCTGTCCGTTCTTCACGACCGCCCAGCGCCCTTGCAGGGATTGATATCGGAAAGATCTCTTATTCCCGCCCCTCGCGAAGGTTTTTCAGAGCCGGGGAACTTGAGTACATCTGCCACGAAGCGCTGCGTGAGCCCAAACGTCCCCCCCTTTGCGAAGGGGGAGCCTGCCCCCCGTAGCGCTTTTGCGAAGGGGGGACAGGGGGGATTTAGCCGTGGTAGCCGCTTCGGTTACCTAAACCCGTTATTAATTCCCAGAAGGCCCCGGCCGCCCCTTCTGCTGCAGCACGAGGTCCGCGATGCGGGCATCGCAGCGCGCGATCCAGTCCTGTCCCGGAGCGTAGGAGCCGGCCACGGCGTAAAAAGAGCTCCTCAGGGCGCGGTAGGCGATGAGCGCCCGCGCCGTGTCGTGACGTCCCTCGGCCATCTGGCCGAGATCCCACAGTTTCTGCGCGGCACGCGGCACCACCGAGCTTCCCGGGGTGTACATGTGGATGGCCGCCTCGTACCCGGCCACCGCGGCGGTGAAGTCCCCGGCGAGCAGAGCCTTTTCCCCCTTGTCAAACTGCACGTACTGCCGGTACAGGGTGTTCCCCCAGAGGAGGGCAAGGGAGATGGCGACGACTACCGCTACGTTTATTGCTATGGTCTTGACCTTATCCATGTCGTTCCTGTTACGTCCCTATCGCGTCATGCACGGAAGAAGTTCGGGGCCACGGTGAGGAGCGTCCCCAGAAGGAGGAGCGCCACGCCCAAAAGCACGGCCGCCGCCGCGAGGACGTTCAAGGGGGAGCGCAGCCGGTGTGCGGCCGGCAGTCCCCAGAAGATGAGCGCGACGCCGAAGAGGGCCGGTAAGAGGTAAACGATCGACATCTAGTCAACCTCCAGCTTTGCCGCGATCGCCGCGCGCACCCGTTCCAGGAGCTCGGCCTCGGCGACGCCGGCGACCTCGATCGGTGCGCCGAAGCTGACCCTGATGGTGCCGGGGCGCAGCTCGATCCGGTTGCGCGGGTTGATGGCCCTGCTGCCATTGATGGTGAAGGGGACGATGGGAACCCCGGCGCGCACCGCCAGCATGAAGGCGCCGCGTTTGAAGGGAAGGAGCGCACCGTCCTTCGTGCGGGTCCCCTCCGGGAAGATGACAACACTTGCACCCGAGGCGATGCGCTGCGCCGCCTGTTTCATGCTCTTCAGCGCCTTCCTGCCGTCGCTGCGGTCAAGCGGGATGTACCCGGCCCGGCGCATCGCGGCGCCGAAGACCGGCACCCGGAAGAGTTCCTCCTTGGCGACCCAGGAGAACAGGCGCGGGATGGCGCGGGTCAGGGCGAGGATGTCGAAGTTGCCCTGGTGGTTCCCCATGTAGATGACCGGCCCCTCGGTCGGGACCATTTCCAGCCCCTCCACTTCGACCTTGATCCCGGCCATCGGGAGCGAGACCAGGCTCCAGACCCTCGCGCAGGCGTGACCCACCCGGCCGGAAGCATCGAACAGGCCGCCGATCACGGCAGCGAGGCTGCATAACAACGTGTACGGAACGAAGAAAAGAAGGTAGATACGGGCTCTCAGCATGACCGGTTACGTTACTTTTTTTTACGATGAGAGTCAAACAATATCGCTTGCCATGAGGGCGTGATTTCTATACACTTCCCCAATTCAAAACGCAAATGTGAACTGCTAAAAGTTTTTGTCGCTCTGCAGTGTCCAATTTCAATACGTTAGCAAAAGGTAATTTGTTAAAAGTGTTTGTCGCTCTCGGCAACTCACCACGACAGTGACAAACATTTTTCGCAGCGGCAGACTTTTTGGCAACTTTTTACATAGGTAATTTTTATTAAGAAAGCCCCGCTGGGTATCAGACCCGCGGGGCTTTTTTCACAATAGATTGTGTTGCTAATGTCACTCGGAATTCATGGTAAAGGCATTTTGAGCCCCCCGAAATTTTGGACGACTCAATATTCCGCAGGGGGTGGGTCACCCTTGGACGCCGAACTGGAGCAAAATTCGAAACCGATCCACACCGCGTCAGGGCCCCTGAACCATTCACCGCTCTTTTTACTGTCCAAGACCTCTTAACCTCTGCAATTATCGCACTTGTCGGTATTTTGGGTTTTACAACCACAATTAGGACAATCCGAGTAGTCTCCTAAGCACGTCTTGCATATAAAATCGCCCCCCTCAACCTTTTCATAGCTAAAGGAGGCTTCACCTTCAGTAAGGTAGCAATCGCAATGTATACATTTCTTCCTTGTCAACTTTTCTTCTTGCCACTCCGCAGCTACTTCTTTCCAATCTACATTTCTAGGTGGCTTACTTGCCCCTGACCATGTGTCCCAGAAATCTGGATCATCAGAGTGTGGTCGGTGCTTTTGGGGAAGCTCATTCATCTTAACCATCACGGGCAGTTCTGACGCCCAGCCGAGTAGTATGGCATTTTGCGAGGGAAGAGATGGCAATTCGCGCAGCAACCCTTTTAAGTTGTCAGGAACAAAGCGATGCACCAAATCTTGATCCCGGTCATTGCTAATACGGTGTAGGAGGAACGAGTTGCATTGGGAGAGAACGGTCTGAGACAGTTCGGAAGGTCGTTGGGAGGATAATACTAGTCCTAGACCGAATTTCCTTCCCTCACGAGCGATTCGTTCAAAAACCTGGCAGCATACGGATGCTGCATCCTGGCTTTCTGAGTATTCTTTATATTGTTTAATAAAGGTATGGGCTTCTTCCATCACCAAAACTGTTGGCAAGGCAACTCCATTTATCTTGCGATAACGTTGTAACGCCTCAAAAGTCATTCGCGCAATAACTGCAGTTGTAATATGAATAACTTCAGATGGAACAAGTGAAAGATCAATGATTGTGATACAACCATTCTCCGCCTTGTTTGATCCAATATAATTGTTTAACCACTCTACCAAGGTAATGCCAGGATCACCTCCCATAATAGTGCCCATGCGAGTATCCGTAAGCATTGTCCTGATTCTGGCCAAAAAGAAATCGAACCATTGACGATTGCCACTGTTAGTGGCAAGAAAATCAAGATCAATAAGGAAATCATCCTCCGAAAATGGGATCGGAACATCCTCGTTGATATACAAGCAGTTTGTCTTATGTCCTCCTAGTCTTTCTATTTGTTCCTTTACAACCAGTATCACATCCTCTATATCTCCGTACTGAAAAGGCTTATTGTATCCTCTGTCATTTTTACACTTGTTATCGATCAAGTCCTTGACAATATCAGATACCGGAGTGATGAATTCTGACAGTGCTGGTGTTTTGGCGACCAAACCTGCTAATGATCCAGATATACATTTCAACAACTCTAAAAAAGACCAATATTTACCATCTTTTGTTGTAGCAAAGGGCGCATTATTGGCTACTTCCTGGGTCAGCGAGGACTGCACTCCTTGTAAATAGATAACCAAGCTATTATTTGGGGTACTATTGCCTCCTGATGGGGCAGCATTGCGACGCATTCTAAGCGCCTGCTGAAGTACTGGACGCTGAGCTTTCGCGCTAGCTTGAGTAAAGGAGCACCACTCTGAACTGTTCCAAAACCAGAGTGGGACCTGTAATTGAAATTCCCCCTCACTTGGAGAAACCCTGAAAACTCTTGCCTTGATTGTTGGATCAGTAAATGCTCGGGTGTACTCCCCGTTTGGGTCTAAGACAACAAAGCGGGCATTGGGTCTTGAGGCTGCATGGACCTGAGCTTCCTCCAGCGACCACCGGATAAGGCCAGCCACAGAACATGATTTGCCACTGCCAGTGTTCCCGAGGACGGCTAGATGACGCCCGAAAAGCCGATCAGGGTCAATGCGAACTTCTGCATTGCCTGCAAGCGGGCTAGTTCCGATTTTGATGTACCGTTTATCACCAGACTCGACTATCGACCTTAGTTGCTTGTCTGTTGGAAGGAAAACTCCATCACCGATGGTCGGAAAAGCCTCTGCCCCACGCTGAAATTTGTACAGGTCTTTTTTCCCGCGCCTTAAAGTACCGAGAGGATTTAGGCTCATCTTTCGTAACGGATAAGGCAAATCAATAAGGCCGAAATCCTGCAGACCTCTGCGTTTAGGGAACGCAGATCGTTCCACTGTCAGCCACTCGACTTGTCCCACAAGGTATCCAGTGTCATTAGGAATCAGTACATAGCTATTGACACGAGGAAAAGCCCGTGGAGTCCCGGCATTCATGGCCATAGAATCCGGTGTCTCAATGTCCAGCCCAACCTTGATCTCGTCTGGCGAGACGAACTCCACGGAACCGATGCGAAGCCCTTCGGCATTCTCGAAAGGCGTGAGGCTCATGATTTCACCTCAGAAGGCTCCGAATTAGAAGGTTTGCCATCCTTGGGCTCAAAACCATAACGAGATTTAAGAAGATCTGCCATGCGGATGGTTGTTCGGTCAATAGCTGACTTCGGCAGATAATTATCCACTAACGTTTGAAAATCACCAAAGTGAGAGCCGATCAGAAGTGTAATTTGGTCGGGCCTGGACAGCTTATTGTATGTCTTCATAATGCGCCCGAGCGGATCACTACGAGAAATTATTACCAGATGGGTGGATGGAATCGTGAGCATGTCTTCAATTACTCTGTTTATATGCTCATCACCGAAACTGTAGCCGTAAGTTACGACCGTGCTGTTGGGGCGACAAACCGCAACAGCAAAATCCCGGAATAGCTCAACATACGGATATGCAGAGGTTTCCCTATCCTTAGCGGAGTTGGGGTAGATCATCAACTGCATCGGACCAGCCTCGCCCAAACTTGGCACCTTTAGGTATTGTCCAATACCATCGGCTCCAAACGGGACGCCCATGCGACGAATCTCGTTAGCGGCATAGACCCAATCCAATGATCCATGTAACTTGGTGAAACGAGCTACGCCCTCTAAATAACGCGGTTCACCACGTATGCCGGGCGGACAATAGTGCATATCGATGTCCAAGCGGGAAGAACGGAAGATGGGGGTCAGCGATCCGACAAAACGATCCAACAGGTGTAATCCTGCCACATCGGCACCGGCCTCGATAACACGATCATAGTTGGTGGTGAAGATTTGTAGTCTGTCCCGTATACCTGAGCGACTAGCAAAGCTCATTATAAAATTTACCAAATAGCTGAACGCTTTTTCTCGACCGGCCTTATCTACGGTAACCAAGCCCCTTTCACCTTTAAGAATGTCAGCGGCAAATTCGCCCAGGACTTTCGCGATTTCAGCCTTTAGAACAGCCATTGAGGAGCGTAACGCTTCAGCATGCGCCCAAGTAGAACCTTCGGGGCAAAAATGCTCAAGTCCTACCAGCAACTCATTCGCAGTACGGATCTGGTCTTCGATGTTCCAATCATCACGTCCAGCAGCTTCCGCAGACCGCCCGGCAGCCGCCTTAATTTCGTCATTAAATACAGCGAACTCAGCTTCGGCCATTCCAGGAAGAGCTTTGCCCGTAGCGAGATGATGGACAGCGTGCGTCAGACCAGAGCCAATCAGTAAAGAAAAATGTTCAGACTGGAACAAGGCCGTCAGCCACGGTTCGATCCGTGAATGGAACTGATCTATGCCAACTTTGTCAGAGTTTTTCAACCAGGAGCATTTGGACTTGTCAAATAACTGATATGCTTTGCCATCTCCCTCAGCGTCTGCAATCTCTTTGAAATAAAGTGGAACATGATCCTCTCGGCATTTTAAGATTTGGTCTGTTTTGCCAAGCACACTCATTTCTGCCTCCTCTTGCGTAAAACACATAAAACTAGGCCATCACAGCATCAAAGTTTCACTGCTGCAGCAGAGGACATACTCGCCAGCTGTCTGCCCTTAAATTCATACTTATTTCAACTCTTTAGCAAGTCAATCCAGTTATTTCTCGCTGAACTTATGACCTCGGTTGCGAATCTGCGTTCAATATTTACCCACCTCTCAGCCACAGCCTGCTGTTATCACGACATCGAAGGGGCAAATTCCGGATTCCAGATTAAAGTATGTATCCTACCAAGATCAGGCAGCACCAGCGCCTGTAGCGGTGCGACTATGTAGAGGATGCTCAACGTCTAAAGTGTCTGGATTTAGCTGCCAAAAATCGATATTTTTTTCCTCTAAGAGGAGTTGTCTGCCTAACAAATAGACTCGTTCTGCTGCACGATCTGGCCAGAAGATTCCCACTGGACGTGCATTTGGGTAGCAATAGACCTTAACCATTTGAGGTGCTCCACCAACGGTATCATGTCGTTTGCCTGCCCTTAAAATATTACGTAAAACTTCAAAAGGCTCCATATCCAAGCAGCCTTCTTTCAAAATGCGGATATCACCGTATCGGTCTGTCATCAACCGATATAGTTGTTTTTCGGCTTCCCTAGCCCAGTCGCCGGCAAAGGCAATTGATTTGAAAGGACCATGCCAAACACTACATGGCTTTAATTCAAAGAGGTTTACCCCTTTGTTATATATTACACGCCAGATTTTAAAGGATTTCTGCTGCCATGAATATCCTGCCAAAATAAATTCAGTTTTGGGAACATGCTGTCCTTTAACATATGGATCAATTTCCTTGAGCATTTGATTAAAGGTTCGAATTGTGAACCCGGCAATCTTCGTCATGTCTACTGCACGGCTAACGGCTGGAAAATGACCTTCAATTGCTAATGACAACTGAAGCATTAGTGGATATGCAAAATCTGTCTCTCCAGCAAAACAGATAATACTATCATTACGTTTTAAGGGTAAAATTTTAGGGACACAGTCAAAATTACGACCACCACCATTTAATCTGCTATCCGAAACGGTTACGAGCTCATCAACCCCACCTGCGCCCTTTCTAACCCAAGCCATTGCTAATGTCAAACCTAACCCCTTGTCAAATTATTGAGTTTAGCATGATAATGCTACACTGTTATTTCACTAATCAAATAACACGTGGTTCACCTCATATATATTATTCAGATGTCAACATGCTCATATTCTTTTCCTGCAAGCACGGTTTTGGCACAGTAGTATCCGCTGCTTCGTTTCATATCCGCTTCAACCTCTGCTGCAGTAAATCTGTAAAAATGAAAAGTGAAGCTACGACTGCCGGGTCGTAGCCGACTGCGGGGGCCAAGGATGACAATAAGCTCGTCATACTTTTCTGGATCTCCAACGTTAAGGTTTGTGCCCTCGGGAGAGTTATGGACCTTGACCTGGACTCGTCGATTACCAATTAAGCCGTCATAGCCAGGATGCCTACCACTTTGCTCTAGAACTAAACCATAACGTTTTACACACAGCCACTCCCCTATATCACCTAGGAGTTTGTCGGAGCGCACGATGTTTGCTTCATAAAGTTTTTCTGCGCTGTGGAAGAATGCCCTCATCAACGTCTTTTCTGAATCAGTCATAGTTTAGTTCATTCCCTATTCTATTTCCCTTTCTTGTTGATGGCTGAGTCAAACTTATTTTTCAGACATTCGACAACATCCCAGGAAAATTCTTTTGGATCGTGCTGAGGGAACTGGTATCGTTCTCGAAGTGCCTCAGCAATTCCCCAAGCGCGATAGCCGCAAATCCCCAATTGATCAAGACATGCGTCAGGACCGCACTCAGGATCAATGTCGTACGTCCCACCAATAACCTGTTGTGCAAGTGCTAAATCGTTGTGAAAACTCAACACCTTGGTGGAAAGTGATGGATCTAGAACTCGCCAATCAATGTCAGCAGGAAATTGGTCGAGAAGAGGAAGCTTCCTCGATTTTCTTCCGACCTCACCACCAAAGTGACGATACATGTCCATCTCTGCAATATCATCTGCACAACTTATTGCAAATCCTTCTAGAATCACAGCAAGGCGCAGTGCTGAATACCTTGAACAACGGGTGTTAACACCTTTTTCTTTATAGTATTCACGAACCCAATTAATAGCCTGGTTTATGATTGCCGTAATGACGCCAGTTGTTAAAGCTAGTTTTAACAGCGGCCATCCATTTAGGTCTATCAATGGCACTTCCTCCACTCTAAATCCTCAGGCCAACGTGCCCGGAGTTGGCCCGGTAAGGTTTTGAAGCCGGTCCGACTACCATATTTAGGCCTATACAAGCAAATACGTCATCGTTATGAGCATTTACGCACCGAAGGTATAACCTTTTTTAATTGTGGTCAATGGCTAAAATTTCATCTAGCCATATAGTAGGAAGAGGAATTCTCACCTTCTAGGTAGTGCGTCTATTGTGGCTCCCACACTCTAAAATCCCAACTGCGTCACTGTAAAATAGAGCAGTTGCAGTATGGAAAGCGTTCAAACCAGGCGCATAAGAGATGGCAAATATCTCGGTTTTGGTAACAAAATGTGAATCGGATTGCAACATCAACACACCAGTGACATTGGTTTTCACCGCCTGCAGCTCTTAACTGCTTGATATCAAGTTGCAACGGGCAACTTTCGACGCCGACAAGGGTCATTCTTGGAAGCCGATTGACTAAGAAGTTCGGACACTTTCCGCGTAACATTTGTGTGGGGGGGGGCAATAGGCTACTAGTTAATGAAGAATGTAAGGCTTAATTATCTCAAGAAAGGTGCCGGGTTGCTGCAACCGCACGACGGTCCTGTACATTATGTGGAGATTAGTTCGATGAACTCATCATGTCGGGTATCGTAAATCCAATGGCCCTCTATGGCGTTAAGATTAATCCAGGAAACTGGAGGACCGTCCGCAAAGGCAGCGCTAGTTCCTCTCTCTGGATAGGGTACTGGAGTGTGACCAAAAATCTGCCGACCAACTGCAGGACTTGGTTGGGTTTGTTCACCATATGCATCAAACCAGAATATCCCTCCATACTCATCCGTTCCACCACGACATACTGGGATTTTGAACAAAGGCCCGTGCCCATATCGCAGTTCGTCCGGACCATGGATAGGAAGCCGGGTTTGGAGCTCCCTTTTAAACTCCGTGTTGATCCAATCCGCAACGGTTGCCTGGTCGGTTGTCCCTACCTCTTTGACAAGAAAGCGGCCAACCTTTGGTGAGACGCCTGCATGAGTACAAAGCCACCCGTCGATGGAATAGGCTGCCAGGAGGCGGTCCCGGGCCGCGTCGAACTGTTTCTGGAAAGCTACTTCCCCGAAACTACCATAACACTTCCAAGGACGCTCCGGAAGGTAAGCCAAGTCATGATTGCCCCACAAAAGAATAGAGTCAGACTTGAGAAGAAGGTCAAGGCATTCTGCTTCTTTTTCAAAGGAGGGGCGGTGAATTCTGCTATCCACAACGTCCCCTAGGCAGATATGCAACTCAGTTGGCCGGAAGCTGAGGAACAATCTGGCTACAGTGGGGTCACCATGTATGTCAGTCGTGATTATAGCCATATCTTTTGTGCAGGTTTGTACCAACCTTTAGCACTTTCATTATTAGGTAAATGTCTCATTAGGCATGAGAATGTCGATTAACAGCTGCACTAGCTCTCAGAACAGGACAGCACGAGATTCTTTGCAGTGTGCTTCGTCAGGCTGTGAGAGCCCTCGTCGTAACGCTTGGGAGCATTTCGAAAGTGCTGGCTATTTTGTTGAAAATACATGCTATTTTTCCCACTGATTGGCAGTCAATGCTGAAACTGACTGCCTCATTGGTCATCTTTTTAAATCACTGTGAAAAAAATGACCTGCCGTTGATTATGGCACTCAACCCACCGGCGACGTCTATCACCAACTGCTTATGCTTTCTCACAATGTGCGCAGGAACCCCTGCAAGCCTGCGGAGTTTGTTGACAGAAATAGGTTCGGCTTTAGAAGCCATCTGTCCAACCGCCCAAGCAACACGACGTTGCAGAAATTCGGAGTGCCCTTCACAGCGGGTCTGGAGAACCTGTCGTACAAGTTCGAATTTACGTGGGTTATTGTTGTACTTTGATAGTAACTGTGCCTTCTTCAATACTGCTGTCGCTGTCACTTGCACAGGCTTAGCACCTGTTGCCAACATCTGTTCGATAATGTTTTGAACCTCTAACTGTTTCTGGTTATCTAGCGCGTCCCAGTCAACCCTGGCTTTGCAGCACACGGTCCGTGTAACGCTTTTTTTGGGAATGTGCTCAAAAAACCATTCTTTATCATTGGTAACTAATGCGTCATACACCCCCGAAAGGTCTCTCAAGATATCGGACCTCGTCGCCGACGGATGAATTGCAAGGTATTCCCGTAAGCGACGGCGATTCTTTTCTCTAGTTCGCATCCTAGCAGAATTCCAATAGCGGTCGTTGAGCCCGGGCTCATCCAACTCGATCAGGGTCAGGGCCCACTCGCTGCAACCATATCGCCGCATGATGGTTATCTTCTCAATTCCTTGTCGCAGATCCTCTTTTACGGCGATTACGGTTTGATCACCGACCTTCTTCCTAGTCTGCCGTGAAAGAATGACGCGCCAGTGACGTCGACGTGCTTCTTCAACAAGTTTATACACCGGCACGCCGATACGTTTTGAAATTCCCGGCAGACCGCATTCTGCCGACTTCAGTAGACGAAAAAATTCTTCACCCCACGGAGGGTAAGCAGACCCCGAGATGGAGGGTGACGTGAACGTACGTGAAGTAGCACCATAGAGGATGCTTTGCTCAAAGATTTCGACAGATTCGTATAATGCCCCCAAGACAAGCAGGAAATGAATGGACGGGCTTCGTTTCTGACCTTGCAGTTGGCCGTTAAGGAGTCGACGAATCCATACCGCCGGCTGTCCGTCGGTCCACACGGGCACCCCTAACCATTCAAGAGCTTCACGCCCAAAGCGGTTTTCGACTCCGTGCGCAAGCTTTATATGATCCAGCAGGCACCCCCGCCCCCATCCCCGCTCCAATGAAGCCTGACGCAAACTTTCCCTGATATTCCTGCAGGCGGTGCCAGAGGAGTTGACCATGAAAGCACTCTGCTGTGCTAACCAGACGAGGGGTTCCTTTACTACCGGCAGCTTCGTATCTGCACGCAACGGCAATATGCCTTCGTCACAGAGGCATCGGCCGGCCATCAATAAGGGAACTCCTTTAAGCGGATAGAATCCACATCGGCTACATCCTTCTGAGAGCTCTGTTGTGTGCTTCCAACAAACCGCAACGCCTGGCAATTGATGCTCCCGCTTGAACAACGAGAACCCTAGCGCCTGCCTGTCTTCCTCTGCGCAGGTGAGGCAATAACGCGGATGGGGCGCTGAAGCTCGACATTGATTGCGAGATAGCCCAAGTGCCATTGAAAAAGGATGGGATGACATTGAGACACTAAGCCTGACAACACATTCGTCCCGCTCCCTAGCGTCGTCAAAATAAGTAAAATAAGGTAGAGAAGTATGCTCACGAACGATCAGTGTCGCGTCGCGCCAAGGGTGACCATGCGGCATTCTCGATGCTATTTTTGGCAGATACCCCGGAAGAGCCGCCAAGAGTGGAGTGTTACGACGTTGTCCGGTTAGCTCCTGTAACAGTTGGCCGCCAGTAGCGGCCATTCGCGCGTTACACCGACAAAAGAGAGAATAAACTGTTTCACCTTTTGCCGGGTGAGGAAAGAATGGAAACGGCGAAGCGTTGTGGTTGGCAGACCTGTCGTTCATGGAGTCCCATCTTCGAAAAGAGACGTGTAGCAACCAGCTTTATGGAGCGCCTCGTGTATCACCTCTGCGGACACCTTTTTTTTATCCTTCTGAGACCTCACTTTCTTACCGCTCTGTCCAGCCCGATGAAGGCCTGCAGTTAATTCCTCCTGCTTGAGAGTTAGAGCTGAACGGACTCGTTCTAGCCGATTCTGCAGCGGGTCTCTCTTAAACCCCGACATCGCGTCAAAATACAGATCATCATATTGCGCAAGTTCCTCCTCATCATTTCTACTGAGGATTTGAATCATCGGGTGCAGCGGCCGGAAACGGTTCTGATACACGTCCTCAATCATGGCTGGAGTTACAGTCTCCATCCCTTCCTCAATCGCAAATGTCTGCGCAGTGACGAAAAGGTTCAGCATTATTCCCGTGACCCCTTGACTGCATCTGTATAGGACTTCCACCACCTCGTCGTCCAACGGCTGCGGATTTCGCACCCACTGAAACCACCAGACTACATTACACAGCGATCGCCAATCTTTATCCTCATGGCTACTTGGTCTCTTTAACTCGTGAAATCCCCCTTCTACGAGACGCCGGGCTATACTGTCATCTTCCCGTAAGACAGTCGCTGCCCGATACGTCCCTACAAGTATAATAGGCACGCCCAGTTCTTCACGTAGGTTTAGGATCAGGGCAAGAAACTCCTTCTTCCCACCTGACTTGGCGAGGGATATGTTCTGAAACTCGTCAACGACTAATGCTCCGATGTGGTGATTGACGACTATTTTTCTGAGAGCAGAGACATAGTGCGTTCTCGTCATGGACTTGTCTGCAAACATCTTCGCATATAATTTCATGCCGAGCAAATCGTCGGCGCGATCACCAAAACTCTTGCACACCGCCTTCGCGCTGCACTGGTCCGGGACATTTCGCATCATGTACAGTATCTGGCTTTCGCAGAAGGGAGCACCTCTATAGTAGGAGTGCCTGATGACCGGCTTTCCCATTGAGCGCATTACCGCACGAATAAGAGTGGACTTCCCCATTCCTGAAAGACCAGTCAAGAAGGAGATGGTGGCTGGCACCTGCGGAACGAATTGCCCTCGGATGCTAGAATCTAGCGCCTCACGAGCTGGAATCTCCCCATGAAGGAACTGTTGGCCTGTGACCGTAGTCGGATTGCGCCACCGATACCCGCTCATAACCTGACCGTAAATTCTCCCTTGTAACCGGGCATGTTGGGTTGTCGGAAACATGAAATTCAGTAAACGGGCAGGGAGTAACGCTCTGTAGCAAGAAGGGAGGTCTCGTTCGCTCTCGTCAAATTCTGGGATTCGGGAAAGACTACTAATTGCTTCTTCCGAGCAATTGGGTGGCGGCAACAGTGCCTCTACGAGGGGATTACCTTCGAAATCTTTTACTGGCAGTGCATGGTAAACTGGATTTTCGTTTATGAAGCCTGTCATCTCCGACTCCTCCACATTTGCATGGCCAGTTCACCGATTGTAAGGTCAGATTTGTTTACTTCCGGCGGTGGGTGCTGCTGGTCCGGCAGCGGAGCAATCGGAGGCGACATGCCTTCAGCCGCTGGAGTTAGGTCATTGCCCTGGCAGATCTCCTGCAACTCAGAACCTATTTGTACAGGTGTCGCAGGCATCACAGGTGGCACAGGCATCATTAATAGCGGCGTTGGCGCTTTCGCTGCTTCGATTTCCAGTTCAGTGCTGCCCCTCATGTCCTTCCTCCGGGTCGCTTTGGATACTCCCCTTCTGTCCTCCCGAGCCTCCTCCTCTGCTTGCTTCACTATCTGCCTGATGCCCTTATCTCTTTCACTTTTGCGGTGCAGGCTTTCATCCTTTGCGTCTCTACGCAGTCGCTTCACCTCATTTCGGAAGATTTCCAGCTCGAAGAAAGCGGCTTTTCTGCGGATAACCGCCTCATCTTTGTTCAGGGCTTGGACCCACTTTTTCGCTTTTCTGTCGAAAAACCAGATGCGGTCAGCGCGGTGCTCGTCATAGCGAATGTCTACGAGTAATCCGTTTTTCCCGGATGCTCGCTTGTAAGTCACCGCGTTCACCACGGTTGGTGAGACGAAGGTCTGCGATTTGAAGTAGAGGCCCCTCGGCGTCAACGACGCTACCCCTTTCATCATTAGATTTTCATAAATCTCAGTATCGGCCAACTTGCGAGTGTGCCCACAGTAATGCTGAAGCCCCCACCGGTACAGGCCGATGTGCGTAACATCTTCCTCACCATCTTCGATCATCTCAGGAGGTATGTAATCACTAGGGACAGGATCGTGATTCAGACCAATGATTATCTCGACGATAATCTGCTCCAACTCGTAGATTGTTAAAGCAGCAGAATCGGTCCCGTCATTCTCTCTTCGCATGCGCACCTTTGGATGCCGACCGGGCAGGCGATGTGAATGACCGTGCTTCACGTCCTTTATAGCTGACTCAACCTTGCCCTTCCGTTCTGGGCACATAGGTGGCATTATCTCGACCACAATGCCGATTCCAGGAACAAGCCCTGCTTTGTCGCTAACAAACTCACCTCTATCCGCTGCTAGACGGCTAGGAAGATGGTGACAGGGCCAATCGTCACTGGTGTAGTTGAGACCCAGACGATCGAATACCGCTTGTTTATCCGTAAAGCAGTTATGAAGCGCCTGGGACGCTAGGGCCCAGCTCGCGTTGTGAAGTGAAAGAGCATACCCAACTATCGCCCCGGACCAGACGTCGATAATAATGTACAGGGTTGCTTCCTTAAGCACCTTCGCTCGGTTGAAACGCGAGACCAACCTAACCTGCACCTTTGTTGCGTCGATCTCGAACCGGAACCCCGGCCCAGGAACTTGATCGCGGCTCCACCCCCTAAAGTCCCAGTTAGGACGTTTCTGCCGGATCCTGCGCGCCACCTTCCGCACTTTGATTCCCAATTCTTTCTTTAGTTGTTCACAGACGTAGCGAAACTGTCCGAGCGATGGTAACTTCTCTGGTGGAAGAAGATTCTCTTTGATTTTCCCCTTGCTCTCGATGAGGGTTCCCTTCTTGTAGTACATCTTCTTTGTTTCCATGAAGGCTTCCTCCAGAGTTCGAGCTCCCTGCAGGAAGAACATCTTTGCCCCTTTCTCCAACTGTTCACGTACGGCCGGCAAAGGGACCTGGCTTGCCGTCGTTTTATCATTTGCCTTGCGGCCCCTCCTTTTTGAACCAGCTGCTTGCTGTAGTCCGAGACCACCACTTTTGAAATAGCGCGGGACGAGAGCACGATCGCTTTTCCCACCCCAAAGATACAGGTAAAAGAGGCGCCGAACCATACGAGGAGAGACGTTGCACTCCTTTGCCCGCTTCTGGAACAGTTTTCCTCTTAATTCTGAGTCAAAGAGGGCTTCGTCGGTTTCAAAAAGGGGAGCAATGATGCTGACAGCCTTTTCCTTCTTCATTTCTTCCACAGGAGTCAGTTGTTGCGTGGTCGGAACCAACTCAAGCTCGACTTCCTGGCCTAGAAGAATTTCCCCTGCTTCGATTGCTGCTCTGAATTCTGACGACGGAACCGGGAATGGCGCCGTAAGCGGGAAAATATCGAGCCGGATCAGGTAGATATCTCCGGCCGGACCTATTCCAACAACTCGAGCGAATCCCTCTACGAAAGTAGAGGTATCCGGCGCTGCAGATACGATGTCGTTTATCTCAAACAAAATGCGCCTCCCGTCTCTGCGCTCTCGGCACCGGCATATCATGGTGGATTACTCGCGCATCTAGGTCCACGTCCAGAAGCCGCAACCATACTGCCCTTCCAAAAAGATATGAACATTCATCTTTGGAGAGACCGGTTCTTCCAGCAACGCGACTTAAAATGGTGAGAAAAGAGCTGTCATTGCCCCAACTGGAGTTAAACTCCTCCAGAAAAGATTCCATGTGATCGTCCAGCCAATTGAGTTCTGCAGCTACCATGTGCACTCGGAGCCGGTCGAGGTTCTGAGCTCGAACTAAAGGAATTTCCTTCTCCGTAAGTAACTGCCATGGGATTCCTCGTTTCTCCCAGTACACCTTCTCTATAAACAGCTTTTCTCTCGTTCTGCTATTTTTCGGGTTTACAGGGTCTACTTGCGAAAACGGCTTAACACAGACGACTGCCACGCTGGGACGCTTTTCCTTTACTAGGCTTAGAACCAGATCGGATGTCATCACTGTAGGTGTGGCGGTTCCCGGGTAGATTGGATGACGGATGCCGAAGCGATCGGCAATTTCCTGCGTCTCCTCCCACTCTAACAAAGCAAACTGTTCGCGTATGCCTGCGACCGAAGGCTCATACTCCGCAAGAAGATGGCAGGCATATTCGAGGTCGGACAGATAGTGGTGAACGCGGCCGGTCTTCAATCCGAGCACCATGCGTGAACGGCCGCGGGAAGGGACGTCCCTGACATAGAAAAATGGGCGATAAAGGGATCCTTCCCCCTGTCCCAACCCCTGAGCAATCCATCTTTGGACATCTTGCATTGTCACATTTTTTCTTTTCTTCAAGCGTCTTCCTCCCGGACGCCAGCAAGAAACCTGCTGTTTTCACCCACCCCTCGATGATGGCGTTTCCCCGTCAATGGGAGTATCTGAAAGGTTTGTGATGCACTCGATGCTGGTCGCATGTCAAATCGCGGCATGTTCAAAACCACCGCTAACGGTTCTGTGGAATCAGCGACTCAATCCAGAACCCAGGTGGAACCGGTAGCTGGTGATGCCGGCAGGCCACGAGCAGGATGGGCCAGAAGTTAGTTTTGATGGGTGACAGGTCCTTGAACCCTGTGCTCTTGCGAGCACCTTCCGATATTGTGGCAAGTAGTTGTGCCCCCCCTTCGGCCAAAGGTATATCCGAAAGAGCGCAGCCATGGATATTGTCCCCGAGGTACAATTGCGATTCTGAGGAGGCATCTGGCGTCCAAAGCTGCAGCGTACAGTGCGCCAAATCCTCCCGGATGAGAGTACTCAACGCCTCGACGGTGTCTCCGTGGCCAAGAGCTTGCAACCAAGCTGCGATCAGCGGGATAAGTGTGCTGCCAGCGGTCGCTTCTTTGAAGTATTCGTCTGATCGATCACGCGGGTGATCCACAAGTTCGCGATAATCAGAGGATGACGTGGGGTAGCGACCACGTATGTGGATGGTGAAGATAAGTCGGCCCGCCATCTCCTGAAGCCACGACGATATTCCCACCGGATCCAGCTCGCTTGCTAGCCAAAGCTGAAGGAAAAGGGCGACGTCGGTTGCCTGCCGATCGCATACAGGCAGGAACATGGACGGGTTATTGTTGATCAACGCCAGTCCCGCTTGAATAAGGTGCACCACCCGAGCATGGGCAGCGTCCTTGTTCATTTGGTCTCCGTGCTGGCCGAGCCAGTAAATCCAGAGCCCCGTCAGGCTGATTCGGCCCAACGCCTCAAAGAGGGCAAGGTTTACATCCAGTGAAGCCTGTGTGCGAATCGACATTGAGAAGCCGTGGCGAACCTGGGCATACGGCAGGACCTTCCGCTCTAGAAATTCCGATGAAATGTTAAGGTGTAATTCGATCAACTGTTGAAGGACGGTGTTGAGGGCTTTTGCTTCATGGTTTTTGCGGTCAATTGTGGGGCGTAGAAGCTCCCATACGTTGAGCAACACTAACTCGCTTGCGCGGTATGGCGCTTCCAGGTTGTCGATGTCACGAGCCCAAACGAATAGAATCCACAGGCAGATGTTAAGTTGCCGAGCTGCACGGACCCGTGCCTTGCCTGATGTTTCACCAAATTCACGTAGGTCGTGGGTTAACCGGGCGAAGTGTTGGTATGCAATGTCAGGCTCATCGATCATAGCAACTGCTTTCTGGAAGCTGCTGCGCATTGGTTTTGGAAGAATCTCCTCGCGGAGAATTCCCTTCAGGAGCAATCCAGCGATCTTGTCGCCATTCCATTCATCAAAGGATATTCTTTCCGTGGTGTTCTCGGCGATGTAGCCGGTAAGGGATTCTCGTACTTGTTCGTGGACATCGCCGCCAAAAGCGAGGCAGATGACAACCTTCAGGTCTTTGTACTTCACAGGGATCCTGTTTCTGACGTATACATCCCGGATCTCATTGAGTGAAGACCGTAGTGCCTGCGGAGTCCCATCCCAGTCCTGCCTAGTAAGATCCCCCTGCTTTACAGAAAAAAGGAATATCTTTCGATCACCGTCGTTGTCCTCACCGACAGCAGCAATGTCGACACCACGTTGCAGGGTACCCCGTCGTGGTCGGGAATAAACAGTGAAGCCAAGTTCGCTCAGGAGGTCGGGGAGAATGGCATCAAGTTCTTCACGTTCTTTGAGTGAGGCGAGATAATCACGTATGAGCAGTTTCATGACGACAGCCTTTCGCCTCGGAAGACCCGGATGGTGTAATCAAGACCTACCGGGTCAACTATGTCCATACGAGGCATCTCAAAAGAAATGCTATAGGGCTTCAGGTCCATCTCAAATGGTCTAAGAGTATCGCTCCCATCATTTAAGAAACTGAGGGAACGGTTGCCATATAGAAGTACGGAACGTTTTATCATACTCAATAGCGGAGACTGGCTTTCCGCTGCCTTCTGGGCGTCTCGCATCTGGTCGAAAGTGCGTAGCCTTTGGATGCTTCGTTTGTGTTCAGAGGGACCAAGCTCCTTTATAAGAGGAAGATCCTGTATTGCTGCGAGGTAGCGATCATTCTCAGTCAGGCAGTTATCCACGCGACTTTTTGCAGCATCTTCAGCCGTGAGGTTTCCAAGATAGTCTCGTACGCCTACGTAATTAATCAGGAGCGGGTCGGTTAAGAGCTTCTGTACCTGGACAGCAGTCTCTTCCTCGCAAACTCTTAGCACAGAGACCACAATTGACGCGGCAGTGATCGGTTTAAAGAAGAACCATCCGATCGCTTTTCTGCATAGAAAGATCTGTGCAGCAGAAGTAATTGCCAGATCGCCAGAGCGGATCTCAAGAACTGGGCCAGCCATCCCACCAGTCTTTAGTGAATTAAGAAGACCATTGCAAAGGCTTCGGGTGCCAAGCAAAAGCCACTTGACTACAGCACGACTGAGACGCTCTTTCGGCCCTGAGAGCAAGGTGTTCATGAAACTTTGGAGTTCATCGAGCTGAAGGTGGTTATCTTCTCGGGAAAGTAAATCCGTAACATAATTGATGGGGGCATCGTCATACCCGTGTTCGAGCAATGACTGCAACCCTAGATCCAGGTCATTTATTACGGCTTCGCTTGCAGGTTGGAGATGGGCTAACCCCTTTAGTAGACATTCAACAATCTCCGGGATAAGAGCTTTTGGGTAGGCCGAGAGTATATAAGCTGACTGTTGCATCGTAAACGTGCCCGCACCTTCAACCAAACGGGTGATCAAGGCTATTGCCTCAGAGGGGGCGACATCGGTGCCGCGCTCAAGAATGGCTGCCGTGGCATTGAGCATCATTGCACGCTGCTTATCGTCAGGCTTGGATTCTGTTAACTCGCTAAAAACGGCAAGGGTCGCGGCGCGGGAGGCATCGTCTTTGTCATCAATGCGCCCGAGCGCTGTGATAGCTGAAAGGCGGCGCTCATCACAGTATTCGAGCGCGATCTCACGGGCTTCCGCGAAAGCCTTTGTCGCTTCCAAGGCGAAGGTGAGATGGTGAACGGCGAGTTGATCACCGGCACGCGCTGCGGCAATAACGCTGCAGGCTCGTTCAGGCATTTTTTCACACCAGGCGCGGAAAGCTGCGTTTGGTTGGTTTGCCGCCAGATCCTTGCCGCCGCGAGCCACCAAGGCATTGATGCACGCCATCATGCGTGCTGGTGTTGTTTCAAGCTCTGGAATTATATGGCAATAGAAGTTACTCGCGCTGAAGAAATGGTGACCTTCTAACCCCAAGAGGGAATCGCCTTCTATAAGCTGTAGCAGGTCGATCGTGCCAGCATTGTGCAACGCAGCACAACGGCCTTCGACCACTTCGAGATTTGCCTTATCCGTTAAGCCAAACCTCCGCGCCATTTCAAGTGCCAGAGTCCCTTCGTGGAAAGAAGCAACCAGCTCTTCAGATGTTGGTACCGTGTCCATTGCTACCTCACGTCAATTACCTCAGAAGCTTTCCGAAATTTTCTTTACCCGGCCAACCTACCTCACCCAAGGACCAAGATTATCGGTGATATCGCGCTTCAAGAATTTTTTGTCAAAGCCGTCCTCATGCTTTTTCATCCATCTCTCAACCTTGCGCTTGTTCAGCGTGGCGTGCTTCATCTTTAGCTGAAAAAGATCACTCCCATCGTCTGCCGCGGCTACGTCAGCGCCTAGCCAGATCCAAGCACGCCTATCAGCTGATCGCAGAAACAATACCCATGCAGCATAGCCGTCGGTCGCGGTGGAACTACTTAAGTACTTTTTCCACCAATGGTGTGAAGAGCCTTCCCGGGAACGCTGACAGCATGAGTCGTGGTAAAGGCCTTCGTGCCCCGTCTTCAGCTCGTAGTCGGGCCATGCATCAGGAATCGGCAGATCATTGTGAGCTGTAAATCCTTCCAATACTACGCCCCGCTTTCGGCGCCAGGGTAAACGTGAGGATTTATCCTCTGCAATGAGGTTGGATAGCCATTCGCCTTTTCCATTGCATGTCGCTGCAATTGCAATCTCCAACAACTCCTTGTCCGTTGAACATTCCTTAATTATTTCCTTACGGAGTTCCGAAATTTCCGGTTTGTCGGGTGCCCGAAAAGCCATATGGACAAGGTCATCGATATCAGCCCGGCCCACGTACCGGGTTCTTAGAGCCTGCCGCAGGCTTCTCCAAAGCGTAACCCCGCGAACTGTGTCATGCTTGAGTAACGCTTCACAAAGCGAAAGATATACAGATTCCGCTAGCAGAACCCGCCGCCTAAAATCAGTGGTAAAGGTTTCCGATCCCTCCAGCCATCCCTCCAAAAATTCCGGGATATGAACCACTACAGCTTCGAGATCTTCTACATGAACGTTAGTGAGATACAGCTTTGCTCCATTTGCTCGTGCGGACCGTATTCGCTCAATCGCGGTCTTGGCTGCCCGCTGGAGCGCGTTCATTTGAGCTTCGTGTTCGAATGCTTGAAGTAAGGCAGTAATTGAATCCGCGGTCGATTCTTTAGCCATTACGGATAGGGAAAGCTGCCCATCTTCACCTTCAGGACGGTCGGCTACAACAGTCACGCCGGGATCAGGAACTTCCGCATGCTCTGTCCTAAGGATCTCGCCAAGAATGGTCGCGGCCAGCCGCAGTTCCGCTATGTGGCTTCCACGTCGGCACGCTGCTTCAAGAAGACGCCAAGGTGCCAGTCGTGGGGCCACTTGATCGAACGGAACGGCTATCGTTCCTGCTATGAGGGCACCACTCCCGTAGTGGTTTATCCAAAACTCTGTACTAGGAGACCATGTCCAGTCACGCAGAAAGAGCTCGTTGCCAAACCGGGCTGAGTCCATGTTTCGCAAAGCAAAATACGCAAGCCCTTGGAGGCTGACGTCACTGCCGAATGCAATTTGGGTCAGCCAGGCCCACGCTGTGTCACTGTTGGTTATGCGAGTATGGGAAAGTAAGGTGAGAAGAGCTCGCCGTTCAGCTTCTGATCCATTGCTAAAACGGCAGATGAGTGCGTCAGTTTCGTCGGCATGAGATTTCTGAAAAATCTCTAAAAGGTCAGTATAGAGGTGTTCCAAATCAGCTTCGATAATAACTTCGATCTGGCGAGTGAAACTTTTGTTGTGAAGTTCTATGATGAGTAAGTTCGTAACTGCCGTCAGTTCATTGCGCTCCGACTCCAATGTTGCACTGGATCGGAGTATTCTGGCAGCTTCGCTTTCGGCATCACCTGCGATGAGAAGGGATTCGGGGGCATGGATTGCAGCCCAGTAGCGAGATTCTGGAGGACAAGCTCGAAGGCTTTGCATCTTACGTCGAATGAGATCTGTGAGAAGATTGGGATCGCATCTAGCGAGGACAGGCTCTAAATCCTCGAACTCAAGATCCTCAGCTGTTTTTGTGGTACGCGTCCCCACACATTCAACGGCAAATTGCAGGGCATATTCTCGAACTTCATTTATGAATGCTGCAGGTGGCTCGAAATGGGGATCTAACCAGAATTCCCGAGTCCGCTGGATCCGCACGCGAATCGGCACCTCAATATTATGGAGAACAGCTTCAACGTGACGGCGTTCCAATCGAAACCAGCTCCGGCACGGATCGGGAAGGTAATCTTTTTGGTAAAATAGGTGGCGATCAAGGCCTGAATCAATAGCGGCGGCTTCGCTCTCGTCAACTTCTTCACCAGTCATCCACAGCAGGAGGGCTGCCGCGCGTGCAGGTAAGCCTTGGTGCACTCCAGGTTCGGGGTGCCGTTTAAGCACCGCACCAGATACTGCACGTAAGGCATCTGTCGTCTCAAGAGGATCGACCTCGTTCAGCAGGCAAAGCCACTTCAGTCTATCCCACATACTTCCGCTTTGCCACTTAATAGCCATAACAACAGCAGCAGTTTCGAAGATACTCACGGCTGGTGCTAGTGGAAAACCCTCCAGAATTGAGGGTAGAGTCGCGCCAAGCGCCCGGCTATCGTGGTCAACAAATCGAAGGTCGAGACCAAGGACGCGAATTGGGCCAGAAGCATCGACACCAATGCGGGCGGCAAAGTGCTCAGAACGTCTTTTTTCAATCTCTGAATTGGACTCGTTCGGCTCAACCTCACGTGAGACTACGGAGAGCCACTGGCATGCCCGTCCTACAATTGCCGCCAGGGCGGTAAAATCTGTCCGGGGGATTGCGCGCAAAGCATTAACGGACCAGCCACGTGCAGAGGCGTTTGCATATTCCGTAGAGTGCTCTATGCAACATAGCAGTGGTTCACAGAGCTCTGTTGCTAGCGCGACTACTTCAAGCCGGTGCTCGTCTGGAACATTCTGGGTTTGTAGCCATGCTGTTACTAGAACGCCGGCAACAGGGGAGGTGGCTACGCCACGTTCGACAATAATTGATACGGCAGCCCGCAATACGTCCGCTCGCTGCTCCAGACCTCCTAGTGGATCTAACCAACGTGTGAGCTCGTTGTTGACGGAATCAAAAGACGGCGACGCAATCCCCTCCAATTCAGCAACTAATGCTACTCCTAACGCATGAGCCACGATATCGGGGGTCAGCCGTATGTTGCCCGAAGTGTCACGTATGGCGAAGCGGCCATCGATGATGTCACTGAGTCGGGCATATATTTCTTTTCCTGATAAATCTGCCCGAGCAGCCGTGTCGCTAAGCTCCTTCAGTGAAAACGACTGTATTCCATCCCGATAGAGACCTGCAATCTCTTGTAACCACTCCAGCCATTCCGCTTCGCTGAAAGACTTACCGTCGCGGTATCCAAGAGTATCCCGTCCATATTCCCAAAGCAGGCGATGGATAGTGACTTGCCCGGCTTCGACAAGGCGGTCCTTCAGGTGCATGACTAAACGAAAAAGGCGCGGATTCTGCGCAAGGCGAAGGACTCCAGGATGGAGATCGGCTTGGGTAAGCCCCTCAAATGCTAGGAGTCGGTCGAGTTCACCGCCAGGCTGCCTATCAAAGGGACCAACGGCAACTTGGACAGCAGTTACCACAAGACCTCGCAACCCGTGGAGTCGGTCTCCAAAATGATGGGGTCGGGTGCTTATGAGGACTCGGACGCGGCCCTGAAATGCCTCCCCCTGCAAAGTCTTGAGCAACTGGACCCAAGGCACTGACGGCTCTTGATTCAGCCCGTCGAGCAAAAGAGTGAGAACCGGACCTTCATCGGCTGGTCGTCGCAGTAGATTATTCAGACGGCGCAACCAGTGCTGACTGTCGCGAAGTCCCGTGATCTCATACAGGCAATTTGCAAGAAAGCACTTAAGCTCCGTCTCGGCTCCAGATCTTAGGACGGCTGCAGCTGAAGAGGGGATAACCATCACAGCCGGCAGTACTTCATGACTATCCACCAACCAATCCAGCGTTGCCCATGTTTTACCAACGCCGTCCCACCCGATGACGGCTGCAGGTGCATCATCGTGGGCAGCGCCATGCCACCAGACATCGAGCGCATCATGAACCTGGCGCCGGCGAATTTTCTTACTCTCTGCGCCGCCAGCTGCGTTTTGCCCGAGAGCGGCGTTAGAGGCACGAGGAGATTCCCAAATGCTCAGGATCTTTTTCCAGCAGAGCGACTTCAGAGATTCAAAGCCCAAGCACCATGACTGAAGATCACGCTGGAGGCGCTCGGTTGTTTCCGCTGAGATCGGTCCAATCCTGCGTGCAAGTTCTCCAGCTTTCGCAGAAAAAATATGCTCGACGATATCAGGAGCATGGGCACACAGGGCGGCCAATGCAGGCACTCCGTCCTTTTTCCAATCCAGTATGACTACCGGCACTCCAATACTTTCACCCTTCAGGTTCAGGCTCTGCTCAAGCTGTTCCGGAACTTCGCGTGTCGCAACAAGGATCCATGCTTCAAGGGCGGGGTCGCGTGACAAGGCATGATCTATTTCCCCTAAAAGTTCCCGATCACTCAATGGCGTCTTGTCACCATACCTCTTGCACTCAATGCGGAAGTGCCTGCCTTGGCGCCCGCTGGGTCCAGCGTCCCCTCCATGTTGGAACCCACTTTTGGCTACTGCTATGGTGAGGCCTAGCAACTGTCCGAGGAGCGCCGCAGCTAGCCTCTCCAACGTTCCAGGCTCTGCCTCATTTTGTAGGAGAGCTTTTAGCATCGCCAATTCTTGCATCCATTACTCCAAGAAAGGTACGGGTTCCCTCACGTAGCATCAGGCGATGATGGCACACTGCGCCACCATGGCGCCGCGCGCGAACGAGCATCCGTTGAAAGGCCCAAGAGAAGCAGAACCCGCTGGGAAGAACTAATTTAATAGGAACCCTCTGCGTGCTCAGGAGCGCACGAATGTTATCACAAGTCATTATTAATATGAAGCTGGTAGTGTGAGGATTTTAAGCCGCTATCCCCAAGTGTGGGGGAGGCGAAGAGAGGTGGCTCATAGTTTCCTCGGGATAGACGCTCTGGAAAGAGGAGGTGCGTAAAAAAATCCAACGATGGAGTAGGTAGCATGGCGAAAACGCCTTCTTCCACTTATATCCCCATTTGTATTGCGCGTGGTAGGTCTTCGTGTTATTTTCGAGCCTAAACTCTACACTTTTGGGCGCTGAAGTACGTTGGTCCCTCGAGGCATTTACGGCAGTGACAAAGTCTTTCATCAAGTGACAAACTCTTTTCACTTATGACAAAGTCTTTTAGCTAGTGCCAAAAACTTTTAACATTCCACACAAAAGGAGAACACCCCCATGGCAAGTCTGAACAAGGTGATGCTCATAGGCAACCTGGGCAAGGACCCCGAGGTCCGTTACACCGCCGGCGGCACCGCCGTAGCCTCCTTCTCCCTGGCCACCACCGACCGGATCAAGGGCAAGGACGGCAACTGGGAAGACAAGACCGAATGGCACAACGTCACCCTCTGGGCGCGTCTCGCCGAGATCGCCGGCGAGTACCTCGCCAAGGGGAAGACGGTATATATCGAGGGACGCCTGCAGACCCGCAAGTGGACCGACAAGGAAGGCAAGGACCGCTACACCACCGAGATCGTGGGTGAGAAGATGCAGATGCTCTCCGCGAAGGGTGAGGGTGGCGCACCGCGCCAGGGCGGCGGCCGTCCCCAGCAGGACTACAACCAGGGCGGCGGTTACGAGGAGCCGGTATTCAACCCGGACGACGAGATCCCGTTCTAGTCGGACCCCACACCTCATCGTGAACGAAAACGCCGTAGATCTCCTGATCTACGGCGTTTTTCTTTTTTCACGTCTTGACTGATGCTTCCGTCCCCAAAGGGGGGACATGTTGCTCCTATGCGCAGAGATCGATCTTTATGTCCCAGTTCTTTATCTTCATGGTCCCGTTCTGGGCGAGGTTCAGCTGCATCTTGAAGGCACGGTCCCACATCTGGGGCTCGTGCCCAACCTTCCGGGCAAGACACTCCTTGCTCGCCATCTCCAGGTACTCGGTGAGGATCGGCTTGTAGTCCGGATGGGCGCATTTCTCGATGATCTTCTTCGCGCGTTCCTTCGGAGCAAGCCCCCTCAGGTCCGCGAGCCCCTGCTCGGTGACCACGCAATCGAGGTCGTGCTCGGTATGGTCGATGTGCGAGCAATGCGGCACGACGCAGGTGATGCCGGTCGGGTCGGTCTTCGAGGGGCGGCTCGACGGCGTGTGCATGATCTTCAGGAAGCCGTTACGCAGGAAATCGCCGGAACCGCCGATCCCGTTGATCATGCGGGTCCCCCCGACGAGGGTCGAGTTTGCGTGGGCGTAGATGTCGATCTCGACCGGCGTGTTCATCGCGATCACCCCGAGGCGCCGGATCGGTTCCGGGGCGTTCGAGATGGATAGCGGACGCAGCAGGATCTTGTCGGAGTACTTGTCCATGTTCGCAAAGAAGCGCGGGAACCCTTCATCCTTCGAAAGCGACAGGGAGCAGGACGACGCGCAGTTCAGCTTGCCGGAATCGATCAGGTCGAGCATGGTGTCCTGCAGGACCTCGGTGTAGACGCTCAGGTCGCTGAAGGGCCCCTTGGCGAGCCCGCCGATGACCGCGTTGGCGATGGAACCGACCCCGGACTGCAGCGGCAGGAGGTTTTTCGGAAGGCGCCCCGCCTTCACCTCGTGGCTAAAGAAGTCGATGATGTTCTGCGCGATCGCCTCGGAGGTCTCGTCCTGTTCGGAGAAGGCCCTGCCGTTGTCGCGATGACGCGACTCGACGACGGCGACGATCTTCGCGGGGTCGCACGGAACGTACGTGGTCCCGATCCTCGAATCGGCGCGGGTGATGTCGAGGCTCTGCCGATTGGGAGGGTTCATGCAGGAGATGTTGTCGTGCATCCCCTCGAAGGAAGGCTGCCCCACGTTCACCTCGACGATGATCTTGTCGCACACCATGAGGATCTCAGGGATGACTCCGCACGACGAGGTGGGAACGAGGCCGCCGTCCTCGGTGATCGCCGACACCTCGATGATGGCGATGTCTAGCCTGCCGGTCGCAGTGTCCTTGGTGTAAAAGCCGTAACCCAGGTCCTGGGCGAAGAGGGATAGGTGCTTGTCACCCATCCTTATCCTCCCCTCGTTTATGCCGGCCGCGATGTTCTTTCCGGTCTGGTAGGGCCAGCGGCGATCCAGCATGTCGAGGCTCGCCCAGCGGTCCTCGGTCTCGGCTCCGACGGAGGCGCCGGTGAAAAGGTTGAAACGCATCTTCCCCTGGAGGTTGTTCTTCTCCACGTGATCGGCCAGGGCGATCGGCACCGCCTTCGGGTAGCCGGCCGGGGTGAAGCCCGACCAGCCGAGGTTCATACCGGGCTTGAAAAACTGGATGGTCTGCTCCGGCGTCATCACCTTTTTTAAGAGCGACTTGCAGCGGACGCGGTCCTGCAGGGTTCCATATTCAGACATGACGTTTTCTCCTTGTTTTATTTTGTCGTATACGTTGGCACGTTAAAAAAAAGGGCTAACTGCGGCCGCCTTCCGCGGCCCACTTCTCAAGCATCGAGGTGGTCACCGACTTCGGCCGCTCTATGGCGTATCCGAGCCCGCGATCCCAGGTGAGGTTGGCCATGCACCCGAGCGCGCGCCCTACTCCGAAGAGCACGGTATAGAAGTCCCACTCCTTCACCCCGTAATGCCACTGGATGACGCCGGACTGTGCGTCCACGTTGGGCCAGGGGTTCTTGGTCTTGCCGTGCTCGGCGAGCACGCCCGGGGCCACCTCGAAGATCATGGAAACCAGTTTGAAAAGCGGGTCGCCCGGGAGGTGTTTCTGGCAGAACTCCCGCTGCGAGGTGTAGCGCGGGTCGGTTTTTCTGAGCACCGCGTGGCCGTACCCCGGGATGACCTGGCCGGAGTTCAGGGTGTCCCAGAGCGCCTTGGTGATGAGCTCGCGGGTCGGCTCCTCGTTGCTGCAGTATTTCTTTTGGAACTTCAGGGTCCAGTCGAGCACCTCCTGGTTGGCGCGGCCGTGGAGCGGACCTGCCAGTCCGTTCAGCCCGGCGGCATAGGAGAGGTACGGGTCGGAGAGCGCCGAGTGCACGAGATGGGTGGCATGAGCGGAGACGTTGCCGGACTCGTGGTCGGAGTGGAGGATGAAGTACATGCGTGCCACATCCATATACTCGTCACCCTGGCCGATCATGCGGGCGAAGTTCGCACCCATGTCGAGCGCCGGGTCGATCGCGAGCGGTGCGTCGTCACGGTACTTCAGGTTGTAGATGAAGGCAGCCAGCACCGGGATGCGGGCCACGATGTCGCAGGCGTCCTCGTAGACGTACTCCCACGCGCCGAGCTTGTTGAAACTCCCCGAGGTGTAGTAGGCGGCGAACTTCGATTCCCGCTGCATGGCACCGATACCGGTGGAAAGCATGGTCATCGGGTGGCTGTCGCGCGGCATGGCCCTGATGATGTCGAAGACGTAACCCGGCACCTCCTGGCGCTTCTTCCAATCCACGAGCACCTCGTCCACCTGTGCCTGCGTCGGCACCTCGCCGGTCAGCAGGAAGTACCAAAACGATTCCACCGTCGGGTACTCGGAACCGGGGGCCTTGGGGAGGGCCGCGAAGGTCTCCGGAATGGTCTTGCCGCGGAAACGGATCCCTTCCTGCGGGTCGAGATATGAAATGTCGGTTACCAGGCAGCGGATGTCCCGCGCCCCGCCGATGCACTGTTCGATGGTCACTTCATCGATCTTCACCTTGCCGTACTCTTTCGCCAGCCGGGTAGTCCTCGGCCTGAACTCGTCGAGCTTTCGCCTGACGGCTTCCTTTAGAGCCATGTTCATCTCCTTGTGGTTGTTGTTAAGCTGCGGACGAGTGCAAGCGCTTGCGGTTTCTGCAGCTGGTCAAACGGTAAAAAGTGACATGAAGTCGTTGACTGGGGTCTCCTCGAGGCGCTGCCGGTCGCGGCCGAGCTCCATGATGCGTGTCGCCCCTTCCACGGAAAGGGTGGCGAGGTTCTCACCGAGTTTTTTGAAGATGAGCGGCAGGGCTTCGGCGCGCCGGCGCCGGTGACCGAGGGGGTACTCGACTTCCACCTCCTCGCTTTGCCCTCCCCCACCATAAAAGATCTGCACCGAGCTCGCGATCGAGCGCTTGTCCGGGTCCAGATAGTCGAGGCTGTAACGCTCCTCCTCGGTGACCGCCATCTTCCGCCTGAGGTCGTCGATGCGAGGATCGGCGGCCCTTTCGTCCAGGTAGTCGGTCGCCGTGAGTCCGCCGAAGATGAGGCCGACCGCGGTGATGTACTGGAGGCAGTGGTCTCGGTCGGCGGGGTTATGCAGCTCTCCCGTCTTGCTGATGATCCGGAGCGCCGCGCGATGGGTGCGGATCTCCACCCGCTCGATCTCGGAGAGCCGCCCCTTCACCTCAGGGTGCAGCCTGATCGCCGCCTCGAGCGCGCTCTGGGCATGGAACTCCGCGGGGTAGGCCACCTTGAAAAGGACGTTTTCCATCACGTAGCTTTCGTACGGGCGTTGGAAACGGAAAGGTTCTCCTTGGAAACATACGTCGTAGAAGCCCCACCCCTTGGCGGAGAGCGCCCCCGGGTACCCGGCTTCACCCCGCATGGTCAGCAGCGCGAGCCACACGCCGCGGCTCGTTGCGTCCCCCGCCCCCCAGGATTTGCGCGATCCCGTGTTGGGCGCCTGGCGGTAGATCCTGAGGCTCTGGCCGTCCACCCACGCCTGGGAAACCGCGTCTACCACCTGTTCGAGCGTTCCTCCCAAGAGATCGGTCACCACCGCGGCGGTCGCCACCTTCACGAGCGCCACGTGGTCGAGCCCGACGGCGTTCAAGCTGTTTTCCAGCGCGAGGCACCCCTGGATTTCATGCGCCTTGATCATCGCGGTCAAGACGTCGCGCATGGTGAGGGGGGCCATCCCTTCGGCTACCCTTCTCCGGCTCAGGTGATCGGCGACGGCCAGGATTCCTCCGAGGTTGTCGGACGGATGCCCCCATTCAGCGGCAAGCCAGGTGTCGTTGTAGTCGAGCCACCTGATCAAGGTACCGATGTTGAAGGCGCCGGTCACGGGATCGAGTTCGAAGCGGGTTCCCGGCACACGGCATCCATGCGGCACCACCGTATCCGGCACCACCGGCCCGAGGAGCTTCGTGCCGTCGGAGAACTTCGACGCGAGGACGGCGCACCCCATGGCGTCCATCAGGCTCAGGGCCGCGGTCCGGTAGGCGTCCTCGCTGGTGACGGTCGCCTCTTTGACGTAGCGGGCGATGGCGATCATTTCCAGGTCGGCGGAAGGCCGTACATTGATCTCAGCGGTGCCGTTGGTTCCCTCAGTTGCCGTCATCTCCCCTCCCCTTCATGAGCCGGTCCAACCTCTCCTCGTACTCCCGGTATCCGAGGACCCGGTACAGCTCATCGCGCGACTGCATCAACCCCAACAGATCACGCTGGGTACCGGTGCACTGGATGGTCTCGTAGACCAGCGAGGCTACTTTGCTCATGGCCCGGAAGGCACTGAGGGGGTAGAGAACCATGGCGATACCGACCGCCGAGAGTTCCTTCGCCGTGAAGAGCGGCGTCCGCCCTCCCTCGGTGATGTTGGCGAGAATGGGCACCGGCACCGCTTCGGTGAACCTCCGGTACTGTTCCAGATCGGTCGCCGCCTCGGCGAAGATCGCGTCCGCGCCTGCCTCCACGTAAAAGGAGGCGCGCTCGATGGCTGAATCGATCCCCTCGCAGGCCAGGGCGTCGGTACGCGCCATGATGATGAAGGAAGCGTCCGTTCGGGCATCCGCCGCCGCCTTGATCCGGTCGGCCATCTTTTCCCTTTCGACCACGCTCTTGTTGGGACGGTGTCCGCAGCGTTTGGGGAAGACCTGGTCCTCGATATGAATTGCGGCGACGCCCGCCCGGGTCATCTCTCTTACCGCGCGAGCTATCGTGAAGGACGACCCCCACCCCGTGTCGATGTCCACCAGCAGCGGGAGTTCGCAGGCGCCGGTGATGCGGCGGGCGTCTTCCAGGACATCATCGAGGCAGGTTATTCCCAGATCGGGACAGCCGTAGGAGGCGTTGGCGACGCCTGCCCCGGAGAGGTAGAGGGCCCGGTGCCCCGCCGCCTCGGCGAGCATGGCGCAGTAGGCGTTGATGGTGCCGACGATCTGCAGCGGCCGCTCCCGCTCTATGGCCGCTCGAAGCTTCGTTCCCGCGGTGACGGATGCCTCCATCAGTTACCCCTTCTGCTCCAGTGACTGTCGGCGCCTTTCTTCGATACTTTTGCGCGCCGCACTGATGTGGCGTCTCATCAGGAGGTCGGCAAGCTCGGCGTCCCGTTCAGCGAGCGCCTCCACGATCCGGCGGTGTTCCTTGAGGGCCAGGAGGGGACGCGGGCTCGACGTGCTGAATTGGTAGCGATACATCCGCATCAATTGGTAAAGCCCCCCTTCGAGGATGCTGATCACCTTGCGGTTGCGGCTCCCGAGGAGAATGCGGTAATGGAAGTCGAACTCCCCCTCCTGCTGGTAGTAGGAAAGCCCCTGGTCTTCCCGGATGCTCTTTTCGTGGTCGTCCAGCAGCCGCCCGAGGTCGGCAATCTCCTCGTCGGTCATGTTCACCGCCGCCAGCCCGCAGGCCATCCCCCCCAGCGCCTCGCGGACCTGGTAGATGTCGATCAGCTCCTCGTACGACAGGGTCACCACCCGAGCCCCCAGGTTCGGAGACCGGACCACCAGGTACCTTTCCTCCAGCCTGCTGAGCGCCTCCCGCAGGGTCCCCCGGCTTATCCCGAACGTCTTTGCCAGTTCCGGTTCCGAAATCTTGCTCCCGGCGGGGATCGCCCCCTTCACGATGGCGGTCTGCAGTTGCTCGAAAATTCGATCCGATAACGAAAGCGACGAAGTTTCCACTTCGGTCAGAGTTTCATTCATTGTCGACACCTTTCATGCTAATGATCCTTGCACGTGTCAAAATACGCCGATTGCTACTCATGTCAACACAAAAGTGTCGACACTTTTCCCGAAGAGTTTCCTCCAAGCGAGCGCGTTACGATGCCGCTACGTGAAACTCCTCAGCCACTTTGAGTCCCACCAGAGCTCCGTCGGGCGAAGTGCGATCGCCGGATCGCTAAAAAAAGCGGCCGCTGTCCAAGGACAACGGCCGCTTCATTTACCAATCACCGCATCACCGGTTAAAGACCCGACACCTCAAACCACCAAGCGGAACCTCGCACCACCCTCGGTATTCTCGACGGTGAGCGTCCCCTTCATGTTTCTCTCGATGATCATCTTCGCCATGTAAAGCCCGATCCCCGCCCCCTGCGGCCCTTTCGTGGTGAAGTAAGGATCGAATACCTTGTCGAGGATCTCCTCCGGCACCCCACCGGCGTTGTCGGAGACGGTCACCACCGAGCGCCCGTTTTCTTCGCCCACGTGGATCCGGATCGTCGGTTGGGGCGGCTTCGCCGCGATGAAGGCGTCCCGCGCGTTGATGAGAAGGTTCAAGAGCACCTGGGCGTACTCGTTTGGGTACCCGTCGATCTGCGGCTGCGCCGAGGAGGTAACCTCGATCCTGATCTGCACCTCGTGCAGACTGATATCCACCAGGGAAACGGTCTTCTCCACCGCCCCCAGCACGGAGAAACTGGACTTTTCCGTCGCGGGGGTGAAAAAGCTCCTGAACTTGTCGATGGTCTGCGACATATGCACGATGGCATCCATCATCTTCTCCACCTTCGTGTCCAGGTATTCCTCAGTCAGCTCACCAAGCCGCAGGGTGATAGGGAGGTCCTGGGCCAGAAGGGCGAGCACGTTCAGCGGCTGGCGCCACTGGTGCGCGATGTTGCTGATCAACTCTCCCATGGCCGCCAGCCGCCCCTGCTGGATCAGCATGCGATCCATCTGCCTCAGCCGCTCCACGGCCTGCAACCGCTCCGCACTTTCCCGCTCCAGCTTCTCGTAGGCGGTACAGAGTTCGCCGTTTCTCTCCTTCATCTGCCGCTCGGCCAGGCGCCTGGTCACGACCTCCGACCTCAGCTGGATTTCCGTCATCACGGCTGCGGCCAGATCCTCCACCACGGAGATCTGCTCTCCGGTCCACTCTCTGGGCTTCCCGTCGATGACACAGAAAGAGCCGAGGATGTAGCCGTCCGCGCTGGCGAGGGGGATGGCGAGGTTGTCCTTGAAAAGCGGATGCTCCCGCGCGTCCTTAATGACGAGTGGGGTCTTGGCGATGCGGTTGTACTGGCAGAAGGAATGGGAAAGCGGGGTCTCACGCCGTGACTGCCACGGCTCGGGAAGTCCCAGACAGCTTTTGAAGAACTGCCGGTCCGAGTCGATCAGGGAGACGAGTGCCGTCGGGGCGCTGGTGAAGCGTGCCGCGAGCCGGGTCAGCCTGTCAAACGCCTCCTCCGCGGGTGTGTCGAGCAGGGCGACGGCGCGCAAGGCCGCGAGCCTCGTGGGGTCCGCTACATGTTCCAGAACTTCCCTCGCTTCTTTACCGTTCATCGTTCCCTCTTCCATAAAGGCCGTACACCGGCCGCCTTGGTCACCTCGGACACAAGGGGATAAAGTATCAGATTTTCCGACACTTTCAAGCCGTCCCCGCCGGCGCCACGGCTTGGACACCACTGCACGATTCGTGAGTTTTTCCTTTTCATTTAGGCGTTTACACGACTGGCGCAAATAAAATAAGATATCAATGCCTCGCTGACAGAAACGTCAACCGATGCGGCTTGAAGGAATGGGGTTCGTCGCCCCTCGTGAAACACGTGCTGAAGGAACAGGTATGGCCAAGATCATTTCGTTCGAGAAGATGCAGCTGGCGATCAGGAAAAGAAGAGAAGCGGAAGCACACCTGCAGAGCACCGAAGATGACATCACCGCGATCCTCAACGACTACTCCCTCACCCCGGCTAACCGCCGCTGGAAACTGGAAAACATGCTGATGGACGTAGACGAGCAGCTGGAACAGTACCGCAAGGAGCTCGAAGCTGCGGAAAGGAAGCTGAACGCGCTGGTGGCGAGCGCCGAGGGGGAGATTGCCCGCGCTTACGGCGAGTTCGAGGCGAAGGTGCGCGGCATGACGGTCGCGGTGCACAAGCTGACCGGCGGCGGCACCGCCTGCATGGCAGCGGGAGGCGCAACGCACGGCGAACCCTGAGCGTCCGCCCTTCCTTCTTTTTTCAGGTTATGGTTTTCAGCACCACCTGTTTGTGCTAGTTATGTAGACGTTCAACGTCACAGCACCGCACAGGGGGGTTGACCATGAAGATCCGCAAGAAGATTCTCGATTTCGAGTACGAGGAAGTCCTCGAGGAGAAGTACCGCGAGCTGATCCGCGTGGCATGCGCCGTAGCGGTCGGCTGCCCGGACTGACTGAAGAAGCATTTCGCGGTCGCGAAAAACGCAGGTGCCACCGAGGCGGAGCTGAACGAGGCCATGGCCTACGGCATCATCGCCCCTTCCGGAAGGGCGAAGAACTTCGTGCGCAGCCAGGAAGAAGCCCTGAAGGAACTGTAACCTCCACCCATCCTCGCCGGGACCGTACTGGTCCCGGCTTTTGTCTTTTTAAGGAACACCTGCGGTCTTGAAACGTCTTCTTTCTTCCAAAAACAGCAAGCGCATCTCGATCCGTCGTGATGTCGCCGCCCTCTCCATGCCGGTGCTTTTGTCCTCGCTTTTCCAGCGCCTGGTCTCCATCGTGGACATCTTCATGGTGGGGGGGCTCGGTGCCGCGGCGATTGCCGCCACCGGTCTCGGACAGCTCCTCATCTTCGTCACCATGACGGTCTTCTGGGGGCTTTCCACGGGAACGAACGTGGTGACCGCACACCTCTGGGGCGCGGGAAGGCGCGTCGAGGCGAAGAGAGCCGCCTTCGCGTCGCTTCTCTTCTGCGTCCTTCTCGCCGTTGCGGCGAGTCTCCTCGGCATGTCCTTCGGCAAGGAGATCGCCGTCTTCATGGGGGCGCAGCCCGAGGTGCTCTCCTACGCCTCCGAGTACATCCGCCTCGTCTTTTTATACTTCGGCTTCACCGCCGGGCTGAACATCCTCTCCGCCATCATGCAGGGAACCGGCAACACGCGCACCCCGATGGAGGGGATACTCCTGGTGAACGTCCTGCACGTGGCGATCGCCTACCCCCTCATCTACGGCCACTTCGGCTTCCCCCGCTTCGGCGTCGTCGGCGCGGCCTACGCCATCAACCTCTCCGAGGCGGCGGGCTTTTGCTACCTCCTCGTCCAGGCGTTCCGCGGTGGTTACCTGAAGGTCGGGAAACCGGACCTGGTGCTGCTGAAGAAGGTGCTCGGCATCGGCTACCCGGTCGCCCTTGAGCGCATCGCCCAGCAGTCTGGCCAGCTCTTCTATTCCAAGTTCATCATAGGCTTTGGTACCGCCGCGTACGCCGCGCACCAGATCGGTCTCTCCATCGAGTCGCTCTCCTTCATGCCCGGCGCCGGGATGGGCATCGCTGCGGCGACCCTCATGGGGCAGGCGCTCGGGGCGAGGAAGCTGAGGCGGGCCCACATGAGCCACACCGAGGCGCTCAGGCTCGCCGTCCTGGTCATGGCCTTCATGGCGCTGCTCTTTTTCTTCCTGCCGCACCAGTTGATCGCCCTCTTCACCTCCGACCCGGACGTCATCGAGAAAGGGAGCGTCTTCCTTAGACTGGTCGCCTTCGCTCAGGTACCGCTCGCGCTATCCTTTGTCTATGCCGGGAGCCTGCGCGGCACCGGCGACACCCACTTCGTCTTCCTGGTCACCCTCGCCTCCATGTGGGGAATCCGGGTGCTCCTCTCCTACATCGCCGCCGTCCCGCTCAAGCTCTCGCTTTATGCGGTCTGGAGCGTCTTCGTCATCGACTGGATCGTCCGCGCCGGTGCCTTCTGGTGGCGCTACCAGCGACGTGACCTGCACCAGGTGATCATCTAGCCGATGCGGCTTTCATTCACACCAACCACAGAGCCATACGAGATCCGGGAGCGCCTGGGGCGGCTTCTTGCGCCCGGCTCCCTCCTCGACGACCGGCTCGAACGGCGTATCGCGCGCCTGGGAGATCGCTTCGTAAGTTACGCGGCAAGCTATCCCCTACCCCTTTGGGCACCCGGCCTCGAGATCACCCCCGAGATGCGCGGCATGACCGAGGCGCTCTTTCCGCTCGCCGAACCGCGCGCCCTGTTCGAAAAGGTGCTGCGGCGCGGCTGCCGGTTCGCCCCATTGCTCTCCGGCACCTACCTTGAAAGCTCAGCGAGCTGGCTCGACCTGCTGCAGAGGCTCTCGCCGCAGCTTCCCTGCGCCGATCCCACGCCGTCCCTGCGCCGGCTCGCCTGCGACGACGCCGCACGCACCGCGTTTCTTTTCGCGCTCATGCTTCCGCAGCATTTCGGCGGCGGCTTCGACCGCTATCCGCGTCAGCTCTCGTGGATTTCGATGTGGATGAAAGGGTCGCGCCGTGCAGACGGCATACGCGTGCTGGACGCCGCCTGCGGCAGCGGTGAAGGGACCTACCAGGTGGCGCAACTCCTAGTAGAGGCCGGGATGGGTAAGGGAAGCGCCGTGCACGGCTCCACGCTGGAACCGATCGAGCTCTTCGCCGGCGCCCACATGTACTTCCCGCACGCCTCAGAACGCGAACGGGAGTACCGTAACCGGGCGGGGTCGCTCCTCGGGCCGGGTGCCAACGCCCCGGCGCTGGAATTCTACCTGGACCGCGTCGACGCCCCGCCGCAGCGCGAGCCTTACGACCTGGTCCTTTGCAACGGGCTTCTGGGCGGTCCCTTGCTGCACGACCCGGCTGAGCTCGCCTCCGCCTTCGCCGGGCTTTCCGCGCGGCTTGCCCCCGGCGGGTTGTTGCTCGCCGCCGACCGTTTCCACGCCGGTTGGCGTCAACGCGTTCCCGAGGAATATCTTATCGCCCTGATGCGGGCCCACGGCCTCACCCCGGTCGAGGTCCCCGAAGGGATCGCGGGGAAAAAGGGATAGCACTCATCAACCAGCAAAGAAAAAGGGGACGGAGCCTTATGGCCCCATCCCCTTTCTTATTGCCCCACCATGCCGAACAGGCTTTTACGCCTTCAGCAGCACCCCGCCCCAGGAAAGCCCGCCGCCAAAGCCCATCATGAGCACCAGCTCGCCCGGCTTGATCTTTCCGTTTCTGCGATTCTCGTCCAAGGCAAGCCCCACCGAGCCCGCCGCCGTGTTGCCATAGCGGTCCAGGTTGAGCAGGAACTTCTCCTTGGGGATACCGGTCTTCTTGGAGATGAAGTCGATGATACGCACGTTCGCCTGGTGCGGGATGATGTGGTCGATCTCCTCGGGACGCACACCGCCGCGCTCGGCGAGATCGGTGATGATGCGCGGAATGACGTCCACCGCGAAGGTGAAGACGCTTTTACCGGCCATCTTGAAGGTGTTTTCCTTTGCCGCGATGCTCTCGGCGCTGACCGGCTTTCTCGAACCGGAAGACGGGACCTGGATCAGCTCCCATCCGCTGCCGTCGCTCTGCATCATGCTGTGCAGGATGCCCTTGCCGGAAACCCCGGCCCCGAGGATCACCGCTCCGGCGCCGTCGCCGAACAGAGGCGCGGTCCCGCGGTCGTCAAAGTCGAGGATCTTCGAATAGGTGTCGGCCCCGATCAGGAGCACCTTCTTGTACTTCCCCGACCGGATCAGGTTGTCCGCCAGCTCCATGCCGTAGATGTAGCTGCTGCAGACGGCGTTCATATCGAAGGCGAAGGCCCTCGTGGCGCCGATGTTCTTCTGCACCATGCACGCCGTGGCGGGGAGAATCATGTCGGGTGTGGAGGTGGCGACGATGATGCAGTCGATATCTAGAGGGTCTACGTCCCCGTTTTCGAGGGCGAGGAGGGCGGCGCTGGTGGCGAGGTCAGAGGTTGCCTCTTCCGCTGCCGAGAAACGCCGTTCACGGATGCCGGTGCGGGAATGGATCCAGTGATCCGCGTCATCCACGAGGTAGTTGAAATAGGCATTGGGGACAACACGAGCCGGAACGTAGCCACCGGTCCCCAGGATTTCCGAACGTATCATGTAGAGAGCGCCTCCTGGCTTCCCGCGTGGACACAGCAGGAAGCACTCTCTGTATATCTCATAATAAAATACTGTTTGTCAATCGTTCCCTTTATAAAAAACGGCATCCACCACGCCGTAGGCCCAAACGATCATGAATCCACCCAAAAGGTATTTTGCGTAAGGGGCATCCACCTGGATCGCCGACACCACCTGCTCCGGCGTGAGGCCCCCTTCGCGCCCGGCCACCATGAGCTTGCCTGCGCTTCTCAGTGCTACGAACAGCGCGCCGAGGATGAAGATGTTATCCAGCAGGATCATCACCCCACCCTTTAGGCGGCTTCCACGGTAGAGTTGTCCCAGCCCGGGAAGCACCAGGGCGGAAAGTGCCACGGATTTGATCCGGTTCGTCATCGGTTCGTTCTCCTTGTCGGCCACCTGAATGGTGAACCGGTTTTAAGTAATCTGTTGTTTTGTGTTGTACAGCCGACGGTTTTTTGTTAGTTTTCGTCGCTATGGACCGAGCCGAACGCACCAAAAGACGCGACGCCATCATGCCGCTACTAAAGGACCCCGATCCGGAGGTACGACAGGCTGCTTCGCGCGCCCTGGAAGCGCTGGAAGCGGCGGAGAGCCTCGAGGAGGTCTTCGACCGCTTGAAGCGGGGTGACCGGGCCACCAAGGTAGCCGCTATCTACGCTTTGGGGCGGATCCCCGACGACCGCGTGCTGCAGATACTGAACTACTGCGCCGCAAGGCCCGAGGAGGACATCCGGTGCGCCGCGGTCAGCGTTCTCGGCGAACTGGCGCGCCCCGAGGCGCTCCCCACGCTGGTCGAGAAACTTGATGACCCTTCCACCCCGGTGCGCGCCCTTGCCATCGCCGCGCTCTCCCGCTACCGTGATCGCTCGCTCGTCTCGAAGCTCGTGCCGTTTCTGGAGGCGAACGACGGCTTCCTCGACGCCGAGGCTGCCCTCACCTTGGGGCGGATCGGTGACGCCTCGCTGGCCGAAGCCATCACCGGGCTGCTTAGCTCCCCCCACGACAAAACCCGCGCCGCAGCGGCCACCGCACTGGCGCAGCTTCCCTAGCCACCCGCACCGTCTCCCCTCCCACGCAATTCTCCTTTGTTCGGGACGCATCGGACCGAAAACGAGCGACCGATTCTATCTTAGCCAAGGAAAGCTTGTCAAACGCATACCGTGCCGTGCCGGTAAACGCGCCGTTGTTGACACTCTTTGGCAAAAAGCTTAGTATTACGTAGTTTTTCGGCCCGCCGCTGCGCGTCTGGAGTTATATGGCAAAAGTAAAGGTAAAGACCGGGTTCGTCTGCTCCGACTGCGGTGCGACCTACCCGAAATGGCAGGGGCACTGCTCCGCCTGCGACGCCTGGAGCACCATCAAGGAAGTACGCCTGGGGCCGGAACCACGCTCCGGGCGGCGCGACGGTTTCGCCGGGACCACCTCGCCGGTCACCCTCCTTAAAGATGTGCAATTCACCGATGAGCATCGCTTTTCAAGCGGCAGCGAAGAGTTCGACCGGGTGCTCGGGGGAGGCTTCGTCCCCGGCTCGGTGATCCTGATCGGCGGAGACCCCGGCGCGGGGAAAAGCACCATCCTGCTGCAGACCATGTGTCACGCGGCTGCGAGCAGAGAGGTCCTCTACGTCTCCGGCGAAGAGTCCCTGCAACAGATCGCCGGGCGGGCCAGGAGGCTGCAGCTTCCCCTCGACCGGGTCAAGATGCTCGCGGAAAGCTCCGTGGAACGGGTGCTGCAAGCCGCCGAGAGCGAACGCCCCGAGGTGGTGGTGATCGACTCGATCCAGGTGATGCAGTCCGCCGTTGTCGACGCGGCGCCGGGCGGCGTCTCCCAGGTAAGGGAATCGGCCGCCGCCTTCACCTGCTTCGCCAAGACTTCCGGAGTGGTCCTCATCATGGTAGGGCACGTCACCAAAGACCAGTCCCTCGCCGGTCCGATGACGCTCTCCCACATGGTGGACACCCAGGTGATGCTCTCCTCGACCGAGGACGCGCGCTACCGGCTCATGCGCACCACTAAAAACCGCTTCGGCCCGGTTAACGAGCTCGGCGTCTTCGCCATGACCGAGAAGGGGCTGCGGGAGGTGAAGAACCCCTCCGCGATCTTCCTCTCGCGCACCGAGAACGCCGCCCCCGGGAGCCTCATCAGCGTCCTTTGGGAAGGAACGAGGCCGCTTCTGGTGGAGATCCAGTCGCTCGTGGTCTCCGCTCAATACGGCTCCCCCCGGCGCCTCGGGATCGGACTCGACCAGAACCGCATCGCCATGGTCCTCGCCGTCATCAACAAGCACGGCGGCCTCGTGCTCGCGGACCAGGATGTCTTCGTCAACGTCGTCGGCGGCATCCGTGTGCTGGAAACCAGCGCCGACTTGGCGGTAGCCCTCGCCATCGTCTCGAGCTTCAGGAACACGGTCCTGCCGCAGGACCTCCTGGTTTTCGGAGAAGTCGGGCTTTCCGGCGAGATAAGGCCGGTTTCCAACGGTGAATCCAGGCTCAAGGAAGGGGTGAAGCACGGCTTTACCCGTGCCATCGTGCCGAAGGGCAACGCCCCCAAGAAGGAGATACCGGACATGAAGGTGGTGGGAGTGACCTCGCTCTCCGAAGCCCTCGACGCCATCTAAGCGGATAGTAGAGCCCCGGCGGCTGAGATTTCGTCTTACGGATCTTTGGTTAACAGGAAAATTTCACTTTACTAATTTAGAAAAATCCTCTTTAATGTCGTATTGATTAGAAAGGGTAGGTGTTCATGAATTCGGAAAAGCTCGAGTACTTCAGAGGAATCCTGCAGGAAGAGAAACGAACGCTCCTGGAAGAAGCTGGCCGGACCGTTATGGAGATGAACTCCGACACGACCAACTTCCCCGACCCGACCGACCGCGCCACCCAGGAGTCGGACCGCACCTTCGAACTGCGCATCCGTGACCGCGAGCGCAAGCTCATCAACAAGATCCAAGAGGCGCTCAACCGTATCGACAACGGCACCTTCGGGATCTGCGAGGTCTGTGAGGAGGACATCAGCGAAGCGCGCCTGAAGGCCCGCCCGGTGACCACCCTCTGCATCGACTGCAAGATGGAGCAGGAAAAGAAAGAAAGATTCCGCTAGATCTACAATTCACCGCTCGTCTCTCGGAGTTCGCATGGCTGCCCGGAAGGTAGACAACCTGCTGGAGCAAGCGTTGGTCATTGCCCAGTCATCCGGTCGCTCCCACCAGGCCCGACTCGGCAGCTTGCTTCGCCTGGCGGCCCGCTCCCTCGGCCTCGCCTCCGCCTCACTTTTTGTCCCCGACCCCTCGGAACCGATTCTCACTCAGCGTTACCTGGCCGGCGCCTCCGGCATCGCGCAGCGTTGCGCCATTCCTTTCGATATAGGTTGTGCCGGTCGCGCCGCGTCACAGCGGACCGACGTCTTCTGCACCCATGCTGATCTCCATCCAGAGGAACGCGGCGGCGCCGAAGCGATAGGCTATCATTCCCTTCCCGTCCTCGACGGCGACCGACTGGTCGGCGTGCTCGTGCTGGGGAGCGCCGACGCCTCCCTTTCTCCTGCAAGCCTAGCCCTTTGCAGAAAGTTGCTCCCCGTTTTCAGCCTGACGCTCGCCGCCCTCGCCGCCGCCGAACAGGCACAGGCCTCAGGGCGCATCATGTCGCTCCTCTCCGGTCTGGGGCACCTGCTCGGATCCCCCACCGCCGCCGGCACCCTGCTTCCCAAGATCGTCAGGCTCTGCACCGGCTCTGGTTTGGCAGGGTTCGCCGTGATCCGCCTGACCCCAAACGGCAGGAGCAGGGGCAGGGTTTTCAAGAGCTGCCAAAGCAGCTTCCGACAGGATCTCGAGGCATTCCTCGATGTGGAGCAAAAGCTTTCCGCCTGCGCCCTCGCTGCCGGTGCCACCCGCACCGAGCAGGTTGTTCTCGCCGGGTCAGGTTACCGTGCGCTGAGCGCCCCATTGGGCAGCAACGGCAGCACCATGGGTGCGCTCACCCTCTTCGGCGGTCCGGAACTCCTCTCACCTGAGCATATCGATGCGGCGGAGGCGCTCGCCCGCCTTCTCTCCGGCACCCTTGCCGAAGCCATCTGCAAGGAAAGGGTCGCGAGTCTCGACAGCGAAAACGAGAAGAAGCTGAAGGAACTCTCGCTGTTGTACCGGCTCAGCAACACCATGCTTTCCACCATCAAGCTGAACAAGCTGATTCACCTAACACTTACCGCGCTCACCTCCGGCCCGACCCCGTTCTTCGACCGCGCCATGCTCTTTCTAACCAACGAGCGATCCGGTTCGCTGGTCGGCATGCTCGGCGTCACCTCCGAGACGTCCCCTCCCCTCTCGATCCCGCAGGGAGGAAGCGAGGATATCCTTTCCAGCCGTTGGGACATCACCGAAGGTGAGATGGTGGCACAGCGCGACTCCGACTTTTGCCGGAAGGTGCAAGGGAAGCGACTCCAGTTGGACGGCACCCTCAACATCGCCTCCCAGGCCGTCCTGGAAAAGCGCCTGATCTACATTCCAGACGAAGCCGTGATCGGCGCCGATCCCGCCACCGCGCCGCGCACCGCCCTCGCCGCCTCGCCTCTCATCGCCCACGGCCAGACCGTCGGGGTGGTACTCGTCGACAACGCGCTCACCCAGTCACCGATCGCCCAGGAGCACCTCCGCTTTCTGCAACTTTTCACCAACCAGGCAGGCATGGCGATCGAAAACTCGATGCTCTACAACAAGATCGAGGATGCCAACCGCCAGTTGAGCGAGGCGCAGGAGAGCCTGCTCCAGAAGGAGCGTCTGGCCGCCATAGGCGAGATGGCCGCCGGTATCGCCCACGAGCTCAAGGGGCCGCTCGTCTCCATCGGCGGCTTCGCCGGGCGCCTCGCACGTAAACTCCCGAAGGAAAGCACGGAATGGGCCCACGCCGACCTGATTGTGCGCGAGGTGGTTCGCCTGGAAGGTATCCTCTCCGAGATCCTGCTCTTTTCCAAGAAGACGACCATCTGCTATACACGCTGCAACATGGTCGATGTCGTCAAGGAAACGCTGGCGGTGGTCACGCCGCCGCTTGAAGAGAAGCAAATCCGCATCAGCACCAAGTTTCCGCGCCAGAAGCAGGTGCTTCTAGGTGACAGCCAGCAACTGAAGCAGGTGTTTATCAATATCATCCTGAACTCCCTGGACGCCATGGGGACCGGTGGGGAATTGATGATTCAGGTTCTTCCCTGCGATCTCGACGGCAAGGACGCCGTCACGGTGAAGATAGCCGACACCGGTGGCGGCATCCCGCTCGAGCAACTGAACAGTATCTTCACCCCCTTTTTCACCACCAAGGGGAGCGGTACTGGACTCGGGCTTCCCATCGCCAACCGGATCATCACGAACCACGGCGGCAAGATTCAGATCACGAACCAGCCCGGCCAGGGAGTCGAGTTCCGCATCATCCTGCCCAAACACTGGTGAGTGGGTTATAGACAAAATCACCGCCCGCCACATGCGAGCGATCGTTCCTGCGCGATAATGGGGGTGTAGCTCAGCTGGGAGAGCGATGCGTTCGCAACGCATAGGTCGTCGGTTCGATCCCGATCATCTGCACCAATAAGAACAGGCACTTGTGATTTCATCACAGGTGCCTGTTTGGTTTATGCCCGGCGGAATTTGCAGTCTGTCTGCGAACGGCGCGATGGTCGTCGCGCCTCACCACCCAATCGCCTTGCTTTCTCGCCGCCCTCCAGCTCAAAATTTTGTCGGTTGAAGTTTGCGCCACGTACGGGTAGTCTTTGGCAGGCTTAAAAAACTTTAAGGAGGTGCCGCGATGCCGTATGACGACACGAACGATCCCGACTTAATCACCCTGTCTGAAGCAGTGCTGCAGGCGTTCACCCCGGAGATGTACAACCACATGATTTCCCTCTTCCCCACCCCCGAAATCTACGCTGCGACTCACGGCCAGTTCGCCAACGGATATCCCGCTTATTTGAAAGGAGACCCCGACGGAATCAAAGCCTTCGAAGAGGCCCGCAACACCATCAAGCAATTCCTCACGATGCTTTCCGGTTTGTCCAAAACTGCTGCCATCAAAGATCCGACTGTCCCCCAAAGACTGCCTTTGCCTCAAACGCATGCAAAGAGCACCGGCAGCAACACCGCTCTAGACGCCTCCCGCGACCTCAAAGTATATTTTGATCGCCAGGGCAACATGTACGTGACATTCACCAGAATTCCTGGAGCGAAGGGGTATCAGGTATGGGTTTGCGATGGTGACCCCAATGTGGAAAGCAACTGGAGGTTGGCATCATCGTCAAATAACAGCAGGAAAATAGGTATTGGGGGGCTGGATCGATCGAAAAACAACTGGATAAGGGTAAGGGCCATGCGTGGCTCTGAGATAGGGCCTTGGTCTAACTTGGTCTTGATAACCCCTTAACATCTCAATCGGCGGCCCTCCGGGTAACCACGGGGGGCCACCATCTACCGTATCTCCATCGTTAATGCCCCTCTTACTCCTCTTTTGTTAGATTTCTGCGCCTCACCGGGCGAACCGCCCCTCCAATAGGCTAAAAGTTGAACTCCGCCACTTCGGTTCCATGCCTCACGCAGGACGTTTTCTGTTCGGATCCCGAAACCAGCACTTCGCGTGACGAAACTACCACTTCGTTCAACGAAACTACCACTTCGTTCAACGAAACTATCACTTCGCGTAACGAACCTACCACTTCGCGTAACGAACCTACCACTTCGTTCAACGAACCTGCCACTTCGCTTCACGAACCTACCGTTTCGTGCTTCGAACCTGCCACTTCGGATTCGAAACGTATCTCAGGCGCGAAAGTGTTCCCGGCTAAGGACGTCATCTTCCGCATATGCTGAAGCCCTAGGTTTCTTCGCGGGTACTATGGCACCAAAATGTTCGTACTATCCAAGAAAGCCTCCATGTTCTATGCTGCCGGAACCGCTGCCGCGATTACGGCACGCGGTGACTAGCAATCATTTTATGGACAGGAGGCCTTCGTGAAAGTTATCGCAATCAACGGCAGCCCGAGGAAGAACTTCAATACCGCACAGGTGCTGCAAAAGGCGCTGGACGGGGCGGCTGCAAAAGGGGCGGAGACGGAACTGATTCACCTGTACGACCTCGACTTCAAGGGGTGCACGAGCTGCTTTGCCTGCAAGCTGAAAGACGGGAAGAGCTACGGGAAGTGCGCCATGAGGGACGGGCTTACGCCGGTTTTTGAGAGGATCGCACAGGCGGATGCCCTGGTGCTCGGCTCGCCGATCTACTTCGGAAGGGTCACCGGGGAGATGAGCTCTTTCATGGAAAGGCTCCTCTTCCAATACTTCGTTTATTCGCAGCCGCCGGCGTCCCTGTTCGGCAGGAAGATCCGCACCGGGTTCATCTACACCATGAACGTCCCGGAGGAGCTCATGCAGCAGTGGAACTACCAGGTCCACATGTCGGGAAATGAGAACTACCTGCGTGCCATCTTCGGCGAGTGCGAGTCGCTTTGCTGTAACGAGACGCTGCAGTTGGAGGACTACAGCAAATACGTCTTCAGCTACTACGACCCCGAACAGCGGCGGGAAAGGCACAGCGTGCTCTTCCCGGAGAACTGCCGCAAGGCGTTCGAGATGGGAGAGCGGCTGGTAACAAAAGCATAAGAGATTGCCCCCTCCCCCACTCCCACTTCCCGCAAGTCTCCATTAAAAAAAGAAAGGCGTCGGCATTGCCGACGCCTTTCTTTTTCGATGCAGCATGACCTGCGACCGACGCTCGCTAGGGTATCCTCGACGCGAAGGAGACGCCATCGACAAGAAGCGTTTTGTTGTCGTCTGAGACAGCAATACTGCCCGTTCCCGAGTTGACGCCCCAGTCACCGTTGGTATCGACGGTAGCGTTTGTCGTTATGACATGGGTCGCAGGGTTCCAGGTGTAGGTACCGCTCTCCATGCCGGGCCAACCGCCGCCATCTGGCGTCCCGTCGTGGGCGAGCATGAAGGTCGTGTCGTTGATGAGGGTGATGGCGATGGAGCCACCCGGGCCGGGGCGATACCATCCACCGACAAGCGCATTGGTGCCGGAGGGAAGGACGCGGGTCGCGAAGTTCTGCCCGTTTACCTTCAGGGTGTTGTTGTCGGTGGACAACGCGAGGGTGAGCGGTCCCGAGTCGGAGAAGCCCCACTGCCCGTTGGTATCCGCCGTAACCGTGGCGGCGAAGGCACCGGTGGTCTCATTCCAGGTGTAGGTGCCGGACTCCATCCCCGGCGTCCCTGACGGATCGGCTTGCACGTCGCCGTCATGAGCCATCATGAACCTCTGACCGTCGACGAAGTTGATGACGATGGGCCCCTTCGCCTGCCCCCCGTTGGGATATGCGACGTACCAGCTCCCCACGAGCTTCGAGGTGGCGGTGCCGAATTCGGTGACGGCGGTGGCCGTGGCGGTAGCAGGCGACTGGTTCCCGAAGGCGTCATACGCGACCACGGTATAGCTGTACTTGGAACCCGCAGCGAGCCCGGTGTCTGTGAAAGTCGTCCCGGTCACCGTACCGACCTGCGAAGCGCCACGGAAGATTTTGTACGCCGTCACGCCCACGTCGTCGGTCGCGGCGGTCCAGGTGAGTTTTATCTGGGTGGTCGAGGAGGCGATCGCGCTCAGGTTAGTGGGGGCAGTCGGCGGAACGGCATCGGGTGTGACTTTGAGAAATGCATTTATGACGCTCTGAAGTTCAGTGATCGAGACCTCCCCGTCCAGGTTCAGGTCGCCGGGAAGAGCCGGCGCCGCGCTCACCGGAAAGGGCATCAACATGGCCGCCGCAACGGCGGTGAACAGACTTCTCCTCAGATTCTCCTTCAACATGATCCCCTCCCCAGGAACATCATTGCATATGTCTTATTGACCGCCACAAAGAAAACAACCTGCTGATACACTGTTTCAATTCTCATGTCAACACGAATCAAGCCGTTTTTTCAAAGACATAGAGGCGGCAGGAGGGTCCGAACGTATGCCATCCGCCTCCCTTCATAGGTACTTATCCACCCTGACCTTACGCTTTTTCCCTCCGTGTTTACTTAAAGTTTAGCTCCTTAGCTCCCGATGAATGGATCTGCTAGATGTGCAACTGGAAAAAGGGAGGAACCATGCCGATTGTAACCTGGGACGGAAGCTTGGCGGTCGGGCACGAAATGATCGATGAACACCATGAACACCTCGTTGAACTGCTCAATAAAGCGTATGACGAGTTCTGTGAAAAGAAAGCCGCTCAACACATCGCAGCTATACTTGACGAACTGGCGGACTATGCGACGTATCACTTTGCCCAGGAGGAGCTCCTCATGGAGGAGACGGACTACCCCCGCAAGGACGAACACCTGCTTGATCACGCCTATTTCGTTAGAAGGATCGGCGAGATCCAGAGGGATTTTGCCGTCGGCGGGGTGCCCATCTCTCTGGAGATCATCTCATTCCTCAGGGGATGGCTCGTAAGACACATATCGCACAGCGATGCAGATCTCGGGGCACACGCGGCTAAGGTCAACAAAAACCCCGTCATAATCGACCTTCAATAAATATGGCAGCGGCAAGGCATTGGGCACCGCGCGTCCATGCCTTGCCAGAACCATGTCCCACCCCCCTCCCTCACAGCCCCTCTAGAACCGTTTAAGTTCTGCCATATAAAACCGATACCTACGCATAGCGGGCGCCGTTTGTCCAACAAAGCCATCTGAAATGGATATTCACATTTACGACTGTCGATTATATAGTGCGCGTCTAAGTACAGCTCACTCAAGGCAGTCAGAGGATCATTGAATGAAAAGGACGAAACGATGCGCCGGACTCTGATCAACCGGTTGCCGATACGTAAAAAGATGATGCTGATCCTGATGATTACCAGCGGGTTCACGCTCATTCTCGCCTCGCTCACCTTCGTAGCGGGGACCTTCATATGGTCGCGCATAGCGATGCGGCAAGAGCTCACTGCGCTCGCCTCGATCGTCGGGCACAACAGCTCGGCGGCGCTGGCCTTCAGTGACCGGACCGACGCACGGCGCACTCTGCAGTTTCTCGAGGACAGGAAGTACATCCTGGAGGCCCACATCCTCTCAGAGGACTTCCAGCCCTTCGCATCGTACCGCGCTGCCGGGGTGCAATCATCCACGAGGTCAGGAAGGGATCTGGTCAAGGAAGCAGCGCAAGATGGCTTCTGGGATATGAACGGGGACATGGTGGTGGCCCGCAGGATCTCCCTTGAGGGGCAGCCGCTGGGAACCGTGGTGATCAGGGCAGACTACCGGGAACTGAACGCGCAGTTGACCTGGTTCTTTGGCTCCGTCCTCCTCGTGATGCTCGGAAGCCTCGCCTGCTCGTACTTCGTGTCGCTGCGGCTGCAGAGCGTCATCTCGGCCCCCATAGGGGGGCTCGCCCTCACCATGGCGTCGGTCTCCCGGGACCAGAACTACGCGGTCCGCGTGGAGAAGGGGAGCGACGACGAGATCGGGGCGCTCATGGACGGCTTCAACGAGATGCTAGGGCAGATCCAGGGAAGGGACGAGGAGCTTGCCAGCTACCGCAACGAGCTCGAACAGAAGGTCGCCCAGCGCACCAGGGAACTCGACCTCACAGTGGCAGAACTCCAGCACGCCATGGAGGCGGCCCAAGCGGCCAGCCGCGCGAAATCGCAGTTTCTCGCCAACATGAGCCACGAGATCCGTACCCCCATGAACGGGATGCTAGGGATGACCGAGCTCCTCATGGCGACCAAGCTGGACGAGCAGCAGAAACGTTTCGTCTCCTCGGTACGCCGCTCCGGGGAGGCGCTCCTCGCCATCATCAACGACATCCTGGACTTCTCGAAGATCGAGGCCGGAAAGCTCGAGCTCGAGGAGACCACCTTCAGCCTGCAAGATACCATGTCCGACGTGGTCGAGCTCCTTGCGGAGGGGGCGCACCGGAAGGGGTTGGAGATCGCGGCCCTGGTCGAGAAGGACGTCCCAAGCTTGCTTTTGGGAGACCAGGTAAGGGTGCACCAGATCCTCATGAACCTCGTAGGGAACGCGGTGAAGTTCACCGACCGGGGGGAGGTTGTCATCTCCGGCACGCTCCTGGAGGAGAACGGCGACGAGGTGACCGTGCTCGTGAAGGTCACCGACACCGGCATCGGCATCCCCGATGAGGTGAAGGAGCGCATCTTCAGCGGCTTCTCCCAGGCGGACAACTCGACGACACGCAAGTACGGCGGCACCGGTCTCGGGCTCACCATCGCCCGGCAGCTGGTGGAGCTCATGAGGGGAGAAATCGGCGTCGAGAGCGTCCCCGGACGCGGCTCCACCTTCTGGTTCACGCTAAAGCTGCGCACGGAGCCCACAGTACGAAACGGCGCGACCGAACAGAACCCGCTGGCCGGCTACCATGCGCTCATCGTGGACGACAACTCGATCAACCTGAGCATCATGCACCACGAGCTGGCCGGATGGGGGATGACCGCGGACATGGCGGACAACGCCGGGACCGCCCTCGACCTCATGCGTAGCGCGGTCGACGCCGGAGCCCCCTATCAACTCGCGATCCTGGACATGCAGATGCCCGGCATGAACGGGATCCAGTTGGCGCGCGCCATCAAGTCGGAACCCGCCCTGGAGGCGACGCCGCTTCTCATGGTCACCTCGGTCGGGCAGTACGGTGACGAGGAGGAGGCTATCAGGGCCGGAATCGGATGTTATATCAGCAAGCCGGTGCGCCAGTCGCGCCTTTTCAATGCGATCGTAGATCTTCTGGGAGTGGGGATGAGCAGCGCGGCACAGCCGATGCTGACGGCGCAGCCGAGTCCGGCGCAGTTTGGTGCGAGGATACTCCTGGTCGAGGACAACCCTGTGAACCAGGACGTCGCCACCGCGATGCTGGAAAGCTGCGGCTGCCTGGTGAGCGTGGCCAACAACGGCTCCGAAGCGCTCCACGTCGTCGCCCGCGAGGAGTTCGACCTCATCTTCATGGACTGCCAGATGCCGATCATGGACGGCTATGCCGCGACCAGGGTGATCAGGGATAAGGAGCGGGAGGCGGGCCCGGACAGGAAGCGGCGTACCATCATCGCGCTGACCGCACACGCCATGCGCGGCGACCGCGAGCAGTGCTTCGCCGCCGGCATGGACGACTACCTGACCAAACCGTTCACGCAGGCGCAACTGGCGGCGATGCTGCTGCGCTGGCTACCGGAGGCTCAAGTGGTGGCGCCCGGAGTTGCGGAAGCGCCGCAGCGCTCTGGCGACTGGTTCGACCGTTCCGCGCTCGAAGAGATCCGAGCCTTGCAGCAGCCTGGGAAGCCAAGCCTGCTGTGGAAGGTGGTCGGCTCCTTTGAGAAATCGAGCCCGCTGCTCGTCGAGGCCATGCGCGAGGGGCTGCACTGCGACGACCCACAGGAGGTGCACCGTGCGGCACACACGCTTAAATCGAGCAGCGCCTCGCTGGGCTTTATCGCCCTCTCCGATTCCTGTCGCCGCATGGAGGCACTGACGATGGAAGGGGGAGACGCCGACACCGACACCGACGCCGAGGCGCTGCTCCGGCAGATAGAAACACAGCACCGGCAGGCGCTGGAATTTCTCGCAGCACTCAGGGAGGAAGAGGCCCCTCAGCCCTCCACCGAACCAAGGAGCTAACATGGAAAAACAGAGAATCCTTGTCATAGACGACGATGAAACGATCACCACGCTGCTGCAGGGGATCCTGGAATGGGCAGGCTTCGAGGTGTGCATCGCCGGCAACGCGGCCGAGGCAAACCGGCACATATGGGAGGGGGCCAAGCCGTCGCTCATCGTCCTCGACCTCATGATGCCCTTTCTCTCCGGCGACAAGGTGGCGGGGATCTACAAGGGGAACGAGGCGACCCGCGACATCCCGATCCTCTACATCTCCGGCAAGCCCGAAAGCGAGCTGCAGACGATCGTGAGTGAAACGGGCGCCGCCGGGTACCTGCAAAAGCCTTTCGGCGCCTCCAAGGTCGTCGAAGCGGTGCGCGCAGTCCTCGGGTAAACGGTCAGGATCGGCGGGCATGGAACGCAGGTCGAAGCCGTGGTACCTGACCAGGCGCGCCTGCTGGCGGAGGGGCTTGCCATGCCCAGCGCACGGCCGGCCCGATCCCCAGACGCGTCTCTCTCTTGCAATCCGGTCAAAATGTCTTACCCTTACCCCTGAATTCTACTTGCTCAGGAGGAACTATGCCTAAGGTTACATTCAAGGGAAACCCGGTGACATTGGTCGGGCCGGAACTTAAGGTGGGAGACGCTGCTCCCAATTTCGCGGTGGTAGACAACGCTCTCAGCCAGGCAACGCTTGCAACCTATGAGGGTAAGGTGAAGATCATCAGCGCGGTGCCGTCGCTGGATACGCCGGTCTGTGACACGGAAACGAGGCGCTTCAACCAGGAAGCCGCATCGCTTCCAGGGGACGTGGTGGTTCTCACCATCAGCGCCGATCTCCCGTTCGCGCAGAAGAGATGGTGCGGTGCCGCCGGTATCGACAAGGTCGTAACGCTCTCCGACTACCGTGATCGCTCCTTCGGCCTGGCCTACGGCGTCCTCATCGAGGAGCTGAAGCTTCTCTCCCGCTCCATCTTCGTCATCGATAAAAAGAACGTCATCCGCTACATCCAGCACGTCCCCGAGGTGACCCAGGAGCCGGATTACGCGGCGGTGATCGCCGCGGCGCGCGAGCTCGCCTGAGTAGAGATAACTTGATGAAAAAAAAGGCGCCTGCGGGATCTCCGCGGGCGCCTTTTTTATTCTTCGGTAGGCCAAGGGAAGGCCCCCCCCCCTGGCTCCCCTTCGCAAAGGGGAGAACGCCAGGTCAGCTACGACAAGCGGGATGGGCGACGGCAAGGGACAGGACTAAAAGGAGGGGTATCAGGAATGGGCGACGCCGCACCGGCACAAGGACAGGCATAATGGCAGAAATCATCGTTTCCCCCTTTTTGAGGCGACCGCTGAAACCCGTGCCATTAAACAACTACATTCCCGCACAATCGACGTGAAAATGTCGAATCGGTGTGAGGTCCCGTTTTTTCTGGACGAAGAGGCCGTCTGATAGTAAAAATGGTCGCATGGAAGAGAGGATCATGCCCAAAACACAGTTGGCAAGCTACCTGCTCGCGGCACTCGCCGTAGTAACCGTGCTCCATTTCCACCTGATCCCCGCGGTCTTCGCCGGTCTCGCCGTGTACGCGCTCACGGCAAAGCTCGCGCTGCGCCTCCCGGCGAGCTGGGGCGCCCTGACCCAGAAGGTGGCCCTCGCCGGGATCATCCTCTTCGTCATCGCGCTCGTGTCAGGGATCTGCCTCGGGCTCTGGTCGTTTCTGCGCGGGCATCACGGCATGGCGAACCTTTTGGACATGACGGCGGAGACGCTCGACAACCTGAAGAGAAACCTCCCGGAAGAGTTGACCGCGGCGCTGCCGGACACGGTGGACGAGCTGCGTGAACAGATCGTCACCATGCTGCGCGAGCACGGCAAGAACATCTCCTCGGTGGGGATGTCGGGGGTGAAGACATTCGCGCACCTGATCCTCGGCATGGTGGTGGGAAGCCTCGCCGTGCTGCACCGCTTCAACCTGGAGGAGGGCTTTCCCCTGCTCGCCTACCACCTGCACGCCCGGCTATTGAACCTGGCCGACGCCTTCGACAAGGTGGTCTTCGCCCAGGTGAAGATCTCGGCGCTGAACACCGTCCTCACCGCGCTCTACCTTGCCGTGGTCCTTCCGCTCCTGGGGGTCCACCTCCCCATGGTGACCCTGCTGATCCTGCTCACCTTCGTGGCCGGGCTTTTGCCGGTGGTGGGAAACCTCATCTCCAACTTCACCATCGTGCTGATCAGCCTCGGCGTGTCGCCCATGGTGGGCGTGGCCTCCCTCGTCTTCCTGGTGCTGATCCATAAGCTCGAGTACTTCACCAACGCCCGTATCGTCGGGGGCGAGGTGAAGGCGAACGTCTGGGAGCTTTTAACCGCCATGCTGGTCATGGAGGCGATCTTCGGCATCGCCGGCCTGGTCGCCTCCCCGGTGGTCTACGCCTGGCTGAAATCGGAGCTTCGCGCCTACCGTCTTGTCTGATTCATGAATCCTGCGCAACGCGTATTTTCATAGTAGAATGTGCGCATGGCCGCCACCATGCCGACATCCGCTCCCGTTTCTGCGCGCCCCCTTACTCGCCGGGGGCTCCCCTACCCCCTTGGCAACATCCCACCCCTGCCCTCGCGCACCTTGGCGCTTTCGTTCGCGCTGTTCCTCCTGGTGTTTTTTACCTGCCGCTTCGCCTGGGCCGCTCCCGAAGCCACGCTCTACTACTTCTGGGGGGTCGGATGCCCGCACTGCGAGCAGGCGAAGCCTTTTATCGAGGAGCTGAAGCGCAAGTACCCAGACCTGAAGGTCGAGGCGACCGAGGTGCTGCAGCATCGGGAGAACATCCCGCGCCTCATGCTCATGGCGAAGGAAAGGGGCCGGGAAGCGACCGGGGTGCCGGTCTTCATCATCGGACCGCACTACCTGAGCGGCTTTTCGGAACAGACCCGCGCGCAGCTTGAAAACGCGGTCCGCGATGCTCTCATCCCCGCTGGGGGAGCATCGTCCAAAGCACCACCGGCCGCCGCGCCGCAGCCGCCGGTTGCCGTCCCGGGACTTGGTGAGCTCGACCCGCAGCGCTACTCGCTTCCCGTATTCACCCTGGTGATCGCAGCGCTCGACAGCTTCAACCCCTGCGCCTTCTTCGTCCTCTTCTTCCTCTTGAGTCTCCTGATCCACGCCCGGTCGCGGCGTCGCATGCTCCTCATCGGGGGGGTCTTCGTCGTCGCGTCAGGAGTCCTCTACTTCCTTTTCCTCGCGGCCTGGCTGAACCTCTTCCTGATCGTCGGCTCGCTTCCGGCCATCACCGCTGCCGCAGGGCTCCTCGCGCTCTTCATCGCCCTCGTCAACATCAAGGATTTCTTCCTTTTCCACAAGGGGATCTCCCTTTCCATCCCCGAGGACAAAAAGCCCAGGCTCTTTGCCCGCATGAGGCGGCTTTTGAAGGCGGAATCGCTCCCATCCCTGCTCGCCGGAAGCACCGTGCTCGCCGTGGCGGCGAACAGCTACGAGCTTCTGTGCACGGCTGGGTTCCCCATGGTCTTCACCCGCGCGCTCACGCTGCACGAGATGGGCAAGATCGCGTATTACGGTTACCTCGCCCTGTACTGCGCCGTCTATATCGTGCCTCTGGCGGTGATCGTCGTGATCTTCACGGTGACGCTCGGGGGGAGGAAGCTGAGCGAATGGCAGGGGAGAGTGCTGAAGCTGGTATCGGGGGTGATGATGCTCGGGCTTGGGGGGGTTCTCCTCACGCGGCCTGCGCTTTTGAACGACCCGGCGACCTCGCTGCTCCTTCTGCTGGCAACCCTGGCGCTCGCCGGGGGGGTCGCCTGGATGTTCCGCGAGGCGGAGGGAGAGGACCGGGACTAGCCTGTCGCGAAGCTTTCGGAGAGTACGGATTTTATCGTCGCGTTGAGACTCGCCATGTCGAAAGGCTTCTGCAGGAAGTTGACCCGCGCACGGTCCACCCCTTTTTCGCGCAGGGTCTCCGCCGCGTAACCGGACATGTAGATGATCTTAAGCCCCGGACGCAGCGTGAGGATCCTTTCCACCGCCTCCCTGCCGCTCGCCCCGGGGAGCATCACGTCGGAGAGCACCAGGTCGATTGCGGTCTCGCGGTCGCGGCAGAGCTCGATCGCCTGAGCCGAGTTCTCCGCCATAAGCACGCGATACCCCATGTGCTCAAGCATCTTCTCCGTCATTCTCCCCACGATCTCGTCATCCTCGATCACCAGCACGGTCCCCGAGCCATGCGCCGCCGGGAGCGCCCGGTGTTCAGCCACACGGTCCACGTGGCTTGGGAGGTAGATCCTGAAGGTCGTGCCCGCCTCGGGCGCGCTGGTAACGGTCACGAAGCCGCCGTTTTGGGTGACCATGCCGTAGACGGTGGCGAGCCCCAACCCGCTGCCGCTCCCTACCTCGCGCGTGGTGAAAAAGGGTTCGAAGATATGCCGGCAGGTCTCGGCATCCATGCCGTGGCCGGTGTCGGCGATGGCAAGCTCGGCGTAGTCCCCGGGGAGGGCGTCGAGATGGCTGCTGCAGTCATCCTCGCCGAGGGTCACGTTGCGCGTGATGATGGTGAGATCCCCTCCGTCCGGCATGGCCGCGGCGGCGTTGCGCACGATGTTCGATACCACCTGCTCCATCTGGGCCGGGTCGATCTTCACCTTCCACAGGCTCTCGTCCAGGGATAGGGAGACCCGGATCCCTGCGCCCCACATGGTGGACCAGCGGGCCGCCAGCGCGGACACCGCATCGTTTATGTCCAGGGTCTTGGGCGAGATCAGCTGCTGTCGCGAAAAGGAGAGGAGTTGTGCGGTGACGTCGCGGGAATGCTCCGCCGCCTTGCAGATCTCGCGCAGGCACTCCGTGATGCGCCGGTTGCCGTGGAATTCCATGAGGAGCAGCTCGGTGTACCCGATGATCACCGAGAGCATGTTGTTGTAGTCGTGCGCCACCCCCCCCGCCAGGCGTCCCACCGACTCCATCTTCACGGACTCCCTGAGCTTGTCCTCGAGAAGCTTCTGCTTCGTGATGTCGTTGATGATCAGGCCGCAGTAACCCGGCTTCGCCCTAAAGAGCCAGACCTGGCAGCACCGCGCGTCTATCGAGTAACGCTCCAAAGCGATCGGCGTCCCCTCCAGCACCAGCCGACCGAGAGTCTCCAACTGCACCGTGTCGAACCCGGGGAGCACGTCCAACAGGGTGCGCCCCACCAGTTCCTGCGCCTTCTGCCCGGTGAAGGACTCGAAGGCGGGGTTCACCTCCACGAAACGGAAATCCGCGGCCATCCCCTCTGGTCCCAGGAGCATCTGCAAGAGCGCGAAGCCGTTGCCCATGTTCTCGAAGAGCAGACGGTACTTCTCCTCGCGCTCCTTCAGGTCCCGGTGCACCGACCGGGCCGAGGAGATGGCCATGGCGCACACATCGGCCGCCGTGACGGCGAGGTTCAGGTAGCTGCGGGTATGCTCCGGTGTCGCGAAACCGCCGAACCAGAGCCAGCCGACGACGTCGTCGTGAGAAAGACGCACCATGAAGCAGCGGGCGGCCTCCTCGATGTGGAAGCCGGCATCCATACGCTGCGCCAATGCGCGCAGGGTTTCCTCCCCGGTCGCTTGCACCCCGTAACGCCTGAGCGCTTTACCACTGGCCGCGGGTATGTAGGCGAGTTCTTCGGCCCCGAAGAGCAGCGAGAAGAAGGCCAGCATGTCGTCTACGACCCGCTCCTCGCCGTCCGACTTGGCGACGCGGGAAAGCATGTCGAGAAGGAGCGCGTAGTCCGAGGCGGGGGCGGTCCCCCTACCCTCAGTCTCCAGCCGCTGAAGTTCTCCCCGCGCCTTCTCCAGCTGCAGGGCGAGAAGCTCCGGGGGCACAGGCAGTACCTCTACAGGGCGCTGCACGAAGGTACCGAACTCCCGGACCGCCTCTTCCCCCTCAGGGTTGCTTCCGGTATCGAGGAGGGTTATTCCGGCGCAGCTTTCGGCGAAGAAATCGACGGCCGTGGCGCGGTCGAAGCCCCACCCGTCGAGGAAGCCGCGCCAGTTCGCGACCCACCCGGAGGTAACCACGAAACTCCCGGCAGTGGTGAGGCGCTCGAAGGTGCGCTCGCCGCAGACAACTGCGGCACAGTGCTGCTTTTTGAGGACAAGGACCCGGTGCATGTCGTCCGGAACGGAGCCAAGGGAGGCAAGGCACTCGCCGCCGACGAGGATGGCGGGTTGGCCGTCGCAGATGCGCCGGACGTCTTCCCAGTTGAGCGGGGGACGGCCGCAGCAGCCGTGGAAGGTCCGGCAGTCGAACCCGGCGATGCGCCCCTGCACGATGGCGCCTTTCACCTCGGGTCCGAGGGTTTCGCAGCAGCATATCAACATCGGCTCCATGCTCACCCCCTTCCGCCTTGGAGCGGGTAGCGCCCGTACTCCCGCGCCGCCAGTGCTACCTGCTCCAGGGTCCGTTCCGGCACCTGCCAAGGGATCTCTCCGTGCTGGTCCGACAGGATGAAGCCCCCACCTTGCGCCGCGGCGTCGATGGCACCCTTCACCTCGGCTATCGCAGCCGCTTCGTCCCAGGAGCGCATGGTGATGCCGTTCAGGTTCCCGAAAACGGTCAGCCTGCCGCAGCAGCGTCTCTTGACCGCGGCGAGGTCCTCCTCCCCGCCAACGCCTACCATCGCGGTGCCGCTACCCGCGAGGTCCTCCACCACGCCGAGGCATGGCCCGGACGCGAGGTGGGTGGCGGTGGGGCCCTTGATGGCATTGAGGGCCCTGCGCGCTGCAGGCCAGCCGAAGCGACGATAAAGGGAGGGTTCAATCATCTTGGGTGAGGCGAGGGGATCGAAATAACAGATGGCGTGGGCCCCGGCGGCGAGCTGTGCGTTACCCCATTCGGCGCAAAAGGCGGCGTTCACCTCCATGAGACGCTGCATGAGATCGGGGCGGTCGAACATGATGTCCAGGTACGCGTCGAAACCGAGTTGCATGACCGGGAGGGAGAACGGTGACATGACGACCCCGATGATCGGTACGGAATCCCCCACCGCCTGCCTCAATCCGCGCTGCGCCTCGAGGACCCGGACGAGACCCGTGGCAGCGGTCACCCGCGGCGGGGCGAGCGACGCGATGGCGTCCACCTTCAGCGGAGGGGCGCCCGCGTTGGGCGGTCCGTCGTCCCTGAAAATGGTGCTCCCCCCCCAGGCTTCCGCCTCGAGCGAGGCATGGAAGAAGGCATAGATGCAGTCGTGTCCGTAACGCCGGAGCATGGCAAGCTGCCCGCGCACCACGTTTTCCGAGCTGGAGAAGTACTCCTCGATGGAGAGCCCAAGCTCCCTGGCGCCATGCAGGGTGAGGAGCAAAAAGAGCGGGACCCGGTCCGGTTCCCGGTGCGACAGGGCGGTAAGGACGCGTTCCATGCTGGTCACGGCTCACCTCCGGATGCCAGTTTGAGTGCCAGGAGCACCTGGGAAGCGCTGGCGCAGCAGAAATCTGCACCGACCTCGTCGCAAAGCGACGGGTCGAGCCGGAAAGGTGCCCCTCCGACGATGATACGGCAGGGGACTCCTGCCTGGTCCAGCTTGTCGCGCACCTCGCGAACCTTGAGGGCCGAGGGGAGCATGAGCGCCGAGATGAGGAGTACCCGGACCGAGTCATCCTGCACCCGCTGCACCAGTTCCGCGGCGGTCACCGTACCGTAGTCAAGGTACTCGACGCCGCCCCCCCTGAGCACGAACCCTACGAGACGCTTGCCGAGGAGGTGGTAGTCCTCCAAAACCGCGAGAGCGACGCGGTCCTCACTTGCACGACTCGAGGGGGCGCCACGGAAGGATTGTTCCATGAAATCTTCGCACAGCCGCCCGCTCATGTACACGTGGGACAGCGAGAGCTCGCCGCGATCCCATTTCTCGCCGATGCCGGCGAGGGCCGGGGTGATGAATTGTTCGCAGAAAAAAAGGGGGGTAAGACCGGAGGCTGAGTAGATGCGCTGCAGGGCAAGCCGGTCCATGTTGACCAGGGCAAGCTCAAGGAGGTCAGCGGATGGGCCGGCTGATACGTCAGATAGGTGCCCGGTGGGGTACGACACAATCATGTATCACTCCGGATAGCAAATTGCGCAGTAAGAACTCAGTCAACATCTGTCAGAACGTAGGAAGAACGGAAGGTGGTGTGGGATTTTGTAACAAGGTACACCCGCCTCTACCAATAGTCCATCTAAAAATCGTCCAATGTTCCACCTGTCGCCAGTGTTTATCGTGTCACTGCCACTTTTTTTCATTTCCTGTGAGTGGAATCACGATTCTGAGACAGTGACTTCGGGCCGAGACCTCACATTCAGGTCGCGTCGAAGCAGAGAGAAGGGCAGAACCATAGGTAGAAATTCACCCTCGGGTTGCGGGAAAACCTATCCAAAACATTAAAGATAACCGTGCAATGTCCGATAGGGAAAAGGACAGGCGCCGGTTTGGTCATTCCTTGCGGGCGCACCAACTGAAGCGGCGTCGGTTCCCGGCGCGAACGGAGCTTATCACATGAAACTCTTCGGCAACTCCTGCAAGACGCAGGTCGACGATCAGGCTGAAATCGCGAAGCTCACACAGATGCTCGACAACGTCGACAACATCGTCATGCTCTGCGACACCACCAACGACAACAACATCATCTACATGAACCGGCAGGCCCGCGCCCTCATGCAGCAGCATCGCGGTGCGCTGAACGCAGGGCTGCGCGGGGCCGACGTCGCCAACGCGGAGGGGAAGAGTATCCACCAGTACCACAAGGACCCGGGGCGCATCCGCAACATCTTCGGCAACGCCCGCGCCAAGATGCCGCACAAGGCGGAGATCCCCATCGGGGACGTGACGCTGCGCACCACGACCTACCCCATCTGGGACAGCAAGGACCCCTCGAAGGTGCTCTGTTTCATGGCGTGCTGGAACGACATCACCGCGGAGAAGGCGGTGGAGCAGCACCAGCGCGATTCCATAGAGCGCAAGGAGTACCTGGAAAACAGGGTGACCCAGATCGCCACCGCCATGGAGGAGATGAGCATGACGGTGAACGAGGTGGCGCGCAGCACGGTCGACGCCGCCGATTCGGCCACCAAAGTGTTGACTAACGCGCGGGAGGGGCAGGACGTGGTGAACCGTGCCGTCACCGAGATGCGCAAGGTGGCGGAGATCGTCCGGAGTTCGGCGGGGATCGTGGGGAATCTGGGGGACAAGTCGGCGCGCATCGGCGAGTTCGTCGCGGTGATCAACGACATCGCGGACCAGACGAACCTCCTTGCGCTGAACGCCGCCATCGAGGCCGCGCGCGCCGGCGAACAGGGGCGCGGCTTCGCGGTGGTGGCCGACGAGGTGCGCAGCCTCGCCGACCGCACCGTCGCCTCGACTAAGCAGATCCGGCTCATGGTCGACGAGATACAGAAGGAGACCGCCCTGGCGGTCGAGTCGATCGAGAAGGGTAAGAACGAGGCGGAGGTGAGCGAGGCGCTCTCGCACCAGGTGGACGCCTCGCTGTCGAACATCGTGCTTTCCATCGAGGAGATCGAACACGTCATCGCGCAGATCGCGACGGCGTCCGAGGAGCAGGCAGCCACCTCCACCACCATCGCCAGCAACCTCGAGGAGATCGTGCACGGCTAGAACCCACTCCCGCCTCTAACCTCCTTGAGACGGGCTTGGGGAAACCCCGCCGGACCCGGTATCCGGCGGGGTTTCTTTGTCTTTTTTTCTCATCCTTAGCCGGCAGAGACCTTAGGCAAAAGCAAATCCCCCCCGTCCCCCCTTCGCAAAAGGGGGGAGCGCTTGGGCACCTGCGACGCTTCGTGGCAACAGACACCTGGCTTCAAGCGGCAGCAAACTTCCTTACCGCGGGGTGTCGCGCAAAAGGGTGAGAAGCCGCTCCAGATCTGCGGGTTCAAGGGGCACCGGGCGCATCGGGGTGAAGGGACGCTCCCGCCTCGGGTTCTCGATCCATTTTTTCAGCGACCGCTCATCCCAGGCCGCACCGCCTGGGGCCGTCTTCGGGTAGTAACGGGTGAAAAGCCCGGAGAGGTTCGGCGCCACGCTGCCACGCCCCAGTCCCCCACGGGTCGCGGTGAGGGCTCGGTGGCAGGGGCCGCAACGCTTGCCGAAGACGTCATCCTCTTCACGCTCCCGCTTGAAATGCACTACCTGGGGCGGCTCTCCCCTCTTTGCTCCATTTCCCCTCGTCTGGCGCGCTCCCGCGAGTATCGCACTCACCAAGGCCGCTCTCTGCGCCTCATCGAACTGAAACTGCGGCATCATGAGCGCCGGCACCCTAACCGCCTCGGAGATCTCCTGCGCCGTGGTCCCTTCGGGGAGCCGGTCCAGGTTGCTGGCCAGGCGGTTCCCGTCTCCCGCCGAGGTATGACAGCGCCGGCAGGCGAAGGTGTCCATGAGCCGCCGCCCCTTTTCCAGCGGAGCGGAGCCCGGCACGGCGAACCAGGCGAACCGTCCCTCGACCAGGCCGTGGTGCGCGATGCGCGCGCGGTCCGAACGGGGGTCGCCACGGTGACAGTCGACGCATTTACCCAGCTTTTGGTAGTGGGGACGATGGCACTTGAGGCAGGAGATCCCCGCACCTTGGGCAACACCGCTCAGGCACAGAAGAAGTGCGAGCGTGATCAGAAGGGGACGACGAACTGCCAATTGGCACCTCGGAAGTACATGGCGACCGCGGTAAGCACGAGAACTGCGGCAAAGACGGCAAGGGCGAGGATATCGAGGGGGCGCCGATTTTTTGCAAACCACGTGGCTCCCTCAGGCGGTGCGCCGGGCGCGAGCCAGGGAAGGGCAACGAACGAGGCGGCAAGGAGCACCACGAGGTAGATCATGTATTTCGAGTAGCTGACCAGTTCCTGAATCCAGAGGAGAAACCAGGCGGACTTCACCGGATTGGGGACCCGGGCGAGGTTCGCCTGCTCCTGGAGGGGAGCCGGCACCAGAAAGGCAAGCGCCAGGAGGAGCAGGACGGTGAGCGCGAAGGCGACCTTGACCGGCCTGAAAAAATGCGGGGATGACTTTAGGTAGCCTCGTTTCATAGGTAGGGGAGCACCCCCTTGTTTTTCCTGATCCGGTAGAAGTGCAGGGCGCTCAAAAGGAGCAGCGCGCCCGGGATCATGAGGATGTGCAGCACGTAAAAGCGCAAAAGCGACATGGCCTCCCCCACCCCGTCCGGGACCAACACCGAGCGAAGCGCACCTCCAAGTGGCATGATGTGCAAAAGCTCCATTCCGGTCTGGGTGGCCCAGAGGGCGAGCTGGTCCATCGGGAGGAGGTACCCCGTGTACCCCTCGAACACCGCCAGGAAAAAGAGCGCGCAGCCGATCACCCAGTTCATCTGGCGCGGCTTTTCGTAGGCGCCGGTGAGGACGACGCGCAGCGTGTGCAGCATGATGAGCACCAAAAAGGTGTGGCTCGCAAGGCGGTGCAGGCTCCTCAGGTAGCGCCCTCCCCAGACGGACGACTCCAGGAGGAGGATGGAGGGGTAGGCCGCGGGCGGCGTCGGCTGGTAATAGAACAGAAGAAGCCCTCCCGAGCCGACCAGCAGGATGAGGCAGGTGAAGGCGAGCCCTCCCAGGCAAAAGGTGTAGGAAAGGGTCAGGTTCCTCTCAAGCACCGCACGCGGGAATAGATGTTTTAGAAATTCCTTGATCACTTCCCCCCCTACACCTGGACGTGGTAGCTCTCTCCCACTTGCGTCACCTCGTAGCGCTTGAGCGCCCGGTCGGCGGGCCCCTTCAGCACCCTACCCTCCCGGTCGAAGGCCGAGCCGTGGCAGGGACAGACGAGCCTGGTGGGAGTCACGTTGACCGTGCACCCGAGATGGGTGCAGACGAGATCCAGCGCGTAGACCCTCTCGCCGTCGCGCATCACCGCGATACGTGCCTCGCGGTACACGAGTGCTCCGTCCTGCGGCAGCTCTTCCCGCGCCACGGTGAGGATGGTCTTTTTGCGCTTCGCCCGCGGGGTGAGGAACCTCGCGAGGCCCCATCCCCCAACGGCGAGCGCGATCAGGGCGCCGAGGAAGTTTCGACGTGATTGACGAGGCTCTGCCATTTCTCCAGGTATCCCCTTTGGTACGCGGTCGTCTTCCTGCTCATCTCCCGGTAGCGCGCCTGCGGATAGAAGGCGCCGTTTGCCACCTCTTGTCCCGTCGCATCCCAGAAGGAGGGGAGCGTCATCCCCTCGGCGGCCGGGCGGTAGATCCGCTCCTCCTCGCGCTCGAGCATGAAACGGCGCGGGTTGTCGTGGCACCCCTCGCACATGACGCTCCCGCGCCGCACGGTGTGCGGGAAAAACGCCTTCCACTGCGCCGCGAGAAGGCGGTTTTCATCCCAGACGGCCCGGTCGTGCCTGATATCGGTGAAGTACGCGATGAACTGCGGTCGGATGGGGCTCACCCTACCCTGCCGGTTAAGCCCAAGCGGCGGCGCGTCCTGCCTTCTCAGGTAGGCGCTCTTCACGTACTCCTCGGCGGCCTGATCCCGGCGCACCCGGTACCACTCCTTCGAGGGGCTGTCGCCGTCGAAGCGCAGGTAAAAGGTGCCGTACTCCTGGGGCGCCCAGGCGGAGTGGCAGGCGTAACACTCCATTTTCTCCAGGTGGGCCGCGATGCGGTGCTCCGGGATGCTCCGCTTCGGCTCGTGACACTCCCGGCATCCCTTGGCGCTCTTCTTACCGGCGGCGAGGCTCGCCATGGTGTGACAGGCGGCGCAGGCAAGGCCCGCCTCGGCGTGCACGTCCGGGGTCATCTTCAGGTACGCCTCGCCGTAGGCCACCTCGCCGCGCTGGTAGCGCATGCTGTCCTCGCGCGGGGCCATGCCGTAGTAGTCGGTCCCCACGAAGTACCCCTTGTGGCAGGTAAAGCAGTCGCGATCCTTCGGCTTCGCGATCTCGTGCCCCCTGGCGCCGTGGCAGTCGGTGCACCCTTTCAGGTGGCAGGCGTTGCAGTTCTTGTCGAAGAAATCCGGGTCGGCCTTGCCCCAGCTCCGGGCGACGAAGTCGTGCTCCTCCTTGCGGCTCCCCATGGCCTGATCGAAGAGCGCTGCGTATCCCTTGTGGCAGCCGACGCAGCCTGCGGCACCGCTCTCGCGGGAGGCGGGGTCGGCAAGGGTCTTCGCCTCGTCCAGGTGACAGGAGAGGCAGGGAAGACCGCGGTGCGCCCCTTTCACCGTCTTCTTGTGGCAGACGGTGCAGTTCTCGGCAGCGACCGCGGGGAAGGCGCTAAGGAGCAGAGATAAGGCGACGATGCAGCGCATCATGAAGCGCACCATGGTCCAGCTCCTTTCGATAGATGGGATCGGCCGCCTTGTCGTGGCAGACGAGGCAGAGGTTCACCGCCAGGGCGCGCCGCACCTCGGCGCCGTTCAGGGGGCGGGAGCGCTCCCGGGTGATCGCCGAGTAGGCACGCACCTTGCCGTCCTGCAGCGTGAGAAAGCCATCCAGCGGCTTGTCCGCCGACTGCTCGCAGATCATGGTCCCCTCGATGCTGCGGCCCGAGACGACGTGCTGGCCGAAACCGAGGAAGGCGGGGTTGCCGTGGCACTCGCCGCAACGGATCGCTTTCTTGCCGGTGTTGTGGGAGTAGAAGGGGGCGAAGCGGAGCTGCTGCTTTCCCTTGAAGCGCGCCACGTACTCGTTCTTGGAGATGCTGCCGTCCGGCTCCACCACCGATACGAAGGTCTGGCACCCCGGCGTCACCGTCGAGATCTTGCCGCGCTGGTTCAGGGCGAGCGGGAAGGGGTAAAGCATCCGGTAGTCCTCTTTCTCGCTGAAGCGCCCCTGGGTTTCGACCCCCTTCACGAAATCCATGCCGGTCTTGGACTTGTCGTAGGTCGTGTGGCACCCGTAGCACTGGACCACGGTGCGGGAGTGACACGAGTAGCACTCAAGCCGCCCGTGCCCGACGACGGTATGCTCCGGCGTCCCGGTGATGACCCGGCTCTTGAACAGCTTGCCGCTGCGCTTGCCGAGCACCCATACCGCGCCGTCGCGGTAGAAGACGTTCGAGTAGCTCCTCCCCTTCGCGGTGACGATCATCTTCATCCCGGGGCGCATCTGCATCCGGTACCCGGCCGACTCGCGTAGCGCCTCGTCGTGCTCCGAGACGATCTCGCGGTAGCGCGGCGGTTTCGCACCGCCGTGGCAGTCCTCGCAGGCGATCTCGGTCTGCAGGTACATGTTGCGGTAGGAGTAGCCGTCCCCCATCAGGTCGCGCGAGGTGTGGCAGTCGATGCAGTCCATCCCCGCCGTGAAATGCACGTCCTCTGCGATGTGGGTCAGGTTCCTGTTGCCGCTCGCCATTACCGGGCCGGGGCGCCCCCCCCTGGTCGGCACGAGCGAATTGTTGCCGTCGTTCACCCCCTGGTAGGAATAGGCGATGCGGCCGCTGCGGTTGTGGCAGCGCGAGCAGACCTCGTTGCCGGGAAGGCGCTCCATGGCGTGACTCGCCGCGTAAGGTCCCCTACCCTGCACCGTGGCGTCCTTCCCTTCGTACTGCGCCCGCTCGTTGTACGGGAAGTGGCAGGCGGCGCATCCCGAGGCGTGGCTCGCGCCGTAGACCTCGCCGCTCTCCCGGGCCACGTGGCACTGGGAGCAGAACTTCCGGTAGAGCTCGCCGGAGACGTGGTCCAGCTCGGCCACCGGCTTCAGGCGCTGCGCCTTTCCTTCCGGGTCGTAGACCTCGCCGCCGCGGCTGCTGAAGAGTTCCCCGTCCGGTCCTTCCCAGGTGAGGTTTATGTTCCGGATCATCCCGGTGGTCGTGTACATGAGGTTCGACTTGACCCGGTCGAGCTGGTAGAGGTGACAGGAGCCGCAGGTCTTGTCCCAGTGCTCCGGCGCGGAGGGGTTGCCGCGTCCGTGCATGCCGCGGTGCGCCGCCTCCTTGGTCCGGGCGAGCGGGTCGCCGCCGTGACACGGGACGCAATCGGGGTGCGTGGCGGAGACATGCTCGATCTTCGCGTGGCAGGAGAGGCAGTTGTTCGCCGGTGCCCCTTTCCCGGCGCAGCCGGCAAGGGCGAGAAGAATGAGTGGGATGAAGATACGAAACCTTCCGCCGTATCCGTCCACATCCCCTCTCCCCCTGGGAGAGGGCAGGGTGAGGGCGCCGTCAGATGCGACGCCCCCTCTTCGTGGCAACGCCCTCACCCGCCCTTCGGGCACCCTCTCCCGGCGGGAGATGGGAATAACCCTCCCCGACCCCGCCGGGGTCCGATATGTGTCGCTGCCGGTAACCTTCATCTCACCTGCTGTTTCTTCCCTTGAAGTCCCGCGCATTATAGTCAAATCGTGTGAGTTAGCCAAAACCTTTTCATGAGTCGGAGGACAAAAAAAGCCGGCATCGCGGGGATGCCGGCAATCACAACCAGGATCTTTTTAACCACCCTCCCCTATTTGCCGCTCTGGCTGATGCTCACCCTTTTGGTGAACTCTTTCCAGACGAAGGGATCGCTGTTCGGGGTGCCGAACGGGAGGTAGGTCAGTTTCACTTCCACATCGAGGTCGTAGGCGGACGGTTTCTCGACCGTCTTGCCGTTCACTTCAACCTCTTCGAGCGGATAGAAGATTTCGAAGCGCTCCTTCACGAGTTTCCCCGGCGGGAGGCCGGTATCCTCGATGAGACCGCTCTTCTCGTAGGGGCCGCGCCCCATCCTGTCGCCGCGCGCCAGCTGCTGCGGGACCGGCATGTAGATCTTTTCCTGATTGAACACTTCCTTGCCGTCTTTCGTCTTACCGATTACCGACAGAACCAGTCGGTTGGGGGTCGGTCAGCCGTCGGGTATGGAGTGGCCGGCCTTGTTCACCATCTCGACCTTCACGACGGCCCTCGGCCTGATCTTCGCGCCGTCGCGCCAGTAGTAGCCGAACGCCTCGGCCTTGAACTCCACCGCCTTGTCGGTCATGGCGGCATCACGGTACCCCTGGATGTTGTGCCCGAGCTTGGAGTTCTTCATGTGGCAATCCTGGCAGTTTTCCTGCCCGACCTCCGCCTTGTAGGCCCAGAGGTAGCTGCCGTAAGAGGTGCAGCACTGGGTCGGCTCGTCGAGCTCGAGGTTCGGCCCGAGACCGTGGCACTGGCCGCACTGGATCGCCTGGTCCATGATGGGCGAAACCGCCATCTTCGGAAACTTCTGCGAGTCGTGCGCCCCTTCCTTGGAGCCGTACACCACACCAGCCTTCGGATAGCCGTCCTGCCACTTGTGGGTGATGGCGTTACGGTTGTGACAGATAAGACAGTTGATGGAGACGCTTTTCAGCTTTTCCTCCAGTTTCTTGGCAGTCTCCTTGTCTTTCTTCTTGAGGGCGTCCTTCCAGCCGTAAAGGGTGTCGACCAGCTCCTGCGCCACCGAGTCCTCGGCGTCGGCAAGCTGCGGGAGGTGGCACTTGGCGCACCCCATCAGGTGCTCGACCTTCACGTCCTTCCTGCTTTTTACCCCGGAATAAGGTTCCTCCATGAGGCCGTTCTCGATGGTGGTCATTATGGTCATCGCCGTGCGCGCCGTACCGAAGACGGAGCGCGAGTGAATTGATTTCTGAGCCTGGTCGTGCTGCTCCTGGTGGCACTCAACGCAGGAACTCGAGTCGTACATCTTGGCCAGCTCGGCCATGGTCTTAGCCTTGCCCGATTTGGCAGCTATGGTGTCCTGCCAGCCGATCCCCGCCTTCCCAGCGAACGCCGGCACCGCCAGCACTCCGAGGAGCAGGGCAGCCGCCAGGCTTCCTTGCACTGTCAGTCTGTTCATGATTTCCTCTGTGGTTTCCGGTTAACGATACATGGGGGCGCCCCGCCTGGGCGGGGCACCCCTCCCACATCAGCAGCCCTGCAGCTCGTCACCCTCGCACTCGGAGAGGGAGATGGGGGAGTCGACCTTGATCTTCTCCGCCTTGGCCTTACCGAACTTCAGCGTCACCTCGTTACCCTGGACGGCAAGCACCTTCGGGTTTCCCCCAAGCGAGTTCACCATGGCCCCCTTTTTCACGAAGGCAGGAGGAGCGGCTTCGAGGGTCACCGTTACCTGCTCACCTTCCACCTTGGTTACTTTCCCTTTGGCAGGACCGGCCGCGAAGGCCGTCGCAGCAAGGGCGATCGTCATCACGGCCGCAGCCGCGATCTTCATAGCTTTACGAAACATCTTCATCCTCCTTTGTAGTTTCCTTGATTAAGCCCCTCTCTGAAGGAGAAGGGGCTATCAGGTTGCGGCTTTGCGGGGTTAGAAGATGACCTGCAGCTGGGTCACGTAGGTCATGAAATCCTCGGTCTTGTCGGTCGAAGTCCCGGTCCCTTTGTTGAAGGAAGTGGAGTTCGCCTCGAAGGTGAGCTTCAGGTTCTGGTCGCGCAGGTAGTAGTTCACACCGCCGCCGTACCAGTCGATTTTCTGGTTGTAGATGCCGTTCAGGTTGGCGAACTTCCACTTCTCATAGCGCACGAAGAACTGCAGCGGCATATTGGGAAGCATGTAGCCCCCCTTGAAGTAGTAGCCGTTCTTCTGACCGTTGATCCCGACCACGTCCGCGTCCGGGTTGTCCCCCAGGTACGCGTCGTCCAGATCGATCTTCTCGTAGGCACCGGAAGCGGTGAAGGTGCCGAGCCCTTCCACAGGGTACTCGAAGAAGCCGTCGAAGGTGTACGCCTTGTAATCCTTCGCGTCGGTCTTAAGGAGCGTGTTGCCATAGGCGACGTCGGGCTCGAACTGGTAGGCGGCGCCGATGGTAGCGACCTTCTTCTTGCCTAAGTAGGTTCCCTTGTAGCCGTAGTCATTTTCCGGGTCGAGCAGCGTCACGTGGGCGCGTGCTGAGTAGCGGAACTTGGAGCCTGGCGTAGTGTCGCCGGAGAGGGCCTTGCGTCCTTCCATGGCGTCCAGGCGGTACTGGAACATGTCGTTGAAGAGGTTACCCCAGACGGCGACACCGGTATCACGGGTCGTGGTGAAGGGGGCACGGATGAAGAGCGAGCGGTCCAGGGTGAGCGGCATCTCGCACGCCTCAAGGTTCTCACGGGAGAGGTTGTACTTGAACTTGCCGACGTTGACCCGGAAGGCGTTGTCGAGCTTGAAGCGCACCACCGCATCCAGGAGCTGGAAGTTCGAACCCTGGTTCTCGGCGGCGACATCCAGCGGCGTCAGGTTCTGATCATCGGTGTACTCGGTCTGCACGTAGATCGACATCATGTCGCCGTACTTGCCCATGAGGGCGAGACGGTTGCGGCGGAAGTTGAAGTTCGCCGTGGTGTCATCGTTGTTGTCGCCCGAGCCGGTGTCGCGGAAGGTCATCTGGAACTGTCCCTTATAGTCCAGCTGCAGCGCCCCTTCGTCGTTAGGGCCAAAGGTCATTCTCGGGCCGGCGAAGGCGGTGCCGGCCATCAGTACGGTACCCAGGGTCAGGACGGAGAGGGTCGGTATCTTGAGCATTTTCAGCATAAGTTCACTCCTTTTCGTTGTAGGTCAGCCCCCGCAAGGGCGCGAAGCGTGTCCCGGCTAGCAACCGCCGCCACCGGCGGAGCCGCCGCCGCTCGTGCCGCTTACTGCGCTGCGGTACGCCTTGTCCTCGGTCTCGATCTGGTTTCCTTCCGCAAAGGAAGGCTCGACACCGTAGACACGCGAGGCGTAGTTGACGATGGTGCGCTGGGCGAGGTTGGTGGCGCTGACCGTACGGCTCACGTTCCAGGTGAGGTTGTCCATGAGAGAGGTGGTGTCCCAGATGGAACCGACCGCCAGCTTGCCGCCTGCGTTGACCGTAGCGCCGGTGGTATCGAGCGCGGTGTGATCCGAGCTTGCCAGGAGGTTCCACTGCCCGAGCGAGCCGTCGTACCACTTCACGTCCACGGTGGGGTCGTCGTAGTAGGCGATGCCGTCGAGCGCGAAGAAGCCGACCGAGGCGTAGTTGCCTGCGCGGCAGAAGGAGATGAAGGTCTTGGTGGCGTTGCGGGTGTCGTCACCCATCGGGGTGGTGCCGTCGGTGCCGAGCGCAGCGCTCAGATCTGCCTTGATCGTGGCAGCATCCTTGAAGTAGAGGGTGGAAGCCGGCGAGGTCATGCTGGTGGCCACGTAGGAGTATGACCCCTTGATGGCGCCGTCGAACGGGGTGTAACCGGTTGCGAGCAGGTCGGTGGTCGAGGAGATATTGGAAGCACCGCGCACGGTGTCGACCAGGGTCACCTTGTCGAGGTTGCCCGCCTTGATCTTAGTCACGTAGGCGATCATCTCCGGAAGCGAGACGCGCATCTCCGTGTTGACGTTGCTCTTCCCGTTCTGGGCCACACCGTAGGTGGACTTTTTGACGGTCGGCGCCACGGTGGTCAGGTCGTAGGCGAGGTCCCAGGCTGCGTTGCCGCCGTTTAGCACCTTGAGGCGGTTTTTCGGGAAGCCCCAGTAGCGGAAGGTCGTGTAAGCGCGCGTCACGTTGACAAAGCCGGCAGAATTCGCGCTGGTAAGGACGATGGTGGTGTTCTGGTCGATGCCTGCGTTCTGGACGATGGCATCGATGGTGGCACCGTTGCAGACCATGCTGCCGGTGACGCTGAAGGGACCTTCAGGGCGCGTGTTATCCATGAAGGCGCCCGAGCCGCCGGAGATCAGCTGCGCTCCCGGGATGTGCCCCACCGTGTTGTACTTGTTGGAGCCGTCGGTTTCGTTCGCGTTGACGTCGAGGATGACCACGCGGTCGTATCCCCCCTGCTTGTTGACCAGACCGGCATCCATCCAGCCTTTCAGTTCGGCCGCCGTGACGAGAGCGCTCGTAGTCTTAGTCGTCACCGCCTTCTCGACCGGGGTATCGTAGGTGGTCGACCCGCAGCCCCAGATGGTGAGGACCGTGAGGGCAATGCTAAGCAGCCCCACCAGCATCAGTTTGCTTTTCTTCATCATCTTTTCCGACATACAACCTCCTTTGGCTGGTTAGTTTGCAATACAACAACGCTTAGTATCTACCAATCCTCCTTTCTACATAGTTAGCTCGCACATATATTTTCACCGACTAAATTAAAATATTTTTTTGGGTTGTCAAGAATGTGACTTCCTGACATGGAGGGCCACTGAGATTGGAACACAAGGAGGCTCAAGCTCTGAAAGAGAAGTGGCAACAGCTGTGACAAGTCTTGTATTGGCATGATACTTAAGGAAATTTCCTTCATACAACAATTTGACACGCTGAATAGTCGCAATGGATTCCTCTTTCGGAGGCTGGGGTGAATTACTCAAGTGAAAGATACTCATAGCGCCATGCGCAACACGCATGGTAATTAACACACACCAACATTATCGCGTTGAACCGGACTGTCACAGGGAGGCTCCATGGGCGGCAAACCATGCAACCTATGATTTTTAAATCATATGTTTCAGCTAATCCATTTCGTTGTTGCAATGTATAAATGTTTTTTGCAATATGCACAAACGACATATTCTCACACAGTCTATGCGTTTTTCGCATAGCACACGGTACGCGAGTCTTACATGGATTTCGTCACTCTAAAAACCCTCATCGCGTCAGTTGAGTGCGGCAGCTTTTCCAAAGCGGCCGAGATTCTCTGTGTGACGCAGTCAGCGGTATCAAGAAGGATCAAGCTCCTCGAGGACCACTATGAGCAGTTGCTCCTGGACCGGTCCGGAATGTCGTTGCGCCCTACCGCGGCCGGGCAGTTGCTCCTTGACAGGGCCCGCCAGGTCCTGAAGATCGAACAGGACTTCCTGCACGACCTCGAGGTTCTTGCCAGCAAGCGGAAGATCTCCTTCTGCTGTACGCCCCCCTTCGGCATGTCGTACCTTCCCGACGTTTTCACCCGCTTCATGTCCCGTAACTCCGGCACCAGCGACCTGAGCTTCGTGTTCGATATGCCGGAGGGTGCGCTCAAAGGGTTGAGGGGAAACGTCTACGACCTGGTGCTGATCGAGTTCTGCGAGGACCTGAACCTCGACGACTTCGACACCTACGTTCTTCCAGACGACGAGATGGTCTTCGTGAGCGCCCCCGGATTCGGCATAGAGGACAAGGTGGTGGGAATTGAGAGGGTCTTGAGCGAACGGCTTTACTGCAAGAAGAGCGGCTGCTGCGCACGCCGCTTCCTTGAAAAGAGTATGACCGACCTCGGCAGGGATGCCGCTGAATTCAACAACACGATATTTTTCGACGATATTCCCTTCATCATCAGGGCGGTCATGTCAGGAGAGGGCATCACTTTCATCTCGCGCAGCCTGGTGGCCGAGCACCTCGCCAACGGCTCCCTCATCAGTCACCACGTCGAAGGATTCGCGGCAGCGCGCCCACGACGCCTGGTCTTGCAGAAAAACAAGAACCTCGACCCGTCCATGTTCGACCTGATCGCGGGTATCTTCCTCAGGTTCTCCATCACCCCTCCCGCGTCCCTCTTCATCCGTTAGAATCCACACGCCATAGGGGCTCCGCCGTTCCCCTTTCCGCGAGCCCCCATATTTCCTTTCTTCGTTTCTGCTCCACTTGCCTCCCGCGTCAAAAGCACCTCCCGCTCCTTCCCTTCAAACGAAACGATGGTAGCATATTAAACTTCGTTAATACCACCTACCCTCGGCTCACATTGGTACGGGCGGTGCCGACGGGCGCGGGTTTCCATCTCTTTACAAGGGGGACTGTTCACATGAGCGGATCCAGGAAAACGATGGACGGCAACACGGCTGCGGCGCACGTCGCCTACGCGCTGAGCGAGACGGCGGCGATCTACCCCATCACCCCTTCCTCGACGATGGGGGAAGTGGCCGACGAATGGGCCGCGCAGGGGCGCAAGAACATCTTCGGGCAGGTGCTGAACATCAAGGAGCTGCAGTCCGAGGCGGGTGCCGCCGGGGCCGTACACGGCTCGCTCGTGGCGGGGGCCCTCACCACCACCTTCACTGCCTCCCAGGGGCTTTTGCTCATGCTCCCCAACATGTACAAGATCGCGGGCGAGCAGCTCCCCGGCGTGTTTCACGTCTCGGCACGCGCCATCGCAACGCATGCCCTCTCCATCTTCGGCGACCACCAAGATGTCATGGCGGCCCGGCCGACCGGCTTCGCCATGCTCTGCTCCTCCTCGGTGCAGGAGGTGATGGACCTGGCCCTCGTGGCTCATTTGGCGGCCCTGGAGGGGAGCATCCCCTTCCTGCACTTCTTCGATGGCTTCCGGACCTCGCACGAGGTGCAGAAGATCGAGGTGATCCCCTACGATGAGATGGCGCGCCTGGTGAACTACGAAAAGCTCGCCAGCTTCCGCAGGAAGGCGATGAACCCCGAGCATCCTGACCTGCGCGGCACGGCGCAAAACCCCGACATCTACTTCCAGGGACGCGAGCGGGCGAACCCCTTCTACCAGGCCTTCCCCGAGATCGTCACCGCCACCATGGAACGGGTCGGCGTACTCACCGGGCGCCATTACCGGCTCTTCGACTACGTGGGGCACGCCGAGGCGGACAGGATCGTCATCACCATGGGTTCTTCCTGCGAGTGCGCCGAGGAGGTGGTGCGCCACCTGAACGGCTCGGGGGAAAGGGTGGGGCTTGTTAAAGTACGCCTGTACCGCCCCTTCGACGCCGGGGCCCTGCTGGGCGTCATCCCTGAGACCGCTCAAAAGATCACCGTGCTCGACCGCACCAAGGAGCCCGGCGCCCAGGGGGACCCGCTCTACCAGGATGTCTGCACCGCATTCATGGAGCGCGGCGGAAGCGTTCCCGAACTCTACGCCGGGCGCTACGGCCTGGGCTCGAAGGAGTTTCGCCCGGTGCACGTGAAGAGCGTCTTCGACAACATGAACGGCAACCCCGGCAAGCGCCATTTCACCGTCGGCATCGAAGACGACGTGACCGGCAGCTCGCTTCCGGCGCAGGGGACCCTCTTAACGACGCCCGAGGGGACCATCCAGTGCCGTTTCTGGGGGATGGGGGCGGACGGCACCGTCGGGGCGAACAAGGCGGCGATAAAGATCATCGGCGACAACACCGACCTCTACGTCCAGGCCTACTTCTCCTACGATTCGAAGAAATCCGGGGGGATCACCGTCTCGCACCTGCGCTTCGGCGAAAGCCCGATCCAGTCCACCTATCTCGTCGACGCGGCCGACTTCATCTCCTGCCAAAAGGCGCCTTACGTGCAGATATACGACCTTTTGGAGGGGATCAAAGAGGGTGGGACCTTCCTCCTGAACTCACCGTGGAACACGGCCGAGGCGATGGAAGAGCACCTGCCGGCGACGATGCGCCGGGCCATCGCGGCGAAGAAGATCCGTTTCTACAACGTCGATGCGATCAGCATCGCGCAGTCGGCAGGGCTTGGCGGGCGCATCAACATGATCATGCAGACCGCCTTCTTCAAGCTCTCCGGGGTGCTTCCCTTCGAGCGGGCCGTGGAACTTCTGAAGGACTCGATCCGCAAGGAGTACGGCAGGAAGGGAGAGCAGGTGGTGGAGATGAACCTCGCCGCGGTGGATCTGGCGGTGCAAAGCCTCGTGGAGATCGGTTATCCTGAATCCTGGCGCGACGCCGACGACGAGCGCGGCACCGACTTCCGGCTGCATCAAGAGATGCCCGGCTACATGCGCGACATGGTCTTCCCGATCCTGCGCCAGAAGGGGGACGAGCTGCCGGTCTCCTCGTTCGCGCCGGACGGCGTCTTCCCCTTCTCCACCGCGCGCTACGAAAAGCGGGGCGTCGCGATCAACGTACCGGAGTGGATCAAGGAGAACTGCATCCAGTGCAACCAGTGCTCCTACATCTGCCCGCACGCAACGATCCGCCCCTTCCTCGCCACCGACGAGGAGATGGCGGGGGCGCCGGAAAGCTACGAGACGATTCCCGCCCAGGCCCGCGAGGTGAAGGGGCACCGCTTCCGCATCCAGGTCTACACCATGGACTGCATGGGGTGCGGCAACTGCGCCGACATCTGCCCGGCCAAGGTCCCGGCCCTCGTCATGAAACCGATCGACACCCAGTCCGCGGTGCAGGAGGAGAACCGCAAGTTCGCCGAGACCCACGCGCCGAAGGGGCACCTGGTGAAGCGCAATACGGTGATCGGAAGCCAGTTCCAAAAACCGCATCTCGAGTTCTCCGGGGCCTGCTCCGGCTGCGGCGAGACGCCGTACGCAAGGATCATCACCCAGCTCTTCGGCGAACGGATGATGATCGCCAACGCAACCGGCTGCAGCTCGATCTGGGGCGCCTCGGCGCCGGTTTCCCCTTACTGCGCCAACGCCGACGGGCACGGGCCGGCCTGGAACAACTCGCTTTTCGAGGACGCCGCCGAGTTCGGCTTCGGCTACCACATGGCGGTCACGCAGAGAAGGGAACTTCTGGCCGACCAGGTGCGCCACGCCGTGCAGAGCCTTCCGGAAGGGGAGTTGAGAAGCGAGCTCGACGCTTGGCTTTCCGGGATGATGGATCCCGAGCTCTCGCGGCGCCACGGCGACCGGCTGAGGGAGCTTTTGCCGAAAGCCGGCAACAACGAGCTTTTGCAGCAGATCGCCGGTTGCGCAGATCTCTTCACCAAGAAGTCGATCTGGATCTACGGCGGTGACGGCTGGGCCTACGACATAGGTTTTGGCGGCCTGGACCACGTAATCGCCGCGGGGGAGGACGTGAACCTCCTCGTTATGGACACGGAGCTCTACTCGAACACCGGGGGGCAGTGCTCCAAGGCGACCCAGTTAGGCGCCATCGCGCGCTTCGCCGCCGCAGGAAAGCGGACCTCGAAGAAGGACCTCGGGCGCATGGCGATGACCTACGGCTACGTCTACGTCGCCTCGGTCGCCATCGGGGCCGACAAGAACCAGACCATGAGGGCGATCGCCGAGGCGGAGGCGTACCCGGGGCCGTCGCTCATCATCGCCTACTCAACCTGCATCAACCAGGGGATCAGGAAGGGGATGGGTAAATCGATCGAGGAGAGCCAGCTGGCGGTCAAATCCGGCTACTGGCCGCTTTACCGCTACAACCCGCTGTTGAAGCGGGAAGGGAAGAACCCGTTCATACTGGAGTCGAAGAAGCCGGACGGCTCGCTCGCCGAGTTCCTCTCCGGCGAGGTCCGTTTCCAGGCCCTCGAGAAGCAGAACCCGGAGGTGGCGAAGATGTTGCGCGAGCAGATGGAACAGGAGGCGCTGGAGCGCTTCCGCACCCTGCGCGACATGGCCGACTGGCAGCCTACCAAGGGGGATGTGCCGAAGGACGGGGGGAGAAACCGCGACCACGTCCCGGCCGCCGCTGGCGCCGTCGAGGAGCCGTCACCGGTCTGCGTGAGTGCCACCAGCGACCCGCGCTACAGCCGCCCCGGTGAACCCGAGGAGGAATGCGACGACGGCCGTGCTGGGATCGACAAGAAGATAGAGGAGTGAGGAAAACCAGGAATCCCGTCCTGCAAAGAGTGCTTAGGGGACAAAAGCAAATCCCCCCTGTCCCCCCTTCGCAAAGGGGGGGACGTGAGGGGACCTGCGACGCTTCGTGGCCACGGTTTTCCGGTGCTCCCAGGAACTTACTGAAAGAGAGGCGGGCTTTAGACTACGGCAACATCCTGGCTGGAGGTCGCCGGTTGGCGCGCATCGGCCCTCTCGCGCACCAAGGCGCTTGCCGCGAAGAGTCCTGCTGCAGCCAAGCCGATCCAGCCCGCGGCGTAGAAGACGGAAGTAAGCCCGAAACGACTCTGCAGCCATCCCCCGAAGAGCGGCCCCACCAGGAAACCTAAGTTCAACGCCGAATTGAAGACCCCGACGGCAAGACCCGTCCCGTGACGCTCCCCCTGCTCAAGGAGAAGGGCGGTGCTGGCAGGCTGCGAAAGTACGCTGCATAGCCCGATCCCGCCGCCCAGCACGAGTACCTGCTGGAACCCCTGAGCCACGGGTATCAGGAAGTAGAGAAGCGACACCGAGATCCCACCCAGGAGCACCAGGGATTTCCGCGAGTGGCAGTCGGAGAGCCTGCCGACCGGACGCAGAAGCGTCGTGATGACAAGCGTGCTTGAGGCGAGCACCAGGCCGGTCTGGGTGCCGGTGAGCCCCAACCGCGCGTTCAGGAGGATGGGAAGAAATCCCGCCAACAGCGAAATCCCGCACCCCCGGCCAAAGATGAAGAACAGGAGCCCACCCATGGTACCGTGGCGCGCCACCTTGAGGGCCGCTGGGAGCGTGAGGCAGACCTTTTCTTGTTTGCACGAGGTTCTTTCGCCCGAGTGGGCAGGGATGCTCCGCAGCGCGACGGCGAGTGAGAGGAGGCATAAAGAGGCAAGGCTTGCGAAGATGCCGTAAAAGCCCCAGAAGTCGTGCAGTACCCCACCCAGGACCGGCCCGACGCCGATGGCAAGATAGAAAGAGATGTCGAAGGTCCCGACCGCCCGCCCCTCCCCGTTGGTGCCGCTCGCCGCACCGACGAGGGAGAGCATCACCGGCCGGAACATCGCGCAGGCCACCCCCTGGACCAGGCGCAGCGCCATGATGAGGGTGAGGTCGGAACTGAAGAGGTAACCAAGGGAAACGAGAAGATAGAGGGTAAGACTGAAGGTCACCGCGCCCCTAGCGCCGAAGCGATCGACGCAGGCACCCATCACCGGGCTGAAGAGGATCTTCGAGAGGGAGAAAAGGAGCAGCGGCAGCCCGAGCAGGATGCCGCGCCCACCGAGGCTGAAGAGGTAGGTGGAGAAGAAGGCGTCGGCGATCCCGAAGCCCAGGCTCGTTGCGAAGTTGATCAGAAACAGCGACTTGAAAAGTTTTCCGTTCTTCATGCCGGGTTCCTTGCGGGCTCGCCCTTTCGGCTGTTTCTGCCTGCGCCGGAGGCGTAGGCCATGCTTCAGAGCTGAGCGCCCCGCGTCTTTCCCGACGCGGGGCGCTCGTTTTGTTCCAGGTGCAGCCTTACTTCGCGTCCTTCACGAAACGCGCCGCGTTGGCGCCGGCGATCCGGCCGAAGACGACCGTGTCGGTGATGGCGTTGCCGCCCAGACGGTTCCAGCCATGCACCCCGCCGGTGACTTCGCCGGCCGCGTAGAAGCCGGTCATCGCTTTGCCGTCCTTACCGATGACCTGTGCCTCGGTGTTGATCTTCACGCCACCCATGGTGTGATGGCGCCCCGGTTTCACCCAGATGGAGTAGTACTTCGGCCCGTTCACCGGCCTCGGGATGTCCTGGCGCTGGAACTCGGGGTCTTTCTTGGCCGCGAAGGCCTTGTTGTAGCTCTCCACGGTGGCGGTCAGCGCATCGGCGGGGACGCCCATCTTGGCGGCAAGCTCGGCCACGCTGTCGGCCTGCTGCACCAGACCGAGCACGATGTAGCCGTCGATCTGGACGTTGCTCTTGCGGATATCCTCGCCCAGCACCAGGAAGGCGGATTTTTCAGGCTGGGCCAGGATGGCGGCGGAGGCCTTGTCGCGGGTGGTCAGCTCGTTCACGAAGCGCTTGCCGGCGTGGTTCACCAGGATGGCCCCGCTGCCGCGTACCGTCTCGGAGATGAGGACCTTGGTCTCTCCCCCCATGGTCGGATGGATCTGGATCTGCTCCATGTCGATCACGTTAGCACCGATCTTCTGCGCCAGTGCGACACCCTCGCCGGTAGCGCCCGGCTGGTTCGATGAGGCGGTCTCCTTGAACTGCGGCTTATAGAAGCCGACCAGCTCGTTGTTGGCCGCGAAGCCGCCGGCCGTATCGATCACCGCCTTGGCCTTGATGGTGTAGAGCCCGCTGTGCTTTCCCCTGACCTGGACGCCGGTAACGCGCCCGTTGCCGTCGGAGAGGATCTGCACTACCTCGGAGTTCACCCGGACGTCGAGGTTACGCTTGGCGGCGTTCTCACGGTACACCTTTATGAGATGCGGACCTACCGCCGCGCCGCCTACCGGGCGATGGGTACGGTCCACGGCAACGCCGCCGGAGCGCACCAGGTCGGTCATGTCGGCGCCCAGGGAGACCAGGAAATCGACCGCGTCAGCAGATTTGTACGCCAGCACCTTCACGAGTTCAGGATCGTTCTTGTCCCTCCCCCCCTTCATGGTCTCCTTCACCATATCGGCCGGGTCGTCGTGCATCCCGAGCCTCTCCTGGTAGCGGGTCCTGGCCGCGTTGATCCCGCCGGCCGCCAGCATGCTGTTGCCACCGGTTATGGGCATCTTCTCCAGGAGGATCACCTTCGCCCCCGCGTCATGGGCGGTGATGGAAGCCACGTAGCCCGAACCCCCTGCACCGATCACCACGACATCGGCAGATTCGGTCCGCGCAGACTTCTGATCCTTTGCCCCCTTGGAGGTTTCCTGCACCCACTTCTTGTCGCTCGACTCTTTTTCCGTTCCCATGGCCGGGATCTTCATGGCGAAGCTGTGGCAGTAGTTGCAGTATGCCTTGGAGGCGACATGCCCCTTGTGGCAGGCGGTACAGTTGGTCTCGCCCAGGTGCGATTTGTGCGGGTTGATGTGCTCCTTGGTTTTCGTCGCCAGATCGGCGAAGCCGCCATGGCACCCTTTGCAGTTCTTGTTCAGCGCCGTCTCGTTGTCATCAACCGCGATGGATTTCCCGTGACAATCGGCACAGCTCACGTTGTTCTTCTTGTGCACCCCCGAAAGGAATGCGCTCTTGGAGGAGTCCGCTCCCCAGGCCAGGGAGGCCGCCACCAGCAGGACCGCCGACATCATCAGCGCGAGTATCGTTCTTTTGTTTCTCATTTTTCTCTCCTGTAACTCCGTCGTCCTTGTCATCGCTACCCCTTAGAAGAGGAGCTGTACCTGTGCGCGCGCCACGAGGTCGTCGGTCTTATCCTTGTAGGTGTGGCGGTTGCCGACGTCGCCCTGGATCTTCAGGTTGTTGCCGTAGAGGAAATAGTTCACCGCCCCCTGGATTTCAGAGATGGAATCGTTGGAAATCGCGCGGTTCGGGTCCATCCAGGCGTAGCGCAGCGCAAGCTCAAGACGCTTCGGGATCACGAAGTAACCGGCCTGCAGGTACCCGCCCCTGGCGATCAGCTCCTTGTCCGAGATGTCGCCCTCCGCTTTGCCCCAGAAGTACTCGCCCTGCATCGAGGCGCCCAGCCATTTGAACGCGAAGTCCGCTTCCCAGGAGTCGACGCTGATCTCTTCGGCAGCCGCAGTTCCGAAGTATTTCCCCTTCACCGCTTTGCCGAGCCAGCCGTTGGTGTCGGTCACGAAGTTCGAGTTGTTGTTGTCGATGGCCGAGGTCGCCGTGGTGCCGGTGCCGGAAACGGTCTTCCTCAAGGTGTTCAGGTAGTAGCTGCTCCCAAGCGATACCAGGGGTTTCTCGGAATACTCGAGGTCACCCTCGCCGTACTTCATGTCGCCCAGGGGATTGACCGCCACCCTGAAGTTGTACGCGTTGTCGTTGGTCTTGTTCTTCGTGTTCTGGCCGGCGCCTCCGAAAAGGCCCGCGTCGTACTTCACTACGCCGGACCAGAGGTCGCCGTGCAGGTTGATGCCGGTGTCGTACCCCTGCATGAAGGCGTTCCGCACGAAGGAGCCGTCCACGAACTGCTGGGCGGTGTTGGAGGTGATCCACTGCCTCGAATACTGGATCTTCTCCTGTCCCAGCATGATCTGCAGCTCGTCGGCAACGCGGTACTTCAGGTTCACCTCTTCCATCGCCTTGGTGTTCTCCTTCACCACGTTGGCCCAGTTGTAGGTCGCCTTGTAGGTGAGGTCCTTGGTGAACGCGTAACCGCTGAGAAGGGTCTTCACGCGCCGCAGGTTGAACTGGCTCACGTCCTGTTTGCTGGCCAGGTCATAGTCGTCGAACTCGTACTGCGCCTGAATCTGCCCGCCGATCTGCAACTGGAACTTCTGGTCCGGCGAGGTGAGGACGAACCCTTTGCCGAGCTTGTAGTCATAAGGCTTGGCTTTGGACGCTTCCTTGAACTCCGCCTCAGTGATGACACCTTTCTCCTTCAGAATGTCTTCAAGGCTCTTCGCCTGGACATCATGTCCCACAGCCATCACCGCCAGAAAACCTGCCAATACCACCGCCGTCTGCTGTTTCATGATCCTCTCCTTCAGAGTGTTAGGGCTCAGGGCCCCATGATTGCTTTTGGCTTTAATAAGAGCAGGATCGATACCAAATGTTGGCAAAGGGGATAAGTTGTCTGATTTGCTGGGTTATTTGACGCAAACTGCCGAAACGAAGGAGTGAATCGCTATAGCCGCAGGCTATTGGAGTTTTAAGGCGGGCTTTAAAAGGGTTGTAGATACGGCAGGTTAGGCAGGTATTGCCGGAATCTATAGCTATAGACTCCGGCAATAGGGGTTCAGCCGCGGGCCGATTTGAGGCGCTTCCAGAGCGAGGGTTGGGATATGCCAAGGAGCCGTGCCGCCAGGGTCTGGTTGCCGCCGGCACGGTTCATCGCTTCGTCGAGGAGGTAGTTCGCCGCGTTGGCGAAGGTAGGGAGCGGTTCCAAGCCGGCAAAGGGATTCTGGTCCGGCACCCGCTCGGAAACTCCCCCACCGGCGCTGACCGCCTTTACGAAGCTGTCCATCGAGAGCATGCGTTCTTTATGGGTGCTGACGGCATCGGACACCATCGCCTTCAGCTCCCTGACGTTCCCCGGGAAGCTGTAGGTGGACAAAAGCTGCACGAGCCCGGGGGGCGGAGTCGGCTTTTTCTTCCCCATCATGCCGGCGGCCTCCTCGAGGAACAGGTCGAGCAGGTACGGTATGTCCCCCTTGCGGCTTCGCAGTGGCGGCACCTCGACGTGGTGGGTGCGCAGCCGGTAGAACAGGTCGCACCGGAAGCTCCCCTGCGCCACCTTGGCTTCGAGGTTCTGGTGCGTTGCCACCACGACGCGCGCCTTCAGACGCCTCGGCTGGTCGCAGCCGAGCGGAAAATATTCCCCCTCCTGCAACAGCCGCAAGAGTTTCACCTGCGAAGCGATGCTCAGGTCCCCGATCTCGTCGAGGAAAAGGGTGCCGTTGGCGGCCGCCTCGATCATGCCGCGGCGCACCCCTTCCGCGCCGGTGAAGGCGCCCCGCACGTGCCCGAAAAGGGTGTCGGAGAAGACGGTATCGTCGAGCCCCGCGACGTTGACGGCCACCAGCTCGCCCCGGCAGCCGCTCAGCCGGTGCGTGGCCTGGGCGAGGAGCTCCTTGCCGGACCCGCTTTCGCCGGTGATCAGCAGGGGAAGCGGGCTTACCGCCACCGCCTCTATATAGGCGAAGATCGCCTGCATGGCGCGGTCGGCGGTACAGATGGCGGAGAAGGCCTCGGGGTGCTGCAACTCGCAGGAAACGAAGCGCCGGGTCATCTCCTTGTTGTCGCGCTGCAGCTCCAGGTGCTTGATGGCGCGCTGCACGCCGCAGACGATGCGCTCCTCGTCGTCGGTCTTCACGTAGTAGTCATAGGCGCCAAGCTTCATGCAGTTGACGACCTTCCCCACCTGGTTCAGCCCGCTGACCACGATGACCGCCACCCCCGGATGGCGCTCCGCGATCTGGACCAGGAGGTCTTCGCCCGAGACGTGAGGCATGGTGAGGTCCAGCAGTACCAGCCCTACTTCCCCCTGCGCCATGATATCCAGCACCTTGCGGCTGTCGCTGCAAAGCTCCACGTTGGTGATGCCGCAGCTGCTCTCGAGGGCCAGCGACAGCGAGCGCAGCCAGGCCGGTTCATCGTCCACCAGGAGGACCTTGAAAGACGGGTAGAGCTCACTGTCCATTTTTTCTCCCTGCCACGGCTGCCGGCAAAGCGAGGGTGACCGTGGTCCCCTCTCCTACCCCTGAATCGAAGGCGATTTCGCCGCCGTGGTCCTTGATGATGTTCGCGGATATGGAGAGCCCAAGTCCGGTCCCCCCGTTCTCGCGCTTGGTGGTGAAGAATGGGTCCGTGAGGTGCTTCAGGTGCTCCGGCGAGATCCCGGTCCCCTCGTCATGCACGGACAGCATCACCCTGCCGGTCGCGACATCGTGCCAGGTCCGCAGGGCTATGGCTTTGCTCGGGTCGGGCAGGGCCTGCCCCGCATTCATGACGAGGTTCACCACCACCTGCTCGAGGCGCTGCTCATTGCCGAATACCAGAGGGAGCCCGTCACCATAGGTGGCGCTGAACGCGTTGGTGAATTTGCGGGTCGCCACGTCCACAAGGCGTACCGCCGTCCGCACTACATTGTTGAAATCCAGCATCTCCTTGTGGGCCTCGTCGTCTTTCCTCGCGAAATTCTTCAGGTCCTCCACCGTTTTCTTGATGCGCTGGGCGCCATCCTGTATCTCGTCCAGGATGAGCGGCACCTCCTGGCGCACCCTCTGGTACCGAATCCCTCCAAGGGTGAACTCGCCTTCTTCCTCCTGATAACGGTCGAGGATCCGCTCCGCGTCCCGGAATATCTTCTTCAGGGTGGGCATGTTCATCAGGATGATGCCGGTGGGGTTGTTGATCTCATGGGCCACCCCGGAGACCAGGATGCCGAGCGCGGCCATCTTGTCGGCCTGCACCAGTTGCTGCTGGTTTCTCTGCAGCTCCGCCAGCGCGTTCGAGAGCGATTCGGTGCGCTGCGCCACCTGCCTGCGCAGCGAGTAGGACCAGAGCACGGTGCCCATCAGGACGAGGGAGAGCGGGATGACGACAAGCGCCGCGTACTTCGCCACCACAAGCCATGAGGTGCGCTGCGGTTCGAGGACGCCGATCCATTTATCGTAGATCTGGTTGAACTCCCCGGTCTTTTTGAGGATGGAAAGCCCTTCGTTCATCTGGGCCACCAGCTCGGCGTTACCTTTTTTGGCCGCGTAGCAGTAGTAGCGCTGCGGGGCCACGTTGGTGGCAACCGGCACAAGGTTCGCGAGCTTTTCTTCCCGGATGATGTACATCGCGGGTAGCAGGGCCACTACGGCGTAATCGCAGCGCCCGGCTGCCAGCTCCTGCAGGGTTTCCCGCGGGCTGTCGGTCAGCACGAGATCCGCATCGTAATGCTTTTCCTGCAGGTAGCCGTGCATGCCGCCGCCACGGTGCACCAGCACCTTTTTTCCCCTGAGCTGTTCCAGGCTCTTGACCGCCGGGGTCCCTTTCCGGGCGAAGATGGCCTGCACGATGATGGAGTGCGGCGTTGAAAACTCGTACTCGCGGGCCCTAGCCTCGGAATAGGAGAGCCCTTCCAGGATGTCGATGTCGCCGCTGTCCAGCCCCTTGAGGATCTGCCCGAAATCGTCAAGCTTGATCTCGACCTTCAACCCCATCACCCGGGCGATGGCCCTGGTGAGGTCGACGATATAGCCGGCCGGCCGGCCGTTTTTGTCCAGGAACTGGTATGGAGGGTAGTTGCTGTTACCGCCCACGACGATGACGCTCAGGTCGCGGCCCGCTACCGGTTCGGCGTTTACCTCCGACACGGTCAGGCTCAGGGCAAGCAACAGCAAAAGGAATCTGGTAAGCATGATGGAGGCTCCTAAACACAACATGTCGGTGTATTGTCAGGAAGGAGCACAGGGAGTTAGGGAGTTCGCGGCACTTATAGCACCTGCGGCAAGCCCGCGTCAAAGCAAAACATCCTTCCCCCCCTTCGTGTGCGCTCTCTCCGGCCGTTTCCCGGCCACATTCCCGCACTGGCTGTGCGAGAAAATGGCATCTTTCCTTTAAAACCTGTTGACATATTGTTTTCTGAATGTTAGTTGTGCCGTGTGCATATACACAATATCACCCGGAGGTAAGGATGAAGATCTGTTTCCCTGTTGAATGCAACGAAGGTCTTTCCAGTGCAGTTTTCGGTCATTTCGGCTCCGCTCCCGGGTTTCTCGTGATAGACAGCAACACCGACGAGTGCACCGCCATCAACAACGGCGACCGCGTGCACCAGCACGGCGCCTGCAACCCGGTGGCCGGGCTTGGCGGGCACGAGGTCGACGCGATCGTGGTAGGAGGAATCGGCGGCGGCGCGCTCTACAAGCTGAACGCGGCCGGCATGCGCGTGTTCCAGGCCCGCCCGGGAACGGTGGCTGAAAACATGGCCCTTTTCAAGGCGAACGAGCTGCCGGAGTACCTTCCCGGCCACACCTGCGGCGGGCACGGTCACAGCCACGGCTGCTCCCACTGATCATGCCGCGTCCCCGCAAGCCGAGAACCTGTGTCTGCCCGCACCGCGCAGGTTTCGCCGCGGTCTTCAAGCCGGCCGGCACACCGCTCAAGGATCTTGAAATGCTGCGGCTCGCCCACGACGAGCTGGACGCCCTCCACCTGTGCGACGGGCAGGGTAAGACCCAGGAAGAGGCCGGAGAGTGCATGGGGATATCGCGCGGCACGGTGCAGCGTCTGCTGGCCTCGGCGCGCGCCAAGGTGGCGGAAGCGCTGGTGCACCAGAAGGCGCTCGCCATCGCCGGCGCCACCGCAGACCTGGCCCCCCTCCCCTGCGGAGACCTTTCGTAGAGGAGCCAGCATGGAACTGTTGGATAAACTGGCTGAGACGGCACGGCGGCAGCACGAGGAGGCCGACCTCCCCGCGTCGCTTCTGAAAGAGATCCTGGAGATCGCGAGCGATCCGGCCCTTGGGCGCGACGGGAAGCTGGTAGAACTCCTGCTGGAGCAGATCGAGGCGTTTGACAGCTACGCCGGGGCGGGATGCTTCGGTGACGCCGTGAGCGCCACCACCATCCAGGCGACGCTCGACCGGATGCGCGGCAAAGGTTGACCGGTCACTCCCCGTCGCCGTGCGGCGGGTGGGCCATTTATACTGCTACCCTGCAATTTGATGATATTTGATCGTTGAGGTGAGTCATGGCGTGTGAACTCGTCGAGTGCTGTCAGTTCTTCAAGGACAACATGAAGGACCTTCCAAAGGCGGCGGAGTACATCCAGAGCAAGCTCTGCTTTGGAGACTACCAAAACTGCAACCGGTACCGGATCTACAAGGAAAGCGGCGGGGAAAACGTTCCCTTCGCGCTTTACCCCGACGACCAGGAAGCGGTCAGGAAGGTGAAGCAGTGCATGCTCAAGAAACAGAAGTGTCAGGAAGAAGCGCCCGACGAAACAGAAGAGTGATTCGGCAGCACCACTGATATGAACAACTCACTGGAGGCACCATGCAGCTCAAAGGGAAGTTAGCACTGATCCTTGCCGCAGCCGCTACGTTCGCCACGCTGGCCGGCTCCGCCATGGCCGCGTCACCGGTCTTCGACGTCGACCGCGAGTTCTACCCCTACTACCCCTCGCTCATCAAATGGAACAAGTCCACCCTCGATTTCACCCCGCCGACCGTCTGCCAGGGTTGCCATGAGAAACAGTACAAGGAGTGGAGCGCCTCGGTGCACCAGCTCGCCTTCCAGGACCCTGTCTACCAGGGGGAACTTAACAAGGCGGTGAAGGCGGTCGGTCACGAGATCTCGCGTCAGTGCGAGGGGTGCCATTCCCCCGCGGGCGTGGTCACCGGCGAGATAAAGGGTCCCGGCAACGCGGGACTGAGCGAGATGGCGCTGGCCGGTGTCTCCTGCGACATCTGCCACTCGGTGAGCGGCGTTACGCACTGGCAGACACCGTCCCACGAGCCTGAGAACGGCTCCTTCATCCTCACCCCCGGTGTGGAGACCAAGGACGGCCCAAGGTTCGTCAAGCGCGGCCCCTTCAAGCCGAGCGAGGAGTGCGGTGGTGGCTTCCACGACTGCGCCGAGAGCTCGCTGCACCTGCAGGCCGACCTCTGTGCATCCTGTCACCAGGTCTACCATTACGACGCGCACTTCCCGCTCGAGGCGACCTACCTCGAGTGGAAGCACGGCCCGTACGCCCAGAAAAACGTCCTCTGCCAGGACTGCCACATGGTCGACACCGCCTCCTTCAAGAAGACGGCGGACCAGTTCATCAAGCCCGACCGCAAGGAGTACCGGCACTACTTCAACGGCGCCAACTACCTGTTGAGCTACCTGGCCGCCGGTGCCGCGAAGAAGGCGGGCAACCAGGAGCAGGCCGATCTTTTCATGAAGCAGTACCAGATGGCCGTCGACCGGCTGAAGTCCGCCGCCGACATCGAGATCACCCCGAGCTACCAGAAGGGGGAGCTGAAAGAGCTTCAGGTCCGGGTAAAAAACGTGCGCGCCGGGCACAACCTCCCCACCTCGCTCACGAACGTGCGCCAGATGTGGCTTGAGATCGTGGCGAAGGACGAGGCGGGCAAGACGGTCCTTACCAGCGGACAGGTCGGTGCAGACGGCTCACTCCCCGCTGATGCCCGGCTCTTCAACTCCGACGGCATGGGGGACAACTTCCATTTCGCCATCGATCCATGGGTGGTGACCTCGTTCTCGCGACACGACACCATCCCTCCCCGGGGGTACAAGGACGTGTACTACGGCGTCCCGGTCCTGAAGGGGATGAAGAAGTTGAACGTCGAGGTGAAACTGCGCTACCGGCAGGCGGACCAGAAGGTCGCCGAGGCGCTGCTGAAGGCGGTACCCAAAGACATCGACCTCGAAAAGATTTACGGCCTGAAGGCCGTCCCACCGCTGCCGGTCGTCGACATGGCGCTTAAGAAGGCGTCGATCTCCACCCGTCAGGCCGCACGCTAATCCCGCATCAACCTCTCCGTAAGTCTCTTGCCCCCGCACTCCGGGGGCTTTTTTTTGTGGATCTCCGCGGAAAGTACCCAAAGCAAATCCCCCCTGTCCCGCCTTTGCAAAAGTCGCTACGGTGGGCGGCTCTGTAAGGCCACCTTTTTCTGCTTCGTAGAACGCAACTTGCTCTTGGAAATAGCCGTGAACACTCGAAAAGAGTGGAACCTAAAGACTCCACGCTTACCCATTGTAATTACCGATAGTGTCGACGATTTGTATCGAAACTATCGGTTTGACATATTCCCTGTCTGAACATATACAGATATCCATACTTTTGTCTTTTTCTAATCGGGAGGGGATGCGATGAGTGATGAATTTGTGGTGAAATCCGACCCGGAGCTCTGGGAAAAACTCGGCATGGATGTGGCGCGGTTTTCCGGGATGCCTCCCATGCTGACCAACGCCTACCGCAACATCTTCCTTTCGCAGCAAAACCGACCGGAGCGGATGGCCTACTTCGACGACATGGTCGCCAACATCCACACCGGACGCATCCAGGAGATCTACGACGCCAAGGAGGGTGGAAAGCCGGTCATCGGCACTTTCTGCGTCTACGTCCCCGAGGAGCTGGTGGTGGCGGCTGGCGGCATCTGTATCGGCCTTTGCGGCGGGGCCCAGGGGTCCATCGCGGACGCCGAGAAGATCCTGCCCCGTAACATCTGTCCGATGGTGAAATCAGCCTTCGGCTTCAAGGTCGGCAAGATCTGCCCCTATTTCCAGGTAGTAGACCTCGTCTACGGCGAGACGACCTGCGATGCTAAGAAAAAGACATGGGAGCTTCTGGACCGCTACGTCCCGACGCACGTCATGGAAATCCCCCAGATGAAGCGGGAGCGCGACAAGCGGCTCTGGGTGGAAGAGGTGAAGGACTTCAAGGTCGCCGTGGATCGCATCACGGGCAACGAGACCGATTTCGAGGCTGTCGCAGGCGGCATCCGGACCATCAACGCGAAACGTGCCGCGCTGCAGCGTCTAAACGCCTTGAGACACCACACCCCCTCCCCCATCAGCGGCAGGGACATGCTGATCATCCAACAGATCGCCTTTTACGACGAGCCGGTGCGCTTCACCGAGAAAGTTCACGAATTGTGCGACGAGCTGGAGAAGCGGGTGCAGGATGGCGTCGCGATTGCTCCGAAGGAGACCCCGCGCATCCTGGTCTCAGGCACGCCGATGGCGCTTCCCAACTGGAAGCTGCACTACATCATCGAGAGCGCCGGGGCCGTCGTCGTTAACGAGGAGAGCTGCATCGGCACCCGCTACTACAAGGACCTGATCGACGAGGGGGCCGCCGACATGGACCAGCAACTGGAGCGCCTCACCGAGCGCTACATGAAGATCGACTGCTCCTGCTTCACCCCGAACGACGACCGGATCGATCAGGTAATCAGGGAGTTCGAGGCGTCCGGCGCGGAGGGGATCATCGACTACTGCCTGCAGTTCTGCCACACCTACAACATCGAAGCGGTCAAGCTCCGCGAGGCATGCGAGGCGCGCGGCATCCCCTTCATGGCGATAGAAACGGATTACTCGCCCGATGACATGGGGCAGCTGCAGACGCGCGTCGAGGCGTTCATCGAGCAGATCAAGGGATAGGCCATGCTGGTAGGGATAGATCTCGGCTCGCGCACCATCAAGACCGTCGCACTCAAAGGGGGGACCGTCCTTCACCGCCGCGTCGTGGAGAGCGGGTTCGAGCCGCACCGTCAGGCGCTGCAGATGCTTGGCGAGCATCCCGGGGCACGTGCCGTGGCGACTGGGTACGGGCGGCACCTCATGCAGCAGCAGGCAGGTCTGGACATCATCACGGAAATAAAGGCGCACGCCCTCGGCGCCAGGTACCTTTTCCCCTACTGCAGGGCGATCCTCGACGTGGGGGGGCAGGACAGCAAGGTCATCCACCTGAGCGCAGATGGGCGCATCGTAAACTTCCAGATGAACGACAAATGCGCCGCGGGCACCGGGCGCTTTCTCGAGATGATGGCGGTCTCGCTTGGGTACGACCTGCAGGCGTTCGGTAAAGCAGCAGCCGCGGCCGAAGGGACGAGCCCCATCAACAGCATGTGCGCCGTGTTCGCAGAGTCCGAGGTGGTATCGCTGAAAAACCGCGGGGTGCCGCCGGAGGAGATCGCACGCTCGGTGCACCTCGCCGTCGCTTCCCGTCTGGCTGCGATGGTTTCGAAGACCTGCCAGTGCCCGCACCTCGTCTTTACCGGCGGGGTCGCCAATAACAAGACGCTCGTGTCGCTTTTAGAGACGACACTTGGGGTACCGGTACTGGTTCCTGAGGATCCCTCGATCACGGGTGCTCTCGGCGCCGCGCTGCACGCCGGGAGTTCCTGACGCCCACCCATCCGCGGGCTGGCATATTCGCGAGGCATGGCGTCCTTTCTTCGGTCATTGATACGCAGTAAAGAAACCGCAAGCTTCAGTTGAAGCTGCCCATATCAACATTTGAAACAGGAGAAGTTAGCATGAAGATGAAGAGAATCATCCCCCTGGTCCTTGCACTGGTGACCATACTCGCCGCGTCGGTGGCCTTGGCCGCCCCCTTTTTCGGCGGCAACTACCAGTATGTGGCTCCCGAGGACTTCAAGAAGTGGCTTGAGACGGGCAAGAAAGTGCAGATCGTCGACATCCAGGTGCCGGCCGAGTTCCAGCAGCACCATTTCAAGGGAGCGCTGCAGACGAACGCTTTCCCGGTGAAATCCGCCGAGGAGAAGTCGAAGCTGGACCGGGTGCTTCCGCAACTGACGGCAACCCGCGAGGAGATCGTCATCATCTGCCCGCGCGGTGGCGGCGGCGCCAAGAACACCTACGATCACCTGAAGAGCAAGGGGATCGCCGAGGCGCGCCTGCACATCCTGGAGGACGGCATGCAGGGCTGGCCTTACCAGGCGCTGGTGGTGCAGGGGAAATAAACAAGAGGATGGCTAATCACGAAGCCGCTTCTCTCGATAAGGGGGGAGCGGCTTTTTTATCGAAGTGATTGGTGGAATTGCGACAATCGCGTTCATTTACCACCGCGCGTGAACAAGGACTCCCCCCTTTGCGAAGGGGGGACGGGGGGGATTTGCTTTTGTCACACGGCTCCAGTCGGATGACTGGGATTGCAGAAGGGCTTTCAGACTGCCCGATGGTTATTTAGCATCTGTCATTTATCTAGCGCGGTGTGCGCGATGGCCGCGTCAGCAGGTGCTTGTATGGTCAGACCAAGGCAAATCCCCCCTGTCCCCCCTTCGCAAAGGGGGGAACGTTCGGGCTCATGCGCGCTTCGTGGGTAGCTGTACTCCATGGTCCCCTGCATTTGAAAGACCTTCCCGATGGAGGTAAAGGGGCTTACTTTTCCGTTTTATTCGCACTCCTGCGGCTGTGCCCAGAACTCGCCGATATCCTTCAATATGGCTCCTGAAACGAGCTCCGTCGCCTGCGTTTCGAACCAGTCGGCAGGCATGGCGGCGCTGTACTCGTTCTCCAGGAAGCGGTCGTCCATCAGGACGATGACGCCGCGGTCGGTTTCCGAGCGAATCACCCTTCCCGCCGACTGGATCGCCTTCGCCATGGCCGGTATGGTGTAGGCGTACTCGAACCCCTTGCCGTAGTGACGCTGGTAGTAGGCCCGCATCTCCTCACGCTCGAGATCGAAGTTCGGCAGCGGCGGACCGATCACGAAGGCACCGATCACCATCTCCCCCGCGTAGTCGACCCCTTCGGAAAGCGATCCCCCCTGCACCGCGAAGACCACGGTCGGCGCCCCCCCCTGGCGGAGGTGTTCGAGCATTTCCGCGGTGCGCGCTCCCTTCATGTTGCGCTCCTGCTGCAACACCTCGAAACCCTCCGGCGCTCGGAACAGTTCAGCCACCCGCTCCAGGAAGACGAAGCTCGGGAAGAAGGCCAGGTAGTTGCCACGGCGCAGCGCCACGATGCGGGCGAGCGCATCGGCGATCCTCGCGTAGTTCCGCTCGCGCTTGGAATACCGGGTCGACACCTGCGGGATGATGAGGAGTTTGCGCCGCTCTTGCGGGAAGGGGCTCTGGAACTCGGCGGTGTGCACCTCCTGCGGGTCGAGACCGGAAAGCCGGGCGTAGTACTCAAAGGGTTTCAGCGTCGCCGAGAAGCCGACCACCTGCTGATATTCCGCGTACCGCTCAGCGATGAGGTCGGAGGCGTCGCAGCAGGTGACCTTGATACTCCCACCGCCCCCCAGCGGCTGGTACAAGGTGAAGAATTCCTGCCGCTGCGAACGCACCGCCAGCTCCAGCATCTCCGTGAAACCGGTCCAGTAGTAGCAAAGACGCAGCACCGGGTCTTCCTGCCGGATTTCGACGTCAGCCTCAAGGTAACGCGACAAAAGGGAACGCAGCTGTCCGTCCAGCTCCAGAAACGCTGCCATCGGAGGCTCGATCCGCGCGGCGCTCTCCCCCTTTCCCGCACGGCAGGAAAGTACCGCCGCCACGCAGTCGTCCAGAAGGGAGGCGGCCTCGCGCCTGAAAAGATGCGGCACGTTCGCGAGCTCCTCGCGCATCCCCTCCAGCACGTGGCTCGAGAGGCTCGGCGAGTAGTAGTCCATGGCGCGCGAGGGGAGGTTGTGGGCCTCATCTATCACGAGGTTCGGCTTGCCGCTTTGCTCCACGGCGAGCCCCGCCGCCCGCCCCAGCGCCGAGCGGGGCGCGAAGACGTAGTTGTAGTCGCAGATAACGACATCGGCGAGCTTCGCGCAGTCGATCTGCAGCTCGAAGGGGCAGACCTCGTACTTTTCGCCGAACTCGCGGAAGGTCCTCGCCTTCAGCGTCTTCTTCCTCTCCAGAAGCTCCACGACGCCATGGCGGGCGAGCTTGCCGTAGTAGTCCTTCGCGTAGTCGCAGTACTCCGGCGTGCAGATTGGCTCGTTCTGGAAGCAGATCCTCCCCTTGGCAGTGACGGTGAGGGAACGAAGCTTCGCCCCCGCCTCGCGAAACCTCGCCACGGCATCCTCGGCCACTTCGTGCTGGCTGTTCTTCGGGGTCACGTAGCACACCGTCTGGCCCCGCGAGAGCCCCTCTTTCAGTACCGGGTGCAGCACCCCCACCGTCTTGCCGAGCCCGGTCGGCGCCTGGATCAGCATGCGTCGGCCAAGGGCCATCCCCTGCTCGATCTCCGCCATCAGCTCAACCTGCCCGCTGCGCGGCTTGGTGAAGGGGAAGGGGAAATCCGCCGCCGTCGCGCGCCTGCGCACTGCACGCTTTTTGGCGCGGCTCGCCTCCGCAACCAGTTCTTCCAGCCTCGCCTCGAGCCAAGTCTCGTAGCGTTCCACGTCGAGGCTGATCTCAAGGTCCGCCGAGTGGCCGTTTCGGGATGAAACCAGGTGGAAGGTGAGGCGCGGCGCCCGACCGTGTTCAAGCCAGTGGAAGTAACCGTAGGTGAGAAGCTGCAGGCAGTAAGGCTCCAGGAAGGGGTCGCCCGCTAGGCGGCGCTTCAGCTCGCCCAGGGCGAAGCAGCTCTTGATCTCCTCGATGCAGGCGTAGTCGCCGCCCGAGATGCCGTCCATACGCCCGTTGATCTGGAAGAGGAAGCCTCCCCGTTCGAGCAGGCGCCCCACAGGCACCTCCGCGCGGTAAGACGGATCCACTTCGGCATGCCTTTTCTGCACGCGCTGGTGGATCTCGCGGCCGTCGGCGGTGGAACGGTCATAGCCTGAGCGGGGCTCGATGTGCCCGGAGCGCGGGACCGGGAGGGCGAAGTAGCCGACCGGAACGTTGATGATGTCATTTGCAGGTTTCATGTGGCCTTAGTCCGTTGATTCTCTGCCACTTTCTAATGACTGCTTCTTCTTTGTCAAGCTAAGAATCCCTATCGCGTTGCAATGCCTCGCATAACCGGTATCCTCTTGTCTGTGTTTTTTCATTACATGCATAAAGGAGAAGAGAACATGAGAAGAGTCGTAGCTGCCGCGGTACTGTCCCTTTTCTGTGCCGGTTTCGCCTATGCCGCTGATGAGGCCGTGGTCGTACTCCCGGCGAAGAACGGCAACGTCACCTTCCCGCACAAACAGCACAAAGACATGCCGGAGATGAAGTGCACCAACTGCCACGAAACGGACAAAGGCGGGAAGATCGCCGACCTCGGCAAGGACTGGGCGCACAAGACCTGCAAAGGGTGCCACACCGAGAAGGGTAAAGGCCCCGCCAAATGCAACGAGTGCCACAAGAAGTAGTGACCGCCGCACCTCACCTGCCGGCGGAGGCAGCCGCCTCCGCCTTTTTCGCCACACCCTCCCGACATTAGCCAATCCAATTAAAGCCTCACGCACAAGATTGACTTTTTTTAATTTCCAGCAATAATGAAGTCGGCACCTCGCCCCCGCTTATCTTTCGCGCGGCTCGAAGTCCCCGTATCCACGATGTGTTAGCTGTTCGATAGAGGCGGAGAATCGTTCTCTCCTATTCAAAATTAAAGGACCGGGGCAAGGAGATTCACACATGAGGGACCCTTTCCACGACCTGCACCACCACGAGACGGGAAGCACCTCGCACATAAGGCTTATCTCCGAGGGAGGTGGAACGCAGGCCCGCAGTCCCGAGATGGTCTGCATCGATTCACTTCAGGCCACCCACCCGTGCGCCACTGAGGCCCAGCACGCGGTGTATCGCCCCACCACCAGCACCGTCGCTCCCGGAAACGCCCTTTGTTCCATTCCAGCCGAGCACTCCACGGAACTGGACCGGGAATCATTGCCCGGACTCTTGCGCCAACGGCTGCAACTCGTCGGCGTCGAACTCGGTCCCACGGCTAGCCTCACCGTCTCCGAAGCCGGAAAGTTTTGGCATCTCCAGGACGGAACGAATTGCTATGCCGTCAGGAGGGTCGCGGCGCGTATCGCCGTCTTTTGCGAATCATGTTGAACCTGTTATGCGAACTCACCTTGTTACCGGACCGGACCCGCGCGTGCTGCGTGTCCCGTACGGATGTCATTTCCTGAAAGGAGAGCGCAATGGCCGAAAAGAAAATGGAGGGGGAAGACAATGGCAGCATGCATGTGAAGCTCGTCTCTGAAGGGGGGGGAGAGGCCGAGGCGCAGCGGGCTCAGTGCTGGTCTCCCGACCAGATCGTGGCGAGCTGCATAACGCCGCAGCAGATGGAGAACTTCAGGGCCTACAACAACGTCTGCATGACCCTCCCAACCAACGACATGTACGTGTTCTCGCTCCCCCTTGAACACGCAGGGGAACTGGACCAGGGGGTGATCCCCCCCGCAGTTCACCGGGAATTCGAGGCGCAGGGGGCAGCGCTCTCCATGGCGGCGCGCCTTACCGTCCAGCATTCCGGACGCGTCTGGTTCATCATCGATTTGGACCGGAAGTACTCCGTCCGCATGGTACCCACCGGGCTCCTCGTCTACAGCGAAAGGCTGTAGGCAGAGCATTTTCCAGGGATCCAGTCATGACCGACTATCACACCTTCGAGCAGGCCGGTGAACACTACCTCTTCTTCACCCGCTCCGCGAGGCTCTACCAGATCAGCCGGCTTGCCTTCGGGATGCTTGCGGAGTTCTTCCCGCCGACTTGTGCTCCTGAGGCCTTCCCGCCCGACCCGCCTCGCCCGCTTCCTGCAGAAGAGAGCTCCCTTTACGATGAGCTGCGCGATCTAGTCACCCGGGAGCTCAGGGCACCTGTTCCCGCCCCGCAGGCACAGCACGAAATCCTTCAGGGCAACAGCTACCAGACCTTCTCCATCTACCTCGCCCAGACCTGCAACATGGCCTGCTGCTACTGCTGGAACCGCGGTGGTACCTTCGGAAAACAGGGACATCTCATGGGGTGGGACACGGCACAGCGCGCCACCCGCCTGATCCTCTCCCTTGTCGAGCGCTCCAGCGCCGACAAGGTCTTTATCAACTTCTACGGCGGCGAGCCGCTGCTCGACTTCCCGGTGCTGCAGCAGGTCACCCAGGAACTATTGCAACACGAGGCACGGCTTGAAAAGAACTTCTACCTCACCTTGGACACGAACGGCACCATGCTCGACGGGCCTGCCGCCCAGTTTCTCGCGCGCTACTTCACGCAGGTCGGCGTAAGCCTCGACGGCAGCCAGAGAATCCACGACCTGCAGCGACCCGGGAAGTACGGGGAGGAGACCTGGCAGCGAATCGCGAACAACATCAAGGCCTTCCCGAACCAGAAGCTTTTGGGCATCCGCGCCACGCTCACCACCTTTTCCGACAGCTACCTGGAGACCTTCCGTCACCTCACCACCCTCGGCATCAAGAGGATCCAGCTCGAGTACTGCCATGAACCGGGCTACCACCAAAACCCCATCTATGAGAAGCTGATCGTTCCCCCTGAGCGGCAGCTCGCCGAATTGCGCGAGTTCGTCGACTACTACGTCGATTACATCAGCGAGTACAACGACACCCGGGATGTCCCCTTCGTCTCAAACGTTCTGGACAACATCACCCGGATCCGGCGCGGCAGCCGTTTCACCAGGCCCTGCGGCGCCGGCGCCAACACCCTCGCCATCAACAGCCACGGCACGGTATTTCCCTGTATCGCCTTCGTCGAACGCGACGAGTTCGCCATGGGGCAGGTCGATGACTCGCAGCGCTTGAACCTGCACCAAAGCCTCGAAGGGTTCGAGGTGGACGACCAGCATCAGTGCCAGGCCTGCTGGCTGCGCTACGACTGCGCCGGAGGCTGCTACGCCACCCATTACGACATGACCGGCCATCCGAGACGACCCCACCCCGAATACTGCCAAAACATGCAGGGACGCGCCGAGGTGTATTTCTACGCCCTCACGAGGATGCTGAACAAGTGTCCCTGGCACCTGGAAAAGGTCCACGCTCCGGTCTAAGAAAACCGACCACTGGAGCAAGGTTTCCTGCTTTAGGAATTACGGGCGGTCACGTAATAGAAGATTGCGGCGTAGTGGCAGGCGCTGCCCGCCAGCACGAAGAGATGCCAGATGGCGTGGTTGTAAGGCAGGCGGTCCCAGAGGTAGAAGACGACACCGAGGGTGTAGGCAGCCCCGCCGGCGAAGAGGAGCACCAGACCGTTCAGGGCCAGTCCCGCGGCGAGAGGTTTTATGACTATGACCACCAGCCACCCGAGCCCCAGGTACAGCAGCGGGCCGATGTAAGGGAGGCGGTGCGTCGTGAAGAGCTTCATGAAGGCGCCGACCATCCCGAGCCCCCAAACAGTGACCAGCAGCCAGTACCCCCATGCCCCCTTCAGCGTCACCATGGCGAAGGGGGTGTAACTTCCGGCGATGACGAAATATACGCAGGCATGGTCGAGTATGCGGAAGAAGTAGCGCAGGCGCGGCCTGCGGACCGTGTGGTATATGGTCGAGATGCAGTAGAAGATGACCAGGGTGGCGGTGTAGATCGCAGCCGAGACGATGCGCGAGGTGTCCCCCATCCGCACGGCGAGGTTCACCAGCGCAAACGCTCCCGCCGCGCTCAGCAGGATGCCCGGAGCATGGGTCCAGCGGTTCGCCAGCTCTTCCGCCTCGGTATAATGGAACAGTCGCTGTTGCAGATCGTCGTCATCCATCGTTATCGCTCCGCCTGGCTGGAAAACACCTGCTTAAGATACACCCCCGCCACCTGCCCCGCAACGTGCCGCTTACCTCCCCTTTCGGCTTGACAAGCCGCCTCTTCGATACGATCATGTGGACCTCGTATACATCATTGTCATGCATGTCTCAGCGGAGGACACCCTTGGCAAGAAAAATCTTTGTAGCCGCATCGGGGCAGAACATAGGGAAGACCACCATCAGCGTTTCCTTGCTGCACCTGGCGCAGAAGAAGTACGGCCGGGTGGGTTTCATGAAACCATTGGGGCCCAAGCCGACGGTCCTGCGCGGGATCCCGGTCGACAAGGACGCCGCGTTGATCGCCCAGGTCTTCGGACTCACCAAGGACCTGCGTTACATGTCCCCGGTGGTGGTGTATCCGGACACGACGAAACAGGCGATCGACGGAAAGATCGACCTTCCCGAACTGGGCGAGCGCATACGGACCAGCTTCGCCGAGCTCGAAAAGCACTGCGACTTCATCGTGATCGAGGGTTCCGGGCATCCCGGCGTCGGCACCGTCTTGAACCTCTCTAACGCCCATATCGCCAAGATGCTCGACGCGCCGGTGTTGATGCTGAGCGGCGGCGGCATCGGGAACGTCATCGACACGCTCGCCATGAACACCGCGCTGTTCAAGCTGGAAAAGGCCGACGTGCGCGGCGTTCTGGTGAACAAGCTCTTTGCCGAAAAACGCGACGTCACCCTCGACTACCTCTCCCGTGCCTTCGCCGGCCAGCCTTTTTCCATCCTCGGCGGCTTCGATTATAAGCCCGTGCTGGCCAACCCTTCCCTGGGACGTGTGGCGCGCCTGCTCGATCTTCCCTTGAACGGCAACCGCCGCGAGGTGAAGAGAATCATCCATCACGTGCAGATCGGTGCAGCTTCCACGCAGAGGGTCACCGAGATGCTGCGCGATTCCTCGCTCCTGTTGGTGACGAGCAGCCGGGACGAACTGCTGGTTACCATCGCCAACCTGTACCAGATGCCAGAGTTTCACCCGCTCATCGCCGGGTTGGTCATCTCGGGGGTCGCCCCCGTCAGCAGCATCACCCAGCGCATCATCGATAGGAGCAGGATTCCCTACTTCCGCGCCGACCAGACCACGACCGATCTCTATAAGATGATCACCGAAGATGTTTCAAAGATCACCGCGAAGGACACGGAGAAGCTCGCCCTGATCCGGTCCCTGGCCGAGGAGCGCCTCGACTTCGACGCCGTCGACGAGCTTTTCGCACAGTAAATAAAAAAGGCGGCCTCCTCTCGGATGGCCGCCTGTGCGTTCCCTGCTTCGGAACGGCGCGTCTTCTGCTTCCCTACTTCTTGTGGCAGTCGGCACACTTGGTCGGGCCTGCGCCCTTGTCCCCGTGGCATCCCTTGCAGGTCTTGTGCGCCCAGTCCTTGCCGAACCCTTCGATCTTGCCGGGGCCCTTTTCGTGGCACACCTTACAGTCCTTCAGGGTCTCCTGGTGTTTCTTGTGGTTGAAGGTCACGTTGCCGTTTTTGGCCTGGAGGGTGATGACATCGGCGGCCAGTACCGCTCCTGCGCTGAAGACGACGAGGGCTGCTGCGACGATTACCTTTTTCATGGATCTGCTCCTTTTCTTCTTGGTTTTTTGCTGCGGAACTGTGGTAAAAATAGCACCTGTCCTGCGGTTCCGTAACCGACATCTATAGCGATGCGACCCGATGTCGGGTCCTTTTTCGCCCATGTCGGGTCCCGATCGCCCTTTTTTTTCCCCCTCGGAGTGTACTGGAGATGGTGGACAGCACCGATAAAACGGAGAAGGGAGCTTCTGCCAGCATCGCCATCGACGGCACCAGGGCGAGGAACGTCCGGGAGGCGAAGAAGCTCACCCAGCTCTACGTAGCAAACGTGGTTGGTGTCACCACCGACACCATTTCACGCTGGGAAAACAACCGCTACCCCTCCATAAAGAGGGACAACGCCCAGAAACTCGCCGACGCACTCGAAGTCACCCTCGAAGAGATCCTGCGCGCGGAGGACCCGGAAGAACCGGACACGCAACCGGTTACCGCACAAGTCCCTTCCCGCAAGAGGGTGCTATTGCCGCTTTCCGTCCTCGCACTGCTGCTTCTCGGCACCCTGCTCTATTTTATACTGCGTCAACCCGCTCCTGCTCCGCGCGCCATACGCTGGGCACCACGCTTTGCCGCCCCGGGCGAGGTGATTCCGGTCCAGGTGAAGGTCGCCCGCCAGCCCGCCTCTCCTTTCGGTTTCATCCTCAGAGAACGGCTTCCCGCTGGGGCGCGTCTTGTCTCTGCCCTGCCCATTACCTCTTCGACCGAGTCCGAGGGTAAATGGCTCGTTCCTACCGGCGGCACCCCTGCCACCGTCTCCTATTCCCTGAAGGTCCCCTCCAACTTCCCAGCCGGCAAGGACGCCGCGTTCAAAGGGGAGCTCGTGGTCCACGGCGGCGAGGCATCCAACCGCACCGAAAGCGTCGGCGGCAGCACCTCGGTCCACATCGGCGCCTACCACTGGGCCGACAGCAACGGCGACGGACGCATCGACGACGACGAGATCATGCCGGCCTACTACATCTGCGAAGAGATGAAAGGGCTCGGCCTGGACTGGAAGACCATCGAGGCGATCTGGAGCGGCAAGGGGTACCGCTGGGATACCAAGAGCGGATACACCGTCCTCAAGTAATAGCCGCATCCCCTTCCTGATTTCACCTCCCGTCTCATAAACATCCCGCCGCCATCTTATTATTAGTTTTTTCTTTTCGTCCACATGCGCCGCATAAAAGGCATGGTAAACTGGAGTGCGTCGATTTCACAGAGGTTTACAACCTATAGACTCGGCGATGCGACGCCTTATTAATCATCGTGATGGGAGGAATCATGAAAGCATTGATCCTTAGCGCAGACAACTTCGAAGATAGCGAACTGCTCGTCCCCCTGTATCGCTTGCGTGAGGTCGGCTACTCCGTCGTAGTCGCCTCAGATAAAAGCGGCTCCATCCACGGCAAACACGGCTACGAGGTACCGGTGGACCGGGTCTTCACCGACCTGAACCCCGCCGACTATGCGGTACTCGTGCTACCGGGCGGAAAGGCCCCTGCCGCCATCAGAAACACCCCCGCAGTCCAGGAGATCGTCCGCGCCTTCATGTCGTCCAACAAGCCGGTCGCCGCAATATGCCACGGTCCCCAGATACTCATTTCCGCCGGGCTCCTCAAGGGGCGCAAGGCCACCTGCTACGAGTCGGTAGCCCCGGAACTGCGCGACGCCGGCGCGTCCTACGAGGACATCGAGGTACTGGTGGACGGCAACCTGATCACTTCCAGAAAGCCCGACGATCTCCCGGCTTTCTGCCGCGAGCTCACCAGGATGCTCAAAGCGCAGGGATAGAAGTTCTTTAAAGACGCAAAAAAAAGGCGGCTCCCGATCGGGGGCCGCCTTTTTTGTCGACGCTTGATGCTGCTGTTACTTGAGGTTCTTCTTGATCCGCTCCACCGCTTCGATGACGTTGTCGCGGTTGCCGAAGGCGGAGAGACGGAAGTACCCTTCGCCGGAGGGACCAAAGCCGCTACCCGGAGTACCTACCACGTTGCACTCGGTGAGGAGCTTGTCGAAGAAGTCCCAGGAGGAGAGCCCGGCCGGGGTCTTGAGCCAGATGTAGGGGGCGTTCACGCCGCCGTACACGGTGAGACCGGCGTCGGCCAGACCTTCGCGGATGATGCGGGCGTTCTCCATGTAGTAGTCGATGATTTCCTTGTTCTGCTTCCACCCCTCCTCGGAGTAGACCGCGGCAGCGGCCTTCTGGACCGGGTAGGAGGCGCCGTTGAACTTGGTGGTGGTGCGGCGCAGCCAGAGCTTGTTGAAGGAGTACCTTTCACCGATTGTCGTGGTCCCCATCACCTCTTCCGGCACGACCACGAGGCCGCAACGCACGCCGGTGAAGCCGGCGGTCTTGGAGAAGGAGCGGAACTCGATGGCGCACTTCTTCGCCCCTTCCACCTCGTAGATGGAGTGCGGGATGGACGGATCGGTGATGAAGGCCTCGTAAGCCGCATCGTAGAAGATGACGGCGTCGTTGGCGAGGGCGTAATCGACCCACTTCTTCAGCTCGGCCTTGCTTGCCACGGTACCGGTCGGGTTGTTCGGGAAGCAGAGGTATATGATGTCGACCTTCCCGGTCGGGAGGGACGGGATGAAGCCGTTTTCCTCGGTGCAGGGAAGGTAGACGATCCCCTTGTAATAACCCTTCTCGTCCGCCTCGCCGGTGCGCCCGATCATGACGTTGGTGTCGTTGTAGACCGGGTAGACGGGGTCGCCGATGGCGACGACGTTGTCGAGGGCGAAGATGTCGAGGATGTTGGCGCAGTCGCACTTGGAGCCGTCGGAGACGAACATCTCCTCGGTCTTCAGGTCAACGCCGAGCGGCTTGTAGGACTTCTCGATGATGGCGTTGATGAGCCAGTCATACCCCTGCTCGGGGCCGTAGCCTGCGAAGTTTTCCACGGTCGCGAGGTCGTCCACCGCCTCGTGGAACGCCTTGATGACGGCCGGGGCCAGGGGACGGGTCACGTCGCCGATCCCGAGACGGATCACCTTCGCCTCCGGGTTGGCGGCGGCGAAGGCGCGCACGCGGCGCCCGATCTCCGGGAAAAGGTAACCTGCTTTCAGTTTCAGGTAGTTATCATTTATCTTTGCCACGTATTTCCTCCAGAAATAAACTCTAAGGCGGCCGGTGGGTCGCCTGAATCTTTATCTAAGTCCGAGCACGTCCTGCATGTCCCAGACGCCGGGCTTCGCGGTCACGACCCACTTGGCGGCACGCACGGAGCCGCGGGAGAACATGTCGCGGGTGTGGGCGCGGTGGGTAAGCTCGATGCGCTCGCCCATGCCGATGAAGTACACGGTGTGCTCGCCGACGATATCGCCGCCGCGTACGGTCTGCATGCCGATCTCGTCGTGGGTGCGCTCGCCGCAGATCCCCTCGCGGTGGTAGTTGGCGACTTTGTTGTAGTCGCGCCCAAGGGCGTCGGCCACGACTTCGCCCATCCTCACGGCAGTCCCGGACGGGGAGTCCTTCTTCAGGCGGTGATGCGCCTCGACGATCTCCACGTCGAAGTCCTCACCGAGGATCTTGGCTACATCGGAGAGCACCTTGAAGCAGACGTTCACGCCAACAGACATGTTCGGCGCGATGATCACCGGGATCTCGCGTGCGAGTTCCGCGGCGAGGGCTCGCTCTTCCGGGGTGAAGCCGGTCGACCCGATGACGATGGATTTCTTGTAGAGGGCGCAGACTTCGAGGTTTTTCAGGGACACCTTAGGCGCGGTGAAGTCGATCAGTACGTCGCACCCCTGCACCACGGCGTTCAGGTCGTCGTTGATGGTAACGCCGATGGCGCCGAGCCCCGCGTTGTAACCGGCATCCTGCCCGACCATCGGGTGCCCGGGCCGCTCCAGAGCGCCGGAGAGCTCCACTCCTTCCGTTTCCTTGATGGCGGCGATGATGCGGCCACCCATGCGGCCGGCAGCCCCGCAAACAGCTATTTTAACCATTGGTTTCTCCATTTTGGTGATGTTACATGGCCGCGTAAGCGCGCGCAGGTTCGGGCGAATGATTATTCGCCCCTACAGAAGCACGTGCTTTTACACCAATAGGCCGACACAGCGCGGAGCATTAACGTAGGGGCGAATAATCATTCGCCCCTTCAGGCATTGCCCGCCATTCACGCCACTAGATGAGCTTGTATTCCTTCATGATGGAAATGAGCTTCGCCTTGTTGGCCTCCATGAGCGGGGCGAGCGGCAGGCGTACTTCGTCGCTGCACTTGCCCATCAGGGAAACCGCGGTCTTTACCGGCACCGGGTTGCTCTCGATGAACATAGCATTGGAGATCTTCAGCAGGTACAGGTGCAGCCTCCTCGCCTCTTCCATGTTCCCGGCGTTGAAGGCATCGACCAGCGCGGAGACTTCCTTCGGCATGATGTTGGCGGTCACCGAGATGACCCCCTTGGCGCCTGCGGCCATCATGGGGAGGGTGATGAAGTCGTCACCGGAGAGCACGTCGAGCTTGTCGCCGCAAAGTGCGAGCACCTCGGAGGCCTGCTGCAGCGAACCGGTTGCCTCCTTGATGGCGACGATGTTGGAGTGCTCGGCAAGGCGTGCAACGGTCTCCGGGAGGAGGTTCACACCGGTACGTCCCGGTACGTTGTAAAGGATCTGCGGCAGTGCCACGGCGTCGGCCACCGCTTTGTAGTGGCGGTAGAGACCTTCCTGGGAAGGCTTATTGTAGTAAGGGGTTACCAGCAGCGCACCATCGGCGCCCAGTTCTTTGGCGTGCTTGGTGATCTCGATGGCTTCGTGGGTGGAATTGGATCCGGTGCCGGCGATGACCGGGACCCTCTTGTTCACCTGCTCCACGACTATCTGGATGACCCTGTCGTGCTCTTCATAGCTCAGGGTGGAGGACTCGCCGGTGGTGCCGCAGGGCACGATGGCGTCGGTTCCGTTGGCAATCTGGAACTCGACCAGTTCCCTCAGTTTTTCTTCGTCCACCGCGTGGTTGTTGAACGGTGTTACGATCGCTACGATACTTCCGTGAAACATGGGCTACCTCCTTATGGTAACTATCCGATTGATTTAGTAATTTAAAGGAAAGTGGGGACGCTCTCGCCCTTGACCAAGTCAGCCAGGGTCTCGCGCTCTCGCACCACTTCGAATCTCTTTCCGTCGACCATCACTTCGGCCACCCGCGGGCGGCTGTTGTAGTTGCTGCTCATGGTGAAGCCGTAAGCGCCGGCAGACATGAACGCGATCAGGTCACCGGGCTGGAAATTCGGGATCTCCCGGTCCTTGACCAGGAAGTCGCCGGATTCGCAGATCGGACCGACGATGTCACCTTCGATGACCCCGCTTTGGTTTCTCACCACCGGACGGACCCCGTGGAAGGAACCGTACAGCGCAGGTCGGGCCAGGTCATTCATCCCCGCGTCGACGATGACGAAGTTCTTTTCTTCGCCCTGTTTAGTGTAGAGGCATCTGCCGACAAGAATGCCGGCGTTGCCTACTAGGTTCCTCCCTGGCTCGAAGAGCAGATGCAACCCGAGGTCTTTGGTCTCCTCGATAATCGAGGAGCCGTAGTCGGCGGGAAGCGGCGGCGCTTCATCGTTGTACTGGATGCCGAGGCCGCCACCCAGGTCAAGGTACTTCACGTCGATGCCCATGTCCCTGACGCCTTCTAAAAGGCGCTTCAGCTTCTTGATGGCGTCGACAAAAGGAGAAACCTTGGTGAGCTGGCTGCCGATGTGACAGTCGATGCCCAGGATCTCCAGGTTATTCATGCTCTCGGCGCGCTGGTACTGCCCGAGGGCGCGCTCGATGTTGATACCGAACTTGGCCTTCTTCAGTCCCGTGGTGATGTAGGGGTGGGTTTCCGGGTCGACGTCCGGATTGACGCGGATGGCGATGCCGGCCTTTTTGTTCAGGCGCCCCGCCACCTCGTTGATCCGGTCGAGTTCCTGCTCCGACTCCACGTTGAACATCAGGATGCCGGTTTTCAAAGCGTAGGCGATCTCGTCGTCTCTTTTCCCCACGCCGGAATAAACCACTTTTTTAGGATCTACGCCGACGGCCAGCGCCCGGTACAGTTCCCCGCCCGAGACGATGTCCACACCGCCGCCGAGATTTACGAAGGTCTTGAGAACGGCAAGATTGGAGTTGGCCTTCACCGAGTAGCAGATAGTGTGAGGCGCACCGGCAAAGGCGTCGTCCATCGCCTTGAAATGACGCTCCAGAGTTGCCCTGGAGTAGATGTAGACAGGACTACCTACTTCAGCAACGATATCTTTGATCGCGACCTCTTCTGCGAAGAGCTCGTCACCTTTGTACTGAAAGTGATGCATAAGTCATCCCCCTTCTGTTGAGGTGAAGTTGCCGTCGTAAACAAAAAAAGTTTTTATTTCTAACATATAAACCGTCAAAAAGTCAAAATAATGCTTTGCCGTATTCCCTTGTTGTCAGTGGGTCTTTTTGTCGGTTTAGTCGAGCGGACATTGGTTCGACGAGATCATACCTTCTTCAAAAGGACTCTCTCACCATTCCCTCTCCGGTTCCTCACTCCCTACTCTTGTGTTCCTCTTCTCTCACAACACTCACCACCACTATGTGAATTTATCCTAATTATGGGATTACGGTCTGCAGACCCGGACGGACTCGAGGTGAAGATTCGCAATCGGCACCTCGGATGTCGCCGGTTCCGATCAATTTGCACAAAATTTAGGCTTTAAATTTGGTACCAAAAACAGGCGATCTCGCCACACGACAAACACTGACCTTCTTTCACAAGCACAACCCCTAAAAAACCCCTTTATGCTCGCGTACAAAGAAATCCGTAAAAATTAACTATTTCTTAACTATTATCACCAGCGATCTGGCGTCTCCAGAGCAAGGGAGATTGAAATCGAGCACCGACTCGACCCTGGCTCCAAGTTTCTGCAGTTCCTCTTCAGCGGCCGACACCTCTTCGGCTGCGTTCTTTCCCTTCATGGCGACGATGCGTCCTTCCGGCTTCAGGACCGGCAGCGCCATGGCAACGAAGGAAGGTATATCCGAAAAGGCGCGGGAGACAACCCAGTCGAAATATTCGGGGTAGTCGGCGGCGAGCGTTTCCGCCCGGACATGCAGCGCATCGAAAGATTGGAAGCCCAGCAGACGCACCGCCTGTTTCTGAAAGCTGATCTTTTTCACCACTGCATCAACGGAGACGATGGCCAGATCGGGCTGCACCACCTTCACCGGGATACCAGGAAATCCTCCGCCGGAGCCGATATCAAGCATACGTGCCGGTCCGCGCACCACCTTCAAAAGGCTGAGCGAGTCTACAAGATGCTTCACCGCAATCCCTTCGTCATCGGTTATCGCGGTCAGGTTGATCTTGCGATTCCACTTTTTCAGCTCCTCGGCGAAAAGGTCCAGGCTCTTCAACTGCGCAGCAGTGAGCTCGATACCCAGTTCCGCGGCCCCTTTTTTCAGAAAATCCCTGGCGCGCTCGTTCATCGGCCGTACCTCGCCTTCAAAGCGATGGAAAGGATGGTGATGCCCGCAGGAGTGATGCCGGGGATGCGGGAAGCCTGGCCCAGGGTGTCCGGACGGAACTTCACCAGCTTCTCCCGCACCTCGGTGGAGAGGCCGGAAACGCTGCCGTAATCCATGTCGGCAGGGATCTTCGTCGTCTCCAGTTTGGCGGAGCGCTCCACCTGCTCAAGCTGGCGCTGAATGTACCCTTGATATTTGATCTGAATCTCGATCTGCTCGCGTACCTGTTCTGGCAGCGCCATGATCTCCGGGTAGATGCGGGAGAGGTCCTGACAGGTGAACTCGGGGCGGCGCAGCAACTGCTCATAGCTGATGGCGTTCTGCATGCCGACCAGCCCCCATTCCTCCAGCAATTCCTCACCAGCAGCCGACGGCGCCAGCCTTTCGCTGGATAGGCGCGCCAGTTCGGTATCGATCAGCTCTTTCTTTGCCAGGAAAGAGTTGTAGAGGAACTCCGGCACCAAACCGATCTCGTGCCCCTTCTCCCTCAGGCGCAAATCCGCGTTGTCCTCGCGCAGCAGCAGGCGGTATTCCGCACGGGAGGTGAACATACGGTACGGCTCTTTCGTGCCGAGGGTGACCAGATCGTCGATCATCACACCGATATAGGCTTCGCTGCGGCCCAGAACCAGCGGTTCCCTTCCCTGGACCCGAAGGGCTGCGTTGATGCCGGCCATGAGCCCCTGGGCAGCCGCCTCCTCGTAACCGGATGTCCCGTTGATCTGGCCGGCATGGTAAAGGTTGCGCACCAGCTTCGTCTCCAGCGAGGCGTGCAGCTGGATCGGGTTGACGTAGTCGTACTCGATCGCGTAGGCCGGTCGCATGATCTCGACGCGCTCAAGCCCCTCGATACTCCTGTAGAAGGCCCATTGGATATCAATGGGGAGCGAGGTGGACATGCCGCTCGGATAGACCTCGACCGTCTCGCGCCCTTCCGGCTCGATGAAGGTCTGGTGACGGTCCTTGTCCGGGAAGCGCACGACCTTATCCTCGATGGATGGGCAGTAGCGCGGCCCGATCCCCTCGATGATACCGGCATAGAGCGGGGAGCGATCGAGACCGCTACGGATGATCTCGTGGGAGCGCTCGTTGGTATAAGCAATGTGGCAGGGAACCTGGCTCTGTTCGATTCTCTCGGTCGAGAACGAGAACGGCACCGGGTTCTCGTCGCCGTACTGCTTTTCTAGCCTATCGAAGTCTATGGTTCTGCCGTCGAGGCGCGCAGGGGTACCGGTTTTCAGACGGCCCACGTCGAAACCGTAATCTTTCAGTCCGTCGGACAGGCCGATGGAGGGAAGGTCCCCTGCCCTGCCGCCCGGGTAATGGATCAAGCCGATATGAATCAGGCCGCGCATGAAGGTACCGGTGGTGAGAACGACGGTATTACCCATGAAGCGGACGCCGCCCTTGGTATCCACGCCGACCACCGCACCGTCTTCGATGACGAGCCCGGTTACTTCCACCTGCTTCAGATCCAGGTTATCCTGCTGCTCCATCACGTGCTTCATGCGCAGACGGTACATCTGCTTGTCCGCCTGGGCACGGGACGCACGGACGGCCGGCCCTTTCTTCGTGTTCAGCACGCGGAACTGGATGCCGGTCGCATCGATGTTACGCCCCATCTCACCACCCAGGGCATCGATCTCCTTCACCAGGTGACCTTTCGCCAAGCCGCCGATGGCCGGGTTGCAGGACATAAGGGCGATGGCGTCCAGGTTGATGGTGAGCATAAGGGTGGACTGCCCCATCCTGGAAGCAGCAAGCGCAGCCTCACACCCGGCGTGTCCCGCGCCGACCACAATCACGTCATATTTCTTGTCGTAAACTATCAAAACCTTACTCCATTCGCAGTTTGAGCCTTAGGAACGCATTACGAACCCGCCAGGGTTCCCTCAACGGGGATGTTACTGATCCCGATGCATGTTCCACGTGAAACAATGTTAAAAATACCTGTCTATTCAGCGTGTTGCACAACAACACCAAAAACAACAGCCTCATGTAACCGACGAAAGACTTACCCGGAACGATCAATGACTCATCGGATGCGTCCAACGACTCGTCATGTGCGTCCAACGACTCGTCATGTGCGTCCAACGACTCGTCAGGTGCGTCCAACGACTCGTCATGTGCGTCCAACGACTCGTCAGGTGCGTCCAACGACTCATCAGGTGCGATCAACGACTCGTCAGAAGCGATCAACGACTCGTCAGAAGCGATCAACGACTCGTCAGATGCGATCAACGACTCGTCAGATGCGATCAACGACTCGTCAGGCGCGATCAACCACTCGTCAGGCGCGATCAACCACTCGTCAGGCGCGACCAACGACTCATCAGGTGCTATCAACGACTCGTCCGGTGCGTCCAACGACTCGTCCGGTGCGACCAACGACTCGTCCGGTGCGACCAACGACTCGTCAGGTGCGACCAACGACTCGTCCGGTGCGACCAACGACTCGTCCGGTGCGACCAACGACTCGTCAGGTGCGGTCAACGACTCGTCCAACACGGCCGGTGATTCGTCACCACTGTTAACTGGTGAGCGAATCAGGTTCCGCAGTCATGTCCCTTCCCTTGGGAACTGGGCCGCCACAGCAAATACGTAATGCGTTAGAACCGGCGTAAGCCACTATAGTTTCGGTGAAAAGATAACCTGTTTCACGTGAAACATCAGCGTGCCTCTACTTCCCGATACAGAAGCTCGAGAAGATCCTATCGAGGATATCGTCCGCGGTGGTCTCCCCGGTTACCTCACCTACCGCGTCGAGCGCATCACGCAAGTCTACAGGAAGAACCTCCAGGTTCATACCGGCTTCAAGATTGCTGACGAAGGAGCGCAACGAGGTACGAGCCTTGAGCAGCGAATCCCGGTGCCGCGCCTTGGACACTGCGACATACTCGCGGCTGTCTATGGCGTGGCCATGCATGAAAGCATTGGTGATCGCGTCGCGCAAGGAAGGAACACCGGACCCGGTATGCGTGGAGATAGTGACCACGGGCGCGGAGAAATCTGACGGGAGCACAGCCACCGATGGCAGATCAGACTTGTTCTCTACCACGATACAACTCTTCGCACCAATGGCACGAAGAATGGTCGCATCGTCCTCATCAAATGGTGCGGAGCCGTCGATGACAAAAAGAACCAGGTCGGCTCTGGGTATGCGGTCCAGAGACAGCCGTACGCCTTCCTGCTCGACCTGATCATCCGACTCGCGGATGCCGGCAGTATCGAGGAGTTTGACGGGAAGGCCGTTTATGTTGACCACCTCTTCTATCAGGTCCCTGGTAGTGCCCGGTACCGAAGTGACGATGGCCCGCTTTTCCTTCAAGAGTGTATTGAGTAGACTGGATTTCCCTACGTTCGGCTTGCCGGCGATGACGACCGAAACCCCGTCGCGCAGCACCCTCCCCTCGTCAAACCCCTCTATCAATGAGTCCAGTTCAGCCAGTGCAGGCGAGACCTTACCGAGCACATCGGTTTCGACGGCAATATCGACGTCGTCTTCCGGAAAGTCGATAAGCGCCTCGACGTAGGCCAAGGCATAGACGATCCCGTCCTTCACCGTAGCGATCCGTTTGGACAAGAGCCCTTCGCGCTGGTGTTGAGCAAGTGCCAGGGAGGCATCGGTCCGGCTGGATATGACGTCCATGACGGCTTCCGCCTGTACCAGGTCGATCCGCCCATTAAGAAAAGCGCGCTTGGTGAACTCGCCGGGTTCCGCCAGACGTGCCCCTTCACTGATAACGAGATTGAGGATCCTGGAGACGACGAGAGTGCCACCGTGGCACTGGATCTCGACCACGTCTTCCCTGGTGTAGGAATTGGGCGCCTTCATATAGACAACCATGGCCTCGTCGACTAGGTCGCCACTTTCCGGAGTTACCACAGCGCCATAAGAAAAACGGTGGCTTTTTAGGCCACCGTTCGACTTAGCTTTGAAGATGCTCTCGGCGATCGGCAGGGAGGCAGGGCCGCTGATCCTTACGATCCCGATCCCCCCCTCACCTACCGCTGTGCTGATTGCTGCGATTGTGTCACGTACATACATTGTCGTATCCGTTTCGTGCTAGTCCGTTACCGTCTTGTTGATGTACATCTGCTGCGCGATGGTAAGCACGTTGTTAACCAGCCAGTAGATAACGAGGCCGGACGGGAAATTCAGGAACATGAAGGTGAAGACCACGGGAAGCATCAGCATCATCTTCGCCTGGACCGGATCCATGTTGGTCGGTGTCATCTTCTGCTGGATGAACATGGTGGCGCCCATGATGAGCGGGGTCACGTAGTACGGGTCCTTAGCGGAAAGGTCGGTGATCCAGAGGTAGAACGGCGCGTGCCTGAGCTCGATGGAGTACATGAGCGAGCGGTACAGGCCGAAGAACACCGGGATCTGAACCACCATCGGGAGGCAGCCACCCAGCGGGTTGACCTTGTGGGTCTTGTACAGTTCCATCACGGCGCGGTTCATCGCGTCGCGATCGTTCTTGTGCTTCTCCTTCAGCTCGTTCATCTTGGGCTGGATCTTCTGCATGTCCTTCATGGACTTGTAGCTCTTGTGCGTGAGCGGGAAGAACAGCGCCTTCAGGATGCAGGTGATGATGATGATGGCGATGCCGTAGTTGCCGGTGTACTTGTAAAGGAACTTGAGGAAGACCACGAGCGGCTTCGCAATGGCTGCGAACCAGCCGTAATCAATCACCTCTTCGAGCCGGCTCCCCTGCGCCTTCAGGATGTCGAGATCCTTCGGGCCGTAGTAAAGCGCGTAGCTGACGGAAGCGCTCTGCCCGGGGGCGACGCTGACGGCCGGAGATACGATATCCCTCAGCATGGAGTCGCTGCCGGGACGGGAGAGACGCACCTGCGCGATGCTCCCCTTCTCGGCGATGACGCTGTCCATGAAGTACTTGTCGGCGAAGGCGGACCAGAGAACACCCTTGTCGAATTGCACGGGGGCCTTGAGCAGGTTGTCGAGCTTCTCGCTCTTGACAGCATTGTCGGTGAGCGTGGACGGGCCGTAGACCTCGTAACGCCCCCCGCCGGCCTTCTGGTCAACGACACGTGCGTTCTGCAGCAGGTGCAGTGTACCGGATACCTGAGCGGCACCGGCATTCTGAACCTGCTCCACCAGGTCGATCCGGTAGGAATCACCGGAGAAGGTGTAGGTCTTCTTGAACACGACGCCTTGCGGGGTCGTCGTACTGAATTCGAGGGTCCCCTTGTTGGCGTTGGTCAACTGGAGATCATTGCCTGCTACGGCATACATCGAGTTCGGATTCAAACCGAGCTCGCGGGAGTCGCTCAGGAGGCTGAAGCGGTTGGCGGCTGTCTCGTCAACGAGAACGATCCCCTTACCCTTTGCCCCGGCAACGTCCTTGTACTTCTTAAGGACGAACTTCTTCAGACCGGCACCCTGGGTGGAGAAGACCGCGCTGTAGAGATCGGTGTCGACGGTGATGTCACGCGCGGTGGAAGCAGGCTGTGCGGGAACTGCTATGGGAGCAGTCGGTGCAGCAGCTTGCGGTGCCGCGGCAGTAGCTGAGGTGGCTACCGTAGCGGAACTGACGGCCCCCTGCTTGGCTACGTTACCGGTAGGTGCAGGCTTCGCGGGAGGAAAGACAAAGGTATAAGCGTACAGAACCCCGATGGAGAGCAGTATCGCTACGATAAGACGTTTTTCCATTATATGCTCCTGGAGAGACTAGACTATTTGACCGGATCGTAACCGCCCGGGTGAAACGGGTGGCATTTCAGAATGCGCACTGCCGTCAGCCACAACCCTTTCAGAGGGCCGTATTTTTCCAATGCTTGTAAGGAGTAATGCGAACAGGTGGGGTAAAAACGGCAGGATGGGGCCTTGAGCGGAGATATGAATCTCTGATAGAGAACGACAAGGCCTTTGAGTATGCTAGTGACCATGTTTTTTACGCAGCCGCCCGAAGGCGGCTGCGAGCTCGGTTGAGATCTGGTGAAAGTCAAGCAAGTCCGCCCCTTTCTTGGCAACGATGTTGAAGTCGGCCAAGATGAAAAGAGACTTGTTCTGCCTGTAAAACTCCCGCAGCCTTCGCTTGATGAAGTTTCTGGCTACGGAGTTACCCACCTTCTTGCTAGCGGTAAACCCGACCCTTGTGACGCCACCGTCTTTCACCTTCCATAACAGCAGAAAATGCGGCGTGTGCATCTTCGATGCGCCGTCATTGAACTGCAGGAATTCGGGGCGTCTGCGCAGGCGTTCAGCTTTGGGAAAATCCGAGCAGGACAAAAAGTAGATTACTTGGTAGCAATGCCTACGGAAAGGCGCTTGCGCCCTTTAGCCCTTCTCCTCTTGATGACGAGACGGCCGTTCTTGGTGGACATGCGAACGAGGAAACCGTGGGTCCTCTTCCTGGAGGTGTTGCTCGGCTGGAAGGTTCTTTTCATCTTTATCTACTCCTTAAGTCTTGAGGTAACAATGCTTTTAAAGGCAAGTGTCGAACTTAAACATAAACGCCAATTCTTGTCAAGGGCTTTTTACTGAGCCATTAGCTGCGTCAAGTTTTGCCTTGCCAACAAAGGGGACGGCATGTTAGTCTGACACGCTAAAAAAATTAACATAGGCTTAGACTGTTTAAAATCAGATAAGCCACTGAAATTACCTATCTTATTTCTTATCAACAGTTGTTGATAAAGCTGTTTAAAAACAGTGAAAAAAAAGGCCTCTCTCCATGGAAAACATTTGGCTGGAAGCCCAGGCAAATCTGAAACAAGTTCTAACGGAACAGACTTACACGACCTGGATCGAGCCGTTGAAGTTTCTCGGCGCCACAGCCGACACCGTAGTCATCGAAGTACCGAGCGTCTTCTTTCAGAAATGGGTTACCGAGAAGTACCTCTCCATGATCAAGGAAGTTCTCTCCGCGATCACCTCGAAGAACTACCACATAGAGTTCCACGTCGCCGACCCCCAGCCGGAGTCCGCCGAACCTAAGGTGGAAAAGGAACCGAAGGCAAAGGGGAAGGAAAAGGATAAAGAGAAGGAGCAGGACAAAGAAAGGGAAAAGGATAAAGAGCCGGTGAAGGACAAGAAGAACGATCTCGTCCCTAACCTCAACTCCAAGTACACCTTCGAATCCTTCGTCTCGGGGCCGAGCAACCAGTTCGCCTATGCCGCTTCACAGGCGGTGGCGAACAAGCCGGCCACGAACTACAACCCTCTCTTCATCTACGGCGGCGTGGGTCTGGGCAAGACGCACCTAGTGAATGCGATCGGGAATCAGATCCTGGCCAAGAACCCTAAGGCCAAGATCTGCTACTACTCGTCCGAGAAGTTCATGAACGAGATGATCAACTCGCTGCGTTACAAGAAGATGGACGAGTTCCGCAACAAGTTCAGGAAAATGGACCTGCTGCTCATCGACGACATCCAGTTCATGGCGGGAAAAGAAGCGACCCAGGAAGAGTTCTTCCACACCTTCAACGCGCTCTACGAGTCGCACAAGCAGATCGTGGTGACCTCGGACAAGTTCCCGAAGGACATCCCCGGTCTGGAAGAGCGCCTGAGATCGCGCTTCGAGTGGGGTCTCATCGCAGACATCCAGCCGCCGGGCGTGGAAACCAAGGTCGCCATTCTCAAGAAGAAGTCGGACATGCACGCGGTAAACCTCCCGGACGACGTGGCGCTCTTCCTCGCCGAAGGGGCGACGAGCAACATCCGCGAGCTTGAGGGGATGCTGATCCGCCTGGAGGCCTTCGCGAGCCTCACCGGCCAGGAGATCACCCTAGGCATGGCCAAAGAGGTGATGAAGGACATCATCGTCGAGAAGACCCGCGACATATCCGTTGAGATGATCCAGAAGACGGTGGCGGAACACTTCCGCATCAAGCTCTCGGAGCTCAAATCTGACAAACGCATCAAGACGCTCGTGGTGCCGCGCCAGATAGCCATATATATATGCCGGGAGCTCACCAAGGCGTCCTACCCGGAGATCGGCGAGAAGTTTGGCGGCAAGGATCACTCGACGATAATCCACTCGGTGAAGAAGATCGAGAAGCAGTTAGCGGCCGATGCGGACCTGAAAGCGACTGTGGAAGACATCAAGAAAAAGCTGTTCACTTAGTGGGGAAAACTGTGCATAACTCGGCGGGATAAAGCCGTGTCAAAAAAAGCTGTGCAGAAACTGGAAAAACGACTGAAGTTTTCCCGCACGATTTCCAGAGGCGAAAACGCAGCACTTTCAAAGGTTAAGCATGGTTGTCCACAGTATCAACAGGACACTATCTACTACTACGATCATTACTTATAAACATAATAATAAAAACAGAACCGGAGAGAAGACATGGAATTCAGAATCAGCAAAGAGATTTTTATGAAAGCCCTCCAGAGAATCCAGGGTATCGTAGAAAAGCGCAACACCATGCCCATTCTCTCCAATGCCCTGCTTGAGGTTCAGAACGACCAGCTCTTCATCACGGCCACTGACCTCGAGGTCGGCATGAAGAGCTCCTACCCGACCAAGGTCATCCGCGAAGGGAAGATCACCGTCTCGGCCAAGAAGCTTTACGAGATCGTCAAGGAGATGCCGGACGAAGAGATCCTCTTCACCACCAAGGACAACGACTGGGTAGAGATCACCTGCGGCAAGGCCCGCTTCAACATCGTCGGTCTCTCCTCCGAGGAATTCCCCTACTTCCCCAAGGTGAAGGAGGAGAGCTTCCTGATCTTCAAGAACGAGATCCTCGCGGACATGATCGAGAAGACCTCCTATGCCATCTGCTACGACGAGACGAAGTACAACCTGAACGGTGTCTTCATCAAGGCGTTCGAGGAGAACGGCGCCAATGTCCTCAAGATGGTCGCCACCGACGGCCACCGTCTTTCTGTTTCCCAGAAGGCGATCAACGGCAACATCACCGCCGAGCTCTCCAAGGGGGTCATCTTCCCGAAGAAGGGTATCTTCGAGTTGAAGAAGATGGTCGAAGAGGAAGACGGCGAGATCATGCTCGGCTTCATGGACAACAGCGCGGTGATCAAAAAGGGTAACACCGTAGTGGTGATGCGCCTCATCGACGGCGAGTTCCCGGACTACACCAAGGTCATCCCGATGAGCAACGACCGCATCGTGCAGATCAGCCGGGACAAGTTCCTCCATTCCCTGAAGAGGATGTCGATCCTCTCCAGCGAGAAGTTCAAAGGGGTGAAGATCGACGTGAGCCCCGAGCAGGTCATCATCTCCTCCAGCAACCCGGAGCTCGGCGAGGCGCGCGAGGAGATCGAGATCGATTACGAAGGCATCAACATCTCCGCCCGTTTCAACGCCAAGTACCTGATCGACGTCCTCTCCGTCATGGAGCAGCGCGAGGTTGAGCTGAAGCTGAAGGACGAGCTTTCCCCGGTGATCATGAAGGCGGTGGAGAGCGAGGAGTTCCTGGCGGTCATCATGCCGATGCGGCTGTAAAAGGGGTGAGAACTAGCCAGCCTGTGTTTTTAAGGCCCTGATGAAACTGATAAAACTCAAACTTGCTTCCTTCCGTAACCTGCAAAACTTGGAACTTGCTCCGGGCAAGAAGTTCAACGTTTTCTACGGCAACAACGGCCAGGGCAAGACCAACCTGCTGGAATCGATCTACCTCCTTGCGACGATGAAGTCTTTCAAGCAGGCGAAAAACGTCGAGCTGATCGCGTTCGGCTCGGAGTTTGCCCTGGTGAAGGGATCGGTCGAGCGGGACCGCGTCACACGCGAGATCGCGGTCCTTCTGGAGAAGCAGGGCAAAAAGGCGAAGATAGACAGCAAGCTCGCGACGCGTCTGGATGATTTCTTCGGCAACCTGAACGTGGTTCTCTTCACGCCGGAGGAGATCTCCATGGTGCGCGGGGGACCCGATTTGCGGCGCAGGTACCTGGACCGGGCGGTATTCACCTGCGATCTCAGTTACCTGTCCGCCTATCACGATTACTCGAAGATCCTTAAGAACCGAAACGCCCTCCTGAAGATCGGCGAGAGTTCCGGGATCGAAGTCTGGACCGAGCAGCTGATCCAGGCGGCGCAGCTCGTGATCGAGAGAAGAAAGGCGTACCTCTGCGAGATAGGAAAGCTGTTGCAGGGGTTCTACAGCGAGATTTCCGGCAACGACGAGACGGTGCAGATCGAGTACCGGCTGCACGGGGTGAACGAGGAAGCCTTCCTTCGCGATCCTGTGGCGGCGCTCGCCGATGCCCTGAAGGCACACGCGGCGGAGGAAAGGCGGCGCATGACCACCGCGATCGGACCGCACCGCGACGACCTCTACTTCGGCTTGAACGGTCGCTCGGCACGTCACTTCGCCTCGCAGGGACAGCAGCGCTCCTTCGTACTGGCCCTGAAGATGGCGGAGATCGAGTACATAACGAGATGTTTCGAGGCGCCTCCGGTACTCCTTCTGGACGACATGACGAGCGAGCTCGACCGGGAACGCAACAGGAACCTGATGGATTTCCTGAAGAAAAGGGAAATGCAGGTCTTCATCACCACGACGTCGCTTGCCAACGTGGCGATCGATGAGATGGAAGAGAACAGGACCTTCCGGATCAAGGAAGGAAGCATTTCGCAGTAGCTGTCCAAAAAGCATCCCCCTCCCTGCCCTCCCACTCCGGGCTACGCCCACCATAGGGCTTCGGTCCGCAGGCGGGGGGAGGAATTGGTTAACTGAAATTTCTTGAAAGAGGTAACGATGAGCTCAGAAGAACAAAGCGATTACGGGGCGGATAAGATCCAGATTCTCGAAGGACTGGAAGCGGTAAGAAAGCGTCCGGCCATGTACATCGGTTCCACCGCTGCTCAGGGTCTGCACCACCTGGTTTACGAACTGGTGGACAACGCCATCGACGAGGCGCTCGCCGGCTACTGCGATGCCGTGCAGGTCACCATCCATCTGGACGGGTCGGTTACCGTCGAGGACAACGGCCGCGGCATCCCGACCGACATGCACCCGACCGAGGGAAGGAGTGCAGCGGAGGTCGTCCTCACCGTGCTCCACGCCGGCGGCAAGTTCGACAACACCTCCTACAAGGTTTCCGGCGGTCTGCACGGCGTGGGTAGCTCCGTCGTCAACGCGCTTTCGACCAAGCTCGAGCTGGAGATCCGCAGAAACGGTCAGCTCTTCACCCAGAGCTACCGTAGGGGCGTGCCCCAGGCGCCGCTCGCCGTCACCGGCGAGACCAAGAGGCGCGGCACCAAGATCACCTTCCTCCCCGACGGCGAGATCTTCGAGACTACCGATTTCTCCTTCGATGTCCTCTCCAAGAGGCTCAGGGAGCTCGCCTTCCTGAACGCCGGCGTGCGCATCAAGATCCACGACGAGCGTACCGAGAAGGACCACGACTTCTTCTACGAGGGGGGCATCAGGAGCTTCGTCGAGTACCTGAACAAGAACAAGAACCTGGTCAACCCGGAGCCGATCTACATCAAGGGTGAGAGAAGCGGCGTCGATATCGAGATCGCCATGCAGTACAACGACTCGTATGACGAGAAGATCTTCTCCTTCGCCAACAACATCAACACCCACGAGGGTGGGACGCACCTGATCGGCTTCAAGGCGTCGCTCACTCGCACCATGAACAACTACGCGACCGCCAACAACCTGTTGAAGAACGTGAAGGTGGCGATCTCCGGGGACGACCTCAGGGAGGGACTCACCGCCGTCATCTCGGTCAAGATATCTCAGCCGCAGTTCGAGGGGCAGACGAAGACCAAGCTCGGCAACTCCGAGGTGAAGGGGTACGTCGAGACCATGATGAACGAAAAGCTCGCGATGTACCTGGAAGAGAACCCGGCGATGGCGAGAAAGATCCTGGAGAAATCGATCGACGCGGCGCGTGCCCGCGAGGCGGCCAGGAAGGCGCGTGAACTGACCCGCAGGAAGGGGGCGCTAGAAGTGGGGACGCTTCCGGGCAAACTCGCCGACTGCCAGGAGAAGGACCCGGCGCTTTGCGAACTGTTCCTCGTCGAGGGCGACTCCGCAGGGGGCTCCGCGAAGCAGGGGCGCGACCGCAAGTACCAGGCGATCCTTCCCCTCAAGGGTAAGATCCTCAACGTCGAGAAGGCGCGCTTCGACAAGATGCTCGCCTCCCAGGAGATCAGGACGCTGATCTCGGCCCTTGGCACCTCGATCGGCAAGGAAGACTTCGATATCGCGAAGCTTCGCTACCACCGCATCATCGTCATGACGGATGCGGACGTCGACGGCTCGCACATCCTGACGCTTCTGCTCACCTTCTTCTTCCGCCAGATGATGGAACTGATCGAGCGCGGCTACCTCTACATCGCCCAGCCGCCGCTGTACAAGATCAAGCGCGGCAGGAAGGAACAGTACCTGAAGAACGAGGCCGCGCTCCAGGCCTACCTCCTCGAGGAAGGGACCGAGGATATGACCCTGAAGCTCGGCTCGGGGACCGACGAGCGCGTCTACCGCGGCAAGCAGATCATCCCCATCCTGACCCAGCTCATCGACTTCAACGACCTGTTGGACAAGGTGGTCAAGAAGGGGATCAACGACCAGCTCTTGCGCGTGTTCCTCAAATCCGGCGTGAAGCAGGGGCTGGAGGAAATGGCGGACCTCGCGGCACTGCTGCCGAAGATGAAGGAGGCCTGCCCCGAGACTGACGCCCAGATCTACACGGACAGCATGCTGTTCGCCTTCGGGAACCTGCGCGTGAAGATCGACCAGCAGATTTTCGAGGTGCTCGAATCCTACGAGTACGGCATGCTGCTGGAGAACTACAAGAGGGTGCGCTCCCTCATGGGAGCGGGCCCCGCCGTCATCATGGGACCGGAAGACAAGGTCATCTTCGAGAGCGAGAGCCAGGGCGAGATCCTTGCCTGGTTCATGGAGAGCGCGAAGAAAGGGCTCTACATCCAGCGCTACAAAGGCCTGGGCGAGATGAACCCGGAGCAGCTCTGGGAGACCACCATGCACCAGGAGAACAGGGTGCTCCTGCAGGTGAAGATCGAGGACGCGGTCGCCGCCGAGGAGATCTTCACCGTGCTCATGGGCGACCAGGTCGAGCCGCGCCGCGACTTCATCGAGCAGAACGCGCTCAACGTCTCCAACCTCGACGTTTAAAGAAAAAAAATTTCCCCTCCCGCCGGGAGGGATAGCGTTTTGCATATATTCTCTGCAAATCAATTGTGATGGCATATTTCGGGGCATTTCACCCAAATCTGCCGCCTTTTGACCGGAAAGGGTTTTCTAAATGCTGAATCAACTGAACAAGGTATCGGTAAACATCGAAGACGAGATGAAGCGCTCCTACATGGACTACGCCATGTCGGTCATCGTCGGCCGCGCGCTTCCTGACGTACGCGACGGACTTAAGCCGGTGCACAGGCGCTGCCTCTACGCCATGTACGACATGTCCAACGACTGGAACAAGCCGTACAAGAAATCGGCCCGCGTCGTCGGCGACGTCATCGGTAAGTACCACCCCCACGGCGACACCGCCGTCTACGACACCCTGGTCAGGATGGCCCAGGACTTCTCGCTCAGGTACCCGCTGGTCGACGGCCAGGGGAACTTCGGCTCCATCGACGGCGACTCCCCGGCGGCTATGCGTTACACCGAGATCAGGATGGAGCAGCTCGCCCACGAGCTTCTGAACGACCTGGACAAGGAAACGGTCGCTTTCGGGCCGAACTACGACGACTCCTTGAAGGAGCCGCTCGTCCTTCCGTCCAAGTTCCCGAACCTCCTGGTGAACGGCTCCGCAGGCATCGCGGTCGGCATGGCGACCAACATCCCGCCGCACAACCTCTCCGAGGTGATCGACGCGATCGTCGCCATCATCGACAACCCGCAGCTCACCTTTGAGGAGCTGGTGGAACTGGTACCCGGCCCGGACTTCCCGACCGGCGGTTTCATCTATGGCCGCGAAGGGATCATGAAGGCCTACTCGACCGGGCGCGGCATCATCCAGATGCGCGCCAAGGTACAGATCGAGACCCAGAAGAAGACCGAGCGCCAGTCCATCGTGGTCACCGAGATCCCGTACCAGGTGAACAAGGCGAGGCTGGTAGAGAAGATCGCCGAGCTGGTCAAGGAGAAGAAGATCGAGGGAATCTCGGACCTCAGGGACGAGAGCGACCGCGAGGGTATGCGCGTCGTCATCGAGCTCAAGAAGGACGAGAACCCGACCATCATCCTGAACCACCTGTACAAGCAGACCCAGATGCAGTCCTCCTTCGGCATCATCATGCTGGCCATCGTGCACAACCGGCCGCGCGTCCTGACGCTCAGGGAGACCATCGACTTCTTCATCGAGCACAGAAAAGAGATCGTCACCCGCCGTACCATCTTCGATCTGAAGAAGGCCGAGGCGAGGGCCCACATCTTGGAAGGCCTGAAGATCGCCCTCGACAACCTGGACGAGGTGATCGCCCTCATCAAGGCGAGCGCGTCGCCGGCCGAGGCGAAGGTCGGCCTCATGGAGAAGTTCGGCCTCTCCGACCTGCAGGCCCAGGCCATCCTAGACATGAGGCTGCACCGCCTGACCGGTCTCGAGCGCGAGAAGATCCTCGAGGAACTGCGCGAGATCCTGAAGTACATCGCCCGCCTGAAGGAAATCCTCGCTTCCGAGGCCGAGATCCTGAAGATCATCGTGGGCGAGTTGCTCGAGCTCAAGGACAAGTTCGGCGATAAGCGCAGAAGCGAGATCGTCATGCAGACCGCCGACATCTCGCTCGAGGACACCATCGTCGAGGAAGACATGGTTGTCACCATCTCCCACACCGGCTACATCAAGCGTAACGCCGTCACCCTCTACCGCGCGCAGCGCCGCGGCGGCAAAGGGAAGACCGGGATGAAGACCAAAGAGGAGGATTTCGTGGAGCAGCTGTTCATCGCCTCCACCAAGGACTACCTCATGTTCTTCACCGATGCCGGCAAGGTGTACTGGCTCAAGGTGTACGAGATCCCGGAGGCGGGTCGCGCCGCGCGCGGCAAGGCGATCGTGAACCTTCTGAACCTTGCCAACAACGAGAAGATCACCACCATCCTCCCGGTGAAGGAGTTCGTGGACGACAAGTTCATCATGATGGCGACCAGAAACGGCGTCGTGAAGAAGACGAACCTGATGGAGTACTCGCACCCGAGGGTGGGGGGCATCATCGCCGTCAACCTTGACGAGGGGGACAAGCTCATCTCGGTGGCGCTCACCGACGGCAAGCAGGACGTGCTCTTAGCCACCGCCACCGGCAAGGCGATCCGCTTCAAGGAAGACGACGTCCGCACCGTGGGTCGTGTCTCCCGCGGCGTGCGCGGCATGACGCTGGAGGATGACGACGTCGTGATCGGCATGGAGATCCTGAACGAGAACTTCACCGACTCCACGATCTTCACCGTCACCGAGAACGGCTACGGCAAGCGCACCGAGATCAGCGAGTACCGTACCCAGACCCGCGGCGGCAAGGGTGTCATCACCATCAAGACCACCGAGAGAAACGGCCAGGTGGTCGACATCAAGCAGGTGGTGGACGACAACGACCTTATGCTGATCACCGACCAGGGCAAGATCCTGCGCGTGTCGGTGGCGGGCTTCTCCATCATCGGCAGGAACACCCAGGGGGTGCGCCTCATGGTGAAAGAAGAGAACGAGCGCGTGGTAGCCGTGGCGCGTCTCGCCGAGAAAGAAGACCAGGACGAGAACGAGGACGACTCCGAGCTCGACGATATCGTGGAACTGGAGTCGGAGGGTGGTGAAGGGGAGGAGTAAGCACCTCCCTCACCCCGACCCTCTCCCAAGGGGAGAGGGAGAACAACCAGAAGCACAGACAGTAACCAGCAGCAGCCGGACATGCAATTTTTGCCCTCCTTTGGAGGGGTGCCATGCAGTGACAAAAGGTAGGCCCATGCAACAGAGCGAGAAGGTGGATAACTCCCTGAAGGAGCGCCGCGACATTCTGGATCTTCTGGGGCGGCTCAAAGGGGAAGGCATCTCCATAGAGGAGATGGAACAGATCGGACGCAGGTTCCAGGAGGCAGGGAAAAGGGCGCTGCGCCCGCTCGTGCGCGAACTCTGGCGCGAAAATTCCGGCGAACTGATCGCTAAGTACGCCTACATCCTGGACTTCTTCGACTCGGAGCACTGGCTGGACCAGCTGATCCAGATCGCCCTGAAGCGCCAGGATCTCGCGGCGGACGGCAAGGCGGCCCTCATGATCGCCTTGGAAGGGTACGGCGTGGACGTCGGTTCGGCACCCTTCAGCGACGGGAAATCCGGTCCCGGTGCAAGCTCTCTGGGGCAGCAGGTGCAGGGAGCGATGCAACTCGGCGAGGAGGGGATGGTTACCTTCCTTGACGATTTCCTCTCGCACCCTCCCGAGGTGCAGCAGATCGTCATCCGCGAACTGTACCGCTCCGGGGACCCCCACGCACCGCTCATGCTCCAGGCGATGCTCTGGCACCCGGAGCTTGAAGTGGTGCATGCCGCACTGCAGGCGCTCGGCCGGATCAGGGACCCGCAGGCCGCAGGCGTGCTGCAGGACTTCATCGCACAATGCGACCAGGACCTCCTACCCGTTGCCGACAAGGCGCTGCGCCGCCTGCGTTTCCTGGGCGTTGCGGTACCGCCTCCGCGCGAATACCTCCCCTTCCATGCCGGTTACGCCACTCCGCCGGACGGCGACGGCTACCGTTCCCTGCTCCTGTCACGCTGGGCGGGTGCTGACACGGTGAGCGTCCTTTACATGCAGGTACACGAACGTCGCGGGGTACTGGCGGCGTGGGGCGCCGGGGAACTGACGGTCGAGAATTTTCTCGCCGAGGTGGAGGGTTTCCGCTTGCAGGACGACCTGATCGAGGTCGCTCCCGAATACCTCATCGACCTGATTCGCGACGCCCTGCACTGGAGCCGCGATCTCTGCTACCTTCCCGCCGACTTCTACATGAGGCGCGGCATCTTCGCCGGCGTCGACCTCTCCCCTGCCCCGCTGGCCGAGCGGCTGACCGGGCTTCCAGCGCCGCGTGCCCTTAGCTTTCAGGAGGGAGAAAGGCTGGCCCAGCGCCTGTTCGAGGATCCCTTCTTTTCGGGGTGGTACATGGCGGCCCAGCGCGTCTACGACTTCGCCGAGGATTACCGGAAAGGGAAGGATTGCGAGCAGGTCCTGGAGCACTTCTGCGCCGAACTGATCACGCCGGAGCTGGAACTGATCCGGGAACGCCTCCTTATCAGCGCGGACCTCATGCTGCATTGCGGCAGGGACTTAACCGAGGTTGCCAAAGTAGTGGGTCTCGCGGACAGTATGGTCGACAACCCGCTGCCGGCATACCTGCACCCTTTCCTGCGCCGCTTCGCCCTCGAAAGCATGGAGATCGCGCGCGAGTCCCTCGAGCGGGGCGACGAGTTGCCGCTCAGGGCGGTCGAGTAGACCCCGGAGCGCCGCTCACAACGGTAACTTCTCGTAAAATCACTTCCCCCTCCTTGACGGGAGGGGGAATTTTCATTATATCTGCTACGGTAAATGTCCTCATGAAGGGCTACGGATACAACGAGAGGGCTTGAAGACATGCTGGAAAAAATCGCCGTCATAGGAGCGGGAAGCTGGGGCACCACCCTTGCCGACCTCTTGGCCAAGAAGGGACACCAGGTAACCCTGTGGGCGTACGAGCCGGAGCTGGTGCAGACCATGCGCGACACCCGGGAGAACAACCTCTTTCTCCCAGGCATCACGCTCGATGAAAAGCTCGCCTACACCAACGACCTCGTGGAGGCCTACCGCGAATGCACCATGGTGCTTAGCGTGGTGCCGTCGCAACTGGTGCGCCGGGTGATGGGGCGGTCCGTTCCCTTTATCCCGAGCGATGCGGTGATCGTCTCCGCTTCCAAGGGGATCGAGGTCGACACCCTCGCCACCGTTTCCGAGATCTACCGGGATATCCTCCCCGAAGCGATGTACCAAAGGTTCGCGGCGCTCTCCGGTCCGAGCTTCGCCCGCGAGGTCGCGCAGGAGATGCCGACCGCGGTTACCGCTGCCGCGGCATCCGAAGAGATCGCCCGCCGTGTGCAGGAGGCCTTCACTACCAACTTCTTCCGGGTCTACCGCAACAGCGACGTGGTCGGGGTTGAGCTTGGCGGGGCGATCAAGAACGTCATCGCCATTGCCGCAGGTATCTCCGACGGTCTGGGCTTCGGCAGCAACACGCGCGCCGCCCTGATCACCCGCGGCCTTGCCGAGATGACGCGTCTGGGCGTCGTCATGGGGGCGCAACCCGCCACCTTCGCTGGGCTTGCCGGCATGGGCGACCTCGTGCTCACCTGCACCGGCGATCTCTCCCGAAACCGCAGTGTCGGCATCCAGATAGGCCAGGGGCGCCGCCTCGAGGAGATCCTCGGCGAGATGCGCATGGTGGCCGAAGGGGTGAAGACCACGGAATCCGCCTACAACCTGGCGAAGAAGCTCGGGGTAGAGATGCCGATCATCGAGCAGATGTACCAGATGCTCTACCAGGACAAGCCGGCCCGCGAAGCGGTTCTTGAGCTCATGACCAGGAACCTGAAGGCCGAAGGAGCTTAGCCACAGATCAAGATCGAGCCCCGGATCGGGACGGTTTTCCGCCGCGACCCGGGGCTTGGTCCGCCTTTTAAGGATGGGTTGATGCAACCACGCTTTGGCATAAGATCCAAACTGCTCCTCTCCATCCTCGCCATCCTGCTCATCTCGTATTCCACCCTGATCTACTCCACCATGACGACCATGAGCGCCTCGCTGCGCTCGGAAATCGACCGCAATCTCGAGACCTACCTCACCTACGCTCGCAGCCAGCTTTCCGACCGCGCGAAGATCGTCAAGTATTCCCTGCTGCAGCCGGCTACTTCCAGGACCGTTCACGAACACATGAAGGACCGGGACCGCGCGTGGCTGACGGACCGGTTGCGGGGGGTGCACAAGGTGCTCCCCTACCTCGAATTCCTCGTGCTCCTCGACGCGGACAAGCGTGTGATTGCGAGCCTTAAGGATGACCAGCCTGACGAGAGACTGGAAGTGCCGGGGGTGGTGGAACAGGCCCTCGTCGGCAAACGCGTCGTCATCTCCACCGAGATCCTGTCGGGGGCGCTCTTGTGCAGGACGGGGGTGGAGCGTTACTGCGACCGGGGCGGGGAAAGCGAGGCGTTCGTCACGACGGTGGCGGTTCCGGTCCTTGCCGAAGACGGCCGGGTGCTTGGGTGCATGGTGGCCGGGGAGGTGCTGAACGACCGCCCTACCCTCCCCGACGAGCTTCAGGAAGTGTCGGGCCGCGACGTGGAGATTACCATCACCCAGCGCGACCTGCGCATCGCGAGCAGCCTCCCGAGCACCCTGCGCGATTCTTCCACGCTGGAGCCGGAGGTCATCGACGTGCTGGAACGCGGAGAGGTGTACCGCGGCGAGGCCATGATCGGCGCCAGGTCGTTCGAAACCGTCATCGATCCCATCCTGAACAGCCGCGGGGAGTTCGTCGGTTCGCTCTCCGTTGCGGTCGCCACGGAAAGGTTCAAGCAGAACAGGAGGCAGAACCTCGAGAACATCCTCGCCGCCGCCGCGGTCGGGATACTCTGCTCCTTCGGCCTTGCCTTCCTCGCCTCCCGTCACCTGACCCGCCCGCTAAGGGAGCTCGCCTCCAGCGCGAGCAGGATCGAGGAAGGGGATTTCGACCAGCGGGTCGAAGGGGACCAGGACGACGAGGTCGGCATGCTGGCCTCCTCCTTCAACCAGATGGTGCAGGCCCTCAAGGAGCGCGACGCCATCATCAACAGGAAGACCTCGGATCTCCAGGAGTTGAACGAGCAACTGGAGCGGATGGTCGACGAGAGAACCTCCGCCCTCGCCATGGAGATGGGGCGGCTCGAGGCGGTGCTCACGAGCCTTGCCGAAGGGGTCGTGGTGACGGACCTCGACAACAAGGTGGTTCTCTTCAACCCGGCGGCCCAGCAGCTTTTCGAGATGGTGCCGCACAGGGTGGTAGGAAAGCCGATCGAGCAGGTCTGCGAACTGGTGGGCTTCACCCCCCTTCTCGCGCGCATCAGGGAGTTCACCCAGGCGGGAGCCGGAGGGTGCAGGGAAGAGCTGACCGTAAAGGGGAAAAGGCTCCACGTCTACCTCTCCTCGCTCACCGACGAGAAGGGTAACTTCGCGGGTATCGTCTTTTCCATACGCGACGTCACCGTGGAACAGCAGGTGGACAAGATGAAGACCGAGTTCATCTCCACGGTGTCCCACGAGCTGAAGACACCGCTCACCTCGATCAAGGGATCGCTGCAGCTCCTTTTGACCCGCAGCAAGTGGCTCACCGACACCGAGAGGCAGCTCCTAACCGTCTGCTTCCGCAACACCCAGCGCCTGATCCGGCTCATCGGCGAGATCCTCGACATCTCCGGCATCGAGTCCGGCGGCATGGTTTTCAAGTTCAAGCCGGTGTCGATCGGGGAGCTCACCGTTTACGCCGTCGAGGAGATCAAGTCCTACGCCATGGGGCGCGACATCACCATCGTCAACACGGTCGGGGAGCACCTCCCCATGGTGTACGGCGACAGCGACCGCCTGATCCAGGTGCTCACGAACCTCCTCTCCAACGCGGTGAAGTTCTCGCCGGAGGGAAAGGTGGTCATGATCAGCGCCGAGCAGGAAGGAAACTACGTGGTGGTCTCGGTCGCGGACAAGGGGCGCGTCATCCAGTGGTCGGATCGCGACAGGCTTTTCAAGAAATTCCAGCAGATAGAGTGCCAGGAACGCGGCAAGGTGGGTGGGACAGGGCTGGGGCTCGCCATCTGCAAGGAGATCGTCGAGCGCCACCACGGCAGGATCTTCTACACCGCGGCGCAGGAGCGCGGCAACACCTTCAGCTTCACCGTTCCAATCATAGGGGAGACCGATGGAAAAAAATAAGATACTGATCGTCGACGACGAGGCGGACATCGCCCTCATCCTCAAGCTGCAACTGGAGGATGCCGGGTTCGAGACGGTCCGCGCCCGCGACGGCGTGGAGGCCCTGGAGGCGGTCGCCGCGGAGCGGTTCGCCCTCATCATGCTCGACATCAAGATGCCGCGCATGGACGGCCTCGAGGTGCTGAGCCGGATAAGGACCGACGAGACGCCGGTGGTGATGATGACCGCCCACGGCAGCGAGGACATCGCGGTGGAGGCGATGAAAAACGGCGCCCTCGACTACATCTCCAAGCCCTTTTCCGCCGACGACATGCTGCAAAAGGTGGAGCGGGCCATAAGCATCGACAGGACCCGCAAGGAGAACGCGAGGCTGCAGCGCCAACTGGACGAGGAGCGCCTGAAAATGGCGGCGGTGCTGCAGGGGATGGCCGATCTCCTGCTGGCGGTCGACCTCGAAGGGCGCATCATCACGGCAAGCCGGGAGGCGGAACGCGTCCTGAGCGCGGAGGGGAGCATCGGCGGTAGACCGCTCGAGGAGGTGCTGCATGCGGAGGTGCCCGGCGGCGAGCTGCCGGCGCGGACCGTACTCAGAACCGGCGAGTCGTGCCTCGACGTCTCCTACACGTTGCACGTGGGAGGCCGCGCCGTTCCGGTACTTTCCTCGGCGGCGCCGCTTAGAAACGCCGAGGGTGATCTGGTGGGAAGCGTCGAGATCATCAGGGACATCTCCAAGCTGAAGGAACTGGAGCAGGAGAAGGAAGATTTCGTCAGCATGCTCTCCCACGACCTCAAGTCCCCTATTACGGCCGTGGTCGGTTCCATCGACCTCGTGCGGGAAGGAAAGCTCGGCACGGTGACCCCGGACCAGCGCGAGTACCTGAATGCCGCCATCGAGAGCTGCGAAGAGATGGTGGAGATGATCGACACCCTGCTCGGCATCCACAAGTTCGAAGCGGGCAAGATGAAGCTCACCTTCAGGGAGGAGGCGCCCGGTGCCCTCGTCGGCCGCAGCGTCGGCAAGTTCCAGACCGTCGCCGAGCGTGGCGGCATCCGGCTCTTCACCACCATCGTCCCGGATCTCCCGGCGGTTTCGGCGGACCGCTCCTCCTTCAACCGCATCATAGGAAACCTCCTCTCCAACGCGGTGAAGTTCACCCCCGAAGAGGGGGAAATCGAGGTTTCCGCCGATCTCGTGCGGGATCCCTCCTCCATCACCGGAGAAGTTCCCGAGGAGATCTACGCGGACGATCAGCTCCCGAAAGAGGGGGACTTCGTCAGGATCCGCGTGCGCGACAGCGGCGTCGGCATCCCGGAGGAGGCCATCGGCTCCATCTTCGACCGTTTCGTGCAGGCAAGAAACCGGCGCCAGGGAAAGACCCGCGGCACCGGCCTCGGCCTCGCCTTATGCCGCAAGGCTGTGGACGCCCACGGCGGCTACATCTGGGCCGAGAGCGAAGCCGGAAAGGGGAGCGTCTTCACCATCCTGCTTCCGGCGCTTCCCGAGGAGCCTGAAGAATAGGGTTAATTAGCCACGCATCCCCCAAAGCCCCATAGGGTTTTTCGAAGGTACTTTTAATTATTCTATTTTTTGTTTTGTGATTTGTAGTAAAGTATGTCCTCGTCCGAGAGGGGGTACCTTCTCATGGGAAAACCCGGCACTATGCAGATGATCCTGGGAGTATAGGGGGATAAGTGGCGCTGCGAGAAAGCGACGCGGGTTACCGCGAGTTGTTCGAGGAAAATCCCGAGCCGATGTGGGTATGCCGTCGGGAGGACGGCCGGATCCTTGCGGTGAACGAGGCGGCGCTCCGCCTGTACGGCTACGCGCGCAGCGAGTTCCTTGCCCTGGGGCTGTCGGGGCTGTCCGTCGATCCTTGTTCCGCCCCGGCCGGCGAGGGGGCTCTTGAGCGTACCTGCAGGCAGCGTCATCGGGACGGGAGGGAGCTGGAGCTGAAGCTCACCTGGCGCCCCTTGTGGTTTCAGGGGGAGCCGGCGCACCTGGTGCTTGCACGCAGCAATCCCGCCGTTTCCCCCGGCGAGGAGTCGCTGCGTCGGCAGTTGGAGGAGAGGCTCGTGCAACTGGAGGCGGCCCACCGGGAGATGGAGGCGTTCAGCTATTCCATCTCGCACGACTTGAGGGCACCGCTAAGGCACATAGACGGCTTCAGCCGCGCCGTTTTAGACGACTTCGGCGCTACGCTGGGAGATCAGGGGCGGGAGTACCTGACCCGCATCTGCCAGGCCACGGGAAAGATGGCGCAGCTCATCGACGCCATCCTGCAGTTTGTCCGGGTGGGGAGGTGCGAACTGATCCGCCAGCCCATCGACCTGAGCGTGAAAGCCCAGGTGATCTCCCTCGAACTCAGGCACAACGATCCGGCGCGGCAGGTGGAGTTCGATATTCCGGAGGGGATCAAGGGTGAGGCGGACCCGAAACTCGCGAGGCAGCTCCTCGAGGTGCTGATCGGCAACGCCTGGAAGTTCAGCTCGAAGGTGAGCTCGGCGCGCATCCGGCTCGGGGGCAAGGAGGAGAACGGAGAGACGGTCTACTTCGTTGCCGACAACGGCGCCGGCTTCGACATGGCGTACGCGGGCAAACTCTTCACCCTGTTCAACAGGCTGCACCGCACCGACGAATTCGAGGGGAGCGGTGTCGGGTTGGCCATCGCGCATCGCATCGTGACACGCCACGGCGGCAGGATCTGGGCGGAGAGCACGCCCGGCAAGGGCACTACCATCTTCTTCACCCTGGCGCCGAGAGGAAATTGACGACGGATGCTAACAGTGACGCGGGTGATTGACAAATGACGATTGACAATTGACAATGGAAAGCCCGGCACTGAAACGAACAGCTTTTATTGGCGGTACGAAGGCGGGAATGGAGTCATGGTGATGGGGCAAGTGACAGTGGAGGCCGTTGGTGCTGCCATTGTCAATGGACCATCATCAGCTGTCAATTGCTGGAGGTAGTGCGTTGTCAATGGTCAATCTTCAATCGTCAATTCCCTTGAAGGTTCTGCTCGTCGAGGATTCCCTGGAAGACAGCCTGCTCCTGGTACGCGAGCTGGTGCGCGGCGGCTATCAGCTGGAGCACCGCCGTGTCGAGACCGCGGAGGGGATGCGCCAGGCGTTGCAGGATAACAAGTGGGACGTGGTGATATCCGATTACCGGATGCCCGCCTTCGACGCGCTCGGCGCCCTGCAGATCCTGCACGAAAGCGGAGAGGACATCCCCTTCGTCATCGTCTCCGGCAAGATCGGCGAAGACCTGGCTGTAGCCGCCATGAAGTCGGGGGCGAACGATTACCTGATGAAGGGGAACCTGGCGCGCCTCGTGCCGGTCGTGGAGCGCGAGCTTCGCGAGGCGGAGGAGCGCCGGACGCACCGGCTCACCCAGGACAAGGTGCGCCGCGGCAAGGCGGAATGGGAATCGGTCTTCGACGCGGTCTCCGACCTCATCATCATCACCGACAACGAAGGGGTCATCTCGCGCTGCAACGGCCGGGTCTTCTCCTACTTCCCCGGCGGGTACGACGCCATCCTCGGCAAGCGCATCGACGAGGTTTTCTTCGGATCGGAGGTTCCCGAGGGGAAAATCTTCCGCTTCCTGCACATGCAGGGTGAAACCGAAGAGGACATCCGCTTCCCCAACCTGAGCGGCTGGTACAACGTGGCGAGCTACCCGATGCGTATCGAGGGGAACGACCGCGCCGGCTTCGTGCACATCATAAAAGACATCACCAAGAGGCGCGAAGTGGAGGAAGAGAAGCGGACCAGCGACCGCGAGCTCCTCACCCTCTACGCGGTAGCCTTCCGCCTGCAGTACACCAAAGGGGTGGAGAAGGTGATGGGCGACCTCCTCTTCCAACTGCACAACATGCTGCAGATGGACTTTTCCTGCATCCATCTCTTCGAGGGGGGGGAGCGGCTCAAGATGCGCGCCTCGCTCGGACTCTCCGCCCCCTTCGAAAAGGCGATGAAGACGCTTCCCGCCGATGCGGAGTGGACGAGACTCGCCCAGGTCGGGCGCCCATTCCTCGGCGAGGAGCCCGATTCGCGCTTTCCCGAGAAGGCGAAGAAGGCGGCCGTCGCCATGGGGCTGCACTCCTGGTGCACGGTGCCTTTGAAGATCGGTCAGGAAGTGATGGGGGTGATGACGGTCGGGACCATCTCCGGGCGCAACTACAGCGACCGCGACGTCTTCCTGCTTTGCTCCATCGCCGGACAGCTCGCCGTGCTCATCGACAACTACAGCCTCTACGACAAGATGAAGGAGAAGGCGGAGGAGCTCTACAAGAGCAAGATGGAGCTCAAGGAGAACCTGCAGAAGGTCAAGAGGGCCAACATCGAGCTTGGGCGTCTCAACACCGCCAAGAACAACTTCATCGGCATCGCGTCCCACGAGCTCAAAACCCCGATCACCTCGATCATGGGAGGGGTTGAGTTCCTCCTGAAGTACGCGGGGATACCGATGACCCCCGAACAGCACAACATCTTCACCTCGGTGTACGAAGGAACGGTGCAGTTGAGAAAGCTGGTCGAGGATCTCCTTTCCATCTCGAGGATCGAGGCCCAGGGGCCGCTGGCGCAGAAAAGGCCTGCAAACCTGATCCAGCTCTGCCGCGAGGTGCACGACCTCTTCGCGCTGCCGCTTTCCGAGCGACACATCGCCGTGAAGATCACCGGCGAGGAGAGCTTGGTTCCGGTGGACGAAGGATTCGTGACCCTGGCGGTGCGAAACCTCATGGAGAACGCCATCAAGTTCACGCATGACGGCGGCGAGGTACGGCTCACCGGGCGGACGCTGAAGCATGCGCGCCTGAAGGAGTTGACCCCTTTAGTGCGCCAGTTCTACTCCTCCTTCCCCAACAACATCGCTGCGGTGAAAAGTTACTACCTGCTGCAGGTGAGCGACAACGGCATCGGCATCCCCGTCGACGAGCGGGTCCGCGTGTTCGACAAGTTCTACGGCGTAGGCGACATCGCCCACCACTCGAGCGGCGACACCGCTTTCATGTCCAAGGGGAGCGGGCTCGGGCTCTCCATCGTGCGGGGCATCATGGATGCGCACGAGGGTGTGGTGTGGGTGGAAGCGGCCGAAGGAGGCGGGAGCACCTTCTCCCTGCTTTTCCCGCTGGAGTAACAAAAAGACCGGGGCAATCATGAGCCACGCCATCAAGCTCCACGAGATCACCAAAAGTTACGACGGTTTCACCGCGGTGGAGCGCTTCTCGCTCGAGGTAGCGCGCGGCACCGTCTTCGGCCTTCTAGGCCCGAACGGCGCCGGCAAGACCACCCTCATCAAGATCCTCACCACCCTCATGCGTCCGACCTTAGGGGACGCCTTCGTAGAGGGTCACAGCGTGCTGACGGCAGGCAAGGAGGTCCGGCGCCTGATCGGCGTGGTTCCCCAGGAGAACAACCTGGACCGTTACCTGACCGCGCGCGAGAACCTCACCCTGCATGCGAGGCTGCACGGCATGCGCCCCGCTTCCTACAACCCCCGCATCGACGAGCTTTTGGAGATGACCGGGCTCGCCTCGCGCGGGAACGACTTCCCCGACACCTTTTCCGGCGGCATGCAGCGCCGTCTCGTGGTGGCGCGCGCCCTGGTGCACGAGCCGCGGGTGCTCTTTCTCGATGAACCGACCACCGGGCTCGATCCCCAGTCCCGGCGTGCGCTTTGGGATTACATCCGTGGTCTGCGCCACAAGATGACCGTGTTTCTCACCACGCACTACATGGACGAGGCCGACGCGCTTTGCGACCGGATCATGATCATGGATCACGGCGAGTGTCTCGCCGACGGGACCGCCGCGCAGCTGAAGGACGCCTATTCGAGGGCGCACACCTACCAGGTGGAGTTCAAGCGTGATGCCGAGCGGTACGAGGGGGTGCTGGCCGGGTTGTCGTTCGTGAAAGGGGTGGAGAGGGAGGGAGCCGTTTTCCAGATCACCCTGGCCGACGAGGAGTCGATCAAGCCGCTCATGGACCATCTGGGCGGTGCCGACATCCGCAGGATCTGTCTCAAGGAGCCATCCCTGGAGGATGTGTTCATCGCGCTGACCGGGGAGAGGGTCAGGGAATAAAGGCGGTTCAACGTTCGGCGTTCGACGTTCGGTGTGAAACCGGTTTCCCCCCCCGGGGCCTGCGGCAATGTCGCGGCACCGAGGCTTGGTGGTTGGGGATTGTACGCTTGAAAAAACGTTGAACGTTGAACGTTGAACGGAGGTTTCGGTGTTCAAAGGTGCGTTTTCCATCTGGGGCAGGGACATGCTGGTCTTAAGGCGCAGCATCGTCTCTGAGCTCGTCTCGGTGGTGGCATACCCCCTCACCCTCTACCTCGCCTTCGGCTTCGGGCTCAAAGGGTACATCACCGCGGTGAACGGGGTCCCCTACCCTCTCTTCATCGCCCCCGGCCTCATCTCGATGACCGCGGTCAACGCGGCCTTCGACGAGAGCTCCTGGAGCATGTGGTTCCACCGCCGCGTGCAGCGCACCATCGAGGAGTACCGCGTCACCCCGGTGACCGTCTACGACATCGTCATCGGCAAGATCTTCTCCGGCTTCTCACAAGGGGCGGTAAAGGGTTCGGTCGTCTTCCTGGTGATCCTCGCCCTCACCCCCTTCCGCATCGACTACACGCACCTCCCAAGCTACTTAGGCTGCATCGCACTCTCTTCCATGACCTTTTCCTGCCTCGGCACTATCTGCGGCACTGTCATAGACAAGCCGGAAAACATAGGCCGGGTGCAGTCCGTGATCATCGTCCCGCTCATCTTCATGGCGGGTATCTTCTTCCCTCTCTCATCCTACCCTTCATCCATACTGCCACTGATTGAGCTGCTTCCCACCACGGCTATTTTCGAGGGGGCGCGCGACGCTCTCCTAACTGGAGCCGTCCCCACTCACTACCTGGTCAATCTGGTTCTGAGTGCGGCCCTATCTTTCGCCGTCGCCGTATACGTCTTCAACCGTAAAATGGCGGAATAAGCGATTCTTCTTGAGTTCGTCGCGCCTTTCATAGTAAAGTTCGCAGTAAACTTTTTACCTCCTGGATGCCCCTTGCGACGCCGTGTCGGGAAGGAGGCAGCCGAAGCGTTCCTTGTCGCAGAGCCGACCGTTTTTGGCGCGAATTCGTTCCCTGCCCCCGAGTCGATTCCCCCCCGCACTGCACGCTTTCCAGGGTCACATTGGAGATACCATGGCCGAAGAGTTCGTACCGAAATGGATCGCCTGGGAGACCACCCAGCGCTGCAACCTCAAATGCGTGCACTGCCGCTGTTCGTCCGAGCTGACCTCGTCGGAAGGTGACTTCACCACCGAGGAAGGGAAGAAGCTCCTGAAGGAAATCGCCGATTTCTCGAAGCCGGTCGTGGTACTCTCCGGCGGCGAGCCTCTCATGAGGCCGGACATCTTCGAACTCGCCGAGTACGGCACCTCGCTCGGCCTCAGGATGTGCATGGCGACCAACGGCTCCCTCGTGACCGACGAGGTGTGTGAGAAGATGAAGAAGGCGGACATCAAGATGGTGTCGCTCTCCCTGGACGGCTCCAACGCCGCCGTGCACGACAACTTCCGCCAGTGCCCGGGCTCCTTCGAAGGCGTGATGAAGGCCGCCGAGCTCTTCAGAAAGCACGGCCAGAAGTTCCTGGTCAACTCCTCCTTCACCAAGCGCAACCAGACCGACATCGCCAACACCTTCAAGGTGGCGAAGTCCATCGGCGCCACCGCCTGGTACATGTTCATGATCGTTCCGACCGGTCGCGGCGAGGACATCATGAGCGAACTGATCTCCAAGGAAGACTACGAGGAGATCCTCGACTGGCACTACCACCAGGAGAAAAACGAGGACGACATCCTCATGCGCCCGACCTGCGCGCCGCACTACTACCGCATCGTGCCGCAGAAGGCGAAGGCGGAGGGTGAGAAGTTCGAGCGTCGTTCCCTCACCTTCTCCACCGGCGGCGGCAAGGGGTGCATCGCGGCCCAGACCATCTGCCTCATCGACTGCTTCGGCAACCTGAAGCCCTGCTCCTACTTCCACAGGACCGCAGGGAACGTGAAAGAGACTCCGTTCAAGGAGCTCTGGGAAAACTCGGAGATCTTCAAGGACCTGCGCGACTTCAAAGCCTACAAGGGTAAGTGCGGCGAGTGCGAATACCTGAACGTCTGCGGCGGCTGCCGCGCCCGCGCCGATGCGGTGTACGGCGACTACATGGAAGAGGAACCGTTCTGCAACTACGTGCCGATCAAGGTGCAGAGAAAAGAGCAGAAATAATTTGACGATTTGCTCCCGCCCCCCTTTGCGAAGGGGGGCGGGGGAGATTTGCCTCTCCCCAAGCAAAAGCAAATCCCCCTAAATCCCCCTTCGCAAAGGGGGACTTTTAAAGCGGCCCCTCTCTAGATGGGAGAGGGACCGGTTGTGCCATGCTCTCATTGAGCTTTTTTTGACGATGGCAATCAAAGTTGTGGAATGTGTGTCTCACAACTTTGATACTTGATCCCTCAAAATTTCACCCAGGAGGATTACTATGAATACTCGATTTTTAGACGCATGTTGGGGTAAGCCGGTCGACATCGTACCGGTATGGCTTATGCGTCAGGCCGGCCGTTACCTCCCCGATTACATGCGCGTCCGCTCCAAATGCACCTTCCTGGAACTCTGCAAGACGCCGGAACTCGCCGCTGAAGTCACCATCCAGCCGGTGGACATCCTGGGCGTCGATGCCGCGATCCTCTTCTCCGACATCCTCACCCCGATCGAGCCGATGGGTATGGAGCTCGACTTCACCCCGGGGCCGGTGTTCACCAAACCGATCCGCACCATGGCCGACGTGGAGGCGCTCAAGATCCCGAAAATGGAGACCGACGTCCCCTACGTGCTCGACGCCGTCAAACTCCTCAGGAAAGAGCTTGCCGCCAAGGTACCGCTGATCGGCTTCGGCGGCGCCCCCTTCACCCTCGCCTGCTACATGGTCGAAGGCAAGGGCTCCAAGGACTTCGCCGCACTCAAGAAGATGATGTACGCCGAGCCCGAGATCTACGCGGCGCTCATGGACAAGATCACCACCATGGACATGGAGTACCTGAACGCCCAGATCAAGGCCGGCGCGCAGGCGATCCAGATCTTCGACACCTGGGGCGGCATGCTCTCCCCCGCCGACTACGAGCGCTACGTCCTCCCGTACACCCAGCGCCTCATCAACGGCCTGAACCGCACCAACGTTCCGGTGATCCACTTCGTGAAGGGCGCAGGCACCATGCTCGAGATCGTGAAAGAAGCAGGCGGCGACGTCATGGGCCTCGACTGGCACGTGAACCTCGGCAAGGCCCGCGACATTCTCGGCGACATGGCGGTACAGGGTAACCTCGATCCGACCGTCCTCTTCGCACCGGAAGAGATCATCGAGCGTGAGGTGAAGCGCGTGCTCGACGAAAACGCCGGCAGGCCCGGTCTCATCTTCAACCTGGGGCACGGCATCCTCCCCACGGTACCACCGGAAAAGGCGATCTTCATGGTCGACTGCGTGCACAGGCTGTCGCAGAAATAATTCAGGACCACAGACTGGGGCGGCCGATAAGGCCGCCCTTCTTGTTTCAACCGGGCAAGGGGGCCGGTGCCAGCAGTGCCACGGCCGGCACCGAGGGCGCGGACCAGGCAGGAGCGCATCATGCTGAGGCTTTTCAAGATAGAAAGCGGACTCATCACGGAGATGGAGTTCGAGCGGGAGGACCTCCCCAACCAGATCCTAAAGGCCGACTGGATCGACGCCCACGAACCGGACGACGAAGAGAGGGATCTGCTGGAGCTCCTCCTGCATACCGACATCCCCGAGTACGACGAGGTCGACGAGATCGAGATCTCCGCCCGATGCTTCGTCGACTCCGCCGGGATCCATGTCCACCCGCTCTTCCTCTCCCAGAGCGAGGGGCGTCACATGACGCTTACCGTCGCCTGCATCCTGCAGACGAACCACCTGATCACCATCCGCGAGGGAGACTTAGCGGACTTTCGACTGCTGCGCATGCGCGCCCGCCGCGGTCACGTCGAGTGCCGTTCCGCAGCGGAACTGCTCGTCATCCTGCTGGATCAGAAGGTGGAGAACCACGCCGACACCCTGGAGGACATCCATCGCCAGCTCGAGGGGGTGAGCCACATGGTGCTCGAGGACGAGGACGCGGAACTCGAGGACGCCATCGACAAGCTGGCGCGGCTCGAGGACAGTAACGGAAAGATCCGCCTCTGCCTCATGGATACCCAGCGCGACATCTCCTTTTTGCTGCGCCACTTGCGGGATCGGACCGACCAGGCCGAAACGCTCAGGGAGATCGCCCGCGACGTCGAGACCCTCATGTCGCACACCACCTTCCTGTTCGAGAAGATCAACTTCCTGATGGACTCGACCCAGGGCTTCATCAATATCGAGCAGAACCAGATCATTAAGATCTTTTCCATTGCTGCGGTGGTCTTCCTCCCCCCTACCCTCGTCGCCAGCATCTACGGCATGAACTTCGACTACATGCCCGAGCTGAAGATGGGGCTCGGCTACCCGTGGGCCCTGGCCCTGATGATCCTGTCCGGCATCGCACCTTACTGGTATTTCAAGCGGAAGGGGTGGCTGTAAGTCTTTTTTCCCGCGTCTAATGGTTTTTATATCTGTATACGGAAAAATGGATTATTTACACCCTGTAAGAAAAGTGCTATAAGGTCCGCTTGAAATTCATTAATTGAGGCGGGCTTATGGCAAAGAAGGCGGTACTTGCGGCAGCAGCACTGTTACTTTCTATCTCCTCACCCGAAGCATGGGCAACCAACGGCGATACCCTGATCGGCGTGGCGCCTGCGTCTCGCGCCATGGGAGGGGCCGGCGTCGCCGCCCCACAGGACGCCATAAGCGCCATCTTCGCCAACCCCGCCGCGGTCTGCATGGGGCCCTACTGCCCCGGCACCGAGGTGGTCTTCGCCTCGACGATCTACAACCCGTCGGTAAAGGCCACCGTGACCATGGGGCCCCAGGTCGTCAGCGCGAAGAGCGACATGAGGCCGTTCATCATCCCCGCTGTCGGTATGGTCACTCCGATCAGCGACCGGTTCCGTTTCGGTCTCGGCATGTTCGGGATCACCGGTATGGGGGTCGACTACCGGAACAAAGGGATCGACCTCAACCCCGGCTCCCCCGGGGCCGAAGGTGACATCTACACGCAACTCCAGATCCTCAAGTTCGCCCCCAACATCGCCTTCCTGGTCACCCCGAATTTCTCGATAGGGTCTTCACTGCACCTTTTGTATGGCTCTCTTGACCTCGGCGAAGGTACCTCGCACAACTACGGCATCGGTGAGCAGCTTGGCGCCATCTACCGCATGGGTCCCTGCTCCATCGGTGCCAGTTACACCAGCGCGGAGAAGCTTTCGCACGAGAGGGTATCGGACTTCGGTAGTGGAGAGAAGAAGGAGCTGGAGATGGAGTCCCCGCGTACCGCTTCGGCGGGGATCGCGTGGCACGCCACCGAAGACCTGCTCCTCGAGGCCGATGCCAAGTGGCTAAACTGGAGCGATGCCGACGGTTATCGGGAGTTTGACTGGAAGGACCAGTGGGTCTACGCGCTGGGCATGCAGTACAAGGACCCGGACGGTCTTACCCTGCGCCTTGGCTACAACTACGGCAAGAACCCGGTGCGGCTACACAAGAACTTCGACCTCATGGGGACGACGCAGATCCAGGGGGCCACGGTCTCCAATGCGGCGTACGAATACCTGCGCATCATCGGATTCCCGGCGATAGCCGAGCATCACTTCTCATTCGGGGTCGGCTACCAGTTCACCGGCTCGTTCGAAGCGCATCTAGGCGGGATGTGCGCGCTCAGCAACCACGTGAGCGAGAGCGACGCGAGCGGGACCTACACCTTCTCTTCGAAGGTGAGGGAAACCTCCTACGATATCGGACTCATATGGCATTTCATGTAGCGTGAGTGCATATTGCAACAGAAGCCCCCTCAGCCAGAGGGGGCTTTTTTTTTTGCCTGCCCAAGACACCCCCCCCTACCCCGCCACAAACATTGACTCAAGAAAGCGCCATATATGCCGATAAAGTCGGTGGAAAAGATCCGAATAAGTAACACGTTGCCCCTACGGTACGCAGCCATTTATCCTCCCCTCCCCCGCCAGGCTGCCTAACCGGGCGAACGGCGCACTGCAAGATCCGGTCGCCGTAAATGCGGAGCCGCCAGGTTCCAACCACCAACCATGACCATAAAAGAAAAACCATACCCCGCCTCGTGCGGCATGCGCGAACGGATCATAGCCTACTTCAGCGTCATCTCGCTTGCCGGTTCGGCGGCGTTGATCCTCGTTCTCGTGTACGGCTCGGCCCAACTGGGGATCGAAGGGATCTACCCGCTTAAGCAGAGCGAGATCGTGCGTGCGCTGGAGGACGCGGCGGACTTGAAGGTGGAGTCGGTAGTGACCTGGCTCGCCTCGAGGCGTGCCGAGCTCGCCGTCGTCGCCAACTCGCGCGACTTCGTGAGGACGACCGAATCGGCCCTGGCGGGAGGCGACGAGCCGGACTCGGCGGATATCCAGTCACTCTCACAGAATCTGCGCACCCTAAAGATCATCTCTCCCGACACCTACACATCCGTGGTGCTGGTGGGCCCGGCAGGGAAGGTCCTGGCTGCGAGCGAGATGGACCTTGTCGGCGCCCGTTACCGCAACAAGGCTTTCATCGCGGCCGCACTCGCCGTCGGCGCAGCCGAGCACATCGACATCGTCCGCGAAGGGGGGGAACCGGTGATCCTCATCGGACGGAAAGTACTGGTCCGGGACAGGGCGGGGAAGGTGACCGGGGACGTTGCGGGGGTGGTAGTTGCCGAGGCCGGACCGAGACCGAGTTTCGAAGCTCTTACGCTGCTTCCCGGCACGGCCGGTGCGCAAAGCATCATGATCCTCGTGGGCCCGCGCGGCGAGCTGCTCGCATCGGTGCCGGAACAGAGTCGGACCCAGACTAGCAGGGATCCTCTCACGGAAAAACTGACCGGGCGGGTCCTCGGGAAGTCGGCGTCATCACAATTGGAGACGCTGAGTGACGGCAGAAGGTTCTTCGCCACCTACCGTTACCTGGAGGTCGGTGGCACCGGGAGGTGGGGGATCGCCGTCGCGGTCGACGAGGAGACCGCCTTCGCGCCCCTGGCAGCCACGAGGAGCCGGGCGGCCCTGTTCGGACTCGCCATGATTTCGGGAGCACTGCTCTTCGTGTGGTGGGGAGCCGGCAAGATTGCGAGCCCTATCCGGGAGTTGCGCAGAAGCGTCGCCGCCCTCGAGGGAGGAGATTTTTCTGCTCGAACGGCTACAGGTCACGGTACCGCCAAAGAGATCGCCGAGCTTGGCGCGGCTTTCAACAGCATGGCCGAACGCATCGCCAACTGGCACGAGGAACTGGAGCGGCAGGTCGCCGAGAGGACCAGGGACCTGGAACGGGAGAAGGAGAATGCCCGCCGCTACCTCGATGTGGCCGCGGTTATGCTGCTTCTCGTGGATACCGGCGGACGCATAGCGATGATCAACCGCACCGGTGCCGTCCTGCTGGGGGGGACGGTGGAGGAGCTCAGCGGTATGGACTGGTGTGAAAACTTCGTCCCGGCGGAGGAGAAGAGGGAAGTCCGCCAGATCTTCGACGGTCTGGTGCGCGGTGAGCACGAGTTTTTGGAGTTCTTCGAAAACCGCATAGTCACCAGGGACAAGGGGACGCGCCTCATCTCGTGGCACAACATCCTGCTGCGCGACGACCAAGGCCAGGTGCAGGGGGTGCTGAGCTCCGGAACCGACATCACGGAGAAGCGCCAGGGGGATTTGCAGCGACGGGAACTGGAGCGACAGCTGCTGCACACTCAGAAGCTGGAGAGTTTGGGCGTACTGGCTGGCGGGGTGGCCCACGACTTCAATAACCTGCTCATGGTGATCGGCGGGAACCTGGAGCTCGTCCGTCACGTGGTGGAACCTGAGAGTCCGGCCGTTAAATACCTGGACAACGCTTACCAGGCGGCCAAGCGCGCCGGCGATCTCACCCGCCAGATGCTGGCGTACTCGGGCAAGGGCGGCTATACCCTGCAGGTGGTCGACCTGAACCGACTGGTAGGGGAGAACGTGGATCTGATGAAGGCGTCGGTGCGCAAGGGAGCGGTCCTCACCGCCCAGTTGCAGCCAGGTGTTCCCTCGTTCGAAGCCGACCCGGGGCAGATGCAACAGGTGATCGTGAACCTGATCACCAACGCCCTCGAAGCGGTAGGGGAGGGGGGCACCGTGACGGTCAGCACGGGCGTAGCCGAGGTGGGGGCTGCAGAGCTCGCCATCAGCAGGCTGGACGAAAAGCCGGTAGCGGGGAGCTTCATCGTCCTTGAGGTTGCCGACAATGGTGCCGGCATGGACCGCGCCACCTGCGACCGTATGTTCGACCCGTTCTTCTCAACGAAGTTTACGGGGCGCGGGCTGGGACTTTGCGCCGTGCAGGGGATCGTACGCGGGCACGGCGGAGCCATCCTGGTGCGGTCTGAAACAGGGGAGGGGACCAGCGTCAAGGTGCTGTTACCCGCTCCCGAACAACAACTGATTGAGAAGAGCGTTGCGGCAAAGCTGGCACCGACGACGATCGTTGAGAGAGCGGTGGCGCGGGAAGAAGCGGCTAAGAGCTCACCTGGCGCAGAGGCGGGGATACCGCTCAAGGTCCCGGAGGAGGCAGGGGAAGAGGGGACGGTGCTCATTGTCGACGACGAGGAGATGGTGCGACTGGTCTGCCGGGCCATGGTGAGGGGGCTTGGCTATCCGACCTTGATCGCATGTGACGGTGCGGAAGCGGTCGCCCTGTTCCGGGAGCACGCTGAAAAAATCGCCGCGGTGATCATGGATCTATCCATGCCTGGGATGGACGGGATCACCGCGGCGGATGAGTTACGCCGCATTCGGCCTGGCGTGAAAATCGTGCTTTCCAGCGGTTACAGCGCGGCGGAGGAGGCAAGAAGGCTCTCCGGCCAGAAGGGGGCGCAGTTCATACAGAAACCGTACGACCTGGAATCCCTGAGGAAGGCCTTGGGCGCGCTGTCCGGTGGTACCACTGCTACTTGAGCTTTGGCTGCGGTGTCGTGTCGGAGCTCGGCGGAAGGAGCGGGTAAGCGATCCTCGGCTCCTTTCCGGTCAGCGCATGCAGGAAGGCTACGGTATCGTCCACCTCATGGTCGGATAATTTGATCCCGAGTTGAGCCGAAGCCATGACCGCCACCGCGTCGCGCAGCTTCCAGACCTTCCCGGAATGGAAGTAGGGCTGGGTCGCGGCCACGTTGCGCAGGGAAGGGGCTTTGAAGACGTAGCGGTCGCTCTCGGTGTTGGTGACCATGAAGCGGCCGGTATCGCCGGATGGGCGGATCTCGGTAGCGGGGGCTTCCCGCACGCCGAAGGGGTAGTAATCGGCGCCGCCGACGTTGACCCCGGCGTGGCACGGGGCGCACCCCTTGTTCATGAAGACCTTGAGCCCTCTTTTCTGCGCTGCGTTCAGGGCCTTGGTGTCTCCTTGCAGGAAGCGGTCAAACGGGGAGCTCGGGGTGATAAGGGTCGCCTCGAAGACCTCGATTGCCCTCGCCATGTTGTCGAAGCTTACCGGATCCTTCTGCCCGGGAAAGGCCGCCCTGAATAGAGGTCCGTAACCCGGGATGCTCTTCAGCGTCTTCACCACGAGTTCTGGGTTGCTGTTCATCTCGACGTTAGCTTGAACCGGCCCCTTCGCCTGCGTCTGCAGGTCCTTCGCCCTTCCGTCCCAGAACTGCGCAGCATCAAACACCGCGTTGAAGACGGTGGGGGAGTTGCGTGGTCCTTTCTGCCAGCCGTGTCCAACTGCAGTTTCCTGTAGATCCGCCCCGAACAGCCCGACGTTATGGCAGGTGTTACAGCTGATGAGCTGTGAGCTGGAAAGCCGCGGATCGAAGAACAGTTTCCTTCCGAGGTCGATTTTCGCGGCGGTGGCTGGGTTCTCCTTCAGGGATGGGGCCTTGGACGGGATTGGTTTGAAGAGCTTCTTCGCCTGCGTCGTCAGATCATCGGCGGCGAACGCGGAGTTGCCAAGGCAAAGTAGTGCGAACAACAATAACGCCCTCTTTTTCATGACTGCCTCCTATTAGAAAGGTGAGATCAGCAAAACCATTAAAAGGTACCCCCGACAGCCGAGGTGTCAACCGCAGGCAATAATGAGGAAAGCGGGAAAAGCTGCTCACGCAGCACTACATGAGCCCCGGCGCTCCCCTTTTAGCTAAGAATTCCGGGTACTAGGCGGATGTCTCCTCGAAGCGGTGAGCACGGCAGAACGTCCTCTCCTTTTCGAAGGAGGAGCTTGTCCCCCTTAGCGAACTTTGCGAAGGGGGGACAGGGGGATTTGCCCTTTCCTTCGCGAGCGAGCGCAAACTGTGCTCACTGGAATCTCAAGAACTAAAAAAAGGGGGAGGGCCTATGGCCCTCCCCCTTTGTGCGGCAGACGTCACCGCGTAACTTAGCGTTTCAGGTAAGCATCGATGGAAGCGGCGGCGCGCTTGCCGTCGCCCATGGCGAGGATGACGGTGGCGCCGCCCCTGACGATGTCGCCGCCGGCGAAGACGCCGGGGATGCTGGTCTGGCCGTTATCGTCGGTGACGACGTTACCCCACTTGTTGAGGTTGAGGTCCGGTGCGGTGGCGGTGAGGAGCGGGTTGGCGTTGGTGCCGACCGCGTTGATCACTATTCCCGCCGGGATGTCGTACTCGGAATCGGGAATCGCCTGCGGACGACGACGACCGGAGTCGTCGGCGGGACCAAGCTCCATGCGCTGGCAGCGCAGCGCCTTCACCCAGCCGTCTTCGGTGGCGACGATCGCCAGGGGGGCGGTGAGCATGATGAACTCGACCCCTTCCTCCTTGGCGTGCTTGATCTCCTCGACCCTCGCCGGCATCTCGGCCTCGCCCCGGCGGTAGATGATCATGGCGCGCTTGGCGCCGAGCCTTTTCGCCGTTCTGACGCAGTCCATCGCCGTGTTGCCGCCGCCGATGACGGCGACCTCGTCACGCTGCAGGATGGGCGTGGCGCTGTCCTCCCTGCGCCCAGCCTCCATGAGGTTCACGCGGGTGAGGAACTCGTTGGCCGCGTACACCCCTTTGAGGTTCTCCCCCGGGATGTTGAGCATGGTGGGGAGCCCGGCGCCGTTGGCGATAAAGACCGCATCGAATTCGCTGCGCAGCTCGGCGACGGTGAGCGTCTTGCCGATGATCACGTTGCACTCGATGGTGACGCCCAACTGGGCGAGCACGGCAACCTCGCTGTCGATGATCTCCTTGGGAAGGCGGAACTCCGGGATGCCGTAGCGGAGCACGCCGCCGGTGTCGTGGAGCGCCTCGAAAATGGTTACCTTGTGACCCTGGCGTGCGAGCTCACCGGCAGCGGTCAGCCCGGCAGGGCCGCAGCCGACCACGGCCACCGACTTGCCGGTCGGCTCGGGGGCGGGCTCGGTGAGAAGGCGGTCCGGGTGCTGCATGGCCCAGTCCGCCACGTAGCGCTCGAGGTAGCCGATGGCCACCGCGTCACCCTTCTTGCCGCGGATGCAGAGCGCCTCGCACTGGGTCTCCTGGGGGCAGACCCTGCCGCAGACGGCGGGTAGCGCGTTGTCGCCGCGCAGGATCTGCGCCGCACGCGGCATGTCCTCGCACGCGAGCGCGTCGATGAATTCCGGGATGGAAACACCTACCGGACAGCCCGCGACGCAGTTTCTCGTCTTGCACTGCAGGCAGCGCTTCGCCTCGGAGAGCGCCTGATCCCCGGAGAGTCCCAGATTGACCTCCTCGAAGTTCTTGTTCCGCTCGTCCGCCGGCAGCTCCGGCATGTGTACCCTGTCTATCGCCATCCTCTCTTTGGGGGAAAGGTCGTTGCTCACTTTGCTACCTCCTTAGCCAGTTTGCAGCCCTCGGCTGCGTGCCTTGCCGCCTCTTCCTTGCGATAGCTGGTGAGGCGGTCGGAAAGGCCGTCGAAGTCGACCAGGTGCGCGTCGAACTCCGGTCCGTCCACGCAGGCGAACTTGGTCTGGTTGCCAACCTGCACGCGGCAGCCGCCGCACATCCCGGTGCCGTCGATCATGATCGGGTTGAGGCTCACGATGGTCTCGATGCCGGGCTCGCGGGTGATGTTCGCCACTGCCTTCATCATCGGAACCGGGCCGACCGCGAAAACCGCCTGCGGCACGCGCTCGGGGTCGGCGAGGATCTCGGAAAGAGGACCGGTCACGAACCCCTTGTAACCCTGGCTGCCGTCCTCGGTGGTGATGATGAGGTTTTTCGAGAGAGCCCCAAGCTCGTCGGCCAGGATGACGTACTTCTCGGAACGACCGCCGATGATGGTGGTGATTTCGTTGCCCGCCTCGGCGAGTGCCTTCACCAGCGGGAAGAGGACCGCGGTACCGACCCCGCCACCGACGCAGACGACTCTGCCCCAGTTGGTTATGTGGGTTTCCTTGCCCAGGGGGCCGGCGACGTCGCGGATGAAGCCGCCTTCAGGCGTTGCCACGATTTTCCGGGTGGAGGCACCGATGGCCTGGATGAAGAGGGTGATGGTCCCGGCGGCCTGGTCGGCGTCGCCGATGGTGAGCGGGATGCGTTCCTCGCCCTGGTCGAGGCGGACGATGACGAACTGTCCAGCCTTCCTTGCCCGCGCGATGCGGGGGGCGACCAGCACCATCTTGTGGAGGTTTTCCGCGAGAATCTCGTTGCTTACAACTTCGAACATTGGGGTCACCTTCTTGGGGAAGAGATATGCTGCAGCTGTTTTAGCGTAGTGAATACGATATCAGCAGCGAGGGGGGGAGGGCAAGGAAGTATACGGAAAAGCAGGGGTAATGAACAATTGACAATGGATAATTGACAATGGACGACTCGACTGCCTCAAGCGGCTTGCAGGGAAGGGCAGGGGAGGGGGCTAGGCCTTTACTTTATAGGTTGCGCAGATGATGCCGGCGAAGATGAGCACGATGCCTGCGATGTGGAAGCCCTGCAGCGTTTCGCCGAGGAACATCACCGCCATGATGGTGGAGAAGGCGGGCATCAGGTGCACGAACTGCCCGCCTATGTGGGGGCCGACCCGGCGCAGACCGTGGTTCCAGGCGGTGAAGGCGACCACCGACGCGAGGACGCCGACGTACAGGATGCTCAGTACGGTAGGGAGGTTGAAGGTCATGTGGTGTCCTGCGGAGATCTCCCAGGCGTAGAACGGGACGAGGAGCACGAGGCCGACCACGGTCATGGAAAACAGGAACACGAACGGGTTTAGCCCCTGGGGGTAGCGCTTGATCGCCACCGAGTAAAGCGCCCACGCGATCGCGGCCAAGAGCACCAGGAGGTCGCCGCGGTTGAAGGTGAGCGTCAGGATGCGGGCTGGGTCGCCGCGCAGGATGATGGCCGCGACGCCGACCAGGGAAAGGAAGACACCCGCGTGCTGGCGCAGCATGACGCGCTGCCCGTAGAAGATGCGGGCGAACATGATGATGAAGATGGGGATGGCCGAGTTGACGAGGGCCGCGTTGATCGCGGTGGTCCAGTGCATCGCCATGTAGATCAGGTAATTGAAGAGGGTGACGGCGAAGAGCCCGGAGATGCCTATAAGCGGCAGGTTGGCGCGCAGGATGGGCCACTCGCGACGCAGGCGCGGCAGCGCGATCGGTAGGAGCACCACGAGGGCGACCACCCAGCGCCAGAAGACGAAGCCCGCGGGGGGAATGACGCTGTTCATCGCCCGGCTGATCACGAAGTTACCGGACCAAATCAGAGCGCTCAGGGTGAGAAGGAGGTACGGCATGGATACCCGCTGTGGCGGAGATTTCGTCCACCCCGGCCCTCGCCCTTTGGGAGAGGGCCGGGGTGAGGGCGGCGCCAAAGCGGAAAGACTCGCTCATTTCGCGCAGTTGGTCAAGCAATTTGAACAGGGATGAAGGGGATAAAAGGGATAAAGGCGATAGAGGCGGGGGCAAGAAAGGGGGCAGGCACCTGACGGAGCCAGTCCCCTTTGCGCAGCTAGAACTCCTGCGACATCGCCTTCACTTCCCGGGCGGTGAAGACCGGGCCGTCTTTGCAGACGTAGACGTTGCCCACGTTGCAGCGGCCGCACTTGCCGACGCCGCACTTCATCCTGTTCTCCAGCGTGGTGTAGATGTTGTCGTCGGAGAACCCAAGACGCTCCAGAACAGGCAACGTGAACTTGATCATGATCGGGGGACCGCAAACAAGGGCGATGGTGTTCTCGGCGCTCGGCGCCGCCTCCTCGAGGACGGTCGGGACGAAGCCTACCTTACCGTCGAAGTCGGGGCCTGCGCCGCCGGGATCGACGCACTTCACCAGACGCACGTCGCCGCGCTCCTGCCACTCCTTCAACTCGTGCTTGTAGACCAGGTCCGCCTCGGAGCGGGCGCCGTACACGATGGTGATGTCTTTGAACTTGTCGCGCAGGTCGAGACAGTTCCAGATCACGGTCCTAAGCGGCGGAAGGGCGATGCCGCCGGCGATGAAGACAAGGCTCTTGCCGTAGAACTCTTCGATCGGGAACGAGTTGCCGTAGGGCCCGCGCACACCGACCGTATCGCCCACCTCAAGCCTTCTGAGCGACTCGGTCACGCGCCCGACGCTCCTGAAGCAGCACTCGATGTAACCCTTGCGGGTCGGTGCCGAGGCGATACAGAAAGTCGACTCGCCGAAGCCGAAAGAGGAGTACTCGGCGAACTGGCCGGCGCGGAAGGTGAAATTTTCCCGGACCGCCTCGTCCTGGAAGACCAGGCGCAGCGTTCTGACATCCGGGGTCTCGTCGACGATGGCCTCGATGGTGGCGAGGTTGGGGAGGTAGATGTTCTTTGATTGGCACATAGATCGGTTCTCTCGTACCCCCTCCCCCCTTGCGGGGGAGGGTCGGGGTGGGGGGGAAGCGGCCACAGGCGTTGCCGTCGGCATCTTCACCCACCCCCCGACCCCCTCCCGTCAAGGGAGGGGGAGAGATAGGGTTAGTCCTGCTTGGCGTTGATGGTTTCCAAAATCTCGGCGATGTCGATGCCTACAGGGCAGGCGCGGATGCAGCGGCCGCAGCCGGTGCAAAGCGTTTTGCCGAACTTGTCGTCGTAGTACTTGAACTTGTGCATGATGCGGTTTCTGTAGCGCTTGTTCTGTACGTCGCGCGGGTTGTGCCCTGATGCGTGGTTGGTGAACTTCGCGAAGCCGCAGGCGTCCCAGTGCTTGCGCCGCACACCGTCGTCGGTGCTCCCCTCGTCGTTGATGTCGAAACAGTGGCAGGCCGGGCAGATGAAGGCGCAGGCGCCGCAACCGACGCAGATGTCGGCGATTCTCTCCCAGAGCGGATCCTCGAAGTGCTCTTCCAGCCACTTCTTGATTTTGACGAGGTCGAGCTTCTGGACGGCCTGGTCCACGAACGGCACGGGCTCGGCACCCGCCGCTTCCGCGAAAAGGTTCTTGTGTGCGGCAACCAGGGCCTGTCCCTTTTCGGTCACCGCGTTGCAGGCGTAGGAGCCGTCCTTGAGCGGGGTCAGGAAGAGATCGCTGCCGTTCTCGGCATCCGGCGCCAGTCCCACCGCGCGGCAGAAGCAGGCGTCGTCACCCTTGGTGCAGGCGATCCCGACGATGGTGCTCTTCTTGCGGCGCTCCAGGTAGAACTCGTCCTTGTAGTCCCAGGACATGACGGCATCCAGGATGGAAGGGGAGCCGGCATCGCAGGGGGGCGCGCCGATCAGCACCGTTTCCGGGAATTTGGAACGGTCCACGTCGGTCACCTTCATGCCGCCGCCTTCCCGCTTGTAGGAGAGGATGTCCTCGCAGACGGGGAAGAACAGCTCTTTCGAGGAGCGGCGCGGCAGTGCGTCGAGGGTCAGCTCGGTCCCCGCGGTGAGCGGTTCGTAGAGGACCACCGATCCCGACAACTTCGGGCCGACGACGAGTTTGGCTTCCTTGACCAGGAGGTCGATCAGACTGCGAAGGTTCTGTTCCGTAATGATCTGCATAGGGTTCTCTTTCATGGCGGCCGTTGCAGGGCCGCCGTTGATGGTGTCAGCTCCGCCCCCCGGAGGGGGGAGGCTGGGAGGGGGGAAGCTAGCGGTGAAAAGCCCCCTCCCTGTCCCTCCCCCTCCAGGGGAGGGGACCTTGTGCCTACTTGATGAACGACTGGTCGTCGTCCTCCTTGTACTGGTTGAGCGGCCCCTTTTCCACCGGGGCGAGGCCCGCCTCGTAGTCGTAGAGCTCCTTCAGCTCCTTCGCCATGCGGCGGTTCAACAGGTTCAACGGGATGTCCATCGGGCAGACGCGCTCGCATTCGGCGCACCCGCCGCAACGCCCGGCGAGGTGCATGGCGCGCACGAGGTGCCAGGCCATGTTGCCGGCGGGACGCGGCGAGCTCTCCACCGCCTGCGGTCGGTTCTTGTCGCACAGGCACTGTTCACAGTAGCAGAAGGGGCAGACCTGGCGGCACGCCATGCAGCGGATACAGCGCGAGAAATGTTCCTTCCAAAAAGCCCAGCGCTCCGTCTGCGGCATCGCCTCGATGCGGGCCATCTCCTCCGCCTCTTCCGGGGTCAGGTCGGCGAGCTCGGCGTGGGTTCCGGCGGCGACGTCGGCCCCCTCCGGCATGTGCACGGTGCACTCGCGGCACTTGCGGGCGATATTGGCCTCGGTCAAGGTCCCGGTCCGCTCCACGCCGAAACCGTACACGCCGGGGCAGACCACGCCGATGATGAAAAGGTCCTCCCGCTGGAGCTGCGATTCCGTCATCAGACCGGCCAGGGCGCGCATGTCGCATCCCTTGGCGACGATGCCGACCTTACCCTGCTTCAGCACACCCTTCTTCGCCTTCGTGAGGTAGACCGAGAGGTTGTTGACGCAGGCGGGCGAGAAAATGAGTTTTTCCGCTTCTTCCACCGAGGTCACCAGCGCAGGGGTGGCGGTCCCTTTGCGGCGACCGGGGAGGTAGCCGACCACGCCGACCACCGTCTCTTCTTTAAGGATCTTCACCGCTTCCTTGCGGATCGCCTCGGTGACAGCCTCGTAGTAGGTCGGCTCGATGCTCGTCAGTTGGTTCTTGTTTGCTTTTGCGTTCATGTCGTTGTCCGTAGGCGCCGCTGCTGGCGCGGGTGGAGATTGTTGGTACGAGAGGTAGAAGCGGTTCCCCCTCCCTGATTCTCCCCCTCCGGGCCTACGCCCACCGAAAGGCTTCGGTCTGCAGGCGGGGGCGGGGACTCAATTGGCCGGTCCATTCTCCTCTCCCTGGAGGGGGGAGGTTGGGAGGGGGGCTCCCTCATCAAACATTACCTACCCTATACTGTCGTACGCCTCTTTCAGCTCCGGAGAACTGAGCACCTGGGATTTGCCCGCCGTAGCCTCGGCGAAGGTGGACCACAACTCCTCGTGCTCGAGTTCCTTGAACTCCGGCATCGGCCCCATGGTGCGCACCCGCTCAGTCAGATCGGTCACCACCTCGACCCACTTTCCCCCCTCCGCGGCGGAGACCCAGGAGAACTGGAGCCGGTTCAGGTCGACCCCGATGAAGTCGAGCAGGGCGCGGAAGGCGGCGAAGCGGCGCCGGGCGTGGAAGTTGCCGGCCATGTAATGGCAGTCGCCCGGGTGGCAGCCGGAGACGAGCACCCCGTCCGCCCCTTTCTGGAAGGCGCGCAGGATGAAGACCGGATCGATCCTCCCGGTGCAGGGGAACTTGAGCACCCGGACGTTGGGCGGGTACTGCATCCGGCTCGTGCCGGCAAGGTCCGCCCCCGCGTACGTGCACCAGGTGCAGACGAAGGCGACTATCTTCGGTTCAAAATCGTGCATGGAAACCTCTGGAGCCGTTCAACGTTCAGCGTTCAACGTTCGAGAACGTGATCGCCCTGACGGAACGGGGTGTTGACTGTCTTGTCACTATCCAAAAAATCGCTTTAGGGAAGAACCCGCTGAACGTTGAACGCTGAACGCTGAACGGCCTCTCGCCTTTACAGCGCTTCTATCATCGCCATGATCTGCTCATCGGTGTAGCCGTCGAGCTCGATGGACTTGGAGGGGCAGGTGGCCTGGCAGGTGCCGCAGCCGCCGCACACGCCGGGATTCACGTAGGCCACCTTCTTCACCAGATTCCCCTGGCGGTCCCTGATCTCCTTCTCCTCGATCGCTCCGTATGCACAGACCTTCTTGCAGGCGAAACAGCCGACGCAGTACTTCTCGTTCACCTTGGCGACCACCGGATCGCGCTCCAACTGGTCCTTCGCGAACAGGGTCATCACCTTCGCCGCGGCCGCGGAAGCCTGGGAGACGGTGTCCGGGATGTCCTTCGGCCCCTGGCACGCGCCGGCAAGATAGATCCCGGCGGTGGCGCACTCGACCGGCTTCAGCTTCGCATGGGCCTCGGAGTAGAAGTTGTACTTGTCGTAGGAGATGCCGAGCTTCTGCGCCAAGAGGTCGGCGCCGTCCTGGGCCTGCACCGCGGTGGCGAGGACGACCAAGTCCGCCTCGATCTCGACCTGGACGCCGACCTGGATGTCGCTCCCCATCACGACGATCTTGTCCCCCTTCTGATACATGCGGGAGACCATGCCCCTGATGTAGACCGCTTCCTCTTCCTCGACGGCACGACGCCAGAACTCGTCGTAACCCTTGCCCGGAGTACGCGCGTCCATGAAGAAGACGTAGGCCTGCCCGTCGTGCACCTTGTGGTGGTAGAGCATGGTGTGCTTCGCGGTGTACATGCAGCAGACCTTGGAACAGTAGGAGATCCCCTTTTCCCTGGCGCGCGAACCGACGCACTGGATGAAGACCACCTGTTTCGGTTCCTTGCCGTCCGAGGGGCGCAGGATCTTGCCGCCGGTGGGGCCGGAGGCGGAGGCGAGACGCTCGAAGGTCATGCCGTCGATGACGTCGGGGATGGTGCCGTAGCCGAACTCGCCGTAACCCTGGATCGGGCTGTCCTCTGGCTTCCTGTCGATGGTGTAGAGCTTGAAGCCGGTGGCGACCACGATGGCTCCCACGTCCTCGACGGTGAAGCTGTCCGTCTGCTCGTAGTCGACCGCGCCCGGTCCGCACACCTTGGCGCAGACGCCGCACTTGCCGCTTTGGAACATGGTGCAGTTTTCCCGGTCGATGACCGGCGTGTTGGGAACCGCCTGCGGGAAGGGGACGTAGATGGCGGGGCGCATGCCGTGCCCCTGGTCGAACTCGTTGGGGATCTTCTTCTTCGGGCACTTGGTCATGCAGACGCCGCAGCCGGTGCACTTGGACTCGTCCACCGAGCGCGCCTTGTGCTTCACCTTCACCTGAAAGTTGCCGATGTAGCCGTCTACCTTCTCGATTTCCGCATAGGTGTAGAGGGTGATATTCGGGTGGTTCGCCACGTCGACCATCTTCGGGGTCATGATGCACTGGGAACAGTCGAGCGTTGGGAAGGTCTCGGAGAGCTGCGCCATGTGGCCGCCGATGGAGGGGTCGCGCTCGACCAGCACCACGCGGTGTCCGGCGTCGGCGATGTCGAGCGCGGCCTGGATCCCGGCGATGCCGCCGCCGATGACGAGCGCCCGCTTGGTCACCGGGACGGTGATCGGCGCGAGCGATTTACCCTTGCGAACCCGCTCCACCATGAGCTTCACGATGTCGGTCGCCTTCTCGGTCGCCTTCTCCCGGTCCTCGTGGACCCAGGAACAGTGCTCGCGGATGTTCGCCATCTCGCACAGGTACGGGTTGAGCCCGGCGGATTCGGCCGCCTTCCTGAAGGTCTTCTCGTGCATGCGCGGGCTGCAGGCCGCTACGAGCACGCCGTCCAGCTTGTGCTCGGCGACCGCCTTCTTCAGAAGGGTCTGTCCCGGGTCCGAGCACATGTACTTGTAATCGCAGGAATACGCTACCCCGGGGATTTCACCCGCGGCCTTGGCGACCTGCTCCACATCCACAGTGCGGGAGATGTTCTCGCCGCAGTGGCAAACAAAAACGCCGATTCTGGACATAAGCTCCTCAATCCGTTGCTGCCGCCGGGGGCTAGAGCAGCTGTTTATCTCTTAACAGCGGTTTCGGGTCGATGATGACGCTCTCGAAACCGAGGCTTTGCGAGGCGACGCCCATGGCGAGGGCCGCAAGCTGGGTGATGTAGAAGATGGGGAGGTCGCGCCGGTCTTCGCTGGTGGTGCTAAGCGGCAGGTCGGAGCCGAAGATGCTGCCGAACAGGGTGGAGTCGGGAGCGCCGTAGGCTTCCTTGATCTCCTTCTGCCGGATGTCGAGGTTGCCGTGGCACAGGGGGCAGGCAACCATGATGCAGTCGGCCCCGGCAAGGCGCGCCGACTCGAGGATGGCGTTGGAGAGCTTCAGCACCACGCCCGGTCGGGAGAGGGTGAAGTTTGCGCCGCAGCACTCCATGCGGTGCGACCATTTGACCGGTTCGGCGCCGAGCGAGCGCAGGATGTCCTCCATGATGCTCGGGTCCTCGCAGTCGTCGAGTTCCGGTACTTCCGGCGGGCGGGTGAGGAGGCAGCCGTAATAGGCCGCGACCTTGAGCCCCATGAGCGGCTTCTTGACGCTCTCCTCGAGCTTCGCCAGGCCGTACTCGCGGGCGAGGATCTCCAGGATGTGCTTTACCGGCTTGTTGAGCGATGCCGGGCCGTCGATGGCGTACTCGACCTGCTTTCTCTTGGTCTCGTCCTCTTTCAGGTGGTGCTGCGTGGTCTTTAAGCGCGAAAAGCAGGCGGCGCAGGCGACGGCCAAGTCCCCCTCGACCTGGTCGGCCAGGGAAAGGTTCTTCGCGCAAAGCGAAAGCGACAGGAGCTCGTCCACGTTGTGGGCCGGGGTCGCGCCGCAGCAGAACCAGTCCGGCACCTCCTTGAGCCCCACGTTGAGCGCCTTGAAAAGGGCACGGGTGGAGATATCGTACTCGCGGCCGGAGGCGTGCAGCGAACAGCCGGGATAGTAGGAATAACTGAGTTTTTTCTTGCCGGGCGTCACAGTGCCTCCCCCTTCTTGCGCATCTCCTCGATTCTCTTGAAGATCCCCTCGATGTCACCGATGTTGCGGTTCTTGGAATGGAACATCTTCAGCTTCCCCTTGGAGAGGAGCTTCGGTCCGAGCATGAGGTCCTTCAGGAACTGGCCGCTCTTCATGTTGAAGATGGCTCCGAGCCTCAACTCGTACTGGCGACCGTAGGTGCGGATGTTCTCGATGAAGAGCCGGTTGGCGAGCTGCACGTAGCTTTCCTTCGAGGGGCCGTCGGCGTCCCAGGAGAGTTTTCTGAGCGCGTCCATGATGGCGGCGAGGTCTACCTTGTTCGGACAGCGGGTGGTGCAGGTCTCACAGGAGGCGCAGTACCAGATGGAGCGGCCGGCGAGGACGCGCTGCCCCTGGCCTAACTGCAGCAGGCGCACGATCCGGTTGGGCGGGTGCTCCATGAACGTCGACATGGGACAGCCGGCGGAACATTTGCCGCACTGGAAGCAGCGCCGGACCGAGCTGCCGGAGAGCGCTTCCACCTTTTTCACGAAACCGACGTTCATGGTCTCGTTGGAGAGGTGCATCAACTTGTTTTTCACTGCGGACCTCGTGACTGGTTAATGGCCAGCGACCATTTTGTTAATAAACAGCTCGAAATCATACGCCCATGGAAAGGGAAAAGGCAAGCCCTTAACGGGCAGTTTTTCTGTTTTGCGGGAACGATGTTTTAAAATAGACGAAATTTTTGTCATACACGAAATTGGGGAGGACTATACGCCATTTTAAAACAAAAAAGCAAGCTTTTGTTTGCTTTGGAAGGCACTGAAAAACAAAGGTATTTATGAAATTAGCTGCAGAAATCGGCTTTCTCTGGCGGGATTTGGGCTCCGAAATTATACAAAAATGCGTCATTTTAAAACAACAGGGTGTGTGCGGGAATTTAACGTGGAAGTCTCTGAAGTTTCGTGGGAATTGGTTAAAAGTTGCCTATCCGGCGGTCGGCGGGGATGAGGCGGGTCTAAGGGGACATGGCGCGCGTGTTTACATTTTTTTAAAACAATCAAACATCGAGATTGGAATTCGCAAATACTTTGACAGAAAATGTCAAATGTAATAAGAGTACCGGGGCGTTATCCGTGCGAGGTGAACCATCGGCGAGTTGAGAAGACTATACCGCTACATGCGCGATTGCCGGGGGGCTTACCTGCTGGGAGCGCTCCTCCTGGTGGGGACCAACCTGTGCGGGCTTGCCATCCCGTGGCTCATGAAGCTCGCCATCGAGGCGCTGCAGGCCCCGGCGAAGGCGGGATATTCGCCTGCGCAGTTCGGCGGCATGATCGCGGCCGCCGCGGTCGGGCAGGGGGTGATCCGGGTCTTCTCCCGCACGACGCTCCTGAATGCGGGGCGGCGCATCGAGTACCGGCTGCGTGAGGACCTCTACGCGAGGCTGCTCACCCTCGACCGTACCTATTTCTCCAACTGGCGCACCGGCGACATCCTATCCCGCCTTTCCAACGACCTCACCAACGTCAGGATGCTCCTGGGCTTCGGTGTGCTCAGCTCGCTCAACACTGTCATCATCTACACCGCCTCCCTCATCCTGTTGACCCGCATCTCCCCTTTCCTCACCCTTTGCGCCGTCGGGCCGTTCCCGGTCATGGTGCTTATCGTGAAGCGGCTGAGCTCCTCCATGTTCCGCTCCTCGAAGCTCATGCAGGAAGCGCTCGCGCGGCTCACCACTTGCGTCGAGGAGAACGTGTCCGCTGCCGCCGTGGTGCGCGCTTACAGCCGTGAGGAAGGGGAGATCGCGAGCTTCGGGGCCGCGTGCGACGGCTACAGCGAAGCGAGCATGGCGGTCGCGAAGATCCGGGGGCTCATGCTGCCGGTGATGGCGGCGACCGGCGCCCTCGGGACGCTGGTCGTGCTCTTTGTCGGTGGCAACCTGGTGATCAGCGGCGGTTTGACGCTCGGCGGTTTCGTCGCCTTCAACGGTTACCTCGCCATGCTGGTCTGGCCGACCATCATGTTCGGCTGGATCCTGAACCTGATGCAGCGCGGCGCTGCCTCCATGGGACGCCTGGGAGAGATCCTGAACGCCCACGCCGAGGTGGTCGAATCGGCCGAACCGATCGACCCCGGGCATATCGGGGGGCATATAGAGTACCGGTCCCTCTCCTTCTCCTACGGCGGCACCGACATGCTGCGCGGCATCGACCTGAAGATCAGGAAGGGGGCCCGCATCGGCATCGTGGGGGTGGTCGGGAGCGGCAAGTCGACCCTGGTGCGGCTCATCCCGCGGCTTTTCCCCGTTGGCGACGGGACGCTCTTCATAGACGGCATCGACGTGAACCGTATTCCCCTGCAGCGCATCCGCTCGGCGGTCGGCTTCGTGCCGCAGGAGAGCTTTCTCTTTTCCCGCACCATCGCCGACAACATAGGTTATGGAAAGCCCGGCGCGACCCGCGAGGAGATCGAGCGCGCGGCGCGCATCGCTGGGCTTTCCGGGGACATCGCCCGTTTCCCGCAGGGGCTCGACACACTGGTGGGGGAGCGGGGTGTCACCCTTTCCGGCGGGCAGAAACAGCGCGTCTCCATTGCCCGGGCGCTGATCAAGGAGCCGAGCATACTGATCCTCGACGATCCGCTTTCCGCCGTCGATGCCGATACCGAGGAGGAGATCCTCTCCGCCCTGTCCGGTTATTACGGAGAGCGGACCGTGCTCATCGTTTCGCATCGTCTCTCCCCTCTGCGTGGCTGCGACGAGATCATAGTTTTGGAGCAGGGAGCGATTGTGGAGCAGGGGAGCCACGCGGAGCTCCTGGAGCTGGGCGGCCGCTACGCAGCGATCCACATGGAAGAGCAGTTGAAGGCGGAGATAGAAAAGCTTTAAAGACAAAGGCAAAGGCTTCGACGCAAAGACGCAAAGGCGCGGAGACGCAAAGAAAGTCTTTGAGGGGTAAAACCTTCGTCTGTTTCTGGTTTCCTTAGCGCCTTGGCGGCTTTGCGTCTTTGCGTTAAGTCGTTAGGTTTCTAGGTTTTAAAAGGAGAAGCATGCACTTCGGCGGCATATACGAGGACGAAGTAGTAGGCAAGATGTACGATCGGCGCCTGATGGGACGCTTCTTCGCCTACATCCTGCCGTACCGGCGCACGCTGGTGTCGGCGCTCGCCCTGCTTCCTTTCATCGCCGTAACCAAGCTGTCCCAGCCCTGGATCCTCAAGATGGCCATCGACGGCCATATCGTTAAGGGGCAGATGGAAGGGCTGCCGGCGCTGGCCGCCGCCTTCCTGGGCATCATCTTCGCCGAGTCCCTTCTCATGTTCGCGCAGGTCTACATGCTGACCTGGGTCGGCCAGCGGGTCATGTACGACATCCGCGTGCAGCTCTTCACCCACATCCAGCGTCTCTCCGCCCGCTTCTTCGACCAGACCCCGGTGGGAAGCCTGGTCTCGCGCCTCACCAGCGACATCGAGGTGCTGGGCGAGATGTTCGCGGCGGGGATCGTCACCGTGGTGGGCGACATCCTCGTGCTGGCGGGCATAGTCGGCATCATGCTCTGGATGAACGTGAAGCTCTCCCTGGTCACCTTCTCGGTGCTGCCGCTGCTCATCTGGGTCGCCTTCTCCTTTAGGAACTGGATGCGCGTCGCCTTCCGGCAGGTGCGCTCCCGCCAGGCGAACCTCTCCGCCTTCCTCACCGAGAGCCTCGGCGGCATGGCGGTGGTGCAGCTCTTCAACCGCGAACGGGACGAGGCCAAGGAGTTCCAGAGGCTGAACAAGTCCTACGTGGAGGCGAACCTCCCGGTGATCACCTGGGACGCCGCCCTCTACGCCGTCGTCGAGTCGCTCTCCTCGGTGGCGGTGGCTCTGATCATCTGGTACGGCGGCGGTGAGATCATCAAGGGGACGCTCTCCTTCGGTGCACTGGTCGCCTTCATACAGTACATAGAGAAGTTCTTCTCCCCGATCCGGGACCTCTCGGCCAAGTACTCGGTGATGCAGGGGGCGATGGCGTCGCTCGAGCGCGTCTTCACCCTCCTCGACAACAAGGAGTGGGAGCCGGGTGCGGTTCCTGCGCCGAAGCGGGAGGAAGTCGCCGCACCCGCCTGCGTGTCGGCGCCGCAAAACGCGCTGCAGAGCATCTGCTTCAACGACGTCTGGTTCGCCTACAACGGTGAGGACTACGTGCTCAAAGGGGTCTCGCTGCAGATGAAGCGCGGCGAGAAGGTGGCGCTTGTGGGAGAGACCGGCGGCGGCAAGACCACGGTGACCCGGCTTTTGTCACGGCTCTACGATGTGCAGCGCGGCTCCATCACCATCGACGGGACCGACCTGCGCGACATGCCGCTGCAGCAGCTGCGCCGCAGGATCGGCGTCGTGCTCCAGGACCCGTACCTCTTCTCCGGGACGATAGCCTACAACATCTCGCTAGGCGACCCGGAGGCGATGAAAAGGGTGGAACAGGCGGCGGCGGTGGTCGGCGCGGACCGTTTCATCCGGGAGCTCCCGAAGGGGTATGACGAGGAGGTGCGTGAGCGCGGGGTGAACTTCTCGGCGGGAGAACGCCAGCTTATCTCGTTCGCCCGGGCCGTCGCCTTCGACCCGGAGATCCTGGTCCTGGACGAGGCGACGGCGAGCGTCGACACCGCGAGCGAGCGGCTCATCCAGCAGGGGCTTGAGGGGCTCATGCAGGGGCGGACCACGCTCGTCGTGGCGCACCGTCTCTCAACGATCCGGGACGCCGACCGTATCGCCGTCATCCACCGCGGCGAAAAGGCCGAGGAAGGAACCCATGCGGAATTGATGGCCGCACGCGGGCTCTATTACCGGCTCTACCAGCTGCAGTTCAAGGATTAGTGCCCCCGTTCCTGACATCTTTCGCAGGCTCGGCATAAACGAATCGCTAGTTCATGAAAGAGCGGTTGACCTTTCATAGAAAAATTGCGATATAGGAAAGAATTTTTTCACGGAGCCTCCTGATGAAGCATCTGATACTCGGCACCGCCGGGCACATTGACCATGGTAAGACCTCGCTGGTGAAGGCGTTGACTGGCGTTGACACGGACCGTCTCAAAGAGGAGAAGGCCCGCGGCATCACCATCGAACTCGGCTTCGCGCACCTGGAACTGGCGAACGACCTCCGCTTCGGCATCGTCGACGTTCCCGGACACGAGCGCTTCGTCCGCACCATGGTCGCCGGGGTGGGGGGGATGGACCTGGTCCTCCTCGTCATCGCCGCAGACGAGGGGATCATGCCCCAGACCCGCGAGCACCTGGAGATCTGCCAGCTCCTCGGCGTGAAGCGCGGCATCGTCGTTTTGACCAAGAAGGACATGGTGGACCCGGACTGGCTCGACCTGGTGACCGAGGAGGTGCGCGAATATCTCGCCGAGAGCTTCCTCGCCGGAGCGCCCGTCGTGGCGGTTTCCTCCCGTACCGGGGACGGCATCGACGCGCTGAAGGCCGAACTGATAAAGATGGCGAAGGAGATCGAGCAGAAACGGGTCGATTCGCCTTTCCGCCTCCCCGTTGACCGCGTGTTCACCGTGACCGGCTTCGGCACCGTGGTCACCGGTACGCTTCTGTCCGGTGCCGTCACCGTTGGCGACGAGGTGGAGATCCTCCCCTCCGGCATCGCCTGCCGCGTGCGCGGAGTGCAGTCCTTCGGCTCCAAGGTGGAGAAGGGTGGGGCGGGCGAGCGCCTCGCGGTGAACCTGCAGGGTGTGGATCACACCGAGGTGCAGCGCGGCGACGTCGTCGTGCCGAAAGGGCTCTACAAACCGACCAGTGCCGTCGATGTCCGGCTCAACTACCTCGCCTCGGCCCAGAAGGAGCTGAAACACCGCGCCTCGATCCGGCTCCATTCCGCCACCTACGAGGTCCCGGCCAAGATCATCCTCTTCGACCGTGATGCGCTGCAGCCGGGCGAAAGCGCCTACGTGCAGCTGCGTCTCGAGCATCCGGTGCTCCTGTTGCCGGGTGACCCCTTCGTGCTGCGTACCTACTCGCCGCAGGCGACCCTCGGGGGGGGCACCGTCCTCGACCCCGCACCGCCGCGTCGCCGTCGCCGTTCCGCCGAGGCCCTCGAGCTTCTGGCTGCCGTCGAGTCGGGCGTCGACCAGGACCGCATAAGGCTTCTCGTCGACTCCTCGCTCCTCTCCGGCATCTCCATCCAGGAGATGGTGAACCGCTCCGGTATGTCGGGCAAAAGGATCGAGGGGGCGCTGGCGCCGCTTCTTTCCAGCGGTGCCGTGCTGCAGGTGGTGAAGGAGCCGCGCATCTTCCTCAGCAAGGACGCTTTCGCCATGCTGAAGAAGAAGCTCTCCGACGAGCTGGTGGAGTACCTGCAGGAGAACCCGATGCAGGAGGGTATCGGCAAGGAAGAGCTGAAGTCGCGCATCCCGAGGCGCAGCGACGCGCGCTTCTTCGGGCCGGTGCTGGCGAGCCTCGAGAAGGACGGGCTGGCGCTTTCCGACCGCGAACTCGTCAAGCTACCCGGGCGCAAGGTGGGGGTAACTCAGGACCAGGCGAGCGTGCAGCGCACCCTCGAAGAAGCCCTTACCAAGGGGTGGTTCGAGCCGCCGACCCTGAAGGAGCTTTGCGATCTGGTCGGCGCCACCGAGAAGCAGGTGCTCGATCACACGAACATGATGTTCCGCGAGGGTAGGGTGGCGAAGATCAAGGGTGACATCTTCTACGCGCCCGGCGCAGTCTCCGAACTGCGCGAGAAGCTCGTCGGCTTCCTGAAGGAGAAGAAGGAGATCACCCCTCCCGAGTTCCGCGAGCTGACTGGGCTTTCCAGGAAGTTCATGATTCCGCTCCTGGAGTATTTCGACTCAGAAAAACTTACCATCCGCATGGGTGACAAGAGGATCCTCCGCAAAGGATAAAAAAAGGCCCCTGAATTTCGGGGGCCTTTCGCTTTGTAGGGGCGGATGTCTGTAGATGCCACGCTGGCGCCTGCCGATCCATCACCAAATGTAATCCCTAGCGATGTCACGCTTGTCGCGACCGTAGAGGATATGGAAGGCCCTTAGCTTCTTCAGCGCGACCGGGGAAAGACTCCCGAGCGGCAGGTAGATGATCCTCTTGTTAAGCCGCGCGGCGTGCTGCTTCATGAAACTTCTCGGCGGCTTCGCCGCGGCATAGACCACGTCCTTCTCCAGCGAATAGTCGAGCGCCGCCAGCAGGAGCAGCTCTCCTTTGCCGGTGGCGTGCCGGTAGTCCGGATCATGCCAGACGTCGACAATGCGGCGCGGGGGATAGCTCAAGAGAAATCCGCCGTACTCGCAACGCGAGATCCCGGGACCGACGATGTTGTCGGTGGGCGGGGTGGCGTAGAAGGCCATGTCGGACTCTTGGGCGTGCTCGCCAAGCCAGGTCATGCAGTACGGGTATCTGCTCCCTTCCTTGTCCTCGTCGAAGATCACCACGACGCAGCCGACGCCGCTCTTCAGCCGCTTGTTCTCCTTGACGTAAATCTTCCCCTCATGCAGGTTCCGGAGCGTCTCCCGCATGTCGACCCCGTCCAGAAGGGACGACGTGAAGGGCTCGCTTTTGCTCCCCTCCTCGCTCAGCTGCCGCGCGCCGATCCGCTTCAGGTTCCGCCCGTACTCCTCGATGCTCAGATCCTCAGGGGGATAGGAGCAGATGTACGGATCGTCGAACCCCTCCAGCCAGTCCCCCGGGCGCTTCTCCTTTTTCCGGTTCATCATCTTCAGGTGCGAGAACCCCTTGGCGCGCACCCGCTCGCGCGGCCGGAAACGGATTCTCTTCGTGGAGGACCAGAGCTCGTCGGCGGAAAGCCGTATCGTCGGGAGATCGCTCGTCTCGCGCTGCCAGTGATAACGGGCGGCGAGCCGGAAGAAGGCGTAGGCGAAGTTGTCGTCCAGGCAGCCGCGGGCGGCAGCCAGCATCTGGAACAGGTCGGGAAGGAGCATGCGCGTCATGAGCGCGTAGTTGCGGGCGAACCTGAAGAAGGCGCGCTTCTGCCAGAAGTGCACCTTGTCACCGGTCTCCTGGCGGTAGTGCCGGGCGGCCTCGAGGAACAGGCGCAGCATGATCTTCTGCCGGTCGGGGAACTCCCCTTCCTCCCCGATCCGGTGGGCGCTCCTTTGCACCGATTCCGCCAAGGCCTCTTCCTCGGGGATGCTCTCTTTCCCACCCAGGATCAGCTCGAAGGCGTTGAAGCTCTTTCTGAGGGAGTGCCCGTTCGCGGGGGGCTCTGGACCAAGCGCCGTCCTGCGCGTCTCGTAGACCGCGGAGAGGAAGGGGTACTCGGCGAGCACCTCGTGGAGGCATTCCGGGTGCAGGTTGAGGATGGTGATCCCTTCGCGCCGGGTCCTGGTGAGCGGCTGGGCGAGCGGCGCGTCGAAGGAGTGCCGGATCCTTTCCAGGTGCGACATACCGCAGATGAAGAGGACGCGTTCGTGCTGCGCGGAGAGTTGCTTCAGGCGGTAGGCCATGCCGCGCTCGCGGCGAAGGTCCTCCTCGCAAGGCGGGATGTCCCGGTAGAGTTTCGCCACCTCCCGGTAGAAGGGTTCGAGGCCGATGCGCTGCACCGAGTAGGAGTCCGGCAGGTGATCCGGGTGCGACGGGTAGGAGTCGAGGTCGATGTCGACGAGATGCAGCGGGACCTTACGCTCCAGGGCGAGCCTGGCCCCTTCGATCAGCGGATCGGCGGGTTCGATGAGCAGGAAGACGGACTGGGCGGCGACGTGGTAGGCGAGGACGGAGAGCTCGGGGAGGCGCCGGATGCCGCGCAGGAACTGTTCTTCCAGCGTTTGCGGCAGCTCGAGGGCGACGCAGTCGGGCTTCACGCGGTCGAACGCCTCGCGCACCAGGTGGGCGAACTCCATCCGGTAATGCAGGACGGGGAGGGCGTGGACGTTGCCGAATTGTTCCAGGTAGAGTCGGTCGGGCATAAGTCCAGCCTACTTCAGGTAGCGCAGCGCCTCTTCGCCGAGGATCCGCTCGACGGCGAGCGGCAGGAGCTCGTGCGGATCCTTGTTGGCCGCCGACATCATCTTCAAGGCGTAGCGTGCGATGTTGATGCCGTCGCGTACCGAGTACGGCTCGTCGGCGGCATGGCCGCGCTGCAGGAACTGCACGACGTAGTTGAGGATAGAGCTCCCGGCGAAGGGGAGGTTCTCCTTCAGGATCGCCAGTTCCTCGTCCGCCTCGGGGAAGTCGATGAAGAGCTGGGGCTGCAGGCGGGAGTGGATGTACTCGGGGACCTCGAAGGTGGAGGAGTCCTCGTTCATGGTGACGACAATGCGGAAGTCGGGATGGGCCTTGATCCGCAGGCCGGTGATGATCGACTCGACGTAGCGGCGGTCGTCCAGAAGCGGCGCAAGGGAGGCCCAGGCCTTCTCGCTCATCCGGTTCCCCTCGTCCAGGATGAGCACCCCGCCTGAGATCATGGCTGAGACGAGCGAGGACGCGGCGTACTGGATCGCCCCCTCGGGACCGATCACCGGCGTCACGATGAGGTCCTCGGGGCGGGTGTCCATGGTCGCCTGGAAGAGGTACACCTGGCGCCCAAGCCTCTTTGCGGCGGCGTAGGCGAGGGTGGTCTTCCCGACGCCCGGTTTCCCGATCAGGCGCGGGTTGAAGGGGATGTCGCGCTCGTCTATCACCATCCAGGCCGCCAGAAGCTGCCGGAGCAGTTCCTCGTCCCCCACCCAGCGCAGCGGGAGCTCTATGGGGTTGGCGAGGGTGAGATTTATGCCGTCTATCGTGGTCCTGTCCATGTAAACCTCAGGTGTTCATCTCGTGTCCGTACATCATCACCAGCCGGGCGCGGTTCTCCCGGCAGGTGCGGCAGAGTTCGCCCGCGTCCTTCCAGAACTCCTCGGCCAGCCACTGCCCCGCCTCCCCGTAGAGGGAGTCGGGCTCGTTCTCATCGAATTCTATCTTGCAGATGCTGCAGGTCTTCATGCCTTCGCCGTTCTCACCAGGTCCGCCAGGCAGTCCAGGAATATCGGGTCCGAGTTCAGCGACTCGATGCGCTCGAAGCGCTCGATGCCGTACCCCTTCGCCTCCTCGCCGTACTGGATGTCGATCTCGTAGAGGGTCTCGATGTGGTCCGAAACGAAGGAGAGCGGCACCATCAACAGGTTCCTTTTCCCTTCCTTCGCCAGTTTCTCGATGGTTGCCTCCGTGGAGGGCTCGAGCCACTTCACCCGGCTCGCCTTCGACTGGAAGCAGAGGAGATGGTTCGCCTCGCCTACCTGCTCCATGACGAGACGCCTGGTCTCTTGTATGTGGTCGAGGTACGGGTCCCCTTCGTCGATGAAGGATTGGGGCAGCGAATGGGCGGAGAAGACGATCTGCACGTCCTTTCGGTCCGGGAAAGCCTGCAGCCCCCGCATGACCTTCCCCGCGAGCGCCTTGATGTAGAGGGGGTGGTCGTAGAAGCGGTCGATGAAGGTCAGCTCGAAATCGGCTCGCGCCTCCTTCAGGACGCGCTGCAGTTCGTTCACGCTGGAGCCGGTGGTCGCCTTCGAGTAGTGCGGGTAGAGCGACAGCACCACGACGCGCCTGATCCCCTCCCGCTTGATGGCAGCGAGGGCGTCGATGGTCGAGGGGCGGGAGTAGCGCATCGCCACGAAGCAGCGGTAATTCTCACCTAAAAGCGCCTGCAGTCCCTCCCTCTGGGCCTCGGTCAGCTCCCGGATCGGGGACTTGCCGCCGATCTGCCGGTAGTACTCCGCGACGTGCGGGGCGCGCTTGTTCACGATGCGCCGGGCGATGAAGGGCTGCAGGAAGGAGGGCCCGATCTTGATGATGTCGCGGTCCGTGAACAGGTTCATGAGGAAAGGGTGCACGGCGTCGAGCGAGTCGGGCCCACCCATTTGCAGTAAAAGGACTGCGGTTTTTTCTGACATGACGACCTCTTCTGGGGAGTTGGCAGCCCGAGAAATGTAGCAGAAAACGCCGGGAAGGAGAACTGGTTTAATTCATTGGGATGGGGGTGGGGCTGTGATGGGGGACAGGCGGGAGCAGTTAGCCTCCCCCCGGAGGGGGGAAAGGCTGGCGGTTGTCGCAACGCTCCCCCTCCCTGGCCTTCCCCCTCCGGGAGAGGGGAACTGGTTTGTAGGTCTAGCGGATACCGGCCTTGGTGAGGTGGGGGGCGTAGCGTTTGTCGGTCCCCTTGATGTGGTTCACGAGCCAGTTCTGCAGGAATTCGATGACGTCGTGGGTAAGAACGGTCTCGCCCGACTTGAATTTCTCCTGAAGTTCAAGCACCTGGCGAACCAGGTCCCTATGTTGCTGAACGTGCGCTGTTTCTTCGGGATAGCCCGACTTGCGGAAGGCCTCTTCCTCGGCAGCGAAGTGGCTGCCGGTGTACTCGATGAGGCGCTGCAGCACCGAGCCGATGGCGTCCTTGCTCCGCTTGTGCTGCATCGCCTGCGACAGCTCGTTGATCATGGCGAAGAGCTTCTTGTGCTGGTCGTCGAAGGTGTTGATGGTGGTGGCGTAGCTCGGGTCCCAGACCATCGCGTCGGAGAGCTGGAAGTGGGAGACCAGCTCGTGCAGTTCATCAACCTGCTGCACCAGTTTGCCGGTTGCCGCCCTCGTGTTCCGGGCGCTCTCCACGTTGCTGTTCACCACGCTGGTAATCATCTGGATGTTGCTGGTGATCTCGTGGGTCGTTGCGGTCTGCTCCTCGGCGGCGGTGGCGATCTGTGAGAGCTGCATGGTCAGGTCGTTGATCATGGTGAGGATGCCGGCGAGCGCCTCGCCGGAGCGGCAGGTTTCCGCCGTCCCCTGGTTCACCTGCTCGACCCCTTCGCTCATGGCGCCGACCGCCTCGCGGGTCTCGCTCTGGATAGACTTGATCATGGCGTCGATCTCTTTCGTGGCCCTCGTGGTCCGTTCCGCGAGCGCCCTGACCTCGTCGGCCACCACGGCGAAGCCGCGGCCGGTCTCGCCGGCGCGCGCGGCCTCGATGGCGGCGTTCAGGGCGAGGAGGTTTGTCTGGTCGGCGATGTCCTCGATGGTGCCGGCGATGGCGCCGATCTGGTCGGAGCGCTCGCCGAGGCCCGCAACCGAGGTCGAGGTGGTGGTGACGCGCTGGGCGATGTTCTCCATGAGCTGCGCGCTGCTTCTGACGATGGCGGCACCGGCGTTGGTCTCGTCGGTGGCCCGGTGGGCGTTCTCGGCGGCCATGAGGCAGTTGCGGGCGATGTCTCCCGAGGTGGCCGACATCTCCTCGCTCGCCGTGGCGATCGTCGACGCCTGCATGGCGACATCTTCCGCGGCGGCCGCCATGGCGTCGTTGGTGGCGCTCACCAGGGCAACGGAGTCGCGTACCAGGTCGGTCACCGTGAAGAACTGGTGCATGGTCTTGTTCCAGTCCCCCATCATGTTGTTGAATGAGGTGCCGATGCGACCGATTTCGCCGCTGGCGATGTGTTCCACCCGGCAGGAGAGGTCGCCTCCCGCGGCAGCCTCGATCGCTTCCGCCACGTCTCGCAGGGCGCGGGTCTCACTGCGGGCAACCTGCCAGCACAGGAGCGCTGAGATTAGGAATATGATGACACCGGCAAGCGCCATTCCGGCGATGTTGCCGCAGCTGCCGACGACGATGGTGGAGGCAACCGTCGCACAGATAGCAATCAGGTTGATCGTGATGAGGCGGGCGCTGAAAGACATGGACGATCTCCTTTGCAAACACGACATTTGGGAGTTTCAAGGAGTTTATCGTCTGCCCGGGCGGAAACTTTAACTATTCATGAGCATTGTATACGGGAATGCGAGGAGTGCCCGGCAGGATGTGGTGGAGGGCGTGACGATGCCCCTTTGCTTCCGCTATCGCCAGGAGGTGCGGCCGCTGTCGGTGCCGGGGGAGCGATCAATCGTACCGGCGACGAACCTATGGGCGGCGCCGTCTTGCTTTTGATGCGCCTTTTCTGACCGCTCTGCCTGCATCACGAAGCCGCAGGACAGGATGATCACCGCCATGATGAGTTTCGCGGGAAAAGCTTTCATAACCGGCCTCCTTTGGACTGGGGATATCGGGGTACTCCGCTGGACCGCCTTTGCTTGGAAAAATATTGGCCCAGTCTAATGTAACGATAAATTAAGTCAAGTCTAATCTTGGCCCGGTGCGGCTCATGATCGAACCGTTGCAGGAGATGAAGCCTCGTCCTGGCCCGTTCCGTAAGGAAATTTATTTGCCTCCGGTGGACAGCCGGAAATCATCATTTATAATGAGCACTTGTTTTTTTCACATGAGAGAACGGACGGAGTCATAGGTGATCGTTACGGCCATAAGGCGCATGGTACTTGTCGGAGCGATGGCGGCGTTGCTGTTCCCCGCCTCTGCCAAATGCCATGTTGAGGAAGAGACTACTCCGCACGCTGAGCATCAGGGCGCCGCTAAGCAAGAAGAGGGGAACGTAGGGCTTGAGGAGCATCTGGGCAGAAAGATCCCGCTTGATCTGGTCTTCACGGACGAGAGCGGGCGGCAGCGGCGCCTCGCCGAGTTCATCACCGGTCCGACCGTCATCCTCCCTGTCTATTATTCCTGCACCAACGTCTGCAACTACCTTCAGGAGGGGCTGGCGCGGGTTCTTCCCGACATCAAGCTCACCCCTGGAAAGGACTACCGGGTCCTTTCGCTGAGCTTCGACGAGCGCGAGACGCCGCAGCGGGCGGCGCGCTCCAAGCACATGTACGAGACGGTGATGAAGGGTAAGTTCCCGGAGGGGAACTGGATCTTCCTGACCGGGGACCCGGCGAACATCCGCAAGCTTACCGACGCGGCAGGCTTTCATTTCCAGCGCAAGGGAAACGATTTCGTCCATCCGGTCGTCAGCTTCGTGGTGGCGAAGGATGGCATGATCGTCCGCTACCTCTACGGCACGCAGTTCCTCCCCAAGGATCTGACCCTCGCGCTCATGGAGGCGAAACAGGGGAGGATCGGGACCACCATCAGCAAGATGGTGAGCTACTGCTTCAGCTTCGATCCGGAGAGCAAGAGTTACGCGTTCAACCTGCTGCGGGTGAGCGCGACAGTCATCATCGTTTGCGTGGTCGGCTTCCTGATCTTCCTGATCCTGGGCGGCAAGAAGACGGATAAAAATAAAGGCAAGGAAACCTAAAGTGCGGATCTGCAGGGTTTCGGGGGAATAAATGAGTCAAGAAACGGCAACTGCGGAAGGCGGGTTCTGGAGCGATTCCGGCAAGACCGGGATCAGGTCCTGGATCTTCTCCACCGATCACAAGCGCATCGGGCTTATGTACCTTTACTGCGTGCTGAGCTTCTTCATGGTCGGCGTCCTGTTGGGGGTACTGATCAGGCTCGAGTTGATCGCACCGGGGCCGACCATCGTCACCGCCCAGACCTACAACGCCCTTTTCACGGTGCACGGCGTGGTGATGATCTTCCTCTTCATCATCCCGGGGATACCGGCGTCGTTCGGGAACCTGGTGCTGCCGATCCAGTTGGGCGCGCGCGACGTGGCCTTCCCGAGGGTGAACCTCTTTTCGTGGTGGCTCTACGTCATCGGCGCGGTGATCGTCCTGGTCTCGCTTTTCACCGGCGGCGGCGCCCCCGACACGGGATGGACCTTTTACGTCCCCTTCTCGGCCCGGACTACGACGAACGTCTCGCTCGCCGTTTTCGGCGTCTTCATCTTAGGCTTCTCCTCGATCCTCACCGGCATCAACTTCGTGACCACCATCCACAGGATGAGGGCCCCGGGGATGAACTGGACCCGCATCCCCCTCTTCACCTGGAGTCTCTACGCGACCGCCTGGGTCCAGATCCTCGCCACACCGATCATCGCCATCACGCTCCTTCTGGTGGTGACCGAAAGGATCCTGGGACTCGGCCTCTTTGACCCGAGCCGCGGCGGCGACCCCATCATGTTCCAGCACATGTTCTGGATCTACTCGCACCCGGCGGTCTACATCATGATCCTCCCCGGCATGGGGGTGATCTCGGACATCATCCCGGTCTTCTCGCGAAAGCCGATCTTCGGGTACAAGATGATCGCCTTTTCGAGCCTCGCCATCGCGGCGGCCGGTTCCGCGGTCTGGGGGCACCACATGTATACCTCGGGGATGAGCGACCTAGGCGTAATGGTCTTCTCCTTCCTCACCTTCCTGGTGGCGATACCTTCCGCCATCAAGGTGTTCAACTGGGTCTCGACCATGTACAAGGGGTCGATATCGCTGGAGGCGCCCATGCTCTTCGCGCTCTCCTTCATCCTGCTCTTCTCCATCGGCGGGCTCTCCGGGCTGATCCTCGGCGCCGCTTCCACCGATATCCACGTGCATGACACCCACTTCGTGGTCGGGCACTTCCACTACGTCATGTTCGGCGGCACCGGCTTCGCCTTCTTCGCCGCCGCGCACTACTGGCTTCCCAAGTACTTCGGCAGGCGGTACGAGGAGAAGCCGGCCATCATCGGCTGGGTGCTCATGTTCATCGGCTTCAACGTCCTGTACTTCACCATGCAGGTGCTCGGGATGGAAGGGATGCCGAGGCGCTACTACGACTACCTCCCCGAGTTCGCCCGCCTGAATTTCGTGGCTACGGTAGGGAGCTGGATCATGGTCGCGGGGATTCTCATCGTGCTCTGGAACCTGTGGCGCGGGCTGCTGAAGGGTGAGCCGTTCACAGGGAACCCGTGGGGGGGCGCCTCGCTGGAGTGGAGCATCCCGACGCCGCCGCCCACGGAGAATTTTGAGGAAGATCCCGTGGTGACGCACGGGCCGTACGACTTCAAAGGGGCGGGGGTCCCATGAGCCATCTGGAAAAGGACACTTTCGGAGCCAAACTCGGCATGTGGCTGTTCCTGTTCACGGAGATACTTCTCTTTGGCGGGGTATTCATCCTTTATTCGGTCTACCTGACCCGGTATCCCAAGGAATTCGGCCTGGGGGGCAAGCAGCTCGACCTGGTCTACGGCGCCACCAACACGGTGGTTCTTTTGACCAGCTCGCTTTTTGCGGCGATGTCGGTCACCGCGATCAAGCGCGGCGCCAAAAAGGCGACTCTCACTCTGCTGAGTGGGACCATCGGCTGCGCCCTTATCTTCCTCTTCATCAAGTACCTCGAGTGGAGCGCCAAGTTCCATCACGGCATCTACCCGAACTCTCCGAAGCTGATTGCGGGGCCTCCGGGGGAGTCGATCTTCTTCGGACTGTACTACCTCGCCACCGGCCTGCACGGCATCCACGTGATCATCGGCTCGGTCCTTATGGCGTGGACCGCGGTGATGGTGCAGCGGGAGGTGTTGCATGCAGGGGACAACGTGACGCTCGAGAACGTGACCCTCTACTGGCACCTGGTCGACCTGGTCTGGATCTTCATCTTCCCGCTCTATTACCTGATCCTTTAACGGCGGGTCGGGGCGTGGATCGAGATATACCGGAGACATGAACATGACAAACGAAAGCGCGGAACACATCCTGAGTTACGGGAAACTGGTTACCGTCTGGGTCACCCTCCTGGTGCTGACGGCGGCAACCATCATGGTCACGCGCGTGGAGCTTGGCGTCTGGAAGGTCTGGGCGGCGCTTGCCATCGCGAGCATCAAATCGGGCCTCGTGATCGCCTTCTTCATGCACATGAAATACGAGCCGCGGCTGTTCCGCATCATCCTGTTCGTGGCTCTTTTCACCCTGGCCGGTTTCATCGGGGGAACCTTCTTCGACGTACTCTACCGATAAAGGGGCGAACGTGGAAAATCAACTACTCACAACGACGCAAGCTGTCGATCCCGTGTTCATGTTCCTCTTCGGTGCCTGCCTGGTGCTGCTCGTCGGGATCACCGCAACCATGATCTTCTTCGTGGTCCGTTACCGCCGTTCGAAGAACCCGGAGCCGACCTCGCAGGTATCGGGAAGCCCGCTTCTCGAGGTGATCTGGACCCTGTTGCCGACGATCCTCGTAATGGGGATGTTCTATTACGGCTGGACCAGCTACCTGTCGCTCAGGACCGTACCGAAGAACGCCATGCAGGTTAAGGCCGAGGCGCGCATGTGGTCCTGGGACTTCATCTACCAAAACGGCAAGCACAGCCCGAAGCTGGTCGTCCCGGTGGGAAGGCCGGTGCAGGTGAACCTGGAATCCGAGGACGTCATCCACGGCTTCTACGTCCCGGCCTTCCGCATCAAGCGCGACGTCGTGCCGGGGATGAAAAACCACGTATGGTTCGTCGCCAGTTCGCCCGGCTCCTACGACCTCTTCTGTTCGCAGTACTGCGGCACCGGCCACTCCGCCATGATAACGACCGTGGAAGCGGTCCCGGCGGACAAGTTCGAGGCGTGGCTGAACGAGAAGGCGGCAGAAGGCGGGGCGGCCAAGGGTAAGGCCCTGCTGGAGAGCCACGGCTGCCTTGGCTGTCACTCCCTGGATGGCTCGACGAAGGTGGGGCCGACCTTCAAGGGGCTCTACGGGAGTCAGGTGAAGGTGACGCGCGGCGGGAAGGCTGAGACGGTGAAGGCGGACGAGGCGTACCTGCGTGAATCGATTCTGAACCCGGGTGCGGCCATCGTTGAAGGCTTCCCCCCGATCATGCCGAAGAGCGACATTCCGGAAGGCGACCTGAAGGTGATGGTTGAGTTCCTGGAAGGAGAGAAGTGACCTTTTCCGCACGAAAAACGATAGCCGGGATGTGCCGGTTGTTCAGGCTCCCCTTGGCGCTCATGAACGGAACGGCGGCGCTCGGCGGGTACCTGCTCTGCCGCGAGGCGCGTCCCGGCGTGTCCGGGCTCATGCTCTTTACCGGCGTGACCCTCATGGCGTGCGCCGCCTCGGCCTTCAACCAGGTCCTCGAGCGCGACGTGGACGCCCTCATGCGCCGCACCATGGCGCGCCCACTTCCCGCTGGAGAGCTCGCACCGCTGTGGGGGGCGACGATCGCGGTACTGGTCCTTTTGTCGGGTGCCGTCGTCCTTGCCGCTCTCGGCGCCGCGCCCCTTCTCCTCGCCCTGGCGACCCTTGCCTGGTACCTCGCCGTCTACACGCCGCTCAAGCGGCGCACCCCCTTTGCACTCCTCGCCGGGGCATTCTGCGGCGCCCTCCCGCCGCTCATCGGATGGAGCGCCGCCGGGGGCGCGCTGGGCGATTTTCGGATCGTCCTTTTGTGCGGCATCCTGTACCTCTGGCAGGTTCCCCACTTCTGGATGCTGCAGAAAAGGCACGCCGACGACTACCGGTTGGCCGGGTTCCCGTTGTTCGCACCGCAGAGTTTTCGCGGTCCCGGACCGTTTCTCGTGCTCTGGCTTGCCGCCGTCGTCGCGGCGACCCTGATGCTTCCCGCCTTCGGCCTCATCGCCGGCAGCAACGCATCCCTTTGGTGCCTCGCCTTCTGCGTCCCGCTGCTGCTCACGCCGTTTCGGCGTCTCGAGGCGGCAGCTTACGTCGGCGTCAACGTTTTCCCGGCGCTGGTCACCCTGGCGCTGTACAGCACGCCGTAGCTTTCCCTACGGGAGCTTTCCGAGAAGGAGTTTTCATGGCAGACAAGGATAAGTGCGAGCAGCCTGCGCGTCACAAGGCACACATGTGCAAGCTGAAGAAGGATGGCCGGATGGACGAGTATGAGCGGCACGGGGAGAAGCCGATCGTCTACTGCAACAAGTGCCGCGTGCAGGCGAACGACCCGCTCGTGGTCTGCAATCCGAGAAGCATCAAGCCCGTGCGCTAACCGCGACCACAACCCCGCAACGCAAAGGCGCCAAGTCGCAAAGACGCAAAGGTTCAACTATCCTTTGCCTCTCAACGTCTTGGCGCCTTTAAAACATCTTGGTTCTAAGCCTTTCCCCTTTGACTTTTAAGGTTTTATCCCCTTCATCCCTGTTAAACGCTTTTCGGATTTTCTTAGCGTCTTGGCGCCTCCGCGTCTTTGCGTTGAGCCTTTGTCGTTGTTTATGCCTTGCGTCCGATCACCCCTAGTTCCCGCCCGATTTGGGTGAAAGTTGCGAGGCCGGTTTCCAGGTCCCCCTGGGTGTGGGCCGCGCTGATCATCACGCGGATGCGCGCCTTGCCCTGCGGCACGGTAGGAAAGCCGATCGGCATCGCGAAGATGCCGGGCTCGGCGGCGAAAAGCCTGCGTGAGAACTCCTGTGCCACGGTCGCCTCGCCGAGCATGACCGGGGTTATCGGCGTGACGCTCGCCCCGATGTCGAAGCCCGCGTTTTGCATCCCCTCCTTGAAGTAGCGCGTGTTGTCCCAGAGTTTTTCCACGAGCGCGCTGCTCTCCTCCAGAAGATCAACGGCGGCAAGGCAGGCGGCGGTGTCCGCCGCGGTCACCGCACTCGAGAAGAGGAAGGGGCGCGCCTTCTGCCTGATCCAGTCGATGACGACCTTCTTCCCCGCGATCACGCCCCCCATGACACCGAACGCCTTGGAGAGCGTGCCGATCTCCAGGTCGAACTTGCCGTTCAGCCCGAAGTGATCGACGATGCCGCGCCCGCCCCGCCCGAGCACCCCCTCGCCGTGCGCATCGTCCACCATGGTGATGATGCCGTGGCGCTCGCAGAGCTCGAAGAGCCGGTCCAGGGGGGCTATGTCACCGTCCATGGAGAAGACGCCGTCGGTGATGAGGAGCGCGCGCCGGTACTGCCCGATGTTTTCCCGGATCACCCGTTCGCAGTCCTCGAGATCGCAGTGCTCGTAGACCAGGATCTTCGCCGAGGAGAGGCGGCAGCCGTCGATGATGCTCGCGTGGTTCAGCCGGTCCGTGAAGATGACGTCCCCTTTCCCCACCATGGGAGGGATGGCGGCCTGGTTGGCGCAGAAGCCGGACTGGACGTAGAGGGCGTCTTCAACCCCCTTGAAAGCTGCCAGACGCGACTCGAGCCTGCGGTGCAGCTCGAGCGTCCCGGCGATGCTCCGCACCGCGGCCGGCCCGACCCCCCACTGCTCCACCGCTTCCTGCGCCGCCTTCTTGAGGCGCGGGTGGTTCGCGAGCCCAAGGTAGTTGTTGGTGCAGAAATTCAGCACCTTCTTGCCGTCCACCACCATCCAGGGGCCGCAGGCCGAGCCGATGGTGCGTATGTTGGTCCTGAACCCCTGCGCTTCCAGGGCCCCCATCTCTTCGTTGATCCAGGCGAATTTATCTGTCATTACCGGTTACTCCTCCACCCAGTTCAGGATGACCTTGCCTGCGTTGCCGCTTCCCATCGCCTCGAAGGCCGTCTCGAATTCCGTGTAGTGCATCCGGTGCGTGATCACCGGCGTGATGTCCAGCCCCGTCTTGATCATGGACTGCATCAGGTACCAGGTCTCGTACATCTCGCGGCCGTAGATCCCCTTGATGGTGAGCATGTTGAAGATCACCTGGTTCCAGTCGATGGCGAGGTCGCCCGAAGGAATGCCGAGCATGGCGATCTTGCCGCCGTGGCACATGTTGTCGAGCATCTCCTTGAAGGCGGACCCGTTGCCGGACATCTCGAGACCCACGTCGAACCCCTCCTTCATCCCGAGCTCCTTGCGCGCGTCGGCGAGGGTCCTCTCTTTTACGTTCAGCGCGACGCTCGCCCCCATCTTCTTCGCCAGGTCGAGCCGGTAGGGGTTCATGTCCGTGGTGACGATGTGACGCGCACCGGCGTGGCGGGCGATGGCGGTGGCCATGATGCCGATGGGGCCGGCACCGGTGATGAGGACGTCCTCCCCCAGGACCGGGAAGGCGAGTGTGGTGTGGGTCGCGTTGCCGAAGGGGTCGAAGATGCTGAGCACCTCCATCGGGATGCTCTGGTCGGCGTGCCAGACGTTGGTCACCGGGATGCAGATGTATTCGGCGAAGGCGCCGGTGCGGTTCACCCCGATCCCCTTGGTGTCCTTGCACAGGTGGCGTCGACCGGCGAGGCAGTTGCGGCACCTGCCGCAGACCAGGTGTCCCTCGCCGGAAACGATGTCGCCGACCTTCAAGTCGGCGACGTTGCTGCCGATCGCCGCGACCCTCCCGACGAACTCGTGCCCGATCACCATCGGCACCGGGATGGTCTTTTGCGCCCAGGCGTTCCAGTCCCAGATGTGCAGGTCGGTGCCGCAGATCGCCGTCTTGTGCACCTTGATCAGCACGTCGTTTATCCCCATCTCGGGGACCGGGACTTCGTCCAGCCACAAGCCCGGCTTAGGGTATTTCTTCACGAGCGCGCGCATGGTCTTTTGCATGGTGGGACTCCTTTAATGTGGTGGCCGTTTTCGGCTCGTTAATGTTACCAACATCAAAGGCCATGTAAATAGCGTGCGCTGCAAAAGAAGGACTAGGGATACTTCAATTAATACCTGCGTCCGTAATACCCGCCGCCGCGGTCATAACGGCCGTCGTAGTCGTAGTAGCCTCCGCCATGGTGCCGTCCGTGATAATAGCCGTCGTCCACCGGGACGAGGAGGCAGCCGGTCAGGAGCGCCGGGAGGACGACCAGTGCCAACAATATCCTAGTAAGCTTTTTCATCTGAGTTCTCCTCTTGACTGGACCCATTGCCAGTACTGTCAGGTTAGGAGAAAATTGAGGACGAAATATGGAGCAAATGAGAAAAAAGAGGCGCATGTTCTGGTTGTTGAAACTGATCTGCTATGATAAGAGGGTCACCAAGCACAAAGGAGAATGCCATGAGTGAAAACGAGACCTGCCCGAAACCGAAGGAGCATAAGGCGCACATGTGCCAGTTGAAACACGAGGGAAGGATCGAGGAGATGGACAGACACTCGGCGAATCCCAAGTTCGTCTGCAACAGGTGCGGCGCCAAGGCTGACGGGGAAGACTACCTCTGCAACCCGCGGCCGCTGTAATCCTGACGTCCCAGCCGCGGCGTCGCCTGCTGCGCGACGGCCGCGGCTTTTCCTCGCCGCTCCCCCCCCCGTTTTCCGTGAGAGCTCCCACACCATTAATGCTTCAAGCCGGCGCCGTAAGCTGCCGATAAATGAGCATACTCTTCCCGGAACACCTACTTTCGGATACCGGGGTGAGGTACGACAAACACCCAGAGGTCGCGATGCGTAGCAAACCTGCACATCTTCCCGGCATCCGGTGGTGGCTTCGCTGGTGCCTTTTGGCGCTGCTGCTCACCGCGTCGCCGCTGTACGCCCAGTCCACGTTGCCCCACCTGCTGGTCATCAACTCCTACAATTACGGGTACGACTGGTCCGACGACGAGATGCGCGGACTGCGTGCGACGCTGCTCAAGAAGCTGCCCCGCATGGAGATGCTGGTCGAGCACCTCGATACCAAGAAGTTCCCTGACAAGCGGCACTTCCCGGAGCTCGCCAACCTTTTTTCCATAAAGCATCGCGGCATCCGGTTCGACGTGGTGGTAGCTCTCGACAACGCCGCCCTCGAATTCGCCCTGCGCTACCGAGAGCGCCTCTTCCCCGACGTCCCCCTGGTGTTTTGCGGCATCAACGACTACGAGCCGGAGATGGTCGCCGGGAGCTCGAAAGTCACCGGAGTGGCGGAGTACCACGACATGATCGGGACGGTTGCCATGGCGCTGCGCCTGCATCCCGGGACAAAAGAGGTGGTCGTAGTAAGCGACTACTCTGATACCGGCCGCGCCATGCGCCACGAACTGGTCACCTCGTCCGCCAAGTTTCCCAACGTCGCCTTCCGGTTCCTGGGCGACCTGCCCCTGGAGCAGGCGGCCCAGCAGTTGAAGGGGCTTTCCCCTGACGCGCTCGTTTTGATGCTCTCCTACACGATGGACCAGAGTACCGGCCGCTCTTTCACCCAGGCCGAGGCCGCGCGCATCGTAACCTCGGTTAGTCCGGTCCCGGTCTACGCCGTGCATGCTGCGCAACTGGGGTACGGCGTGGTCGGCGGCATGATGATGGAGGGAAGGAGCCAGGGGGAGAAGGCGGCCGAGCTTGCGGTGAGGATCCTTTCCGGCGAAAGCCCTTCGGCGATCCCGGTCATCACCGGCACCCTTTCCCGTCCCATGTTTGACGACACCTTGCTGCGCCGCTGGGACATCGACCGGCGCAAGCTCCCGCCAGGGTCGCTTGTCATCAACGAGCCGGTCTCCTTCTACGCGGTGAACAAGACCGCCTTCTGGACCGCCGCGCTCTTCGCTCTTTTCGTGGTTTCCGCGCTCGCGGCGCTCTATTTCAACAACGAACGGAGAAGGCGGCTCGAGCGCGAGCTGCAGTTCACCGAGGAGCGTTTCCGACTCCTTTTCAACAGCGCCGGCGACGCCATCTACATCCACGATTTCGATTTTCGCATCCTGGAGGTGAACCAGTCGGCCTGCGACCGGATGGGTTACAGCCACGACGAGTTCATGCAGCTCACCCTGCACGAGATCAACGCGCCGCATCAGAGCGAGAAGCTCCCGGAGCGCCTGGTCGTGCTCGAGCGTGAAGGACGGTCCCTGTACGAGTCCGAGCACCGGACCAAGGACGGCGCGGCCGTTCCCATAGAGGTCAGCAGCCGGCTCATCGATTACCTGGGGCGCCCCGCCATCCTCAGCGTCGTGCGCGACATCTCGAAGCGAAAACTCGTGGAGCGGCGCGAGAACACCCGGCTCAAGATCCTGGAGCAGATGGCGACCGGGGCGAGCCTGGAAGAACTTCTGGTCTGCATCGTCGGCTTCGTGGAGCAGGAGAGCCCGGGTGCCCTCTGCTCAGTGCTTCTCGCCAACGAAGAGGGGACGCAGCTCATGCACGGCGCGGCACCGAGTCTCCCCCCGGAGTACAACCGGGCGGTGAACGGGCTCAGGATCAGGGAGGGGATGGGCTCGTGCGGGACCGCGGCATTTCTGAAACGGCGGGTCATCGTCGAGGACCTGGAGCACCACCCGTTTTGGAAGGGATTCCAGCCGGCGTTTGACGCGGGGCTCAAGGCCTGCTGGTCGGAGCCGGTGCTTTCGGTGGACGGGGAACTCCTTGGCACCTTCGCGGTCTACTACCGGAGCTGCCGCAACCCAGGCGATGCCGAGCTTGCGCTCATCGAGTCGGCGGCGCACATGGCGAGCATCGCCATCGGCCGGGTGCGCAGCGATGAGAGCCGCTTCCGGCTCGAAGAACAGATGAGGCAGATGCAGAAAATCGAGGCGATCGGGCAGTTGGCGGGGGGACTCGCCCATGACTTCAACAACCTGCTCACCCCGATCTTCGTCTACGCTGACATCGCCAAGAAGAGCATGGCGGCCGATGACCCGAACCGCAAGAAGTTGGAAGGGATCCTCTCCTCCGCGCACAAGGCGGCCGACCTGACGAAGAAGCTTCTGTCCTTCGGGCGCAAGCAGCGGCTCAACATGGAGGTGATCGAACTGAACGAGGTGATCCGGGCGCTCCTCGATCTGATGCAGCGCACCATAAGGGCGAACATCGAGATCAGGACCAACCTGACCGATTTCGGCGCCTGGATCTTTGCGGACCGGGGGCAGGTGGAGCAGGTCCTGATCAACTTCGCGGTGAACGCCCAGGACGCCATAAAAGGGAACGGGACTATCGTGATCGAGACCGGGAACGTGCTCCTGGACGACGAGTTCGTGAGGGTGAACCCGGGCACCAAGCCGGGCCCCCATGTTCTCCTTTCCTTCACCGACAACGGCTGCGGGATGAAGGAGGAAGTGCTGCAGCACATCTTCGAGCCTTTCTACACCACGAAGCCGGTGGGCGAGGGGACGGGGCTCGGGCTCGCCACGGTCTACGGCATCATCAAGCAGCACAACGGCTGCATCAAGGTGAAGAGCAGGGTGGGGCACGGCTCCTCGTTCCTGGTCTACTTCCCTGCTTGCGCCGCCGAGGCGAGCGCGGGAGCGCCGGCCGTGGAGGTCGCCCGGAAGGTCGAAAGTAAGGACAACCGCGCCACCATCCTCGTCGTCGACGACAACGAGGCGATCCGCGAGATGGCCGTGGAGCTCCTGCAAGCGTCGGGTTATCGGGTTTTGGTTGCTGAGACGCCAGCCCGGGCGCAACAGATCGCCGGGCAGTCGGGAACTGCCATCGACCTGCTCGTCACCGACGTGGTCATGCCGGAAATGAGCGGTCCCGAGCTTTACGAGCGCCTCGCCGCGGGCATCCCGGACCTGCCGGTACTGTACATCTCCGGCTACACCTTCGACGTCGAGGTGCACAACCCGCAGCAGCACGACCGCGTCAGTTTCATCCCGAAGCCTTTCACATCGGAGCAGTTCCTTGCCGGCATCGAAAATGCCGTCACGGACGCCACCCGCCGCTAATACCGTCGCATCGAGTACACCTCAAGTGCGATTGCGTATCGAAGCCGTAACAGAAAAGGCGTCACCGCGGAGCGGCGACGCCTTATTCAATTTAAAAGGTGACGTTGACATGCACCTTATAAGTTGTATATCATCCGGATGACCGGAAAACAGCTTAAAAAGCTGCTGCTTGAATCGGGATGGGAACTGGACCGCATTTCCGGCAGCCACCACATCATGACAAAGGAAGACCGACGCTCGATCCCCGTTCCGGTACACGGCAACGTGGATTTGCCCAAGGGACTGGTGCACGCGATTCTAAGGCAGGCGGGGATAAAGGGGTAGACGATGCTTTCGTACGCGGCACGCATAAAGAAGGAGACCGACGGCTATCTGGTGACGTTCCCAGACTTCGAGAACGTGATGACCTACGGCCTGACGACAGAAGAAGCATTGCTGAATGCTGAAGAGGCGCTCAACGGTTGTCTTGAATCCGACTTCGAACGCAATTTCAAGCTTCCAGAGCCGTCACGTATTGTCGGCAAGAACGTGTACCAGGTCCCTGTGGCGCCGCACATCGCCGTTGCCATCATGCTGAGGACGCTGCGTGCCGACCGCTCCCAGATGGAGATCGCCCGGCAGTTGAACATCGCCTACCAGGTGTACCAGCGTCTGGAAAATCCCCGCAAGGCGAACCCAACCGTAAAGACGCTGGAGAAAATCGCGAAGGTCTTCGGCAGGCGCGTGGAGCTTGGTTTCGTCTGATTGTGTCTTAAACGGTTTACTCTCCTCTTTTTTCAGACGCTGGTCTGTCTGACTCCACCAACGCTCGGCATCCCGCCCCGATCTTGTCCGACCTGTTCGCCACTCTTTGTGCCCCTTCACCTGTCTGTGTCATGCCTGAGTGGAAAGTTCTGGTACTATTCTAACGGTAACTTTCCTCTTGAAGTAAATACGGCATGACTACCAAGTGCGAGGGCTGAGATGGATCTGAAGAAAACACATTCAGTTGTACTGAACGAAGGGGACCCCGAGCAAAAGCGGGCGGAGATCCTTGAGTATTTTCACGCGACCTTTTCCATTGACGAACTCCTCTATGACACGCTGAAGGATGACGATGCCTTCTATCTGAGGGCGGATCGGCTGCGTCATCCGCTCATCTTCTACTTCGGCCATACCGCGACCTTCTTCATCAACAAGCTCGTCATCGCTCGCGTCATCGAGAAGCGCATCAACCCGCGCTTCGAGTCGCTCTTTGCGGTCGGGGTCGACGAGATGTCCTGGGACGACCTGAACGAGGCCCACTACGACTGGCCGACCCGCGCCGAGGTGAAGACGTACCGCGACCAGGTGCGTGAGCTCGTGGCGGGGCTCATCGCCACCCTGCCGCTCACCCTCCCAGTCACCTGGGAAAGCCCCTTCTGGGCGATCATGATGGGGATCGAGCATGAACGCATCCACCTGGAGACCTCTTCGGTGCTGATCCGTCAGCTCCCAATCGACCGGGTGCGCCGGCTCGACTTCTGGGATGTCTGCCGCGACGCCGGTGAGGCGCCGGTGAACGAGCTTCTCCCCGTGCCGGGTGGAAAGGTGGTGCTGGGGAAAGAGGAGGGGCACCCGCTCTACGGCTGGGACAACGAGTACGGCCGTCACGAGGCGGAGGTCGGCGGCTTCGCCGCCTCGAAGTACCTGGTCTCCAACCGGGAGTTCCTCGCCTTTGTCGAGGCGGGAGGTTACGGCGAGGAGCGCTGGTGGACCGAGGAGGGATGGCGCTGGCGCACCTTCCGTAACGCCGAGCATCCCCTTTTCTGGGTGAAGCGTGGTGAGGGATGGGGGCTGCGCACCATGGCCGAGGAGATAGACCTCCCCTGGAACTGGCCCGTCGAGGTGAACTACCTGGAGGCGAAGGCCTTTTGCAACTGGCTCGCGGCAAGGACCGGCAAGGCGATTCGCCTGCCGAGCGAGGACGAGTGGTACCGCATGTACGACGCGGCGGGGATCGAGGACCCGCAGGGGTGGGGCGAGGCGCCGGGCAACATCAACCTCGCGTACTCGGCCTCTTCCTGCCCGGTGGACCGCTTCCGTTTCGATGCGTTCTACGATATCATCGGCAACGTCTGGCAGTGGACCGAGACCCCCATCTACGCCTTCCACGGCTTCAGGATCCATCCCTGGTACGACGATTTCTCCACGCCTACCTTCGATACGCGTCACAACCTGATAAAGGGAGGCTCCTGGATCTCCACCGGCAACGAGGCGACCCGCGAGTCGCGCTACGCCTTCCGGCGCCACTTCTTCCAGCACGCCGGCTTTCGCTACGTGGAGAGCACGCACGCAATCGAGCTGCACGATGACCCCTACGAGACCGACGCGCTGGCAGCGCAGTATTGCGACGCCCACTACGGGGCGGAGCACTTCGGCGTGCCCAACTTCCCCAAAGCGTGCGCCGAGATCTGCCTCGAGGTCGCCTCGGGACGCGCGACGGGGCACGCCCTTGATCTAGGCTGCGCCGTTGGGCGCGCGAGTTTCGAGCTCGCGCGAGGCTTCGGCGAGGTTACCGGCATCGACTTCTCCAGCCGTTTCTTCAGACTTGCGGCCCGGATGCAGGAGGAGGGGTACCTCCGTTACGCGCTTCCCGAGGAGGGGGACATCGTCTCCTACCACGAGCTTGGCCTCGCGGAACTGGGTCTTGCCGGGGTGCGTGACCGGGTGAGCTTCTTCCAGGGGGACGCCTGCAACCTCCCCGACAAGTTCACCGGCTACGACCTCGTCTTGGCGGCGAACGTCTTGGACCGCCTCTACTCGCCGCGCCGCTTCCTCACCGGGATCCGCGGACGGCTGAACCCGGGCGGCCTCCTGGTCCTCGCCTCCCCCTACACATGGCTCGAGGAGTACACGAAGAAGGAGGAGTGGCTCGGGGGGTACCGCGAGGCGGGCGAGCCGGTCTGGACCCTGGACGGGCTTAAGGCCGAGCTCGAGCCGCATTTCCGGATGCTGGGCGAGCCGCGCGATGTCCCCTTCGTGATAAGGGAGACGCGCAGGAAGTTCCAGCACAGCATCGCACAACTAACCGTATGGGAGCTTAAATGACGAGAAACTTCGACTTCGACGAGATCATCGACCGGCGCGGCACCGCGAGCGAAAAGTGGGACAAGTACGAGGGGCGGGACATCATCCCGCTCTGGGTGGCGGACATGGATTTTCGCTCCCCCCCGCCGGTCATCGAGGCGCTGCACGAGCGGGTGAACCACGGCGTCTTCGGCTATACCGCTCCCCCGGCGGGGCTCGCGGCCGCGGTGATCGCATCGCTCGAGGCGGAGTACAAGTGGCAGGTTAAAAAGGAGTGGATCACCTGGCTGCCGGGTCTCGTCACCGGCCTCAACGTCTCCTGCCGCGCCGTGGGTGAGCCGGGCGACGACGTCATCACCTTCACCCCGGTCTATCCCCCCTTCATGTCGGCCCCGCCCCTCTCGGGAAGAAACGTGATCAAGGTGCCGCTTGCCTGCGAGGACGGGCGCTGGGGCCTAGACCTTGCCGCCCTCGAGGCGGCGGTGACCCCGAAGACGCGCCAGCTCCTTCTGTGCAGCCCGCACAACCCGGTGGGGCGGGTCTGGAGCCGCGCGGAATTGACCGCGCTTGACGCCTTCGCCGCGCGCCACGAACTGGTGATCAGCAGCGACGATATCCACGCCGGGCTGGTCCTTGAGCCCGGTGTCGCCCACATCCCGATCGCCACCCTTTCCCCGGAGACGAGCCGGCGCACCATCACGCTCATGGCGCCGAGTAAGACCTACAACGTCCCGGGCCTTGGCTGTTCCTTCGCCGTCATCGAGGACGACACCCTCCGTCGCGCCTTCAGGAAGGCGATGGGGCGCATCGTTCCGCACGTGAACCTCCTGGGTTACACCGCGGCCGAGGCGGCCTACCGGCACGGCGAGCCGTGGCGCCGGGAACTGGTCGAGTACCTGCGCGAAAACCGCGACCTCGTGGAACGGGAGATGACCGCACTGGGACTCCCCGTGGCGCGGGTGGAGGCGACCTACCTCTCCTGGATCGACGTGCGGTCCACCGGGATCGAGGATCCGGTGGCGTTCTTCGAGAACGCAGGTATCGGGCTCTCCGGGGGGAGCGACTTCGGGCTTCACGGATACGTGAGACTCAACTTCGGCTGCCGCCGCGAACTCCTGCGGGAGGCGCTCAAGCGCATGAGGGTAGCCCTGGAGGGGATGCCCCGGAGGTGACGTATGCTGAAACGGTTGCTGCCGCTGTTGTTTTTGCTGCTGTTTGCTGGGGTGTCGCAGGCGGCGCCGAAGCCTGACGACCACGAGGCGTTGGCCGGGCTTAAGAGCGCGCGGGTCATCTTCGATGTCCGGGTCCCGGACATGGAGAGGCTCGTTTTCAACCTGGAGCTCCTCGCCGAGACGCTGGAAGGGATGAAGGCCCAAGGGGTGCGCCCGGAGATGGTGGTTTCCTTCCGCGGGCCGGGTGTGAAACTGCTGACCGCTTCCGTGATCGACAAGGAGGCGCTGGAACTGATCAGGTGGCTGAAAAAGCAAGGGGTGCGTTTCGAGGTCTGCGCGGTGGCGGTGCGGGTCTTCAAGGCGGATCCCGCGCAACTGGTCCCGGAGGTGAAGCTGGTGGGAAACGGGCTCACCTCGCTGATCGGCTACCAGAACAAGGGTTACGCGGTGATCACTCTAAATTGATGCGGGAGATTCGGATCCCCCCTCCCAGCCTCCCCCCTCCGGGGGGAGGTGCCATGGACCTAGCGCTCTGTCCATCGGAGGATGTGAGGAGGCGAAGACTGGGCGGTCTTTCCTTGGGAGGATAGGAGCAGACGATGGCCGCAGTGTCCCCTCCCCCGGAGGGGGAGGGTTAGGGAGGGGGAAGGCCTTACCCGAAGATCCTGTTCTCCTGTTCCTGCACCCGGATGAAGGTCGTCCGCTTGGTGAGCTCCTTTAGCGCCGAGGCGCCGACGTAGGTGCAGGCCGAACGCACCCCCCCGAGGATGTCGCGCACCGTCTCATCGATCGGTCCCCGGTAGGGGACTTCCACCGTCTTCCCTTCCGATGCCCGGTAATGGGCAACGCCTCCCGAATGTTTGTCCATCGCGGTCGCGGAGCTCATGCCGTAGAAGAGCTTGAACTGCCGCCCACCGCGCTCCACCACCTGACCGCCGCTCTCGTCGTGGCCGGCTAACATCCCACCGAGCATTACGAAATCGGCCCCTCCTCCGAACGCCTTGGCGACGTCACCGGGGCAGGTGCAGCCGCCGTCCGAGATTATCCTCCCCCCGAGACCGTGCGCCGCGTCGGCGCACTCGATCACCGCGGAGAGCTGCGGGTAGCCGACGCCCGCCTTGACCCGCGTGGTGCAGACCGAGCCGGGACCGATGCCGACCTTCACGATGTCCGCCCCCGACAGGAGGAGTTCCTCGACCATCTCGCCGGTGACCACGTTGCCCGCGACGATGGTCTTCTCCGGAAAAGCGTCTCGCGCCCTCTGCACGAATTCGACGAAGCTCTCCGCGTAGCCGTTGGCGACGTCGATGCAGATGAACTGCAGCTTCGGGTGGTTGGCGATGATGGTGGAGAACTTGTCGAAATCGGCATCAGAGGTGCCGGTGCTCACCATGATGCGGTTGTAGATGTCGTCGCCATGGTTGTGGTTTTCCAGCCAGGCGTCCCACTGCGCGATGGTGTAGTGCTTGTGCAGCGCGGTCAGCATCCCGTGTTCCGCCAGCCGGTCCGCCACCTCGAAGGTGCCGGTGGTGTCCATGTTGGCGGCGATGACCGGGACGCCGGTCCAGTCGTATTTGCTATGCAGGAACCTGAAGTGCCGCTGCAGATCGACCTGCGACCTGCTTTTCAGGTTCGAGCGCTTCGGTCTGATCAGCACGTCGCTGAATCCAAGTTTTACGTCACTCTCGAGAAACATCTGGATGCCTCCGGTACTGTGTGAAATGCGGATCGGCCCTGTGTCGGACCAGTAAAGAGAGTACAGGAAAAAGGATCGAGCACAAGGAACGTGTGATTTCGCCGGGTTGGTTGAGTTTGGCTGGGTGCTGTGATAGAGTGCCGCCGGGGGTACTACGCATGCTCGATCACCATCAGCGCCGTCAGCGCTGGATCATCTTTGGCATTCTGGCACTGATCTACATCCTCGTTTACTTCTACCGCGTATCGCTCGCGGTGGTTGCCAAGGACGTCGCGCGTGACCTTAAGCTGACGCCTGCCGAGCTCGGTTCCCTCTCCAGTATCCTCTTCTATGTCTATGCCGCGGCCCAGATCCCGTTGGGGCCGATGATCGACCGGCTGGGGAGCCGCGTGGTGATCAGCGGCTGCGGCGTGCTGACCGCCGTGGGGGGTGTCCTCTTCTCGCAGGCGTCCGGCATGGGACAGGCGCTCGTCGCGCGGGTTCTCATCGGCCTCGGGACCGCGTCGGTGCTCATGGCGACCTTCAGCCTCTTCAGCCACTGGTTCACCAAGCAGGAGTTCGGCAAGGCGTCCGGCCTCATGGTGGCGGTGGGGAACATGGGTAACCTGGCGGGAACGGCGCCGCTTGCCCTCGCCGTCTCCTGGATCGGCTGGCGCAACTCGTTTCTGACCGTCGGCGTGATGCAGGCGCTTGCGACGCTGCTCGTTTTCCTGGTGGTAAAGGACCGGCCCGCTACAGCCTGTGAGAACACGACGAGCGAGCCGGCGCCCCCGGCGATGGGGATGCTTGAGGCATGGAAGCGGATCACGAGCAACCGCGACTTCTGGCTCCTGGCCGGGCTCGCCTTCGCCTGGTACGGCTGCTATCTCGCGGTGCAGGGGCTTTGGGGCGGCCCCTACCTGATGGAGGTGTTGAAGCTTACCCGGGAAGAGACGGGGCGGATGCTCATGTGCACCTCGATCGGCTTCATCTGCGGCAGCCTCGTCATCGACAGCATCGCCCGAAAGCTCGTGCGTTCCTACAAGAAAACCTTTCTCGGCGGGCAGATCATCCTGCTCATCCTGATGACGGCCTTCCAGGGGCCGCTCGACCACCTCTCCATGCCGCTTCTGGCCGTCTTTTTCCTCTGCCTCGGGCTCGCCGTTTCAAGCGGCGTGATGATCTACCCGATCAACCGCTCCATGTTCCCGGTCTCCATCGTCGGCACCGCCCTCACCTCGATCAACCTGTTCGTGCTGCTCGGAGCGGCGTCCGTGCAGCAGATCATGGGGGGGATCATCGATGCGGTCGGGAAGACGACGCCGGAAGCGACGGCGCAGGCTTTCCATTCGGCATTCCTTTTCCCGGTCGGCGTTCAGGCGCTGGCCGCGGCCATGTTCTTCTTCGCAAGGGATTACTGGGAAAAATAGATAAAAGGCAGGGGAGCTAAACGGCGAGGGCTTCCATTGCGGCGCGGAAGGCGTTCAGGTGCTTGGCGCGGGTGAGCTGCTTCAGCTCACGTTCGAGTTCCGGGTCTTCCACCTGGGAGACGACCCCCTTGATCTTGCCGAGCACCTGCATGTCGCCGCAGAAGAGCGCGCAGAAGCGGGGCAGGAGGTCGTTCAGGTAGCGGTGCAGCATGGCGCGCCGTTCCGCAGGATCAGGCTCGGCGGCGGCACGACCGCGCAGCCTCTCGAAGAGCATAGGATCGCCGACGCCGCCGCGCCCGAGCATGAGCCCGGCGGCACCGGTCTCCTCGAGGAGCTTCAGGCCGAAGGCGGTGCTCCGGATGTCGCCGTTGGCGATGACCGGGATGGAGGTCTGCCTGATCACCTCGGCGGTGACGGCATGGTCGGCCAGCCCCTCGTACGCCTGGCGCACCGTGCGGGGATGCAGCACGAGGAAGTCGACGCGCGCCTTTTCGAAGAGCGGAAGGAGCGAGAAGATCTGCCGGGGATCTTCGTAACCCGCGCGGATCTTGACCGAGAACGAGCCGTGGATGGTCTCCCGCAGCGCCGGGATGATCTCCTCGAGAAGTTCCGGGCGCTTCAGCATCCCCCCTCCGGTCAGCCCGCTGGTCATGCGACCGTAGGGGCATCCCATGTTCAGGTTGATGTGCACCGCCCCCGCGTTCTGCGCCGTCCTGGCTGCGGCGACCAGCGCGTCGCGCCCGTGCCCGATCAGCTGCACCACGAGCGGCACGCCGTTCTCGGCAGGTGCTATCTCGCGCAGGTCGCCCGGCATGAGGAGCTTTTTCTCGGATTGGGAATTCACCCGCATGAATTCGGTCCACACCACGTCCGGACGCACCCAGGTGGTGAACGCCTCGCGCAGGGCGCGGTTGGTGAGCCCCTGCATCGGCGCGAGCATGAGCGGTCTTTCCCCGGGGTTCCAGGGGAGCACGTGCTTCGTTTGCGGTTCGGAGGTGGAAATGGTTGCTTCTGAGGTCGGCATGTTCATCGGGGATGTGTCTTACGAGGGACCGGAAGGGGGACTTCCCCGATCGCTTCGTGCGACGGTTGATCCCCCTCCCGGTCTTCCTTCTTCGGGTATCTAAGCTATTTCGAGCAGTTCGATTTCGTAGGTGATGTCCTCGCCCGCCAGCGGGTGGTTCGCGTCGACCACGATGGCGCTCTCGTTCACCTCGACCACGACCACCTCTACCGGTTCGTCGTCCTCACCGGTGAGTTCCAGTTCCATGCCTACTTCCGGGACGATGTCACCGGTCAGCTGCTCGCGGCTGATGGCAAAGACCTCGTCCTCGTCGTACTCGCCGAAAGCGTCCGCGGCGGGGATCACGATGGTTTTCTTCTCGCCGGGAGCCATGCCGACCAGGGCCTCCTCGATCTGCGGGAAGAAGTCCTCGTTGCCGATGGTGATGGGGAGCGGACCGGTCTCGTGGCAACCGCAGCCGTCGTCGTCGCAGCCGCAGTCATCATCGCAGCCGCAGTCGTCGTCTTCGCAGCAGCCGGCTTCCTTGATGGTGGTGTCGAAGACCGAACCGTCTTCCAGGCTTGCGGTGTAATTGATGAGAACTTTGTCGCCTTTTTTTGCAAATGCCATTTAATTTGTTCCTTCTGTGGGGTTGATATCTAGCCCGTGGCTGTTCAGGGGGATGTTACGTGGGACGCCCCCCGCTCGTCCAGTAAAATCTCTCACGGGTTCCTTTTTTCTCGACGGATCTGCACTTTGCGTCACTCGCATGAAGGTGCACGCGAGGCTTTACAGCGTGAGTGGCAATGTGAAATCATTGAATAAAGGGGGGAAGGAGGACCGGCCATGATGGAACCGAGGAAGAAAGTGACCATCGAAGAGCGTAACTCCAGGTTCAGAGCACTGGGCGTCGACGATAACTTGCTCGGGCACTGGCATACCCTGTTCGAAAGAGAGAACCCCTCCGGCCATGAAAGCTTCCAAGAGTGGCTGGGGCTGCCCGAGGAGCGGACCGCCCAGGTGTGCTCGAAATCCGCTGAATCGAAGAAATGAACCGAGAAGAAACCTGCCTGCTGGGCATCTCCCGGGAGAGCGAAGCCTGCTCCCGGGAGAAATCGCCCGTCACCCTTTGTCTTTCTTAAGTCTCCAGGTTGTCAGCTGTATCACTTGCTGAGCTTCTTCACTGCAAAGCTGTAGCACTGCAGGTAGGTGAGAATGGTGAGCAGGAAGCTGTAGATGATGATGCTCAGTATGAAGGGGTCCGCGGGTGCAGCCAGTGAGAAGATGAAGTAGAAGCCCAGGGTGGAAATCTTGGTGATGTCGGCCCAGCGTTTCTTTTTGGAGAATTCTTTAGATTCCCGTTCGCTCAGTTCCCTGTCGATCAACGAGAAATCGCGCTCGGCCTCCTTGGCCGCGAAGCGGTAGATAGGGTAGAAAAGCAGGAGCTGGATCACGAACGCGGCGACCACGCCGTTCATGAACCGATACCCTCTATTCAATGCCAGCAGATGGTGCTGGAACTTCACCGCGGTGTACACCAACAGCGCGATAAGTCCGAACTGCGCCACGGTGAATATCTTGACGGTCTTGTTGATCTTCTTCTGGTCCAGGATAGCCGGCATGTCGTCTCCTTTGGTCGGTGTTGCCTGATGCAGCCTCAGCTTGCAATAACATAACAAATAAAATATTGTTTTACAAGTTTCCAGTCTGAACGATCGGCGACCGTCTTTTTGGATTGAACCGCCACGTGGAATCTAGTAAGTTGTAGCGACTTCGCGCCGCGGGGGCGCCGGCGGACCGACGTATCCTGTTTTATTGGCGACTTTATGGGGGGCGTGTCCCCCGTCAAGATGGCGCAATAGGAGGCCCTTTAATGGATGTGACACTGAACGGAATCGAACTGCGGGTGCTGGGCTCCCTTATCGAGAAGGAGCTTACCACCCCGGAATACTACCCCCTTTCCCTGAACGCACTTGTGAACGCCTGCAACCAGAAGTCGAACCGCGACCCGGTGCTGAACCTCGACGAGGCCGAGGTGACCGGCGCCCTCGACTCGCTCCGTTTCAAGCAGTTCGCCCTCATCTCGGGCACCGGTGGGCGCGTCGCCAAGTACCGTCACACCCTGGTGGAGAAGTTTCGCTTCTCCCCGGCGGAACTCTCCGTGCTGTGCGAGCTGATGCTGCGCGGCCCGCAGACCGTCGGGGAACTGAGGACCCGTGGCGAGCGGATGCATCCTTTTGCAGACCTGGCCGAGGTGGAAAGTGTGCTGCAGGACCTCATGGAGCGGACCCCTCCTCTGGTGGTTCGCCTGCCGCGCCAGCCCGGCCGCAAGGAGTCGCGCTACTGTCAGCTCTTCGCAGGCGAGCCGGATCTTAGCGAAGCGGCGGCTCCGGAAGCGCCGCGCAACGGCGGGGGCGACGACAGGATCGCCAAACTGGAACAGGAGGTGGCCGATCTGCGCGAGGAAGTGGCGGCCCTGCGCCTCACCGTCGATGAATTCAGGAAATCTTTCGAATAGGAGTGCCGTCATGACTGTTTCCAGGGAAGAGCTTGCCACCAAGGTGGATATCGCCGACTGGCTGTCGCTCAGGGCGCATCTCGAGCGGGGTGGCGTCATCATCGTGGACCCGCTGCTGGAGCTTGCCGAGGTGGGAAGCACGCTGGCCGCCGACGATGTGAAGACCGTCGAGCGCTGGCTCTCCTCCGCGCTTCTCGCCAAGCCGTCGCTCGAGCAGATCCGCACGTGGGACGCGGAGGACGGGAAGACCTTCAAATGCCTGATTATTTCTCCCTACGTTTTGATCCAGGAACCGGCCCCGGCAGCGGGGTAGAAGGAGGCGGCATGGAAAACGAGCAAGGAGCGGGTGTCAGCTGTTCGCATTGCAGCGCGGTCTGGCAAAAGAAAGGCACCACCAACTGCTGGAGCGGCGACCCGGCGGTAGCCCCGCCGCGCCCGGGGAACTGTCCCGCCGGGACGCACGGCGAGGTGATCGCTGAGGCACTCGAGCTGATGAAAGGTGAGGGGGAAGACGCGAAGATGGCCTTCGTGGCGGCGCGTGTCGAGGGGCTTTGCTACCAGCCAATCCCTGGAAGCGACGCGGTGAACGCACGCTGGACCCGCGTCGAGGACACCATCGCCTTTGCAAAGTTGATGGGGTACCAAAAGATCGGCATCGCCACCTGCATCGGGCTTCTGGAGGAGTGCGAACGCCTGGTCGCCATCCTGAAGGCGCAGGGGGTCACGCCGTACAGCGTCTGCTGCAAGGCGGGGAGCATCGACAAGAACGACCTGGGACTCGCCGAGAGCGACAAGGTGCGTCCTGGGACCTTCGAGCCGGCGTGCAACCCGATCGCCCAGGCCGAGATCTGCAACGGGCTTGAGACCGACATGAACATGATCGTAGGGCTCTGCGTAGGGCACGACATGCTCTTCAACAAGTACTCGAAGGCTCCGGTTACCACCCTGGTTGTAAAAGACCGCGTCACGGGCCACAACCCCGCCGCCGTCCTGTATGGCCAGAATTTTTATTATAAGAGACTGCAGAAGGGCCCCATGGTGGTGGAGTAGGCTCCGAAAGGTCCAGACCCCAAAGCCCGTTCATCCCCGTGATGGCCGGGCTTTTTATTTTTTGACGCACCCTGCGGCGCTCGCTTCATCGCGTGCCGGTTTTTTGACTGGGACGAGCTGCAGGCCCTGTCAGGCGAGATTCGGCGTGTGGCCTCGGTTCCGGGAAGCCGGTTGTGTTAGAAAAACATCATCGTTCGTAGCTGTGCTCTCCCCTGCCATTGATCTTCTAAGCGATGAGAGCATGGGCTACAAATGGCTGAAACTACATACGAATTGCTGTTTGCGCAGTGCTGCCCGAGACGCGGGGCCTCCCTCGTCCAGGAAAAATATCCCGCGAAACGGCACGCATGGTGAAAGGAGCCTCCCCCATATCGGCCGCACCAAAAAACCGGCAAGAAAGCCGGGAACCAAACCAGAAGGGGGAAATACCAATGTCAACCAGCGATATCTCTTTAACCGCAGGAATGAGGACCAACCTCCTCAACCTGCAGCAGACCAGCAAGCTCCTGAACAGAACGCAGGAGAGGCTCTCCTCGGGCAAACAGGTGAACAGCGCTCTGGACAACCCGACGAACTACTTCGCCGCGCAGAACGCGACCCAGCGCGCCAGCGACCTCGCCGACCGCAAGGACGGCATGGCCGAGGCGGTGCAGACCGTCTCGGCGGCTAACGCCGGCATCACCGCCATCACCGGCCTGATCAACGCGGCCAAAGGTATCGCACAGTCCGCTCTTTCGACCAGCGACACCTCGACCAGGTCCACGCTGTCGGCCCAGTACGACACCATTCGGAGCCAGATCGACAACGTCTCTTCCGACTCCGGGTACCGCGGCCTGAACCTGCTGAGCGCCACCAACACCCTGACGGTCAACTTCAACGAGGACGCGAGCTCGAGCCTCGACGTCAAAGGCTTCCTCGCAAACTCAACTGGTCTGAGCCTCACCACCGCAAGCGGCTCGTGGGCTGCCAACTCCAACATCACCACCGACACGGCGAAGATGGACACGGCAATTTCGACCCTGAGGACCAACACCCAGACCCTGGCCGCGAACCTGAACATCATCACCACGCGCCAGACCTTTACCGACAGCATGATCGCAACGCTGCAGACCGGCGCCGACAACCTGACACTGGCCGATATGAACCAGGAAGGCGCCAACATGCTGATGCTGCAAACCCGGCAGAGCTTGGGTACCACTTCGCTGTCCATGTCTTCACAGGCGGCGCAGTCGGTCCTCAAACTCTTCTAAACCTCAACCCGCTCCGGAGGGGGGCTTCCCCTCCGGAGCGACCTTTCATCCCCCGCCTGCCTCACCCCTTAATCCCTTCGCAAGCAGCTTTTCTTTTGCCGATTACATGTGGTCTTTTGCCAGGTTCGCCGAATTTTTCTCGCGTATTGAAGCGTTTCGGAGCAGGCACGAGGAGAGGAACTAGCGGTAGATCGACGCAGACCAGGTTTTCTGACGGTATTTTGACGGATGGCGCACCTTTGTTGAGGTGCCGGTGTCAGGATTGGGAGCGGAAAGTCGCCTCCCTGCGGTGCGTCGCACCGTTCGGGGTAAGGACACTCGAGAATAGGACGAAGTCGTTGACGGTGAACGGCGGAAAGCTGAGCGGGCGATGCTTTGCCTCAAAAAGCTTCACCGCGGCCGAAGCATTTTCCTTTATGCGGGCGATCGTTATGTGTGGTGAAAAGCGGCGCTCCTCCGGTACGATGCCGACCCCGGTTACGGCCTTTTCGATGCGCTGCTGCAGTTCGAGGAGGGGGTGCGATTCTTCAAGGCCGATCCACAGCACCCTCGGCTGCCCGTGGGGAGGGAAGTGCCCGACCCCCTGCACGGTGAGCGGAAAAGGTGCGAAGGCGATCGCGGCCAAGGCTTCATTGAGTCTGGCCGTCTCTTGTGGCTGCACGTCGCCCAGAAAGCGCAGGGTGAGATGTATCTGGTCCGTCGGCACCCAGCGCACACCGGGTAGATCACAGCAAAAGGATGAGAGAGTCTCCTTAATCTCATCGGGAAGTTCGATCGCTATGAAAAGCCTGGCCACGATTCCTCCAGTCAGCGTGAAGCTCTGTTTGCCGTCGACGCAAAAAAATGGTTGACTAACCAGGGCGGGAATGCTAGACAGTATAGCTTTGGTGATCTGAAAGTAAAGGCGCCCATCCAATGCTTGACGCTAGATACTTACGTGAAAATCTGGATACTGTCGAAGCACGGCTCAAGACAAGAGGCGAGGGGATCAGCCTTGTCCGCTTCAAGGAGCTGGACGAGCGTCGTCGCGAACTTCTGTTGCAGAGCGAAACGCTCAAGGCGCTGCGCAACAAGGTCACCGAAGAGATCGCCCGACTCCAGGACAAGAGCCAGGCTGGTGATAAAAAGGCGCAGATGCGCGAGGTCTCCCAGCAGGTCAAGGGGATCGACGAAGAACTGAAGGGCGTGGAAGAGGAACTGCAATCCTTCCTCCTTACCGTCCCGAACATACCGAATGAGACGACCCCGGTGGGTAAGTCCGAAGAAGAGAACGTGGTGGTCCGCCTTGAAGGTGAGATCCCGAGCTATTCTTTCGAGCCGAAACCGCACTGGGAAGTGGGTGAGGACCTCGGCATACTGGATTTCGAGCGCGGTGCCAAGCTTACAGGCGCGCGTTTCACCCTTTATAAAGGGGCCGGTGCGAGACTCGAAAGAGCGCTCATCAACTTCATGCTGGACCTGCATACCGGCGAGCACAATTATATTGAAATGCTCCCGCCCTTTATGGTAAACAGGGACAGCATGACCGGTACGGGCCAACTGCCCAAGTTTGAGGAAGATCTCTTCCATCTGGAAGGGGTCGATTTTTTTCTCATCCCCACGGCTGAGGTCCCGGTAACCAACATCCATCGCGGCGAGATTCTCAAAGGATCCGACCTGCCGATTTCATACTGCGCCTACACCCCCTGCTTCCGTAAAGAGGCCGGTTCGTACGGCAAAGACACCCGCGGCCTGATCAGGCAGCACCAGTTCAACAAGGTCGAACTGGTCAAGTTCACCTCCCCCGAGGAATCCTACCAGGAGTTGCAGAAGCTGCTCGGCCACGCCGAGGAGGTGCTGCGCAGGTTGCAGATACCTTACCGGGTCGTGGAACTGTGCACGGGTGACATCGGTTTCTCCGCCGCCAAGACCTTCGACATCGAGGTTTGGCTGCCGGGGCAAAACTGCTACCGTGAGATCTCCTCCTGTAGCTGTTTCGAAGATTTTCAGGCGCGTCGGGCCGCAATTCGTTTCCGCCCGGACGAGAAGGCAAAGCCGGAATTTGTCCACACGCTGAACGGCTCGGGCCTCGCAGTCGGAAGGACCGTCGTGGCGGTGCTGGAGAACTACCAGCAGGCCGACGGTTCGGTGCTGATCCCCGAAGTGCTCAGGCCCTACATGGGCGGAGCGGAGCGCATCAGCTAGGCTTTGGAGGAATGGCCGAGTGGTTGAAGGCGGCGGTCTTGAAAACCGTTGAACGAAAGTTCCGTGGGTTCGAATCCTACTTCCTCCGCCAATAGGTTTTAGCAGCACAAATAGCAGTACGGTTTGAAACGGAGAGCTGGCCGAGTAGGTCGAAGGCGCACGCCTGCTAAGCGTGTATACTGGGAAACCGGTATCGAGGGTTCGAATCCCTCGCTCTCCGCCATTTTTTTGCAGCACGCAGTGCCTTGAAGGTTGTTGCAGTCAGCGGAGGTTTTGGTGAAGGTATTGCTGAAACTGCTGGTTTTGCCCCTGGTGGCATTATCTTTAGCAACAGGATGCAACGATAAGGGAAAGCAGAAACCGGAAGCAAACAGACCACGCCCGGCAAGGGCCCCGTCGGTCGTTGTGGTTCCGGATCAGGTGAAAGGCAAATGGAAGGCGGTCCAGATCCGGGTTGCCGACAAGAACGCCCACCTGAAGAAGGTTTACACCCTGAACATAGGTTCCGATTTCAAGCTTCCCGGATCGGATCTGACGCTCAAGGTGGAGACGTTTCTGCCGCACTTCGTGATGGAAGGCACCACCCTCACCTCCCAGTCGAACGACCTGGTGAACCCGGCGGCACAGCTGGTGATCCGGGAGAACGGGAAGGAGATCTACAAGGGGTGGCTGTTTTCGCTGTACCCCACCGCGCATGCCTATCAGCATCCGCAATACGGTTTCACTCTGGTCGACTACATGCCGGCCAGTTGATAAAGAATGCGCTCGTAGCTCAGCTGGATAGAGCAACGGACTACGAATCCGTAGGTCGGGAGTTCGAATCTCTCCGAGCGCGCCATAAAAAGAAGCACGCAGTAAAAGTACAGTTTGCGCCCGTAGCTCAGCTGGATAGAGCACAAGACTACGAATCTTGGGGCCGGGCGTTCGAATCGCTCCGGGCGCGCCATTAGAAACAAGGACTTACGATGATTTCGTAGGTCCTTTTTTCGTTTCTGAACACTCCTAGGGACGCCATAGGGTCGGGCAGGAGAAAAGGCGAGGCATCTCGTCCCTATCCTACTACACCGTCGCCGTCGAGGAGTAGGCGTCCTCGCCGAAGCCGTGCACAATTTCCTATACCCGGTTCTCCCGGGTGTAAAGACGATGGGGATCGTCGGCGGGGTGGCGCTGGGGGCGAACGTTGGAGTGCTGGTGGCCGCGGCCGGCAGATTTTTCCTTACCTCTCGCTGCCCAGACGTCATCGTAGGCACCACGATAGCAGCACTTTTCCTCTCAGCCCCCTTGCGACAAACTCATGTGCGAGTGGATTTTGTCAAGACACTCCCCTGCCAACCGGAGATATGGCTTCACCACGGTAGTAGGGGCAGTCGACTTCCCACCCTCTGGCGAAAATCCTGGAACCAGCATGCGACAACCTGCAACGGACCCGTGCAGCGTGGCAACGAGCACGTGCTGACCTGAATTCCGTCCCCGCCAACTTGCAACGTGCACGTGGTAGCTTGTCATGCGTCTGTGGCAATTTGAAACGAGCGCATGCTAGCCTGAGACGTGCCAGTGACGATTTCAAATTTGGACATGGCAATTCGAAAGGTGTGCATGCCGGCGCGAAATGTGCGCGTGGCAACGTGAAAGGTGCGTGTACTGACCTCACACCTGTCCGTAACTATCGAAAACGTGCCCGTCCTAACGTGAAACCTCCCCGTGGCAATCTGAAACGAGGACAGATGAAACTGGAACGCCGCCGTGCGAGGTAGAAAAATGCACGCCTGAAGGGTGGGAGGCTATGAAGTTGATTGGTGGGAGAACCGGGAGGGATACACAAAGGGGATACCTGAATGGTATCCCCTAAAGCCTGCGTTGTGCGGAATTGCTAAAGCTTGCGACCGGGGGGCGGCGGATCGAGTTGCTCCGGTCGAACGATGTCATCAGGAAGGAGTCTGCTCAGTGTCCTGAACGTCGGCATCTTCAGAAGTCGTCTGGGGCACGTTCGCCCTGGTGAGATTCCTCCGTTCCTTGGTGAGATCGAACCCCGAGATGACAAGTATCTCCGGATTACGCACGGCAGCCGCCTCCAAAACCGAGGCAATCTCGTCCATGTATTCGATTAACTCCGGCTGGAGCATCTCCCGCTCGGCGATATCAAGCTTACTGGAGTAGAGGGAGGCCCTTTGGTAGACCTCGTGGTACTTTGCGGCCAGGGTCAAAAACAAGGGCAGCAGTTCCGGATGCGCCGCCCATATCGACCCCGGAATCCTAGGGTTGTCGGTCAGGCACTTCCACACTCTCAGCATGATGTTGTAGAATCTGCTCGGACTCTTGCATCGATAGGTTCTCAGGATTCTACAGTGCCGAACCATCGCTACCTCCTTTACCCAGGCGGGCTGGGTTGCCGGTTGCTGCATCTTTAAATATTAGAGAAAACACATCGCAAGTGTACGCAGGCAATCCACCTTTTCAAGCGGCGGGAGGAGCGAAAATCTCTTTTTAGGAACTAAAGCGAAGGGGACCGGCACCTGCGATACTTCAACGTGCACACAAACGGGGCAGGGGAAGATTTGGGCGGGGTCGGAAAAGGCACAGGGGGCCATCTTCTTCTTCACGCTGACGTAAGTATCGGCTCTCACAACCGATCCTTTCAAAGGACCAGTCATCACACTGGTCCTTTTTTATTCTCTTTATTGATGTCTCGCTCATTTTCTTCTATACTGCCCCGATTGTTCACCGCTCATACTGCACAAGGAGGAAGTAATCATGAATGTGGCGATAGTCCATAAGGCGAATGTGAAGGACGAGGTGCTGGACGCCCTCGCGAAGGATGTCCCTTCCATCATTTCAGGGTTACTCGAAATCCGCGGCGGCAAGATGGCGATCCTCAAACCGGAGCAGATCTCGCTGCAGTTCTCCCAGGGGAGCCCCCGTGACATCGGCGCCGACCTGCGCATCATCGTGCTCGCGCGCAGCCTCGGGCCCCGTACCGCCGTAGAGAACAAGCTGGCGGGAGCCATTCTCGAGAAGGTGGTGGCTTTGGTGAAGGACGCAGGCGCCGACTGCTCGGTCACCGTCCGTCTCTACCTGACCGAAATCGGCGCCGCAGAGTACATCCCCGCCTAGTACGAACATCACACAGTAAAACCGACGGAAAAAGGGCCAGCTTAACTGGCCCTTTTTCGTTCCCGCAAGAACTTTCCTCGGGGGTGTCGCAACGAGCTAATTTTCCCAGAAGAACAGCCGAAGAGTCACATCAAGTCTGTTGGGAAAACAAGAAGTGCACAAGACTTATATGCTCAATTGCAATGTACCTTATGTATGATACGCTTCCCGGCATTACAAAGGACTCCAACTATTTGCATTTAACGAAGTAATAGTTATGAGATTCGCCCGCGTAGTCTCAATTGCCATGTCTCACTGCAGTACCGACGCATGGGTTAATATTAGGCATTGACAATAATAATAAAATATTAAATGATCCGTTACCTATCAGGCCCTTTCGGCTACCCGCTTGATACATCGCCACGCCTTCTTCCCCGGTCTCGTTGTTACGACTAGCCGGCACTGGTACAGAGGAAGTGGATTGCTGGAGGAAGACGATGACAAGAAACCGTTGCAGGCTTCTGCTGCCCCTGGCCGGCTTGCTGCTCTCCCTAATCTGCGGGACGGCGCGCGCGGATGACGCCGCCGAGCCGCCCGACCCGGATCTCGGCGCGCTGGACCTGGAGCAGCTCACCAACCTGAAGGTGGAAAAGGTGTACGGCGTCTCCAAGTTCGAACAGGTGGTGACCGAGGCGCCGGCGTCGGTCACCGTGGTGACCTCGGACGAGATCAGGCATTACGGCTGGCGCACCCTGGCGGACGTGCTGAAGGCGACGCGCGGCTTTTTCGCAACCTATGACCGCAACTACAGCTACATCGGGACACGCGGCTTCAACCGCCCTGGCGATTACAACACCCGCGTTCTCCTCCTGCTCGACGGGCACCAGATCAACGACGTAATCTACGAGTCCGCCGCCATAGGGACCGAATTCATCCTCGACCTGGCTCTCGTCGACCGCATCGAGATCATCAGGGGGCCAAGCTCCTCGCTCTACGGCGCAGGCGCCTTTTTCGGCGTCATCAACGTGATCAGCAAAAGCGGCAAGCAGTTGGACGGGGTCGAGGCGGCGGGAAGCTTCGGGAGCCAGAAGAGCGGCTCGGGACGCCTCACCTTCGGGAAGGCGTTCAACGGCGGGGAGTTCCTCGTCTCCGGTTCACGTTACGTTAGCCGCGGCGACGACCACCTCTTCTATCCTGAGTTCACGACCATCAACAACGGCATCGCGGAGAACATGGACCGCGACCGCAGCTACTCGCTCTTCGCCTCGGGGCGTCTGCGCGACTTCACCCTGACCGGCGCTCTCGTTTCACGCGATAAGCGCATCCCGACCGCCTCCTTCGGCACGATCTTCGACGACCCTCGCACCAAGTCCACCGACCGGCGCAGCTTCCTCGATCTCAAATACGACAAGGCCTTCGAGGGGACCAGCGTGACCGCGCGGCTCTTCTACGACGAGTACCGCTTCATCGGCGACTTCGCATACGAGCGCGGGGCCGAGGATCCCACTTTTTATCCCGCAACCTACGTGAACCGGGACGACCACCTGGCACGCTGGTGGGGCGGCGAGGCGCAGGCAAGCCGACAGGTGCTCCCGAGGCTGCAGCTGACCGGCGGCGCGCGCTTTCGGGACAGCTTCCAACTGGAGCTCCCGAACGTAGACCTGGTCCCCGGGGGACGCACCGTGGAGAGCGACCACAGCGACCTTTTCTGGGCCCTCTTCGGGCAGGCGGAGCTGCGCATCCTGGATGAGCTGATCCTGAACGCGGGGGTCCGCTACGACCACTACGAAACCTTCGGCGGCGCGACGAGCCCGCGCCTGGCGCTCATCTACACTCCCGTGGAGGGCACCGTCTTCAAGCTGATCTACGGTAAGGCGTTCCGGGCCCCCAACGCCTACGAGCTCTACTACAACGACGTCTTCGACGGTTACGCCACGAGCCCGTCGCTCAGGCCCGAGACGGTGCGTACCTACGAGGCGATCTGGGAGCAGTACTACGGCGACGTCGTGCGCACCAGCGCGAGCGTCTTCTACAACAAGATCGACAACCTGATCAGTTACGAGGATGTCTCGGCAACGCAGGTAGCCTTCGCCAACATAGAGCGGGTGAAGGCGCTCGGAGGGGAGTTCGAGGTCGAGGGGCAGTGGAACAGCGGCTTCGCGGCCCGAGCGAGTTACAGCTTCGTCTCGGGGCGCAACGAGGTGACCGATCAGCGCCTGGACTACTCGCCGCGACACCTGGCCAAGCTCAACGTGACGGCACCACTGTACCGGAAGAAGTTGTTCGCCGGTGTCGAACTGCAGGGGGTGAGCCGGCGCGACTTTACCCACAGCAACGACCAGGTGGCGGCGGGAGGCTACGCGGTCGCCAACGCGACGCTCTTCTCAACCGCCTTGCTGCCCGGCCTTGAAACCTCCGTCTCCGTCTACAATCTCCTGGATCGCCGTATCGTCGATCCCGCCACCACGGATCACGTGCAAAACGTGATTCCGCAGGACGGCAGGACCTACAGGCTCCAGGTGAGCTACCGGTTCTAGGGGAGATGCCGATGCCGATCCTTTTTAACATGACGCGCCGGCTCACCCTGGGGCTTCTGGCCGCCTCCCTCTTCCTGTCCGGGCCCCGGCCCCTCCGGGCCGAGGGGGCACAGGAGTACCAGGTGAAGGGGGCCATGGTCTACAACATGGCGAAGTACATCGAGTGGCCCCCCGGGGCGTTCGCCTCGAACGGCGCCCCTCTCACGATCTGCAGCATGGGGCGCGGACCGTTCGCGGCGGCACTCGAGCAATACCGGGGGAAGGCGGTGCTGGGGCATCCGGTCCTGGTCCGGCACCTGCAGGTAGGCGAAGAGTTGGGAGAGTGCAACCTGCTCGTGGTGAGCGGGGTGGAGAAACGCTATCTGGCGGGGGTCCTCGACCTGGCGCGAAGGAGGTCGGTGCTGACCGTCGGGGATACCCCGGACTTCGCCCGCCAGGGAGGGATCATCGGGCTCGTGGAGCAGGAGGGGAGGGTCCGCTTCGAGATCAACATGAAGGCTGCGCACCAGTCCCGGTTCAAGATCAGCTCCCAGCTCCTGAAGCTGGCGAGGATCATAAAAGAGGGTGATTCATGAGCCGTCCCGGAGAGCACTTCATAAGAAACCTCCCGCTGCAGCGCAAGCTGATGCTGATCATCATGCTTTGCTGCACGGCGACTCTTCTCCTCGCCTCGCTCTTCTTCGTGGCGCGGGAAGCGAAGGTGCTTTACCAGGCCCAGCAGGAGGATCTCGTCTCCATGGCGGAGGTGATCGGCGAGAACAGCGCCTCCGCAGTGGTCTTCAACGACCCGAAATCGGCGGAGGACACGGTGCGCCCCCTGGCGGCGAAGAGTTCCATCCTCGCGGCCTACATCCTCAACAAGAACGGCCGACTCCTTGCCCGGTACCTGGCGCCGGGAGCGGCGCGGGAGAGGCTCCCCCTGGAGCTCCTTGCCGAGGGGGCTGCCCCCGCCGACATCATCCGGGCGGTACAACAGGTGCAAAACGACGCCTACAGGAGCTCGTTTTTTTCGGGTTACGCCAGCGTCGTGAAGGCGATTTATCTCGACGGCGAGCAGGTCGGTACCGTGGTGCTCCACGCCAGCGCTTCGGGGTTTCTGCACAACCTGGGGTGGACCCTTCTCGCGGCGCTTTTGTTCATGGGCGCCGCCTTCGTAGCCGCCTACCTCTTTTCTGCGCGGCTGCAGCAGATGGTGTCCTCACCGCTTCTGGAACTGCTCGCCACCATGAAGGAGGTTTCCGCCAGCAAGAACTTCTCCCTGCGCGTGCAGAAACCCTCGAGCGACGAGATCGGTCTTCTCTACGACGGCTTCAACGAGATGCTGTGCGAGATCGAGGAGCGCAACCAGATCCTAAGGCAGCGCCAGGCGCACCTGCAGCAGCTAGCGCACTACGATCCCCTGACCCGGCTCCCGAACCGGACCCTGTTCTACGACCGGCTGAGCCAGGCGCTCTCGCTCGCGGGACGGGCGAGGGAAGCGGTGGCGGTGATCTTCATCGATCTCGACCACTTCAAGGACATCAACGACACCCTGGGGCACCGGATCGGGGACCTGCTCCTCATCGAGGTGGCAAGCCGTCTTTCCACGGTGGTGCGAAGCTGCGACACCGTGGCGCGGCTTGGCGGCGACGAGTTCACCGTCTTCTGCCAGAACATCGCCACGCCGGAGAACGCCGCCCTCGTGGCGCAGAAACTGGTCGCCCTTTTCGTCGATACCTTCCGGCTCGGGGAAAGCGAGATTCACGTCACCGCGAGTATCGGCGTGACCCTGTTTCCCAACGACGGCAAGACGGTGGACGAGCTTTTGATGAACGCGGACATCGCCATGTATCACGCGAAGGGCGCCGGCAAGAACGTGTTCGCCCTCTTCGAGAAGAGGATGAACGAGCACGCAAGCGAGCGGGTCACCCTGCTCACCGACCTGCGACAGGCGGTGTCGCAGGGTGAGTTCGTGCTGCACTACCAGCCCAAGGTCGACGTGCTGACCGGCAAGGTGACCAGCGTAGAGGCGCTGGTGCGCTGGATGCATCCGAGACTGGGGCTTTTGGGACCGGATCGCTTCATCCGACTCGCCGAGGAGAGCGGCTTGATCGCAGAGCTCACCGAGTGGGTCATGGCCACGGCGTGTCGGCAGGCGAAGTCCTGGCAGGAGGATGGGCATCCCCCGGTGCGGGTGGCGGTGAACCTCTCCCCCTTCCATTTCCAGCGCCAGGACGTGAAGGAGGCGATCCTTGCTGTGCTCGGTGCGACGGAGCTCGATCCGGCGCTATTCGAGATCGAGATCACCGAGGGGGCGCTCATGCAGAACGACGAGTACACCTGCCGTGTGCTTGGTGAGCTGCGCGAGATGGGGATCACCGTCTCAGTGGACGATTTCGGCACCGGCTACTCGTCGCTCTCCTATCTGCACCGGTTCCCCATCAACACGCTGAAGATCGACCGCACCTTCATCCTCAACATGATGAAGAGCACCGAGGACCAGGCCATCGTCACCGCCATCATCGCCATGGCCAAAAGCCTCAACATGCAGATCGTGGCGGAAGGTGTGGAGACGGTGGAACAGCTGGAGGCCCTGAAGGACCAGGGGTGCCACGAGATCCAGGGCTTCCTGATCTCGCGGCCGGTGAACGCCGAGAAAGTGGCACGTTTTTTCACCGATGAAGACCGTCTGAGGCAAGACCGACGTACCGGCATCCCGGCCGGGGATGCGGCATAGCACCCGGCGCGCACCAGGCGCCGAGAGGTAACGGACATGAACGAATTGAGGATAAGGCTAAAGACCGGAGACGAGGTGAGGGGGGTACTCACCCGTTCCTTCAAGCACCAGGACAGCGAGATCGAGGTACAGGTAGAGGGTGGGAGGGAGACGCTTATCTTCTCGCTGGACGAGATCTGCTACATACGTTTCATGAACCCTCCCGCGGGGATCGGCGGCGGGAAGGAGACCATCGAAGAGGTACAGACCATCGCCGGGGAGACCTTCAGGGTTTCCGTCCCGGTCAACGGTAAGTTCCTCAAGGGATTTCTCGGCATGCTGCATGGGGAGGAGAGTTACTGCACCGCCTTTTTTACCGACTCCGGCGTCAGATATCGCCAGGACGACCGGCGCACGGGGCAGATCCTCGAGGACCAGGGCTACGTCTCACCGGAAAAGGTGGAGGCTGCGATAAGGCTGCAGTCCGAGCAGGCAAAAGGGGGCGATCAGGACGCCGCGATCCTTCTGGCAGATGCCGTTGATGAAGGTGAGGCGCAGGAGCACGCCCACATGCACCACGCGAGGGTGGGGGACATCCTGGTCGAGTCCGGGCTCGTGACCCGCGAGCAGGTGGAGGCAGCCTTCAAGAGTCAGAAGGGGAAGAAGCTCCAGGTAGGCGAGCTTCTCATCATGAAGGGGCTCATCACCGAGGAGCAGCTCCTCTCGGCGCTTGCGACCAAATTCAGGCTCCGCTACATCGACCTCGACACGGTGATCCCGAGTGACGCAGCGCTCGGCGCCATCTCCGAGGGGCTCGCCACCCGCCTGAAGGTCTTTCCGATCTCGCTGGAGGGCAGGACCCTTACCGTCGCCACCTCTTCGCCCACCGATCTCAGCATCGGTGACAACCTGAGATTCTCGACCAACTTCGCCACCGAGCTCGTGGTGGCCCCGCAGCAAAAGATCGCCGCGGCGATCGAGAAGTACTACCGGAACCGGGTCGATACCGTGGACACCCTGCTGAACTCGATGAAGGGGGAGGCGGAGACGGTCACCATCGAGGAGGAGGCGGACGACACCCGACTGCTCTTCGAGCCGGACTCGAAGATCATCTCGCTGGTGAACCGCATCCTCATCGACGCCTACAACCAGGGGGCCTCCGACATCCACTTCGAGCCGGGTACCGGCAACGAGCCACTGGGGATCCGCTACCGCATCGACGGCGAGTGCTCGGCGGCGCACAAGGTGTCCGCCTCCTACAAGGGTGCCATCCTGGTGCGCATAAAGATCATGGCCGACCTGAACATAGCCGAGCGGCGCCGTCCACAAAGCGGCAAGATCCTGCTCCGTTACCGGCAAAAGATGCTCGAGTATCGCGTCGAGATCACCCCTATGGTGGGAGGGCGCGAGGCTGCGGTCCTAAGGCTCCTCGCCGCGAGCAAGCCCTTGCCCCTGACCGGCCTTGGCCTGACGCCGCACAACCTGGAACGGTTCATGGATATCCTGGAGAAGCCGCACGGGATCATCCTCTGCGTAGGCCCCACCGGGTCGGGCAAGACCACCACGCTGCACTCGGCGCTGGGCCACATCAACACGCAGGAACGCAAGATCTGGACCGCGGAGGACCCGGTCGAGATCACCCAGACGGGGCTTTGCCAGGTGCAGGTGAACGCGAAGATCGGCTTCACCTTCGCCGAGGCGCTGCGCTCCTTCTTGCGCGCCGACCCGGACGTCATCATGATCGGCGAGATGCGCGACGCGGAGACCTCCAAGATCTCCATCGAGGCATCCCTCACCGGTCACCTCGTCTTCTCCACCCTGCACACCAACTCCGCCCCTGAGGCGGCGGTGCGCCTCATCGAGATGGGGATGGACCCCTTCAACTTCTCCGACGCCCTCCTCGGTATCCTGGCGCAACGCCTTGCCAAGAGGCTCTGCCCTAACTGCAAGAAACCGGCGCGCGACCAGCGGCAGCGCTACGACGAGGCCGTGGCGGCGCTCAGGCAGATCGCGGGGGAGAGGCCGAACGTCATCCCGGAATTCAAGGAAGTTAACTTCATGAAGGCGGTCGGCTGTGACAGCTGCGGGGGAACCGGCTACAAGGGGCGCATCGCGCTGCACGAGCTCATGACCGGGAGCGAAGCGGTTAAGGTCGCCATCAGGCACGGCAAGGGGATGGACGAGCTGCGCAGCATCGCCATGGATGACGGGATGTGGACCCTGAAGATGGACGGCCTTTTGAAGATGATGCAGGGGGAGACGGACCTCGAGCAGGTGCTGAAGGTGTGCATGTAGCCTGATCTTAGATACGCAGCTCCCGGGAAAGAGATCATGATTCGGATCGACATGCCAATGCGAAGTCGGGTGGTGCTCGCCGCGGTTAGCCTGATGGCGGCCTTCCCGTTCCTGCTCGTCGAACTTTTCCCCTCGGCGCTTTACCGGGTGCTGGATGCGTCCGACTACCTGGTCTTCCACAACACCGTGGAATTCTTCAGCGTCATGGTTTCCCTCTCCATATTCGGGGCCGCCTGGTTCTCGCACAGTCAAAGCGGAGACCGGCACACGCTTTTCATCGGCGTCGCCTTCCTCGGGATCGGCCTCATGGACTTCATGCACACCATGGGTTACCCGGGGATGCCTTCCTTCATTACCCCCAACTCCCCCAACAAGTCCACCCAGTTCTGGATCGCGGTCCGCCTCTTCGGTGCGGCCTCTTTCCTCGCCAGCGGCTTCGTCGGCAAGAAGAGGCGGTCGTACCGGTTCGGGCGCTGGCCGCTTCTCGCTGCGGTTCTCGCCGTGACCGGCGCCGTCTTCATCCTGGTCACCTTCTTTCCGGATGCGCTCCCCGCGACCTTCGTACCAGGCTATGGGCTCACCCCGTTCAAGAAGGGCGCGGAGTGGCTCATCGTCATCCTGCTCTGCCTCGCCATAGCGGTCTACCTCAGGCGGCTCAACGCGTCGGAGGAATTCCACTACCGCTGTTTCGTCTGCGCCTTCGTCCTCTGCATCTTCAGCGAGCTGGTCTTCACCGTCTATAAAAGCGTCTACGACACCTACAACGTGCTGGGGCACCTGTACAAGTTGATCGCCTTCGCCATGATCTACCACGGCGTGTTCGCAGCCGCGGTGCAGCGTCCATACGGCGAGCTGCATCAGGCCCTGGAAGAACTCCGCCTTACCAACGACGTCCTGCGCCACATCATGAACTCGATCCCGCAGTCGATCTTCTGGAAAGACCGGGACAGCGTCTACATGGGGTGCAACCGCGAGTTCGCCGTGGGTGCCGGGCTTTCCGACCCCTCCGAGGTGGTGGGGAAGACCGACCACGACCTACCCTGGACTGATGAGGAATGCGAGGGGTACCTGGCGGACGACCGGGCCGTCATGGAGAGCGGCCGGGCCAAGATGCACATCATCGAGAACCTGACCCAGGCCGACGGCAGCGTGATCTGGATCGACACGAGCAAGTTGCCACTTAGGGACAAGGGGGGAGCGATCTGGGGTGTACTCGGGGTCTACGAGGACGTCACCGAGAAGAAGCTCCACGCGGAAAGGCTCTCGGACGCCCTGCAGTTCAACCAGGAGATCATCAACAGCGCGCGCGAGGGGATCGTCGTGTACGACCGCGAGCTGCGCTACCTGGTTTGGAACCCGTACATGGAGGAGCTGAGCGGCTACCGGGCGGAGGAGGTCCTGGGACGGGGTGCGGCCGACCTTTACCCGCAGCTCGAGGAAACCGGATTTCTCGCGCGGCTTAAGGACCTGCTGCGGGGAGGAGCCCCGGTGACGGTGGAATTCCGCGGGCGCGACGCGGCCGGGCGGGAGATCTGGCTCTCCGACGCCTCCGCCCCGTTGCGCAGCGCGTCCGGCGAGGTGGTCGGGGTGATCGCCACCGTGCGCGACATCACCGAGCGCCGCACCATCGAGGAGCAACTGCGCCAGGCCCAGAAGCTGGAATCGGTGGGACGCCTGGCGGGCGGGGTGGCGCACGACTTCAACAACAAGCTCACCGTCATCCTCGGCAACGCCGAGCTCGCCTCCTATAAGACGGAAGAACCGGCGCTCAGAGAGCACCTGGGGCAGATCGTGAAGGCCGCGGAACAGTCACGCGACATCACCGCGCAACTCCTTGCCTTTTCCCGGCAGCAGGTGGTCAAGCCGAAGCCGGTTCAGGTGAACGTCATGCTGGAGGACCTGCGCAAGTCGCTCGGGCGCCTGATCGGCGAGCACATCGCCATCGTCGTGATACCGGGAGAAGGTCTGTGGCAGATCAACATCGACCCGGTGCAACTGGACCAGATCATCATGAACCTCGCGGTGAACGCGCGCGATGCCATGCCACAGGGGGGGACCATCACGATCGCCACCGGCAATTGCGAGCTGAGGGAACCCCCTCCCGGTTCGCGGGATGTCGTGCCGGGTGGTTTCGTCTGGATCGAGTGCCGGGATACCGGTGAGGGGATGGATGCCGAGACGCGCCGGCACATCTTTGAGCCCTTCTACACGACGAAGAGGCAGGGGAAGGGGACCGGGCTCGGGCTGGCGACGGTGTACGGCATCGTTGCCCAAAACGGCGGCTTCATTGAGGTGGAGACCGAGCCGGGCTGCGGCAGCACCTTCAAGGTCTTCTTCCCGAGGTGCGCGGGCGAGCGGTGCCAAGAGCCCGAGCCGCCGGCACCGGCCCCGGCTCAAGGGAGCGGAACTGTGCTCCTGGTCGAGGACGAGGACATGGTGCGCGACCTGACCATGTCCATGCTCGAAAGTATGGGGTACCGCTGCCTCGCCATCGCAGATCCGCGCGAGGCACTCGTCGTGGCGGAAAACCCGGAGGTGGAGATCGACCTGGTGCTGACCGACGTCCTCATGCCAGGGATGCGCGGGCAGGAGATGATGGAAGCCCTGCGCAGGACGAGGCCGGGGGCGAAGTGCATCTACATGTCGGGCTACACCGCCGCCATCCTCGACGACGAGAGCGTGCGCCGGGAAGGGGCGGCCTTTTTGAAGAAACCGTTCCAGATGGACGAGCTCGCCAAGCTGGTGCAGGAGGTGCTTTCCGGGAAAGGGCCGGAGCAGGAGGGGTAGCCCCCGGCTCCTCCCATCAATGGGGAGCGCCCAGTGCGCGGAGGTAGAGAAGAAGGGGCCACCGGTGGCGCTGCGGCACCACGCGTTCGAGTACCGGCTCGTGTCCGGTACCGGTCAGCATCCTGCGCAGCAGTTCGCCGTCCGGGTAGGCCTCCACCGAGGGGCGTCGCAGGTCGGCGGGCCTCGGCACGTAACTGTTTCCCACCGGTCCGTCTCCGGCGCCCGCACTGCCGTGGCAGAAAAGGCAGTAATAATCATAGTACACCCTCCCCTGCGCGAGGAGCGCCGTGGTCGCCCGCGGTCCCTCCATCACGCCCTGTTTTACCGTAACCGATGTGGTCACGGGTTTCACGCTCACGCTCCCCTGCGCCGGTCCCGGCAACACCATCTGGAATTCGCGAATGTGGTGTTGCACCGTCATCCTCGGCCCCCGAACCAGGATCCAGCCGAAAACCACCGCCCCGAACAGCGGGGGGGCGAGGACCATGAAGGCGATCAGCTTCTTCATCTTTTCCCCCCGTCCTTACCGCGTTCCTGTGCCGGCTGCAGCGGTATCGCCTCCGGCAGCGCCTGGATCTGGCGTTGCGCCGGTCTGCGAGGCTGCTCGCTCGAGTAGATCGACTCCGCCGGTGCGTCGGGGAGCTGCCCGAAGTCCCAGCGCCTTGCCGCGTCCTGGACGAGGAGGTAGACCAGCCAGCCGTACCCCACGAGCGCCGCGCTGAAGACGATCAGGATCACCCACTCCCAAGGGGAACGCAGCTCCTGCTGCTCGTCGTATTCCGGTTTCTCTTCCATGTTCGCCTCACCAGTTGGGGGGGATGCCGGCGTTGTACGAGATCTCGAATAAGGTGAACGCGATGCAGGCCATAAAGAGCAGGATGATGACCCAGGGCATGAAGGAGCGCAGCCATGCGAGGAAGCTCGCCGGTCCCCTCACCTTGATCGCCTCGCTTTTTTTCTCAGTCCCGCGCGGCAGCCAGAGCGCCTGGTAGACGAGCGCCGTGGCGAGTACGAGTGCCACCCCGCACAAAAGCGCCATGACGAGCCATTGGTTTTGCAGCACGTACAGGTAGAGGGTCAGCATGGACGCGTACCTCCCGCACACTTTTCAGGGCCTCCGCCTGTCTCATGACGCCCGGGCTGCGAAAGCGAAGGCACCTCCACCACTTCCTGGTCACCCCGATCATGACGTGGCGGCTCCGACCGCGTGGGGGCCTCCTCCTCGCAACCGGACTCCAGCGGCAGGTAGCGGGCGCGCTCCTGGTCGGCGAACTGGCCGTTGTGCATCCCCCAGAAGAAAAATAGCGCCGCCACGCTCCCCGCAAGGAGCGGAAAGCCAATCCAGATGAGCACGAAGGCGTTGCTGTCGAGCGGGTTGTTCATGTCGGTGCTCCTCTTGGGTCCCCGCGCTTGAGGTTCTCCAGGGAAATTCCCGGGAAGCTTGTGCTGCTTTGAAGGGTACATGAGGCATCACGTTCCCCCCTTTGCGAAGGGGGGACAGGGGGGATTTGCCTTTCATTGGCAAACCCGAGAAATTTCTCCAGAACCGCAGCCTTTTCCAGAAATACCTAGTCCCACTGCCCCGCCTACCGCCCCGGCGCGAGCACCGGCGGTTGATACCGGTTCACCCAACCGCTCTCGTACGAGGCGTCGATGCCGCGGGGATCGGTGTTGGCATCGGTATAGCCGACGAAGGAAACGGCCAGGTAGTTGGCCAGGTCCCAGATCTTCTCCGACTCCAGGTGCTTCTTGAAATACGGCATTGCGGTGCCGGTGACGCCGTTCATGATCTGGTAGTAGAAGATCCCCCCGATGTACCTGTTCTCCACCAGGTGACGCCTCAGGATGGTGAAGTTCAGGGGGGGCGGGTTCAGGTGCGGCTGGGCGGGACCGTTGCCGTCGCCGATCGGGCTGTGGCAGTTGATGCACAGCTGCTGGTAGATCCTCTTGCCGCGCTGCAGCGCCGCCTCGGTTGCCGGGTACGGGTTAGGCATCCTGCGCCACACCTCCGGGACCTGACCGTGCAGCCACTCGATGTTCGCATCGACACCGGCCGCATAAGCCGCCACCGCCTGCCGTTTCCAATCCCGCTGCCTTTTTACCCTGAGGTCCGCCGCTTTCCCCCCGAGCCCCTGCACGTATGCCATGAGCGCCTCGATCTCACCGTCGGAGAGGAAGTCCCAGGCGGGCATGAGCGAGATCGGCGTCGTGTTGCGCGGGTTCAGAAAATGGGCCCGGTTCCAGTCGTCGCTGTGCTCCCCCCCCTCCTGCGAGAGGTCCGGCCCGGTGCGCTCGCTCCCGAGGATGGCCGGTTCTATCCCGACGTAGTCCCCTGCCTTGGCGATCCGCTCCGCCCCGATACCCCAGTCGATCACCCGGATGAATTGCGAGTGGCAGTAGCTGCAACCGTTCTCCACGTAGAGCCGGTGCCCTCGCGCCTCCAGCGGGGTGAACGGGCGCCAGATCTCCGAGGGGGTCTCCTTCATGGTGAGCGACGGTATCCCGACGATGATGAAGGCGGAGGCCCAGAAGACGAGGAGTGCGCCGACGATGACGAAGGCCGGGGTCATCTTCATGTCGCCTCCTCGAGATGTCGCAGCGTTTCCGGCTCCCTTGCGCCGCGTAGCGTCATATAGACGTTGAAGAGTCCGATGATCGACGCGGTGAGGATGAAGACGCCGAGCGCCGCCCGCATCACCATAAATGGGATGAGCTGCGGCAGCACCCTGAGCACGGTCTCGCCGTTGTACCAGGCCGTCCCCTGCACGAGCCCCGCCATGGTGAGGACGATGAAGAACCCGGTGAGGCCGAAGGTGAGCAGGCCGAACTGCAGGTTGATGAGCCGCTTCGAGTAGACGGGGCGGCCGCTCACCAGGGGGAGCGTGTGCCACATGGCGCCGAGGGCGATGTAGCCGCCGAAGCCGAGCATGGCGATGTGGGCATGTCCAATGGTCCAGTTGTTGAAATGGGTCACGCGCTGCAGAAACGGGAGCGACTGCAGCGGCCCCTGGATGCAGGTGACGATGTACCAGATCACCCCCGCCATGACGAGCCGCGCCGATGGGTCGCTCCAGACCCGTCCGCCGACGAAGCGGGCGGTGAGCCATAGGTTGATCACCACGATGGAGACCGGGAGCACCATTGAGATAGAGTCGACCACCGAGATCGTTTTCAGCCAGCTCGGAATGGGGGATTGCAGCACGTGGTGCCCCCCGATGTGGCTGTAGAGCGCGATTAGGAGCCAGAAGCCGAGAAGGGAGAGGGTGTGCGAGTTGAGCGGGGTCTTCGCGACGCGCGGGATCACGTAGTAGGCGGCCCCGGTGGCGAGCGGCGTGATCAGAAGCCCCGGGAGGTTGTGCCCCCAGAACCAGAGGAAGATGGAATCGATCAGGCCGGGCATGGCGCCGGTGGCGGGGTGCCACATCACGTTGCCGAGGGGATAGTTGCAGGCGGTCCAGAGGAAGGTCGCCACGAAGTACCAGATGGAGACGTAAAGCTGCGGTTCGCGCCGGTTCATGATGGTGAGGGTGACGTTGACGATCATGCAGAGTACCGCGATGACCAGCGAGACGTCGGCGAGCCAGACGTACTCGTTGTACTCGCGCCCCTGGGTGAAGCCGAAGGCGAAGCCGAGCGGGCCGCTCAGGACGGTCAGGTTCCAGAAGAGGAAGGTGACCCAGCCTAGGGGCTCGGACCATAGGCGCGTCTTCAGAAGGGCCGGGACGTAGTGCAGCCCGATGCCGGTGAGCATGGTGCCGACGAAGCCGTAGAGCATGGTGTTCACGTGGACCGGGCGTTCCCGTCCGAAAACGAGCGGTGCCACGTGCGGCAGGAACTCCGGCGCCACGAGGTGGATGGCGGAAAACATGCCGTACACGGCGCCCACCACGAACCAGACCGCGCCGGCGACCATGAAGGCCAGCGAAGCGCTCTGCGGCTTGCGGATCAGGTTGATCATCGATTTCTCCTAGGTGACCTTTACTTTTCTCCCGGGCCAATCTCGCCCTTTTCCGCCTGCGCCATTAAGCGCGGCACTCGCCCAAGCGTCCCCCCCTTCGCAAAGGGGGAGCCTGCCCCCCGTAGCACCTCGCGAAGGGGGGAGCGTAGGGTCAGGTTCCGCGCTTCGTAGGCATGTACCGAGCCTTTTACCGGTGGCAGACGAAGCAGTCGTGTGTGACCCGGTTCACCTTGTGGCACCGGATGCAGAAACCCATCTCGAACTTGCGCGCTTTCGCCACCCGGTCCATCTGCCGCACGTCGCCGTGACAGTGGCCGCAGTCCACGCCGCGCATGAGATGCATGGAATGGTCGAAATAGACGAACTCGGGAAGCCAGTTCACCCTCTCCCAGACCACCGGCCGGTTCTGCGCCACGTGCCCCCTGAGCCGCGCGATCCACGGGTAGTTGCGGATGATGCGGGAATGGCACAAAAGGCAGGTCTCCAGCGGCGGGACCCCGGCCCGGGAGGAGCGCGTGGCGGAGTCGTGGCACATGAAGCAGCTGATCTGCTTGATCCCGGCATGCACCCGGTGACTGAACGGGATGGGCTGGCGCGGGCCGAGCCCCACCGGGTAGAGGCGGTTAAGGTAGACGAGAGCGGCCAGCGCCGAAGCCAGGATCGCGGTAGCGGCGGCATAAGACGCCCAGCGCGGCACCCCCTTTTTCTCCGGCCCGCTCATGGGGTACCTCCGCTCTTGCGCGCGTGGAGCATGCCGAGACCGAGGATACCGGCGAAACCGGCGGCCAGGGAGAGTTCGGCGAGGCCTAGGTGCGCCACCGGGGTGAACGTCGGGGCCACCAGCCACCAGCGCTCAAGCCAAAGGCCGCACAAGACGAGAAAGGCGACCGTCCCGAGCAAGCCGCGGCTGCGCTTGGTCCGTATCGGGAGGAGAAGCACGAGCGGCCCGAAGTACACGAGCCCCACGAGGAAGAAGCTGAACGGACGCCACTCGGGCATGTGCATGCGCGGCACCAGGAACCTGATTTCGCGCGGCAGGTTCTCGTACCAGTAAGGGAGGAGGTGCGAGTACATGAGGTAAGTGGTCATGAGGCTGAAGGCGACGGTCAGTTTCCCCAGGTCGTGGAGCTGGTCCGGCCCTGCCTCCGGGTGCCACACGGACAAGAGCGCCCAGCAGGTCATGGCGCCGTAGAGCCCGGACATGAAAAAGTAGCCGCCGGCCAGGTTGCTGTGCCAGAGGGGGTCGAGGGCCATGACGAGGTCGAAGCCGATGAGGGAGAAGGCGAGGCAGTAAGCCAGCACGAGAACCGCGCCGGAGCGTGCCGCCTCGCCCCGCCGCGTAAGCCTCAGGTGGTACAGGGCGAGTCCCCAGAAGATAAGGAGCGCGGCCAGGTCGCGCCCGAAGAGGAAGCCGGGGTGGAGCCACGCCCCCTGGTGGTGGTTCACACCGTTCCAGGGGGACCAGTGCGCGCTCCCCCACCACAGGATGAGGAGCGTTACGAGCGACGGAAGGGCGAAGGCGATCGCGGAGCTCGCCAGGCGCTCGACCGGGTGGTGCCATTTCCCCTTGCAAGTCGCGACGATGGCGGGCCAGACGACGAGTCCCGCGGAAAGCGGGGTGAAGAAGAGGAAGTTGACGAGAAGCGCACGCCAGATGCGCGCCTCATCCGCTCCGTTCAGAAGGTAGAGCCACAAGGCGCACCCGGCGACGGCGAGCACCAGCCAGAGCACGAGCCAGGATTTCGTCGTCGGCCGGTCACTGGTGGACATGGAGTTCCTCCGGGTGGGCGGGCGCCAGTTGCTCCTTCAGGCGTTCATACTCATCGGCGCCGCAGGAGATCAGCAGGCCGAACTTGTCGCGGGAGAAGCGCGGGTCGTAAAAGGGGTGCGGCTCGAGCCGGAACAGGCGGGCGAAGAGCACGAGGCCAGCGAGGTTTGCGAGGCTGCCAAGAAGGATGGTCCCCTCGAAACCGACTACGCAGAATGGAACCCAAGAGACCGGGGGCTTCCCGCCGACGACGAGGCGGTTCACCAGTGCGGTCCCGGCGGCGAGCCAGAAACCGCCGGAAAGCCCCGCGAGTGCTCCTGCCAGGGTGAACCATCGCACCGGGCTCTTCGCGTGTTTCATGACCTCGGAAAGTTCCTCGATCTTCACCGGCGAAAAGGTCTCCATCACCTTGAAGCCGCCGTCACAGCACCCTTTGGCCGCCTGCAACAGGCGTCCAGCGTTGGAGAAGACGGCGAGCACGGCGGGGCGATGTTGCGGCAGTCTCGGACGGACGCGGTGGCTGCACGCCTCGGTCGGCACCACTTCTTTTTCGGCCAGGTGACCCTTCAGTTCGCTTAGCGGTACGGTGGGGAGGAGTTTCGTGAAGCCGAAGAAGAAGAGGAGGAAGAAGCCGAAAGAGCCGGCGGTGATGGTCAATTCCACCCAGGTGGGGAGGTAGCGTCCGAAGTTGTGTGGCAGGAAGTCGTGCGCCTGCGAGGTGTAGATGATCATGAGCCTTTCGAACCACATCCCCAGGTTCACGAAAAGCGAGATCACCAGGAGGGGGAGGGTCTTCGTGCGCATGCGCCGGAACACGAAGAGCCAGGGGATCAGCACGTTGCACACGACACAGAGCCAGTACATCCAGGCCACCGGGCCGAACACGCGCCATTTGTGATTTTGCCACTCGATGACGTCCCCCGAGTACCAGGCGATGAAAGCCTCCACGGCGTAGGCATAACCGACGATGGTGGCGGTCAGGATGATGGTCTTTGCGAGCATCTCGAAGTGGTGCATCTGCACCAGGCGTTCGAGGTGCAAAAGCTTTCGCATGGGGATCATCAGGGTGAGCACCATGGCGAGGCCGGAGTGGATGGCACCCGCGACGAAGTAGGGGGGGAAGATGGCGCTGTGCCAGCCGGGGAGCAGGCTCATGGCGAAATCCCAGGAGACCACCGAGTGCACGGAAACCACGAGCGGCGTGGCGAGGGCTGCGAAGAAGAGGTAGGAGCGGCCGTAGTGATGCCACTGGGTTCCCGAGCCGGACCAGCCGAGCGCTATGACGCGGTAGATCCTGCTCTTCAGGTGCTCCGGGCCGAGTTCCGCGAGGTAGCGGTCCCGTGCCGCCGCGAGGTCGGGGACGAGGCCGATGTACCAGAAGATCAGGCTCACGGTGAGATAGGTGGTGACGGCGAGGACGTCCCACACGAGGGGGCTCACGAAGTTCGGCCAGAGCTCGCGCTGGGAGGGGTAGGGGACGATGTAGTAGGCGGCCCAGAGGCGTCCGAGATGGATGAGCGGGAAGAGCCCGGCGGTCATGACAGCGAAGATGGTCATCGCCTCGGCCGAGCGGGAGACGGCATCGCGCCACTTGGCGCGCATTAGATAGAGAATGGCGGAGATGAGGGTGCCCGAGTGGGCGATCCCGACCCAGAAGACGAAGTTGGTGATGTAGACCGCCCATCCCACGGGACGGTTCAGCCCGGTCACCCCCATGCCTGCCTGGGTCTGGTACATGAGGCAGAGCGCCCCGAGTCCCGCGAGCCCTGCCAGCGTCACGATGGCGAGCAGGTACGCGAGGCCGGGCTTCCCCATGGGGTTCAGGGCGTCATCGTTGATTTGGCCGTAGCTCTGTTCAGGCAAAGGCGTTCTCCATTGTCCGACCCAGTCAGACCAGGTCGTTCTCCACTCTTCTCAGAAAGGTCACCGCCGGTTTCGTGTGCAGCTCGTGCAACAGGTGGTAGCGGCGAGGATCGGTGCGGGTGAGCCGGGTCACCGTGGCGTTCGGGTCCATCAGGTCCCCGAAGGTGAACACCCCGGCTGGACAGGTCTGGGCGCAGGCAGGAACGATCTCGCCGTCCCGGAGCGGCCGCCCCTCGCGCGCGGCCTTGTACTCCGCCTGCCGGATACGCTGCACGCAGAAGGTGCACTTCTCCATCACCCCGCGCTGGCGCACCGTCACCTCCGGATTCAACTGCAGGTCCAGGGGCTTTTTCCATTCCTGGTTCACCCAGTTGAAGCGGCGCACCTTGTAGGGGCAGTTGTTGGAGCAGTAGCGCGTGCCGATGCAGCGGTTGTAGATCTGGGCGTTAAGCCCCTCCTCGTTGTGCACCGCCGCGAACACGGGACAGACCGGCTCACAGGGGGCGGCATCGCAGTGCTGGCATAAAAGCGGCAACCACGCGTAGCGCCACGGCTGCTCCGGCACCCGGTAGGGGGCGACCCTGAGCCACGCCATCTCGCGCCCGTCCGCAACGAGCTCCCTCCCCACCACCGCGACGTTGTTCTCGGCGTAGCAGGCGACGGTGCAGGCGCCGCAGCCGACGCAGCGCTGCAGGTCGATGACCATCCCCCAGCGGTGCTTCTTGTGCTGGTGCGGCGGGTACATGTCCCGCTCCGGGCGGTAATCCTCAGGAAGCGGGAGATCCAGACGGTCACCCTCCCCGGGTTTCATGGTGCGCAGCACGGAGAAGCGCACCGACTGGACCACGTCGCGGTGCAGCTGTTTGCTTTCTATCGAGGTGCGGATCGGGGGGAGGGCATCTCCGGTCACTCTGCTGATGCGGCAGGTGGTGAAGAAGCCGCTTTCCTCTCCGCCGAGTAGCACGAAAGCGTTCGCCCCTACTCCGCGCGCGTTCCTGCCGAGTGCCGTATGCCCTTGTCCCAGGCCGACCGCCGCAGCGTGTTCGCTCACCTCGGTGGTGATGCGTACCGTGGCGCGCAGTGAACCCGACGCGGTGGTGAGCTGCACCTGGTCGCCGTCGTCAATCTTCAGCACCGCCGCCTTCTGGGGATGGAGGTCGATCCAGTTCCCCCAGACGAAGAAGGTCACCGGGTCGGGCGCCTCCTGCAGCCAACCGCGGTTCGCGAGCCTGCCGTCGAAGAGCATGATGGAGGGCCAGGGCCAGAGTTCCGCCTCATCACGGCGTACCGGAACAGCAGCCGGTCGCGCGGCGAAGGTGACGCCTTCGGGATGCAGCGAAGGCGAGCCGCCTGAGCCCGATGCCGTCGTCTGCCACACTCCTCCCTGCCCCAGCGCCGCATTCCAGCTCAGGTCGCTTCCATTCCAACGTTCCCTGAGCCATGCCTGGAAGTCTTGGGGAGCCGATCCGCGCTCCGTGACGAGCGGGCGCCCCGCCTTTCTCGCCAGCGCCAGGAAAACATCCCCCGCCCCGAGCGTGTCGTGAAGGCGCCCCATGATCGGCTGCATCAGGCCGTTGATGCCTGGCTCGGGCTGGTACTCCCCCCAGGACTCGAGAGGTGTGTCGACGGGAAGGACCCAGTGGGCGAGGGAGGCCGTTTCATCCATCAGCGAGCCGAGATACACCACCGTCCCCGCCCTGCCGATCTGCGCTCCCGCCCCGCTTCTGCTGTAGGCAGGGTTCGTGTCGTGCACGAAGAGGACGTCCTGCGGCCCGAGCGAGGAGAAGAAAAGGTCGAGCTCCTGGTCGCGCGCGCTGTCACTCAGGGCATGGGGGCGGGAGAAGTCGACCGTGGTGCCGACGGCGCCAGCGGCGTAGTTCAAAAGCGCGACGCAAAGGGCCGCGTCGGTTGCCGCCGGACCGCTCGCCGCCCCGGGGCCTGCCAGCGCTACCGGGCGGAGCGCGTGGCTGAACGCCTGCGCCAGGGCGACTAGGCTTGCCTGGTCGACGGCCGGTGGTGGGAAGGACGCGACGAGGGCCTCGATCGCCGGTCGCAGCGCGGAGACGTCATTTCGTTGCCAGCCGCGGTCCATGATGATTTTCAAAAGCGCAGCCGCCACAAGCCGGAGCTCTCCCGGCGCCACCTGGAGGAAATGGTCCGCGTTGCTCGCGGTCATGGACAGGCGAGGCCCCACGTATGCCATCCGGTTCGGGGGGGCTTCGTCCCGGTAACCGTGCATGGCCGCAAATTGGCGCGCGTAGGAAACCGGGGAGACCCAGGTCTCCAGGAAGTCGGCTGCGAAGCTAAGGATGAAGTCGCTGTTCTCGAGGTCGTAGCGGGGGATGACGGGAAGACCGAAAACACGCTGGTGCGCGGCGCGCAGCGCCTCGTAATTGAACGCCTCGTAGAAGAGGAGCCGGTTCGAGCCGAAGGCTGCGGCGAAACGTTTCATGAGGTCGGCGAGGGCCCCGGTCTGCAGGCTGGAGAGGATGGCCACCTTCCCCCCCGAGCGAAGGCGGGAGGAGATGGCGTCGAGCGCCTCGTCCCAGCTCTTCCGTCCGGTCTTGCCGTCGCCTGCGCGTTGCAGCACGCGGACCACGCGGTCCGGGTCGTAGAGCCCCTGCAGGGAGGACTGCCCGCGCGCGCAGAGCCCGCCGCGGTTTATCGGGTGTTCCGGGTTTCCTTCCGCCTTCGTCACGCGACCGTCCCGGTGGGCGACGTGCATGCCGCACCCGGCCGGGCATTCGCGGCAGGTCGTGGCGTAAAAGGTCCATTGTCCGGGGCGGATCTCCTCCGGTGGGATCACCTTGGGGATAAGCTTGTTGACCAGCTTGCGCGGGGGATCGGTTGCCAGGGCGATGCTGCTGCCACCCGTGATCCACAAGAAGGTGCGTCTGGAAATCTCGGACATCGCTATCCCCCACGCCGCGTTTTCAAAGCCCAGAATCAATGAGAAGAAAGATGAAAAAAGATTAACCTTTTTTATCAAGGCGAAGTCGGTTGTCAAGGGACGCGCTGAAAGTCCCGCAACGGCCCGCCGAGGTTGACAATGAGGCGCCCCTCTCTAGACTGTTGGAGGAAAAATTAGAAGCAATCAATCTAATGAACAAGGGAGGTCTCATGGCAACAGCCAGCGATTACCTGGTGCAGCGTCTCTACGACTGGGGGGTGCGCAGGGTGTACGGCTACCCCGGGGACGGCATCAACGGGGTGATGGGTGCCCTGAACCGGGAACAGGAGAAGGTCTCGTTCATACAGACGCGCCACGAGGAGGAGGCTGCCTTCATGGCGTGCGCCCACGCTAAGTTCACCGGCGAGGTCGGCGTCTGCATCGCCACCTCCGGCCCGGGCGCCATCCACCTGTTGAACGGTCTTTACGACGCGAAGCTCGACCATCAGCCGGTGGTGGCGATCGTGGGGCAGCAGGCAACGACGGCCATGGGGGCGGACTACCAGCAGGAAGTGGACCTCCTCTCGCTTTTCAAGGATGTGGCCCATCACTACGTGCACATGGCGACCAGTGCGGCACAGGTCCGGCAACTGGTGGACCGCGCCATACGGATTGCCCTCGCCGAGCGCACCGTCACCTGCGTCATCCTTCCCAGCGACATCCAGGAGGAGGACGAGGTAGCCGCGCCGGTCCGCAAGCATGGCTCGACCTTCACCGGGCTTGGTTTCTCGCGGCCGGAGGTGCTCCCGCCACGCGACGAGCTGCAGCGGGCGGCGGCAGTCCTGAACGCGGGAAAGAAGGTGGCCATGCTGGTCGGTGCCGGGGCCCTAGGTGCCGGGGAGGAGGTCTCCATCGCAGCGGAGAAACTGGGCGCGGGTGTCGCCAAGGCACTCCTCGGCAAGGCGGTCCTCCCGGACGATCTCCCTTACGTTACCGGCTCCATCGGTCTTCTGGGCACCAAGCCGAGCTGGGAAATGATGAAGGAGTGCGACACCCTGCTCATGGTCGGCAGCGGCTTTCCCTACGCCGAGTTTCTTCCCAAGGAGGGGCAGGCGCGCGGGGTGCAGATCGACATCAGCCCGAGGATGCTCGGCCTGCGCTACCCGATGGAGGTCAACCTGCAGGGGGACGCGAGGCTCACCCTGCGGGCGCTGATCCCGCTCCTGGAGCAAAAGCAGGACCGGTCGTGGCGTGAGGGGATCGAGAAGGACGTGGCGGAGTGGTGGGAGGTGCTCGAAGCGCGGGCGAAGCTCGCGGCGAACCCGATCAACCCGCAACTCCTCTTCTGGGAGCTCTCGGCGCAACTGCCGGACCAGGTCATCCTGACCTGCGATTCCGGCTCGGCGGCGAACTGGTACGCCCGCGATTTGAAGCTGCGCCGCGGCATGATGGCCTCGCTCTCCGGGGGGCTCGCCACCATGTGCCCCGGGGTTCCCTACGCGGTCGCCGCGAAGATGAACTACCCGGACCGTCCCGTGATCGCCATGGTCGGCGACGGAGCCATGCAGATGCAGGGGATCAACGGCCTGGTGAACATCGCCAAGTACTGGAAACAGTGGAGCAACCCGAACCTCGTGGTCCTGGTGCTGAACAACGGGGACTTGAACCAGGTGACCTGGGAGCAGCGGGTGATGAACGGCGACGCCAAGTTCGCGGCCTCCCAGGATATTCCGCGCTTCCCGTACGCCGGTTACGCCGAGATGCTTGGCCTCGACGGAATCAGGCTTGAGGACCCGGGGCAGGTGCGTGAGGCGTGGAAGACCGCACTGCGAGCGAAGCGTCCGGTGGTGATCGATGCCATGTGCGACCCGGACGTCCCCCCCCTGCCGCCGCACATAACTTTCGACCAGGCAAAGGGATTTGTCGCCTCGCTCTTCAAAGGGGATCCGAACCTCGGCGGCATCATGAGCCAGTCCGCCAAGCAGATGATGTCCAAGCTCCTCGTGAGCAACGAGAAGTCGTAGATGAGGGAGGGCACTGAAGGAGCAACCTGCGCCCAATGAGCCTCCCGCCGTTTAGCTCTCATTGAAAACCGGGGAAAGTGCGTTAGCCTCAAACTGTCGCAACCGACGAGGAGGGGCGCATGAAAATTTCGACCGAGCAGTTCCGGGTGAAGCCGAAAGACCAGGTGAAGCTGACCAAGTCCCCCACCTTGGTAGATCCTTTCTACCGCTCCAAGGAGGAGTACCGCGAGCTTCTGAACGAGCAGATCGAGCGCATGAGCGCCCTGCAGGGGCTCCTCTACGCGAATAACAGCTGGTCGATCCTGCTCATCTTCCAGGCGATGGACGCGGCGGGGAAGGACAGCATGATCAAGCACGTCCTTTCGGGGATCAACCCCCAGGGATGCGAGGTCTACTCGTTCAAGCACCCGAGCGCGGAAGAGCTCGACCACGATTTTCTCTGGCGCAGCATGAGGCGTTTGCCGGAGCGCGGACGCATCGGAATCTTCAACCGCTCCTACTACGAGGAGGTACTGATCGTCCGCGTTCACGCGGAGATCCTGGCCGGCGAAAACCTGCCGGACGCCCTGGCTGCCAGGAAGGGGATCTGGCGTGACCGTTTCCGGTCCATGGCGGATTTGGAAGCGCACCTTACCCGCAACGGTACACGCATCGTGAAGTTCTTCCTCCACGTATCCAAGGAGGAGCAGCGCAAGCGGTTCCTGGAACGGATCGACAATCCGGAGAAGAACTGGAAGTTCGACCGCGGAGACATCGAGGAGCGCAAGCTCTGGAAGCGTTACATGGATGCCTACGAGGAGTGCCTGAACGCGACCAGCACCAAGGAGTCACCATGGTACGTCGTCCCGGCGGATGACAAGAAGAACGCGAGGCTCATCGTGGCGCAGGTGCTGCTGGACCTTTTGGAGGGACTGAAGATGAAATATCCGGAAGTGTCCGAGGAAAGACGGGAAGAGTTGCAAAGGATTCGTCAGGAACTGGCGAAGGGGTGACAGCGAAGAGGCGGCTTGCGCCGCCTCGATTGAAGGTCGTACCTCGTGCTGTGTCATCGAGTAATGCCGCGGCCAGCCAAGAGAGCTGCCACGAGCATCACTACGGCGATCACCAGGAACAGGTAGAAGAGCAGTTTCGCGATGCCGGCCGCTGCTGTGGCTATTCCACCGAAGCCGAACACCGCAGCGATGATCGAGATGATGAAGAATATCACTGCCCAACGTAGCATGACCTTTCACCTCCCCATGGTTCATTAGCTTCCTTGAATAAAGTGTATCATGGGAGATTTCGGGTTTAATAGCTTGTCTTTTTTTAATAATTGGAGACGGAAAAGTCGCAGCAGGCAAGGAAAGGGCCGACCCATTTAGGGCCGGCCCCGTCTCTACTTGAGCTCCATCGGCTCGTCGCAGCAGGTCGCTTCGATCTCGCATGCGGCACCGCAGGTCTTTGACTTGCAGGCCCGTGTGACGGTCAGTTCAACCTCGCAATCTTCCGTGCTGCAGATCAGGACATCACCCTCTTCCACTTTCATGGCCCCTCCTCCTTTCTTGGATAATTTTAACCAGGCCCGATTATAGCCGTTGTCGCACCGCCCGCAACCGGTCATCCCCCTTCCAGGTTTTCGATACACCGCTCCAGATCGATGCCGGGGCCAAGCACGCCGGCGAAGAGGTCGCCCATCCGCTCCAGGCGCCCCGGCATGGTCCGGATGGTGAACTGAACGGGGTCGAGCCCCGGCTTAACCTCCTCCCACTTGAGGGGCGTGGAGACAGGTGCGCCCGGACGGGGACGGATGCTGTAAGGGGCGGCGAGCGTCTGCCCCGGCTTATTCTGGAGGAAGTCGAGATAGACCCGTTTCTGGCGCAGTTTGGGGCTGCGCACAAGGCTGGTGAACTCGGGAACCTTGTGATGCGCCAGGGTCGCCACGATCTTCGCGAAGCCGCCCGCGGTGTCGTAGTCGTACTTTCCGCCGAGGGGGACGTAGATATGGATCCCGGTGGCGCCGGAGGTTTTGGGGAAGCTTGCGGCGCCCGCCTTTTCCAGCACCTCCCGCACCGCGAGCGCCGCGTCGATGACCTTGGCGAAGGGGATGTCTTCCGGGTCAAGGTCGATGACGAAATAGTCGGGATAGTCGAGCTGCTGCAGGCGCGAAAGCCATGGGTTGATCTCGATGCAGCCGAGGTTCGCCATGTAGATGAGGGTTGCCTCGTCCTGGCAGACGAGGAACTTGATGCTCTTATCGACGTGCTTCGAGTAAATCTCGCGGGTGGCTATCCAGGAGGGGGGAAGATCTCCGGTCTCCTTCTGGAAGAAGCCGGGTTCCGCGATGCCATGAGGGGTGCGGTACAGCGACTCGGGGCGGTCGACGAGGTGCGGTAGCATGGCGTGGGCCACGGTCCGGTAATAGGCGACCACGTCCCCCTTGGTGTATCCCTCTTGCGGCCAGAACACCTTGTCGAGGTTGGTGAGCTCGATGCGATGCCCGTCGAGAAGCAGGGTCTCGTTCCGGCCGTTACCGGCGGAGCGCTCCTTTCTGTGCGAGCTGGTGGGGAGGCTCTGCGCCGATGCGGGGGCGTCATCCGTCTTTGAGGGGGAAGGCGCGACTGTCAACGGCGTAGCGGAGGGCTCCGGTGCCGCGAGAGGGGAGGGTTCAAACTCGGAGCGGACCAGCTCACGCACCACGCTCCTCGGGTCCTTGTCCTCTCGAAGGCCCAGGAAGATCGGATGGCGCATCACGTTCTCTTCGGTCCACTCGGAAAATTCCACTTCGCAGACCAACTCCGGCCTGACCCAGGTAATGGGCATGTCTGATTTCACCGGCGACTCGAAGGGGGACTTCGCCTGCACCAACGGTTGCAGCATGTCGTGCATCTCCTTTAGCCCCGCGTCGTCGAACCCTCCGCCCGCAAAGCCGATGCAGACGAGCCGTTCGTCCTCGTAGACGCCTAGCACCAGCGAACCAAAGCCTTTCCTGCTGCGGCGCGGCTCGGTGAAGCCGCAGATCACCGCCTCCTGCTGCATGCGGATCTTGATCTTCAGCCAGTCCCTGCTTCTGCGGCCGGTCTGGTAGGTGCTCGTCGCACGCTTGGCGAGAATCCCTTCCAGGTTGTTGCGGCGGGCGAGGTCGAAGAACTCGCGGCCGTACTCCATGATGTGGTCGCTGTAGCGGATGTCAGGGAGGTCGGGGAGCAGGGCGCGCAGTCTTTCCTTGCGGGCGAGAAGCGGCCGGCTACGCAGGTCTTCCCCGTTCAGGTACAGGAGATCGAAGGGGAAGTAGCAGATGTTGCCGCGCCCGGTGCGCTGGTAGTTCTGCAGCAGCTGGAAATAGGACCGGCCGCTTTCGTCCAGGACAACCACCTCGCCGTCCAGGACGGCGTTGACGTTCAGTGCGGAAAGGGAGCGCACCAGGGAGGGGAATTTCTTATTGAAGGAGAGGTTGTTGCGGGAGTAGAGGAGCACGTCGGCGCCGGAAAGTTCTGCGATGGTGCGGTAGCCATCCAGCTTGATCTCGTAGAGCCAGTCCGGGTCGTCGAAGGGCTCGGCAGCCGATGTGGCGAGCATGGGCGAGATCTGGTGAGGCATTTCGGCAGGGGGGTGGGTGGTCCCGGCCAGGTACTCCCTGTCCGACTGGTCCGACTGAGCTGGCTGGGCAGTCTGCTCAGACTCAAAGCTGCCGACGCGGCGCGCGGGCACCCTCCCGGCGCGCAGGTCCTCGATGGTCGCGTTGCTCACCACGGAGCGCTCTTGCAGGGTCACATCCTCGCTGCTGGCGAAGCGGTCGTTTTTCTTGATCAGTAGCCAGGAGTTCCCCTTCTCACCCTTGATCCGTACCAGCGCAAACTCACCGCTCACCTTCTCGCCGCGCAGGATGAACTTCAGGTCCCCCTTCCGCAGCCCCTCCCGTAGAAGCTCGAGACTCCGCTCCCGCTCCTCGGAGGCTGCGGCGTGGAAGGTCCCGGTGTCCCAGATGATCACCTCACCTGCGCCGTAATTACCCTTCGGGATGACGCCTTCGAATTCGCCGTACTCGTAAGGGTGGTCCTCTACCATCATGGCAAGCCGTTTCACCGCCGGGTCCAGGGACGGGCCCTTAGGAATTGCCCAGCTCTTCAGCACCCCGTCGATCTCAAGACGGAAATCGTAGTGCAGGTGCGAGGCCGCATGCTTGTGGATCACAAAACGCAGCGCGTTGGCAGCCTTGCCGCCTTGGCCCGCCGGCTCGGGTGTCTTTGCCAGATCTCGCTTGCGATGATATTCCTCCAGCCCCATGAGAACACCTCCCTTTGCTGCACATGAGTCTATCACAGCGAAAACAACGGGCTCGTCAGACGACTTGATCATCAACACACCGTAAAGCAGCGGTTGGCACCCCTCCCCCCTCCGGGCCTACGCCCACCGTAGGAGCTACGGCCCGCAGGCGGGGGCGGGGACGCATAGGCAACTTTATTCCTCATTCGTCTTTGACAACGAGAGCGCGGTGGCTAGATTATTAGGCGTTGTCAATTTTTAGGAAGGGGCGCCCACCGGGGCGCAGAAAGGAGAAGCAAGATGAAGGTCCAGCAGATCAAGGAAATAGCACAACGTATGGAGATCCCCTGCGGCAAGCTGAAAAAGGGCGAACTGATCCGCCTAATCCAATGCATAGAAGGGAATATCGCGTGTTTCGATTCGGGGCAGTCGGGGCAGTGCGGCCAGCAGGGATGTCTATGGGCCGAAGACTGCAACTGACGCCGGGACCGTAAAGGAGGCTCCATGGACTTCGACTACACCAAGTACCGCTACCTCCCTGAGTGCAAGGACGGCTGCGGCGCGATAACCGACTGGCTGGAGAGCAGGGAAATGGCCCGCGAGGCAGGTGAAAACCACAGCAAATCGAAGGGGCACGATTGGGTCCTGCGCGAAAAGATGAGGGAGGAGTAGGAGCTGCAGTCCATGCTATCGGCGCTTCATGCTGCCTGCAGGAGGGAAAACAGTGCGGACAACCAAAATCTATCCGGAGGTAACAGCATGAACAGGGACGACATTCTCGACCAATTGGAAAAACTGATCCAGCTCGACGTCGACGCAACCCATGCCTACGATCAGGCGATCAAGAACGTTAACGAGCCGATCATCAAGGACAAGCTGATCCAGTTCCAGGCTGACCACAGAAAGCACATCGATCTTCTCTCGGCTAAGATGCTGGAACTGGGAGGGACGCCGCCGGAACTCAGTTCGGACTTCAAGGGCTTCCTGATCTCCGGCTTCACCGCACTCAGGAGTCTGACCGGGACCAAGGGTGCCCTCGAGGCGATGGAGAGCAACGAGCGGCTCACCACAAGTCGTTATGAGGAGGCGTCGAAGCTGGATCTTCCCGTCGATATTTCCGCCATCGTGCGCGCCAACTACTCCGATGAACAGCGCCATCTCTCCTTCATTCGCGAGGCGCTCCCGACGGTGCACAAGTAAATCCGGGCAGGTAGATAAAGGAAGGTGCGGTTTTAAGCCCGCGCGGTTGACCGATCAAAAGGGAGCCCGGGTCCGGCAGGATTCGGGCTCCCTTTTGTTAATGAAAAACCAAATGTTAGCGGTCTTACCCTCCGCGGAACCGCGTCTTTTGGGCGTGTTGACACGGGGGGGCTCTCATGTATCGTTGATGAGGTTTTGCGCCGATGCGTAAGGTCCGTGGCGGTGACGTCACGGGGCCGGGAGGTGGCGTATGGTTGCAAGCGGTTGGCGGATGGAATCAGGTGCCACGGTCCTGGAAGAAGGTGGCGTTCAGTTCCGGGTCTGGGCCCCGAAGTCGAAGGCGGCGAGCGTCCTGATCCTGTCAGGCAAGGCGGCGGGGACGGTGCCGATGCAGCCTGAGGGAAAGGGGTATCACTCGGTTACCGTGCCGGGCGCGATGGACGGTGACCGTTACCTTTTTCAGCTGGAATCGGGAAAGACCTATCCGGACCCGTTCTCCCGATATCAGCCCAACGGGGTGCATGAGCCTTCCCAGGTGGTGGACCCGGGGCTCTTCCACTGGATGGATGAGGGGTGGCAGGGTATCCCGCTGGAAGAGTACCGGATCTACGAGATCCACGTCGGCACCTTCACCAGGGAGGGAACCTTCGAGGCGGTCATCGAACACCTCGACTACCTGGTGGAACTGGGTGTCTCCGCAATAGAGCTCATGCCGGTCTCCCAGTGCCCGGGAAGTCGCAACTGGGGGTACGACGGGGTGTACCACTTCGCCCCCCAACACAGCTACGGCGGTCCGGACGGCCTCAGGCGACTCGTGAACGCATGCCATAAAAAGGGGCTTGCCGTCCTGCTGGACGTGGTCTACAACCACTTCGGACCGGAGGGGTGCTACCTCGACGAGTTCGGTCCCTATTTCACCGAAAAGTACCGCACTCCGTGGGGGCGTGCCGTGAACCTCGACGGCGCCGACAGCGATCCCGTGCTGGACTATTTCCTCTCCAACGCAGGTTACTGGATCAACGAGTTCCACTTCGACGGGCTGCGCCTGGACGCCGTGGACTGGATCTTCGACCAAACCCCCAAGCCACTTTTAAGGCGCCTGGCCGACGAGGTGCATCGGCAGCGGGAGCGCCTCGGGCGCGGGATCTACCTTTTCGCCGAGAACGACACCAACGACGTCCGCCTGATCAACTCCCCCGAGAAATGCGGCTTCGGCCTCGACGCCCAGTGGTGCGACAACTTCCACCATGCCCTGCGCGCGCTGCTGACTGGAGAAACCACAGGCTACTACGAGGACTTCGGCCAGTTCGCTCAGTTGCAGAAGGCTTTCAGCGAGGCCTTCGTCTACACCGGTGAGTATTCCCGCTACCGCAGGCGGCGTCACGGCGGCCCGACGGAGAGGCACCCCGGCTTCCAGTTCGTCGTCTTTTCCCAGAATCACGACCAGGTCGGCAACCGCAAATGCGGGGACCGGCTGAGCGCCACCCTTCCCCTCAACCAGCTTCTCCTTGCCGCCTCGGCCGTCATCCTTTCCCCTTACCTGCCGCTTCTCTTCATGGGGGAGGAATACGGCGAGCGTGCGCCGTTCCACTATTTCATCGACCACGGCGACCCGGAGCTGGTCGACATGGTGCGCAAAGGGAAACACGAGGAGCACGCCTCCGGCGTCTGTGAGGGGGAGATCCCGGACCCGGCGGCGGAGGAGACCTTCCTGGAGTCGAAGGTGAGCGTTGCGACTCCGAAAGAAGGAGAACAGGCGGTCATTCTCGAGTTCTACAAGAAGCTCTTCTCCCTGCGCGCCTCGTTGCCCGCCCTGCGGGTCTTCCAGCGCGACGCCATGGAGGTCTTTGGGCTGCCGGAGCAGAAGGTGCTCTTTTTAAGGAGATGGACCGACGGGGATGCCGCCATCTGCCTGTTCAGCTTCAGCAACATCCAGCAGGAGGTCCCGCTTGCCCTTCCACAGGGGAGCTGGGAGCGGGTGCTAGATTCCTCGGCCGCAGAGTGGCGCGGCCCGGGTGAGGAAGCACCGGAAAGGATAGAGGCGGGTAACGAAGGACATCAGGAGACGGTGCGGATCAACCCCTTCAGCGTTGTCGTGTACAGCGCGAAGCTTTGAGGAGGAAGTCATGGCGCAGGAGAACGATACCCAGCGTTACGTGTGCATCCACGGTCACTTCTACCAGCCTCCCAGGGAGAACCCGTGGCTCGAGGCTGTGGAGATACAAGATTCCGCTTCCCCATATCATGACTGGAACGAGCGCATCACCGCCGAGTGTTACGCGTCGAACTCGGCCTCCCGCGTTCTGGACGGCGACAGCCGCGTCATGGACATCTCTAGCAACTACGCGAAGATAAGCTTCAACTTCGGCCCCACCGTCCTCTCCTGGATGGAGCAGGCGGCACCGAGAATTTACCAGGCGATCCTCGACGCGGACAAGCAGAGCATGGAGTGGCGCTCCGGTCACGGCTCCGCCATCGCCCAGGTCTACAACCACATGATCATGCCGCTTGCCAACGCGCGGGACAAGCGGACCGAGATCGTCTGGGGCATCGCCGACTTCGAGAAGCGCTTCCAGCGCTTCCCGGAAGGTATGTGGCTCGCCGAGACCGCGGTGGACCTCGAGACGCTCGACATCCTCGCCGAGCAGGGGATCAAGTACACCATCCTCGCACCGCACCAGGCCGCGGCCTACCGCGCCATTGGCGAGGAGGAGTGGCTCGAGGCGGAGATCGACCCGACCCGCTGCTACCTTTGCAACCTCCCCTCCGGCCGCTCCATCAACCTCTTCTTCTACGACGGCCCCATCTCCCGCGCCGTAGCCTTCGAAAAACTTCTCGAGAGCGGGGAGGCGCTCGCCGGCAGGCTGGTCGGCGGTTTCAACGACGAGCGCGGCTGGTCCCAGCTCATGCACATCGCGACGGACGGGGAAACCTACGGTCATCACCAGAAGTTCGGCGACATGGCGCTTGCCGCCTGCCTGAACCATATCGAGAGCAATAACCTGGCGCGGCTCACCAACTACGGTGAATACCTGGAGCTTTGCCCCCCGGACACCGAGGTGAGAATCCACGAGCGCACCTCCTGGAGCTGCGCGCACGGGGTGGAACGCTGGAATAGCGATTGCGGTTGCTCCGGCGGCATGCCGGGGTGGAACCAGCAGTGGCGTCAGCCGCTACGCGCCTCTCTCGACTGGCTGCGCGACCGCCTCGCCAAGGGGTTTGAGCAGAAAGGGCGCGAACTCTTCAAGAACCCATGGCGGGTGCGCGACGCGTACGTCGAGGTGATCCTGAATCGCGGCATGGAGGTGGCGGAGCAGTTCCTTTCCCGACACGCCTTACGCGAACTCACGGCGGAGGAGAAGATCCGGGCCCTTAAGCTTCTGGAGATGCAGCGGCACGCCATGCTCATGTACACGAGCTGCGGCTGGTTCTTCGACGAGCTCTCGGGGCTTGAGACCGTGCAGGTGATCGACTACGCGAGCCGGGCGTTGCAGCTTTCCGAGGGGGTGGTCGATGGGCCGGTGGAGAAGGGGTTTCTGGAGCGGCTCAAGGAGGCGAAGAGCAACATACCGGACTACCAGGACGGACTCTGGATCTACCGCAACTTCGTGCTCCCGATACGGCTCGACCTGATGAAGGTAGGTGCTCACTACGCGTTCAGCTCCCTCTACGAGGATTACGAGGAGCATTCCCAGATCTACTGCTACGCCATCGCGAGGGAGGAATACCACAAGGCCGCCACTCCCGACGCGGTGATCGCCATGGGGCGCATTCACGTCGCGAGCGAGATCACCGAGGAGAAGAGCTGTCTCACCTTCTGCGTCGTGCGTATCGGGAGTCATGACTTCAAGGGGGGCGTGATGGAGGTCTGCGACCAGGGGGGATACACCGCCATGCGCGAGGAGATGAGCGCCGCCTTCGACAAGGGGCTGTACTCGGACCTGGTGCTCCTCATGGACAAGCACTTCGGCACGCACAGCTTCTCCCTTCTAAACCTCTTCAGCGATGAGCAGCGCAAGATCATCGGTCAGATCATCAACCAGAACCTCGAGGAGAGTATCGCAAGCTACCAGGAGATGTACGAACGTGTCCGCCCCTTGATGGAGTTCGTGAAGGAGACCCGCGTGCCGGTGCCGCATGTCTTCATGGCCGTGGCCCAGCCAGCGCTGAACGAGGCGCTCAAGCACGCCATGAGCGAGGAGGACGTCGACGAGGAGGCGGTGCGGCGCATCGTAGGCCAGATCAGGACCTGGGGAGTGGGGATCGAGGAGCCAGAGACCGAATACTACATGCGGCGTCATCTGGAGAAGCTCTCCGCCCAGTTGGTTCAGGACCCGACCGACGTTAAGGTGATCGGGAGGATGCAAAAGTACATGGATCTTCTGAACGAGATCCCGATCAACATGGTGCTGTGGCAGATGCAGAACGACTATTACACGCTGGCGAAGACCGTTTATCCCGAGTTCCTCGAGCGCTCCGGCCAGGGCGAGGAGGGGGCAACCCAGTGGCTCGAAGCCTTCCAAAGGCTGGGGGACACCTTGCGCTTCAACACAGGAGCGGTGCTGCCGCAAGGATAGACGGGGGAGAGCATGGACCAGCACTTGCCGCAGGCCCGCATACCGAGCGCCACCTACCGGCTGCAATTCAACGCCGGGTTCACCTTCGCCGACGCTGAAAGGATCGTCGGCTACCTGCACGACTTGGGCGTCAGCGACGTGTACGCCTCCTCCTACGTAGCCGCGAAGGAGGGGAGCGTACACGGCTACGACGTAGTGAACCAGACCATCTTCAATAAGGAGCTCGGCGACGAGCAAAGCCACCAGGCCTTCGTCGACGAGCTCTCCCGCCATGACATGGGGCACATCCTCGACTTCGTCCCGAATCACATGTGCATCGAAAGCGGCGACAACGTCTGGTGGATGGACGTACTCGAGAACGGGATGAGCTCCCTCTACGCCCACTTCTTCGACATCGACTGGGAGCCGGTGAAAAAGGAGCTGACCGGGAAGGTGCTGCTGCCTCTTCTGGGTGACCAGTATGGCAGGGTGTTGGAAGGGGGAGGGCTGCAGCTCATCTTCCGTGACGGTGCCTTCTTCGTCCAGTGCAACGCACTGCAGATCCCGGTGGAGCCGCGCAGTTACCTGTTGATCCTGCAGCATCGGCTGGATGCCCTGAAGGAGAAGCTCCCCCCGGAGGCCGGGCCGCTCCAGGAACTACTGAGCATCGAGACCGCCCTGCAGCACCTCCCCCTTCATACCGAGCGGGACTCGGAGAAGATGAACGAGCGGCACCGCGAGAAGGAGATCATCAAGAAGCGCCTCGCTCAGCTCTGCTTCGACTCCGCCGAAGTGGCTGAATTTGTATCGGAAAATGTGATGATCTTCAACGGGACCAAAGGCGACGCCAATTCCTTTGATCTGCTGGACCGGCTGCTGCGGGACCAGGTGTACCGCCTCTCCTACTGGCGTGTTGCCACCGAGGAGATCAACTACCGGCGCTTTTTCGACATCAATGCCCTCGCCGCGATCCGTATGGAGGACCAGACCGTCTACGACCTGACCCATACCCTGCTGTTCCGGCTGATCCGGGAGGGGAAGGTGACCGGGGTTAGGATCGATCACGTGGACGGGCTTTACGACCCGGTCACCTACTTGCAGCACCTGCAGAAAAGCGCCTGGATGAATCTGAGGGAAAGAAGCGAGGGAGCCCCACCCGAGGAGGGCGCCGAAGCAATCCGTGAGGAGTGGGCGCGGCAGTACGACGAGGTGCTGGAGAGGGATCCGGGCTGCAAGCCTTTTTACACCGTGGTGGAAAAGATCCTCATGAAGGGAGAGCTCCTCCCCGAGCAGTGGCCGGTCTGCGGCACCACCGGCTACGAGTTCCTGAACAGCGTGAACGGCATCTTCGTGGCGAGCGATGTCGCGAAGCAGTTCGACCGTATCTACGACCGCTTCGTGAAGCGCGGGTCCGATTTCACCGAGATCGTCTACGAGAAGAAGAAGCTGGTGATGCAGGTCTCCCTCTCCGGCGAGGTGAACATGCTGGCGCACCAGTTGAACAACATCGCCGAGGAGGACCGTCTCACCCGCGATTTCACCCTGAACAGCCTGGCCCGCGCCATCAGCGAGGTGATTGCCTGCTTCCCGGTGTACCGCACCTACGCCAACTCCGCCTCGGTGCGCGACCGCGACGTGCAGTACATCGACGCGGCGGTCTCCAAGGCGAAGCGCCGCAACCCCGCCATTAGCGGCTCGGTCTTCGATTTCCTGCGCGACGTGCTCCTTTTGAGATCCCCCGAGCGCGCAAGCGAGGAGAGCCGCCGCGACTGGCTCTATTTCGCCATGCGCTTCCAGCAGATCACCGGCCCGGTGATGGCCAAAGGGCTCGAGGATACTGCCTTCTACGTCTACCACCGGCTGATTTCCCTGAACGATGTCGGCGGCATGCCGGGGCGCTTCGGCACCACGCTCGAGGCCTTCCACGGGCAGAACCTCGAGCGGTACAAGAACTTCCCCCACGCCATGATCGCGACGGCGACGCACGATTCCAAGCGGGGCGAGGACGTGCGCACGAGGATCGACGCGCTTTCCGAGATCCCGGCGTTGTGGCAGAAGCAGGTGGCGCGCTGGAGCCGGCTCAACAAACGGCGCGGTTCCCTGATCGAGAACGCCAGGGTCCCGGAGCTCAACGAGGAGTACCTCCTGTACCAGACCCTGATCGGAGCCTGGCCGGTCGGCGATGTGGACGATGCCGGATACGAGGCGTTTAGGGGGCGCATCCGGGAGTACATGATCAAGGCGCTCCGGGAGGCGAAGGTGAACACGAGTTGGGTGAGCCCGAATGGGCCTTACGAGGAGGCGGTGGTCGGTTTCGTGGACGCCATCCTCGCGCGGGCCCCCGACAACGAGTTCCTGCGCGAGTTCCTGCCGCTGCAAAGGCGGCTCTCCCGCTGCGGATTCTTCAGCTCGCTCTCCCAGACCCTCCTGAAGATGACCTCCCCCGGCATTCCCGACTTCTACCAGGGGACCGAGCTGATCGAGTTCACCCTGGTCGACCCGGACAACCGGCGCCAGGTGGACTACGGCAGGAGGATCGACGCGCTCGCGGAACTCAAGCGGCGCGAGCAGGAGGAGGGTGCGCCCCGGCTCTTAAGCGAGCTGCTGGAACGGGAGGACGAGAGGGCGAAGCTCTTTCTCATCTACCGGGTGCTCAACTATCGCCGGGAGCATAAGGACGTCTTCGACGGCGGCGAGTATCTGCCGCTGGAGGCGAAAGGGGCGCGGGCCCGGCATCTGTGCGCCTTCGCACGCAAAGCGGGAGGGCGGATGGTGATCGTCGCGGCGGCGCGGCTCGTGGCGACCCTGATGCCGGAGGATGGGGGCAGTCCGCTTGGTGAGGCCGTCTGGCAGGACACGATGCTGCTTCTCCCCGAAGGGGTAGGGGGGCGGTTCCGTAACGTGGTGAACGACGCGGTGATCGACGTCGTCTCCCTCGACGGTCAAAGCGTCCTCCCCCTTGCCGCGCTCTTCGGCGAGGTGAGTGTGGCGCTGCTGGAATCCGAGTGAGGTGATCTATGGAAGGCAGGGCGCGGATAGCTATCGAGGCGGTGCACCCCCAGATCGACTGCGGCAGGTTCGCGGTGCAGCGCGTGGTCGGCGACGAGATGGTGGTGCGGGCGGACGTCTTCAGCGACGGTCACGACGAGGTGGTGGCCGTACTTCTTTACCGCCGCATGGGAGAGGAGCGCTGGCTGGAAACGCCGATGCAGCGCCTGGACAATGACCGCTGGCAGGGCTCCTTCCTACTCGGTACGCCCGGCTTTTACCAATACACCATCATGGGGTGGGTGGACCACTTCCGCACCTGGCAGCGGGACCTGCAGAAGCGTTTCGAGGCGGGACAGGACGTGGCGGTCGATCTGCAGATCGGTGGGAAGATCCTGGAGCAGGCGGTTGCGGAGGCGGGGGAGGAGGACGCGGCCCGGCTGCGCGAGGCGGTGGCGGCGCTCTCTGCCGAGCGGAACCAGGAGGGGGCGGTGGCCTTAGGGCTCGACACGCGGCTCTCCGACCTGGTCAGCACCTGCTGCGCGCGGGGGCTCGCCACGCGCTACCAGAAGGAACTGGTGGTCCGGGTGGATCGCCAGAAGGCGCTTTTCAGCTCATGGTACGAACTCTTCCCACGCTCTTTAGGCGAAGAAGGGCGCCACGGCACCCTCCGCGACTGCATCGGGCTTCTCCCCGACGTAGCGGAGCTAGGCTTCGACGTTCTCTACCTTCCTCCCATCCATCCCATCGGATCCAGCAAGCGCAAGGGGAAGGCCAACGCGGTCGAGGCGGGACCGGACGACCCGGGAAGCCCCTGGGCCATCGGCTCCGAGGCGGGTGGGCACAAGGCGGTGCACCCGGAACTCGGGACCATCGAGGACTTCGGCGACCTGGTGCGGGAGGCCGAAAAACACGGCATCGAGATCGCAATGGATCTCGCCTTCCAGTGCTCGCCGGACCACCCCTACCTGAAGGAGCACCCGGAGTGGTTCAAGTGGCGTCCCGACGGCACGGTGCAGTACGCCGAGAACCCCCCGAAGAAGTACCAGGACATCGTGCCGATCAACTTCGAGACGCCGCAGTGGGAGGAGCTTTGGGAGGAGCTGAAGGGGGTCGTATTCTTCTGGATGGACCAGGGGGTGCGCATCTTCCGGGTCGACAACCCGCACACGAAACCCTTCCCAATGTGGGAGTGGCTCATCGGCAAGGCGAAGGAGAAGTCGCACGACGTCATCTTCCTGGCCGAGGCGTTCACGAGACCCAAGATCATGGCGCGGCTCGCGAAACTGGGCTTCAGCCAGTCCTACAGCTACTTCTCCTGGCGCAACAGCAAGCGGGAGATCACCGATTACCTGATGGAGCTGACTCGCGGCGACACGAGCGAGTTCATGCGTCCGAACTTCTGGCCCAACACACCGGACATCCTCACCGAATTCCTGCAGTACGGCGGGCGCCCCGCCTTCATGATCAGGCTGGTCCTGGCCGGCACCCTTTCCTCCAGCTACGGTATCTACGGGCCGGTGTATGAACTGTGCGTCGGCATGCCGGAAAAGCAGGGCTCGGAGGAATACCTCGACGCCGAAAAGTACGAGATCCGGCAGTGGGACAGGAAGGCCCCGGGGAACATCCGGGAGCTCATCATCACGCTGAACCGGATCCGTCGCGAGTACAGCGCGCTGCAGAGGACCAACAACGTCACCTTCCTTGAATCGGACGACGACAGCGTTCTTTTCTACGTAAAGGTGGCGAAACAGCGGAAGAGCTCGCTCCTGGTGGCGGTGAACCTCGATCCCTTCCGGGCGCGTACCGCGAAGCTGCGCGTGCCGCTCGATCTGTTCGGCTTAGCCCCCGGGCAGTCCTACCTGCTGCACGACCTGGTCAGCGGCGAGCGCTCCATCTGGGAGGGGGGAATGACCACGGTCCGGCTCGACCCGCAGGTGAACCCGGCCTGCATCTACCGCATCAGCACCTGGCAAAAGCGCGAGTCGGACTTCGATTATTATTTCTAGGAGGAAGCCATGCCGTTTCGCAACGAGAAGAATCCGCTCTGGTTCAAGGATGCCGTGATCTACGAGGTGCACATCCGGAGCTTTTGCGACAGTAACGGCGACGGCATCGGGGACTTCCGAGGGCTTTTGCAGAAACTCCCCTACTTGCGCGACCTGGGGGTCACCGCGGTCTGGGTGCTCCCCTTCTACCCCTCGCCGCTGAAGGACGACGGCTACGACATCGCCGACTACCGCACCGTCCACCCAGACTACGGCACGCTGCGCGACTTCCAGGACTTTCTGAAGGGGGCGCACGCCCTCGGCATGAGGGTCATCACGGAACTCGTCTTGAACCACACCTCGGACCAGCACCCCTGGTTCCAGAAGTCGCGCCGAGCGAAGCCCGGCTCCACCTGGCGCGATTTCTACGTCTGGAGCGACACACCGGACAAGTACCTGGACGCCCGTATCATCTTCAAGGACTTCGAGGTCTCCAACTGGACCCGCGACCCGATCGCCAAGAGCTACTACTGGCACCGCTTCTACTCGCATCAGCCCGATCTCAACTACGACAACCCTCGCGTGCACGAGGCGATGTTCAAGGTGATCGACTTCTGGCTCGGCATGGGGGTGGACGGCCTGAGGCTCGACGCGGTCCCCTACCTGTACGAGCGGGAGGGAACCAACTGCGAGAACCTCCCGGAGACCTACGAGTTCCTGAGGAAGCTGCGCGCCTACATCGACGCCAGGTATCCCGACCGGATGCTTCTCGCCGAGGCGAACCAGTGGCCCGAGGACGCCGCCTCCTATTTCGGCGGGGGCGCCGCCTGCCACATGGCGTTCCATTTCCCGCTCATGCCCCGCATGTTCATGGCGCTGCAGATGGAGGATTCCTTCCCGATCGTGAACATCATGCAGCAGACCCCCGCCATCCCTCCGCACTGCCAGTGGGCCATGTTTCTTAGAAACCACGATGAGCTCACCCTGGAGATGGTGACCGACGAGGAGCGGGACTACATGTACCGCATCTACGCCCGCGACCCGCGCGCCCGCATCAACCTCGGCATCCGGCGCCGGCTCGCGCCGCTCATGGGGGATGACAGGCGCAAGATCGAGCTCATGAACGTGCTGCTCTTCACCATGCCGGGGACCCCCATCGTCTACTACGGCGATGAGATAGGCATGGGGGACAACTACTATCTCGGCGACCGCAACGGCGTGCGAACCCCGATGCAATGGAGCCCGGACCGAAACGCCGGCTTCTCGCCCGCGAACCCCCAGAAGCTTTACCTTCCCGCCATCATCGACCCGGAGTACCACTACGAGGCGCGCAACGTCGAGAACCAGGCGAAGAACCCGTCCTCCCTTCTTTGGTGGATGAAGCGGATGATCGACCTCAGAAAGCGCTTCAAGGCGTTCGGCTGGGGGAGCCTCGAGTTCGTGCCGCTGGACAATCCGAAGGTGCTCGCCATGCTGCGCCAGTACGAGGACCAGACCATCCTGGTGCTGATCAACCTCTCTCGCGCCACCCAGTTCGTGCAGGTGAACCAGCCCCGTTTCGTCGGTTTCTACCCGGAGGAGATGTTCAGCCGTAACCGCTTCCCCGCCATCAAGGACTCCCCTTACGGGATCATCATGGGTGCGTACGACTACCATCTGCTCCTTTTGACCGACGGGCGCGAGAAGATCAAGCCGCGCGAGGAGGGGGTGCTGGAGGAGGTCGCGGTGCCGGGAAGCTGGGAGAACGTGCTGAAAGTCGCCTGGCTGCGCCAACTGGAGCAGTCTGTCCTCCCGGACTACCTCAAAAAAGCGCGCTGGTTCCAGGGGAAGAGCCGCATCATGGTCCGCTTCTCCGTCGTCGACCAACTCCCCGTTCCGATCGATGGCTCCTCGGTGATCCTCGCCTTCCTGGAGGTCACCTACAGCGAGGGGATCCCCGAGGTGTACCTGCTACCGCTGCACTACGTCCCGATGGACGGAGGCGGGGAAACGCTTCTGGGCGCATCCCCGGAGGCGGTGATCTGCCAGCTCAAGGTCGGCGACCGACCGGGGCTCCTCTACGACGGTCTCTACAACTCGCACCTGCGCTGGGTGCTCTTCGAGCTCATCTGGCGCAGGAAATCGCTGAAAGGGGATGGCGGACGCCTGTCGGGCCAGCCCGCCATCTCGATTTCGCCGCTCATGGAAGGGAAGGCGCCCCCCTTCCCGTCGCAAGTGGGTAAGACGGAGCAGAGCAACAGTTCCGTTCTTTTCGGCAACAACTTCTTCTTTAAGCTGTACCGGCGCATGGAGGAGGGGGCCCATCCTGAACTCGAGATCGGAAGGTTCCTCGACCGGGTCCGTTTCCCGCATGTCGCGCCGTTAGGGGGAACCTTGGAGTACCGGCGCAACAGCGGCGAGTCCTTCGCCCTCGGGCTCCTGCAGGGGTTCGTGCCGAACCAGGGGGACGCCTGGACCTTCACGCTCGGCGAAGTGGGGCAGTTCGTGGACCGCGTACTTGCTTACCGCGAGGAGGCGAAGAAGTCGGGTTTCGAGCCCCATCCGGGCAACGAGTCAAGCGGCTATACGCCGGCCCTTCTGGAGCTGATCCAGGGGGTTTATCCCGACATGGTGGCCTTGATCGGCAAGCGGACCGCCGAGTTCCACATCGCGATCTCCTCGCGCAGCGACGATCCCGATTTCGCACCGGAGCCGTTCGCGCTCCTGTACCAGCGTTCCGTCTACCAGTCCATGCGCACCCGCTGCAGGAAGGTCTTCGAGCTTTTGCGCAGGAACCTGGCCGCCATCCCGCAGCATACGGCGAGCGACGCGGAGGGGCTTCTCAGCATGGAGAACGACCTATACGCCGTCTTCCAGAAGTTCCTGGTGCGCAAGTTCGGCGCCATGAAAACACGCATTCACGGCGACTATCACCTGGGGCAGCTCCTCTACACCGGCGACAACTTCCTCATCATCGACCTGGAAGGTGAGCCGATAAAGTCGCTGAGCGAACGGAGGATCAAGCAGTCTCCGCTGCGTGACGTGGCCGGGATGATGCGCTCCTTCCACTACGCGGCGCACGCCGTCATCATGCAGCGGACTCAGGTGCGCGACGAGGACATCGCCTACCTTATCCCCTGGGTTCATGCCTGGTACCGCTACAACGCGAAGGTCTTCCTCGATGCCTACCGGGAATGGGTGGCCGGGGCCAATTTCATGCCCACGGAGACGGACGAGATCGAGATCATACTGCAGGCGTTCATGCTGGACAAGGCGATCTATGAGCTTGGGTACGAGCTCAATAACCGCCCGGACTGGGTCTCGATCCCGCTCTCGGGCATTTTGCAACTGCTCGCGCAGGAAACGGGCGTGACGAGATGACCGGCAATCGTGTGCACCACGGAAACAACAGGACCGGAGCACAAAACTGGTAAAAAGGGGAGCGACATGAAAAGACTACTGCTTTCACTTGCTTGCATGCTGACCCTTGCGCAGGTCCCACCGGCCGGCGCGGAACAGAAGATCTTTCGGGCGACGCTTTCCGGGAAGCAGGAGGTCCCGAGCGTGAAGACCCCGGCCCGGGGGGACTTGAAGATGATCTACAAAGATGGCGAGATGAGCTATGAGCTTAACGTGAGCAGGATCACGAGTCCCACCGCGGCGCACATCCACCGCGGCAAACCGGGCCAAAACGGGTCGCCTCTGGTCGGTCTGTTCGGCGGCCCGACCAAGATGGGGGCCTTCAAGGGGATACTGGACGAGGGACTCATCACCAACGAGAGCCTTCTTGGGGAACTGGAGGGGAAAACCGTGGAGGACCTGGTCCGGATCATCGAGGCGGGTGAGGCGTATGTCGACGTGCCTACGGAGACCTACCCGCTGGGCGAGATCCGCGGCCAGATCAAGTAGAAGTGCTGCATCCCTTCCTCTTCATCAAACCGTTTCCCCCTCCCAACCTCCCCCCTCCGGGGGGGAGGAGTAGACCCTTTCATCCGAGGCGTCACGTTTCACGCTGAATCCGGATTCCGTACGAACTCGCTTCGTTCACTTCATGCTCCTGCTACGACCTTGCCGCCTCTTCCTTAGCCTTTTGCTGCGACTCCGCCTTGGAATGCGTGCCGCGTTCGGCGGCGTGCTCCCCTTCCACCTTTTCACCCGGCTCCTTCCCCTCCTCCGAACTGTGCTCGATCACGGCGTTTATTACCGCCCCGATGAGGATGATCAGTCCACTCAGGTAAAGCCAGAGCAGGAGCACGATGACCGCGCCTATGGAGCCGTAGGTCTTGTCGTAGGAACCGAAGTTGTTGATGTAGAACGAGAAAGCGATTGACATGGCGAGCCAGCAGGGGATGGCGACGACGGCGCCGGGGCTGATCCACTTCCATGTGTGCTCCACGTCGGGGGTGAAGTAGTAGATGACGGCCAGGGCAAGCATCAACAGGAACAGGGTCACCGGGACCAGGCCGATGCCCCACGCGACCTTGAAGGGGGTCCCCATTCCGGTAAATCCAGCAATGAACTCACCTATCTTGAAGCCGAACATGAGTAGCGTCATCGAGCTCAGGAAGATCAGGGAGAGCCCTATCACGAGAGCGATGGCGATCAGGCGGACCTTCCAGAAAGGACGTCCCTCCTTCACGTCGTATAGGTTGTTCATGGCGTCCATCACCGAGACGATGGCGTTGGAAGAAGCCCAGAGCGCTAGGAGGATACCGATTGACAGCAGCCCCTGCTTCTTGCTCATGAACAGGGATCGGATGTTGTCTTCCAGCAGCGAGAACGCCTGCCCTGGGAGGAGCTTGGCCGCATATGAGAGGGCGTATTCCATGAGGTTCGGGATGGGGAGGTAGCCGATCAGGGTGGTCAGAAAGAGCAGGAAGGGAAACGACGCGAAGAGGAAGTAGTAGGCCATGGCCGCCGCATGTTCGGGGCAGTCCTCATCGCTGAACTTGCGGAAGACCCGTTTCGCCAGGTCCTTGTAGCTGGTGTCCCCGAGCTTGAAGTAGGCGCGCATAGAGAACATTGTCGCACTCCTTGTGGTAGCGGCGCGGTGCGCCGGATTCTCCCCTTACCCGCCGACAATGGTGCCGCCGTTTGGGTGCAGCACCTGGCCGGTCATGTAGGATCCTCCCTCGGAGGCGAGGAAGACGTAGCTGTGCGCCACTTCAACCGGCTGACCGGCACGTTTTAGCGGCACCTCGGTGCCGAACTTCTCGGTCTTCTCCTCGGGGAAGGTCCCTGGGATGAGTGGGGTCCAGATCGGGCCGGGAGCGACCGCGTTCACCAGGATTCCCCTCTCGGCGAGCGAGAGGGCGAGGGAGCGGGTGAAGGCGACGATAGCCCCCTTCGTGGAGGAGTAGTCGAGCAGCATCGGGCTCCCCTTAAAGGCGGTCACCGAGGTGGTGTTGATGATGCGGGCTCCCTCCTGCAGGTGTTTCAGGGCCGCTTTGGTAAGGAAGAAATAGGAGAAGATGTTGGTGCGGAAGGTGCGCTCGAGCTGTTCCTCCGAGATTTGCTCCAGCTCCTCGCGGTAGTGCTGCTCGGCCGCGTTGTTGACGACGATGTCGAGCCTGCCGAATGCCGCCACGGTCTTCCCCACGATGTCGGCGCAAAACGCTTCCTGCCCAACGTCGCCGCGGAAGGCGAGACAGCGCACCCCCTCGCGTTCCACTATGTCGCGAGTCTCCTTCGCATCCTGGTCCTCCTCGAGATAGGCGAAAGCGACACTCGCCCCCTCGCGGGCGAAGGCGATGGCGACGGCGCGGCCGATGCCGCTGTCGCCGCCGGTGATCAGGGCGACCTTCCCCTTCAGCTTCTCGGCTCCCCTGTATTCGAACTCGCCGCTTTTCGGCTTCGGCGTCATCTCTGCTTCGATCCCAGGCTGCTCCTGGCGCTGGCGCGGGAATGGTTTTTCCTCCTGCGGGGTCATCGGTCACCTCCTGTTAGTTGGACGGCTACCTTTTTCATGCACCTTCGCCTTGCGGCGCCTGCTCCGTAGCCGTTGCGCCTGCGTGCGGGTCGAGGACGATCTTGATGCAGGCGTCCTGTTTGTTCATGAACATCTTGTATCCCGTTGGGGCCTCCTGCAGCGGGAGCCGGTGCGTGATGATCGACGACGGGTTCAACTGCTGCTCCGCGACCAGCTTCACCAAGTGCGGCAGGTATTTGTGCACGTGTGCCTGCCCGCAGCGCAGGGTGAGTCCCTTGGCGAAGAGCGCGCCCATCGGGAATTTGTCAATGAAGCCGGCGTACACGCCGACGATGGAGAGGGTGCCGCCCTTGCGGCAGGCCTTCGCGAGCTGGCGCAGCGCCGAGGCCCGGTCCGTCTCCAGTCTGAGGGCCTGTTTCACAGAGTCGTAGACCCCCTCGAAGCTGGTTCCCACCGCCTCCAGGCCGACGGCGTCGATGCAGGAGTCGGGGCCGCGCCCGCCGGTCATGTTCTGCAGCGCCTCGGCGACGTCTACATCCTCGTAGTTGAGGACCTCCGCCTGGCACTGGGCACGCGCCGCCTGCAGCCGGTCCGGAAAACGGTCGATGCCTATCACGCGCTCCGCGCCCAGGTGCCGCGCCGACATCATCGCCATGAGGCCGACCGGGCCGCATCCCCAGACGGCGACGGTGTCGCCGGGGTTGATGTTGCAGTAGTCGGCGGCCTGGTAGCCGGTCGGGAGGATGTCGGTCAGGAGCACCACGTGCTCGTAGGGGACGCCGCTCGGGATCCTCTCGAGCCCCACGTCGGCGAACGGGACGCGCACGTACTCGGCCTGTCCACCCGCGAACCCGCCGTAGAGGTGGGAGTAGCCGAAGATGCCGCCGCCGGTGTCGCCGTACATATGCTCGAGCATCCAGGCGTTCGGGTTACTGTTGTCGCAAAGGGCCCACAGCTCGTGCTTGCAATACCAGCAGGCGCCGCATGAGATGGGAAACGGGACGATGACGCGGTCGCCGACATGGAAGCGGGTGACGCCGCTCCCCACCTCGACGATCTCCCCGACGAACTCGTGGCCGAGGATGTCCCCCTTCTGCATGGTTGGAACGTAGCCGTTATAAAGGTGCAGGTCGGAGCCGCAGATGCAGGTGAGCGCCACCTTCACGATCGCGTCGTTTTTGCTCAAGATCTGCGGGTCGGCGACCTCGTCCACCCGCACGTCGTGCCTGCCGTGCCAGCAAACTGCCCTCATATCTCCTCCTTTCCCCGCAAGCCGGGGAGCCGTGTTTAGTCGGCGGTGCGCTGCGCCGTGGTTTCCTCGCCCACCTCGAGGATCTGCTTGAGCCGCTTCAGGTCCTCTTCCAACTGCTGGGCGTTGACGCCGTGTGCGATCCTGGCTGCGGCCTTCCCTGCGGCGCCGCCGGGAGGATAGTAGTCGATGGTGACCCTCACCTCGGTGCCGCGGTTGCCCGGCGCCTCCTTGAACTCGACGCTCCCCTTGTTGGGGATGTCCGCCTCGCCCACCGAGTGCCAGCTGATCTGCTGTCCCGGGGTGTCCTCCATCATCTCGGCATCCCATTCCGCGCTGATCCCACCGGGGCCCATCGCCTTCCAGTGCGAGGTGCGCGGGCCGGTGACCTCCACCGACTCCAGGTGTTTCATGAAGCGGGGCAGGTTTTCGAGGTTGCGCCAGAATTCGTAGACCTCGTTCGGCGGCAGGCCGATGGTCACCGCCTTCTCTATCCTGAGCCCGCCCGGTTGCGTGTGCATCGTGTCCACCCCCATCGCGTCGTACAGCCCGCAGTAGCCGGTCTGTCCCCGGTAGAGGAACATCCCCCCTGCTGCGATCATGGCGAGACCGGAGGCGTAGTTTCTCCGGCTAAGATTCCTGAGCCCAGAAAGGGCCAGTGCCGCACCTCCGGCCAGGGACGCTTTCCGCTCCGCGGGACCGACGTTCATCTTCCGCGGCCTTTGCCACGGTCTGGATTCGCTGCGCTCACTTTCGCTTTGTTCCATGCTGATTCCTCCTTGGAAGCTGCTGGGTTTGTTTCTTATTAAGGTAGGGCCCAAAAAAACAATTAGAGAAAGCTAACAGGTCGGGGCGGGTTTGCAACAGGGCAGGGGGGATTTGGGGGCAGGCTGATGGGAGTAATTGGAAGAATGGGGGTGATGGGACTCATGGGACTCATGTGAGGCTTTGTGAGGCTTTGTGAGGCTTTGTGAGGCTTTGTGAGGCGAGGGGGGCGGTTGCTTGGGCTGCGTGGCCCCCTCCCCCGGAGGGGGAGGGGCGGGGAAAGGGGAAGGGGGAAGGGGCTGGAGCTTCCGGCCGCTGGCTACGCGGCTTCCTTGCGCTTTTGCTTCAGGCTTTCCTTCAAAAGCGCCATCATGTCCGCCACCTTGGGCGGGGGCGGTACCTTCGCCGCGACCGGTTGCCGTCCCTGAGCCTTTTCCTCGATCATCCGCTTCAGGTCATCGATATACTGATCCTTGTATTTCCCCGGGTCGAACTTCGCCGTCAACTGGTCGATCAGGGTGAGCGCAAGCGCCACTTCCTGCTCCTTCACGTGCTCGTCGCCGGGAAGCTTCAACTCAGCGGCGTCGCGCACCTCCGCTGCGTACCTTATCTGGTTCAGCACCAGCAGATTCCCGAGCGGGCGCACGATGCCCAGACTGCCGCGGTTTCTCAACACGTAATAGGCAACGCCCACTTTGCCGGAACGCTTCAGCGCCTCGCGTAAAAGCGCGTACGCCTTCGGCCCGCTCTTGTCGGGCTCCAGATAATAGGGCTTCTCGAAGTATCGCGTGTCGATCTCCTTCTCCTCGATGAAGTCGACGATGTCGATGAGATGAGTCTTCTCAAGGCTCGCGTTCTCGAAGTCCTTGTCGGTGAGCACGATGTACTCGCCGTCGCTGTACTCATACCCCTTCACGATCTCCTCGTAAGGGACTTCCTTGTTGTCGAACTTGCAGACCCGCAGGTACTTGATCGGGCAGAGGTCGCTCTTCCGCAGCATGTCCAGGTCGAGCGAGTTACTCTGCGACCCGCTGTAAAGCTTGACCGGGATGTTGACCAGCCCGAAACTGATGGAACCTGACCACATCGCTCTCATATCCACCTCCTCTAGGCACCGAAACCGGGCGCCGTTCTTGCCGGTTCAGCGCACCCCGGCACAGCACGAATTCTACCATGTCTGAGCCTGCTCGCCCCATTCCCAAGCAACGCAGCGTGTTATGGCTCCGCCCGACATCAAAGCGCAGGGGGGAGCGGGCCCCCCTGGTCGCCTTGCGCGAAACAGCTTCCGGCGATTGACAAAACAACGCCGGTGCATACATTTATTAGCGTGTTTTCATCATGCGAGGCGCGCGCAGCGGTAACTTGCGGAGATCATTATGGTTGAAGACAAAGAGTCGCGGGGGCGAACCCGCGGGGGTGCCGTGCCGAAGGTGCTGCTCTGGGTGGTCGGGGTGCTGATCGCCCTGGTCCTCCTCGTGTTCATCGCCAGTTTTTTCATCGACGAACCGCTAAGGCGCACCACGGAAAAAAGGATGAACCAGAGCCTCAAGGGGTATTCGGTTCGTCTCCCAAAGCTGCACTTCAGTCTCATAGGTCTCTCCATCACGCTTAAAGGTCTCACCATATCCCAGCAGGCGCACCCACAGCCTCCGGTGGCCGAGTTCCCGTATCTGCGAGCCAGTGTGCAGTGGCGCGAGATCCTCTCCGGAAAGCTCGTCGGAGACATGAGGCTCGATGCGCCGAAGATCCACGTCAACCTGAACCAGCTCCGTACCGAGGCGGCCAGCAAGGTCCCCATGAAGCAGAAGGGGTGGCAGCAGGCCTTCGAGGCGATCTATCCGTTGAAGATCAACCTCTTGAAGATCACCAACGCCGGCATCACATATATCGACGCGGACGACAAGCGTCCTCTCAAGCTGACCAACCTGTCGCTGGAGGCGGACAACATCCGCAACATCCACCTCCCGGACAAGGTCTACCCATCCAATTTCCACCTGGAGACGGACATCTTCGGCAGCGGTCACGGCACCGTGGACGGCCGGGCGAACTTCCTTGCCGAGCCGACCCCGGCGGTGAAGGCGGCCATCGAGCTCGCCAAGGTTCCGCTCGGCTATTTCGCGCCGATGCTCGCCCGCACGAACATGAAGATCGAAGGTGGGGTGCTGAGTGCGGACGGTAACGTGGAATACGGGCGCAAGGTCCAGACGGCGCGGCTCAAAAAGCTCACCATCCATGGGGTGCGCCTCGATTACATCCATGCACCGGAGACGGCGCGGGCAGAGAAAAGGCGCGCGGAGAAGGTCAAGAAGGCGGCCAAGGAGGTGAGCAACAAGCCGAACCTGATCCTCACCGTGGAGCACTTCAGCCTGACCGATGCGAACATCGGCTTTCTGAACGATTACGGCGGCAAAAAGGTCCGGCTCTTTCTTTCCGATGCCAACCTCTACCTGGACAACTTCTCGAACCAGTTCTCAAAGGGACCAGCCCGGGCTAAGCTTTCCGGCCGTTTCATGGGGAGCGGCGTTACCGAGGCGACCGCCGCCTTCCGCCCGGAGGACAAGGGGCCCGACCTCGACCTCTACGTAAAGATCACCGGGACGCAGCTCGTGTCGCTGAACGACCTGCTCCGCACCTACGGCGATTTCGACGTAACCGCTGGAACCTTCTCCCTGGTGACCGAGCTCCACCTGAAGAACAACCGTGTCAACGGCTATATCAAGCCGTTTTTTAAGGACATGAAGGTCTACGACCGGCGCCAGGACAAGAACAAGGGGTTCTTCCATCAGGTCTACGAGATGCTGGTGGGAGGGATCGCCAAGCTCCTGGAAAACAAGCAGCGCGACCAGGTCGCGACGAAGGCCGATATCTCAGGCCCGCTGCAAAGTCCGAAAACCAATACCTGGCAGGTCGTCGTGGAACTGGTGCGGAACGCGTTCTTCAAGGCGATACTCCCCACCTTCGAGAAGGAGGTGACGGCACTGGGGAGAAAGCGCTGACTTCCGGCGGCGGCAAAACAACCAGACGCAAAAGGAGGACGCTATGAGGTTGATACTGCTGATCATCCTGATCCTGTTGTTGCTCGGTTCGCTCCCCACTTGGCCGTACAGTTCCGCGTGGGGCTACTATCCCAGTGGCGGGCTGGGGCTCATCCTGTTGATCCTGCTGATCCTGATGCTGATGGGTCGAATCTAGCGGCAGGATCAGGTGAGGAAAAGGGAGGCATCGGCCATGGCCAAGTACGGAAAAAAGGCGCAGGAAACGGTGCACGAGGTTATGGACAAGTTCAAGAAAGGGGAATTAAAGAGCGGTGGCAGCGGCAAGAAGGTGACCGACCGCAAGCAGGCCGTTGCCATCGGTCTTTCGGAGGCGCGCGAGAAGGGAGCCAAGGTGCCCGAGCCTCCGAAGAAGAAGTAGTGGGCACCGCAAACCTGTAGAAAGGAAAAGGAGGCTGTCATGGCAAAGAACACCGCAGTTTTCGGGATCTACCGCAGCCGCGAGAGCGTCGAGCACGCCGTCGACTCTCTGCGTGCCGCGGACTTTCGCAACACGGACATCTCGGTGCTGTTCTCCGAGAACGTAGGCACCAAGGACTTCGCCCACGAAAAGCACACCAAGGTGCCTGAAGGCTCAGCTACCGGCGCCGGGACCGGTGCGGTGATCGGCGGCGCCCTCGGCTGGCTCTCGGGTATCGGTGCCCTCGCCATCCCCGGTGTGGGCCCGTTCATCGCGGCAGGCCCCATCGTGGCCGCCCTGGCGGGGCTCGGTGCGGGCGGGGTGATCGGCGGGATCGCCGGCGCCCTGGTAGGCATGGGGATTCCCGAGTACGAGGCGAAGCGTTATGAAGGGAGGGTGAAGGAAGGAGGTATCCTCCTATCGGTTCACTGCGATAACGCGGACTGGAAAAAGCGCGCCATGGAGATCCTGAGGGAGACCGGAGCGCAGGACATCGGGTCCGAAGGTGAGGCGAAGGCGGATTTTGCTTCCTCCGACAAACCTAAACCGAGGGGAATGGCGTAAGCTCGACCGTGGAGGCGGCGCAAGCCGCCTCCACCTGCCGATAACGGCGCAGGAGGAGACGAGATGCCAACGGGCCAGAATACGAGCGAGTCGCACGGCAAAGCGGAGATGACCATCTTCGACGTGCTGAAACAGGATCACGAAAAGGCGCGTTATCTCTTCGATAAGGCGCAGAAGGCGGGGAAAAAAGAGATCGCCTCGCTGCAGAAGCTCTTCGCCCAGATAGAGGAAGAGCTGGAACTGCACATGGAGGGGGAAGAGCGCTTCTTCTACAGTGCCCTCGAGCAGGACGAAGAGATGCGCGACCACGTCCTGCAGTCCTACGAAGAGCACCAGGTTGCCAAGACCATGCTCGGCACCTTTAAGTCGCTGGCGGTGGATGACGAGCGCTGGGTGGCGAAGCTCAAAGTGCTTGGTGAGATCGTCGAGCACCACATGCAGGAAGAAGAGCGCGAAATCTTCAAGATGGCAAGAAAGGCTCTGGGCAAGGAGCAGCAGCACGAGATCGCCATGTCGTTCCAGAAGAGCAAGCGGGAAGGGCACCGGCCTTCGCGGGGGGCACCCGTGGAAGGTTAGCGGTATGACGGTACGCGGGGAAAAGGCGCCGCACCGGCGTGATTGGCCGGGCGGCGCATTTTTTGTCTTACAGCTTGAAAAAAGAATGCTTGTGTGTAGCTTAATGTATGTTATAAAATAATTTGCAGCTCACAGGGGCGGCGGTACAATGTCATAGCGATACTCACAACTTCCGTTACTGGCCGTTTCCCTATAAATAACAGCGACATTTCAATGGTATGAGTAAAATCACGAGGCAGCCTCGGTGCCTGTGTCATCGCTATGAGGACCACGCCAGGTCCAGCTCGGGTGGATATCAATTCATGCAAGGTTTGAATGTGCTTAATAATTACTGCCAAATTTTAAACCGAGAATCCCAGTATGCCGGTCTGACCGGCCCCCGGAACGCAGTTTGTGGAGGCGCTATGCAAGACGCTGAGATTTTGTTGGTCGAAGATAACAGCAATTGCGAAGAACTCGCCTTGCGGGCCTTGAGAAAGGCGGGCTACAGCAATGTTGCGGTCGCGCGCGACGGTGCGGAAGCTTTGGGGATGCTCTTGGGCGGGGAGGTCGGCGGTGGGCACCACCCCCATTTCGTGCTTCTGGACATGAAACTGCCAAAGATAGACGGTGTGGGGGTGCTGCAGAAGCTGCGCAGTAACGAGCGCACCAGGAAGCTGAAGGTCTTCGCCCTCTCTTCGTCCGAGGACCCGGAGGACCTGGAGCAATGCCGCAACCTGGGCGTGGTGGCGGTGCTGCCCAAACCGCTCGATGCCGAACAGCTCAAGCGCTGGCTGCACTGACCGCTGCGACTGCCGTCAGGAGGATAGCACCGGGGTCTTGGCGTTATCCTCGATGATGATTTCCAACTCGGCGAGGGCCGTTTCCTTAAGCCCCAGCACCTGGGCCTCACTCGAGGCGAACAGGAGCACGGACGGGTCTCTGTTGAGGCCCACGCCGATTTTTCTGCAGGTGAGATTCGAGAGCCGCACCATGGCGAGCAGCACGTTCGCCTGGTCCCAGCGCTCCTGCTGGTGCCCGGCGACTATGTCGCAGTAGATCTGCGGCAGTTGCCACTGCACCATCAACTGGTGCCCCTGCTCCACGTGCAGGGTGGCCAGGACCTCCCTGAGCACCGGTTGAATCACCCCTCCCTTGAAGCTCTCCTCGCGCGACACTTCCTCCAGACACTTCAAAAGGAACAGCTTACCCAGGTCGTGCAGGAGCCCGCCCAGGAAAGCCTCCTGGGCCTGCGCGCCGAACCCGACCTTTTGCGCCAGCCAGCGGCTTCCCACGGCGCAGCAGAACGCGTGCTTCCAGAGAGTCTGCATGATCGCGTTGAACCTGATGTCGTCGGACTTGTACAGGTCGCGCTGCGTGGTGACCATGGCGAGGTTCGCGACCTCCTTCGAGCCCAGCCGTATGATGGCCTCCCGGATGGTGCTCACCTTGCTGAGCCCGGAATAGAAGGAGGAGTTGGCGGCCCTCAGCACGCGGGTGGCGACCCCCGGGTCGGCATTGAGGAGCTGGTGCACCTCCTTTATGTCGTAGTCGGGTCTGGCCAGCGCCTGTTGCAGCTTCACCGCCACGGCATGAAAGACCGGGACGCTGAGCGTGCCGGCGGCGAGCCGTTCCTTGATCACCTCTACGATAGAGGCCTGTTCGTTCATTTCGCAGTATCTCCTTGCTGCTTTCCGTCAGCTCCCCAGGATGCGCTTCAATTCACGCAGAGGGCGGGGCGTCCCCATGCGCGGCAGGTCACGCAGTACTTCCTGGATCGAGATCTTCCCGTCGGCGGCCTTCACCAGCCCGTCCTCGAACAGGGTAACCATCCCGGAGGTCTCGATGCTGAGCCGCCGGATCTCCGCCGAAGACTTGCTCTGCAGGATGGCCTCCTTCACAGGCTCGTTCATGATCAAAAGCTCGAAGACGGCGGTCCTGCCCCGGAACCCGGTAAAGCGGCACTGGGGGCAGCCGCGCCCGGTGCGGAAGGTGGAGCCGGCCAGGTCCTTCGCGGAGTACCCCATCCTGCCGTACTCGGCCGGTGTGGGGACGTAGACCTCAGCGCAGTCGTTGCAGACCAGGCGAAGCAACCGCTGCGCCACCACGCAGACCACGGTGGATGATATCAAAAAGGACTCGATCTGCATGTTCATCAGCCGCAAAAGGCCGCCGATACTGTCCTCGGTGTGGAAGGTGGTGAGCACCTTGTGCCCGGTGAGCGCCGCCTGGATCGCGGTCTCGGCGGAGAAGGTGTCGCGGATCTCGCCGAGCACGATGACGTCCGGGTCCTGGCGCACCATGTGGCGCAGGGTCTCCTCGAAGGTGACGCCGATCTTCTGGTTGATCGAGCACTGCGACACCCCCTCGATGACGAACTCGACCGGGTCCTCGGCGGTGATGATGCTGGTGTTGATGTTGTTCAGGTGGCTTACGCACCCGTAGAGGGTCGATGTCTTGCCGCTGCCGGTGGGGCCGGTGATGATCATGACCCCGGAGGGGGTTTCCAGGGCGTCGTCCACGAACTGTTTGAGCATACGCGGCGCCATCCCGATGTCGGAGATGGCGAGGATGGCCTCTTTCTTGTTGAGCAGGCGCAGGACGATCTTTTCGCCGAAGAGGGTGATGTAGAAAGAGACCCTCATGTCGAGGTTGAAGCCGTGCTGCCTGCTTTCATAGAGGGTGCGGCCGTCCTGGTGGCGCCTTTTCTCGGCGATGTCCGCCTGTGACATGACCTTGATCCTGGAGGAGATCTGCGGCGCGAGCTCCAGGGGAAGCTCTAGGTGCGGCATCATGACGCCGTCGTGGCGCATCCGGATACGGAGCCGATCCCTGAGCGGCTCTATGTGGATGTCGCTGGCGCCGAGGGTCATGGCGTCGTCAAAAAGCTTGTTGATCATGCCGACGACGGTGCTCTCGTCGGGGGCGGCGCTTTCGCTCCCCGCCGACTTCTGCGCGGAGGCGACCGCGGTGAGTATAGCGCTCCGTGTGGCTATCGCGGGTTTCACCGTCCTGCCGAAGATGCGCTCTGCGCTCAGCCGCGAGTAGGTCTCCAGCGGGTTGGCGAAGGCGACCAGGACGGCACCCTCGTCGTCGGTGGCGTACGGTACGAACAGCTCGTCACGGAACACCTCGAAGGGGGCTTTCGCGAAGAGCTTGCGGTCCAGCTTGCGGAACTCGAGCTCGGCGACCGGAAAGCCTAGCTGAAACGAGAGCACCTCGACCAGCTTGCGCTCCTCGATGAACCCTTTCTCGATGATGATGTCGCCCAGCATCTTGCGCGGCGCCCCTTCCTGCTTCTGCAGGTTCAGGGCGGTAAGGAGCTCACTCTGTTTCAGGTAGCCGAGCTCCACCAGGAGGTCGCCGATCCTTACCGAGAGGCTGTGCTCGCGCAGAATGCGCGCCACGTCCTCGCGTTTCAGAAACTCGAGTTCCTGGAGGACATCGATGAGCGTCTTCGCGGACTGCAACTTGCCGTGCACGCGCTGGGCGTAGAGGAGCTGGTCCCGGGTTATCACGCCGGTGCTGACGAGAAGCTCGACGATCTGGCCGGCGCCCTGGGACGCGTGCGAATCCTTCTTTTTCATGATCCCCTCGGTGTCCCGTGCGGCGTCTTTACCGGCAGCCTGAAAACAAAGAGGTCCCCACAAGCTTCAGCGGGGACCTCTGTTTCGACGGGGCGAAAACTAATGAGCTGGAGCTAGCTCCCTTTCTTATCGTCATCCGGGCGGGTTGCTTTAATCTCGATTTCATCCTTGCCGCTGGAGGCCTTCTTGAAGTTCCTGATGCTTTTGCCTAGCGCGCCGCCGATCTCGGGAAGCCGGCCTGCGCCGAACACCACGAGTACGATGACGAGAATTATGATGAGCTCCGGCATTCCGAATCCGAACATGTGACCCTCCCTTTGTGAGTTCCCTAAACGCGTGCAGTATCGCACATGGCCGTCGGAAAAAGCAACATTTGGATTAAAGGTCTATTTAGAGGAAAATTATTAAAATTATTGCATCATGCTGTAGGAATTGTTATACAGCTGCAGTCGCCATCTCTACTACAAAGGAGAACTACGGTGAACAAGACCATCCTGCTGGTCGAGGACAACCCGGACGATGAGGCCCTGACCCTGAGGGCGATCAGAAAGCACATGCCGTACGGCATCGTGGTGGCGCGCGACGGCGCCGAGGCGCTGGAGCACCTGTTCGGCGGGGGGCAAGGCCCCGGCCGGCGCGAGGTCCCGGTACCCATCCTCGTGCTGCTCGACCTGAAGCTTCCCAAGGTGAACGGCCTGGAGGTGCTCCGGCGCATGCGGGAGGAGTCCCGCACCCGCTCCATCCCCGTCATCGTGTTCACCTCCTCCACCGAGGAACAGGACATCCTCGACAGCTACCGACTGGGCGCCAACAGCTACATCAGGAAGCCGGTGGATTACGGCCAGTTCTGCGACAACATGAAGCATGTGATGAACTACTGGCTGAGCGTGAACCAGCTTCCCCCCTCTCGAGGCTGCGCCGCGGCCTGATCCCCTGTTGCCAAGGCGCACCCCCTCCTGTTAGTATCGTCGCCATGGAAAAATTCGAACTGGTAACGGAATTCCAGGCGCGAGGCGACCAGCCGCGCGCCATCGACGAGCTCTCGGAAGGGATACTGCGCGGCGACCGGCACCAGGTCCTGCTCGGGGTGACCGGCTCCGGCAAGACCTTCACCATGGCGCAGGTGATCGCCCGGTGCAACCGACCCGCCCTCGTGCTTGCCCCCAACAAGACCCTGGCCGCCCAGCTTTACGGCGAGTTCAAGGAGCTCTTCCCCAACAACGCGGTCGAGTACTTCGTCTCCTACTACGATTACTACCAGCCGGAAGCCTACATCCCCGCCTCCGACACCTTCATCGAGAAGGACTCATCGATCAACGACGAGATCGACAAGTTTCGCCACGCCGCCACCAGGAGCCTGCTGACCCGGCGCGACACCATCATCGTCGCCTCGGTCTCGTGCATCTACGGCATCGGCTCTCCCGAGTCGTACCAGCAGATGCAGATCCGCCTGCGCGAGGGGGACGAGCTCGGGCGCGACGACCTCCTGAAACGCCTGGTCGAGATCCAGTACGAGAGAAACGACATCGACTTTCACCGCGGCAGCTTCCGGGTGCGCGGCGACACCGTCGAGATTTTCCCGGCGCACGACGACGAGCGCGCCATCCGCGTCGAGTTCTGGGGCGACACCATCGACGCCATCTCCGAGATCGACCCATTGCGCGGCGTGCAGCTGCAGAAGCTCGCCCGCTTCGCCATCTACCCCGCCTCGCACTACGTGGCGACGCGCCAGACCCTGGAGCGGGCCGTGGAGCAGATCAGGCTCGAAGTGGAGGAGCGCATCCGTCACTTCAAGGAGCAGAACATGCTCCTGGAGGCGCAGCGCATCGAGCAACGCACCTTCTTCGACATCGAGATGATGGAGCAGATGGGCTTTTGCCAGGGGATCGAGAACTACTCGCGCCACTTCGACGGCAGAAACGCGGGAGATCCTCCGTACACCTTGATCGACTACTTCCCGGACGACTTCCTGCTGGTGGTCGACGAGTCGCACATCACGGTCTCCCAGGTGGGGGGGATGTACCGCGGCGACCGCAGCCGGAAGGAGACCCTGGTGAACTTCGGTTTCCGGCTCCCCTCGGCGCTGGACAACCGGCCGCTCACCTTCCAGGAATTCACGAAGAAGTTGAACCAGGTGATCTACGTCTCGGCGACACCGGCGGATTACGAGCTGAAGATGTCGGGTGGCGTGGTGGTCGAGCAGCTCATCCGTCCCACCGGGCTCATCGACCCGATCATCGAGGTGCGCCCGGCGGCGGGGCAGGTGGACGACCTGCTGCACGAGGTGCGTGTCACGGTCGAGCGGGGCGAGCGCATCCTCGTTACGACGCTCACGAAGAGGATGGCCGAGGAACTCACCGATTACTACCGCGAGCTCGGCATCCGGGTGCGCTACCTGCACTCGGACATCGACACCTTCCAGCGCATGGAGATCCTGCGCGACCTGCGTCTGGGCGAGTTCGACGTGCTGGTCGGCATCAACCTGCTCCGCGAGGGTCTCGACCTTCCCGAGGTCTCGCTGGTAGCGATTCTGGACGCCGACAAGGAGGGCTTCCTGCGTTCGACGCGCTCGCTGATCCAGACCTGCGGTCGTGCGGCGCGCAACGTCTTCGGGCGGGTGCTCATGTACGCCGACAAGGTGACCGGCTCCATGCGCGAGGCGATCGACGAGACGCTGAGGCGCCGCGAGCTGCAGCAGGCCTACAACGCCGAGCACGGCATCACGCCTGAGAGCGTGAAACGGGTGATCGGCAACGCGCTGCAGGCGCCCGAGGAGAAGGACTGGGTCACCGTGCCGGTCAAGGCGGAGGAATTCCTGAGTCCCAAAGAGCTTGAAAAGACACTGAAGCGGCTGAGAAAAGAGATGCTCGCGGCGGCGAAGGCGCAGGAGTTCGAGCGGGCGGCCGAGTTAAGGGACAAGATCAAGCGGCTTGAGGTGGCGGAAATCACCTAGGCGATTGACGATGGACAATTGACGGTTGACAACAAAAAGCCCCTCGTCCCGTTGCGGGAGAGGGGCTTTTTGTTTTATGTGTCTGCTGCTTGCTCCCTCCCCGGAGGGGGAGGGTCGGGGAGGGGGAAGCGGGTAAAGATGAGACGTTATTCCGGCATCGGCCCCGGTTTCTTGCGCCGCTTTCTCCGTCTGCGCTTCTTCTTCGGGGCCTCAACGGCCGCTTCGCTTCCGGCGGCTTCGACAGGCGCTCCCTGGGCCTCGAGCTGCTGCGCAACGTAGCGCTCCCACCACTCCGCGAGCGAGCGCTTGGGAGGTGTGAGTCGCTCCGTGAAGCGCAGGTACTGCAGTGCGTCGCCGAACGAGGGGCGCGCGATCACGCCGCGGCCATTTCTCCCTGGTGTCTTGTGGAAACGCTGCTGCAGGTTGAGGATGTCCCGCACCGTTACGAGCGCCCGGTTCGGAACCGCCACGGTTGGCGAAAGCTCTCCGGCAAAGGCAGCCACCGCCGCGTCGGTCGCCTGCTGAGGCGGCAGCCCCGCCTCACGAAACGCGGCGACCTTCTCCTCCAGGTATTCGCCGAACATGAGGGCGATGAGGAGCGGCGCCGACACCGGCACCCCTTGGCCCAACTGGTCGTCGACCCATTCCAGCGCCTTGCTCACGCGAACGTGCGGGTACCCGTCCGATTCGCGGGAGAGCCAGGCGTCAAAGTGCGGGAAGAGCGGCTCGAACAGGCCGTTGTGACGCATCATCTGGTAGGTGCGCTCCCCGGCTCCCATGAGGAGCAGCTTCAACACCTCCTCGTAGAGGCGCGGGGGCGTTGCCTTGTTGATGGTGCCGCAGAGCGCCTCGATGGCTGCCTCGGTACGGGGCTCGATGTTGAAGCCGAGCATGGAGGCAAAACGGATCGCGCGGATCATGCGCACCGGGTCCTCGGTGAAGCGGACCAAGGGATCGCCGATGGTGCGGATGAGGCCGTTTTTCAGGTCCTCCATGCCGCCCACGTGGTCGATGATGGAGAAGTCGGAGATGTTGTAGAAAAGCGCGTTCACCGTGAAATCGCGCCGAATGGCGTCCTCCTCGGGAGTGCCGAAGACGTTGTCCCTGAGGACCATGCCGTCCTCGCTTTTCAGGATGGGAGGCCCATGATGCTGCCTGCGCCTTCTCCTGCCGCGCTCGTCTTCGAGTTGCTCCGCCTCGGAAACGGCCTCGGTCGGCTCTTCCGGCGGCGCATCGGCGGCCTCCTCGATGGCGGCCTCAGCCGCATCGACCGTGGAGCGGAAGGTGGCGACCTCTATGATTTCATCGTGGAAGTGGACGTGGGCCAGGCGGAAGCGGCGGCCGATCAGGCGACAATTGCGGAACAGCTTCTTGAGCTGATTGGGAGTGGCGTCGGTGACGACGTCGAAGTCTTTGGGCTCGCGCCCAAGGAGCAGGTCGCGGACTCCGCCGCCGACGAGGTAGGCGATGAAACCGTGCTCCCTGAGTTTGTACAGTACCTTCACGCCGTTCGGGCTGAGCAGTGCGCGTGAGATGGAGTGTTCCGCCCGCGGGATGATGACTTTTTCCATGTTAGTGTTCATTCGCGGGAAAATAGCACAGTTTACGTGCAAAGGCAAAGGGTGCGTACTTGATTTTATTGACTTAAGTCATGAAGATGTGGGATTTCTTCTGTTATGGTTGCCAGCATGGAAAAGAAAGAGAAACAGGAAAAGGACATCAGGGTCCTGGACACCTTCATCGGTTTTTACTGCCGCAGCAAGCACAAGAGCCCGAAGGGCGTGCTCTGTGAGGAATGCAAGGGGCTTCTCGATTACGCGAAGCTGAAGCGGGAGAAGTGTCCGCTCGACCCTAAACCGACCTGCAAGAACTGCCACGTGCACTGCTACGGCAAGCTCCAGCGTGCGAAGATCCGCGAGGTTATGGCCTATTCCGGCAAGCACCTCATGCTGCGCGGCAGGCTTGACCTCCTCTGGCACTACTTTTTTTAACGGACGTTCTACGTTCCGCGTTCTACGTTCTACGTTCTACGTTCTACGTTAGAACCGGATGTTTAGGAAAATGGTGGCAGGCAAAAGAGTTGTGAGTTTTCAGTTTTTTAACGTAGAACATAGAACTTGTTTAGGGGGGGTGCAGATGATCAGGAAAATCGTAAATATCGACCAGGAAAAATGTGACGGCTGCGGGCTCTGCGTTCCGTCCTGTGCCGAAGGGGCGATTAAAATAGTCAACGGCAAGGCACAGATCGCCGCGGACAACCTGTGCGACGGGCTGGGCGCGTGCCTGGGTGAGTGCCCGCAGGATGCCATCACCATCATCGAGCGCGACGCCGACGAATTCGACGAGGTCGCCGTTGAAAAACACCTGCATGCCCAGGGCGCACCCACACCCACACCCGCCCACGCCCACGGTCACGGTCACGGTCACGGTCACGGCGGTTGCCCCGGTTCGCGCGTCCAGAGCTTCGCCCCGGCCCAGGCGGCGCCTGCTCAGCCCGCAGGCGCGGTGCAGAGCCAGCTCGCACAGTGGCCGGTTCAGTTGCACCTGGTGCCCGTGACGGCACCGTACTTCAAGGGTGCCGAACTGCTCATCACGGCTGACTGCGTCCCCTTCGCCTACGCGAACTATCATCAAGACTTCCTCGCCGGAAAGGCGGTGGTGGTCGGCTGTCCGAAGCTGGACGACAACAACGCCTACCTGCAAAAGCTCACCGAGCTGTTCCGGGTCTCCGGCATCACGGGTATCACCGTGCTCAGGATGGAGGTCCCCTGCTGCGGCGGCATCGTGATGGCGGCACGTCAAGCCCTGGCCGCCTCCGGGATGGAGATCCCCTTCCGCGAGGTAACCATCAGCATTCGCGGCGAAATCATCGAACGCTAGGCGTGCAGGGTAGGAGGGAATCGGACGGCGCGACAGGTTAAAAGGACAAATAGGACGCTTTTGATCTTTTTTGATTGACAGAGGATTAGGAGGCTGGTACAGTTGCCTCCATTAGAAATCCCAATCAGCTGAAAGGAGAACAGCACTTATGAGTCTCACTACCTTGGTTACTAAGGAAGCCCCCGATTTCACGGCGCAGGCGGTAATGCCCGACAACTCCTTCGCAGAGCTCACTCTGTCCAAATACCGCGGCAAATACGTCGTGCTCTTTTTCTACCCGCTCGACTTCACCTTCGTCTGCCCCTCCGAGATCCTCGCGTTCAACAAGAGGGTTGCAGAGTTCAAGGAGAAGAACTGCGAGGTGATCGGTGTTTCCGTCGACTCAAGGTTCACGCACCTGGCCTGGAAGAACACCTCGGTCGAGAACGGCGGTATCGGCAACGTCCAGTACCCGCTGGTCGAGGACCTCGACAAGTCCATCGCCAAGGCCTACGGGATCCTGCTCAACGAGTCGGTGGCACTGCGCGGGCTCTTCCTGATCGACACCAAGGGTGTTGTTCGCCACACCGTCATCAACGATCTGCCGCTTGGCCGCAGCGTCGGTGAGGCCTTAAGGATGCTGGATGCGCTTCAGTTCGTCGAGACCCACGGCGGCGAAGTCTGCCCGGCCAACTGGCAGGAAGGCGAGGATTCCATGAAGGCTTCCACCGCCGGCGTTGCCGAGTATCTCGCCAAGAAGCACGGCAACAAGTAACTCGGATAAAACAGTAACAAAGTGACGAGGGTGCGGTTCGAGAGGACCGCGCCCTTTTCTTTTATGCGTGAAAGAAAGGCAGAAACAGTGTCGTCTTGCCAATGAGAGACATCTATGCTAAAAGAACAGTGCATTTACCGACATGTAGCTCAAAAGGAGTCAAAATGCGCACCAAGGCGACTTTGTTTTCCCTGTTGCTGCTCATGGTTTTTGCCACCTCGTCTTTCGCCCTGGAGGGACAGCAGCCGGAGGCGATCGCCGAGAAGATGGCTTTCAAGCTGGTGCGCGGCGTGACGAACACGGCCACCTCCATCGTGGAAATTCCCAAGCAGTCCTACCTGACGGTGCGCGACCGTGGGGCCATCGGCTACGCGGTGGGGCCGCTTAAGGGTGTGGGGATGGCTTTCTACCGACTGCTTACCGGTCTGACGGAAACCGTCTTCTTTGCGGTGCCCCAGCCAGGTTATTACGATCCCATGATCACCCCGGAGTTCGTCTGGGAGGGGTGGGAGGAAAAACGCGTTGAACCGAGAGGGCAGAGCGAGGCCCAGCCGGTCGAGGCCAAGGGAGAATAGATGATGTACAAGCGGTTTGTCTTTGTCGCCATGCTGGCGCTTGCCTTTGCCTTGGCAACGGGAGGGAAGGCGCAAGCTGAAGGCCGTGACCTCGAGTCAGCTTCACCGCAGGAGGTTGTGGACGGCATGGCCAACAAGCTGGTCCGCGGCGTCGCCAACGTAGCGACCGGATGGTTCGAGTTTCCCAAGCAGATCTATCTGACTTGCCGGAACGACGGAGCCGCCAAGTGTGTCACCGTTGGGCCCTTGAAGGGGGTCGGCATGACGCTGGTGCGCACCGTGGCGGGGGTGGGCGAGACCGCTACCTTCTTCCTTGCCTACCCGGGCTTCTACGATCCCTACCTGGACCCCGGCTACGCCTGGCAGAAAGAATAGGCTGCAAAGACATAAAGGTAAAAAAGATCCAAGGCAGATGCCCTGGATCTTTTTTTTGTGTCTGCTTTCGGGAATAAAAAAAGGCCGCATCGTGAGATGCGGCCTTTCGCAATTACCCGTTACGGGGAAATTACTTTGCAGCCGGAGCAGCTTCAGCAGCCGGAGCTTTCTCGTCTTTCTTCTCGGCTTTCTTAGCTTTCTTAGCAGCTTTTTTCTTCTTCGGAGCAGCTTTCTTAGCCGGAGCTTTTTCTTCTTTTTTTGCTTCCGGAGCAGCCGGAGCAGCCGGAGCAGCGTCAGCAGCGAAAACAACACCAGCGAAAGCAACAGCAACGAGAGCAGCAACTACGGAGGAAATGATCTTTTTCATGGGTAAATCTCCTTTACTGAAATGGGTTGGTATTTCGGATATTAGCAGGTAGCGTGCCAGCGTCTCATTATAACCGTAAACACTTAATAAACCGCGGTAGGCGGTGGGGGGAGGGGGGCTGCCTCATGCAAACCTCACCCCATATGCTCCAGTCGATACCCCAAATGGGGTATACGCTTCCCCTGCAGACCGTCCAGCGGCGGGTATTTGCCTTGCCAGGTATCAGGATAGTTTGTTATTATGGCCGGTCATGGCTTGACCGAGCTATCTGGGGGATTTTTGAGCAATAACATACTTTTGTCAGTAGAAAAGCCGGCCCGTTACATGGGCGGCGAGATGGGAACCGTTGCCGACCGGGAAGGGGCGCTCCGCTTCGTCCTTGCCTTTCCGGACGTATATGAAATAGGGATGAGCCATCTCGGGTTGCAGGTGCTCTACGGCGTGCTGAAAGAGCAGGCGTGGATCATGCCCGAGCGCGCCTACGCCCCGTGGCCTGATCTGGAAGCGTCGCTGCGCGCCGAGGGAAAATCTCTGGCGACCCTGGAAGCCGGCACCCCGCTGGCAAAGGTTGATATCCTCGGCTTCACCCTGCAGTACGAGCTTTCCTACACCAACATTCTGAACATGATGGACCTCTCCGGGATCCCGCTTTTGGCTGCCGAGCGACCGGACGGATATCCGCTCGTCATCGGGGGCGGCCCCTGCGCCTACAACTCCGAGCCCCTTGCCGACTTCTTCGACGCCTTCCTGATCGGTGACGGCGAGGAGGCAGTGATCGAACTGGCCGCGTGCGTCCGGACCGCCAAGGAAGAAGGGCTCTCGAAAGGAGAGCTCCTCGAGCGGCTGGCGCGGATAGAAGGAGTGTACGTCCCCTCCTTCTTCGAGGTGAGCTACTTCCCGGACGGCCGGGTCGAGCGCATCACCCCCGTGCATGAGAACTACCGCAGCGTGCGCCGTCGCTTCGTCGCCGATCTGGAAACCGCCTACTACCCGACCTCTCCCATCGTTCCGTTCCTTAAGACGGTGCACGACCGGGTGAGCGTCGAGATATCCCGCGGCTGCACCAGGGGGTGCCGCTTCTGCCAGGCAGGCTACATCTACCGTCCCGTGCGCGAGCGCAGCCCCGAGCGTGTCTTCGAGATCATGGAGGAGGCGCTCGAGAACACGGGGTACGACGAGATCTCCCTCCTCTCCCTCTCCACCGGCGACTACGGCTGCCTCACGCCGCTTTTGAAGGGGCTCATGGACCGCTACTCCGCGAAGAAAAAGGCGGTCTCCCTCCCTTCCATGCGCGTCGGGAGCCTGAGCGACGAGATGGCCGAGGAGATCCGCCGCGTGCGCAAGACCGGCTTCACCCTCGCCCCCGAGGCTGGGAGCGAGCGCCTGCGCAGCGTCATCAACAAGGGGATCACCGAGGAGGCGCTCCTCGATAACGCCCGCTCCGTGTACAGCAACGGCTGGCGCCTGATCAAGCTCTACTTCATGATCGGCCTACCGACCGAGACCATGGAGGACGTGGACGGCATCGTGGAACTCTCCCGCGAGGTGAAGCGCCAGGGGAAGTTCGCCGGCAACGGCGGCGACGTCAACGTGTCGGTATCGAGCTTCGTACCTAAGCCGCACACCCCGTTCCAGTGGGAGCCGCAGATCACCGAGGCGGAGATCGTCGAGAAGCAGCGCCACCTGCGCGACGCCCTCAAGAAAAAAAAGCTGATCATGAAGTGGCAGGACGCCTCCCTCTCCGGCATGGAAGGAGTCTTCGCCCGCGGCGACCGGCGCCTGTCGCGCCTTCTCATCGAGGCGCACCGGCTCGGGTGCCGCTTCGACGGCTGGTGGGAGCATTTCGACCGCAGCAAGTGGGCGCAGGCCTTCGAGAATTGCGGGATCGACCCCTCCTTTTATCTCAGGCGGCGCGAAGTCGACGAGGTGCTCCCCTGGGATCACATCGACTGCGGCGTGACCAAGGAATTCCACCTGAAGGAGCGCGAGGCGGCGCTTGTCGGGGCGGCGACGCCCGACTGCCGTTTCGACCGCTGCACCGGGTGCGGCGTCTGCGACTTCAAGGAAGTGAAGCTGAGACTGAACGATCCCGTCCCCTTCGGCACCTATGCCAGCGAAGCCGCGCAGCAGGAGCAGACCGAAGAGGGGACCAGGATCCGTATCCGCTTCGAGAAGGTGGGGCGTATGCGTTTCCTGAGCCATCTCGAGATGCTGACCCTCTTCACCAGGGCGGTCGGCCGCTCCGGCATCCCGATCCGCTACTCCCAAGGGTTCCATCCGCACCCGAAGTTTTCCTTTGCCACTGCGCTGTCGGTCGGCATCGAGTCCTACGCGGAGTACATGGACTTCGAGGTTAACACTGGCTACACGGCGGACGAGCTGAAAGAAGCACTGAACGCGACCCTTCCCGAAGGGGTTCGGGTGCTGGAGTCGAGCGAGATCCCGCTGCGAGCCCCGGCACTTTCCGTCATCATGGACAAGGTGCGCTACCGCGTCACCCTCCCCGATGAGCTGGCCGTATCGCTTCCGGAGAAGGTAGCCGCGTTCCTTGCCCTGGAGTCCGTGCCGCTTCGGCGCGAGAAGAAGGGGAAGGTGATCGAGTTCGACCTGCGTCACGAGCTGGTGGAACTGAAGGCGGAAGGGAACGCCCTGGAGATGGTGGTCGGGCGCGGTAAGCCCGTCGAGTTCGCCTCCGCCATCCTGGACGTGCCCGCCGAAGCCCTGAAGGATGCCCGGCTGGAGAAGGTGGAAGTCCTATTTACTGCGTAAAGCGTTCTATGTTCTACGTTCTAGGTTCTACGTTAACGGCGCTGACAGCGTCGCGACCGCGAGCCTCATTCCGTGTAGTGCCTGAGGGTATAGCGTTTTGTAGCGCCCCAGAGGGCCATGCATTCACGTAGAACGTAGAACATAGAACTTAGAACTGTTTTGTTTTTGAATTTATATACAGGAAGGGGTTCACATGGGAAACGAGCTGGTTATCAACACCACCTCCCACGAGACCCGCATCGCGCTCATCGAAAACGGCACCATCGCGGAGCTGTACGTCGAGAGGAGCAGGGTGAAGGGGATCATCGGCAACATCTACAAGGGTAGGGTGGTCCGGGTGCTGCCGGGTATGCAGGCGGCGTTCGTGGACATCGGGCTGGAAAAGGCGGCATTTCTTTACGTGGCGGACGTCTTCGACGCCATGGACGAGTACGACAGTTACATAGAGCCGGAGCAGGGTGAGGAGCCGGTGCCGCACCCGCTGCACCCGATCGAGGATCTCCTCCAGGAAGGGCAGGAACTCCTGGTGCAGATCTCAAAGGAACCGATCGGCACCAAGGGGGCGCGCATCACGGCGCACATCTCGCTCCCCGGGCGTCACCTGGTCTACATGCCGACCGTGGACCACGTCGGCATCTCCCGCCGCATCGAGGACGAGGAGGAGCGCGAGCGCCTCAAAGAGATCGTCGACCGCATCAAGCCGGTCGGCGGCGGCTTCATCGTCCGGACCGTCTCGGAGGGAAAGAGCGAGGAGGACCTGGTCGCCGACCTGCACTACCTCACCAAACTCTGGGACGAGATCGCCAAGAAGAAGGACAAGGCGGGCGCGCCGACCCTGATCCACTCGGACCTCGACGTCACCCAGAAGGTGGTGCGCGACATCCTCACCGAGTCGGTAGAGCGCATCGTCGTCGACTCGAAGCCCGAACACGACAAGATCGTCCAGTTCATCAGCACCTTCATGCCCAAGATGAAGTACTCCATCGAGCTGTACGACGAGGAGGAGCCGATCTTCGACCACTTCGGTCTCGAGGTTGAGATCAGCCGCGCCCTCGGCCGCAAGGTCTGGCTCAAATCGGGCGGCTACATCATCATCGAGCAGACCGAGGCGCTCACCGCCATCGACGTGAACACCGGGCGTTACGTCGGCAAGCACAACCTCGAAGACACCATCCTGAAGACAAACCTCGAGGCGGTCAAGGAGATCGCTTACCAGCTGCGCCTGAGAAACCTGGGCGGCATCATCATCATCGACTTCATCGACATGGAGAAGGAGGTGAACCGGGAGAAGGTCTACGGCGCGCTCGAGGAGGCGCTCAAGAGCGACAAGTCGAAGACCAACATCCTGAAGATCTCCGAACTGGGCCTCGTGGAGATGACCCGGAAGCGCGTGCGCGAGAGCCTCGGGCGCATGATGTGCGAGCCCTGCCCTTACTGCGAGGGACGCGGCTACGTGAAGTCGAAGATCACCGTATGCCACGAGATCTTCCGCGAACTGCGCCGCGAGATGCTGGATATCCGGGGCACCAAGGTGATGCTCACCGTGCACCCGCAGGTGGCCGACCTCCTCTACGACGAGGAGCGCCGCGGCCTCGAGGAGCTGGAGAAGAACTTCAAGAAGCGGATCACGGTCCGCGCGAAGCCCGGCTTCCACCAGGAACAGTTCGAAGTAGCCGTAACCTAATACACAGTCAGGAGAGAAGATGATCGGTACGCCGCTGAAGACAGGTGCGACGAGGATGATGCTTTTGGGCTCGGGGGAGCTCGGCAAGGAAGTGGCCATCGAGGCCCAGAGGTTCGGGATCGAGGTGGTGGCGGTGGACCGCTACGCGAACGCTCCGGCGATGCAGATCGCGCATAGAAGCCACGTGATCGACATGCTGAACCGTGAGGAGCTGGACCGGGTGGTGCGCCTTGAAAACCCCGCCTACATCGTCCCGGAGATCGAGGCGATCAACACCGAGTACCTCCTGGAGCTCGAAAAGGAAGGCTTCAACGTCATCCCGACCGCGCGCGCCGCGAATCTCACCATGAACCGCGAGGGGATCCGCAGGCTCGCCGCCGAGGAGCTCGGCCTCCCGACCGCGGCGTACCGTTTCGCCACCAGCATGGAGGAGTTCGCCGAGGCCGTCGCCGCCATCGGACTTCCCTGCGTGGTGAAGCCGATCATGAGCTCGTCTGGCAAGGGGCAGAGCGTCCTGCGCGACGCGGCTGACATGGAGCGCTCCTTCCGCTACGCCATCGAGGGGGCGCGCGGTGCCTCCAACAAGGTGATCGTGGAGGAGTTCATCCCGTTCGATTACGAGATCACCCTCCTCACCGTGCGCCATGTCGGCGGCACCACCTTCTGTCCGCCGATCGGTCACCGCCAGATCGACGGCGACTACCACGAGTCATGGCAGCCGACCCCGATGGTTCCCGCCGTGCTCGCCGAGGCGCAGCGCCAGGCCGAGGCGGTGACCGCCGCCCTTGGCGGACGCGGCATCTTCGGCGTGGAGTTCTTCGTGACCGGCGAGAAGGTCTGGTTCTCCGAGGTCTCCCCCCGTCCTCACGACACCGGGATGGTCACCATGGTCTCCCAGAACCTCTCCGAGTTCGAATTGCACGTACGCGCTATCCTGGGGCTTCCCGTCCCTGAGGTTGAGAGCCTTGGCTGCGCCGCGTCGCACGTCATTCTCGCGGAGGATGCTGTTGGTGAGGTCGCTTTCGAAGGGGTTGCCGAGGCGCTCGCGATACCTGCGAGCAAGCTGCGTCTTTTCGGCAAGCCGGACACCAGGAAGGGGCGCCGCATGGGCGTGGCACTCGTATTGGGCAAGGATTGTGACGATGCGAGGGAGAAGGCCGAGCAGGCGGCGCACTGCGTGAAGATTGTGAAGCGCTAGATCGAAGATCAGGCTGTTTCTACCGGGGGCGAACTACTAAAGTTCGCCCCTCTTTTTTTGCATATTCGGGACTTTTGGGGGGACGTTCGGAAATTGCTGGAAGGCGGGTACATGAGCTACGAAGCGCCATACGTGAACTCGCGCTCCCCCCTTTGCGAAGGGGGGACGGGGGGGATTTGCTCTTTGCTCTTGGTTCCCGTCGGTTGAATGGATCCCGAGAGTTGCTTTCACGCAAGACGGAACCACCAGGGTCGTTCGGCATCTGTGATTTAACTTGCGCAGCGTGGGGCATCGCAGCGTCAGAAAGAGCTTGCATGCTCTAACGAAAGGCAAATCCCCCCTGACCCCCCTTCGCAAAGGGGGGAACGCTGAGGCTCATGCATTGCTTCGCGGCAACACACCCCTTCCTTCCTGGAATGTTCCGATGATCCTTATTGCGCCTTCTATTCCTTGATCCCGAGGAAATCAAGCAGCCGCTCCCACGAAGCGTTGACCACCTGCCCTTCGGCGATACCCGCCTCTGCCGCCAGCTTCAGCGCCTCGTCAAACACCCCGACCCCCTGGCAGATGTGCGCGTCGCTTCCTATCATCACCCGCGCCCCGATCCGCGCGCAGAGACGGGCGATCTCGGTGCAGTTTCCTTCGCTCCCCTTGCGGCTCACCGCCGAGAGCGAGGAGTTGTTCAGCTCGAGCGCCGTGTCGGTGGCAAGTGCACCCATGACGATCTCCTCGTAGTCGAGCGGGAAGACGGGGTTACCCGGGTGGGAGATGCATTTTACCAGCGGGTTTTCCATCACGGCGAGGAGGGTCTTCGTGTTGCGCGCGCGGTCCTGGCCGCAGATGCCGCAGTCCTCGTGGAAGCCGGCCATGACGAAGTCGAGCGTCTCTAGGACGTCCGGCTCGAGGTCGAGCCTACCCGTGTGGTCGAGGATGTTCGCCTCGACGCCGCGGAAGATCCTGACCCCGGAGATGGTTGCCGGGACGAAGCGCATGGCGCAGAAATGGAAGCGGTGCGGTCCGCCGGGGAGCCCCGGGCCGTGGTCGGTCACCGCGAGTCCGCGCAGTCCGGCCTGGGCGGCGGCATTTGCCAGTTCGTTGATGGTGGAGTAGGCGTGCCCTGAAGCGAGCGTGTGAGTGTGCATGTCGGCTATGATTTTCATGGCCGGACTATTTCATAGCGGCTTTGAAATGTCAAGGGACCCCCCATCCCCTCGCCCTTCGGGAGAGGGTGCCCGAAGGGCGGGTGAGGGCGTTGCTACGAAGTGATGCCGCCGGTCGAATGAATAAGAAACAGGTGCCGTTCGGGGACAAGTTACGCAGCGGATATAAAAAAAGGGCACACCTTGCGGTGTGCCCTTTTTCAAGCTTCGTGCGGTAACGAATTACTTCGCGACAGCTTTAGCCAGCTCGAGAGCTACTTCTTTGTACGGGTTGGCGAAGAGGATGATGAGGCAGACGACCAGTGCGTAGATCGCCAGGGACTCGATCATTGCCAGACCGATCATCATGGTGGTGAGGATTTTGCCGGAAGCGCCCGGGTTACGGGAAACGCCTTCAACAGCGCTCTTAACTGCGAGACCCTGGCCGATGCCGGTGCCGAGGGTGCCGAGAGCCATGCCGATGCCTGCTGCGAGTACACACATAGTAAAGAATTCCATTTGTTTCTCCTTTGCTGCGTATTTTTCCTAAATAGTATAGGAAGTAAAGTCCGTTCAATGTTCAACGTTCAACGTTCCAGCGTCCTCGGTGTTAACCTTGAACGTTGAACGCTGAACGTCTTTTTGGTTTTAGTGCGCGTGCTCCAGCGAGCCCTGGATGTAGATCATCGCGAGGAGCATGAAGACGAAGGCCTGAATGAAGGAGACCAGCACGCCCATCAGCATCATCGGCAGCGGTACCAGGAACGGAGCCAGACCGAAGAAGATGATCAGGACGAGCTCGTGGCCGTTCATGTTACCGAAGAGACGCAGGGTGAGCGAGATAACGCGGCTCAGGTGACCGATCACCTCGATGAAGAACATCATCGGTGCCAGCCAGGCGATGGGGCCCAGGAAGTGCTTGATGTAAGCGGCGCCGTGGTGCTTCACGCCCACGATGTGGGTGGTGACGAACACGACGACCGCGCAGGCCGCGGTGGTGTTGATGTTAGCGGTCGGCGGGAAGAAGCCCGGGACGAGGCCCATCAGGTTGGACACCAGGATGAACAGGGCCAGGGTGGCCACCAGCGGGAAGAACGGACGGCCGTGCTCGCCCATGGTCTCCACCAGCATGTTCTCGATGCCGCCCACGATCACTTCCATGAAGTTCTGGAGGCCGGAGGGAACCGCCTGCAGCCTCTTGGTTGCCGCGATGGACAGAAGCACCAGGCCGAGCATGAGCAGCCAGGTGTAGACTACGGCGTCGGCACCTGCCTCGGAAAAGCCGAGGGGGTGGAGCAACTCGCGGAAGAACTGAAGGAATAAAAACGGATGAACCATGAAGCTAGCCTCCTTTACGGGTCGACAAATATATCGAAAAAGCGATTATGTTGATCACGAGGACCGAAAGTCCGATCAAAAGGCCGAAGATGTCTGCCTTTAGGACCACGATCGCCAGGTACAAAAGCGCCGCCATGATGGCCAGCCGCAGGATGTAGCGTAATACGGCGAAGCGCGAGGCGTTGCGCGGCTGCAGGCGAAGCGCCGCTTCCAGACCGTTGCGGATCCAGAAGAAGTTCGCGATGGCGAGCATGCCGCCCGCGAAGAGCGAAACTCCGAACCTCGGTGAGACCAGCAAGGCACCGGCGGCGCCGAAAGCCCCGCTCAGCAGGAGACTCCCACGCACCAGCCAGGAGAAGATGTTACTCTCGTTTATCCTTGTCGGACCCGTCATCGCGCAGCTCTTTTCCCGCTAATATGAATATGTTGCGGAAACCTGCCGCAATGCCGAAAAACATGAAGATGAAGAAAAACCACGGGTCAGTGCCGAGCCAATGGTCCAGTTTCAACCCCACGTAGACGCCGATGGCGATGGCCACCGCGAACGCGATCCCCATGGTGGAGATCATGCCCAGCGTCCTGAGCAGGTTCTTCTTTTCTTCATTCATAACTGTGCGTCCTCTGTCCCGTATACAAATCACGGGTAGAAAACCAAGGCTAAATAGCACGTCGGCGGTACTAATGTCAATTAATTTCCAAGACGCGCCTCAACAAAAATAGCGATTTATCGCGGCGTCTTGCCCTTTATGTTACCTCAGGACGCTATGGCGCGGTGGGAAAAGGTTGCCCGTTGCGGGAAAGGTGGTACCATCAGTTGCGTTGTGCGCTTTTGGTATAACGGATGCGTCCCAAGGGAAGGAGCTGCAATGACGGACCACAGCCGCGATGACAGCTGCGGAAAGGATGGAGCGAGGGAGAGCCGTACCGGTGCCGCTCGTTCGAGACTCTGCGTCCGCTCCAAGATCTGGATCGAACTGGATGGGGAACCGGTGCTGGGACAGGGGCGCCTCGAGCTGCTGCGACTGGTGGGGAAGAGCGGCTCCATAAACGCCGCCGCCAAGGAGATGGGGATCCCCTACCGCAAGGCCTGGACCTACATCGACTCCATGGAGAAACGGCTCGGCTTTCCGCTTGTGCTTCGCTCCAAGGGGGGGAGCGGAGGTGGAGCGTCGACGCTCACCCCCGAGGCGGAAAGCCTGCTCCAGAAGTTCGAAGCGCTACAAAAGGGGTTCGAAGAGCTCGTGAACGGCAAGTTCGCCGGCCTGGGGTTTGCCCTATGACGCTCACCCTGCTGGCAGCGCTCTTCGTCTGTATCCTGGTGGTCGCCGTCCTCTACTCGAGCGTGGGGCACGGCGGTGCATCCGGCTACATCGCCCTCATGGCCCTTTTCGCCCTGCCGACCGCGTCGATAAAGCCGACCGCACTCGTCCTAAACATCCTGGTCGCCGGTATTGCCACCTGCACCTACCGGCGCGCTGGCCAGTTCCGCTGGTCCGTCTTCTGGCCCTTCGCCGTGACTTCCATCCCGATGAGTTTCGTTGGCGGTGCGCTGCAACTCCCCGCGATCTACTTCAAGCCCCTGCTTGGGGCGGTGCTTCTTTTCGCCGCCTTCCGGCTGGTCTACCGCCAGGTCGAAAATCCGGTTCCCCCCTCGTCTCCTCCGCAGGCGGTCGCGGCGGCGATCGGCATGGTCTTAGGTTTCGTCTCCGGCCTCATCGGCGTCGGGGGAGGGATCTTCCTGAGCCCGCTCCTGCTTTTATTCGGCTGGGCCACGCCGCGCCAGACCGCCGGCATCTCGGCGCTCTTCATCCTGGTCAATTCCATCGCCGGCCTGCTCGGTCACGTGAGCTCCTTGGGAAACGTCATGCACGGTTCCGCATGGCTCGCCGCAGCGGCAGTCTTGGGCGGCCTGTTGGGCTCGGCGCTTGGCAGCCGACTCTTACCCGTGCCGGCCATACTGAGGACCCTTTCCCTGGTCACCTTTTCGGCGGCTCTGAAGCTGATCCTGACCTAGCCGGGACCAGGCGGAGCGCCACTTCGGCGAGCGGACAGCAGGAGACGCACGCGCCGCACCCGGTGCAGAGCCCCTCGTCGATGACGATGCCGACCCCCGCGGCGAAGGAGAGCGCCCCCGCCTCGCACCTGTCGAGGCAGGTAAAGCAGCCGCAGCTTCCGGCCGGGCAGTGCTCGGGATCGACCCGCGCCACCCTGACCACCCCCGCTTCGTCGTCTCCCGCCGCATGCGCCGACAGGCCCGGCTCCCGGTCGCGCATCTCCCCGGGATCAGCCAGGACCCGGCTGGAGTTCAGCAGGAAATCCCCCACCGCGTAGAAGCTGCCGCGAAAAAAATCCTTCCGGCTCACGGTCATTTCTTGCCGCGCTTTCCTTTCTTCACGCTTTCCTTTCCCCCCTGCACATGGCACTGGGTACAGTTGAGCCGCTCGGGGTGACTCGTGGCGGGCGCCCCCTTCACTCCGTCGCGATGGCAGGCGTTACACTCCTCGCCGTCCTGGTTCGCCTTCACGGCGTGCGGAATCACCGGGGGATCTCCGGGAGACTGCTGCGCATCCGCGGCGAGGTCGGGCGCAGACTCTTCCGCCTCGTCGCCCCATGCCGGGGCCTGTAGTGCCAGCGCCAGGAAGGCGCAAAGGATGAGGGGGAGCACGTTTTTCTTCATATGAGACCTCCTATGGGGCGGACTTCTCGATCGGTATCCCCTCGTCCGTTACGGAGTGGGGCTCTTTCTTGAAACGGAACCCGACGCTTAAGGCGCGCTCGGGGCAGATGTCGAGGCAGGCAAGGCAGCGGGTGCACTCTCCGGCGCGCACCCGGCGCGCCCCCTGGTCCCAAAGCGGCTCGAGCACTTCCGGGACCGGGCAGACCGCAACGCAGTCGCCGCACCCCGTGCAGCGCTCCCTGTGGAAGCCGACCTTCAGCGGACTGAAGCGGGCGATGAGTGCGTAGAACGCGCCCAGCGGGCAGAGCGAGCGGCACCAGACCCGCGGCGCAGCAACGCCTTCCACCAAGAGGATCGCAGCCGGGACCAGAAGCGGGACGAGGGAGGCGAAAGCGATGGCGCGCCCCATGATGCCGATGGGCGACAGCACCTCGAAAAGGGGGACCCCGGTCGCCGCCACGGTCACCAGCACGGCCGCAAGGATGTAGCGGCCGGTGGCAAGCGGCAGGAATCGTCCCCCACGCCTCATCCTTCTCGAGAACTTCTCCCCCAGCTCGGTGAGAAAGCCTACCGGACAGACCCAGCCACAGAAGCTGCGCCCTCCAAAGACGAAGTAGCCGGAAGTCACCAGGAGCGCCCCGAAGAGGAAGGAGGGGATAAGGACGCCGGAGCCGATCACCGCCTGCAGGCAGGCGAGCGGGTCCGAAAGGCGCACCCCGGCAAGTTCCGCGGAGGCGAGGTTGCCGCTGAAAAAGGTGAATCCCGCCACCGGAGAGGCGAGCAGCAAAATGGTGCCGGTCTGCACCGCCCGGCGCGGCAGCCACCACCTAGAAGTCATAGCTGTCCCTCTGGACCTCTACCGTCTCCCGCACCACGATCACCGGCTTGGGGAGCACGCAGGCGTTCTCGCAGACCCCGCAGCCGACGCACTTCTCCCGGTGCACCACCGGCTCCATGATGGTGTGTTCCCCGGTCCGCGGGTTGTGCCGCGGCTCCAGGGTGATCGCCTGGTCGATGAGCGGGCACTGGCGGTAACAGACCTCGCAGCGCAGCCCGCGTATCGAGAGGCATCCCTCCCGGTCTACGATCTGCGCGGTTCCCATGCGCACCTTTTCCACCTCGGTGGTCTTCGGGTCGAGCGCGCCGGACGGGCAGGCCTTGACGCAGGGGAGGTCGGGGCAGAGGTAGCAGGGAGTCTGTCGCGCCGAGATGTATGGCGTCCCGATCCCTACGCCCCGATCCTGGAGCCTGATCGCGTGATACGGGCAGGCCTGGGCGCACTTGCCGCAGCGCACGCAGGCGGCCAGGAAGCGACGCGCCGCGATGGCGCCGGGGGGCCTGAGCACGAAGCCGTGCGCCTCCCCCGGCCGCAGGTAGACCGAGGCCCCCCCGGCGGTCGCGAGCGCGAGCGCGAAGGGTGCCAGCGCTCCCCCCTTCAGGAACCGGCGCCGCGAGATGCCGCTGTCGTCCCGCTCTTTCGGCATCTTCCTACGCCTTTTGCACCTTGACCGCGCACTTCTTGAAATCCGGTTCCTTGGAGAGCGGATCGAAGGCGTCGATGCAGATCTCGTTCACCAGCTTCTTCTCGTCGAAGAAGGTTGTGAAGACGGAGCCGCGCTCCGGGGTCCCTCTGCCGCCGATCTCGGCGGTCAGCACGATCGAGCCGCGCCGCGAGGTGATGCGCACCTGGTCGCGGTTTCTGATGCCGAGCCGCTTCGCGTCTTCCGGATGCAGCTCCACCGTCGCCTGGGAGACAGCCCTCCTAAGCTCGGGGACGCGCCCGGTCATGGTGCCGGTGTGCCAGTGCTCGAGGAGCCGCCCGGTGCAGAACCAGAACGGGTAGTTGCGGTCCGGGACCTCGGCGGGGGGCTCGTAGGGGCGGAACCAGGCCGATACCTTGTTGTTGGGCGCCTTGTAGAACTTGATCCCCTCGCCTTTGGCGACGTGCTCGTCGTCCGCCTCGGTGTAGCGCCACCTCGTCTCCGTGCCGTTCGCCTTGACCGGCCAGCGAAGCCCGCGCACCTTGGCGTACGTGCCGTAGGGGGCAAGGTCCTTGCCGGTACCCAAGGTGAACTTGCGGTACTCCTCGAAGATCGCCCGGTGCATCCCCTTCTCCGGGTAGGGGAAGAGCGCGCCGTGCCCCATGCGCTTCGCGAACTCGATCAACTGCCAGACGTCCTCTTTTGACTTGCCAGGGGCGTTCACCATCTTGAACCACTGCTGGGTGCGCCTTTCCGTGTTGCCGAAGACCCCCTCCTTCTCCACCCAGGAGGCCGAGGGGAGCACCACGTCGGCGAGCTCGGTGCTGCGGGTCGGGTAGATGTCCGAGACGACGATGAAGGCCTTTCTCGACTGGGCCGCCTTGCGCACCCGGTTCAGGTTCGGGAGCGACTGGAAGGGGTTCGTGCACTGGATCCAGATGCACTTAAGCTCGCCGCGGTCGATGGCGCGGAACATCTCGACGGTGTGCAGCCCGACCTTGGCCGGTATCTTTTCTGCAGGAACCCCCCAGATCCCCGCCGCCTTCTTGCGGTGCGCCTCGTTCATCACCACCATGTCCGCCGGGAGCCGGTGCGCGAAGGTGCCGACCTCGCGGGCCGTGCCGCACGCCGAGGGCTGGCCGGTGAGGGAGAGCGGGTTCTCACCGGGCTTGCAGATCTTACCGGTCAAAAGGTGCAGGTTGTAGATCAGGTTGTTCACCCAGACCCCGCGGGAGTGCTGGTTCACCCCCATGGTCCAGAGCGAGTTCACCTTCCGGGACTTGTCCCCGTAGACCCTGGCGAGCTCCTCGATCTTCGCGGCGGGGATGCCGGAGACCTTCTGCGCCCACTGCGGGGTGTAAGGTTTCATGAGCGCCTTGTACTCCTCGAAGGAGAGGTTCTTCACGTCGGCCGGGGTCTCGTTGAACGCCTCCTTGTCCTTCAGGCCGTAAGGGGCGTTCTCCTTCCCCCTCTTGAAGGAGACGTGCTTGGCCACGAACGCCTCGTCGTAGAGCTTGTCGCGCAGGATCACGTGGATGATGGCATTCAGGGCGGCCAGGTCGCCGTGTGGCTTGATGGCGATGAACTCGTCCGCCATCTTCGTGGTGCGCGTGCGCCTCGTGGCAATGTCGATCAACTTCACCTTCGGGTGCTTCAGCTTGTTGTCGATGAGACGCGAGAAGAGGACCGGGTGCGCCTCGGCCATGTTGGCGCCCCAAAGGACGTAGGTGTCGCCGAGGTCGAGATCGTCGTAGCACCCCATCGGCTCGTCCGAGCCGAAGGTGTTCATGAAGGCCACCACGGCGCTTGCCATGCAAAGCCTCGCGTTCGGTTCCAGGTTGTTGGTGCCGATCCCCCCCTTCATCAGTTTCGAGGCGACGTAACCCTCCTGGATGGTCCACTGCCCCGAGCCGTAGAGGGCGACCGAGTCGGGCCCGTGCTCGGCGATCGCCTTCTTGTACTGCGCGGCGATCAGGTCGAGCGCCTCGTCCCAGCTCGCCTCGACCATCCTGTTCCCCTTGCGGATCAGAGGCGTGGTGAGACGGTCCTTGCCGTAGAGCGCCTTCGAGAGGAAGTACCCCTTGATACAGTTGAGCCCCTTGTTCACCGGCCCGGCCGGGTCCCCCTTGGTGCTCACGATGCGTCCCCCCTTCACACCCACCAGGACCGAGCATCCGACGCCGCAGTACCGGCAGGGAGCCTTGCCCCAGGTGATGCCGTCCTCCGCCGCTTCCGCCCACTCGGGTCGTGCCACCGAAGCGCCTGCCGCGGCAAATGCGGCCGCAGCGGCACAGGCCTTGATGAAGTCTCGTCTGGAAAGTCCCATCGCGTCCTCCTTGAGAGTATTGAATGCGTTAAAAACCGGCCGGGTGGGCCCCCTCGGGAGCCGCATCCTCGAAGTTGTGGTAGGCAAGCTGCACCGAGATCACCCCCTCCATCTGCTGCAGCCCTTTCACCAGGTCGACCTCCGCGTCGATGGTGTCCGCCTCGATGACGGCCACGATCTTGCCGTCGGCAAGCACGCCGTGCACCTCTATCCCCTGGTAGACGGCGAGTTTTTCGGCGACGCCGCCGGCCTCATCGGGTCTGCATGACACAACGATTCCTGAAATAGGCATATCTCCTCCGGGCGAATACGGATTACTGGCATAGCAGTGTCCAAAACGAAGAAATACTACCATGCCCGCTGAATTCCGCAGGTCGATGCAGAAAAATCATTACATTAGGGTAAACTCAATCAGTCATAGGTGTTGCGGCCGAGCTGTTACGGGGAGCATGAGGATCTCAAGTAAGCTTCAGGATACGTTAGCGGTGCTTCCGGTGGCGGGGGCAGGTAGCACAACCCGTCCGGCAGATAGGTCTAGCGACAGACGGGTTGCAGAACTTTATTGCATCATAAGACAGTATTAAGTAGAATGTGCCAACTTTGATGTTGCGGCTGTACCGTTTGGAGAAATCGGCGCAAGGAAACCAGGAGGTAAACGGATGTCGGCGAAGCTTGGCGAGATGCTGCTCAAGGTTGGGGCCCTGACGAAAGGCCAGCTGGAACAGGTGCTGAAGGCGCAGGTGGTCTACGGGGGGAGGATAGGGACCAACCTCGTGGAGATGGGGCTCGTGTCTGAAGAGGAACTCGCCCATGTCCTGAGCGAACAGTCCGGGGCGCCCTGCGTCGAGCCTTTCGAACTCGGCGAGATCCCGAAAGAGGTTCTTCAGTTGGTCCCGATGGAACTGGTGCGCAAGTATCGCGTGGTGCCCCTGGCGCTCGACGGCAAGCGGCTCTCCCTCGCCATGGCCGATCCCCATGACTTCGATGCCGTGGAGGAGATCGGGTTCGTCACCGGGTACGTCGTGAAACCGAGGATCTGCACCGAGCTCAGGCTGAACGCGGCGCTCGAGAGGTACTACCGCATCGCCCGTCCCACCCGCTTCATCAAGGTCGAAGGGGGGATGAGAAGCTCCTTTGAGGCTGGCGCCGCAAGCGCCGCTTCGGCGCCGCTCACCGCGGGAACGCGGTGGGTGAGCATGCCGGAAGATAAGGCGCCGGCGGAACAGTTCACCGTGAAAGATGTCGCCGAGATGCTGGCGGCTGCGGCGACCGAAATGGAGGTGGTGCAGGCCTTGGTCTCCTACATGGGAGGCGAGTTCGATCGCGGCGGTTTTTTGAGCCTGAAAACCGGCAAGGTCTCCGGCGTGCAGGCCGTCGCCGACGGCGAGGCCGTGGAAGGGTTCGCGCGCTTCGAGGCGGATCTGGAGCAGTTGCCGCAGATGGCGCGCATGGTGGAGGAAAAGGGGCTCGTCATGTGCGAGCTTGCCAAGGGAGACGCCGACGGCCTGTTGGTCCGCTCACTGGGGGGGACGCTCCCCGCACCCGCCCTGCTGCTCCCCGTTTCCATGGGAGGGCACGTGGTGGCGGCGATCTGTGCGAGCGACGGCAAGGGGCGGTTAGGCGGGGGGGCCTTCGAGCTGCAGCGCGTAGGCGTCATGGCCGAGCTGAGCCTCGAGATGCTCTCGTTACGCAGGAAGATAAAATCCTCCTAGGCGGCCATCCGTTCACCCGCAACAACACCAAAGAAAAAGAGGCGCCCGCGTCGCGGGCGCCTCTTTTTTTGCGCAAGGTGAAAAGTTCGGCCTAGAGAGACTTGAAGCACTTCGCGGCGGCGGCGATGGTCTTCTCGAGGTCCTTCTCGGTGTGGGACGCACCCACGAAGGCGGTCTCGAACTGGGAGCAGGCGAGGTAGACCCCCTCTTCCAGCATGCCGCGGAAGTAGGTGGCGAACGCCTTCGTGTCGCACTTGGCGGCGCTGTCCCAGTTGTAGACCGGCTCTTTCGAGAAGAAGCCGCAGAACATGGAGCCGACGCGGGTCGAGTAGAGCGGGTAACCGGCGTCCTTGGCCGCCTTCGCTATTCCCTCGGCGACGAACTTGCTCTTCTCCTCGAGCTTCTCGTAGAAGCCCGGCTCCTGCAGGAGCTTCAGGGTCTCGATGCCCGCGGTCATGGCGAGCGGGTTCCCGGAAAGGGTGCCCGCCTGGTAGACCCCGCCTGCCGGCGAGAGCTGGGACATGATCTCTTTCTTACCGCCGAAGGCGCCTACCGGGAGCCCACCGCCGATGATTTTCCCGAGGGTAGTGAGGTCCGGGGTGATGCCGAAGCGCTCCTGCGCCCCGCCGTAGGCGACGCGGAAACCGGACATGACCTCGTCGAAAATAAGCACGATCCCTTCCTCGGTGCAGATCTCGCGCAGTCCCTCGAGGAACCCTTCCTGCGGCGGAACGGTACCCATGTTCCCTGCCACCGGCTCGACGATGACGCAGGCGATGGTCCCCTTGTTGGCGGCGACCAGCGCGCGTACCGAGTCGAGGTCGTTGTAGGTCGCGGTCAGGGTGTGCTTGGCGAGGTCGGCCGGAACGCCCGGGGAGTCGGGCACCCCGAAGGTGGCGAGGCCGGAGCCCGCTTTCACCAGCAGGGAGTCGGAGTGGCCGTGGTAGCAGCCGGAGAACTTGAGGATGTTGTCACGCCCGGTGTAGCCGCGGGAGAGCCTGATGGCGCTCATGGTCGCCTCGGTCCCGGAGCTCACCATGCGTACCATCTCGATGGAGGGGACCGCCGCGATCACCATCTCGGCCAAGGTGATCTCGAGCTCGGTCGGCGCGCCGAACGATGCACCGCTATCGACGGCCTTCTTGATCGCCTCGACCACCTTCGGGTGGCAGTGCCCGACGATCATCGGACCCCAGGAGCCCACGTAGTCGATGTAGCCGTTGCCGTCCTCGTCGAAGATCATGGGGCCGGCAGCGCTCTTTATGAACAACGGATCGGAGCCTACCGAGCGGAAGGCACGCACGGGGGAGTTGACCCCGCCGGGGATGGATTTGAGCGCCTGCTGAAAGAGTTGCGACGAACGGCTGTTTTGCATGACGGGGTTCTCCTAACTGGCTGGAAATTATTAACTATCGGGCTCTCTGGTTAGCATAGCCGCTGATATTCTGTCAAGAATTAAAAACTTTTCTCGTATACGGCCGGAGGGGGTGGGAGAGGTGCAGGAGGGGGGGAGGCCTAAGGGTGTAATACAATTTGGGAAAAGTATACGCCGTTCTGTAAACGGTTCGGGGATAACTGGATAATTTCTGCTTGACAAAGATGGTGAAATGAAATAATTTTCGGTCGCAATGTTGTATACAGTATACTTTTTCGAAGGCGCAGCGCTTGCTAACTATCGGAAGCGGCGGGGCTTGTTGGTCGAGAAGCGTGCAGTATACGGCATTTCCGCGCGCTTGAAAAGAAAATCAACAACAACCTGGTAGTACGGGAGGATAAGGGATGCTTGGTGCATATCTGCCAATCTTGGTGCTGGTGGTCATAGCGGTCTTGTTCGGTCTGGGGTCGGTGGTCTTCTCATCGCTCATAGGCCAGAAGAAGCCGTCTAAGGTGAAGCTCGCACCTTACGAGTGCGGTTGCGAGCCGGTGGGCAGCGCACGCGAGCGCTTCTCGATCAAGTTCTACCTGATCGCGATGCTCTTCATCCTGTTCGACATCGAGGCGGTCTTCATGTACCCCTGGGCGGTCCTCTTCAAGCGCCTGGGCATGTTCGGCCTGGCCGAGATGGGCCTCTTCATCGTCATACTCTTCGTAGGCTACATCTACGTTTGGAAAAAAGGAGCACTGGAATGGGAGTAACTCAGCCGCTGGGCGAAAACATCATCACGACTTCCCTGGACAGCCTGGTTAACTGGGCCAGGAAGTCCTCCATCTGGCCGATGACCTTTGGTCTTGCCTGCTGCGCGATCGAGATGATGGCGACCGGTGCGGCCAAGCACGACCTGGACCGTTTCGGTATCATCTTCCGCGCCTCCCCGCGTCAGTCGGACTGCATCATCATCGCCGGCACGGTCACCAAGAAGATGCTCCCGGTCATTCAGACCGTGTACGAGCAGATGCCGGAACCGAAGTGGGTGGTTGCCATGGGCGCCTGCGCCTGCTCGGGCGGGATCTTCGACACCTACTCCGTCGTGCAGGGCATCGACGAGGCGCTCCCGGTCGACGTCTACATCCCGGGGTGCCCGCCGCGTCCTGAGGCCCTTCTCTATGGCCTGATGAAGCTTCAGGACAAGATCGCCAACGAGAAGAACTCCTTCGGCTCTTCCATCGGCTTGGGCGAAAGACTCGAACCCGCCGCATAATCCAAAACGACCAAAGGGAAAGGTAAGGCTGACATGGCAGAAAATAATCGCGCTGTAGTGAAGCTGAAGGAGCGTTACGCGGATGCCCTTCTCGAGTACAAGGAGCATCGCGGCGAGGTGACGGTGATCGTCAAGAAGGAGAGCGTTCTCGAGGTACTGAAGTTCCTCAGGGACGACCTGCGTTACAACTTCCTCTCCGACCTCACCGCGGTCGACTACCTGGGCCAGGAGCCGCGTTTCATGGTGGTCTACAACCTCCTCTCCATCCCCAACAAGGATCGGATCAGGGTGAAGGCGCCGGTGACCGAGGCGGACTGCTCCATCGAATCCGCCACCGCCCTCTGGAACTCCGCCAACTGGCTGGAGCGCGAGGCGTTCGACCTTTTCGGCATTGAGTTCAAGAACCACCCGAACCTCGTGCGCATCCTGATGACCGATGATTGGGTCGGGCACCCGCTCAGGAAGGACTACCCCCTCCAGGGACCCGACCGCGAGCCGTACAAGGGGCGTCTGTCTTAGGCAGAGAGTTCGAAACCAGGGAACGATTTCCATTTCCAAAAAATAGAGGCGATCAATGGCTAGTGAAATAATGACTTTGAATATGGGGCCCCAGCACCCCAGTACCCACGGCGTTCTGAGGCTCGTAGTAGAGCTCGACGGCGAGGTGATACAGAAGATCACCCCTCACATCGGCTACCTGCACCGGGGCGTGGAGAAGCTCGCCGAGCACCGCACCTACCACCAGGCACTCCCCCTCACGGACCGCATGGACTACCTGGCCCCGATGCACAACAACCTGGGCTACGTGCTGGCCGTCGAGAAGCTCCTGGGCCTCGACGTCCCGGAGCGCGCGAAGCTCGTGCGCGTCATCATGGCGGAGCTCACCCGTCTGAAGAGCCACCTGGTCTGGATCGCCTGCCACGCCCTCGACATCGGCGCGATGACCGTGTTCCTCTACGCCTTCCGCGAGCGTGAGATGGTGATGGACCTCTACGAGATGGTCTCCGGCGCCAGGATGACCTCCAACTACTTCCGCGTGGGCGGCCTCTCCCGTGAGCTCCCCGCCGGCTTCGAGCAGAAGGTGCAGGAAGTCGTGGATACCTTCCCGGGTCACTTCGACACCTACGAGGGGCTCCTCACCAAGAACACCATCTGGCTGCAGAGGACCATCGGCAACGGCGTCATCTCCGCCGAGGACGCCATCGACTACGGTATCTCCGGTCCGGCTCTCAGGGGCTCCGGCGTCGACTTCGACCTCAGGCGCGACCTGCCGTACTCCGGCTACGAGGATTTCGACTTCAAGGTCCCCGTCGGCGAGAACTGCGACACCTTCGACCGCTACAAGGTGCGCCTCGTAGAGATGCGCGAATCCGTGAAGATCATCGACCAGGCCCTGAAGCGGCTGAAGCCGGGACCGATTCTCGCCGACGCGCCGCAGGTCTGCTACCCGCCGAAGGATAGCGTGTACAACTCCATCGAGGGTCTTATCCACCACTTCAAGATCGCTTCCGAGGGCTTCCCCGTCCCCGAGGGCGAGGTATACATGGCCGTCGAGAACCCGAAAGGGGAGCTCGGCTACTACATCGTGTCGGACGGCGGCAACATGCCGTACCGCATGAGGGTCCGTCCGCCGTCATTCGTGAACCTCGCCGCCATCGAGAAGATGGCCAAGGGTTCCATGCTGGCCGACCTGGTTGCCGTCATCGGAACGCTAGACATCGTACTTGGCGAAATTGACCGTTAGTTTTAATCAACAAGTAAAGGAGATGGGGTAAATGTCTAACGCTCCAGCCGAAGAAATTCCGGCCGAAGAAATCGATCTGACCGAGGCCAACGAAGTCATCGACAAGTACCTGACACTGCCGGGCAACCTCATGCCGGTCCTGCAGGGCATCCAGGAAGCCTACGGGTTCGTCCCGAAGCCGACCATCGACCTGGTCGCCGAGCGGCTGAACGTCTACCCGAGCCAGATCTACGGCGTGCTTACCTTCTACGCCCAGTTCCACCTGAAGCCGCGCGGCCGTTTCATCATCAGGGTCTGCGTCGGCACAGCCTGCCACGTACAGGGGGCGGAGCGCATCACCGAAACCTTCTTCGGGCGCCTCGGGATCGGGCATGCGGAGACCACCGAGGACCTGCGCTACACCTTCGAAAAGGTGGCCTGCCTTGGTGCCTGCGGCATGGCGCCTCTGGCCATGGTGAACGACGACACATTCGGCAAGATGACGGTCCAGAAAGTGGACGAGATCATTGAAACCTACAACGCACGGCCGATGAAGTAAGCCGAGACGTCAATTTCTCAGCAGGGGACCTTTTGTCATGAGCGATAACGCAGGAATCAAAATACTTATCTGTCAGGGTACCGGCGGCATCTCGGCCGGCGCCAAGCAGGTCGAGGCCGAGTTCACCAGGCTGATAGCGGAGAAGGGGATCGTGGCCCAGGTCGGCAAGCGTTGCGACGTGGTCAAGACCGGCTGCCGCGGCCTGTGCGCCAACGACGTTCTCGTCGACGTCATCACCCCCGAACTGGGCAGGGTCACCTACGACTTCGTCGTGCCCGAGGACGTAGCTGCCATCCTCGACCAGCACATCGTTGCCAACGAAGTCATCGAGAAGAAAAAGGCCAAGGCCTACTACAACACCTTCGTCGACCAGCAGATGCGCGTGGTCATGACCGGCTGCGGCCAGATCGACCCCGAGCGCATCGACGCCTTCCTCGAAGAGGACGGCTTCAAGGCGATCGAGAAGTGCGTCAAAGAGATGAAGCCTTCCGAGGTCATCGATGAGGTGAAGAAATCCGGGCTGCGTGGCCGTGGGGGCGGGGGCTTCCCGACCGGCATGAAGTGGAGCTTCTGCGCCGCTTCCCCGGGCAACCACAAGTACCTCATCTGCAACGCCGACGAGGGTGACCCGGGCGCGTTCATGGACCGCTCCATTCTCGAAGGCGACCCGTACTGCGTCATCGAGGGCATGATGATCGCGGCATACGCCATCGGCTGCGACGCCGGCTACGTCTACGTCCGCGCCGAGTACCCGCTTGCCATCGACCGTCTCCAGAAGGCGCTCGACACCTGCTACGAGAAGGGGTACCTGGGCAAGAACATCAAGGGTTGGGGCTTCGACTTCGACATGAGGATCAAGAAGGGCGCCGGCGCGTTCGTCTGCGGCGAGGAAACCGCCCTCATGGCCTCCATCGAAGGCGAGCGCGGCATGCCGCGTCCCCGTCCGCCGTTCCCGGCGGTCAAGGGCCTTTGGGGCTTCCCGACCAACATCAACAACGTTGAGACCTTCGCCAACGTGCGCCACATCATCAACAAGGGCTCCGAATGGTACGCATCCCTTGGTACCGACACCACCAAGGGTACCAAGATCTTCGCGGTCACCGGCAAGGTGAAGCACACCGGTCTCGTCGAGGTTCCGGCCGGTATGTCGGTACGCGACGTTATCTACCAGGTCTGCGGCGGCATCGCCAACAACCGCAAGTTCAAGGCGGTTCAGGCAGGCGGTCCTTCCGGCGGCTGCATCCCGGCCGAGGTGCTCGACACCCCGGTCGACTACGACTCGCTCATCAAGGCGGGCGCCATGATGGGTTCCGGCGGTCTGGTCGTCATGGACGAGACCACCTGCATGGTCGACGTGGCCCGCTTCTTCCTCTCCTTCACCAAGATGGAGTCCTGCGGCAAGTGTGTTCCCTGCCGTATCGGCCTGAAGGCCATGCTCGACATCCTGGAGAGGATCACCGAAGGTCGGGGCGAGATGGAAGACATCGACACCCTCCTGGAGATGGGCGCCACCATCAAGAAGGCATCCCTTTGCGGTCTGGGGCAGACGGCTCCGAACCCGATTCTCTCCACCGTCAAGTATTTCAGGCACGAGTACGAGGCGCACATCCTGGACAAGCGCTGCCCCTCCAACTCCTGCAAGGAACTCCTCCTGTGGCAGGTGGTCCCCGAGAAGTGCGTCAAGTGCGGCGCCTGTCTGAGGGCCTGCCCGTCCAACGCCATCAAGTGGGAAAAGGGCGAGGTGGCTTACCTGGTCAAGGAGAACTGCACCAAGTGCAAGTCCTGCTACGACGCCTGCCGCTTCATGGCCATTGAGTAATAAAACCGTTCTAGGTTCTACGTTCTAAGTTAAACCCTTAGACGTGAACGTAGAACATAGAACATAGAACGTAGAACCAGATTTATGACTCCGGGGAGACAGAGGTCGAGATGGTAAATCTTACGATAAACGGAAAACAGGTTGCGGTAGAAAAAGACGCCACCATTTACGACGCCGCCAAGGCGTGTGGTATCAAGATACCGATCCTTTGCCATGACAAAAAGCTGCACCCGTTCGGCGGCTGCCGCATGTGCCTCGTCGAGGTGGAGCAGATGAAGGGACGTCTCATCCCCGCCTGCACCACCCCGGTCACCGAGGGAATGATCGTGCAGACCACCACCGACGAGATCGTGAAGGCGAGGAAGCTGGTCCTTGAGCTCCTGCTCCTCAAGCACCCGATCGACTGCCCGGTCTGTGACGCCGCAGGCGACTGCGACCTGCAGAACCTCACCTACGAGTACAAGGTGAACATGAACCGGTTCGTGGACGAGAAGTTCAACCACGAGATCGACTACGAGAACCCGCTCATCGAGCGCGACATGAACCGCTGCATCCACTGCGGCAAGTGCGCGAGGATCTGCGACGAGATCGTTTCCTACGGTGCTTACACCTTCATCAACCGCGGTATCGAGGCGAAGATGGGCACCGAGTTCGACGGGCCGCTTAACTGCGAGTTCTGCGGCTCCTGCGTCTCGGTCTGTCCGGTGGGCGCGCTGAACTCCCGCCCCTTCAAGTTCAAGGCCCGCTGGTGGGCGCTGCAGAAGACGAAGAGCGTCTGCTCCTACTGCGGCACCGGCTGCCAGCTCACCCTTGGCAGCAAGGACGGCAAGGTCCTCACCACCATCTACGACGAGAACCAGGGCTTCCACAACGGCCAGCTCTGCACCCGCGGCCGCTTCGGCTACCAGTTCGTCAACTCCGACAAGCGTCTCACCACCCCGCTTGTGAGGAAAAACGGCAAGCTCCAGGAAGCAACCTGGGAAGAGGCCCTCGCCGAGGTAACCTCCAGGCTTTCCGCAGGCAAGAGCGATCCCGCTTCCGTGGCGGCGCTTGCCACCCCGAGGCTTACCAACGAAGAACTCTTCCTCCTTGAGAAGGTCTTCCGCGGCACCATCGGCACCGACAACATCGATCACTCGGCGGGCTTCGCCCACGAGGCGCTCACCAAGGGTGCCGTCGCTTCCTTCGGCGTGGCAGCCTCCCCCTCCGAGATCGCCGACATCCAGAAGTCGAACCTGCTCCTCGTCGTGAAGTCCGACGCCTACGAGACCCACCCGGTCATCGGCTTCGAGATCAACCTCGGCGTGAAGAGAAAAGGGGTCGCCATCAGGATCGTCTCCGACAAGAAAGGCAAACTCACCCGTCTGCCGGGCGCCAAGACCACGGTCCACACCCCGGGCAGCGAGGTTGCCCTCTTCAACGCGCTCTGCAAGTCGGTCATCGACCAGGGCCTCGTCGCTGAAGGCGTTGCCGGTCTGGACGCCCTGAAGGCCGCCGTCGCCGATGCCACCGCCGAGAAGGCCGGTGTCACCGCCGAGGAGATCGCGGCAATCGCAAAAGACTACGCCACCGCCGAGAAGGCACTCATCATCCTGCCGATCGGCCTCGGCTACCCCGGCCACAACGCGGCCCTCGCCTCCGCTGCAGGCAACCTCGCCATCCTCACCGGCAAGATCGGCAAGGAAGGTTCCGGTCTCCTCATCATGGGCGAGAAGAACAACAGCCAGGGCGCGGTCGACATGGGCATCTACCCGAAAGGGACCGGGCTTGCCGCCTCCGCCATCATCGACGGCTGCGCGAACGGCAACGTGAAGACACTGTTCGTCGCCGGCGAGAACCCGGTGGTTTCCTACCCGAACCGCAAGAAGGTCGAGAAGGCACTCGAGAACGTCGAGTTCATGGTAGTTGCCGACCTCTTCCTCACCGAAACCGCTGCCCTTGCCGACGTGGTGCTCCCGGCCTGCTCCTTCGCGGAGAAGAACGGAACCTACACCTCGCTCGGGCGCCGCGTCCAGAACGTGAGAAAGGCGATTCCCGCGGTCGGCCTTGCGAAGAGCGACTTCGAGATCCTGAGCGCAATCTCTCAGGCTCTCGGCGGGGCACGCTACAACAACCAGGGCGAGGTCTTCACCGAGATCGCAGCAACCGTCCCGGCTTACAAGGGTCTCAGCCAGGCGGGTCTCAAGGACGAAGGGGCCGTTTACCCGGTCTCCGTCGCCGCCAAACTGGTTCCGGTTCAGGCAAAAGCGGTCGCACCTGCGGCAGGCAAGCTCGCCATGGTCACCGGCAGCGCCCTTTACCACTGCGGCACCATGAGCCGCTTCGGCGAAGGCCCGATGTACGTCTGCCCGGATGCCTACGCGGAACTGAACGTGGCCGACGCATCGGCACTGAAGATCGCCGAGGGTGACCAGGTCACCGTAACGAGCGCCACCGGCGCGGTGCAGGTTGCCGCCAAGGTCGGCAAGAGGGTGCCCCAGGGCGTCGTCTTCTCCCCCTACCACTTCGGTGAGGGGAGCGTCAACACCATCACTGACGGCGCCGAGGTCACTTACGTCACCGTCGCCAAGAAATAGCTGACAGCTAGAAAATCTATACAAGAGGGGAAGACTATCAGATGGATACGCTAATCTTAGGACTGCCGGTCGCGTACTACATAGCCATGGTTGCCAAAGTGCTCGTAGCCTTTGTCTTCGTACTGCTTACCGTGGCCTACGCCACCTACGCAGAGCGCAAGATCATCGGGCACATGCAGGTGCGTCTGGGTCCCATGAGGACCGGCTGGCACGGGCTCTTGCAGCCGATCGCGGACGGCGTAAAGCTGTTCTTCAAAGAGGAGATCGTCCCGTCTCAGGCGAGCAAGTTCGCTTTCCTGATAGCTCCCCTCGTCGCACTGATTCCGGCGTTCATCTCCTTCGCCGTCATCCCCTTCGGCGACAGCGTGACCATCGGCGGGTACACCGTGCCGCTGCAGATCGCTGCCTACTACGATGAAGCTGGCAAGCAGGTCTTCGACATCAACGTCGGCGTCCTCTACATCCTGGCCATGGCTTCCCTGGGCGTCTACGGCATCGTGCTCGCGGGTTGGGCCTCCAACTCCAAGTACTCCCTGCTCGGCGGGCTTCGCTCCGCGGCGCAGATGATCTCCTACGAGCTTGCCGCCGGCCTCGCCATCATCTCGGTCTTCATGCTCTCCGAGAGCCTCAGCCTGCACAAGATCGTAGCCGATCAGGCGGGCGGCGCATGGTACGCCTTCAAGCAGCCCTTCGCTTTCATCATCTTCTTCATCTGCTCGCTGGCAGAGATCAACAGGACCCCGTTCGACCTTCCCGAGGCCGAGACGGAGCTGGTCTCCGGTTTCTGCACCGAGTACTCCTCCATGAAGTACGCGATGTTCTTCATGGCGGAATACGCCAACATGATCACCGTCTGCGCCGTCACCACCACCCTGTTCCTGGGCGGCTGGCACGGCCCGGCCTTCCTCCCCGGCTGGTTCTGGTTCATCGCCAAGGTGTACTTCCTGATCTTCCTCTGCATGTGGATCAGGGCCACCTACCCGCGTTACCGTTACGACCAGCTCATGCGTCTGGGCTGGAAGGTGTTCCTGCCGCTCACCCTGGTCAACGTAATGGCGACCGGCCTGTGGGTCATGTTCATCAGCAAGTAGTCAGAATTTAAGTTACACAACTTCTAGGCGAGGTGCCGCAAATGATAATGCCGCTCATAAAAGGTCTTCAGATCACCATTTCACATATGTTCAAGAAGCCGGTCACGCTGCAGTACCCGACCGAGCGTCCTGACGTCAAGCCCGGCTTCCGCGGACTGCACGCGCTGAACGTCTCCCACGACAAGGCGAAGTGTGTAGCCTGCTACCTCTGCCCCACCGTCTGCCCGGCCAAGTGCATCACGGTCGAGGCGGGCGAGGACGCAAACCACGACAAGTACGCTGCGAAATACGAAATCGACATGCTGCGCTGCATCTTCTGCGGCTACTGTGTGGAAGCGTGCCCGGTTGACGCGATTCGGATGACTGAACAGTTCGAACTCGCCAACTACTCGCGCGCTGACTTCACCTACACCAAAGAGAGACTCTTAGAAAAGAAATAAAGGAGCAGCAATGGAATCGTTATTCTTTCTCGTCGTGGCTGCGGTGGCCATCATTTCCAGCATCCTAGTTGTCACCTGCAAAAACCCGATCAACAGCGCGCTGTCGCTGGTGATGACCTTCTTCTGCCTGGCTACCTTCTACGTCATGCTGGACGCTCCCTTCATGGCGGCCACCCAGGTGATCGTCTACGCGGGTGCCATCATGGTCCTGATCATCTTCGTGATCATGCTCCTGAACGTGAGGGTCGAGACCGTCAAGCGCGGCACCCACGCGGTGATCGCCGGCTCCGCCATCGGGCTCTTCGTTCTCTTCCAGACCGTCTGGTTCCTGATGAAGGGTTCCATGACCGGCCAGGTCGGGACCATGACCAAGGAACAGATCGTAAGCGTCGGGCACGTCGAGCTGATCGGCAAGGCGCTCTTCACCGATTTCCTGCTGCCGTTCGAGGTCACCTCGGTGCTCCTCCTGGCTGCGATCGTTGGCGCAGTCGTTCTCGCCAAGAAGAAAATTTAACGCTACAAGGGGAACTGACATGCTAGCGATCGAAAATTACCTGATAGTTTCGGCCATCCTCTTCTCCATCGGGACCATCGGCGTCCTGACCAAGAGAAACGCCATCGTCATCTTCATGTGCGTCGAGATGATGCTCAACGCGGTGAACCTGACCTTCATCGCCTTCTCCAGGCACCTGGGCAACATCGACGGGCAGGTCTTCGTGTTCTTCGTCATGACCGTCGCCGCGGCCGAGGCCGCAGTAGGCCTCGCGCTCATGATCGCCTTCTTCAAGAACCGCGAGTCCATCGACGTCGAGGACATCAACCTGCTGAAACTGTAAACCCGACAAAACCCGTTCCAGGTTCTACGTTCTATGTTCTACGTTAAGAGCAGGACCTTTGTGGACGGAAAGGGTAGCATCGGCGGTTGACTTGGACTTAGAACATAGAACTTAGAACTTAGAACCTTTAGTCATAAAAGGAGTCAGGGATGTTTGATTTAGTATGGTTGATCCCACTGTGCCCTCTCATCGGCTCGGTCATCAACGGCCTACTCGGCAAGAAGATCAAAAACGAGACCGTCATCGGCGGTATCGCGGCCGGTAGCGTGTTCGCCTCCTTCATGGTCGCCTGCGGGATCCTGTTCCAGCTCCTGAGTCTGCCGGGCGAGGAGCGGGTGATCCAAAAGACGATTTTCACCTGGATCCAGTCGGGGAACTTCAAGGCCGACATCGGCTTCCTGATCGACCCGCTTTCGGCAACCATGCTGATGATCGTGACGGGGGTCGGCTTCCTGATCCACCTCTACTCCATCGGTTACATGCACGGCGAGGAAGGGTTCTACCGCTACTTCTCCTACCTGAACCTCTTTACCTTCTCCATGCTTCTCCTCGTGTCGGGCAACAACCTGCTCCTCATGTTCATCGGCTGGGAGGGCGTCGGTCTCTGCTCCTACCTCCTGATCGGATACTACTTCCACAAGAAGAGCGCAGGCGACGCGGGCAAGAAAGCGTTCGTGATGAACAGGGTCGGCGACTTCGGTTTCCTCCTCGGCACTTTCACCCTCTTCTGGTACCTGGGGCACAACAACAACGTCTGGACCATCAACTTCGTCGAGCTCGCGAAAAACGCCGACCTCTTCGTGCCGGGCGCTGTGGTAACCACCATCTGTCTCTGCTTCTTCCTGGGCGCCACCGGCAAGTCCGCCCAGATCCCGCTGTACACCTGGCTTCCTGACGCGATGGAAGGCCCGACTCCGGTCTCCGCGCTCATCCACGCCGCCACCATGGTCACCGCCGGCGTCTACATGATCGCCCGCATGAACTTCATCTACATCAAGAGCCCGACCGCTCTGCTCGTCGTCGCCTGCGTCGGCGCCGCCACCGCCCTCTTCGCGGCGACCATCGGCACCGCACAAAACGACATCAAGCGCGTCCTCGCATACTCCACCGTTTCCCAGCTCGGCTACATGTTCCTGGCCATGGGCGTCGGCGCCTTCACCGCCGGCGTGTTCCACCTGATGACCCACGCCTTCTTCAAGGCCTGCCTGTTCCTCGGTTCCGGCTCCGTCATCCACGCCATGCACCACGCGCTGCACCACGAGCACTCCGAAGCCGACCCGCAGGACATGAGGAACATGGGCGGGCTGTACAAGAAGATGCCGGTCACCTTCGGCACCTTCTTCATCGCCACCCTCGCCATCGCGGGCGTTCCGGGCCTTGCCGGCTTCTTCTCCAAGGACGAGATCCTCTGGCAGGCGTTTGCCAACCCGCACCACCATGATGTGAACTACGCGCTCTGGGCAGCAGGCGCCATCGCTGCCGGCCTCACCGCCTTCTACATGTTCCGCCTGGTCTGCATGACCTTCTTCGGCAAGACCCGTCTCTCCGAGAAGGCATGGCACCACCTGCATGAGTCTCCCTGGGTCATCACCGTGCCGCTTGTCTGCCTCGCCTTCCTCTCCCTGGTCGGCGGCTGGATCGGCGTGCCGAAGCTCCTCGGCGAACTCTTCGGCGACATGCCGAACTACTTCGAGCACTGGCTCGAGCCGGTATTCGCCTACTCCACCCAGTACTCGATCGCCCACGGCGCTCACGGCGTCCACTCCGTAGCACTCGAGTGGGGTCTCATGGGCACCTCCGTCGTGATCGCCTTCGCCGGCATCGGCCTCGCTTTCGCGCTGTACGTCATCGCCCCGAGCATCCCCGAGAAGTTCACCGCGACCTTCCCGGCGCTGCACCGCGCGGTCTACAACAAGTGGTACATCGACGAGATCTACGACTTCGTGTTCGTCAACCCCTGCAAGGCACTCGGCAACTTCCTCTGGAAAGGGTTCGACGTGGTGGTGGTCGACGGCATCGTGAACGGCGTCGCCGCCGTGGTCCGCGGTTTCTCCGGCATCCTGCGCTACGTGCAGACCGGCTTCGTTCACAACTACGCCTTCTCCATGGTTCTGGGCGTGGTGCTGATCGTCGCGGTATACCTCTTCCGTTAAGACTTGAAGACTTTCAGATAATTTTGACCTGAAGTAAAAGGAGCAGAGTAAATGAGCCAGCTACCGTTACTGAGCATATTAACCTTCACACCGCTGATCGGGGCGATACTGCTCCTCTTTGTGAACAAGAACAGCCACGGCGTGCTCCGTACCATCGCCATGGCGGTGACGGTGGTGACGTTTATCCTCTCGCTGCCCCTGATCACCGGGTACAACGCGCCGGGCACCGAGATCGGCGGGTTCCAGTTCCTCGAGAACATCCCCTGGATCGCGGCCGGCCCCTTCCAGATGAGCTATCACCTGGGCATCGACGGTATCAGCCTCTGGCTCGTCATCCTGACCACCTTCATCATGCCGATCGCCATCCTCTCCACCTACACGGCGGTTGAGGAGAAGGTGAAGGAATACATGATCTGCCTGCTGCTTCTCGAAGTCGGCATGATCGGTACCTTTATCTCGCTCGACCTCTTCCTCTTCTACATCTTCTGGGAGATCATGCTGATCCCGATGTACTTCATGATCGGCATCTGGGGCGGCAAGAACAGGATCTACGCGGCAGTCAAGTTCTTCATCTACACCGCGGTCGGCTCGCTCCTCATGCTGGTCGCTCTGATCGCCCTTTACTTCAAGGCAGGCGGCGGCGACTTCAGCATCCTGCGCTTCTACGAACTGCACCTTGACCCGGCCACCCAGATGTGGATGTTCCTGGCCTTCGCCCTGGCCTTCGCCATCAAGGTCCCGATGTTCCCGCTGCACACCTGGTTGCCGGATGCCCATACCGAGGCACCGACTGCAGGCTCCGTAATCCTGGCCGCCGTCATGCTGAAGTGCGGTACCTACGGTTACGTCCGCTTCGCCATGCCGCTCTTCCCGGAGGCCAGCGCCCAGTTCACCCCGCTCATCGCGACCCTGTCGGTGATCGGCATCATCTACGCCTCGCTCGTCGCCATGATGCAGCAGGACGTCAAGAAACTGGTCGCTTACTCCTCAGTGGCCCACTTAGGCTTCGTAATGCTCGGCGTCTACGCCTTGAACCAGCAGGGCGTCACCGGCGGCATGCTGCAGATGCTGAACCACGGTGTTTCCACCGGCGCGCTGTTCCTTATCGTCGGCTTCATCTACGAGCGGCGTCACACCCGTCTCATCTCCGACTTCGGCGGTCTCGCGAAGCAGATGCCGGTTTTCGCCACCATGTTCATGATCGTCACCTTCTCCTCCATCGGCCTGCCGGGTACCAACGGCTTCGTCGGTGAGTTCCTGGTGCTCCTCGGTTCCTTCGAGAGCAGCCTCCGTTGGTACGCGATCATCGCCACCTCCGGCGTCATCCTCTCCGCCGTCTACATGCTCTGGATGTTCCAGAGGGTCATGTTCGGCGAGCTGAAGAATCCGAAAAACCAGAACCTGAAGGACCTGAACGCACGCGAAGTCGCCATCATGCTGCCGCTCATCTTCCTTATCTTCTTCCTGGGCATCTACCCGCGCCCGATCATCGACAGCATGGCGCCCTCGATCGACAGGATGATCGCGCAGACCAAGGTGCAGAAGCAGGTAGCCCAGCTTCCCGGCGCAGTACCGGCGCTTCCCCCGGGTCACATGGCCGTTCCCGGCATGTCCGAGGCAGGTGCGGCACCCGCCGGCATGCCCGCAGGTCACCCTGCAGTCGGCGCAGAAGCGGCACCGGCAGCAGCACCCGCCGGTCTGCCTGAAGGACACCCGGCCATCCCCGCAAACCACGAAGCAAAATAGACCGCTTAGAACTACTGACGGAGGATTATAGATGGAAACAATTGCTATGCCGGCCATAAACCTGGCAGTGATCATGCCTGAGATACTACTCTCATGCATAGCCATGGTGCTGCTGCTCGTCAACGTCTTCGTGCCGGGCAATAACAAGGCCTACCTCGGTTACCTGAGCATCATCGGCCTTGCAGTGACCGCGGCGAGCGCCGTGGGCGGCTGGGGGCCGTCGGTATCAGCGTTCAACGGATCGGTAGTGCAGGACAACTTCGCGATCTTCTTCAAGGTGATCTTCCTCATCTCCGCGGGGCTCGCGATCCTGATCGCGGACCGCTACATGGCCCAGGAAGAGTGTAACCAGGGTGAGCTCTACCCCCTGATTCTTTTCTCCACCGTAGGTATGATGCTGATGGCGGCCGGTACCGACCTGATGGTCATCTTCCTCGGTCTCGAGCTTCTCTCCATCTGCCTGTACGTGCTGGCCGGCTTCAACCGCAACAGGCTGCAGTCGAACGAGGCGGGTCTCAAGTACTTCCTGCTTGGCTCCTTCTCCACCGGCTTCCTGCTCTACGGCATGGCGCTCACCTACGGCGCGACCGGCAGCACCAAGATCCACGCCATTTCCGCTTTCGTCATGGGTAACCCCGGTGTAGCGAACAACACCTTCTTCGTTGTCGGCATGCTGCTGATGGCCACCGGCTTCGCCTTCAAGATCGCGGCGGCACCGTTCCACATGTGGACCCCGGACGTCTACGAAGGCGCACCGACCCCGATCACCGCCTTCATGTCCGCAGGTCCGAAGGCAGCCGGCTTCGCCGCCTTCATCCGCGTGATGATCTTCGCCTTCCCGATGCTGAGGGTAGAGTGGGGGAACCTCCTGTGGGTCCTGGCCGTGCTCACCATGACCGTCGGTAACATCATCGCCCTTTCCCAGGACAACGTGAAGAGGATGCTTGCTTACTCCTCCATCGCGCATGCGGGTTACGCCCTGGTAGGTTTCGCCGCCGTCAACGCCGAAGGCGCCGCTGGCATCCTGTTCTACATGCTCTCCTACGCCTTCATGAACATCGGCGCCTTCGGGGTGCTCGTTCTCATCACCAAGAAAGGCGAGAGCAACGGCAACGTGCAGGACCTCGCAGGTTTCGGTCACAAGAAGCCGCTTCTGGCCCTGGTGCTCAGCATCTTCCTGTTCTCCCTGGCCGGCATGCCACCGACCGCAGGTTTCATCGGGAAGTTCTACCTCTTCAGCGCCGCCATCAAGGCAGGTTACATCTGGCTGGCCGTGATCGGCGTGCTGAACTCCGCAGCCTCCCTGTACTACTACCTGCGCGTCATGGTCTTCATGTACATGAAAGACCCGAGCGAAGACTTCGAGTGGGCCGGTGCAACCCCGGCAGTCGCCGTCTGCCTGCTGGTAGCCGTCGGTGCCACCCTGGTACTCGGCATGGTTCCGGGCACCGTCCTCGAGCTGGCACAGAAAGCCGTCCAGTTCTAAGACAAGCAGGATAGGCAAAGCAAAAAAACGAGGGCACCCGATTCGGGTGCCCTTTTTGCGTTTTGCGTTGCGAGCCAGAATTCAGACTTTTTCGATAGAAGGAGCCAGACGGAGTATCTGCCTAAGAAGCACTGCACGTGGCCTCACGTCCCCCCCCTTTGCGAAGGGGGGACAGGGGGGATTTGCCTTTATTCTAAGACCCTAGAGTGACTTGCCAGTCACTATTTGACACCGCCCTCCGCCAGGACGCAGGCCTCCTCACCTAGGTGTACACGCCGGACGCCCCCATGTCGTTCCAAGCACCTCAGTGCCCTCTGTGGTGCGGCTTTTTAGATTCCAGCTTCAAGCTCCGCCGCCCTTATCACATCCCCATCGATAACCACCCGCGGATCCTTCCCGGTGAGAAACAGCGCCGAGGGGGCGAGGCTGATCCCCTTCTTCTCGCAGGCAGCCATGAACTCCTTCTTCGGCGCACAGCCGCCGTGCCCGGTCAGCAGAGTTCGATAAAGAAGGTCGTTTAGCGTTTGTATGCCGTGGGGGTTGTCCACTGAAACGAACAGATCCTTCTGCCTGCCGATGTGGACGAAGTTTGAACCGGATACCAAGAGCCCATGGAGCAGCACCGGGGTCCAGGCGAGCCCGTGCGCGAGTTCAGGTAACTGCCCCGAATGGTCCGTGAGAATCGCGCGACACGATCCGTAAGGCTTGCCGAGCCCGGCTGCCTGCTCCAGATGCATCAGTGCGAGTGTCTCGATGGCGTACTGTTTTTCATCGTCCCACCCGAGGACTTTGCGCGCGATCACACAATCCCGCGTGTACCACAAAACCTTATGCGTCTTCCCTAGCCACAGTTGATAGATGTTGTTATGCAGAGGGTTAGTGCGGAAGGCCTCGAAAAGGTGCTTAGTAAGGCACGGCTTTTCCAGATCTTCCAAGTAGGCGTACACCCATTCAACGGGGGGAGCCGAAGTCCTGCTTGCAGGCGATTCGGCAGTCGCCAGTGCGGATTTGGGCGCATCCTCTACCCCCACATCTGTAACCGCTCCATGCTTTGTCACCTGGTACCTGCGAATAGGCTTCCGATGCAACTTGACCGTGCCAGGGAAAAACTGCTCCATGAAACAAAAGAGGTCGCTTGGCCGTATTATGCCGATGTTTCGGCATGCGTTCTGGTGCGCTCTGTATAGGGCGGCCTCGGTGAGTCCCGCCCCATCTTCTCCTGATGGAATCGCATCGATGATCCGACGCAACTGACCCGTAACGATGGGCACATGGTCGATATGAAGCAGAAAGTCACCGATCTGCAGGATGTTTGGTATGTGCTTTAAATGGCAGGACGCTTGCGGGATAGGGATGCCCAGGATGCCGAGCTCGAAACCTTTCACTTCCTCATGGGAGACGGCCCGATGCGCCTTGGCGATGAACTGCTCAAGCAGCATGGCAATCTTAGGCCTTGGGCCGGCATGGTCTTTCCCAAGTACATAGGGGAGTTCCTCGAAACTCATGGCGGGGCTGCCGACTATTTTCATACAGGAGTAGAGAGCGCGCGAATTAGGGACGCCTTCCGATCGGAGTCGGTCAGCGTATCGATCATAATGAATACCGTTAGCGCATATGCAGGGGACACCGCTCAGGTCTAATACCGCGGCCAAGCTTCCCATGATTTCATTGATAAGCAAAGTGGGTATGCTCAGCAATGAACGATGCTTGAAGGTTCCAGGGCCCCATAGCACAGCCCATCTGTGGTTTGTTAACTGGCGGTGAACGGATCTAGCGGTGACTGAAGTTTCCGGGTGAAGCAGCTTAAACATCCTACATGCCTCTTTGAAATGCATACCATCCGGTGCGGAGAGCAGGATCGCCTCCAGACCATCCTCGAGGATCGATTTTGTTTGCGGCCGTTCAAGGTGCAAAGCTTGGTCTTGAATCAAGAGGTTCTGTGAGTCCGCGATGAGCTCGGCAAGGCTCAACGAGAAAGAAGCGATATTGCGAAGTCCCGGGCACTGCTCTTTATGGCAGGCGCTGCGTACAACATCGAGTGCTTGGTGGAAGGACAAGGAGCCGTTTCCCGGGGGCGTGAGAGCCTCAAAAACGGCAGCGTCTGCGATCTCACAGCCGACGCAGCAAGGGGCGGTGAGCGTCATACGGAGAGGGGACGATTTCGTCGCCACGCGATATTTGGGCGAGAATCCCATGAGGACGGCAAGCGTCTCCTCCGAAGGGGGAGAGCTCCAACCGTTCATCGCCTGCAAGGAGAGGCAAAGCTCGTATGCATAGCGCGTCCCGCCACCGGTGATCATCAGGCGGTCGAGCAAATGCCAAAGGTAGTCCAGATGTTTGAGGTTTGCATCGTTGTTGAGCCTTCGAAGCAACTTGACTTCGATCTGTCGCACGCGCTCACTGCTAACGCCGAAATCCTTGCCCAGTTCCTGCAAAGAGACGTTATGGTGGTGCGGGCTATTGTGTTCCCTGACCAGGCGGTGTTCCAGGTCCGACCGCTTCGAGTTGTCCCGGTCAACATCCTTGCGGGTAACCTGCAAATACCGGTCGAGCAGCAGATCGAAGTCGAGATAAGAATCAGTCGGTATACCGGCGGCAGCGGACTCCGCGATCGCCCCGGCACGTCGTTGGAGCCCCCACAGGTATTGGATGGCGCGTAGGGCGGTGACCGAGAAGCCGAGCGTTTTGATTACGGAACGTTCCGTGATCTTTGCAACGACGTTCCAGGCAACCGCGCTAGTCGGAGCATCCACAAAGCCGAGGAGGGCGGGGAAGGGGAAATCAGGGACGATAAGCGGATCGAGCAGGCCCTCGGGAAAGCCGGCGTATAAAGATCGATCCTGGGGCTTTACGGCAAGTGTGGGCAGGGCGTCTCCCGGCAGCTGTGAAACACGTGTGATAGCATGCAGCAGGGCGGACAGGGCCGCATCGCTCAAGCCCGCTTCGAGCAGGTACTCTATGGTGAACGAGCAAAGAAGGTACGGAGTATCCTCCGGGAAGATGCCTGCGGCGCGCAGCCGCACCAGGTCAGCAGGAGGGAGCTTGATTGTTTCCGGCCATGCATACTGCGAAGACGAAGCGGCATCGGTGAATAACCCCGCGAGGGTGCTATTCAGGATGCTCCATTTTGAAGGGACGGCAGCCATTCGGGGAGCGGAAGCTTCGGAGGCAGCAGCACCCTCGGCGCAGCCCGAAGGTTGCGCCAAAGAGGAATGCATCGGCACGTAATCTAGCCGAACTCCTTCAAGCAGCCGTGTGAGTTCAGCCGTAGTTTTGGTGCCGCACCATCGGATCTTGGGGAGGCCGCGTTCGCTCAAGGCGATGAGGTCCTGGTGCGACTCGACCTTGAGATTGATGAGCACGTTACGCGCCCTGGTGGAAAGGTTTTTGAAAAGATGTGGCGGTACGGGAGCAGGTTCAGTCATGAGTGGGCAGGTCCCATCGCGAGGAATTATGAGCCGAATGAAACCATTGTATTAGACATTTGTAATATTGCAAGGGGGGTGGTGAGCTCCCGCACTCACCTGCGGACCGAAGCCTACGGAGGGTGAAGGCAGGGAGGACCGGGCTAGGAAGGAGGCACGTATGGTGTTTTTGAGTGGTGGAGGGAAGGCGTCACGCGGGGGAGACCAGCGCGGGACGCCCTACGTTTCATACGGAGTTTGGAAAAAAACGCCAGGCAAGGCTTGACTAAAAATTGGCGCAGGCTAATATTCATCGCGTCTGCCGATGCGAGGCAGGTAACCCATGAAAGGAGGCCATTATGTCGGTACCGAAGCACGAACTGTCGCATCTCTGGAAGCTTTCTGACGGCGACCTCATGCAGGAAGCTCGCACCTTTGGGGGAAGGTTGAGGGGGCACGCTGCCTTCCAAAATGTCGGACCTCATGTGCCAGTGGGTGATACATTCGACACGCTGGCGGACGCACTTGGGGAGAAGTCGAATGCGGCGAAGGGTGGCGGCAAACGGATGGTCGAAGACAGGGACAAGGCACGCGAAAATATATTCACGGCCTTTACCTTTGCCGGTCAGCACTCAGTGATGGTCGCCACGCATGAAAACAATCCCTCGCTGATGGACATTGGCTACGAACTGCGCCACAGGACCTATACGAGCAAGCCGGCGACCACCATCCTGCCGGGGCAACCCGGCAAAGTGGACCTGAAACCGGGGCCGAAGGGGTCCGGGATCTTCTATGTGGTGGTGAACAAGTGTCAGGGCATGGGCAGTCTCGAGGTCCAGTACACGGACAACCCGAATGACGAGTCTTCCTGGAAAAGTGCAGAAAGGTCTTATAGGTGTAAAGTGGAGCTGAAAGGCGAGTTGGTCAAGCGGTACTACATCCGGACGAGGTACCACAACAATGCCGGATACGGTCCTTGGTCCGCAGTAGTCGACATCGTGCTGAGTTAACCCGCATTCCTGGTGCGGCTGCAGAGACCGACCTGCAGCCGCACACCTGCCTCGCTACTTCCAAACGATCCACACTTCTTGCCGCCTCACCTTGCAGGATCTCCCAGCAGCAAATGAAACGCCGCGGGCCCTCCAGGATCTCGGCATCGCCCAGGTTTTCCTCAATGCGTGCCTTGTTTCCTCCCTCTCCTTCCGGGAGAGGGTCGGGGTGAGGGCAATCCCACCTCTGGCCCACTTGCTGAATTCAAAACGTAATACCTTCAACCTCCAACCTCGGCAGTAAATTGGAAACCCGTGACATTGAACCTCCGGCGCCGGTAGTAAATTGAGAGCGCCAGAGGTTGAACCTCCAGCGTCGCAAGCAAATTGAAAACGCCAGAGGTTGAACCTCCAGCGTCGGGAGTAAATTGAAAACGCCAGAGGTTGAACCTCCAGCGTCGGGAGTAAATTGAAGACGCCAGAGGTTGAACCTCCAGCGTCGGGAGTAAATTGAAGACGCCAGAGGTTGAACCTCCAGCGTCGGGAGTAAATTGAAAACGCCAGAGGTTGAACCTCCAGCATCGGGAGTAAATTGAAATCGCCAGAGGTAGAACCTCCAGCGTCGCGAGTAAATTGAAATCGCCAGCGGTTGAACCTCTAGCATCGGGAGTAAATTGAGAACGCCAGAGGTTGAACCTCTAGCATCGGGAGTAAATTGAGAACGCTAGAGATTGAACCTCCAGCGTCAGGAGTAAATTGGGAGCGCAAGAGGTTGAACCATCAGCAGCCTCGGTCATAGGTAGTAATCCCCGTTCATCCCCTTCATCCCTGGTTAATCGCCTTTCCTTTGCGTCTTGGCGTCTCTGCGTGAGTAAATTGGTTTGTGGTGTTGAATTTTCTTTAACAATCTCCTCGCGTATGTTAATGATGTTTACGCTATCCCCCCTTAGGAGTTTCGCAAAATCCCATGGCACGAAGACCGCGCACAAGTCCGTTACAAGATCTCATTATCATCGCCAGCAAGTCCCCGTGGTGGATCTCAGTCATTCTTGCCGTCGTATCCTTCATGATTTTCCGTGCACTCCCCTCCCAAAATCCCGGCAACCTTGTGTCGCCCATCTTTGCTCTGTTCGGCCAGTTCTTTCTCGCGCCCGCCTTTCTAGTCGCAGCAGGTATCTCCGCGTTCAACTCCATGAAGCAGCGAAAGCTTTACGAGACGGTCAAGTCGCGTGCTGATGTCGCGTCGCTGAACGAGATGAGCTGGGGCGAGTTTGAAACCTTGGTAGCTGAGCATTTCAAGCAAAAGGGGTTTGAGGTCGCTCGAGAGGGTGGTAGCGGGCCGGACGGCGGCATCGATCTCGTTCTGCGCAAGGGAAGAGAGAAGCACCTGGTGCAGTGCAAGCAGTGGAAAGCGTACAAGGTGAGCGTCCAGCCGGTGCGAGAATTTTACGGAGTAATGGCCGCAGCAGGAGCGTCGGCGGCTCCTGCGTGCCTTCACCAAAGATGCGGAGTAGAAGCCTCAATCTTAAACTGATAGTCGGCTAAAAGCAAAAATCTATCATCGGGGCAGTCGCCAACCCAGTATCAGAGTCTTCGTCAGCTAATGTTGCCCCTCAGTCTTATTGTTTATGAAATACTGGCATCTGAATGAGGATACAGAAAGTATGATGTAAATTCACCCCTAGGAGGCAAGTATGGCACCTACTAACAAGATAACTCCTTCCAGTCCTCGGTTGGCTACCTTATTGTCTGACGTAGAGCGAGGAAATATAAAAATCCCAGTATTCCAGCGCCAGTATATATGGTCTGATGAACAGATAATAAGTCTCTTGGACTCAATATATCGTGGCTATCCAGTCGGATCTCTATTGTTGTGGTCCACCAAAGAAGTGTTAAAACACGAGCGGAACATAGGAGGATTTGTTTTACCAAGCACTCCAGAGGATTATCCTGTTAATTACATACTTGATGGCCAACAACGTCTGACCACGTTATATGGCGTTTTTCATTCATAGGATAAGACTAATGATGTTGAACTCGCTGACCGCTTTAATATCTGCTACGTCCCCCAGGATGACGAATTTGTACATTACAAAGCCGCACCTGGCAAAAACAAGATCTTCATGCGGGACATTCTTGACACTAGCAAATTGTTGACTCAACTCTCTTCATTTTCACCGGAAGAAAGTAAAAATATTGCTTTAGTTACAGAACGATTCAAAGACTACGAATTTCCAGTGGTAACCATAAAGGAGCGTACCAACAAGGAAGTTTGCAGTGTTTTCCAAAGGATAAATTCATCCGGGACCCCCTTGAGCAATATAGAGCTACTTGCTGCTTGGACGTGGTCAGATCAGTTTGATTTAAGACAAGAAATTGAAGCGCTCTTAGATTCCCTTGCGGATAAGGGGTATGAACAGATAGACCAACCCTTGCTGATGCGGATGTTGTCTTCTATAACAATACAGTCTATTGACTCAGAAGATCTTATAGATGTTGTCCCCGAGAAGTTGATTGAGGGAATACAGTTGTTAAAGAAAGCAATTTTTTCGGCTGTTGATTTTTTAGAAGGGCAACTTAAAATTCGAAATGTTATTTTTTTACCATTTCCAATAATGCTCATACCGATAACAAGATTTTTTTCGCTATTGCCAAAGCCTTCGTCGGCTCAATTGCAGCAGCTTAAAAAATGGTTTTGGCATTGTGCACTAACTCAACGTTATAGAGCTGGTACAAATAGAATGGTACTGGAAGACCTAAAAATGATTGAGGCTATTGCTGAAGGTGGAATCCCGTTTGATTTTTCAAATTTTGCCATTTCGAGTGACTTGTTCACCAAGACGTGGCGTATCAATTCTACGGCCGCAAAAGCGGCGTTGTGTCTAATGGCTCAGGGCCGTCCACGCTCATTATTGACAGGAAGTGAGGTTGACTTAGGCACGGTGTTATCATCTTACAATGCACGTGAGTTCCATCATATTTACCCAAAAGGATATCTGTCGAACCTTGGAATAGGATTTCACGAAGCAAATATTATCGCCAATATTTGTTTCCTTTCTTCATATGATAATAAAACAGTTAGCGATGAAGAACCATCAAGTTATTTTATGAAAATACCATTGGCGCATAAAGACAATATCTTATCTTCTGCTTTCATACCCAAAGAAGCAGCCAATGGCACTATGTCCTTTAAAGAATTTATTGAGGCCCGGACTGTAGTTCTTGTAAATAACGCAAATCAGCTAATATGCAATGGTCATCTATAGGCGATGTTAAGGCCATGGCGGAAGTGAATTTTCTGCACTTTTGCTCTTGTTGCTGCCATTGACAGACACCACGTTAAGCGAGTAAGGCTCGCGGTAGGGGTGATCCGTGAAAAGCTTATACACAGTCCACAGACATGCTGTACCGTTGCTTGTCTTATGCTCAAAGTTTGTAGGCAAGGACCGGCGTGGCTGATTGGGCCGAGCTGCTGATCTGGGGGTGCAAGACTGCAAAATTTGGTTGATTTTGCCTATTTAGCTACCGCCGGCAGCGGATACTCCCCTGGTGTCATCCTGCGGGATAATGAATGGCAGGATATTTTCTATGTGAGATTACCCGGTAAAGGTTTTACCTGCTTCTCCAAGAGAGGATCGAAAGGTTGAGCCATTCGATCCTCTCTTTCTGCACGATGACCACGCTGCCGCCGCGCGACCAACTTTGCCCTGTGCGCTCGTTGCTGTTCGCAGCAACTATGCGAATTGGTTGCCGATGAGGTAAGGGCAAGGCCCGGATCTGACTGGTGGAGCATAGTGAGGAGCACTGGGAGATGGGAGGACGTCGTTGTTCTTCGGCAGGGGGCGTTGCTTTTAACCGTTTCCTAACGCGTGCAATGCTGCTGACAGCTCTTCCTCAATTGCTTGGGCGGGTACTTGACTTTCAATTATTATTGGGACGTTAGAAGGTATAAGAGAGGATATTTCCCTGTATGCGCTGATTGCCGATGGAGACAAGCGTGTATGACTGCTTTGCGTTCCGACTTCACTTATGTGTACTTGAGAAATACGTCTTGAAAACGCCTTGGCAATAAGATACGCTTCTGTCATTGACGCATCATATTGTCTAGCATGAGCAAGATCGAAGCAAAGAGCAGCATCGGGAAGAATATCAAATATCTCTTGTAACTCGAAAACGTTTCTACCAGTAGGTTTTCTTTTATCCATATTTTCCAGCATCAGGAAGTTTTTAAAGCAACGCCACTTGCTAAAATCATAAATTGCGTCAGGATGAACAACGATGGGCCACCCCTTTTGTTTGAAGTTCAACAAAAGATGGATTACTTGGTCTTCATCATCTTTGTGAAAGTTGCTCGGAGCATGCACAGATACAAAAGAATACTTTGACAAATTAAGTGAATTCATAGAAATAACCATAGGATCAAGCTCATGTCTTCTTAGTGCTGAAAGCTCTACGGCAGTGGCAGAAGATTTATCCAACCACGTGAGGGCTCTTTTAAAATCCCCAAGAGTTAAAGATCCTGTTGAAAAACCTATAGCTCTCATTTAGAACACCCCATACTTTTTCATTAGAGGATATAATTTGGTCCCGTTCTCTTCAAGAAATATTTTATCCAATGCGTTTTGGAAGGAATGACCAAGTTCCCTCGCTTGCTGATACACCAAGTCTTGATCGGCCTCTGCTGGAATTACACTTTTTAGTCTGTCTCGAGAGTTTTCATCATCAAGAATTCCAATGAAGCCATCATAGCTGGTGAAAAGTTCATTCGCTGCTTGGTGTAAAGGCTCATATTTAGCTAAAAGGTTCGCCATCCTGTCTAAAGGGGAAAGTGAAACTTGTTTAACTAGAAAATCAACAGCTGGGTGTGTCAAATCCAACTCAGATCCTCCACTAATTGCTTCTTTTAAAGATTCGTCCATGTCACAGCTGAAGCACGCAATTAATCCGGATGCGAAAGTAAGCTTTCGGGAAATTCGAAGTTTTATTGTACGGACCCCCCATCCATTGCCCCGTCGTTCCTTACGTTTATAGGCAAAATCCACAGCCATTGTTCGCCAATAGCGGACGATGTCATTGAGTAGGAACCTTGGGACGGTCACCTGCTTATGCATCCATCCCCAATCCTCAGTAACATATCGTTTAAGAACTTGTTTGACAACACGGTCATAAGCATCGGACGGCCCTATTGGTACCGATTCGAGGAGAAGAAGTATCCGTTGGGTAGTGTTTTTGTTAGTGTCATTTCCACCGCCAATCTTGTGAATGATGTCATGGCTAATAGAAATTCCCCCAAAGATCTGTTCTCCTCCAGGAGGATTGAGGCCCAAATCCTCTAAAGCAGACGCAATATCATGACTTACGTCAAAATGTTCAGAGTTTGCCAAGCCATCGATTAAAAGAGTCCAGTCAATGTCGCTACCTTTTGTTACCTCATCGCGAGCAACGGAGCCAAAAGCTACGATGCTCGTGTCTACAGGGGCAAGAGGCGCTACTTTTTTTAAAAGTTCAGCTTTCTTTCGTGCCGTATTTTCTCTTGCTCTCCTTAGATGAGCCCAGTCAGCTCCAAGCAAACGTTCAAGCGCTTCAAGTGGCTTCAATTCTTGCATATTCAGATCCTCCAGCTGTTTGTTAAACCTAGGTAGACTACTCCTATCAGCGTATATTTTCAACCTCTGTATGAGAGAGGCCGCGGGGAGCATTTCTGAGAGAAAGGGAAGCAGGGGGGGAAATGGGGACGCTCATGAAATTGGCCGATTAACGCTAATCTTCAGCAGATTGCTTTTTAAGACGTTTTCTGTCGCACCTTAACAGTAGGATCGCCGTGAACGATCACCCTTACAAGGAGTCGGACATGGCGCAGAATCGAATCCAGTTTCAGAAGGGCCTTAGCTTACCCGATTTTCTCCGCGATTTCGGAACTGAAGAGCAATGCGTTACCGCACTTGAGCAGATGCGATGGCCGCAGGGATTTGCATGCCCAACTTGCGGGAGCTCACGTTTCTGCGTTGTGTATCATGGCAAGGTAAAGACCTGCCAGTGTAAGAGCTGTCATAGCCAGACTACGGTAACCAGTGGGACGATCTTTCACTCGTCAAAACTGCCTCTAACGATCTGGTTTTAGGCAATGTACTTCCTGGATCCAAGGGGGACACGTATAAGATTATAACTTTCTGGTGGGCGGCACGGGCTAGGGGATGGGGGGTATCGCTTCTAGACAAAGACCTCCATCCCCTTGCGGTTAAGGATGTTGATCAGCTTGAGGGGAGGCGAGGGGACGCTGGTTACTTATGTAACTTATTAATACTGCCTGGACAAAGTGAAAGGGGCAGCACCTGACTGTTAAAAGTGCCAGGTGTTGCCCCTTTTGTCGTGAGGGGATGTTGCTGAGATTTTGACTTTTGATTTGCTGTCTCGCTCTCTTCTCAATGGGCGATCTTCAGGGTAGCAACGCCAGCCACGATAAGTGCTACGCCTGCGTATCTAGCTATTGATGTGGGGTCGCCGTAGTAGAGAACACCGACCAGAAAAGTTCCGGCAGCGCCTATGCCTGTCCAAATGGCATAGGCTGTGCCGATCGGGATTTGTCGTTGAGCCATCCAAAGAAAGATTCCACTGAGTGTCATGAAAACAACTGCGGCACCAATGCCCAGCCATCTACTCTCCTGTACTTGTGCCATTTTTAAACCTACCGGCCAACCTATCTCAAAAAGGCCTGCAAGAACCAAGTAAAACCAAGCCATAATATCTCCTTAGACTGATGCTAAAGTAGAGGATATGTAGCACTCCTTACTCAAAATCGCAACGTCCACCCGATTCCCCCGTGCCGTGGGGTCTGAGATTTTGACATTCCATGAGCGGTTGCTAGAGTTGGGTCCGAAATGAATTCGGACGTGCAACGTCCCGTAGCTGTGAGCGCATGGTTTGCTGCGGCAATGGTGGCATCAAATGGAGACATGACATGAAAAAGCCTGCAAAGAATACGATTTGCCTTTGGTTCGATGGCGACGCGGAAGAGGCGGCGCGCTTTTACGCGGAGATCTTTCCCGATTCGTCGGTTGATGCGGTGCACCTTGCCCCTGGTGATTACCCGTCAGGAAAGCAAGGTGATGTGCTGACGGTCGAGTTCACCGTCATGGGCATACCTTGTCTCGGGCTCAATGGCGGACCGGAGGTCAAGCACAACGAGGCGTTCTCGTTCCAGGTCGCTACCGAGGACCAGGCGGAAACCGACCGGTACTGGAATGCAATTGTCGGCAACGGTGGGCAAGAGATCGTCTGCGGCTGGTGCAGGGATAAGTGGGGCATTTCGTGGCAGATCACCCCGGTCGCCTTGACGGAGGCGATAACCGATCCCGATCCCGCCGCCGCGAAGCGCGCGTTCGATGCCATGATGCAGATGGTGAAGATAGACATCGCCGCCATAGAGGCCGCGCGTCGAGGCTGAGGTTTCAACCGGCGCAAACCTGGAGAAGGGGGATGCTCGGAGTTAGAGCTCCCCCTGTGTGCAGCTTTGTAACGTCTTGGCTGTTCCAAAAGCGGTACTTGTTCCAGCTTGTATCGCTTTTGGTGTTCCGCTTTATTCCACGTTGTAAGAAGTTCCTACCATTTTGGAAAACACCTGCCTGTAAAAATTTCATTGTTTACAAATAGTAATGATTCCTGCGCAAAGAAACATGGCGTCTGGAATTGATGTCGGTATATCAATTGCTATAAAGGCATTCTATTTAACTGTATCCAAATTTCGCTGCACTACAGCTGCATGGCTGTGCAGATACAGTAACAAAGCTGCTTTGTATTACATGTGCAAATATTGTCTTACAAAAACATCTTTTGAAGAAGCAGCAATGCAGCGGCTCATAGTAAAAGCCGCTTTTTAAATAGATGCTGATGCAATGATGGATTCACTCAACCAGGGGGTAACATGCAGAAAAGTAAAATAACGATGCTGGCAGCGGTATTGGCTGTCGCAGCGAGCGCACAGTCGGTGCAGGCCTTCGAGATAGGCGGGGCCAACGGGTGGAAGTTCTCCACGGACGGCTTCCTCAATGTCTTCGCCACTTACGAGTCAGTCGGACGGCGCCCGGTCGGCGTCATCGGCGGCGAGATCGGCGGCGACCAGACGGGTACGGGCGAGAGCCAGCAGCAGTTCAGGGTGAGGACGGGCCTGCTCCCGGTGGGCGTGGGTCTTAACATCCAGTCTCCCACCACCAACGGGGTGGATTACGCGGTACGTCTCGGACTCTACCCGCAGGTTCAGAACAACGGGGGGAGCCGCACCGACCTTTCGCCGAACATCGACTTCCGCGAGATCAACATGACGGCGACCGGTGCTTTCGGCCAGGTCCTTGCCGGCCGCGCCATCAACCTCTACCAGGCCAAGAACATCCTCACTGACATGACGCTGTTCGGGGCCGGAGTGATCGGGCCGGTGAACAACGGGCCGACCATGGGGCACATCGGCTACGGCTACCTGTATCCCAACTTCGGGGCCCAGATCAGGTACACCACGCCGGATATGAACGGCTTCAAGGTCGCCTTCAGCGTGAACGACACGAACGACATCGGTGCGGCGACGATCCGCAACGTGCCGCGCCTGGAGAGCGAGATCTCTTACGCCAAGGACTTCTCCGGCGGGAAGTTCCAGGGCTGGGTGTCGGGGCTCTACCAGCAGGCGAGCTTCTCCTCCGCCCAGACGGTAACCGTTCCGGTGACGCTGAACCCGGACGGCAGCATCACGCCGGAGCATACCGTTGCAGCGGTGCGTCCGGGTGGTCACGTGACTTCGGTTGGCGGGGCGGGGGGCGTTCAGCTCGATGTGGGTGGGCTTCAGCTCCTCACCTCCTGCTACGGCGGAAAAGCACTCGGCATGCTGGGGATGCAGGGCGCGGACGCGCTCTCCGCGGACGGCAGGGAGAGAACCAACTGGGGCTTCTTGAACCAGGCGACCTACAAGGTGACCCCTGTGGTGAAGTTGGGCGTCAACTACGGCCAGAGCAGGGCGGAACTTGCCGGCAACGACACGGAGCTGAACATCCAGAAACAGCAGGCGGCGGTGGTTGCGGTGACCTACAACGTGAACCCGTTCGTCCAGATCATCGGCGAGTACACCTGGGCGCAGGACCGCTGGTTCAACGGCGCCACCCAGGACGCCAATATCGGCGCTATCGGGACCTTCATATACTGGTAGCGATTTCGCCACCTGCGAGGCTGCGGGTGGCGAAAAATCCAGTCTGTGATCCCTTCGCCCAGTTGGAATGACAAAGGCAAATCCCCCCTGTCCCCCCTTCGCGGAACGCTACGGGGGGCAGGCTCCCCCTTCGCAAAGGGGGGGACGTCAGGGCTCCGGCAACGCTTCGTGGGGGAACTCGGCCGCATTTCCCTAAGAGTGTATAAAGCCACTTCCTTTAACCGGGCTGCCTTTGCGGACGTCGCGACCGGGACGCCGCGTTTTGCTTGCATCGACTCTAAAAAGTGGCTAGAGTCCGGCTCATGTCACTGGAACAGTACCTGAGCGAGCAAGGCAACAGTATGGAGATCGGTCTGGTGCTCCTGTCGGAGGATTGGCAGGTGCTCGGCATGAACGAACATGCGCTGGGCGTCGCCGGTCCCGACATGGCGCCGGTGGGCCGGAACCTGTTTCAGATGCATCCTCCGAAGAGCCGGGAGAAGGTCCGCGGCGTCCTGGACGAGTTGTCGGGGCTGCAGGAGTCGAAGTCGAGATCGATGGTGATCGATTTCCTCGGCAAGGTCCTGATGATCAGCCTGTCGCGCCTCATGGTGCCGGGGAGCGCCATAGCTTGGGCGGTTTCCTTCATGGATCTCTCGGAACAGACCGGCGCCCGAACCAACCCGACAAGCGGTCACCTCGAACTGAAAAAGATGCCGATCTACGAAAACGGCGCCTTCCATTTCCTCTCGGCGGACCAGGTACACCTGATCGAGGCCGACGGCAATTACTGCCGCATCCATACCCCGCGCAAGAAGTTTTACCTCCTGATGAGCCTCAAGGCGGTCCTTGAGCGCTTTCCGACCGTCGACTTCCTGAAGGTGCACAAGAGTTTCGTGGTGAACCTAAGACACGTGAAAGCGATCGGGCCTGCCGGGGAGAACCGCATGGTAGTCTCTTTCCACGACCCCGCCATCCCCCCCGCTCCCGTTTCCCGCCGCCTGGTGCCCGCGGTGAAGAAGGCGCTCTCGGCCGCCACCACCGTTCGTCCCTTGGATTGACCCGTTCATCAAGTTCTCCTTGAGCCTCAGGCAGCGGAGTGGGATAGTGCGCGGCAACGGCGTTACCCTGTATGGGGACATTTTCTGTTCGAAGGAGAAGTGCTATGAGGTTCAGTAACTGCAGATTGATCACCCGTATGGCGGTCCTGCTGGTTTGTCTTGCCGTCCCGGCATGGGCCGGTGCGGGCGGGGCGCAGAGCCAGGAAAAGTCCGTGCAGGCGGGAACGGCCCAGTTGTCGGAGGAGATCCTGAAGAGAAGCACGGTTTTCTTTGCTGCTCCGCCGTTCATGCCGGCTGAGAACGTGTACGAGGACGTCGTGAAAGACCACGAGCAGGGGTATTTTATCGTGAGCCTGCAGTCCCGCGCCGAGTTCGCCAAGGGGCACGTGCCCGGTGCAGTGAACATCCCGTTCGAGGAGATCACGGAGCAGAAATCCCTGGCGCTGTTGCCGCGCGACAAAATGATCGTGTTGACCTGCGACGACGGGCACCGATCCATGATGGCGTCGCTTTACTTCAACCAGCTGGGCTACAGCGCCACCACCATGCCTATGGGGCTAAGCCACTGGAACCGCGCCCAATCGGCGGCTCCTTACACCGCTTCGGCGGGTTACCCGGTGAGCACGGAGAAGACGGAAGCCGTACCCGGCAAGAAGATCCCCACGGTTCCGGGTAAGGGTGCCGAGGGGGACGCGCTCATCACCGAGCGGACCAAAGCGGTGCTTGGCTCCGGGAAGCCTTTCTTCATGGACCGCGCGGAGCTTCACCGGGAGCAGGCCAAAGACGGGGGCAAGGGGGTGTTCGTCTTCAGCATCCAGCGTCCTGAGGACTACGCCTTGGGGCACGTTCCCGGCGCGGTCAGCATCCCGTTCTCCCAGATCGCCACCATGGAGAGCCTCGGCAAGCTGCCGACGGACCGGAAGATCGTCGTGGTCTGCTACATCGGTCACATCGGGGCGGCGGTCACCCTCATGCTGAACCAGCTGGGGTACGATGCCTACGATCTGCGCTTTGGCACCATGGGATGGAACGACACGACGGAGGGGCTCGGCAAGATGAAGGGGTTTCTGCTGAATCTAGGGCTGGATAACAGGTACCCCGTGGAGGGGGAGAAGGCTAAGGGGGACTGATAGGGCGTAAATCCCCCCTGTCCCCCCTTTGCCAAGGCTATGGGGGGCAGGCTCCCCCTTTGCCAAGGCTATGGGGGGCAGGCTCCCCCTTCGCAAAGGGGGGAGCGCCAGTTCAAACGCGGCGCTGCGTAGGCATGTGTATCCGTCTCCCCAGAATTCCCGGATTTACTTTCCAAGGGGAGGACGGGGCGGAAAGTAGTTCTAAAAAACAAAGGCACCCGGTTCATCGGGTGCCTTTGCTCGTTTGAGGATGGGAAACGCTCGGGGCATCTCGCCTAGTACCTCGGACGGTACCTCTCGCCGCGGGAGACGGGGCGGTAGAGACGGCCGTCGTAGCGGCCGACATCACGACGGTAGCGCCGGTACTCGACATCGCGGTAGTGACGTATGTTCACCACCTCGTACTGGACGAAGAGCGGAGGGTAAGAAGTCCTGGGGACGTAGGTCCAGGGACCGTTGTAGTAGGGACCGCGGAACCAGTTGCCGCCGCTGTAATAGTAATACTCGTTCCCGGTGTAGACGAGCTCGTAGGGGACGGAGACCGCCACGTAGGCGTTCAACTGCGGTGAGTAGATGAACTCGGGCGGCTCCTGCTCGTACTCTTCAGGCGCCGGAACGAGTACCGGCGCCGGGGGAGGCGGCGCTACAACGGGCGGTCCCGGAGGAGGGGGAGGTACGACGCGCTCGGGAGCGGGCTCGGGCGGCGGCGGGGGCGGGACTGCCGCGACGCGTGTCGCTGCCGGTTGCCGCGCACCCGGGACTTGGTTTCCGTAGGTGTACATGCACTGGACGTAGGAGTTGTCGTAACGCCGCTGCGCTTCGACGCCGTAAACCTCCGAGGCGCCGGAGCCGGCTGCGGCACCGAACAAAAGGCCGGTCGCGGCCCCGATCGCGGCGCCCGCTCCCGCGTGCCCGGAAGCGGCCCCGAGTGCTGCGCCTGCGCCGGTGCCGACCGCGGTGCCGACGACCGCGCTCGTCGCCATGTTACGGTCATAGGTCTCCTGGACCGGAGAACCAAGCTGTGACTGCGCCCAGTTCCTGCAGGTGGAATCCTCCTGCATGAAGGTCTCGAAGGACTTTCCCTTGGAAGGAAGGACCCTGACGCTCGGGCCGTTGGGCACGGTCACACACCCGCTCAGCATGGTAACCAACAAGATACTTTGTAGTACGTGTCTTCTCATCGAATCCCCCAGCTCGTGCATCGTGCTTCGATGCGGCATGGTCTTTGGTATCGCCGAAACGGATTTTTCCGCAGCGTGCGCTGTTACATTGACAAAGAAATAGGGAAAAAATGTGGCAGAAATGTGGAAAAAAGTAAAGGGGAGGTAAATGTAACGGTATTAATGGTCAGGGGGCACTGTCTAAGCGGGCTATTTGAGGGTGAGAACCATCTCTCCGACCTTTAGCTTCGTCTTCATCTTCAATGGGATATGGCGGGTATCGTCGGAAAACCAGAAGGTGGTTCCGCCGACCTTCGAGAGGACGCCATTCGCCTTGAGCGTCGAGACGACCACCACGGTGGTGACCGTCCCCTGCCGCGTCGTCAGTTGTTGCCGCTTCGTCACGCGCGCCTCGGCGTTCCAGAGGCGTTTCCCATCGTAGATGTCGAAGAGGATACTCGTCCCGGGAGCGAGGGGGCGGGAGCGGAGAAAATAGAGGGAAGAAAGGTCGTCATGGGTCTCGGCCGTGATGGCCTCTTTCTTTCGGGTGTTCCTGACGAGGTCCGTTGTTTCGGCCTGCAGCCCCTTGAAGTCGAAAACGACTTCATTCCGGGTATGGTGTCTTCCCTCGTTGATGGAAGCGCGGTAGATATGCGGACGGCCGTCCGCCGACATGACTGACTCGATGTGGTCTTCGATGCGGAAAATAGTGGAGACGAGCCCCGCGGAGCGGATCGTGTTCACGGCCTTGAACCCGTCTTCCTGTCTGGTGAGCTCTATGACGGCGCTCCCTGCGCTGATGCCGTTCCAGGTCGCGTCGTAGACGAGCCGCTCCGGGGGCGGGAAGGCGTGCGCCGGGTGGATGGGCGCGGTTAGGAGCAGCACGATTCCGAGGAGGAAATTTTTCATCCGAACAGCTTACCCTGCAAAGGGGAAATTTTAACCGCTGCCGACGATTATTTTATGCCGTGGAGGGATGGAGGCTGAGTGGCTCAGGCGAGGTCTTCCCTGGCAACGGAAGCAGGGCGTCTCGAACGGATGCGGCGTACCACGACGGGGAGCAGGAACATCAGGGCGAGGATGACCAGCATGGTGGTCTCTGGGTCCTTGATGTAGCGGTTGAGGCTGAGGGTGGAGTAGGCGATGACGCCGAAGTAGAGCATGTCTCCGGCGATGGCGAAGGCCCAGCCTGCGATGAAGCCGTGTCCGGCGGCGAGTGCCGAGGCGCGTCCGGTCATGGGGTCGACGCCGAAGGCGATCAGGATGAGGCCGATGGGACCGGCCGCGGTCCCTTGGTGCTGGGCGGCGTGGCGCGCGTTGGCGGCCTTCATGGCTGCGGCGAAGCGGCGCAGGAACGGGATGCGGCTGCAGATGAGAGCGAGTACGCGCAGGATCGGCTCGAAGACGACGGCGAGGATGATGTCGGAGACGAGGTAGACGAGCGCGGTGATCTGCCAGGCGAGGCCGCTCGACTTCGCGAGCAGGACGCCGGCCGGAATGCCGCCTCCCACCGGGATAAGGAAGAGCTTCAAAACGGAGAGTATTGCCGCCGTCGACGGCAGGAAAAGCAACTGGTCTTTCATCATGGGCATCACGTCGGTTGGTAGCTTCGGTCGAAAGGTGCACAGGGTGCACACTTCCGGGCATCGTATATGAGAGCGGCGCTCGCCGCAACAGCAAATCACAGATGCCGAACAACGCCCATTAGGAAGAAACTACGTTCAACCGGTGAAAACAGTGGGACAAAATCAAATCCCCCCCGGCCCCCCTTCGCAAAGGGGGGAGCTATAAGGCCACCGTTCTCAGTAATACACGACACGAGTTACCTTAATCGCTTCTTCCCTTGAGTTTCCTGAAGAACTCCGGGACAGGGGGGCACCCGGGCGATCAGTCGGGGGCGGGCCTGCAGAAGAAGCGGCGGCAGATCGCCGGGCGTCCTTCGTAGATGCCGCATCGGTTGCCGTCCAAGAATTCGCAGCCGTTTTCGATGATCAGTTTGTGGGGGCCATACAGGGAAAAATGCAGGCGGGTGGCGCCAAGCTCCTCGAGGCGCAGGTATTCTTCCCAGGTGAGATCGACGTTCGGGAAGGATCGGCAGCAAAGGGCCGCGCACTCCCTGCAGCAGGAAGGATCGTCCAGGGGGTGGTCCAGCAACAGGCCGTGGCGCTTATCCTTATGGTGTCTGGCAAAGAGCATGGTGCACCTGTCGGCCGGCGTTGCTAGCTCATCTCGCTGTACCTGGCGGCATAAACGTTAAGCTGCTGACGCCATGCGCAGGCATCGGGATTGAAGCCGCATTGCCGGCAAGGGTTGCCCCCGGTCCGGAACCAGAGACACATGAAATTGCGCGCGTTGTTGACCGCTTCACAACTACCGCCGACATAGTCCTGCATAGTTATTCTCATAGGCACCTCCAGTAGTGCATTTAATAGTAACCGCTCAGGGGCGGCATGCATTAGGAGTGTGCGAATTTCTGCTGCGTTCTGTACTAAAAAAACTTTCGCAATGTATTCAATCCCACTTGAAGGCGGCCATGGAGAGGGCGCCGTAGGTGTAACCATCGTGCAGCACGGAGGCGCTCCCTCCGGCCCCCATGGCGACCAGCAGGGGGAGGAAATGCTCGGGAGTGGGGTGGTTGCGCCGCGCGTTGGGTGCCTGCCGTTCGTAGTCGACCAGGTCGTTCGCCCGTCCTTCCAATACCGCTTCCTTCAGCCAGTCGGCGAATTCCTTCGCGTACGGCAAAGGTTCGGCGTCGAGCGCGCGGCCGAAGAAGTCGCCTAGGTTGTGCGTGGCGGAACCGCTGGCGAGGATCAGGATCCCCTCGTCCCGTAATGGGCGCAGGGCCTCGCCCATCTCCAGGTGGTGATGGGCTCCGAGCCGGGGCTGGACCGAGAGCTGCACCACCGGGATGTCGGCATCCGGGTAGATGAGCATGAGCGGCGCCCAGGCGCCGTGGTCCAGGCCGCGATCCGGGTCTATCTCACCGGGGATTCCCGCTTCCCGCAGCAGGGAAAGAACGCTCCCGGCTAGCGCGGGAGCGCCGGGAGCGGGATAGCGCAGCTGGTACAGTTGCTCCTGGAAACCGCCGAAGTCGTGGATGGTCGGCGGGTGGGGGTGACCGGTCAACCGCGGGGTGTCGGTGGTCCAGTGGGCCGAGACCGAGACGATGGCCTTGGGGCGCCCAAGTTCTCCTCCGAGACTTTTGAGGAAATCCCGCGTCGGGCAATCCTCCAGTACGATGGACGGAGCGCCGTGCGATACGAATACTGATGGAAATCTTGATGACATGACCTGCTCCTTGCTAGATCCACTAGCTGTAGAGTTTCACGCGCCCTTCAAGCGGTGCGAATGCCTTCTCTCCCGGTGCCGCCGCCGGTTTGCCGAAAGGCATCTGTGCGACGAGCTTCCAGCTTTCCGGGACATGCCACTGCTGCCTTACCGCGTCGTCGATCACCGGGTTGTAGTGCTGCAGCGATGCGCCCCACCCTTCGGCCTCGAGGGCGGTCCATACCGCGAACTGGAGCATCCCTGAAGACTGCTGCGACCAGACCGGGAAGTTCTCGCTGTACGCGGGAAAGCTTTCCTGCAGGCCTTCTACCACGTCGGTGTCCTCGAAGTAGAGAACGGTGCCGTAGCCGCTGCGGAAGGCGCCGTCGATCTTTTGCTGCGTTGCGGCAAAGGCATCCTGCGGCACGATCTTCTTCAGTTCGGTCTTGGTGATGTCCCAGAGCCTGTCGTGTTCCGCACCGAGCAGGATGAGCACCCGGCTGCTCTGCGAATTGAAAGAGGACGGCACGTGCTGCACCGCTTCCCCGACAAGCTCGCGGATACGCTCGTCGCTTGTCACCTGTTCCTTGTCCAGCGCGTAAAAAGTCCTGCGGTTTTTAATGGCATCCCAGTAGGCGGTTTTCATGGCGTGTTCTCCTTTGCTTTATCGTCGGCGTCATTGTTTGACGTCATATGCTTTAACATTAAACTAAATCTGTGAGCCTGAAATGTCAACCCTCTTTTTTACGCGAGAAAGTGAAGAGGTGAGGGGAGTCGGGAAAATAAAAAAAGCAGGGCGGCCCGATCGGACTGCCCTGCTCTTATTTTACGGAAACGACTGGAGCTTAACGACTAGACGTCCCAGTTGTTGATCTTCATGGTGCCGTTCTTGGCGAGGTTGACCTGCATCTTGAAGACGCGGTCGAGGAGCTGCGGCTCGTGGCCTGCCTTTCTTTCGATGCAGTCCTTCTTCGCTATGTCGAAGTACTCCTGCAGAAGCGGCTTGTAATCCGGGTGCGCGCACTTGTCGATGATGAGCTGGGCGCGGCTTTTCGGGCTCAGGCCGCGCAGGTCGGCAAGACCCTGCTCGGTGACCAGCACGTCGAGGTCGTGCTCGGTGTGGTCGACGTGCGGCACGTGCGGCACGACGCAGGTGATGCCGGTCGGGTCGGTCTTGGTCGGACGGGCCGACGGGGTGTGCATGATGGAGAGGAAGGCGTTCCTCAGGAAGTCACCAGAGCCGCCGATGCCGTTGATCATCCTGGTGCCGCCGACCAGCGTGGAGTTGGCGTGCGCGTAGATGTCGAACTCGACCGGGGTGTTCATGGCGATGCACCCGAGGCGACGGATCGGTTCCGGGTGGTTCGCGATGGAGAGCGGGCGCATCATCACCTTGTTGCTGTACTTGTCCCAGTTCTCGTAGAAGCGCTTGAAGCCGTCCACGGAGAAGGAGAGGGAGACGGTGGAGGCGAAGTCGAGTTTCCCGGAGTCGAAGAAGTCGAGCATGGTGTCCTGCAGTACCTCGGTCCAGACCTTCAGGCCGGTGAACGGGCCGTTGGCGAGGCCGCCGATGACCGCGTTGGCGATGGAGCCGACGCCGGACTGCAGCGGGAGGAGGTTCTTCGGCAGGCGGCCCGCCTTCACCTCGGCGGAGAAGAAGTCGATGATGTTGTTCGCGATCGCCTCGGAGGTGTCGTCCTGCTCGCTGAAGGCGCGGCCGTTGTCCGGGCGGTTCGATTCGACGATGGCGACGATCTTGTCGTTGTCGACGCGGACGTAGGGGGAACCGGCGCGGTCGTCGACGCGGCAGATCAGGTAGGGGAGGCGGTTCGGCGGGTTGATCGGCTCGACGATGTCGTGGAGCCCCTCGAAGTTCGGGATCGAGGTGTTGACCTCGATGATGATCTTGTCGGCGATCTGTACGATCTCGGGGACCGCGCCGCAGGAGGCGGTCAGCACCAGCTCACCCCTCTCGGTGATGGCGGAGCACTCGATGATGGCGATGTCGAGGCGCCCGCCGTTTTCCTTGGTGTAGAAGCCGTAGCCCAGGTCCTGTGCGAACATGGAGAGGTGCTTGTCGCCCATGCGGATGCGCCCGGTGTTGATGCCGGCCTGGATGTTTTTCCCGGTCTGGTACGGCCAGCGGCGGTCGATCATGTCGAGCGAAGCCCAGCGGTCTTCGGTCTCGACACCGACGGATGCGCCGATGAAGAGGTTGAACCTCAGTTTCCCCTGCAGGTTGTTCTTCTCGACGTGGTCGGCGAGGGCGATCGGGACCATCTTCGGATAGCCGGCCGGGGTGAACCCGGACCAGCCCACGTTCATGCCGTCTTTGAACATTGGGATGACCTGGTCCACGGTGGTGATCCGCTCGTGAAGGCTCGACTTCCTGATCCTGTTGTGCAATTCGGACATTTAGCTGCATCCTCCTGATATGATTTTTGTTTCCACCATGATCGGCGGAAAGATTGCCGGAAACGCGTAGTTTAATTTCGAACGTTCGTTCGAAAAATGAATACAACATATCAGCACGTCGTTTTATTTGCAATAGAATTGGTAATTCCCCGGCGATTTTGCTAATGTCTTGGCGGCTGACATCAACTAAGCCGGGGTGGAGCATGGAGAAAACCGGGATTCACAAGAAGCTTATGGAGGTGGGGACGCAGCTTTTCGCGGAGCGGGGTGTGAACGGCGTCAGCATAAGGGAGCTTTCCCTTGCGGCGGGGACCAGCATCTCGATGATCTCCTACCATTTCGGGAGCAAGGAAGGGCTTTACTCGGCGGTTTTGCAGGAGCAGTTCGCCTGCTTCGCCGAGATTCACGAGATCCGGCGCCAGATCTCCGATCCGGTGGAGATGATCGAGAGTTACCTGCGCTGGACCTTCCAGAGGCACCGCAACAACCCGCATCTGCTGCGCTTCTACACGAGCGAGTTGACGAACCCGACGGCGTTTTTCGAGACGCTGGTGGCCCCGGTGATCGACGAGGTGATCGTGATCATGGCGGAAGCGGTCGCGCAGGGGCAGCAGCAGGGGAAATTCAGGGGGGACGTGGACCCGGCCAATGCGGCGCTCGCGCTGGCGGGCATGGTGAATTACTTCTTTTTGAGCCTGCAGGCGACCAAGAAGCTGATAAGCCAGTCGCCGGAGCAGGACGAGAGTCTGGTACGGCAGTACCTGGAGATCTTCATCCGCGGCATCGGCGTGTAGCTTGCGGCAGCCGGCACGGCGTGCTGACGCCGGGCGTCGGTCTTCTATCCTTCCACTAGGGCGCGCACCTTCATAACTACTTCTTCAAGTACCTGCCTGGTCACTTTGCCGTCTTTCTCCGCACGTCTCGCGCGCCAGTCCAGGGACTTTACCTGGTCGGCGAGTATCACGCCGCGGATGCCGGTTACCCCCGACACTGCCACCTCGAACGGGTATCCCTTGACTTGCGAGGTGATCGGGCAGCAAAGCATGAGGCCGGTCTTTCTGTTGTAGATCTGGGGTGACAGAACGAACGCAGGACGCCTTCCCTTGTGTTCATGCCCGGCTTGCGGGTCGAAATCGAGCCAGATGACGTCGCCACGATCCGGGACGTACCCTGCCGTCACCAAAGCTCATTCCCGACCGGCTTCCCCGTCGGGACCTCGGAGTGCATGTTGTCCTCGGTTATGGCATCCACGAGCGACTCCAGCGCAAGGGCCGCAGGGGATACCGGCCTGATGACGATGCAGTTTTCCTGCCTGACGATCTCTATCGGCGAATCCACCTCGATACCGCACTCTGCGGCCATCATTTTGGGCAGACGCACCGCGAGGCTGTTACCCCATTTCTGAGCCTTGGCTACCATCTTTTCCTCCCGTCCCCGGTGCTGTCACGGTTGACTGTATCGATGTATCTACAATGTATCAATCTTTTCCGTATTTGTCGTGTGGGGAGTACTTCGGGACAGGCATCTTGCATAAGGAATACGGAAGAGGCAACGCTTCTCTTCCTCTTTGAACAGGAAAAGGCCACGGGGAACCGTGGCCTTTCTTGTTGGAGGACGACCGCAAGACGGTCCTGAAAGGGGATCAGCGCTTTACGAGGATTTCCCTTGCGCGCTCCATCTGGTTCGGAAACAGGTCGTCGAGTACGGCCTCTTTGCCGGCGGCCTTGCGCACGGTGTAGCGCGCGCACCCCTCGAAGTTGTCGGTGCAGTACATCATCTTGAAGACGTTGCTGGTGGAAGGCATGTTGGCCATCTGGTCGTTGAAGAAGATACATCCGGAAAGCAGTTCGCAGTCAGGCATCCTACTCCTCCTATCTTGGTTTAGCGGCCGGTTTGGGGGCCGTCGGAAGGAAAACGTCGACGAAGCATAAAGTCACACAGGTTGTGCGGGAATATATACCGTTGCCGCCCGCGTCGCAATATGTTTTTTTAATTGGCCGACACTCCTTTGCGTATACAAGCAGTGGCGCTTCTGGATGAGCGGGCAACCTGTTCTGACATTGGCATCCTTGTGTCGTAGACCGTTGTGTATTATATGGTATAACGCTACCGGGCTTTCTTGTCTTTAGCGGAGTTTCTATTTCGACAGTCAGTAAGGGAGGTAAAGATGGCTTGGAGCAGAAAACCGGTATTGTGGCTGAGCGCCGCTATGCTCTTTGTGACCACGGCGGCACACGCGGGAGATGGATTCTTGTTGATGGCAAGCACCATCGGCCCGATCGATGCGGGGATCGTATCGGCGCTCGAGGACGCCTTTGAGAAGGAGACCGGGGTGCGTGTGCGCCATGTAGGAGCGGGAACGGGCGAGGCGCTGAAGATCGCCGAGGGGGGCAGCGTCGACATCGCCATGGTGCATGCGAAAGCGCTGGAGGAGAAATTCGTGGCGGCGGGATTCGGCACGGAACGCGTCCCGGTCATGTACAACGATTTCGTGATAGTCGGTCCGGCCGCAGATCCGGCCGGGATAAAGGGGATGAAATCGGCGACCGGGGCCTTGAGGCAGCTGGCGGCGAAGGGAGCCCCGTTCGTTTCGCGCGGCGACAGGTCGGGAACCCACGTGGCGGAGATGGACCTCTGGAAGAAGGCGGAAGTGAAGCCGGAAGGGGCATGGTACAGGGTCTACGAGAAAGGAAACGAGGGGAACGCGCCGACGCTGCGCTATGTCAACGCCAGCGGCGCGTACACCATCATCGACCGGGCCACCTATCTATCCTTGAAGGATGAGGTCTCACTCGCCGTTCTTGTGGAGGGGGACGAGGTGCTTCTTAACCGGATCTCCGTCATCCCCGTCAGCAAGACTAAATTCCCCAAGGTCAACAGTGAGGACGCCGCCCGATTCGTGGCTTGGCTGACCGATCCGGGTAAAGGGCAGAGTATCGTCGAGTCCTTTGGCAGGGAGAAGTACGGCAGCCCCCTCTTCTTTCCGGATTCACAGCAGTGGCACAAACTGCATAGGTAGCGGCGCAGCGGGTAGTCCGACAAATAAAAAAAAGGCGTCCCCGGTGAGGGACGCCCTTTTTGTTCGTGACTTGTATCGTCAGAGCCGGAAGCGCTGCACGTGATTCTGGAGCTCCGCCGCGTAGCCGGTCAGGTGGGACGCCTCGACCGCGGAACGGTTAGCCCCCTGCGACGTCTGGTGCACGATCTCGGTAATCCGGTGCATGTTGCCGGAGATCTCGCTCGTCGTCGCCGTCTGTTCTTCCACGGCGGTGGCGATCTGGCTCACCTGCATGGCGACGGCGTTCACCTGTTCCAGGATCTCCCTGAGTGCTGCCCCGGACTTGGCCGCCTCCTCGGTGCCGGCCGCCACCTGGGATACCCCTTGTTCCATGGCGGTCACCGCACCCTTTGTCTCCACCTGGATCGCCTTGATCATCTCCCCGATCTCGCGTGTGGCGCGCGTGGTCCGCTCCGCAAGCGCCCGCACCTCGTCGGCCACCACGGCGAAACCTCTTCCCTGCTCACCGGCGCGCGCGGCCTCGATGGCGGCGTTCAGCGCGAGCAGGTTGGTCTGGTCGGCGATGTCCTCGATGGTGCCGATGATGGCCCCGATCTGGTCGGAACGCTCACCAAGGCTTGCCACGGTCCGCGCCGATTCCTGGACCTTGTCGGCGATCTGTCCCATGACGGCGACGGTGCGCTCCACGACGACGGCCCCGTCGCTTGCCGACTGCGCCGCACGCTGCGCCCCTTCTGCAGCGTTCTGGCAGTTCATGGCGATGTCGCCGGAGGTGGCCGACATCTCCTCGCCGGCGGTGGAAACGGTGCCGGACTGGCTCGCGACCTCCTCGGCCTCTTCGGCGATCTGCCGGGAGATATCATGCATCTGGTTCGCGGCGGCGGTCACCTGTTCCGATGTGCTGCTCACCGCGCCGATCATGCTGCGCAGGTTCCCGGTCATGGTCTTCATGGTCCCCATGAGCTGTCCGGTCTCGTCCCGGTAGGAAACGTCGAGGTCGCGGGAGAGATCGCCGGTCGCTATGGTGTCGGCGACGGTGACGAGCCGTGCGAGGGGCACCGTGATGGAACGGGTGATGATGATGGAAAGGATGACCGCCATGGTGGCGGCGATGATGGCGATGACGGCGATGGAAAGCCTGATGCGGGCGGCGCCGCTCTGCGCCTCGGCAACCGTGTCCGCCATCTGCCGGGTCATCAGCTTGGAGAATTCGATCACCTGGGCTTCCGCCTGGTGCGTCGGTTTTTTGTACTCGTTGATCGCGTTGTTGGCGTCCTGGGTGGTGGCGATCCGGCCTCCCTGCACCTCCTCGTAGACCTTGCGGAAGCCTGCTGCGTACGCCTCGCTGTCGCGCTTGATGCCGGCGAGCATCTCCTTCTCGCTAGGGTGTTCGGCAAGTTTCGCCATCTCGTCGTTGCGCGCCTGGAAACCGGTCATGGCCCCGTCCCATTTCTTCCGGTACTCCTCAAGCTTCGCGGGATCGGCCATGTTGATGAAGGCGTCCTTTTCGAAGCGGCGCAGGACGTTGATGTCGGCACGGCTTGCCTGGGCGAGCTCGAGAAGCTTCGCGTGGGTGCCGGCGGCGTCTTTGACGTGGTCGAGCATCCTTGCTGTGCCGGTATATCCGAGGACGCCGAGCAGGATGATGATCATGGTGGCTATGGAAAAACAGACGTTGAGGCGGGTGCCGATTCTGAAACGGCAAAGAATGTCGAACATGGTGTTTCCTCCTGCTGCTGGTTAGCCCAATGGCATCGCTCACCGTATCGGCGCCGGCGTGGAATACTTGAGGGGGTATGAAACCTTCGATCCGGCAGGACCGTTGCAAAAGAGCGGTCTCAAGGTAGACTGGGTCTCTGTCTCTTCATAGTCCAATTGAGATATGTTGAAAGGACTATTCGAAGCAGGCAAGCATGGCTTATGACTGTCATGTTTTGGAGGAAAAGAGGGTGGACGAGGGGCCAACATTCAATCTGAAGGCTTTGGCAGCACTTCTGCTACCCTTGCTTGCCTGTGCTGTACAGTGGCTTTTTTGGGATTTCCTGCAGCCCTACGCCTATATCCTGTTCTATCCCTCCGTCTATGTCAGTGCCCGCCTGGGAGGTAAGCGGATCGGCATCATCGCTACCGTTATCTCCGGTTTCCTGATCTCCTATTTGTTCATCCCCCCGCTTTATTCCTTCGCCATCATCCCCGCAAGCCGGTTCGTCTCGGTTCTGGCCTTCATGGTTGTCGGTATCCTGTTCGCCTACATGCAGGAGCACCTGCAACAGGCAAGGTCCGGCGAGGTGGACGCACGCGAAAAGGCGCAAAGCTCGGAAGAGAGGCTCCGCGAAGCGCGCATCGAGCTCCTGGAGCTGGAGCGGCGTCTGGCCGAGGAGCGCCTGCAGGAGAAAGAGGAACAGTTCCGGATCATGTTCATGGAGTCGAGCCTGGGCGAGGCGCAGATGGATCCGGTGACCGGCAGGTTCCTGAAGGTGAACCCGGCCCTGTGCCGCATGACCGGTTACCGCGAGGCGGACCTCTTGCAGTTGGGACTACCCGAGGTGACCCGGCCCGAGGACCGCGAGCCCTGCAGGGCGTGCCTGAAAAGCCTCGTCGGCGAGCGCGGCGGCGTGGAGGCCGAGTTCAGTGTCCTCCGCTCCGACGGATCTGCGGTCCATTGTCAGGTGAACATGAACCTGGCGCGCGACGCAGAGGGGCGCCCGGCATCGGTGTTGGCGGTGATCCAGGATGTGACCGAGCGACGCAGGGCGGAGGAGGCACTCCTGAAATCGGAGGAGAAGTTCGCCCTCGCCTTTTCCGGGAACCCGGCCGCCATCGCGCTCACGAGGCTCGAAGACGGGGTCTTCCTGGATGTGAACGAGACCTGGCAGATCATGACCGGGTACACCCGCGAAGAGGCCATCGGGAGGTCCGGGCGCCACATCTGGCCCGATCCCGAGTCGGCGCGCGGCTTCGTCGAGGGGCTGCGTACAACCGGGACGGTGCGGGGGTGGGAACAGCCGTTCCGCAAGAAAGACGGCGAGATCTTCATCGCCCAGCTCTGGTCGCAGCTTTTGACCGTAGGTGGTGAGCAGGTCATCCTGTCGACCCTGATCGACATCACGCCGCTCAAGCGGGCGGAGGCGGCGCTTCGCGACAGCGAAACCAGGTTCAGGACCATCTTCGACCATGCGCCGGTGGCGATCGGCATCGGTGCCGTGGAAGACGGCCGCCTCTTGGAGGTCAACCCCGCGTGGCTCAGGCTTATGGGCTACCGCCGCGAGGAGGTCCTCGATCGCACCGCGGTGGAACTCGGCATTTACCTCGACGAGGGGACCCGCGAGGTGGTCGTGCAGAAGGTGCAGCAGGGGGCGGGGGTAAGCCAGGAATTGCAACTAAGGCGCAAGTCCGGGGAGGTGATCGACGTCCTCTTCTCCGCCGATATGGTGGCCATCGCCGGCAGCCCCTGCCTATTGGTCATGCTGAACGACGTCACCATACAGAAGCAGGCGGAGCGCGCGCTGCAAAAGAGCAAGCAGGAGTATCAGCAGCTTTTCCGGAACATGCTGGAGGGGTTCGCCTCCTGCCGGATGGTGCGGGACGCCTCGGGTGGCGCCGAGGACTTCGTATTTCTCAACGTCAACCGGTCGCTGCTGCACCTGACCGGCCTCACCGACCTCGGGGGAAAGCGGATCTCCCAGGTGATCCCAAACGTGCGGGAAACCAACATGGAGCTCCTGCTGGCGTGCGGCAGGGTGGCGGAAAGCGGGGAGCCGGAGCACCTGGAGACCTACCTGGAGCCGCTCGAACAGTGGTACGCGGTGTCGCTCTACGGTTTGGAGCGGGGCTATTTCGTGGTCCTTTGCGACAACATCACCGCCAGAAAGCGCGAGGAGATCAGGAAAAACGCGACCGTGGAGCTCTTGCGCATCTGCAACGAGGCACAGCGGGTGGATGAGCTGTTGTCGCGCACGGGGCATTTTTTCCGCGACCTTTCCTGCTGCGAGGCCATCGGCATCCGGCTGCGTTGCGGAGACGACTACCCGTACTTTGAGACCATCGGCCTTTCCGATGCCTTTGACGGTCCGCAGAGGGGGCTTTGCGACCGCGGCGTTCGCGATCCCCAGGGGGGGGCAGCGCTGCGCTGCCTGTGCGGCGAGGTGATCTCGGGCCGCTGCCCGAAAGAGGCGGTATGCACGCCGCGTGGGAGTTACTGGACCGCTACCGGCACAGCGGAAATAGAGGGGTACGGGACGTGCCGGTGTCACAGCGATGGGTACCACTCCCTGGCCCTGGTGCCGCTGCACTCCCACGGCGAGAGGATCGGGCTCTTCCAGTTCAGCGACCGGCGCCCGGGGCTCGTGTCTGCCGAGAAGGTCGCCATCTACGAGGACCTCGTCGACTATATCGCGATCTCCTTCTCGAAACTGAAGGCGGATCAGGCGCTTCTGGAGGCGAGCCAGTACAACGAACAGATCATCGCCGGCGCCCAGGAGGGGATCATCGTCTACGACCGGGAGCTGCGCTACCAGGTATGGAACCCGTACATGGAGCGCTTCACCGGGATCAAGGCCGAGGAGATCCTTGGGCGGCGCCCGCAGGACGTCCTCCCCTTCCTGGAGACGACCGGCGTGGTAGAAAAGCTCGCGCGCACCCTGGAGGGGGAGGAATCGGGGTCGGTGGACTTCCCCTTTTCCATAGAGAGTACCGGGGTCTCGGGATGGGCGGTCGACACGCGCGCCCCTTTGCGCAACGCGCAGCGGGAGATCATCGGCGTCATCGCCACGGTGCGGGACATCACCGCCGAGCGGCGCCTGGAGGAGCAGTTAAGGCAGGCGCAGAAGATGGAAGCGGTCGGACAACTCGCAGGCGGTGTCGCCCACGACTTCAACAACGTGCTGCAGGTGATCATGGGGTACTGCTCCCTGCTGGAGGTGGACCCGAAGCTTGGCGAAAAACAAAAGGGCGAGGTGGAACAGATCATGGTCTCGGCGGAGCGGGCGGCGCAGCTCACCAAGGGCCTCTTGGCCTTCAGCCGCAAGCAGGTCATGGAGCCGAGACGGGTGAACCTGTGCGATATCGTGCAGCACGTGCAGAAGTTCCTCGTGCGCATCATCGGGGAGGACATCACCCTTAGGGCTGTACCCTGCCCCGCGAGCGTTCTAACCATCATGGCCGACAGCGGCCATATCGAACAGGTCCTGATCAACCTCGCCACCAACGCCCGCGACGCCATGTCCAAGGGTGGGACGCTTACCCTGAAAACGGAAAGCGTGGAGATCGAGGAAGGGGTGGAGAGCCCGTTCGGCCACAGCGAGCCGGGTCGCTACGCCTGCATCGTCATGGAGGACACCGGCTGCGGCATGGACGAGGAGACCCGCGGCAGGATCTTCGAGCCGTTCTTCACGACGAAGGAGGTGGGGAAGGGGACGGGGCTCGGCATGGCCATCGTGTACGGCATCGTGAAGCAGCATAACGGCTTCATCAACGTCTACAGCGAACCGGGGCACGGCACCACCTTCAGGGTGTTCCTGCCGCAGCTCGACTCCGGCCTGCCTGCCGGCAGCGCGAGGGCGGAACTCCCACCGCCGCGCGGCGGCAGCGAGACCCTGCTTCTCGCCGAGGACGACGCCGAGGTGCGCAAGCTCCTTGTCACCGTCCTCAGCAAGTTCGGCTACCTGGTGATCGAGGCGGAGGACGGCCAGCAGGCGGTGGAGCTCTTCGCGGCCAACCGCGGCAGCATCGCACTCGTGGTGATGGATCTCATCATGCCCAGGAAGAACGGGATGGAGGCGGGGGAGGAGATCGCGAGGCTCGAGCCGGGGGCGAAGATACTCTATTCGAGCGGCTACACCTCGGATTTCATGGAGAGGCGCGGGGTGAGCGAGCAGGGGATCCAGCTCATCATGAAGCCGGTGCAGCCGGTGGATTTGCTGCGCAAGGTGCGCGAGATGCTGGACCGCTAGCCGGCAGGCTCCCCCTTCGCAAATGGGGGGGGCTTTTCGGCTGGGTGCGGTTGACTTCGTATTTAATTAGTTGTATGGTGCAACCAATGGACGCACTTACCGACTACAAACTGGACAAATCGCTGGGGCACCTGGCCTCCCGCTTTTCGAGGATGGTGCTCAGGCGCTTCAACGCGGTGCTCGCGCAAAACGAGGTGCCCATCACCTCGGAACAGTACTCGCTCCTCGTGCAGCTTTGGGAGTGCAACGGACTGGCCCAGGGGATGCTGGCAGGAAAAACGGCGAAGGACAAGACCACCATGGCCCGGCTTGCTGCTGGACTCGAGGAGCGCGGGCTCATCGTCCGGCTGCCAAGTCCCAACGACGCACGCGAGCGTCTGCTCTACCTGACCGACCGTGGCAAGGATGTGATGGACCGCGCCACCCGCCTCGCCCGGGGCATCCTCGAGGAAGCCCAGCAGGGGATCAGCACCGGAGACCTCGAGGTCTGCCGCGACGTCCTGCGCCGCGCCTGCGGCAATCTCGACCGCTAGTTTTTTTCACCGAATAGTTGTATGAAGCAACTTTCGGCGCAGTGAGGTTTCGATGAACCCGGTTACAAAGACAGCACCCCTCCACCCCTCTCAGATGAGCCGGCGCCAGCTGGCCGTCTTCGTGCTCATCTTGGGCGCCCTGACCGCTTTTTCCGCCATGTCGATAGACATGTACCTTCCCGCCTTCCCGCAGATGGCGCGAGATCTCCACGTCCCGCTCAGCACGGTGCAGCTCTCCGTCTCCGCCTTTCTCTTCGGCTCCGCGCTTGGGCAGCTCTTCTACGGGCCGCTGGCGGACCGCTGGGGAAGGCGCACGCCGCTTCTGCTCGGGCTGTCGCTGTACGTCGCCTCGACCATCGGCTGCGCGCTGGTACACTCGGGAACCGCTCTTTTGCTCTGGCGCGTGATGATGGCGCTCGGGGGCGGGGCGGGGATGGTGATTTCCCGTGCTGTGGTGCGCGACCTCTACGACACGGCTGAGGCGGCGCGGATGTTTTCGCTGCTCATGCTGGTGATGGGGCTTGCGCCGATTTTGGCGCCGCTCGCCGGGGGACAGCTGCTCCTCTTCACCGGTTGGAGGGGGATCTTCGTCTTCTTGAGCATCTTCGGCCTTGCCTCCCTTGTGGCTGCGGCCCTGGCCCTTCCCGAGTCGCTCCCCCCGGAGCGGCGCGTAAAGCGAAGCGTAGCCGACATGGTGGCGGTCTACGGCCACCTGCTGAAAAACCGCCGCTACCTGCGCTACGCGATCGGGCTTGGCTGCGTGGCCGGGGTCAACTTCTCCTACATCTCCGGCGCCCCCTTCGTCTTCATCGAGCTGCACGGCCTTTCCCCGCAGTTCTTCGGCGTCTTTTTCGGCGTCAACGCCTGCGGCCTGATCGGCGCCTCGCAGATGAACCGCCGTCTGCTGCGCCGCTACACCCCGAGGCGCATCGCACTCTTCGCCTTTATGACCGCCGGGGTGTCCGGCACCCTCCTCATCGCGGCGGCCGCGACCGGCTTCGGCGGGTTCCCGCTGCAGATGCTGTTCATCTTCGTCTGCCTCTGCATGACCGGCCTACTTTACCCGAACATAACGGCGCTCGCGCTGGCCCCCTTCGACAAGGCGGCCGGGAGCGCTTCGGCCCTCCTTGGCACCATCCAGTACCTCTTGGGCGCCTCCGGCGGGGCGCTCGTCGGGGCGATCCACGACGGCACCGCGGTCCCCATGACCGCCGCGATGGCGCTTTGCGGCGTGCTGGGACTGGTCGCGGTGATGACCGCCGGTGGGGAGCCGGAGCGCCCGCGCGCCTAGATCATGCCGCTGCCTTGCCGCCATCTCCCTGCATCGCAGTGGCAGCGGCAGTATTTCCCCTTGCACAAAACCGATGCTCCGCCCCTCCCGCCAGACATTAGTCGTCGCTTACTGGCAACGCATTCCGTATACGATTAATAATAGGTAAATAATGTTGTCTTAGGATGGGCGAATGATACTCTTTGTTGGCTTATATCTAACAAGGAGGTGCTTCATGGAACAAGTGTATCGGTCGCTCAAGAGTATCGTTGTACTTGCAGTGTTGTGCTCCCTGCTGGCAGCCTGCGGCGGTGGCGGTGGCGGATCCTCCTCTTCGACCACGGTGAACGGCGTCGCCTCGAAAGGGCCGATCAAGAACGGCGTGGTGGAGGTGTACGCAGTCAACGCCGACGGGACCCGCGGAAAGCTTCTCGGCACAGGTTCGACCGGTTCCGACGGCACGTACAAGGTGCAGAACCTCTCCTACAAGGGGAACCTCATCGTGATCGTGACCGGCGGCACCTACTTCGACGAGGCGACAGGGACGGCAGACGTGCCCAACACCGTGCTGAAGGCGGCGCTTTCCGGTGCAACCGGCTCTGTGAACGTAGCGGTAACCCCGCTTACCGACGTCGCCTTCAAGCAGATGAGCTCAGCTGCGGGCGGCTTAAGCACCGCGAACATAGACCACAGTAACGCCGTGGTCAGCACCGCGTTCGGCGTAAACATCATCGGCACCCAGCCGGTCGACGTCACCGACGCGACCAAGGTTGCATCGGCTTCGAGCCAGACCGCCATAGACTACGGCGTGGCCCTTGCCGCCATCTCCCAGATGGTTAAAAACGGTGACGCAAGCGACGTGAAAGACGCCATCGACATGATCCAGTCGGACCTCTCCGGGGAAAACCCGAAGCTCTCGTCGACCGGCGGCGCCCTCACCCAGGCGATCGTAGCCCTGACCAGCGGCCCCGAGCCGATGCTCGCCCCGACCATCACCACCGAAACAACCTCCATGTACGGCACCATCCAGCATTTCACCGACAGCGTAGTGAATCCCCCGGATAACCCGAACGGCGTGGCGCAGGCGAAGGCCATGATAAGCGACCTGCGCAACACCGTACTCACCGTGGTCGACTACCACACAGGCGACGTAGGGGATACGCTAAAGACCCCGTTCGATGCCACCGCGGCGGAGTTGCAGACCACGGTCGGCCCCGAGCTCTCAAGTGTCGGCGACCTTGTGGGCTGGGTGGTCACCTCGGTCGGCAGCCTCACGGGCATCACCCCGGGAACGACCTATAATTTCACCGATCCGGAGAAGCATCCCGGGCAGACGCTCACCATCGTTACCGGCAGCACCGGCACCACGGCGACGGCCAGCATCGTCACCGACGCGAGCGTGACCCTGCTCTCCGGTACCGTCTCGGTGGACAACGTCAACCTGCCGAAGAGCGGGAGCGTCAACTTCACCACCCTGAAAACGGCAAGCGACGGCAACGCCACCATGACCGCCTCCTACAGTGCGATGGTCTCCGACACGACCATGGCAATTACCTTCAGGGGGAAACTCACTACGCCCGTGGCATCCTTCGACTTCGACGACAGCATGAGCAACAGAAAGCTGACCTTCACCCTCACCCAGAACCCGACCATGCCGAACAGCGTCATGCTCACCAAGGCGTACTTCAGCGGGGTTGCGACAAGCTCCACGGCCCGTGTCACCGGCAGCATCGACATCCCGACGCTCGTGTGGAACCCCAACATAAGCCCCAACGAGGGGAATGCCACCATACCGACCCAGGCAGCCTTCAGCGGTAAGATCGAGGCACTGAACCAGGGTGCCGTCACCATGACGCTGCAGGGAACCCTGACCGGGACCTTCTCCAACGCGGCCAGCTACAACCCGACCATCGCGGACGACGCCAGCAATTTCCCGCAGTGGAGCGGCATCTTCAACGGTTCTCTGGTGGCCGGCAACGGCGTCAATATCTCGGCCATGCTGAAGGCAAGCATGTCCGCCTTCCAGGTGATCAACTTCGAGGTGAAGTACACGAGGACGTTGGCGAACGACGCAACCATCTGGCTCGACTGCACCGGAACCTACAACGTCTTTACGGAGGTGACCTCGGCGACCTTGACGAACCAGGCGGGTCTTCATGGCACCCTCGTTAACGACAAGAGTAAGCCGGCCGAAAGCAGGTTCAGCGGGAGCATCAATGCCGGCGGCGGTGACGAGGTCGCCACTTTCTCGAGCCCGCTCGGCGTCCCGAAGGTGACCTACTCCGACAGCTACTTCGAGACACTGATCTAGCCTTTCAAGCAGTATCTCCTGAAGGAAAACCCGATGAACCATGCATTGCAGGGAGGCCGTAAGGCCTCCCTTTTCCTGCCCCCTTTGAGAGCTGCCGCACTTACTTGCTGCATCACCATAATCCTTGCGGCGTCGCAGGCTTGGGGCGCCGTGCCGATGAGCGGCTTCAACCCCGCCCTGCTCGTCGGACATAAGGATGGAGCCTTTCTGGAAGCCTCGGCCTTCGCCGCGGACACGGTGCTGCCGGTCATGAGCATCATCGATGACAACTGGAACGGGCGCTTCACACCCAAGGAGCACAACCTGGCCGACCTGTACTGGTATGCGGGAAGCGGGGTGGTGGCGCGTAACTGGCGGGTGGCGGCATTCAACCGCGGCGAGCTCTTCGTCGACAGCAACCGTGACTCCATCGAGTTCATCTACAGCGTGAAGAAGAAACTCGACCTGACCAAGGGGCGTCGTTACCAGGCGGACATCAGGATGAGGGGATGGACGGCAAGCGGCGTCGAGGTCTCGCGGGGGGCGAGCCTGGACGCGGTGCTCCCGGGGCTCTCCGCCGGGCTCACCCTGCGCGTCATGATGCCGCACTACCTGCAGTACGGCTCCATGAGCGGCGCGGTCACCGCGACCGGATCGAAAAGCTACGACTACGACCTGTACCTCGACTACGCCTACGGGCACAACATCCTCTACCGCGTGGAGGACGAGACGCTAGGGTCGGGGTACGGCTACAGCGCGGATCTCGGGGCGAGCTACCGCAGGGGAGGGTGGCACGCCGAGCTGCTCGTCAGGGACCTGGCCGGCGCGCTCATGTGGGACTCGGTCCCCTACACGAAGGCGTATGCGGTCAATCCCACCTCGACGACCGCGCCGAACGGGTACCAGGACTTCACCCCGAGCATCAGCGGATACGAGGGGAAAAAGAGTCTGCGGCAGACGATTCCGGTGAAGACCGACCTCTCCCTCGGGTACGACTACGGGAGTCTCAGCGCCGGGGGGACCTGCATCTTCGTGCAGGGCAGACCGCGTACCTGGCTCTCGGCAGACTACCGCTTCGGCACCGTGGCTGATCTCTCCCTTGCCTACAACATCGACTACGCAGCCTTCAGCCTCGCCGTGGCAAGTCACGGCTTCAAGGTGGGGGCTACCCTGAGCGATCCCAACCCGCGCGATGCGCGCGCCCTCGGCGCGGAGCTTTCCTACCTTTACTCCTGGTAGCACCGCCCGTCGCGGGGGGAGACGAAAAAAGGCGCCCTGCAGCAAGCGGGACGCCTTTTTTGCGGCCGTTTCCCGGCGTCAGTGCGCGGTGAAGTTCTGGCTCTTCGCCACCAGATAGTAGACGATCCCCAGGATGAGGAGCGTTCCGGCAAGAAAGGCCTGGGTCTCCAGGGCGTCGTGGCGCAGGGTCGAGATCAGGATCTCCCGGATCAGGGCGACGATGATCACGCCGATGAAGATCAGGATGTTGAACTTACCCCCCTTGAGCGTCTTTATCTCGTTGTCCATGAGCTCGATCATCATCCAGAGGATGAGCAGCGAGCCGAGCGCGGAGAGGATACCCTTCTCGAAGTTCCCCTGGAAGATGTGGACCAGGTCCCAGAAGAAGAGGGTCACCACGGAGAGGGAGACGCCGGTGAGCGCTATGACGAGGATGAGGTTCAAGCCGTAGGTGAAGCGCTCGGCGGCGTGGATCAGCTTGGACTCCAACTTGTGCGAGACGAAGACCTTGCGCAGCTCCTCTTCCTGGTAGGAGGTGCTCATGATGTCCAGGTTGATGTCCAGGATCTTCTCGACCGCGATGCGGTACTTGCGCCGGACCGCGATGTCGGGGAAGCTCGCCTGCAGCATCTCGATGAGGAAGCGGCGCACCACGTTCATGGCGGCGTTCACGTAGTGGGCGCTTACCTTGATGCGCACGTGGGCCTGACCGATCGCCTGCAGGGTGAGCATGTACTCGTTGTCGTAGCGCCCCGAGAAGAGGGAGAGGAACCACTCCGAGTGGGTTTTCTTCAGCCGGGCGAGGTCCTTCGGGTCGCGCAGGAACGCGGCGGTCTCCGGGATCTTCAGAAGGTACGAGTAGAAATCCTCGACCATGGCCTGGCTGTTCTCCTGCGCGAGCGGGAAAAGCTCTTTGAGCAGTTCGGCATCGGTTTCTGTGAAGTAATAGTGAGTTCTGATTTCCTGCATGGTAAGCATGTGGCTCTTCTCCTGTGCCATAAAGACTGGATCAGCGGCAGCAAATCCGTCAATAACGGCAAAATAACCGGAAAAGTCTACCACAGCAAAACCGGTTGTCTAAGCCGTATACGTCGTTGTGCCAGTTGAACCGTGCAGAAAAACGCGTAAGAACCAGTCCTGTTGCGTCGAGGTTCTGTCCCTGCGCGACAGTAGTGAGCACGGCGGCGTGAAACGAGTAAGGAGTGCCGTCGATCGAGGCCCAAGAAGGGTATTGTCCGGATCTAATGTGCTGGGTCTTCTTTCAGTGGGGGACTAAGCGTCCTCACATGGCTGACCCGTCAAATGGCTATGCGGAAAAGGGGTAAACATTCGGCAGGCTTCGCGGATGTGGGGGGTTCAACCCACCCCTGGGTGATGTGATCCAAATCACATTAACGACGAATCATCTTCTGGCGCGCGCCACTCCGGCGGAATTCCACCGAAAATTCAGCAGGAAAAGGGGTGTAGCGGCCGGTGTCGGAACGCCTGAAGCACGCGAAACGTTTTTTGGAATGCACTTTGCTTACTTAAGTTGTCGTGTTTGTTGCCGATAAGGAGAAGACATTTCTTTGGTCCGCAGCAACTCATAATTACCAGTGAGGGACGTGATGGATAAACAGGAGATAAACAACGCCATAAGTGAGCATGCCTTGTACAAGTACAGGCTCAACGAGCTGATAGTGACGGGGAAACTGGAAAGCCCCAAGGGGCCATGCACCGAGCATGACTGTGCCTTCGGCAAATGGTTCTACGGCGGCGAAATTCCCTCCCGGCACCGTTCCTCCGCCTACTATCATAGGGTGAAGGACCTGCATGCCGAGTTCCACAAGGTGGCCTGCAACGTGGCGCACATGGCGCTCGATGGAGATCGCGATGGGGCGCGGCGGATGATGGAACTCGAGGGCGATTTCAACCTGGTATCGAACCAGATGATGGAAGCGCTGATCAAATGGAGAGACAACATTTAGCTTTTTGATGAAAATGATTAAACTCAGCCTGCCGGGTGCCGATGAATGAGTCAGGGAGAGCATCGCTTGTTTAGCTTGCTCTACGTGACATTGTGATGAGTGATCAGCAGGGTGAGCCACCCTGCGTGCAGTATCGGGCCGGGTGATTTGATGCAAAGCAAGACAAAGGGTTGTCTTTATAAAAAGTACGCTCTCTTTTCCATTGCCGTCTGGACCGTGGTCATCGTGACGCTGGCGGCGACGGCGGTGACCGGCGACCGCAAGCAGATGCTGCAGCGGGCCGAAGACGAGGCCCGCGACTACTTCCGCCTGAATCTGCAGTACCGCGCCTGGGCCGCCAGGATGGGAGGGGTATACGTTCCCGTCGGGAAGGCCGCTCCCAATCCCTATCTCACCGTTGCACACCGCGACGTCTCCACCACCGACGGGATGCGGCTTACCCTGGTCAATCCGGCCTACCTGACGCGCATGGTCTTTGCGACGGTCCCCTCCCCGCACCAGGCGCCACACCTTCCCCCTGTCACCAGCAGGATCACCAGTCTGAAACCCGTGAACCCCGTGAACGCCCCGGACCCCTGGGAACGGGAGAGCCTGCTCGCCTTCGAACGGGGCGAGTCCCGGGAGCGCTCCCAGGTTGCCACTATCGCAGGGGCTCCCTACCTTCGTTTCATCTCCGCCTTCGTGACCGAGACCTCCTGCCTCACCTGCCACCGCGCGTCGGGTGACCGGGAGGGGGTGGTGCGGGGTGCCCTGGTCATCTCGGTTCCCCTGGTGGCGCGCCTGGAGCAGCAGGCGGCAAGCGACCGGAACACGGTCGGTCGCTTCTTCCTGCTTTGGGTGCTGGGGACTACCGGCATCGCGGTGACGTCACGGCGCCGTTTCGAGGACACGCGGCGGCTCTTGGCAAACGAGCAGAAGTTCCGCACCGTGTGCGACTGGACCCAGGACTGGGAATACTGGATCGGGCCGGACGGGACGATCAGGTACATGTCCCCTTCCTGCATCGAGCTCACCGGCTATGCGAGGGAGGAGTTCCAGGAGGAACCGGAGCTTTTGTACCGGGTGGTGCACCACGATTTCAGGGAGAGCCTGAGGGCGCTGCACCAGGCGACCCCCGACCCGTCCCGGCCGGCGCGCACGCTGGAGGTCCCCATCCTGACCCGCGGCGGAGAGCTGCGCTGGATCCAGCACCTGTGCCGACCCATCTTCGAGGAAGGGGTGTTCCTTGGCCTTCGGGCCTCGAACCGGGACGTCACGCGGCAACGGCAGGACACCGAGAAGATCAGGCTCAGCGAGTCGCGCCTGGTCACCCTTTTGGGGATCCTGCAGTACCCGGCCGAGACGGTCCAGGGCTTCCTGGACAACGCGCTCGAAGAAGCGATCCGGCTCACCGGAAGCCGGATCGGGTTCATCGGCCATTACGACGAGGAGCGCGGAGAGTTCACCCTGAACTGCTGGTCGCGCGACGTCATGCGTGAATGCGCCCTCCCCGAGCGGGAGATCGTGTCCACCCTGGAAAAGACCGGGCTCTGGGGTGAGGTGGTACGTCAGCGCAGGGCGGTCGTCGTGAACGATTACGCCGCGGAGAGCGCGCTTAAGAAGGGGTGTCCGCAAGGGCACGCGCATCTTAGCCGCTTCATGAGCATCCCGGTCTTCAGCGGCGACCGGATCGTCGCCGTGGTCGGCATGGCCAACAAGGAAGGCGAATACGACGATACCGACGTGCTGCAGTTGACCCTCCTCATGGAGTCGGTCTGGCAGTCGGTGGCGAACAAGCGGGCGGAGCAGGATCTGCTGGAAAGCAACGAGCGTTTTGCCGCTGCGTTCAACAACGCCCCCCTCATGCTGGCGGTCAGCACGCTTGAGGATGGGGTCTACCTTGAGGTGAATCAGCGCTTCCTGGATGCGGTGCAGTGGAGCCGGGACGAGGTGATCGGGACGCGCTCGGTGGACTTGGGGCTCATGACGCAGACCCAGCGTGACCAGCTGAAAGAGCGCATGCTGAGGGAGGGGCGGATCAAGGATCTGGAACTCACCCTGTACGCGAGCACGGGGCGGTCGGTGCTCTGCCGGATGTGGACCGAGACCATCGCGGTGGCGGGAGAAAAGCGGCTTTTGACCATCATCCTGGACATCACGGAGCAGCGGCGCGTCGAGCAGCAGTTCCTGCAGGCGCAGAAGATGGAGTCGGTCGGCCAGCTGGCCGGCGGGGTGGCCCACGACTTCAACAACATGCTGAGCGTCATCCTGGGGCATGCCGAACTCGGGCTCATGGACGAGGAGCTCGTTGAAGGGCAGCGCAGGCACCTGGAGGCGATCCTGGATGCCGCCAACCGATCTTCCAGCATCACGCGACAGCTTCTGACCTTCGCCAGACGCCAGAACGTGCTCCCCAGGGTGATCGAGGTGAACGGGGCGGTGGCCGGGATGCTGAAGATGCTCGGGCGGCTGATCGGCGAGGAGATCGAGCTGCTCTGGGTCCCGGGGGACGGGGTGGACCGGATCAACATCGATCCCTCCCAGGTGGACCAGCTCCTTGCCAACCTCTGCGTCAACGCGCGCGACGCCATCGCCGGCGTCGGCCGGATCACCATCAGCACGCAAAACGCGACCCTGTCGGATAACCGGCTCGACGCCGCCTCCGGGCTCGCCCCGGGCAGGTACGTGCTCCTCTCGGTGAGCGATACCGGACAGGGAATGGCCGGGACGGTGCTCGACCGTATCTTCGAGCCCTTCTACACGACCAAGGAGCCGGGGAAAGGGACAGGGCTCGGGCTCGCCACCGTCTTCGGCATAGTGAAGCAAAACGGGGGAGGGATCAAGGTGCAGAGCACCCCGGGTGAGGGGACCACCTTCCGTATCTACCTTCCGTCCGTCCCGGATGAAGAGGGAGGGAGCCGCGGCGAGGCGGAGGTGTCCTACCGGAAGGGGGACGAGAGCATCCTCGTCGTGGAGGATGAGCTCTGGGTGCGCGAGATGGTTTCCGACATGCTGGTGAAGCTGGGGTATCGGGTCACCGTCGCCTCGACCCCGGAAGAGGCGCTTGCCGCGGTCTCCCGGCTGGAGCGGGCCCCTGAGCTGCTCATCACCGACGTGATCATGCCGGGGATGAACGGCAGCGACCTGGCGCTGAGACTCGGGGACGCGATCCCCGGCGTCAAGACCCTGTTCATGTCAGGCTATGCCTCGGACTTCATCGCCCGCCACGGCGTCATCAACGAGGGGGTGCATTTCCTCCCCAAACCGTTCACCCTCCCCACCCTCGCCGCCAAGGTGCGCGAGGTGCTCGACGGCGCCGGTTAGCCCCGCCGTCCGGAGGTGAGGGCGAGGCGATTGCTCTGCTTCAGGCGCCGCTCCCGCTCCGGTTTGCATGCTGACTATTTTGCTTGGTTTAATTAGATCAAAAAAAGGTGAACTGAAACAAAAAACGTGGTAGTTTCACGGGCCTTTTTTTTACTAATGAGCCAAGGAGAGCACCACAGATGAAGAGATCCATCCGCAGCGCCCTTTCCACCGGTTTCAAGGCCCTGGCCCTGGCCGCCCTGACACTCGCGCCGTTTGCCGCGACCGAGGCCCACGCGGGCGCCACGCTCTGGAACGAGACCAACATCCAGTACCTTTGGGGTGGGCAGTTCAAGAACTTCGACGGCACCAAGGACACCCAGTCCACCATCACCGTGGAACATGCCAACGCCTGGAAGTACGGCGACACCTTCCTCTTTTTCGACGTGACCAATACCGAGAAAGATAACACCGGGATCTACGGCGAGCTCTCTCCGCGCCTCTCCATCGGCAAGATCACCGGCCATGACCTTTCCGCTCCTTTCGTGAAGGACGTGCTGGTTGCCGGCACCCTGGAGATGGGTCAGGGCTTCCGTAACTACCTCTACGGCGTGGGCTTCAGCCTCAACCTGCCGAAGTTCAACTTCGCCGACCTGAACGTCTACGTGCGCAACGACCCGAAGCAGTCCGGCAGCACCTACCAGGTGACCCCCTGCTGGCAGCTCCCCTTCAGCGTGGGTAAGGCCGACATGCTCTTCGAAGGGTTCTCCGACATCGCCGGCGGCGAAGGGAACCTTGTCTTCAACATCGACGCCCAGCCCCGCCTGCTCCTCGATCTGGGCAAGTTCTGGGACGCTCCGAAGAGCATCTACTTCGGCACCGAGTTCATGTACTGGCACAACAAGTTCGGCGTGAGCGGCGTGAACGAGTACGCGCCGCAGGCGATGGTCAAGATCGTCATGTAAAAACGGCCGGGAGCCCATGGGTTCCCGCCGGGATGCAATGAAAGGGGGCGGATTTTCCGCCCCCTTTCTCATTGGGACGCTTGCCAATAAAGCCCCGCCGCGCTAGAGTGTCGGTCATGCCCGATGCCGTCCGCCGCCACTACGAGCTTTACCCCTATCCGAGTTATCCCCTCTTTGCCTCGGTGCGCCGCGCCGACACCTACGCGAACAACCTCGACGCCCTCTGGTCCCTTTTCAACGGCGAACTTCCGCCGGCCGATCTCGCCCGCATCCTCATCGCCGGGTGCGGCACCTTCGCCCCATATCCTTTCGCCGTCGCCAACCCGAAGGCCCGGATCACCGCCCTCGACCTCTCCGAGACGAGCCTTAGGCGGGCCCGGCTGCACTGCCTCGTGCACGGGGTGACCGGGGTCGATTTCGTGGCAGGAGACCTCCTCGATCCGGCGCTCGTCACCGGCCCCTACGGTTTCATCGACGCCTACGGGGTGCTGCACCACCTGGCGGAGCCGGAAGCGGGGTTGCGCGCGCTCGCCGCGCGCCTTGGGGAAGGGGGGATCATGAGGGTGATGGTCTACAGCCGCTACACCAGGCGCGAGGAGGATGCCATCCGGCGTGCGCTCACCCTTTTGAAGGTGCGTGAGCCCGAGGCGGTGCGAAGGATGGTGGCGCGCAGTGCGCAAGGCTCGCGGCTGAGGGAGTTCTTCGAGAGCTCCGGCGAGGTGGCGAGCCGGGCCGGGCTTGCCGATGCCCTGCTGCACCCGCAGGTGAAAAGCTATCGTATCGGCGAATTCATTGAGCTCGTTGCGGCAAGCGGGCTCACCCCTCTTCGTTTCGCGCACCGGGGTGCCCTCCCGGAACCGGAGCGCGAGGTGGAACGGATCAGGGGGATGGAGAAGGAGAAAGAGTCTCCGGGGAACTTCGTGCTCTATCTCGGACGCAGCCCCAAGGGGCCCTGCCCGGATGCTGAGGCGGTCTTTCGCCTGAACCCGTGCCTTCTCCCGGCCCTTTCCCCGTGGCGTATCACCCCGGTTGACATCCCGGGGCGGCTGGGAAACGAAAACGGCCCCCTAAACGGTGCGGAGCGCCGCTTCCTGCGCCGCTTCCGCCACCCCGTCCAGGCGGCCGAACTCTCCCCTCTTGACCTGAAACGGGCCGGCAGTTACGCCGACCGTCTCTTCCTCTTGCGCTGCCGCGAGCTCTCCGTCTAGCGGTCCAGCATCTCCCGCACCTTTCTTAAAAGTTCGGCCGGGCGCACCGGCTTCGTCATCAGCTCGGTACCCTCCTCCATGAGGTCACGGCTCTTGATGATGTCCATGGTGTAGCCGCTCGTGTACAGGACGCGCGCCGACGGATCGATCCTGCGGATGGCACCGCAGGCCTCCTTGCCGCTCATCCCCGGCATCACCATGTCCATGAGTATGAGGGCGATCTTCCCCTCGTTTCTTGCGAAGATGTCGACGGCGACGGCGCCGTTTTCCGCCACCAGCACCTGATATCCGGCGCCGGAGAGGATCTGCTCCAGCAGGGTGCGCAGGTTCGCCTCGTCTTCGACCACGAGTATGGTCTCGCTCCCGCCGCGCGGGTGCTCCAGCTCCCTCAGCGCTTCGGCCGCCTCGAAGGCGGAGGGGCTGAGCGGTAGGTAGATCTTGAAGGTGGTGCCGAGGCCCGGCTCGCTGTAGACGTTGATGAAGCCGCCGTGCTGCGTCACGATGCCGTACACGATGGACATGCCAAGCCCGGTCCCCTTACCCAGTTCCTTGGTGGTGAAGAAGGGCTCGAAGATCCTCCGGCGCGTCGCCTCGTCCATCCCGAGGCCGGTGTCGGAGATGGAGACCACGGCGTAGGGACCGGGTGAGCCGGCGTCGTTGGCATCGACAAACCCCTGGTCGATGCGCTGCAGCGACGTGGTGACGGTGAGGAGTCCCCCGCGCGGCATGGCGTCGCGCGCGTTGGTGGCCAGGTTCACCAGCACCTGTTCGATCTGGTTACTGTCCATCTCCACCGGGAGCGGGTGCTCGGGAAGCTGCGACTTAAGCTGCACGTCCTCCCCGATTATGCGGGAGAGGAACTTTTCCACACGCCTGATCACCTCGTTTAAGTCGACGGTCTGCGTCTTGATCACCTGCTTTCTGCTGAAGGTGAGAAGTCCCGCGGTGAGCTGGGCGGCCTTGTCGGCGGCCTCCATGATCCGCTCCACCTGTTCCCGGTTTTCCGACGCCAGGGAGGGATCGTTTCTCAGCATGCTGCCGTACCCCATGATGACCATGAGGATGTTGTTGAAGTCGTGCGCCACCCCGCCGGCCAGCTGCCCGATCGCTTCCATCTTCTGGGATTGCAGGAGCTTTTCCTCGAGCTGTTTCTTCTCGGTGATGTCCTCGGCGATGCCCAGGAGGTAGCGTGCCTTTCCTTGGTCGTCCATGAGGGGGATCTTCTTCGTGTGCAGGATGCGGTTCCCGGCGGCGGTGCTGATCACCTCCTCGGGGATCTCGACCAGTTCACCCGACTCCAGGGTCTCCCTGTCCTTGGCGCTGAAGAAGTCGGCCTGCTCGCTTGGGAAGAGGTCGTGGTTGCTCCTGCCGAGGATCTCCTTGCGGGAAAAACCGAGAAGTTCCTCGCCGTACTTGTTGATGGTGATGAAGTGCAGCTTCACGGCGTCTTTTGCGAAGACCATGGCGGGGATGTGATCGACCACGTTCTTCAGGAACTCCTCGCTCTGGCGCAGCGCCTCCTCGACGGCGCGGCGGGTGGTGATGTCGCGCGCCACGGCGAGGACGTAGGCCTTGTCGCGAAACTGCGTCCGGTTCAGGGTGAGCTCGGCCCAGAAGCGCCCGCCACCCTTTTTATGCAGCTCGGTGACGATCAGTTCGCGCGGCTCTTCCTGGCGCTCCGGGGCGCGTATCAGCGCTTCGGCGGCGGAATGCCACAGGTCGGACACCTCGAAAAGGGATTTTTCCAGGAGTTCCTCACGGCTCCATCCCGTCTGGCGGCAGGCGGAGTCGTTCAGGTCGACGATCCGGCCGGTGACCGTTTCGACGAGGAAGATGGCGTCGTTGCTGTGATCGAGGAATGCCTTCAGCCGTTCCAGCTCCTCGAGGCGGTCCTGGAGTTCGGGGTAGTAGGTCTTGCGCAGCGAGTTCTCCCCGAAACCCGCGAGCTTGCGCTGCAGGGCCTCGAGGGAATCGAGGTCGTCGCGAGGGGGGGAGTCCGATGGATCAGAGGGATTCTTCATAGACGACCTCTATGTCCCTCTTTGAGGCGCGGCGCGGGTTGGTGGCCATGCAGGGGTCTTTCAGGGCGTGCTCGCTGTACTGCTTGAGATCGTCGACCCCGACCCCCACCTCGGCCAGGGTGCGCGCCACGCCGGCCTGGGCCTTAAGCGAGCGCACGTGCTCGATGAGGAGTTTCTTCTTCTGAAGGACGGGGAGGCCGCGCAGGTCGAGCCCCATCGCCTGCGCGATGCGCTCGAAGCGCTCCGGAGAGGCGTCGAAGTTGAAGTCGATGACGTGATCGAGGAGGATGGCGTTACATTCGCCGTGGGCGAGATCGAGGGCGCCCCCAAGGCTGTGCGCCATGGCGTGGTTCGCCCCGAGGATCGCGTTGGAGAAGGCGAGCCCCGCCTGCAGGCTCCCCATCATCACCTGGCTCCTGAGCTCCTGGTCTTCGGGATTGCGGATGCTGGGAATAAGGCTGGAGGAGAGGATCTTTACCGCTTCCAGCGCGTGCAGATCGGTCATCGAAGAGCTGGCGGTGGAGACGAAGGCCTCGATGGCGTGGGTCATCGCGTCGAGACCGGTGCAGGCGGTCAGGTACGGATCCATCGTGGTGAGGGTGATGGGATCGATGAGGGCGATGTCGGGCACCACCGACTTGCTGATGATGGCGATCTTAACCCGTTCGAGCGGGTTGCTGATGATGGCGAACTGCGAGACGTCGGCCGAGGTTCCCCCGGTGGTCGGGATGCAGATCAGGGGAGGCATGGGCGCCTTCACCATGTCCACTCCCTCGAATTCGAGGATGTGCCTGTGGTTCGACGAAACGATGCCGATCCCTTTGGCGCAGTCGATCGGGCTTCCGCCCCCCACCGCCACGATCACGTCGCAGCGCTCCTCACGGTACAAGGCGACCCCGGCCATGACCTCCTCGGCCTTGGGGTTGGGCGTGAGCGCGGTGAAAAGGACATATGGGAGTCCCTCAGCCTCTAGGCTCTTGGTGACGTCGGCGGTCCATCCCGCCTGGACCACGCCCGGGTCCGAGACCACGAGCACCTTCCGGCCGCCGAGATTTCTGGCATAACGCCCGGCCAGTTCCCTGGCACCTGCTCCGAAGATGAATTCGGGTGCGAGAAATTTCCTCAGTTGCAGACCTTCCGCCATCTCCTGTCTCCCTGGTTCAGCACCACATGCAATTTACACAGAAGGATTAAGGCTGATAAATCTTAAACAACCACCGTAGTATAGCAACATTCGGTTTCGATTACTACTGCCCCGTCTGATAGACGTGTCGGGGGAATGCCCCGGAAACTTTAAGGAAAAAGCGAAGCGATAGCCCAAGTGAGGTAGCGGCTTCGCTATGCTTTGCAAAGCCTGCGTGCACCCATATCGGTGGCAGGAAATTGGAATCCCGCCGTTAGAAGATCCGGCGATGAGTCAGTAAGGTCCGGCACTATGTCAGAGCCGGGGGGACAGAAAAAAAACTTATGGGATAAATCGAGCCTAAGTATACGAAATGTCCCGGGTATAGCGAAGAGGGGGGTACGTCCAGGGGGCTAAAGCAAAAAAAACCCCTTAACTTCTGCAGTTAGCTGACGAATCGGTCTGCATTGAACCCGGATTGGCCGGGGTACTGTTACGACTGCGGAGGCGGGCGCGCCCCTCGTGCAGTCGTACGCGTTTCCTGCCGTGTCGCATCACACACGCTGCCCGGCGTGAAAAGAAAGGAGAAAGATGTGAGCTTTTTCAAGAACATGAGGATCGGTAAGAAGCTGTACCTCGTCTTTTCCATAATCATCGTGCTTGTCGCCACCCTTGTTACGGTGGCTTACATAAACCTCGCCTCGCTCGGCAAGGCCAACAGGATGAACGTCCACACCTATCAGGTCACGGAACAGGTTGGGAACATACTGACCGCACTGGTGAACATAGAAACCGGCGAGCGAGGCTTCGCCCTCACCGGGGAGGACAGATTTCTCGAGCCGCTGAACGCGGGCAAGACCGATTTTTCCAGGGCATGGGAGGAGGCGAAGCGCCTCACCGCGGACAACCCGAAGCAGCAGGAGCGCTTGGCGAAACTGTTCCAGTCCAAGGAGGACTGGCTCAAGGTCGACGTGGAGCCGCTGGTCGCCCTCAGGCGGCAGGCCGGCAGCGGGAGCGGCTTGGAGCAGGTGGTGCGTACGGTGCAGCAGGCCAAGGGAAAACAGTACATGGACGCGATGCGCGTCGTCATCGCCGACATGCAGAAGGAGGAGATGTCGCTTCTTTCCGTGCGCATGAAGGACGCCGAGGCGCTCGAGGCGAGGACCAAGGCGATCCTCGTGGGCGGCGGCATCCTGTGTGCCGTCCTCGCGTTCGTCTTCGCCACCATGGTCGCGAATGCCATCACCAAGCCGCTTGGCAGGGCGCTCGAGGCGGCCAACAAGATCGCGGCCGGGAACCTGAACGTGAACCTTGACGCCGACTCCGAAGACGAGTCCGGCCAGCTACTCGCCGCGCTCAAGGGGATGACGGAGCGCATCCAGGCGCTAGTCGATGACGCGAAAGCCCTCTCCCATGCGGCGGTGGAAGGAAAGCTTGCGACGCGCGCCGACGCAGGGCGTCACGAGGGGGACTTCAGGCGCATCGTCGAGGGCGTGAACCAGACCCTCGACGCGGTGATCGGCCCGCTGCAGGTGGCCGCCGAATACGTCGACCGCATCGCCAAGGGGGACATGCCCGCGCCGATAAGGGACGAGTACCGCGGCGACTTCAACCAGATCAAGGAAAACCTGAACCAGCTGATCGCCGCCATCACCGCGATCACGAGTGCGGCGAAGGAGGTGGCCGGCGGCAATCTCACCGTGCAGCTCGAGGAGCGCTCGGCCAACGACGAGCTGATGCGTTCTCTCTCCAGCATGGTGTCGAAGCTTTCGGCGGTGGTCACCGACGTCAAGGAGGCGGCCAACAACGTGGCGGCCGGCAGCCAGCAGATGTCGTCCGGATCGCAGCAGCTTTCGCAAGGGGCGAGCGAGCAGGCGGCAGCGGCGGAGCAGGCCTCTTCCTCCATGGAGGAGATGTCCTCCAACATCAGGCAGAACGCGGACAACGCGATGCAGACCGAAAAGATCGCCGTGAAGTCCGCCCAGGACGCCCAGGAAGGGGGCAAGGCGGTGGCGCAAACGGTGCAGGCGATGAAGGACATCGCCGGGAAGATCTCCATCATCGAGGAGATCGCGCGGCAGACGAACCTCCTCGCGCTGAACGCCGCGATAGAGGCCGCCCGAGCCGGGGAGCACGGCAAGGGTTTCGCCGTGGTGGCAAGCGAGGTGAGAAAGCTCGCCGAGCGCTCGCAGAAGGCGGCGGCCGAGATTTCGGAGCTCTCCTCGACGAGCGTAGAGGTGGCCGAGACCGCCGGGCAGATGCTGGACCGCATGCTCCCGGATATCCAGCGCACGGCCGAACTGGTGCAGGAGATCTCCGCCGCCTGCAAGGAGCAGGACAGCGGCGCGGCCCAGATCAACAAGGCGATCCAGCAGCTCGACCAGGTGATCCAGCAGAACGCCTCGGCGAGCGAGCAGATGTCCGCGACGGCGGAGGAACTCTCCTCGCAGTCGGAACAGCTGCAGGGGACCATCGGTTATTTCAACATAGGGCAGGAGCGCGGCGCGAAGGCGGCACCGGTAAGGTTTAAGGAGCCGCAGCCCGAAGCGCGGCCGACGCGCAAGGAAGCCCCCGTGAAGGCGAAGGGGGGGAGGAGCAAGCTCACCTCGTCCGGCCCGGTGACCGGTGCCGAGATCAATCTGAACGATCTCGACGAGCAGTTCGAGACCTTCTAGCGGTACGGATAGCAGGCAGGCACCTGTGGAAACGATAAGGCCCGACGGCAAACGCTGTCGGGCCTTTTTTTTGCCAAGGGCTGGCCGGAACGCCTGCCCGTACTAACCTTTGACTCCGGCGTAGGGATCGGGGGGGGACGCTTCCCGCGAGGGAGCGGAGAGCGGCGTGCGATCCTTCACCCGGAACACCTCGATGGCGGATTTCCCCTCCAGGGGGCAGACGTTCTCGCAGATGCCGCAGCCGTTGCAGAGCTCGTCGACCACGTAGGGCTGTTGCACGGTGACCGGTCTGCCGTCGAAACCGGTGAGGGTGACAGCTTCGGAGCGGATCGCCTTGCCGGGGACGGGGCAGTGCTCCTCGCAGACGATGCAGTCGGTTCTTTTCGCGAAGGGGAGGCAGTGGTTCTTGTCGAAGACCGCCTTGCCGATCACCTCGCGCCGCTTCTCCTCGGGCTGGAGGTCCGGGATGGCGCCGCTGGGGCAGACCTGGCCGCAGAGGGTGCAGTTGTACTCGCAGTAGCCAAGGCGCGGGATTACAAGCGGTGTGTAGAGCGCCTCCGGTCCGACCTGCAGGAAGGCGGGGTAGAGGGCGCTTCTCAGGCAGACCTTCATGCACTCGCCGCAGCGCACGCACTTCTTGAGAAACACCTCCTCGTCGCGCACCCCGGGGGGGCGCAAAAGCTTCGCCTGTGCCTCGGGCGCGCGAAAGCGGAAGCTTTTGGCGAGCACGACGCCACCGAGGATACCACCCAGAAAGACGCGGCGCCCGGCGGAGGCGGGGAGATCGAGGCGGGGACGGCCGAAGCGGAAGCGGACGCGCCGCGCGGGGCACCTCGCCTCGCACTCCATGCAGAGGATGCATTCCTCGCTCTGCAAGAGTTCCCGGTCGAAGGAGGTGGGACAGTGTTCCCGGCAGGCACGGCAATCGGGACAGAGCTTCTCCGGGACGCGGTGCAAGGGGCCCAGGCGGGCGACGAGCCCGAGCAGCGTCCCGAGGGGACAAAGCCTGCGGCACCAGGAGCGGGTCTCGTAGCGCTCCAGGAAGAGGATCAGGAGGAAGAGGAGCGCGGAAAGAAAGGCGAGCGGGTAGAGCGTCTCGCGGAAGGGGATGAGGTAGTCGCGCACGAGCCGGTAGCCCGGGTCGAGGAGGTCGCGCCGCTCGCCCATGACGCCGTAGAGCGAGCGCCAGGAGCCGCGCACCGCGTCGCCGGCAAGCGGGTGGAAAAAGAAGGTTAAGGCGCGCAGCAAAAGCGCTATGGGGTCGAGGAGCCCGGCCAGGTTCACCCCGAAGAGCGAGGCGAAAAGAAGCGGGAAGAGGAGCCAGTACTTGGCGCCGCCGGTGAGCGGGGGGAGCGCGCCTGCCTTTTTGATCCTGCCGGTGACGAGGTCGAGGAGGGTCCCCAGGGGGCAGATCCAGCCGCAGAAAAACCTGCCGAGGAAAAGGGCGAGGAAAAGGACCACGAGGCCGGGCAAGAGCAGCGGCACGTACCCCTTGACCGCCAGCATGGTGCTAGCGGCGACGAGCGGGTCGGCGCGGAAGAAGCCGTTCACCGCGGCGACGATCCGGTCGCTGCCCCGGTACTCGGTCATCAGGAAGAGCACGAGGAAGAGGGCGAGGAAGAAAAGCTGTGCTATGCGCGCGGAGGTCGTCCTTCTCACGCGCGTACGATCCTCATCCTGTCGAGGCGCATCTCGCCCAGGCCGCGCTGGTAGGCGGTGCGAGTGACGGCGATGTCGGCGGGCTTCAGGCCGAAGAGGGTGGTGGCGTAGGCGTCGGCAGCGACCATGTCGGTGGAGGCGATGATCTGGTTCAGGACCTTCACGTCGGCGAGGCTTCCCCCCTGCGGCCCGTGGGCGACGAGGATCCGGGTGGCGTCGATCACGGTGAGCTGCGGGCGGAAGACCGCGTTCACGTCGGCCAGCGCCTGGTCCAGGTTGCGGTGGATGGCGCCGCGGTTGCCGCCCATGATCCCCATGACGTTCTTCATGCCGAGGGTGAGCCGGCTCAGGCCGTGGTGCTTGGCGACCGGGACGTTGATGTAGACATCGGCGGAGAGCGCTTCGCCGTACAGTTCGGCCTCCTTAAGCACCTTGCCGTTCAAGGCGACCTTCTTGAAGCGTTCTTCCTCGATCTGTTTCACCTCGACGTTTCGCATCCCCTTGAGCGTCGCCTCGATGCCGCTCGAGGTGTAGCAGCGGCGCGGGTCGTTGCAGGTCCGGTCGAACACCTTCACCCGCTTCGCCCCCGCCTTCAGGCACTCCTCAACGAGCGCCTTCACCACGGCCGGGTTGGTGGTGGCGGCGTACTCGGGGGTGCGGTCCCAGCCGATGTTTGGCTTTACCACCACGGTCTGCCCGGGCTTCACGAAACGCTGCATCCCCCCCAGCGCCGCAAGCGCCTTGCGGGTCGTCGCGGCGTGGTCGCCCCCCTGGGCCACCGCGACGGTGGCCCCCGGAGCGGCGAAGAGCTCCTTAAGCCAGCCGTGCAGGAAAAGAGAAGAGAGCCCCAGGACCTTCAGGAATTTCCGTCTTTCCACGTTCCCCTCCTTGATCAGTGGCGGTGCGTCGGTGACGCCAGGTCTCATTATAGGAGTGGGGGGCGCCAATACAAGCGAAGTCCCTGCGAATTTGTCTTGACCCGTCTACCGCTTCACGGTTTAGTATCCTCCACTGTCATGGCCATGACCGACCAAAACATAAAAGGAGCGACATTATGAGCAAGGTAACGGTAGACGAGTGGACCGCCCGGTTCCGGGCCATCGGGCTGGACGACGCGGCCATGGAGAAGTGGCATCGCCTCTTCGAGAGTGAGAACCCCGAGGGGCACCAGAGCTTCCTCGAGTGGCTGGGGCTTCCCCCGGAGCGGATTGCGGCGATTCGCGCACACCACGCTTAAACCGCCGGCCCCGGGCGCCCGGGGCCGCTTTTTTCAAGGAGCAGGCATGTACCGCATCAGCCAGCTGGCCAAGAGGTTCGGGCTTTCCCGGAGCACGCTTTTGTACTACGACCAGGAGGGGCTTCTTTGCCCGAGCGCAAGGAGCGAGGCGGGTTACCGCCTCTACTCGGAGCGCGACCTGGACCGACTCGCCGCCATCGCCTCGTTCCGCAAGGCCGGGCTTTCCGTCGAGGAGATCCGAGCCATCCTCGCCGCCCCGGAAAAGGGGGAACAGTCGGTCTTGAAGCGCCGGCTCGCGGCGGTCGGAGAGGAGATCACGGCGCTCAAGGCCCAGCAGAGCCTGCTTGCCCGCATGCTCCGGGTCCAGTCGGGGGAGGCGCTCCCTGAGAGCATGGACAAGGCGACCTGGGTCGCCATGCTGCGCGCGGCCGGCATGGACGACAGGGCCATGGAGACCTGGCACGCTGAATTCGAGCGCCGCGCGCCCCAGGCGCACCACGCCTTCCTCCTCTCGCTCGGCATCGCCGAACAGGAGGCGCTGACCATACGGAGGCTCTCGCAGTCGGCCTGGGCCGGCGCGGAGGGGGGAGAGCCCGACTGAAAAAAGGGGAACCGTTTGTCCACGCCCGCGTTGAATTCTTCGGCAATGTGATTAGAATGTGCTAACTGTTGTGCCGACATTCCAACCACAAAGGAGAAGCCGATGAAGACATCCGAAATGTTCGCCGCCCACCCGAGAAAACTCACCATGGACGTCACCGCCGTCACCGAGTGCGTGAGCTCCCTCGTCGAGTGTGCCGACGTCTGCACCTGCTGCGCCGATGCGTGCCTGGGCGAGGCGACGGTGCAAAACCTCACCAAGTGCATCCGCTTGAACCTCGACTGCGCCGACATCTGCCAGGCCACCGCGCGTGTCCTGTCCCGCCAGACCGAAGCCATCCCCCAGCTTTTGAGGACGCAGCTTGAAAGCTGCGCCGTCGCCTGCCGCCTCTGCATGCAGGAGTGCGAGGTGCACTCGGAAATGCACCAGCACTGCCGCATCTGCCGCTCGTCCTGCCAAAGCTGCGAAAAGATCTGCCAGGACCTGATCTCCCGCCTCTCCGAAGGGACCAGGACCACCTTCCTCTGACATGCCTCGGGGCGGCGCGAGCCGCCCCTTCCGGTACGTTTTTTGAGAGAGGAGGTGGCCGATGATGAAGCTTGCCTGTAACGTCGCCGCGTACCGCCCCGATCCAGGGATGCTGGCGGCAAGGTTCGAGGCCCGGCATGCCGAGACACTCCTGGCCGAGGCGGAACGGCTCCTGGAGCGCTGCATCGCGGACTTCAGGGAGTACTCCGCGCTGGACCGGGCCTGGCAGGAACTGAGCCACGACCTGTCCATCCTGGAAAAGGAGCTGGAGCTCGACCGGCAACGGGTCGAGGCGATGGAGCCGCAAGAGCGGGAAGTCGCCGCGCAGGAGGAGCCGGTCCCGCCCCGGGAGGAGACGCAGGAACACGCGCCGGGCGGTGAGGCGGAAGCGGTGCCGCCGGCGGCGGAGGAGGAAGCGGAGCCGGAACTTGAGCGAGCCGAGGTGACCGGCATGATCGGGCTGCGCGGCGAGTCGATCCGGCGCAGGAAGGAGCTTGCCGGCCCGGGCGGCCCCCTGGCCATGAACGAACAGCGCGACCTCGTGCTGAAAAGGCTCTGCCGGGACTACGAGGCCGCCCTGGACCGGATCGCAGTGGCCGAGGAGGGGCTCATGCGCATCTACGGCCACGACGCCCCGTCGCCGCTTGGTTCCTGGGCCGAGACGCTCGGGGCGTCCATTGCGAGCTGCACGGTCTGGACGCGCGATGCCCTGGAGTGGATCGCTTGCTATCAGCGCAGGGAGCAGGCCTTCACCCGCGCCTTCTCGGTGCGTGCCCTGATGAACCGCAACGCGTGGGGACAGCTGAGGCACGCGCGTGATAGTTTCGCCGTGCGGGTGCAGGTGCCGCAGGAGCTTTTTCAGGGGGTTGAGAACTGCCGTTTTCGCGGGGTGAGCGCGTCGCTGCTGGGGGAGGCGGGGGCGGTCCCCTGGTCCGCCCTGGTGCGGCTTCCGGAGCGGGCAGGGTACGTGAGGCGCGGGGAGCGCGTGGAGGTGGACCAGAGGGGACTTCCGCCGGTGCTCCTCGGACGGGTGGAGAACCGCCGCTCGGTGCGGCGCTCCGAGTTCTGCGGCATGGTGACCCACGAGAACGCGAGCCCGGTGGGGAAGGGGGCAAACGACGGGCTCTGGTCCGTCGAGCTTTTCCGGCCGGTGGGCGCGGTGAGCGAGCAGTTCGCTCAAGTGGAGGATCTGGTGGTAGAGGTGAAGGTCTGCGGCGTGCCGCAGGCAGGCGGGGAGTAACAGGCGGGCCGGCCGAGGCCGGTCACAAGGGGGTGACTCATGGGAGAGATGCGGTTGACCAGCCCGGCCTTCAAGGACAACGGGCGCATTCCGGCCAGGTACACCTGCGATGGTGACAACATCAATCCGGAACTCCGGATCGAGCACGTGCCGGACGGCACCAAGTCGTTGGCCCTGGTCATGGAAGACCCGGACGCCCCGAACGGACTCTGGGTGCACTGGATCCTTTGGAACATGGGGCCAAGGACCGCCGAGCTCGTGGAACAGGCGGAGCCGCGCGAGGTGGTGATCGGCAAGAACAGCTGGGGACACAACCGGTACGGCGGGCCCTGCCCCCCCTCCAGCACCCATCGCTATATCTTCCGGTTGTACGCGCTCGACACGACGCTGGAGCTGGCGGGAACGGCGAGCAAGGGGCAACTGGACGTGGCGATGCAGGACCATGTCATCGAGGAGGCGGTGCTGACGGGGCTCTACGGCGGAGGGTAGCGAACAGGGAGTGGGAAACGCGGCGTCCGGTATCCTTGCCGGACGCCTTTTTTTTTACAGTTGGGCCACTTCGGTCACGTACTGGGCAAGGGAGCGGTCCGTGTTCTGGATGTGCGCCACCAGCCAGTCCTTGAGAAAGACGAGAACGTCGATGGCAACGAAGGATTCGCCCGCCTCAAAACGGTCCCTGAAGTTGTGGATGGACTTGATGAAGGTGCGGTGGGCGGCGGTGTGAGCCTTCGCTGCCGGGTAGCGCACCTCGTGCATCATGGCTTCCTCGGTGCCGAAGTGGTACTGGGTGTAGTCCAGAAGTTCCACCACTATGTCATGAAGTTCATGGGTGTGGTCGTGCTGCATGAGCGCGTTGTAGCAACGGTTCAGGATCTCCACCAGTTTTTCGTGATCGGCGTCGATCCGCTGCACTCCCAGGATCAGGGCTTCATCCCATTCAACCAGCGTCATTTGTCGCTCCGGCTCATTAGTGGTGTTTGCTTTCCATCCTTATCGGCGCGCTGCGCCGGAACTGAAATCTCTCCCTACTTGAAGGCGATGACGTCGAGCCGGCCGTAATCCCCGCGCTGCGCCTTCATGGTGCGCCGCTCGAAGGCGATCTCCCTTCTCTTCTGCTCCTCAACCCCCGCCTGTGTGCCGGTGGCGCCGATCCTGGAGAGGGCCTGTTGCAGCACGAAGCCTCCGGCCAGAAGCGACGCGAGGGCGAACCTGCGCTTGGCGAGAAGCCCGACGGCGCCGGCTAAAAGCAGGTACGCGGGAGGGTTAAGCACGAAGTCGAGCAGGGCATGCGCCCCGAGCCTCATGTTCAGGCGCCGCAGTTGCGGGTCGAGGTTTTCTCTTTGGTCCTCGCGGTAGTTAAGTGGCCGCTCTGCCCATTCGGTCAGTCTTTCGCCCATGACTCCCTCCTTTGCCGGATTTGGCAACGACAAGTATCTTAGCAGCACCCGCACTTTCATCAACACGACGGGTTCATTTTGTACAGTGCGGCGCACCTTGACTTGGATCCGGCGGCGGATAGAGTAAGACGTTGTTAATTTGAGGGAGTCCGGGAGGTAGGCAGTGGCTATTGACGTTTCCCGCGAAGCGCTCGAGGCAGACCTCGGCAGCGGGGTGAGTCTCATCGATCCGCTGCGCAACCATCGCTGGGACCGGTTCGTTCACGCCCATCCCTACGGCTGGATCACGCACCTCTCCGGCTGGAAACGGGTGCTGGACAACAACTTTTCGCACATGTGCGGCTATTACCTGGCGCTCACCGCTCCCGGCGGTGCCATCAAGGCGGCACTCCCGATCTACGCGGTGCGGAGCTGGCTGACCGGCCGGCGCCTGGTAAGCATCCCGTTTGCCACCCTCTGCGATCCGCTGGTGTCGGAGCCGTCCGAGATGGAGATCCTGTGCGACGCGGTGCTGCGGCTTGCCGAGCACCTCGAGATCCACCGCATCGAGATCAGGACGGCGCAGGCGCCACACCTGCTCGATCCGGAGAGGTTCCGCACCGACTGCGGTCTGAAACACCACTTCATCAAGCTCTCACGCGATCCCGAGGAGGTCCGGATGCGCTTCCACAGAAGCTGCGTGCGGCAGCGCATCCTTCGCGCCGAGCGATCGGGGCTGAACATAATACGGGGAAGGCGCGAGACGGACCTGATGGACTTCTACCTTCTGCACCGGGGCATGAGGAGGAAAAAGGGGCTTCCCCCGCAGCCGTACGCCTTGGTGAAATCGCTGTGGCAGACCTTCTCCGGACAGGGGCTCGCGGAGCTCCTGCTTTGCCGCAAGGGTGCCGAGACGATCGCCGGGGTGCTGCTTTTCAACTACAAAGGACGTGTCTCCATCGAATACTCCGCGATGAACACGGACCACATCAACTGCAGCCCCCTGCATTTCCTGCTCTGGAACATCATCAAGGACGCCTGCCGCGCCGGGTACCAGCGGTTCGATTTCGGGCAGACCAAGGAGCAGAACAAAAGCCTGATGGACTTCAAGTCCCATTGGGGGACCGAGATCCTGGATCTTCCCCACTTCCTCTACCCCAACGACTCGGAGCTCCCCTGCCCGATATACGACCGGTCACTGGCGAGGAAGGCGTTGCATTACCTTTGCAACAAGGCGCCGGATACGGCGCTTGCCTATCTGGGGGAGTTCTGCTACCGCCACATGGGGTAGCGCTGCCTCCCCGGGTGAAGCGCTCCGGCGGCCGATGTCGGCACCTTCGGGTGCCGCATGAGACCGGCCTGCCAGGAGGTGGTAGATAACAGCAGCAGTGGTCCAGGGGCCATCCTAAGGGGATGGAAGGAGGAAGTCATGGCCGAGGTGAAAAGGATCCAGATTCAGGAGGCGCGCAGGAAGGTGCAGGATGGGGAGGCCCTCTTCGTCTGCGCCTACGACAGTGAGGAGATGTGCGGCGGGATTCGCCTGGAGAAGGCGCTGACCATGGGAGAGCTCAACGCGAGGCTCCCGGAGGTCCCGAAGGAGAAGGAGATCATCTTCTACTGCAACTGACCGCAGGAACACACGTCTGCCGGTCGGGCAGCGGAGTTCCAGGAGATGGGGTTCACCAAGGTGTCGGCGCTCAAGGGTGGCGTGAACGCCTGGAAGGAGGCGGGGTTCCGGTAGAAATTGCTTGAAATGCAAAAGGGCCCTCCGCCGCCGGAGGGCCCTTTCTTATTCCTGGTTTTCCGCCGCTCTCCGCAACGCACCGGCTTCTTTCAGATAACGGTCGACCCCTGTACGGTTCCAAAGCACCACCTGCTTGCTCCTGAAAGGCTGCAGGAAGAAATACTCCCCCGCATCGATACGCCGCTTGTCCGGCTCGTACGTGATAAGGGCCACTTTGTCGTGGGTCGCCACGTATGCGCCTACCTCATCCGCATTCTTGAGCTCCACCAGGGGGCGTTCCAGCCGCCCCATGAAATGAAACTGACCGTGGTACTTATCGGCGTGCAGCACCTCGTACCCTTCGGCCTGCTTCTCCCTGATCGCCTGAGCGATGGGGTGCAGGTCGTAGCGCAGGAACATGGTCTGCCCGCCCAGCAGTACGAGCGCGCAACAGGCAAGCGAGGCGGCGGCCACCCGGGTGACCAGGGCGGGCATGGTGCGGGGGCGCAGGCAGAAGAGTATAGCGCCGACCAGGACGAGGCCGCCGGCGGCCCACCTCACCTCGTCCAGGTCGAAGTGTCTGAGCATGCGTCCGTGACTGATGAACGAGGCGGCGAGAAGGCCGGCACCCAGAATCAGGTAGAGGAGCGCTATGGGGAGTCTCCAGCGCGCGACGTCCCCCTTCTCCTGGGCGATGCTCTTCGCCATGAGGAGACTGAAGGCAGGGAGCACCGGGATCAGGTAGTGGACCTGCTTCCCGGAGAGCAGCGAGAAGACGACGAGGCTCGCGCCGCACCAGATCATGACCATGCGGGACCCGGGATCTGCGGTGAGCCTTTTCCAGGCGCGCCACGCCGGGGGGAACAGGGCCCACGGCAGGAGCAGGGTCGGGATCCAGGGGAGGTACCACCAGATCGGGCGCCTGTGGGCGAAGGAGTTGGCCATCCGGTTCACCGTCTGTCCCCAGAGGATGGCGCGGCGGTAGGTTTCGCCGCCGGTCAGCGCCGCGGGGACGAGCCAGAGGGAAAGAACCCCGATGCCGATCAAAAGGGAGAGCCCGATGGAGGCGTACCACCTGCCGGCGGGGCGCTCCCCGGGTGCCCAGAAGGGTGCGCAGAGTGCGACCGGCAGGATGTAGACCAGAACCACGGGACCCTTGGTGAGGATGCCGAAGCCTATGGCGACCCCGAGCTGAATAAACCAGAGGAGGCGCTGCTCCTTCACCGCCGAGATCACCGCATCCACCGCGAGCAGCACCCACAGGGTGAGTACGACGTCGAACATGATCACCGCGGACCACAGGAGGTAGGAGAGCATGGAGGCGAGGACGAGCACGGCGTAGCGGGCGACCTGTTCGTCCTGCCAGAGCCTCTTCGCGATCCGGTGCACGAGGGCCACGTTCATCATGCTGAAGATGAGGGGGATGAAACGGAGCGTTCCTTCGTTCACGCCGAAAAGGAGCCAGTCGAGGTTGAAAAGCCAGAAAAGCAGCGGGGGCTTGTGGGAGTAGGGGAGCCCGTTTTGCAGCGGGACGATGTACGACCCCTTGTTCCACATCTCCCAACCGACCGAAAGGTAGCGGGTCTCATCGATCGGGAAGTATGGGAGCAGAAGGGAAAACGCGATGACCGGAAAGGCGAGGATTGCGAAGGGAAGCAGCCAGCTCTGGCTACTCCATGGTTCACGCTGCGGCATCTTTCTTTTCCTTGTGGATGAAGAAGAGGTTTCTGACGTAGACCGTGGAGCCGAAGGCCTGTCCCAGGATGAACACCGGGTCCTTGCGGTACAGCGAGTAGACAAGGAGGATCAGCGAGCCGAAGATGCTGAAGTACCAGAATGACTCCGGAATGACGCTCCTTCTCTTGCGTTCGGTGGCGATCCACTGCACGACGAAGCGCATGGTGAAGAAAAACTGCCCGGCAAGACCGATGCCTACCCAGGTTTTCTCGGAAAGTGTCATCAGTCGAACCTCGTGATCGTTACGTTTTTAGCACGCATGCGCAGCCAGCAGACGCCGAAGATGTCGACTATGCCGACCCACAACCTGTTCAGCGTGCCGTACTTGGAGACGCCGGCGATGCGTGGACGGTGGTGCACCTCGACGGAGATGACGTCTCCACCCTTCATCCTGATCAGGGCCGGGAGGAAGCGGTGCATGTGGTCGAAGAAGGGGAGCTCGAGAAAGGCCGCGCGGTAGAAGACCTTGAGGCCGCAGCCGGTATCCGGGGTCTCGTCCCGAAGGAAGAAGCGCCGGTAGGCGTTGGCGATCCTGGAGCTTATGATGCGCCAGGGGGAGTCGTCCCTCTTCTTGCGGTAGCCGGCCACCATCTTTAGGTTGGGGTTGGTGCTGTTAGTGATCGCCTCGATCATCTTCGGGAGGTCTGCGGGGTTGTTCTGGCCGTCACCGTCCAGGGTACCGATCAGGGTGCCGCCGGCCTGCTTGATGCCGGTCGCAACGGCGGCGCTCTGGCCGTAGGCGCGGTCGTGTTGCACCACCTTCAGGGCAGGAACGGACTTCTTCAGCGCAAGCAGCCGCGCATGGGTGTCGTCGGTACTGCCATCGTCGACCACCACGATCTCACAGTCGAGGCCGGTCGCCACGATTTCCTGGACCAGGGACGCTATGTTCTCTGCCTCATTGTGGGCAGGTATCACTACTGAGATATTCATCATCGGTCTTTGCTTTTTGGAAGTAATATCTGTGTTTTGCCAACTGCAAACGATAGCACGAGAGGGTGTCAGCATCATAGTTTTTTCTGAATACGACCTGGCACTTTCCACAGGCTGTGAGAGATGCGGCCGTCCTGTGAGAACGGAAAAGTTTTTTTGGTATACGCGGTTACGTATACATATCTTTGGTGTTAGTCTTTGCGGATGGTTACTTCACTTCTCTCCACGGATGATCTCGGGCAGGCCCGGGCGCTGGTAGAAGCAAGCGGCCTTCGCTTCGAAGCCCCCTACGACGACCTGGTCGGCGTCTTCGAGGCGGGGCGCCTCGTGGCGGTCGGGGCGCGGCAGGGTCGCGTCCTCAAGATGCTCGCGGTGGCCCCCTCGCACCAAGGGGGGACGCTCCTCGACGAGGTGGTAACCGAACTGGTCGGCCGCGGTTATCAGGACGGCGTCGACTCCTTCTTCGTTTTCACCTCACCCGCCCTCGTCCCGGGTTTCGAGGCGCTCAACTTCAACCTCTTGGTCGCCTCCGGCACGACCGCCCTCCTCGAATACGGCGACGGCCTTAGGCGCTACCTCTCCCGATACGCAAAGCAGGTCCGTGCCGGCAACAACGGCGCCATCGTCGCCAACTGCAACCCCTTCACGCTCGGACACCGCTACCTGATCGAGCAGGCGGCCGCGGCCGTGGACCAGCTCTTTCTCTTCGTGGTGCGCGAGGAGCGCTCCCTGTTCCCCTTCGGCGCCCGCCTGCGCATGGTGCAGGAGGGGACCGCGGACCTTGAAAACGTCGTCGTCCTCGATACCTCCTGGTACGCCGTTTCCAGCATCACCTTCCCCACCTATTTCCTCAAGGGGGGCGACCCCGGCGGCGCCATCCAGATGGAGCTCGACCTTTTGCTCTTCGCCCGGCACGTTGCGCCGCACTTCCACGTGAAGACCCGTTTCGTCGGGACCGAGCCCTGGTGCGGCACCACCGCGGCCTACAACGAGGCGATGCACCGCATCCTCCCTCCGCTTGGCGTCGAGGTGCAGGAGATCGAGAGGAAAAGCGGCATGGACCGTCCCATTTCGGCCTCGCGGGTGCGGGATATGCTCCTGAACGGCGAACTGGAGGGGATCGCGGAACTGGTGCCGGTAAGCACCCTGGATTTTCTCCTCTCCAGCGAGGGGATCAAGATCTGGGTAAAGGGGGAAAGCAAATGAAGATCGTGAAGAAGGCACAGGCGGGGACGATGCAGTCCAGCGACCTTATGGTGTTTCTGGAGCCCGCGGAGACGCTTTCCGTGACCATCGAGTCGACGGTGGTGAAACAGTTCGGCGCGCTGATCCGGGCCAAGGTGGACGAGGTGCTCGAAAAACACGGCATCGAGTCGGGCGAGGTGCGCATCACCGACCGCGGCGCCCTCGATTACGCCATAGAGGCGCGCCTTGAGACGGCCATAATGCGCGCCACGGAGGGATAGATGGAAGGACTCTGGTACAAGGAGTGCACCAACGGCAGACGCTTCATCATCAAGATCACGCCGGGAGAGCGCCTCACCACGAGGCTTTTGCAGTTCGCCCACCTGACCGACGTGCGCTACGCCATGATCGTCTCGGCGCTCGGCAGCGTGAAGAACGTGAAGTTGAGGGGGATCAAGACCGGCGCGAAGCTCCCCATCACCACGCCGCGCATCACGATCCACGAGATCGAGGGGCCGTGCGAGCTTTTGGGGCTGCAGGGGAACATCGTCCCGGGCGAGGACGAACTCCTCGACTGCCACTTCCACATCATGATGTCCAAATCCTCCGGCGAGGTGGTCGGCGGGCATTTATACGACGCCGAGGTCTTCGCCACCTGCGAGATCGTCTTAACCGAACTCGACGTCTCCGGCGTCGAACGCCACGTCTCCAAGGTCGGCGGCATCCCGACCATCTACATCGACGAGGAGTCCTCCTGATGGCCGCCTTCAAGCTGCGACGCTCCCTGCTCTACGTCCCGGGCAACATGCCCTCCATGCTGCAGAACATCCCCATCTTCAACTGTGACTCGGTGATCATCGACCTGGAGGACGCGGTGCCGTTAGCCGAAAAGGACGCGGCGCGCCACCTGGTGAAGCGCTTCCTTTTGAACTACACCGACCGCAACAAGGAACTCCTGGTCCGCATCAACCCGCTCGACTCGAAGTGGGGGTACGAGGACCTCAAGGTGGTTCTCCCGGCCATGCCGGACGGGATCAGGCTTCCCAAGGCGGACACCCCGGAGATCGTGGAGCGCCTCGACACCCTCTTGACCGAGTTCGAGGAGGAGCTCGAGGTGGAGATTGGCCGCTTCGGTATCCTCCCCTCGCTGGAGAGCGCCTTGGGCGTCATCAACGCGGTCGGCATCGCAAACAGCTCGGAGCGCATCTTCGCCCTCGCCTTCGGCGCCGAGGACTACACGGCGAGCATGGAGATCGAGAGGAGCCGCGGCGGCGAGGAACTCTTCAACGCGCGGACCCGGGTCCTTTGGGCCGCCAAGGCGAAGGGGATCCAGGCGGTAGACACCATCTTCGCTGACGTCTCGGACATGGAGGGGCTACGGGCCGAGACCGAGCTTGCGAAGAGGCTCGGCTACACCGGGAAGTGCCTGGTGAACCCGCGCCAGATCGAGGTGGTGCACGACGTTTTTGCGCCGAAAGAGCACGAGGTTGAGTACGCTCTCCAGGTGATCGAGGCGATCAAGCGGGCGCGGCAGTTGGGCACCGGCGTCATCGCCCTCGGGGGGAAGATGGTCGACGCCCCGGTGGTGAAGCGGGCGGCCCGCGTACTGCGCACCGCCTACGCCCACGGCATGGTGGATACCCTGATCGACGAGGAGGAGATTCATGGCGCTCAATAGCCTGGGACGGGAGATCCCGGATTCTTACGCGGGAAAAAGGCTCGTCCCCTACGGCGACGCCTGGTCGCTGCGTCCGGAAGGGGCCGTCGCCGCCCGCCCGGTGAAGCGCGTGAACCCGGGAGAGGGGAAGCGGCTCTCCTCGCTCAGGGAGGCGATCGAGGCAAGCGGCCTTGCCGACGGGATGACCATCGCCACGCACCACAGCCTTCGAAACGGCGATTTCCTCCTGAACCGCATCGTGGCCGAGATCGCGGCGCTCGGGCTCAAGGGGATCTGGATCGCATCCTCCTCGGTGCACCCGGTGCACGCCGAGATCATCCCGCACATTAAAAGCGGCGTCATCGCGGGCTTCCAGTGCGGCGTGAACGGCCTGATCGGCGAGCTGGCGAGCCGCGGCGAACTCTCCTGCCCCATCGTGGTCAGAACCCACGGCGGCCGGGCCCGCTCCATCATCGAGGGGAGCGTGAAGATCGACGTCGCCTTCATCGCGGCCCCATGCTGCGACGAGTACGGCAACATGAACGGCTACTACGGGCCGTCGGCCTGCGGCAGCTTGGGGTACGCGCAGATCGACGCGGGCTACGCCTCCTGCGTCGTCGCGGTCACCGACAACCTGGTCCCCTTCCCGGCGATTCCCGTCGGCATCCCGCAGACCCTCGTCGACTACGTCGTGGTGGTCGATCGCCTGGGGGACCCGGCGAAGATCGTCTCCACCACCACCCGGGTCACGACCGATCCGGTCGGCCTGCAGATCGCGAGCTACGCCTCGCAGGTGATCGAGGCGTCCGGGCTTTTGCAGGACGGCTTCTCCTTCCAGACCGGCTCGGGGGGGATCTCGCTCGCCGTCGCGGAGAAAGTGCGTAACGCCATGCGCAAGGGTTCCATCAAGGGGAGCTTCGGCTGCGGTGGCATCACCGGCTACTTCGTCGAGATGCTCGAGGAGGGGCTTTTCTCGGCGCTCATGGACGTGCAGTGCTTCGACCAGGAGGCGGTACGCTCCATCGGCGTGAACCGCGCGCACCAGGAGATCAGCGCCGACATGTACGCGAACCCCTTCAACGCAGGGAGCGTGGTGAACCGGCTCGACTGCGTCATCCTGGGCGCCACCGAGGTTGACACCGCCTTCAACGTCAACGTGAACACCGAATCGAACGGCTACCTTCTGCACAACACCGGTGGGCACTCCGACACCGCGGCCGGGGCCAAGCTCTCCATCATCGTCGCCCCCTCGATCCGCGGCCGGCTCCCCATCGTGCGTGACCGGGTCACCACCATCACCACCCCGGGGGACACCATCGGGGTCGTGGTGACCGAGCGCGGTATCGCGGTGAACGACAGGCATGCGGAGCTCAAGGAGGAGCTGATTAGAAGGAAGCTCCCGGTGAAGGACATCGCCGACCTGCAGCGCGAGATCTGCCGCGTAACCGGCACGCCGCGTCCCCTCGAGTTCGAGGACGAGGTGGTGGCGGTCATCGAGTACCGCGACGGGAGCATCATCGATGTCGTCAGACGCGTTAAGGAATAGCCTCCTCGCGGCGCGGGATCGCAGGCAGGAGCTTTTGGACACCCTGTTCCCGACCCCGTTTCCCGCGACGGTGATGCTCTCCTTGAATCTTCCGGGGGGGGAGAAGACCGGCGCGCGGGCCGACCGGCTCTTCGCCTGGGGGGAACGGGCGCTTCTTGCCGCGATGAACGGGAGCGCCGCCGCGCGCGGTCATGACGCCCTCGGCCCCTTCGCGCTGTACCGCACGAGACTTCTCGCCACCCAGGTGAAGCGCCTTGGGATCGCCGTCGAGGGGGCGTACCCGGCGGGAAGGCTCCTCGACCTCGATGTCTACGATCACGCCGGCAACCAGATGGGGCGTGCGGACCTCGATGTCGCCCCCAGAAACTGCCTCATCTGCCGCGAACCGGCGCTCGCCTGCATCCGCGCCGGGCGCCACTCGAGCGACGAACTCGCGCGCGCGGCGAGGGCCCTGATCGATGCGCTCTGAGCTCACACTTTTCTCGCGCAGCCTCGTGCGCGGCGCCTTCATGGAGCTCTACCTCACGCCAAAACCGGGGCTCGTCGACCTGAACGACTCCGGATCCCACCGCGACCTCTCCGTCCCCCTCATGGAAGCTTCCCTCTCCGTCGTCTCCGGGTACCTGCACCGGGTGAGCGCGTCGCTCGCCGCTGGGGAGGAACTCGCGCAGCAGGTGCGCCTGGGGGTGGAAGCCGAGCGGGCCATGCTGGAGGAAGCCGGCACCAACTGTCACCGGGGGTACATCTTTTTGAGCGGTCTGCTGCTCTGCGCGAGCGCACGCATCGGCCGCCGCGACGAGGAGGCTTTGAGCGCGGCAGTGGCGCGGCTAGCCGGGGAGCTCTTCGATCCGGCGGACGACTCGGGGAGTAACGGCAGTCGGGCGCGCGATGCCTACCGGGCCGGGGGGATCCGTGGCGAGGCGCTGCGCGGACTCCCGGCGCTTTTCGGTGAGGCGCTGCCCGCCTTCAGGCGCGAGATGGCGGCGGGCGGCAACCAGGGAAGCGCCACCTTCGCGATGCTGGGGCGGCTCATGGCGAGCGTCGAGGACACCACCGCCCTGCACCGTTGCGGGCGGCAAGGGCTGGAAACGGTGCGCAAGGACGGTGCGACTCTGGAGTGCCTGGTGGCGCAACGCGCCGACTTCATGGCCTTTCTCGCCGAAAGAAACGCCTACTACGTGAGCCGAAACCTTACCATGGGGGGCGTGGCCGACATGCTGGCGCTCTCCTTCGCCTGGCTGAGCCACACCGGAGAGCTTGAGTTGAGGAGTGCCGCCTCGGTTTGACAAGGCATCATTGGTAATATTTAATATTGCCTATGGTCAAATCCGCCCTGCACCATATCGCGATGGCTCTTCTTCTCACCCCCGCCACGGCTACCCTGCCAGGGCCGGCTGCGGTGCTCCCCGATGCCGCGGGCGTCGCCCGCATCACTGCTGACCACCACTACGCCACCGATGTTCTCGCCGGAGCCGCCACCGTGCTCTTCTCCGGCTACCTCCTTCCGAGACTCCTGCACTACGACCAACTGCGCCCTTCGGCCGCAAAGACTGCGGGCGTCACCTCGCTTTTCAAAAAACTTTCGCTGCGCCCGCAGGTCACCGGCTCCGGCGCCGGCTTGAACTGCGAGCTGAGGTTTTAGCCGTGGCACCCGGCGACGAGGCGGCAGTAAACGCGAGGGGGCCGTGGGAAGTGGCGCGGGCGCGCGCCGTCGCGACGCTGCTCGGGGGAAATCTGCGCGACGGCATGAGTATCCTCGACGTCGACTGCGGGGACGGATACCTCAGCAGGTCTCTCTGTTCGGTCTCGCCCGGCATCCGCGTCACCGCCGTGGTCACCGACCTTACCGAAGCGACGGTCGCGCGGCTGGTGCCGGCTCGGGGGGTGATCTACGTGCCGGACCTCCCCGCTGCGGGGAGGCGCTTCGAGCTCACCCTGCTGGTGGACGTTCTGGAGCGCGTCGAAGAGGACCGGCGGTTTCTCAAACGGTTGGTATGGCAGCACGTTGCGGCCGGGGGGCATGTCCTCATCACTGTGCCGGCCTTCCCGTCGCTCTTCAGCGGAAGGGACTGGTTCCTCGGTCGCTACCGGCGCTATCGCCTTAAGGAACTGAGGGAGGTCGCTGCAGCGTCCGGTCTCACCGTCCTCTCCTCGGGCTACCTCTTCGGCTCCCTCCTCATCCCGAAGTTCCTGATCGACCGGTGCACCAAATGGGAGGGGACGCAGGACCCGGGCGCTTCCCCCCTCGGCGGACTCGTAAGCAGGCTCCTCGCCTGTCTTTTGCAACTGGAGAACGCCATGATGATAGTTCTTGCCCGCACCGGCCTCGTCCTGCCCGGGGTGAGCGCTTGGGTCCTCTGCCGCAGCCGGGTTCCATCCAATTGACACATTGTTTTAATTTGACACGCCCATGCCCGATAACGTATACAGAATGGACAAAATTACCGGGGGTTACCGGGACGCGGTTGTTTCATGTCAGCAAACAGCCGGTCCGGGACCCACCACACGGGGGACGGAAACGTACATGCTGAATCTGAAACCGGAAGTCGTGGCCCAGCTCGAACGCGTGCTGAGCTCTGTAGAAATGTTACTCCCCAAGGCCGTGAAGGCGGTCAACTGGGAAACCTGCCACGCCGCTAACTGGCGTCGTCACTCCTTTTCGGGTTACCTCGAGGCGGTGAAGGTCACCGACCAGACGAAGCTCGACGACCTTCTCGGGTGCGAGAAGCAAAAGGAGATCATGGTCAGCAACACGCGCCAGTTCGTGAAGGGGCTCCCGGCCAACAACGCACTCCTTTGGGGCTCGCGCGGCACCGGCAAATCCTCCATGGTCAAGGCGCTCCTGAACGAATTCGCCGCTGAGGGGCTGCGCGTGATCCAGGTAGAGAAGGAGGACCTCATCTACCTCTCCGAGATTTTCAGCGCCGTCGAGGACCAGCCCTACCGTTTCATACTTTTGTGCGACGACCTCACCTTCGAGATCGGCGAACTCTCCTACAAGATGCTGAAAAGCGCCCTGGACGGCTCGGTTTACTGCGCGCCGGAAAACGTCCTCATTTACGTCACCTCGAACCGGCGCCACCTGCTCCCCCAGTACAACACCGACCTGCTCGGCGGCAAATACGTGAACGGCGAGCTGCAGGAGAGCGAGGCGATGGAGGAGAAGGTCTCCCTCTCGGACCGCTTCGGCCTCTGGGTCGCCTTCCATGTCTTCACCCAGGACCGCTATCTTGACGCGGTGCGCCAGTGCGTCGAGCGCGAGGCTAAGAGCCGCAACGTCACCATTCCCTGGAGCAAGGAACTGGAGCTGGAAGCAATCCAGTGGTCACACGACAAGACCAAGCGCTGCGGCCGCACCGCGCTGCAGTTCTCCAAGAACTATGTCGGACACTACCTGCTCGACCAGCCCGGCGCCTGATCCCTCCCGAAATGACACCGTTAAGACCGGCGCGCTCACCTGCGGAGCGCGCCGGTTTTTTTGTTTGGCTTTCCCGAAATCCACCTTCCCCTTGCGAAAGTTCCCTTTCCGCCCCGATTCCCGCCACATTTTTCATGTGGAAAGGGCGGTGCCCTTTCTAAGCTGTTACAATGTTTAGGTCGGGAAATCCGACATAGGCTACTTAACCTATGCTTATAAGGTTATTACCTTGACAATTGACCGCGGAGTATATATATAAGAATTCGAATATATCTTAACGCAAAATAGTGACTATGCCCGCAAGGAGGTTTCCCGGGTGAATAGAAGGTTTGCACCGCTGCTCGCACTGCTCTTTTCCGTCCTGACGACGCCCGCCTTTGGTGAGGTGGTGACGCTGCAGCAGGCGGTAAAGCTGGCCCTCGAAAGCAACCATCTGCTCAAGGCCGCCTCGCTGGAGAAGGGGGCCGCGGAAGAGGGCGTTGCGGCGAGCCGCAGCCGTTACCTGCCTCGCGTGTTGCTGGAAAGCGGCGCGGTCCTCTCCAATACCCCGAGCACCGTTTTCATGATGAAGCTGGATGAAGCCCGCATCAGCCCCGCCAAGGATTTCGCCGCCGATCCCCTGAACAACCCCTCGCCGCGAGGCGACTTCAAAACCGCGGTGACGCTGGAGCAGCCGCTGCTCGATTTCGGCATCTCGAACGGTGTCGCAATGGCGGGCAAGGGGGCCGAGGCGGCGGCGCTGTCCGAAGAGGCAAGGCGCGAGGAAATCGCCTTCCGCGTCTATATGGCCTACCTCGAAGTGCGCAAGGCCCAGGTCTACCGCGAGGTTGCGGAGCAGTCCGTCATCAACGCGCGCGAGCACGACCGGCTGGCGGCCTTACGCGAGAAGGACGGCATCGGCCTCAAATCGGAGCGCCTGCGCACGGCAACAGCCGTTGCCGAGGCGGAGCAGCGCGTGGTGGCTGCGAAAAACGGCCTGCTCATAGCGCGTATGCGGCTGAACCTCGTCGTTGGTGGTGCGCAGGGGGGGGCGCTGGACATCGGCGACATGCCGCGCATGGAGGAGCCGGCGACGGACATGGAGCAGTTGATCGCCCTCGCGCAAAAAAGCCGTCCCGACTTGAAGGCCTCAGAGAACGCGGTCGAGCGGGGCGAGCTCGCGGTGAAGCAGGCGAAAAACGCCTACCTCCCCACCCTCTATGCCCGCGGCAGCTACCAGTTGAACGACCGCGACATGCCGCTTGGCACCGACAAGGATTCTTGGAACGTCGGCGTCAACCTCCGCTGGGAGCTATTCGACGGCATGCGGCGCTCGCATGAGAAGATGCAGGCGGAGCTCTCCAAGAGAAGCGCTGCCGAGATGCTGGAAAACGAGCGGCGTGAAGTCGCGCTCCAGGTGACCGAGAGCGTGCTGCACCGCCAGGAGGCGATGCTCAAGCTTGAGAGCGCCCGTTCCGCGGTGCGGGATGCCGAGGAGAGCCGCCGCCTGGTGACGCTGCGTTTCGGTAACGGCCTCTCCCCGCTTGTCGAGGTGATGGATGCCGAGACCGCCCTGGACCGCGCCCGGGCGAACCTTGTCGAAGTTGAAAACGCCAGTTACGCCGCCACGGCAGAGGTCTATTTCCGTACCGGCGTCTTAATACAGGAGGTCATGCGATGAAAGCCTACCGGGCAGCCCTTTTTGCCCTTGCCATAGCAACAGGTTTCGGTTGCGGCGCGAAGAAGGAGCAGAGCGTCGCTCCCGCGGCCCCCCCCGTGGTGCAGGGAGCCACCGTGGTTACCGTGGCGGCCGAGGATCTGGCCGACGTCCAGGAGGCGGTCGGTACGGTGAAGGCACGCAACACCGCGCCCATCGCCGCGCGTATCGCCGGGAGCGTGAGCCGGGTGTACGTGAGGGAAGGGGAGCGGGTCGGTCGCGGCAAGCTTTTGGCCGCCATCGATGCGGTCGAGAGCGGAGCGGCGGCAGCGGGAGCGGTCTCAGGCGTCGAGGAGGCGGCACGTGCGCTCTCTGAGGCGCAGGCCCAGAAGCGGCTCGCCGATGTCACCTTCGAGCGCTACTCCCGCCTAGTCGCCGAGCAGGCGGTGACCCGCCAGGAGTTCGACACTAAAAAAACCGAGCAGGAGGTTGCCGCCCAAGGGGTGGCGCGGGCCGAGGCGAGGCTCGCCCAAGCGCGCCAGGGTGCGAGAGCCGCCGGCGCCGTCGCGGGCTACGGCAGGGTCACCTCTCCCATAGCCGGTGTGGTGGTTGCCAAGCAGGTCGAGGCGGGGCAGACCGTCTTCCCGGGGACGCCGCTTCTGACCGTTGAAGGTGACGACGGGTACCGTCTGGAGGTTTCCGCCCCGGAGACGCTGCTCGGCAAGGTTAAGGCAGGCGACCAGCTCGGCATCGCGGTAGAGGGGGGGGCGGCCACCGGGCGTGTCTCCGAGGTGGTGCCCGTGGTCGATCCCGCGACGCGGACCTTCACCGTCAAGGTCGATCTTCCCTCCCATGGGCCTCGCTCCGGGAGCTACGGCAAGGCCTTCTTCAAGACCGGATCCAGGAAGGGGATTGCCGTTCCGGAGGCGGCCGTGGTGCAGCGCTCCTCGCTTACCTCGGTCTGGGTGGTGTCACCCGATGGCTTCGCCCGCTTGCGCCTGGTGAAGCCCGGGCGCGCCCAGGGCGGTCGCGTCGAGATCCTTTCCGGACTCGCCCCCGGTGAAAAGGTGGTCACCGCAGGGGTAGAGAAGATGGTCGACGGCGCTAAGGTGCAGTAGGTGGAAGTGAAGGTACCGCCATCATCGGAGATAGCATGAACAACCTGGGTTTCGCGGGGAAGATCGCCCGCGCCTTCATAGATTCCAAGCTGACGCCGCTAATCGTGGCCGCTTCGCTTTTGATCGGGCTCTACTCGGTCTTCGCGACGCCGCGCGAGGAAGAGCCGCAAATCAACGTCCCCATGGTGGACATCTACCTCCCCATGCCCGGCTCTTCTCCCAAGGAGGTCGAGGAGCGGGTGGTCACCACCTTCGAGAAGAAGATCTGGGAGATCAACGGGGTCGAGTACATCTACTCGGCAAGCCGCCAGGGGATGGGGATCATCACGGTCCGCTTCCTGGTCGGCGAGAGTATGGAAGACTCCCTCGTCAAGCTCTACAACAAGGTGATGAGCAACCGAAACCTCCTCCCGCCGGGCGCGGGGGAGCCGCTCGTGGTGTCGAAGTCGATCGACGACGTCCCGATTGTTTCGCTCACCCTCTGGTCGGACCGTTACGACCACCATGCCCTGAGAAAGGTGGCCCGCGAGCTCTGCGACGACCTCCAGAAGGTGGAGAACGTGGCGCACTCGGAGATCAAGGGGGGACTTTCCCGCGAGCTCAAGGTCCGCCTGGACCCGGTGCGGCTCTCCTCCTACGGGCTCACCCCGCTTGCCGTCGCCTCGGCCCTCGATAAGGGGAACGTCTCGCAGCGCGCGGGCTCCTTCGCCTCGGGTAACCGCGAGTACAGCCTGGAGGCGGGTGGCTTCATCTCCGACCCCGCCGACGCGGGAAGGCTCGTCGTCAGCGTGAAGGACGGCCGCCCGGTGTACCTCTCGGATGTCGCCACGATCACCGACGGCGTCCAGGAACCGAAGGACTACGTCTTCTTCGGGCTCGGGCCAGCGGCGGCGCAGAAGAATCTGAAAGGCGGCGCGGCCGACTACCCGGCGGTCACCGTCTCCATCGCCAAGCGCAAGGGTGCGAACGCGACCTGGGTCGCCGAGGACCTCCTGAAGCGGGTCGAGTTCCAGAAGGGGAAACTGATCCCTTCCGAGATGCAGGTGACCGTCACCAGGAACTACGGAGAAACGGCAAAGGACAAGAACAACGAGCTCCTTTTCCACATGTTCCTCGCCGCGATCTCGGTAACTCTGCTGATCGCGGTCTTCATGGGGTGGCGCGCCGGCGCCGTGGCGGCGATCGCGATTCCGGTCACCCTAGCGCTCACCATGTTCATCTTCAACCGGATCGGCTACACGCTGAACCGGATCACCCTGTTCGCGCTCATCTTCTCGATCGGGATCCTCGTCGACGATGCCATCGTGGTGGTGGAGAACATCCACCGCTATTTCACCACGACAAAGTTCAAGCCGCTCGAGGCGGCAGTGCGTGCGGTGGACGAGATCGGCAACCCGACCATGCTCGCGACCCTCGCCGTCATCGCCTCCATCCTCCCGATGGGCTTCGTGGGCGGTCTCATGGGGCCGTACATGCGCCCGATCCCGGTCGGCGCGTCCATGGCCATGGTCTTCTCGCTTCTCATCGCCCTGACCGTCACGCCGTACTTCGCCTACCGCTTCATGAAGGGTGAGTCGCACTACGGCACCGAGGCGCCGCCGGAAGAAAGCTGGATGACGGGCTTTTATCGCCGCATGATGGGGAGGCTTTTGCACGACAAGAAGGTGCGCTTCGGTTTCCTTACCACGGTTGTGGTTCTCCTCATCGTCTCCTGCTCGCTCATCTACTTCAAGGCGGTTACGGTGAAGATGCTGCCGTTTGACAACAAGAGCGAGCTGCAGCTCATCATCGACGCCCCGGAGGGGACGACGCTCGAGGACAACGCGCGCATGGTGGCCGAACTGGGCGACGCGCTCAGGAAGGTTCCCGAGGTGACCGACTTCCAGAGCTACGTGGGGACGAGCTCACCGTTCAACTTCAACGGCCTCGTGCGCCACTACTACCTGCGCCAGGGGCCGAACGTCGCCGAGATCCAGGTGAACCTGGAAGGGAAGGAGGCGCGCTCCGCCCAGTCGCACGACATCGCGAAGAGGATCCGTCCGACGCTCAAGGCGATCACCGACCGCTACGGCGCGCGCCTCAAGGTGGCCGAGATCCCACCGGGACCGCCGGTCCTCTCGACGCTCGTCGCCGAGGTGTACGGGCCGGACCAGAAAACCCGCGTCGACATCGCGAAGAAGATCCGGGACATCTTCAAAAACACCGCCGGGGTCGTCGACGTCGACTGGTACCAGGAGGACGACCAACCCACGCTGCGCTTTGAGGTGGACCGTGAGAAGGCGGCACTCTCCGGGGTGGACGCGGCCCAGGTGGTACAGACCCTGAAACTCGCCGTCGGCGGGACCGACGTGGGGATCATGCACGTGCCGCAGGAGAAGGAACCGGTGCGCATCAACCTGCGCCTGCCGGTAGGCTCCCGAAGCGACGTCTCCTCGCTCTCCTCCATCTATGTCGCGGGTAGCAAGGGTAACGTACCCCTTTCCGAGCTGGTCCGCGTGGTGCGCGGGGTGGAGGAAAAATCGCTCTACCGCAAGAACATGAAGAGCGTGGTGTACGTGATAGGCGACGTGGCCGGGGTGATCGAGGCGCCGGTGTACGCCATCCTCAAGATGCACAAGGATATCGACAACATAGCGCTTCCCGGCGGCTACCACATCGAGCAGCGCGCCGCGACGCAGCCCTGGAGCGAGGAGCGCCCCGGCATCAAGTGGGACGGCGAGTGGCACATCACCTACGAGGTGTTCCGCGACCTGGGCGCCGCCTTCGCCGCGGTCATGGTGCTCATCTACGTCTTGGTGGTGGCCTGGTTCAAGGACTTCACCACGCCGCTTGTGATCATGGCGCCGATCCCGCTCACCCTGATCGGCATCCTCCCCGGACACGCCATCATGGGGGCTTTCTTCACGGCGACCAGTATGATAGGCTTCATCGCCCTGGCCGGCATCATCGTGCGAAACTCCATCATCCTCATCGATTTTGCCGAGCTGCGGCGCCGCGAGGGGATGCCGCTGGACGAGGCGATCATCGATGCCGGCGCGGTCCGCTTCCGTCCCATGCTGCTCACCGCCGCCGCCGTTGTGGTGGGGAGCTTCGTCATCCTGTTCGACCCGATTTTCCAGGGGCTCGCCCTCGCCATGATGTGTGGCGAGATCGCCTCGACGACACTTTCCAGGATCACCATTCCCATTCTTTACTTCATGGTGCAGTCCTGGAAGGAAAAACATCAAAAAAAGCTCGCAGCTTAGGAGGTTGTAGTGTTTTGGCTCAAAAAGAACGTTGCTGAGGATGTGGAAGGCGCATCCGTTGCGGAAAAGGTCTCCACCGAGGCCGAAGGGTTCTACCGTTCCGGCAAGATGCATTGCGCTGAGGCGGTGCTCGCTTCGGTGAAAAATGAGTTCCTCCCCGAGGCCGGGGACGAACTGGTACATCTGGCTTCCGGTTTCGGCGGCGGCTCCGGGGCGGGATGCATTTGCGGCGCGGTGGCCGGCGGGACCATGGCCATAGGCCTCGTGGTCAAGGACCGGAAGCTTTCCGCCGCGCTCACGAAGGAGTTGCACCACTGGTTCAAGGAGCAGTACCGGGTCACCTGCTGCAAGGCCCTCACCGCCAACGGCAAGAAGCGCTGCGTCGAATTCACCGCCAACACCGCCGGCAAGGTTGCGGAACTCTTGCAGAAGAAGTGACCGGACAAGGAGGTTGTATGTACATCGACAGACTGCTTAGACTCATCGCCGGCACCTTCACCCTGATCTCCCTGGCGCTGGCCCATTACCACGATCCGCGCTGGCTCTGGTTCACCGCCTTCATCGGCCTCAACCTTTTGCAGTCGGGCTTCACCAACTGGTGCCCGATGATGACCATCCTGGACAAGCTTGGCGTCCCGAAGCTCCCGCCCAGGGAGTGCGGTAAATGATCTGCCGCATCAAGGTCCTTTGCGACAACACCGCCGGTGCACTCTCCGGCACGCTGGGGGAACACGGTTTCGCCGCGTTGGTGCAGGCGGGGGACCGCTCCCTTCTCTTCGACACCGGGGCGGGGCACACGCTTTTGCACAACGCCCAGCGCATGAACGTCGACCTGAAGGGGATCGACCAGGTCGTGCTGTCGCACGGGCACTGGGACCACGCAGGCGGTCTCTGGCCGCTTCTGCAGGTTGCCGGCCCGAAAAGGATACTCGCCCACCCCGGCATCTTCACCCGGCGCTACTCCGTGCGCGAAGGGACCGCCCGCTCGGTGGGGGTACCCTACTCCGAGGAATTCCTTGCCGGTCTCGGGGCCGTCTTCTCCTACAGCGACGCATTCCGCGAGGTGATGCCCGGCGTCTTCCTGACCGGCGAGGTACCGCGCAGGACCGTTTTCGAGGAAGGTGACGCGGGGCTTTTCTGCGACGAGGCGGGGTGCGAGAGGGACGAGATCAGGGACGACCAGTCGCTCGTCGTCGTGACCGGTAAGGGGCTTTTGATCCTTCTCGGGTGCTGCCATGCCGGGATGATCAACACCATCGAGCATGCCCGTGAGAAGACCGGGGTGGACCGGGTCTACGGGGTCGTGGGAGGGTGCCACCTGGCCTTCTCCTCCCAGCCGCAGGTCGATCAGACCATAAAGGCGCTCAAGAAGTACGGACTGAAGAAGATCTGCCCGGGGCACTGCACCGGGTTTCACGCGGCGGCCCGGCTCGCCCAGGCTTTCCCGGCAGGGTTCAAGCCGATGCAGGTGGGGTACGTGCTCGAAGCAGAATAGATGAATTGATAAGTGAGGATTATTGATGAGACTGTTTGCCGTTTTGTTTGCCGTAGTCGTACTCACCGCTTCCCTCTCCCAGGCCGTAGGGCTTGCCAACGTGACCTCGAAGCAGGCGCAGGCCGTGATGTCGAAGAACAAGAAGATGTTCCTGCTCGATGTGCGCACCCCGGACGAGTTCCGTCAGGCGCACCTGAAAGGTTCCGTGCTGATCCCGTTAGGCGAGCTGAACCGCAGGGTGCAGGAGATCCCGCGTGACCGGCCGGTGCTCGTGTACTGCGCCGTGGGCGCCCGCTCCGCCACCGCCGCGAGCTTTCTCGCCTCGAAGGGGTACCGCGACGTCTACAACATGACCGACGGTATCGTCGGCTGGTACCAGAACGGCCTGCCGCTGCAGCTGGGCGGCAAGTAGTTTTCCCCTCCCTGTCCCTCCCCCTCCTACGCCACCGCAATGCGGCCCGCAGGCGGGGGAGGGGACGCCGTCGCCTGCTACGGCTTAGCCGCCAGCGGCGCGATACCCCCGCTGATCGCACCTACCGCCCCACACTCTCCAGCGCCGCACCCACCGCCAGCCATCGCACAGCATCTACTAGCGCACCCACCAGCGGCCCGTGCCCGCTCGCACCCGGCGACCGCCACCCACCGGCAGTCCGACCAGTCCGACCAGTCCGACCAGTCCGACCAGTCCGACCAGTCCGACCAGTCCGGGCCTTCAGCCTGCTGACCTAAAACCTCCCACAATTCTGGTAAACTTTTGCGGTCCTTTTGGCTCAAGGTATGCAGACAGGTTCCGATAAGCCCAAGCAGGGCCTAGGCCCATGGTGGAGGTAGTATGCAGGAGCAACTTGAAAACATAACCGCTTCCCTGCTTGAGGAGATCGACTCGGGGGTGGTCTACCTGGACGCCGGCGGGAAAGTACTGCTCATGAACCGCCGGGCGGAGGAGATCCTCCACATCGGCCGCGCCGAGGTAGTCGGCAAAAGGGTGGACATGCTGCCGCTTCGGACGCCGGTCTACCGCGTGCTCAGCGAGAACGTGCAGGACGAGCCGGTGGAGGTGAGCATCGACGGCGCCGTGATCCAGGTCCGCTCCTCGAAGTTTCCCGGTGACACCCCGGGCGAACTCTTCCAACTGCGCGACATCAGCGCGGACAAGAAGGAGAAGCGCCAGCGCGAGGAGTTCGTGGCGATGATGACCCACGACCTCAAGTCGCCCCTTACCGTGATCATGGGGTACATGCAGGCGCTCATCGGGGAGATGCCCACCAAGATGGACCCCTCGCTGCACCTGTTCGTGAAGGAGATGGACAAGAGCGCCGCGAAGATGCTCTCCATGATCGACGACGTATTGGACGCCTACCGCCTGGAGGCGGGCCTCTTGCAGATAGACCGCCAACCGACCGACACCCGGGCCCTCCTCGAAGGATGCTGCCGCGACGGGGAACAGGAGGCGGCGGTGCACGGCTCCTACTTCCTGAGCGACCTCTGCGACGGAATCCCGACACTCGATCTTGACGCGAAGCAGATCGCCAGGGTCTTCGCCAACCTGATCGGCAACGCGGTGAAGTTCACCCCGCGCCGCGGCACCATCAGCGTGAGCACCACGGTCGAGGACGACCGCCTGCTCGTGGAGGTCGCCGACACCGGCATCGGCATCCCGGAAAACGAGCTGCCGCGCGTCTTCAACAAGTACTTCCGCTCCTCGGCGGCCCGCGGCTTCAAGGGGACCGGCCTGGGGCTCACCATCAGCAAGGCGATCGTCGAAGCGCACGGCGGCAGTATCCGTGTCGAGAGCACCGCCGGCAAAGGGAGCCGCTTCACCGTCTTGTTGCCGCTCAAGGGGGAGCGCACCACCTTCAGGCGCCAATTTAAAGGTTAAAGTTTCCAGCGATGACGGCCGATTAGGCACTCATCGGCCGTAAATGAAAGGCCATGCGGGCCAAACCGCAGCAGCAAAATAAAGCCGCCGTGTGCGCGCATAGATAACAGCCAAGGAGGATAACAGCATGGGCAACGTATTGATAGTGGACGATTCCTCGACCATGAGAAAGATCATTTCCCGCAGCCTGCGCCAGGCGGGGCTTCCGGTAGACGACATCTACGAGGCCGGCGACGGCATCGAGGCGCTCTCCGCCATGGAAGGCAAAACCATCGACCTGATCCTGTCCGACATCAACATGCCGAACATGGATGGGCTCGAATTCATCAAGTGTGTCAGGGGCAAGGGAGTGAACACCCCGATCGTCATGATCACCACCGAGGGTGGCGAGGACATCCTCAAGGAAGCGATCAGCAACGGCGCCAGCGACAGCATCAAAAAGCCGTTCACGCCAGACCAGTTGAACGAGAAGCTCGGAGGACTCTTATGATGTCCCTCAACCAGGAAATCGCTACCGCGACACACCTGCAGGAGGCGGACCTGGCCACTTACGTCATCAACGCCACCAAAGAGGTGTTCGAGACCATGGTGATGATGGCCCTCGAGGATAGTTATCCCCTGAAGGAGCCCGTCACCTCCTTTCACTGCTCGGTCACCGGCATGGTCGGCCTGGCAGGGACCTACACCGGCATCCTCTCCATCCACTGCCCGCAGCACCTGGCCCTCAGGATCACCTCGAACATGCTCGGGATGGACGTGGACGAGGTGGGGGAGGACGTGAACGATGCCCTGGGCGAGATCGCGAACATGCTCGGCGGTTACGTGAAGCAGATCCTCTCCAAGGGGGGGCTCGACATCAACCTCTCCATCCCGACGGTCATCTCCGGAGAGGACTACACGGTCAACTCGATGGCCGACAGCGACTGCGTCATCATCCCCTTCACCAACGAGGGTGACCGGTTCCTTGTCGGGCTCAAACTCAGGAAGGAAGTCTAGGCGGTAGATTCAATGGCCGGATTCGAAAAACTACAATCGATGCTGGATGCCGCGATGAAGCAGGCGGGCGAGGAGAGCGGCATGCTCCTCGGCCAGGCCATGTCCGTGGCGGCTTCCGATGTCCTGAACACCAACCGCAAGAGCTACCTGGGTGACGAGGACAACCCGATCTACGTGGTCGGGGTGGAGTCGCGCGAGGCGTATCCGGGCTTCTTCTACCTCCTCTTCTCGCTGGGCGACACCATCGTGATGAGCTCCATCCTCCTTGGGATCCCGGGGCCCAGGATCCAGGAGAAACGCAGGCTTTCCATCCAGGAACCGGACGACGTGGACGCCTTCGGCGAGATCGCCAACCAGATCATCGGCTCCTTCAACTCGGTGTTCCAGCCGAACCTCCCCGACAAGGTGCACCTGAAGCTCCTTCCGCCGCAGAAGTACGTGCCGGGGACCGATCCCCTCACCGACGACGTCCCCTTCCCGGACGGTGAATACCTGATGTATCGTGCCCCCCTGCAGATCGAGGGGCATGAGATGAACATGGTGGACATCTTGATCCCGCACCCGCTGGCGAACCTGTTCGATCCGCAGCCGGAAGAGGCGGCGGTCGAGGCGGCCGCGCCCGAGGCTGAGGCGGCGGTCGAGGAGGCGGCTCCCGTGGCCTCCATCCTGGTGCTCGGGGACGACGACGGGCGCCGTGAGCTGGTGGAAGGGCTTTCCGACAGCGGCATGAACCTCATCGACGCCCCCCTCGGGGCCGATCTGCCGGGCCTCTTCGCCCAGGGGGAGGTGAGGGTCGCCTTCATCTCGCTCAAAAACATCACCGACCGCGACCTCGCCATCTGCAAGCGGGTGGTGCCGCTCGTGGACCGAAGCGGCGGCGCCGTGCTCCTTTGCGCCCACGAATGGACCAGGACCGCGGTCCTCAAAGCGCTCAAGGCGGGCGTGAAGGGTGTGGTGATGCCCCCCTTCGAGCCGCACGAGCTCACCGAGAAGGTGGCGAAATTCCTGCACTGACGCACGAGTCAAAAAAACATCCCCCGCCGCAGTTTTTTTGACTGGCGCGGCGCGCCGAACCCCCTTTCGCCGCCGCCGGAAAAACCTCCCCAGATAAAATCGTGCAGTATCGGCAGCTTAGCATGTCGGCGCGTTCCGCGCCGCTACGGCATGCCTTTTGCCATGCACTCTCCCATGATCCGCTTCCCGCGCAAAACCAGACCGTGGCTCCTCCTGGGGCTCGTCACGACGCTCTTCGCCTGCGCGCTCCCGACGGGCGCCTTCGCACAGCAGCAAAATAGACTGCTGCGCATCGCCGTATATCCCCACCAAGGGTTCACCAGGGTCAGCCTCTCTTTCCTCTCTCCACCGGATTACACGCTGCGCGTCCTCCCCGGGCGGGTCCGGCTCGAGGTGCGCGATGCCGACGCCCCGAGCTTCAAAAAGCTGCGCAACCTGAACGACCGTCTCATCGCCGGTGTCAATGCCTCCGAGGCGCGCGGCGTACTGAACGTCTCGGTCCCGGTGCGCGTGGCCGATGCCACGGCGCAGGCGGTCTCCTGCGCCAACCCGAGCGTCCTTTCCATTGACATCGGGCCGGCGATGAAGCGCGTGAATCCGGTGGACATAGCACCGGGGCGCGAGCCGATTCTAGCCGGCACCGAACGCTTCGTGCGCGATTTCGACGCCGAGCCGGGCGGGGTTCCCTTCTCCCCGACGGATGGGAAACTCCTGAAAGAACTCCTCCCCGAGGGGGAGGCGCTTTTGTTCCAGCAGGGGGAAAGCCTCCTGTACCGGGACCGCGCCGAGGAGGCGGTTAACGTCTTCGCCGTGTTCGACAAGAAGGGGGACCGCGTGAAGGCGCTCGCCTCTTACCGCTTGGGCGAGGCATACGAGAAGCTTGGACGGCACCAGGAGGCGCTTGCCTCCTTCCGCAATGCCGAAGCCCTCTGGCCCGGGTACCTGAACCAGGCGCCCGAGCTCATGCAGCCCTACTCCGACGCTCTAGCGCGCACCGGCGACTTCCCCGGTGCGAGGAGGATGCTGCTGCACCTCATGGACCGCTACATCGGCACTCCGTACCAGGCCGAACTTTTGAACCGGCTCGCCGACCTGATCGAGCGCAACGGACAGAAGGAGGCGGCGCTCGCCATGTACCGCAGCGTCGTGATGTACGCGCATGGGAGCGCCGCCGCGGGTCGGGCGCGCTTAAAGCTTGCCGACCGGGCACTCTTCTCGATCTCGCGCGACCGGTACCGGCAGCTCCTCACCAAGTACCAGGCCATCTACGGCGAGCCCGGCGACCCCTCCTCCCGTGACGAGGCGCTCTTCAAGATGTCGCTGCTGCTGGCGCTCTACGCCCCCCCGAAGGATGCGCTCGAAGCGGCGGTGACCTACAACCGGCGCTACCCCCGCGGCATCTTCTCCACCGTCCTCAGCAAGATGCGCGAGGAGATCCTGTTCCCCGTCTACCAGGAGGCCGCCGCGGCCGGCAACGACGACGCGCTCGTGCGCCTCGCCATGGACAACCGCGAGTACCTCTCCCGCTGCTTCGGCGACGCCGGCTTCGCGCCGCGGCTCTCCCAGGCCTTCGAGAAGACCGGGAAGACGGCGCAGGAGCTGGAGCTCTTCAACTACCTTGACGGCAAGAACTGGGCGGCTTCGAGCGCCCCCTTCATGCTTTCGCGCATGGTGGACGATGCGGTCGTTTTAGGGAACGCGCCGCTGGCCGAGTCGACGGCGCGCGACTTCCTCGGGCGCTACCCGCGCGACCCCAATCTCGGCAAGGTGCGGGAGCAGCTCGGGCGGCTCGCCTTCGAGAAGGGGGACCTTCCCGGGACGGCGGCGCAGTTGGCCTTCCTGAAGGCGCCAAAGGCCAAGGCCTCTCTCCCCGACAGCGAGTACTACCTCGGCAAGGCGCTGCAGGCCGCCAAAGACCACGGCGGCGCGGTGCGCAGTCTCGTCCGTTTCACGACGGGCGCGAAAAGTGGCAATCCCCTCCTCCCGGACGCCTACTACAACCTCGCCGTCGAGCTCGCCGAGGTGAAGGACTACCCGCACGCCCTCGCGGCCTGCCAGGTCGGCGCCAGCGTCGCCGGCGGCGAAATGGTGGGTCAGTTCCTGTTCAAGGCCGGGGAGCTGCAGGTAAAGCTCGGGGCGGTGCGCGAGGCGAAGGCGAGCTGGGAGAAAGCGACCGGCATGGGCGGGACCTGGGGCAAGCTGGCCGGCGAGGCGTTGAACGACCTCAACTGGCGCATGAAGATCGCTGGAGAACTTCCCTGACTCTGTCAGAAATATGACTTTGTCGTTGCTGGCGCGTGCAAGCTGCCGATAACACGGACCTGTCGCGCTGGTACGGCTTTTGCTGCTGCAGCTTGGCGACAAGGAGGAAGCACATGCCTGTACAAGGAATTTTCGGGACGACCGTTGAACTTCTGGGGAAGACCCTGGATCTCAGGGCCAAACGGCAGACGATGATCTCGTCGAACCTCGCCAACGTGGAAACCCCCGGCTATACGCCCACCGACGTCTCTTTCGAGAGCCAGTTGAAGAGCGCCATCAAGGGAGGGGCGAAGGAGAGCGGGGTCACCAACCCGCGCCACATCCCGCTCAAGGGGCGCGCCGCGTCGCTTGAAAGGGTGCAAGGGGACGTGGTCGAGGTCGACACGCGCACCACGGGGCCGGACGGCAACGGCGTCGAGATGGAGACCGAGATGGGGCGTCTGGCCGAGAACCAGATCATGTACAACGCCAGCGTGCAGCTCCTCACCAAGAAGTTCGATGAGTTGAAGCAGGCGATAAGGGGTACCTTATAATGGACTTTTTCACCTCGATGGACATCAGTGCCTCGGCCCTGGCCGCGGAGCGCACCAGGATGAACCTCATCTCCTCCAACCTGGCCAACGTCAATTCCACCAGGACCGCGGAAGGTGGCCCGTACCGGCGCAAGGACGCGGTCTTCACCGCCACTCCGCTCAAGGAGGCCGGCTCCTTCGGCGCGGCACTCTCCCGCGCCAACGACGCCCGCAGCGTCCAGGTGACCCAGGTGAACGAGGACCAGCGCCCCCCGAGGCTTCAGTACGAGCCGGGGCACCCGGACGCAGACCCGAACGGGTACGTGGCTTATCCCAACATCAACGTCGTCGAGGAGATGGCGGACATGATCACCGCAAGCCGCAGCTACGAGGCGAACATCACCGCGACCAACGCGGCGAAGAGCATGGCTCTCAAGACGCTCGATCTGCTGCGCTAGCGAGGAGGTAATCAATGGCAATGGAAATTTCGGCACTCACCAAGGTAGACGGCCTCTCGCAGGCGTTTCCCGCCAAGGAGGCGCAGGCCACCCAGGCCAACCCCACCGTCGGCTTCGGCACGTTCCTCGAGGAGATGGTTTCCAAGGTGAACGAGCAGCAGGCGACCGCCGACAAGTCGATCCAGGCGATGGCGACCGGCGAGGGGAAAGGGCTGCACGAGGTCATGCTCGCGGTGGAAAAGGCGAACATCTCCTTCCAGCTCCTGACGCAGGTGCGCAACAAGGCGGTCGAGGCGTACCAGGAGATCATGAGGATGCCGGTATAACCTGCATAACTTGGAGACACCATGCCGGAAGGGCTTAAAAAATTGCTGGAACCTTTTCTCGCTCTGTCGACCGGGAAGCGGCTCGTCGTCGGGGGGGTGGCGCTCGTCTCGCTCCTCGCGTTCGCGGCGCTCATCACCGTGGCGAACAAGACGGACTACCGTCCGCTCTTCGCCAATCTGACGAGCGAGGATGCCGGCGAGATCGTCAAAAAATTGAAAGAGCAGAAGGTGCCGTACCAGATCACCGACGACGGCAAGGCGATCATGGTCCCCTCGGACAAGGTCTACGACCTGAGGCTCTCCATGGCGAGCGACGGACTCCCCCAGGGAGGCGGGGTAGGGTACGAGATCTTCGACCGCAAGAACTTCGGCATGACCGAGTTCGTGCAGAAGCTCAACTACCAGCGCGCCCTGCAGGGTGAGCTCTCGCGCACCATCGCCCAGATCGCCGGGGTCGAGTCGGCCCGCGTGCACCTCGCCATCCCGGAGAAGACGCTCTTCAAGGACGCCGAGAAACCGGCCACTGCCTCGGTCGTGCTCAAGATGAAGTCGAACCGCGGCCTCAGGGATTCCGAGGTGCAGGGGATCGTGCACCTGGTCGCCTCCTCCATAGAGGGGATGGACCCCGAGCAGGTGACCGTGCTGGACAGCCGCGGCAAGATGCTCTCCGGCAACACCGCCTCCGACCCCGCCAGCAAGCTGACCGGATCACGCCAGGAAACCCAGAGGAACTTCGAGAAGACCCAGGAAGACAAGCTGCAGAGCCTTCTGGACCGCGTGGTCGGCTCCGGCAAGTGCGTGGCCCGCGTCACCGCGGCCTTCGACTTCAAGCAGGTCGAGAAGTACGAGGAGCGCTACGACCCTGAGTCCGCGGCGGTCAGAAGCGAGCAGAGAAGCGAGGAGAAGGGGGGCACGACCACCACCGCGAGCGGCGTCCCGGGAGCGCAGACCAACCTCGGGCGCACCGCGCCGGGCGCCGCGGGGCAAAGCGGCGGCGGTTCCAAGACGGACGAGACCCTTAACTACGAGGTGAGCCGCTCCACGGCCCGCATCATCGAGCCGGTGGGGGCGCTTTCCAAGGTGTCGATCGCCGTGCTGGTGGACGGCAAGTACGACCTCCCCGTCGGCGCCAAGCCCGGGGCGACCCCGAAATATCAGCCGCGCACCCCGGACGAGATGCAGAAGATCGAGGCGCTGGTGAAGAGCGCGGTCGGCTTCAACGCCGAGCGCGGCGACCAGGTGACCGTGGCCAACATCCCCTTCCAGGAGACCGGCGAGGGCGCGGGTGAGAAACCCCAGTGGTACGACGCCCCCATCGTGCAGGCCCTGATCAAAAACGGCCTGATCGGGCTCGGCTTCCTCGCCCTGATCCTGTTCGTGATCCGCCCGCTTCTGAAGACGCTCAAGGTGGAGAAGCCCGCTTCCTCCTTCATGCCGATCCAGGACGACGCCGAGCAGGCGCACATGCTCGAGATGCAGAAGCTTGCCCAGGAGAAGATGCGGGTCACCCAGATCGAGCTGGTGGAGAAGGTCAAGCAGGACCCCTACCAGGCCGCCCAGATCCTGCAGAACTGGCTGACGCGCAAGGACTAGATGAAATCCACGACCCCTAGAGGTGCAGCATGACCGGAGCCGAAAAGGCCGCCATACTCCTTTTATATCTGGGCCCCGAGGCGACCGCCAAGGTCTTCGGCCACATGGACGACGGCGACATAAAGAGGATCAGCCAGAGCATGTCGAAACTTGGCCACGTGCCGCGCGAGGAGATCGCGTCGGTGGTGGAGGAGTTCACCGACATCACGAACCCCGAGACCGGCTTCTTCTCCCAGGGGGAGGAGTTCGTCAAGAAGATCCTCGAGAAGGCGCTCGGCCCCTTGCGTGCCGAGACCCTGCTGCAGGAGATCCGCACCTCCGGCATCGGCGACATGGCCGACCTCCTCTCCACCATGGACCCCCGCACCATCGCGAACTTCTTTTCCCAGGAGCACCCGCAGACCATCGCCGTGGTGCTCGCCAAGCTGAAACCTAAGCAGACCAGCGAGATCATCTCGCTCCTGCCGCAGGAGCTGCAGGCCGAGGTGGTGATCAGGATCGCCGAGGTCGACCAGGTCTCCCCCGAGATCCTCGCCGAGATCGACGAGGTGATCCGGGTGGAGCTGACCGCCCTGGGCGGCGTGCAGCGCTTCAAGGTGGGGGGCGTCGAGAAGGTGGTCGACATGTTCGCGCATCTCGACAGAAGCCGCGAGAAGAAGATCCTGGACAAACTCGATACCATGAACCCGCCTCTGGCCGAGGTGATCAGGAAGCACCTCTTCACCTTCGAGGACATCTTCAAGCTGGACGACCGCGCCATCCAGTCCATCATGCGCGAGGTCTCCAACGATACCCTGACCCTCGCCATGAAGACTTCGCCGGACGAGGTGAAGGACAAGATATTCCGCAACATCTCCAGCCGTGCGGCGGAGATGATCAAGGAGGACCTGGAGGTCATGGGGCCGGTACGCCTCTCCGACGTGGAGAAGGCGCAGAGCGAGATCATCAAGATCGTCCGGAAGATGGAGGAGGAAGGGAAGGTGGTCATCGCCGGACGCGGGGCGGAAGATGTCCTCGTCTAAGATCATCAGGAAGGGGCTCGAGTCCCAGACCTTCATCCTGGAGCCGCTCGGTAACGAGCTGGTCCCCCCCCCGGGGCAGGACGTGTTCCGCCAGGTTTCCCTGGCCGGCGAGGAGTCGTTGCCGGCCGAGGAAGAGGAACCGGAGGTTCCCCCCGTCATGGTCCCCGAGGAGGATGCGCTCAGGAGGATCCAGCAGGCGCACGCGGAAGGGATGAAGAAGGGGAAGCAGCAGGCCGAGGAGGATCTTGCCAAGGTGAGCGAGGCGATGGCCCAGGCCCTCCTTGCCACCGGCGCGGTGCGCGGCCAGCTCATGCACGAGGCGGAGGAGGACCTCTTGAAGCTCTCGGCGATGATCGCCCGCAAGGTGATGATGCGTGAGCTCACCATCGATCCGGGTCTGATCGCGAACCTCGTGCACGGCGCAGTGGAGCTTGCCGCCGACGAGGGGGAGATCGTGGTGCGGCTGAACCCGGAGGAGTACCAGGTGGTGGCCTACTCGCCCCAGTTCCAGGCACTCACCCGGGACCGCAAGAAGATCGTCCTGCGCGAGGACCCGACGCTTGGCCCCGCCGCGTGCGTGGTGGAGACGGTGCGCGGCAACATAGACGCCGGCTTCGACGCCCAGCTTGAGGAGATCATGCGCCGGCTTTCCGAGGAGAGAAACGCGCGGCGGGAGGATGAAAACGGTGGGGATTGATCTGGCACGCTACCTGCCGGTAGTCGAGGCGGCCAAGCCGGTGCGCTTCAACGGGAAGGTGACCCAGGTGGTGGGGCTCGTGATCGAGGGGTTCTGCCCGGAGACCGCGGTCGGCAGCGTCTGCGAGGTGCACTCCGAGGGGCACGCGCCGATTCCCGCCGAGGTGGTCGGCTTCCGCGAGAACAAGACCCTGCTCATGCCGCTTGGCGAGCTGAGGGGGGTGGGGCTTGGCAGCGTCATCTCGGTCCGGCGCGAAAAGGCGGCCCTGGGGGTGGGACCTGCCCTTCTGGGGCGGGTCATCGACGGTCTCGGGGACCCCATCGACGACAAGGGGCCCATCGAGACGGTGGACGAGTACCCGATCTACGCGCTGCCGGTGAACCCGATGAAGCGCCGCCCGATCAGGAAGCCCCTGAACCTCGGCATCCGCGCCATCAACGGCCTTTTGACCTGCGGCGAGGGGCAGAGGGTCGGCATCATGGCGGGCTCCGGCGTCGGCAAGTCGACCCTTCTCGGCATGATCGCCCGCTACACCGAGGCGGACGTCAACGTGATCGCCCTGATCGGCGAGCGCGGCCGCGAGCTGCGCGAGTTCATCGAGAAGGACCTGCAGGCGGAGGGGCTCAGAAAATCGGTGGTCGTGGTGGCAACGAGCGATCAGCCGCCCCTGGTGCGCATGCGCGGCGCCTACATAGCGACCACCATCGCCGAGTATTTCCAGGCGCAGGGGAAGAAGGTGCTCCTCATGATGGACTCCGCCACCCGTTTCGCCATGGCGATGCGCGAGGTGGGGCTTGCCATCGGCGAGCCCCCGACCACCAAGGGGTACACCCCGAGTGTCTTCGCCGCGCTCCCGAGGCTTCTGGAGCGGACCGGCAACTTCCAGGGCGGTAGCATCACCGGCCTATACACCGTCCTCGTCGAGGGGGACGACTTCAACGAGCCGATCTCCGACGCGATGCGCAGTATCCTCGACGGGCACATCATCCTCACCCGCGAGCTTGCCGCCCGCAACATCTACCCCCCGATCGACCTCTTAAACAGCGCGAGCCGTGTCATGAGCGACGTGACCACGAGGGAACACCGGGCGCTTGCCGGGCAGTTCAAGGAGACCCTGGCGACCTACCGGCAGGCCGAGGACATGATCAACATCGGCGCCTACAAGGCGGGGAGTAACCCGAAGATCGACACGGCGGTGGCGAGGATGGACCGGATGGTCGCGTACCTGAAGCAGGACGTGGCCGACGAGGTGAATTTCGAGGAATCGATCGAGGCGCTCGCGAGGATCTTTGAGTAGCACACTTTATGCAGCATGCTCTGCGGCCCCCGGCCGCGTGCCGGGATTTTGACACGCCGCCCTCGGCAGTATCAGGAAATAGTTGAACACGCCACGGGGGGTGGGCTGAATACACCCAGTGGAGCTTGCCCACCGTAGCCTTGGCGGAGGTGGGTAGCCTTGGCGAAGGTGGGGCGGAGGTGGGAGGAAAGACCATGGCAGGACAGGAATTCAGACTCGAACAGGTGCTCAAGTTCCGCAAGGAAGTGGAGAAGATGCACCAGCTGGAACTCGCTGCGGCGAAGCAGCAGCACGAGAACGCCAGGGATCGGCTGAAAAACGAAAAGGCCATGATGGAGCAGCGGGAAAAGGAATGCGCCGAGCGCCAGATGAACGGCATCGAGGCGAAGGACCTGCAGCTCTACGGTGACTTCTCCAGACGTAAGAGCCAGGAAATCCTGCAGTTGCGGGAGAGCCTGGTGGTTCTCGAGAAGGCGGTGCAGGAAAAGCGCGAGGCCCTTTTGGCCGCGGCGAAGGAAAAGAAGGCCCTTGAGGTTTTCAAGGAGAAGAAGATGCGGGACCTGAGGATGGAACAGCTGAACCGGGAACGCGCCTTCCTGGACGAGATCGCGGTCCAGGGGAGGGGGCGTAAGTGAAAGGGGTGTTACGGACCGCCGCCGTCGCGCTCGTCGCGCTACCGCTTTTAAGCGGTGGTGGGGAAGGGCCATCGGTGCAGGCGGCCGAGGTGAAGAACCCTCCCCGCTCCGCGGCTTCCGCAGAGGCCGCGGCACTCGAGGCGAAACGGCAGCAGCTGGCACAGAAGGAAGCGGCGCTGAACGCGAAGGAGGCTGAGCTGAACCGTCTCTCCGCCAAGCTCGACGCCAGGGTCGCAGAACTGAACGCGGCCAAGAAGGGGATCGAGGAGTCGCTTACCGCGAAGAACAAGCAGGACGACGAGCGCTACAAGAAAATGATCAAGATCTACAAGGGGTTGAAGCCGGAGGAGGCGGGTAACCTGCTCAACAAGCTGAACGAGAAGATGGTGATCCAGATGCTGAACCAGATGGATCAAAAGACCGCCGTCAAGCTCATCCCCTTCATCAGCCAGCCGCGGGTCCTTGAATGGACCAGGCTGAACCTCGCCGGCAAGTAGGCGAAGATACGGAATGAACCGCTCGTCCGGGCGGATTCGACCGGCGGTGGATACCGCCGTAATGCCAAACAAAAAGGAGGTGATACGAGATGATGATTCAAAACGCAGCATTTATTCCAGACGCCTTCCCGGCGGCTCCGGCTGGGACGGCAACACCAGCGGCACTTTCAGGTGCAGTAGGCTTCCAGCAGATGCTGCAGGGGAAACAGGCGCAGGCCTCAACCCAGGACAAAGCGGAGGCGAAGCAACCGGCGGCGGAAAGCAAATCCGCGAAGGAAACCGGTGCGAAGGCCGAAGCGGCACCGCAGCCCGAGCGGCGCGAGGCGGCCGCTGCTTCACGCAGCATCCAATCCGGTGAGTCGTCGCAGGGCGCCCCCCGCAAGGGAGCGGTTTCCCACGAGGGGGGACCGGCCGTAGCGAGGCGACGCCAGGAGCAGACGGTTTCCGAAGGCGCGGCAGCGCAGGAAGAGGTCGCCGCGACCGCGGGGACTCGGGACGAGGCACCTTCACAAAAGGTGGCGGCGACCGAGGACGCGGCAACACCCGTGCAGGACACTGACTCTACCGACCTGGTGCGGTCGGCGCAGGAAAACGTCCCGGCGGGGCTCAACCCGGACCCTAACCCGGGACTGGTCGTCGCGATGGCGCAAGTGGCGTCACACCAGGAGCAAAACCAAGGCGTGGGCAACGCCGACGAGGCGGGCGCTCAGGCGCTCTCCAGGCTGGAAGCCCTGCAGCAGCGGCTGCAGCAGCCTGATGCTGAGTCAAAAGGTCCCCAGGGCGGGGAGCCCGAGGCCGCACAGGCGGTGAAGCAGGAAGTCGGGCAGGAAGCGAAGCAGGAAAAAACCGGAGACCGGCCTCTTATGGGCGCGGCGACCGGAGCCGAAACAGGCCAGAAGGCCGAGGCGGCGCAGCTTACCCGCGAGGAGCGGGGAGCAAAGGTTATCACTCCGACGGGCGCCACAGAAAGGGCGCAGGTCGAGAAGCCCCAGGCGCAGGAGGCGTCCGGGAAGGTGGCGCAGCCCAAGGAGCTTCCCGAGGCGGCCAAAACATCCGTCGTTGCCGATCAGACGGCAGCGGCAGAGCGTCTCTCCGCGCGGCAGCAAGGGGAGGGGCGGTTCGTCGCCATGCCGGTACGCGACCTCTCCGGGCAGACGGCGGAGAACGCGAAGACGGCGGCAACTGCTGTTACCGGCGACACGGCAACCGAGGCGATGGCCCCGACACAGGGGGACGCTGCCACGGCGACCAAGGAAACCTCCAGCGCCGTTGACGGCGCGACCCGGGAAACGACGGGAGAAACGACGGCAAAGCAGGCAGCGGTCGAGGTCAAGGTGGCCTCCGGCGAGGGCAAGAAGGAGAACGTTGCCGGCGCGGATCAGCAAACGACCCAGGCTTCCGCCGACGCCGATCCCGCGACTGGGAAGGCCCAGCAGCACAGGGAGATGCGCCACGGCGAGTCCCCCGCAGGCAAGGAAGGGCGCGGCGCTGAGCAGGCTTTGCAGGCCGGCGCGGCGAAGAACTCCGGCGAAGAGGTTTCCGGCACCGGACGTGCAACACCCGCGGCAAGCAAGCTGACCCCGGAAACGGGTGCGCTTCGTGAGGCTTCGGAAGGCCATGGCGGCGGGACGCAGCAAAAAGGCGAGCAGCAAAACGGGCACATGCTCGGCGCCGGGGTAGTGGCGCAGGGCAACACCGCCGACACGGTGCCTGTCGAAGCGAAACAGGCGCAGGCAAGAACCCAGTTGCACGAGAGCATACTGGCGCAGGTAAAGGAAGGGGTGGTGACCCATGACGGCAAGGGGAACGGCCAGATGAGCATCCGGCTGAACCCGGGTGAACTGGGCGAGTTGAAGATCCAGGTCCGCATGGAGAACAACCGGCTGAACGTCGAAATCCAGGCCGACAACCGGATGGTCAAGGACCTGCTCCTTGGCAACCTCGACTCCCTCAAGGAGGCCCTTTCCGGCAAGAATCTCACCATGGACGGTTTCAACGTCTCCACCGGCGGTGGCGGCTTCAACGGCCCGCTCAACGAGGAGAGAGGGAACCAGAAACAGCAGCAGCCCCAAAGGTTCGCCAGGGGTGCAGGGTACGACGGCCAGGATGCACCGCGAGTCAATTATCTGACTGCCGAGGTCAACAGCCTGCTCGACGTGAGATTCTAAAAAGGAGGAAGGCATGATTACCGATGCAACATCGGCGGCAAGTACCTCGCAGGCGGCGGCCGCCATGAAACAGGCAACCGGGATGAACAAGGACGACTTCCTGAAGTTGTTCGTGACCCAGCTGCAGAACCAGGATCCCCTGAATCCGCAGGACGGCACGCAGTTCATCTCCCAGCTGGCCCAGCTGACCCAGGTCGAGCAGGCCTACAACACCAACACGAACCTCCAGAGCATCTTGTCCCAGGGGAACAACGCGGGAACCCTCGCGGCGGTATCCCTGATCGGCAAGGAGGTGGAGGCAGCCGGTTCGCAGGTGGAGCTCACCTCCGGGAGCGCTTCCACGGTCAACTACAACCTGGCAAGGAGCGCCACGACGGTCACCGTCTCGATCCTCGACGCCAACGGCAAGGTGGTGAAGACCATCGACGGCGGGTCGCAGGGCATCGGGAACAACAGCGTGAGCTGGGACGGCACCGACAGCTCCGGCGCGACGCTCACCCCGGGCGCTTACAGCTTCAGCGTCTCGGCAAAGGATGCAACCGGCAACACGGTCACCAGCACGGGGCTGGTGCGCGGCAGGGTGAACGGCGTGGACATGTCCGGAGCCACACCGGTACTCTCCGTCGGATCGCTCAAGCTGAACCTTACGGATGTCACTTCGGTAGCCGAGGGGGCCTAGGATGATCGACAACAGCATCCTCTTTCCCCAACCAATCCAGGCACCGGTAAAGCCCAACGCGAACGGGAACAAGCCCGCCGCCAAGGGAACCGGGAGCGGCACAGCGTTCGCCCAGGTCCTGGACCAGAAACTCCCGGGTCAGCCGGTAAAGCTGTCGCAGCACGCCCAGGAGCGCCTGAAATCCCGCGGCATCACCCTCTCCGACGCCGACATGAAGCAGTTGGAAGGGGCGGTGGACAGCGTGGCGCAAAAAGGCGGCAGGGAGTCCCTGATCCTGATGGGGGACGCGGCCCTCGTGGTAAGCGTCAAAAACCGGACAGTCGTCACCGCCATGGATCGTCAGGGGATGAAAGGAAACGTTTTCACCAACATCGACTCGGCAGTATTTTTCTAAACACGACAAACGAAACGGGCTGGCCCTCCAGAAGGAAAGCCCGCGGGACACCGACCGACAGAGGCGTCCCACAACCTAAGCCCAAGGAGGCAAAAAAATGAGCGTTACTTCCGCACTGTTTACCGGCGTTACCGGTCTCATCCAGAACGGCGAAGCGATGAACGTTATCGGCAACAACATCTCCAACGTCAACACCGTAGGCTTCAAGGGGGCAAGGACCCTCTTCTCCGATATGCTCTCCCAGAACGTCGGCGGGGGCTCCCAGATCGGTAAAGGCGTGCAGATGCAGGTAGTGCAGAACATGTTCAGCCAAGGCTCCACCCAGACCTCGGAGAACGTAACCGACCTCTCCATCCAGGGGAACAGCTTCTTCGCGCTGGCACCGCCGACCGCGACCTTCCCCATCGGCACCCAGAATTCCGCTTTTCTCTCCCGCGCCGGCGCCTTCCAGGTGGACAACAACCTGACCCTGGTGAACCCGGACGGCTACCAGGTGCTCGACACCCAGGGGAACCCGATCAAGTTCGTGAACTCCGGCACCGCGCCGACAACCGACTTCGGCAAGATCATCAGCGTCGACAACTCGGGGCTCATCACCTACCTCGCCACCGACGGCATCACCCAGAACTACTACAACACCTCCGGGGCGGTCGGTGTTCCTGCGACCGTCGCGAACGCGGCCACCGTGCAGCGCCTTGCCCTGGTCACCGCCTCCGATCCGACCGCCCTCACCAAGATGGGGGGCTCGCTCTACCAGGCGACCACCGAATCCGGCGTTCCGACCACCGCCTTCTCCCTTGCCTCTAACAAGGCCAACGGCGTGAGCGAGAAGATCCTCTCCAACAGCCTCGAACAGAGCAACGTCGACATGGCGAGCGAGTTCGTCAAGATGATCATCACGCAGAGGGCCTACTCCGCCAACTCCAAGACCATCACCACCACGGACCAGATGACGCAGGAAGTCCTGCAGCTGATCCGCTAGCGAAACCGGGGGCGCGGCGCAAGCCGCGCCCCCAATCCTTCCCCGCGTCAAAGCCGCCCCCGACGTCGTAGCTCTGACACCCGCGTCCCGCTCACGCGCGCCCGCTCTTTCCGCGCTCCATCCCCTTCGTTTCCGCTCCCGTATCCCGCATGCCGCGGGAAATGCGCTCCCTGCGTCGCGTGCGCCGCACCGGCAGCCTGGAGCAACTGCGTGCCGGTCAAAAAGTTGACCCGGTTCCGGCCGCCGCATAGGGGGGGCTCATTCCCCGGCACATCACGATACATAGTGATATGGTGCAACGCGCCGTAACATAAGGGTTTGCAAGGCGTTCAGCCGGTGCCGCCCGGCGCCCGTGCCGTCATAACAGGCGCGGCTTCGCGGATCTGGCATCTCGGTTGCAAGGGTGTTCAAACCGAATACACCAGCTCTCGCTGTTTAAAAGGAGAACCCAGCATGGCCGAACCGGCAAAGGCCCCAGAGACCCCAGAAAAGAACAACAAGAAGCTCTTCATCATCATCGGCGCCGTGGTGGCGGTCCTCGCCATCGGCGGGGCAGCCGCCTTTTTCATGGGAGGAAGCAAGAAGGAGAAAGCTCCCGAAGGCGCAAAGGTCGAGGCGAAGGCGGAAGGTGGGGAGCATGGAGCGCCGGCCAAGGAAGGGGGCGAGGGGGGGGCTGCCGTCGGCGGCACCATTTACCCCCTGGAGCCCTTCATCGTCAACATCTACGACGGTCAGGAACTGCGCTACTTGAAGATCAAGGTGGAGTTCGAGATGGCCAACCCCCAGGCCAAGGGTGAGCTGGACGCGAAGCTCGCACCGCTTCGGGACGCCATCCTCATCCTCCTGACCACGAAGACCATGCAGGAGATCCAGGACCTGCAGGGGAAAAACCAGCTGCGCGAACAGATCCTCGCCGCCGTTTCCAAGGTGGTGCCGCCCAGCAAGATAACCAAGGTCTATTTCACCGACTTCGTTGTGCAGTAGGGGGCTTTCGATGGAAAAAATCCTCACCAAGGCAGAGATCGACGCCCTCGTGGCGGCCGTGTTCAGCGGGACCCTGGTCCTCGAGCGCGAGCTCCACTCGGAAAAGACCGCGCGGGTTCGCCGCACCGAATACGTGGTGCAGTAAAAGGTGCCATCGATGGAAAAACTCCTCACCAAGGAAGAGATTGACGCCCTCGTGGCGGCCGTTTTCGACGGGACCCTGGTCCCGGAGAACGAGCTCGCCAAGGAAGGGCCTCAGGCGGAGCAGTTCGACCTGCTCGACATCGAGGCTCATCGCGCCATCCCGAACCTTGACATCGTCTACGACGGTTTCATCCGCTACAACCGGGTCACCATGTCGAACCGGCTCGGGCGGATGGTGGACATCAAGAAGGAGGAGGCGGTCCCCTACAAGTTCGGGGATTTCCTGAGCGTGCTTCCTTCGCCGGTCTGTATGGCGATCTACAAGATGGACCCCCTGAAGGGTGCCGCCCTCATCGCCTTCGACAGCACCCTGGTCTTCACCATCGTGGACAGCATCCTGGGTGGCTCCGGTGTTCCGTCCGGGCAGGGGATGAACCGCCTGTTCACCTCGATCGAGCTCCGCCTCGTCGAGAAGATCGTCAAGGATGCGCTGGCCGACCTGGAGCGCGCCTGGGCGCCGCTTTGCCCGGCGAGCATGAACCTGTTGCGCCTGGAGATGAACCCGCGCCTGGTGAACATCGTCCCCCCCGAATACCAGGTGGTCACCATGAGCATGAAGATCCAGATCGAGGAGACGGTGGGGAACATGATCCTCGCCATCCCTTTCCTGACCATCGAGCCGATCCGCGACAAGCTGAAGCGCGGGGTGCAGATGGACATGATGGTGGTGGACCCGCTCTGGTCCTACCGCCTCTCGGAGGAACTCATGGGGGCGCCGATGGACATCTCGGTCGAGATGGGTGGGGCGACCATATCGCTCGCCGACCTTACCGGCCTCACGGCGGGTGACGTGGTCATGCTCGACACAAGCGGCAAGGACGAGCTCGTGGTGAAGGTGGGGGGGACCAAGAAGTTTATGGGAATTGCCGGGGTAAGCGGCGGCAACAAGGCGGTACAGATCACGCGTACCCTGACTGGAGGTGAGGATTGAGCGAAAAACTCGCTTTGGACGAACAAAAGGAAGTCCCGCAGGTGAAGAACCTGGACTTCATCATGGATATCCCGCTGCAGCTGACCGTCGAGCTCGGGCGCACCAAGCTCCTCGTGCGGGACGTTTTGCAGCTGAACCAGGGGTCGGTGGTGGAGCTCACGAAGCTTGCCGGCGAACCGCTGGACGTCTTCGTGAACTCGAAGCTCGTGGCGCGCGGCGAGGCGGTGGTGGTGAACGACAAGTTCGGCATCAGGCTCCTCGACATCGTGAGCCCGAACGAAAGGGTGGACAAGGTGCTATGAGAACGCTTGCCGCAGTAACCGCCCTCTTTTTCGCCCTCCCCGGGGCGGCGCACGCCGAAGGCGGGCCCGACCTGGTGGGGAGCATGGCCCAGATGGCGGGATCGCTCATGCTCGTGATCGGGATCATCCTGATCCTCTATTACTTAGCCGGGCGCCTGCTGAAGATGCCGCAGGGGAACCGGGGCGGCTACATCCGGGTGGTGGAGACGAAGCACCTGGCGCCTAAGAAGTCGCTCATGCTGGTGGAGGTGGGGGGAGAGTACCTGCTCCTCAGTAACAGCGGCGAGGGGGTCACCCTCATCAAGCAGGTGGAGATGCTGGAGGAGATCGAGGTGGTCCCCGAAGGCGTCGGCGGGCTGGTCGTACCGGACCGGCTCAAGGACAAGCTGGCGGCGCTCAAGGGTGTGCTCCCGCGCAGGGAGGCGCCGCTCGAACAGTTAAGGAAAAGCGGTGGATGTGCGTGAAAGCTGACAAGATCCTCGGGGTCGTTCTTCTGGCGGCCCTCTCCCTCGTTCTGGTCGCGACTGCGGGTGCCGAGCCCCTCTCCCTCCCCACGGTAAGCGTCGGGGTCGGCAAGGTGAGCAAGCCCGGCGACGTCTCCGTGGTGCTGCAGATCTTCTTCATGATGACGGTCATCTCGCTGGCGCCAAGCCTCCTGATGATGACCACCTCCTTCACCCGCATCGTCGTGGTGCTCTCCTTTCTCCGTTCGGCGCTCGGGACGCAGCAGGCCCCCTCGAACCAGATCATCGTCGGGCTGTCGCTGTTTCTCACCTTCTTCGTGATGGCGCCGGTCTGGCAGCAGGTGAACACCCAGGCGCTGCAGCCCTACAAGGCGAACACGATCACCCAGGAGGAAGCCCTCAAGCGCGGCGTGGCACCGCTTAGGAAGTTCATGCTCTCCCAGGTGCGCGAGAAGGACCTGGCGCTCTTCATCAGCCTATCCAAGCTCCCGAGGCCCCGTAACGCCGACGACATCCCGACCATGACCCTGATCCCGGCCTACATGGTGAGCGAGCTGAAGACCGCGTTCCAGATCGGGTTCCTCATCTTCATCCCGTTCCTCGTGCTGGACATGGTGGTCGCCTCGGTGCTCATGTCGATGGGTATGATGATGCTGCCCCCGGTGATGATCTCGCTCCCCTTCAAGATCCTCCTCTTCGTGCTGGTGGACGGCTGGGGGCTCGTGATCGGATCGCTGGTGAAGAGCTTCGGATAAGGAGTTAGTAATGACCCCGGAAATGGTAGTGCAACTCGGCAGGCGGAGCTTCGAGGCGGTGATCCTCCTCTCGGCGCCGCTTCTCATCTGCGCCCTCGTCGTGGGCCTTCTCGTCAGTATCTTCCAGGCGGTGACCTCCATCAACGAGGCGACGCTCGCCTTCGCGCCGAAGATCATCGCCGTCATGGTCGCCATGGTCGTCTTCTTCCCCTGGATGATGATGTACATGAGCGACTTCACGCGCGAGATCTACGGCATGATCGCCAACATGAGGCACTAGGTGTTCGGCTCCCTCCCCTTGAGCACCCTGGCCGACCTGATCCCCTTCGGCCTCGTCCTTGCCCGGGTGTCGGGGCTCTTCATGGCGATCCCGATCTTCGGCGCCCGCGTGGTACCGAACCGGGTCAAGGCGGTGCTCATCTTCGCCCTGACCCTGCTCATCTTCCCGATCATCCGGCCGCAGGCGATGACCGCGGCGAACGACTCCATCTCCCTCATCCTCCTGGTGGTGCAGGAAGCGCTCATCGGGCTCACCCTCGGGGCGATTTCGCAGTTCGTCTTCGCCGCGGTGGAGCTCTGCGGTCAGCTGGTGGGGACCCAGATGGGGATCTCCATCGCCGCACAGTTCGACCCGACCACCCAGAACAACGTCCCGACCATGGCGATCTTCCAGGGAGCGCTCACCACCCTAATCTTCCTCTCGCTCGGCGTGCACCACTTCTTCATAAAGGCGATGGTGGAGAGTTATCAGGTGATCCCGCTCGGGGCCTGGCACGTGAGCGGGGGGCTTTTGAAGTTCATGACCCAGACGAGCACCGGGGTCTTCGTCATCGCGATCAAACTCGCGGCGCCGGTCTCGGTGGCCCTTTTGGCGACGACCGTGGCGCTTGGCATCGTTGCCAGGAGCTTCCCGGCCATGAACGTCTTCATGGTGAGCATGCCGCTAAACATTGGGATCGGTTTCCTCCTCCTCGGCATCTCCCTCCCCATCTTCCTCAGGGTGCTGCAGGGAAGCTTCGCCACCTTCACGGACCAGATGCGCACGCTCTTCAGGCTACTCGCCTAAGGCCCTCCCATGTCCGACGACAAACACTCCAAAACAGAGAAACCGACAAGCAAGAAGATCTCTGACGCGAAGAGCAAGGGACAGGTCGCGCGCAGCCGCGAGATGACCTCGGCGTTCACCCTTATCGCGGCCATGATCGGTCTCTACGCGAGCTCGGGGCTCATCCTGAAGACGCTGCAGGGAACCATGAGGGACATCTTCGGCGGGCTTGCCACCATCGAGGTGACCCCCGGCGGGGTGCATCACCTGATGATGAAGGAGTTCGGCAACCTGGCCATCATGGTCGCCCCGTTCATGCTGGTCTGCCTCATTGCGGGGATGGCGGTGGAGATCGGTCAGGGTGGGATCAACCTGAGCTCGGAGAAGCTGAAGTTCGACCTGGGGCGCCTGAACCCGGTGCAGGGTGTGTCGAGGCTCTTCAACAAGGACTCGGTCTTCGAGGTGGCCAAGTCCTTCATGAAGATGGCGATCGTGGGGTACATGGCCTACAAGATCCTCGCCGAAGAGATGGAGGGGATCGTCTTCCTGGTGGACCAGGACCTGCAGGGGATCCTGCTGTTCATAGGGCACCTTGCCTTCAAGATCGTGCTGCACACCTGCGGCGTGCTGATCCTCCTCGCGGTCCTCGACCTTGCCTTCGTGAAGTGGCGCTTCACAGAGAACCTGAAGATGACCAAGCAGGAGGTGAAGGACGAGCACAAGAACTCGGAGGGGGACCCGGCCATCAAGGGTAAGCAGCGCCAGAAGGCCTTCCAGATGGCGCGCCGCCGCATGCGCCAGATCGTGCCGACCGCGGACGTCGTGGTCACCAACCCGACCCACTACGCCGTCGCGCTCAAGTACGACCGCTTCAAGATGTCCGCCCCGATGGTGATCTTCAAGGGTGTCGACGAGATGGCGCTGCAGATCAAGATCGTGGCGCGGGAGAACGGGGTGACCCTGGTGGAAAACCGCTTCCTTGCCCGCGAGCTCCACGCCCAGGTGGACGAGGGGGGCGAGATCCCGGAGGGGCTATACGCCGCGGTCGCCGAGATCCTGGCCTACGTCTACAGCCTGAAGAAGAGGTGAGGCGGCCGCCTCACCCCCAAAGGATCAGCCCCGGGTCGTACACGGTCCCTAGTTCCGGGTGCCGCGGCATGACCCTCAAGAGAAAGCCGTGCCGCCCGCAGAAGCGGCACTCCAGCTCGCCGCCGAAGTGACCGGCCCGTTCCGGGTCGGGGGCGGGGGCGAGCGGCACCACTTCCCCTCCCACGATGGATCCCCTCGAATCGAGCACCCCGAAGTACACCTCGACCGCGATCTCGGAAAGCGGCACCTCGCCTGGGGTGATCTGCACCGAGATGGGGACCCGCTCCCCGACGGTCACCTCCCGCGCGCATGTCGCCTCCACCGCCACGATGGAAAGCCCACCCCATACGCCGTGCAGCCGCTCCTTCCAGCGCGCGAGTTCGACGGCCAGCCTCAGGTCGTCCCGGTTCAGCCGCTCCCAATGCTCGAAGGCGGGGAGGTAGCAGCGACGGGTGTACTCCTGCACCATGCGGTGCGTGGAGAACACCGGGCAGAGGGTCTCCATCGACGTCTTCATGAAGGCGGTCCAGCCGCGCGGCACGCCGTCGCTCCCCCGGTTGTAGAAAAGCGGCACGATCTCCTTCTCCAGGAGGTCGTAGATGGCCCGGCTCTCCACCTCGTTCTGGTAGGTGAGATCGTCGTAGACCTCCCCCCTGCCGATGGCCCAGCCGTTGTTCCCGCGGTAACCCTCGCACCACCAGCCGTCCAGGATGCTCATGTTGAGCCCGCCGTTGAAGGCGGCCTTCATGCCGCTCGTGCCGCTCGCCTCTAGCGGGCGGAGCGGCGTGTTGAGCCAGATGTCCACCCCCTGCACGAGGCGCCGGGCCACCGAGATGTCGTAGTCCTCGAGGAAGAGGATGCGGCGCCGGAACTTCTCCTCTTTGGAGAGCTGCACGATCTGGCGGATGAGCTCCTTCCCCTGGTGATCGGCGGGGTGCGCCTTGCCCGCGAAGACGATCTGCACCGGGCGCTCCGGGTGGTTCAGTATCCGCTCCAGACGCTCCTTGTCGTGCAGAAGGAGCGTGCCGCGCTTGTAGGTCGCGAAGCGGCGCGCGAACCCGACGGTGAGGATCTCCGGGTCGAGTACGTCGCCTGCGCGATCGATCTCCTTAGTGCTCGCGTCGAGCTTCTGCAACTGGGTCTTGAGCGAGTTTCTCGCGTAGTCCACGAGGCGCTCGGTGCCGCGGCGGTGCGTGCGCCAAAGCTCGGCGTCCGGGATGCGCGTGACCTTGCGCCAGAGGGCGTCGTCGCTCTGCTCGATCCAGCGGGTCCCGAGGTAGCGGGTCAAGAGGCCGCTCATCTCCTCGGAGAGCCAGCTCTTCTGGTGCACCCCGTTCGTTACGTAGGTGAGGGGGAGTTGTTCTTCGGGAAGGTCGGGCCAGACGTCGGCCCACATGCGGCGCGAGACCGTGCCGTGCAGCTCGCTCACGCCGTTTGAGTGCAACGAGAGCTTCATGGCGAGGACCGCCATGCAGAAATTCTCGTTGTTCCTGCCGTGGTTCTGCATCCCGAGGGCCATGAACTGCTCCCGGGAGAGACCCAGGCGGCGGTAGTACTGCCCGAGGTAGCGCTCGAGAAGCTCGGGGGGGAAGTGGTCGATGCCCGCTTCGACCGGCGTGTGGGTGGTGAAGACGTTGCCGCCGCGCACCGCCTCCATCGCCTCGCCGAAGGTGAGCGAACGCTCCTCCATCAGGAGGCGGATGCGCTCCAGGGCGAGGAAGGCGGCGTGCCCCTCGTTCATGTGGCAGACGTTGGGCTCCACCCCGAGAAGGCGCAGCGCCCGGACCCCGCCGATGCCGAGCAGGATCTCCTGGCGGATGCGCATCTCCTGGTCGCCTCCGTAAAGGCGCGTCGTGATCTCCCGGTCCGCGGGGGCATTCTCTTCCAGGTTGGTGTCGAGCAGGAACAGGCGCACCCGTCCCACGATGACGCGCCAGATCTGCACATGCACCGTGCGCCCGGGGTACTCGACCTCGAAGGCGAGCGGGTTGCCGTCCGCGTCGCGCTCGAGGGCGAGGGGAAGGTTGTAGAAGTCGTTTTCGGGGTAGATCTCCTGCTGCCACCCCTCGAGGTTCAGGTACTGGCGGAAGTACCCCTGCCGGTACAGGAGCCCGACGCCTACGAGCGGAAGCCCCAGGTCGCTGGCGGATTTCAGGTGGTCGCCGGCCAGGATGCCGAGCCCCCCCGAGTAGATCGGGAGCGACTCGTGCAGGCCGAACTCCATGGAGAAGTAGGCGATGCGGGCGCGCGGGTTGCCGTGCCGCTCGTACCAGGTGCGCGTGGCGAGGTACTCGTTGAGCCGCTCCTCCACGTGGCAGAGGTGCGACATGAACCCCTCGTCCAGCATCAGGCTCTCGTAGGTCGCCTGCTGGAGGGAGCCGAGCATCTCGAGCGGGTTGTGGCGCGTGGTGCGCCAAAGCTCCGGGTCGAGCCGTTTGAAGAGGCCGATGGCCTCCGGCTCCCAGGTCCACCAGAGGTTGTATGCGATCCGTTGCAGCCCGGCGAGCTCCTTGGGGAGCGAGGGGACAACGGTGAAGCGGTGCAGCGTCGAGAAGAGGTTCATACCGCCTCCTCGCTACTTACTCCGGCCTCCCGATACCGAACTTCTCGAGCCGGTATTGTAGCGTCTTGTAGCTCATGCCAAGAAGTGGTGCCGCTTTTGCGATGACCCAGTCGGCCCGTTCCATGGCCTTCGTGATCAGGTCGCGCTCCAGGTTGTCGATGGATATCCCTTCGGCGGGGAAGTCGAAGGGGAGAGACCCCGCCGGGTTCGCCTCGTTATGTACCTCGGCCGGCAGGTCCTCGGGCTGGATGTAATCGCTTTCCGCCATGAGGACGCCGCGCTCGATCACCGACTCTAGCTGGCGCACGTTGCCGGGCCAGTTGTAGTCCAAAAGGATCTTGAGCGCCGGTTTGCCGATCCCCTTGACCGGTATCCCCGACGCGGCGCTGTACTTCTTCAGGAAGAAGTGCGCGAGCGTCACGATGTCGTTCCCCCGTTCGCGCAGGGGGGGGAGGGTGATGCGGATCACGTTCAGACGGTAGAAGAGGTCCTCGCGGAAGTTGCCGCGCTTGGTTTCCTGCTCGAGGTCCTTGTTGGTGGCCGAGATGATCCTCACGTCGACCGGGATGTTGATCTTGCCGCCGACCCTGCGGATCTCCTTCTCCTGGATGGTGCGCAAAAGCTTCGCCTGCATGGCGACGTTCATCTCGCCGATCTCGTCCAGGAATACGGTGCCCCCCTCGGCCGCCTCGAAGATGCCGATCTCCCGGCTCCCGGCGCCGGTAAAGGACCCCTTTTCGTGCCCGAAGAGCTCGCTCTCAATGAGCGCGTCGGGGATGGCGGCGCAGTTGATGGCGAAGAACGCCTTGTCCTTCCTCTGGCTGCCGTCGTGGATCGCGCGTGCCACCAGTTCCTTGCCGGTTCCCGACTCGCCATAGATGAGGACCGTGGTGGAGGTAGGGGCGATCTTGTGGATGATGCGGGCCACTTCCATCATCTTCGGGTGCTCCCCGATCATGTTCGGCAGCGTCCTCGTCTCGGCGAGCTTTTTCTGCAGCACCCGGTTTTCCTTCAGGAGCATGATGCGTTCGAAGGCGCGCTGCACGGTGAGGATCAGGTTCTCGCGCTCGAGGGGCTTTTCCAGGTAGTCGAAGGCCCCCTTCTTCATCGCCTCCACCGCCGAATCGATGGTGCCGTGGGCGGTCATCATCACCACGCATTGGACGGGATTTTCGCCGAGCACCTGCTCCATGAGCTCCATCCCGGTCATCCCCTGCATCTTGAGGTCGGTGAGCAGGAGGTCGTACTCCGCTCGCCCCAACTCCTGCAGCGCCTCCTCCGCGCTCGGGACGGTGCAGAGGCGGTACCCCGCCTTGGTGAGGATGGCGCTCAGGATATCCCGCTGCCCTTTCTCGTCGTCTACTACAAGGATGCTGCCGCTCATTACCGCTCCTGTTTCGTTCATGTCTTTATCGATGCCCGCGGCTTACGCCTGCGCTGCCGCTTCCCGCGTTTCCTGCCTCTGTTGCGCCACGCCGGGCGCCGGAAGGATCACGGTGAAGGTAGTCCCTTCTCCCTTGCGGCTCGCCACCGAGATGCTGCCGCCGTGCTCCTTGATGATGCGCTCGGTGATGGCGAGACCAAGACCAATGCCGGCCTCGCGCGTGGTGAAGTAGGGCTGGAAGACCTTCTCGAGGTCCTGCTCCTCGATCCCGGTGCCGTGGTCGCTGAAGGTGAGGCGGAAAACCCCGTTGTCGGCGTCGAGCGCCGCCCCCAGGGTGATGGCGCCACCTTCGGGCATCGCCTGTGAGCTGTTGCTTAAGAAGTTGCAGAGGCAGTTGCGCATCAGTTCCGGGTCGATTTGCAGCGGGGGGAGGTCCGCCGGGATCTCCCTGACCACGGTGATGTTGCGCTCGACGAGCCGGTCCTGCATGATCTGCATCGCCTTGCTGACGAGGTCGTTGTAGCTAACCTGCTGCAGCTTCAGCTTGAGCGGCCGCCCGTAGTTCATGAAGTTGAGGACCATGTAGTTCGCCTTGCGGACCTCTTCCTTGATGTTGTCCGCGATTGAGGTGAGCTCGCCACCCTTGTCGCGGCAGGTCGGCAGCAGCTCGCTCTTCAAGTGGTCGATGGCCAGGCTTATGTAGTTCAACGGGTTGCGGATCTCGTGGGCGATGCCGGCGGCCAGCTGCCCCACCTTCGAGAGGTGTTCTGCCTCGTAGAGCCTTTTTTCCAGCAGCTCCTTCTCCTTCAGCTTCTTCACCATCTCGTTCAGGTTCGCGGCGAGCTCGCCGATCTCGTCGCCGCTTCCCGCCTCGAAGGTGACGCTCAGGTCCCCGGCGGAGACCTCCTTGACGCTGGTGGCCAGGCGGCGGATCGGGCTCGTGTAGCGGCGCGCCAGGAAGATGATGAGGATCATCCCCGCCATGAAGACGAGCACCGTGGCGGAGAGACGCCGGACGAAGTTCGCGTGCTGGATGTCGCGGATGTTGTCCAAAAGGAGGTTTATCTGTACGTAGCCCAGCTGCTCGTCCCCAACGATGACCGGCACGACGAGGTCGTAGGGTTTGAGCGATCCCCCTCCGCCGCCGCGGCGCGATGCCTTGAGACCCTTCTCGAGTTTCTTGATCTCGCGCTTCTTGCCGACCTGTGCCGGGTCGGAGGAGTTGATGATCTCCCCCTCGTTGTTGATGATGTTGATCTCGTTGATCCCTTTGTTCTTGGCGTGGCTTAGGTACTCGGAGAGGCGGGAGGACTCCTCTTCGGAGGTGAGGTCCTCCACGCTCAGCTGAATCGCCTTGGAGACCACCGTGGAGCTCTCCTGGATCTCCTGCACCAGGTCGTTCTGGCTGAACTGGTTCAGGAGGAAGAGTACCAGCGTGGCGACTACCAGCATGGTGAGCATGATCATCACCAGCTTTGTATTAAGTTTCATAACACCCTTTCCGGACGGTGAGTTTTCACTAAGCTCCGAAGTATACTGCAGCGCCTTCACCCAGACAAGAGCGATCTCTCGCTGGGGGGCGGTTGCGACTTCGGTTAATTAACTTCCATTAGCGTGAACTTGCTGCTAAGATGCCGGTCGTTGATATTCATGACCAGAGGCGGCGGGAGGATCGGGAGCATGAGTTACATCGTCGACAGGATTTCGAACAACCTCAAGATCGACCCGGACGCGGGGGGGCAGGAGCATCGACGCAAGCGGGAAAAGCCTGGCCACAAGGCGGATCAGGCGGACAGCGTCAGCATCTCCGACGAGGCGAAAAAGCTGCTGCAGGAGGCCGAGGTGGAGGAGACTCCCGAGGCCTAGCTGGTGAAGAGGGCCTTGTCCTCGCCGAAGGCCTTGTCGAAGATATCCAGCATCTCCTCGGCCTTTTCCTCGCTTATGTTCAGCATCTGGCCAGCCTTCGAGCCGGCGAGATCCACATCTTCCCGCGGCTCCCTGATGCCGATGCCGAGCTTGAGGCAGAACTGGTCCGCAAGCGAGGTGACCGCGGTGAGGTTCACCACCGCCGGGTCGTCCAGTTCGGTGAAGTCGAGGTTGTGGTGCTGCAGTATGGCGCTGGTCAGTATCTCCGGGAAGTTCCACTTCTTTATCACGTATGCCCCCACCTCGTCGTGGGTGAAGGGGTATATCCCGCGTTCCGCCTGCCCGAAGGTGATCCCCTCGTTGTAACAGTGCTGCATGACCTCCTGGAACTTGTCGTGGTCCAGGGTGTTCATGATGATCTTGCCGATGTCGTGGAACAGGCCGGCCAGGAAGGCCTCCTCCTCGTTGGCGGCGCGGGTGCGGTTCGCGATGATTCTGGCGGCGAGGCCGGCGGCGAAGGAATGCTCCCAGAGCATCTTCTCGGTGAGCCCGTACGGCTTGTACACCTGTTTCACCGAGGCGGCTACGACGAGGCTTCGTAAGGTGCTGAAGCCCAAGATGACGATGGCGCTTGATAGGGTCTGGATCTGGCGGCGGCAGCCGTAGAAAGAGGAGTTGGATATCTTGAGGACACGGGCCGCGACGGCCGGGTCCGAGGAAACAATCTTGGCCAGTTCTTCTGCCGTAGCCGTGTCACTCTCGATGAGCTGCATAACCTTGATGGCGACGATGGGGATGGTGGGGAGGTCCGCTGCGGTCATGATCGCAGTTTCGAGTTCTTTGTTCATGCCATGAGATCCTTGCGTGGGCTGGGACGGCGGGTTTCAGTTAGGTTCCAAAATATACCAAATTGTTAGCTTTAAGCAAGCGGGGATTTAATGATTGAAAGGGGGGGCGGCGCGGTCTATACTGCGGCGAAAAAACAGGATAGGTCGGTACATTGATCGTTAAGACGACGCAGTTTATTAAGAGTGCAACGAGACCCGCCCACTACCCCGAGGGTGACCTCCCCGAGATCGCCTTCGCCGGCCGTTCCAACGTGGGGAAATCTTCGCTGGTGAACGTGCTGGTGAACCGCAAGAACCTGGTGCGCACGAGCTCCACCCCGGGGCGTACCCAGCTCATCAACTTCTTCCAGGTGAACGACGACTTCATGCTGGTCGACCTCCCGGGGTACGGCTACGCCAAGGTGCCGCTTGCCGTGAAGAAGGACTGGCGCCCGATGATGGAGACCTACCTCGCCAAAAGGAAGAACCTGCGCGGCGTGGTGCTCATCCTGGATATCCGCCGGGTTCCGACCGAGGACGACCTGCAGATGCTCGCCTGGCTCAGGGCCTATTCCGTCGCCCCGATCCTCGTGGTCACCAAGTGCGACAAGCTCTCTAAGAACGAGCGCGCGCGGCAGACCGCGGTGATCGCGGAGAAGCTCGGCGTGGCGAAGGGGGAGCTTACCTTCTTCTCCGCCCTGAACAAGGAGGGACGCGACGCGGTCTGGGCCCGCATCGACGCCCTTTTGGCGCCCGACGACGCCGAAACCGGCGAAATGGCGTCGGAAGCCGAGCCGGTTATTGATTGACAACCCGCGGCGCCTCTGTTAGTAAACATGGCGCTGTATCAAATTCGAGACGTTCGTCCTGGTGCCCCGAGTGGGGTTAAAAGGGAAGAGGGTGTGAATCCCTCGCTGTCCCGCAACTGTGAACGGAGATGAAAGCCGCAACAACGCCACTGATCGTATCGGGAAGGCGCGGCGAGTAAGACGACCCGTGAGTCAGGAAACCTGCCAGGATAGAAGCTTACCGCAACCTCCGTGGCAGAGGGGCTAAAGCCGGAATCGCGCCCGCAGTGCGATTTTTGACCCGCCTTCCGTCCATGGAAGGGGGGTTTTTTTATGTCCAAAACGGTCCTGGTCACTGGCGGTGCGCGAAGCGGCAAGAGCCGGTTCGCCGAGGGGCTAGCCGAGAGCTACGCCCCGTTGCGCGGCTACCTCGCGACCGGCGAGGCGGGGGACGCCGAGATGGCCGAACGCATCGAGAGACACCGGGGAAGACGCGGGCCCGAGTGGCAGACCGTCGAGGAACCCGTTGGGGTGGAGGCAGCGATCCGCGCCCACGAGCACCGCTTCAACGTGATCCTTATGGACTGCGTCACCCTCTGGGTCACGAACCTCCTCTTCCGCTGCGAAGGGGGCGCCCAGGAGGCCCTCGCCCAGGTGAAGAGCTTCGCCGGAAGTTTCCCGTATTTAAATACACCACTCATCATCGTCACCAACGAGGTCGGCATGGGGATCGTCCCGGAGCACCAGCTCTCGCGGACCTTCCGGGACCTGGCGGGTGAGGCGAACGAGATCATAGCCGCGGCGGCCGACGAGGTGTACGTCACCATCTCCGGGCTGCCGCTCAGGCTCAAATGAAAGTTGCGATGACGCACAAGGAGGCAGGCATGACACTTCTGGAGGCCACCCTGGCCAAAATTCAGCCCGTGGACGAGGCGCTTCTCGCCAAGGCCCAGGCCAAACTCGACAACAAGACCAAGCCGCAGGGCTCGCTTGGGCGTCTGGAGGAGGTGGCGCGCCGTTTCGCCGCCATCACCGAGGACCTCTCCCCCGACACGGCGAAGAAGGTGATCTTCACCTTCGCGGGCGATCACGGCATTGTAGAGGAAGGGGTCTCCCTCTTCCCGAAAGAGGTCACGCCGCAGATGGTGCTCAACTTCCTGCGCGGCGGCGCAGGGGTGAACGTGCTTGCGCGCCACTCCGGTGCAGAGGTGCGTGTTGTGGACGTCGGCGTCGATTACGACTTCGAGCCCGCCCCCGGGCTCATCATCAGGAAAGTTGCGAAAGGAACGCGCAACTTCGCGAAGGGCCCCGCCATGACCACCGAGGAGGCGGTCGCCGCCGTCGAGGTGGGCATAGCACTCGCCGAAGAGGCCAAGAAGGAAGGGGTCGCCATGGTCGGCACCGGCGAGATGGGGATCGGCAACACGAGCCCCTCCTCCGCCATCATCGCCGCCATCGCCGGATGCACGGTCCGCGAGGTGACGCACCGCGGCACCGGCATCGGTGACGAGGCCCTCGAGAACAAGATCCGGGCGATCCAGGCCGGCCTCGACCTGAACCGTCCCGACCCGCAGAACCCGCTCGACGTCCTTACCAAGGTTGGGGGGCTGGAGATCGCCGGGATCGCCGGGCTCGTGCTCGGCGCCGCCGCGAACCGCCTGCCGGTCGTGGTGGACGGCTTCATATCTACTGCCGGCGCGCTCATCGCCTCCGAAATGCACCCCTCGGTGCGCGACTACATCTTCACCGCACACACCTCCGTGGAAATCGGGCACCAGATGATGATGGAGCGGATCGGCGTGAAACCGCTTCTCGACCTGCAGTTCCGTCTCGGCGAGGGAACCGGCGCGGCGCTCGCCATGGGGCTCATCGAGGCAGGTGTCAAGGTGCTGAAGGAGATGGCGACCTTCGAAGAAGCCGGGGTGGCCTCCTCTTAGGAGGCGGGAGGACCGATGCGTCTCTTCATCATCGCCTTCCAGTTCCTCACCATCGTGCCGCTGCCGGTAACGGTGCGCTGCGAGGAGGAGGACCTCGGGCGTTCCATGGCCTTCTTCCCGCTGGTGGGGCTCGCGGTCGGCGCCCTCATGGCGGGGGCGGACTTCCTGCTCGCGCCGCTGCTGCCGCGCCCGGTGGGCGACCTAGTGCTCGTCGCCCTTTTGAGCATCGTGACCGGGGCGCTCCACCTGGACGGACTCTCCGACGTCTGCGACGGGCTGGCGGCGCGCGGCCCGAGGGAGCGCTTCCTCGAGATCATGAAAGATTCCCGTGTCGGCGCGGTCGGGGCGGTCGGCCTAGTGCTCGGGCTCATGCTCAAGTACCAGGCGCTCCTGGCGCTCCCCCTGGAGCATAAGCGCGCGGCGCTTCTCTTCTTCCCGATGGCGGCGCGCTTCGCCCAGGTGCAGATGACGGTCGGCTCGCAGCGGGCGAGGAAGGACGGCCTCGGGCACGCCTTCGTCGGGGGCGCCGGGGCATTGCAGCTCGTCCTGGCCGGTGCCTGCACCGTGGCGGTGGGAGCGCTGCTCCTCGGGCTTTCGGGCCTCATCACCCTGCTCCTTTTGTTCGTGCTCACCTTAGGCATCAAGGGGTGGGCGCACCGCAGGCTCGGCGGCGTCACCGGAGACGTGATCGGCTGCGCGAGCGAGCTGAACGAGATCTTCTCCCTTATCTTCCTGCTGGCCCTTCTCGGGCGGCTAGGGTAAGTCCGGGAATAAAGGACGTGACCATGGAAAGAACACGCATACACCTGATCCGTCACGGCGAGGTCGAGCGCTCCCACTGCTACAACGGGCACTTCGACGTCCGCCTCACCCCGCGCGGCGAGGAGATGTACCACCAGATGAAGCCGCGCCTCGACCCGGACCGGATCACCGCCCTCTACACGAGCGACCTCTACCGCACAGTGCGCGGCGGCGAGATCCTCGGGCCGTACCTCGGCGTGGCCCCGGTGAAGGTCCCTGCCTTCCGCGAACTGAACTGTGGCGCGTGGGAGGGGCTTTCCGTGACCCAGATCCAGGAGCAACGCCCGGACGAGTGGGCGGCAAGGATGGCGGACCTGGAGCACTTCTGCGCTCCCGGAGGAGAAAGCCTCGGCGAACTCGCCGCCCGCGTGCTGCCGGCCCTGAACGAGATCGTGGAGCGGCACCGCGGCGAGGATGTACTCGTCGTGGCGCACGGCGGGGTGAACCGCATCGTCCTCCTGGACGCGATAAAGGCTCCCTTGGGATCCTTCTTCAGCATCGACCAGCAGTACTGCGCCATGAACATCATCGACTACTGGGCCGACGGCAACACCGTGGTGCAGTTGGTCAACGGGTGACGGGGCGGCTTCCATGAAACGATTCGTCATCGCGGCACCGCACAGCGGCTCGGGGAAGACCACAGTCACCCTCGGCATCATGGCCATTTTGAGCCGGCGCGGGTTTAGCGTCGCCCCCTTCAAGGTGGGGCCGGACTTCATCGACCCCGGCTATCACCGGCTGGTGACCGGCGCACCTTCCGTGAACCTGGACGGCTGGATGTGCCCCCCGGGCTTCGTTCGCGACACCTTCGTCCGCCACGCGGCCGGTGCCGACGTCGCGGTGATCGAGGGGGTGATGGGGCTCTTCGACGGCATCGACGGAGTATCCGAGTCAGGGAGCACGGCGCAGGTGGCGAAGCTCCTCGCGGCGCCGGTCGTGCTTGTCGTGGACGCCCGGAGCCAGGCCCGCAGCGCCGCCGCCCTGGTGCACGGTTTCGCGAGTTTCGATCCCGGCGTCAAGGTTGCCGGGGTCATCTTCAACAACGTGGCGAGCGCGAACCATGAGGCGATCCTGCGGGAGGCCGTGACGGCTTCCCTGCCGCACGTCGCCGTCTTGGGCTGCCTTCCGAAGGACCCAGCTCTCGGCATCCCTTCGCGCCACCTGGGGCTGACGACGGCGGAGGAGAACCCGCTCTCGGACGAGTTCCTCGACCATCTGGCCCGGGTCATGGAGCGGCATCTCGATCTGGAGCGCCTGCTCGATACGGCGCAGGAAGAATTCCCGGTTCAAGCAGAGCAGACCTGCGCGAGGGTCGATGACGGCTTCGGCCCGGTGCGCATCGCGGTCGCCCGCGACGCCGCTTTCTGTTTCGCCTATCCGGACAACCTGCGTCTTCTGGAGGAAGCGGGCGCCGAGCTTTGCTACTTCTCGCCCCTTGCCGATACGGCGTTCCCCGACGGCGTCGACGGCATCTACCTCCCGGGCGGCTATCCCGAACTCTTCGCGGCGCGGCTTGCGGAAAACGTGGCGATGCGGCAGGCGATCCTGAACGCGGTGGAGCGGGACATGCCGGTGTACGCCGAGTGCGGCGGCTTCATCTACCTGACCGGCGCGGTGGCCGCCGACGAAGGGAGCCACCCCATGGTGGGGATCTTCCCGGTGCAGACCCGCATGCTGGCGCGCAGAAAGGCGCTTGGGTACCGCGAGGTGGAGCTTTTGGCCGACAGCCCGGTGGGGGAAAAGGGTGCCGTCGCCCGCGGTCACGAATTTCATTATTCAGAGATGGAGGAGGTGCCGCAGCGTTTCGAGCGGCTCTACCGCGTCAGCAGGAAGGGGATCGACCTCGGCTTCGAGGGGTACCGCTACCGCAACTGCCTCGCCTCCTACATACATTTACATTTCGGCAGCGCGCCGGGTATCGCACGGGACTTCGTGGGGCACTGCAGGGCATACCGGACCAGGAGTCTTACATGAAAACGCAGATCGAATCGGCGCGCGCGGGCATCGTCACCGCGCAGATGGCGCAGGTGGCATGTGACGAGAACGTGACGCCGGAGTACGTCCGGGAAAAAGTGGCACTGGGGCAGATCGTCATCCCCTGGAACCACGTCAGGAAACCGAAGGTGGCCGGCATCGGTACCGGTCTCAGGACCAAAGTGAATGCCTCCATCGGCACCTCCTCCGACATCATCGACTACGAGGCCGAGGTAAGAAAGGCGCGTGTCGCGCAGCAGTCCGGCGCCGACACTCTCATGGAGCTCTCCGTCGGGGGGGACCTCGACCGGGTGCGCCGCGAGGTAATCGCCGCGGTCGACCTGCCGGTCGGCAACGTGCCGCTGTACCAGGCGTTTTGCGAGGCGGCGCGCAAATACGGCGATCCCAACAAGCTCGACGAGGAGATGCTCTTCGAGATCATCGAACGCCAGTGCGCCGACGGCATGGCCTTCATGGCGGTGCACTGCGGCATCAACCTCTACACCCTGGAGCGGTTGAGGAAGCAGGGGTACCGCTACGGTGGCCTGGTCTCCAAGGGTGGGGTCAGCATGGCCGCCTGGATGCTCGCCAACAACCGCGAGAACCCGCTCTACGAGAAGTTCGACCGCGTGGTCGAGATCCTGAAGCGCTACGACACCGTCCTCTCGCTCGGTAACGGCCTCAGGGCTGGCGCGATCCACGACTCGAGCGACCGCGCCCAGATCCAGGAGCTCTTGATCAACTGCGAGCTTGCCGAGATCGGCCGCGACATGGGGTGCCAGATGCTCGTGGAAGGCCCCGGCCACGTACCGCTGGACGAGATCGAAGGGAACATAAAGCTGCAAAAAAGGATGAGCGGCGGCGCGCCGTACTACATGCTGGGGCCGATTGCCACCGACGTCGCCCCCGGTTTCGACCACATCACCGCCGCCATCGGGGCGGCCCAGTCCTCGCGCTACGGCGCCGACCTGATCTGCTACATCACCCCTGCCGAGCATCTCGCCCTCCCCAACGAGGAGGACGTGAAGATGGGGGTCAAGGCGGCCAAGATCGCGGCCTACATCGGCGATATGAACAAGTACCCGGAGAAGGGGAGGGAGCGCGACAAGGAGATGAGCAAGGCGCGCCGTGACCTGAACTGGCAGCGCCAGTTCGAGCTCGCCCTCTTCCCCGAGGACGCGGCCGAGATAAGGAAGAGCCGCGTTCCCGAGGACGAGCAGACCTGCACCATGTGCGGCGACTTCTGCGCCTCCCGCGGCGCCGGAAAGATCTTCGCCGCCGACCTGCGCGGAGACAAGATCTGATGTGTGGCACGAGGTTCACAGCAAGGCGTCATCCCTCCTCTATCCCTCTCCCCCCGGGAGAGGGTGGCCGAAGGCCGGGTGAGGGAGATGCCACGAGGGAAGGCATCGCCCGTTGCGAAGCCCTCACCCCGACCCTCTCCCGGAGGGAGAGGGAGGACCGTCAATCCTTCTTCGCTTCGTTATCCATCGGCCCGGAGGCTGCAGCACGTTCCTGCTGCGGCGGGAACGCCAGACCTGGGGCTTTGCTGCTAGCAGTGCTGATCACCTCCCTGGCGACCGCAACTCCCGCCTTCGCGATGCACATCTCGGAGGGGATCCTCCCGTTTTCCTGGGCGCTCGCCTGGTACCTCGTGCTCGTGCCGTTCCTGGCGCTGGGTGCGAGGCGGCTGAACACACTTGCGCGCGAGGACCTTTCCCTCAAGCCGCTGGTGGGGCTTCTGACCGCCGTCGTCTTCATCATCTCCTGCATGCCGATCCCGGTTCCCACCGCGGGGACCTGCTCGCATCCGTGCGGTACCGGCGTGTCGGCGATCCTGGTCGGTCCCCTGATCAGCGTGGTCGTCGCCGCGGTGTCGCTGCTGATCCAGGCGCTCTTTCTAGCCCACGGCGGCCTGTCCACCCTGGGCGCCAACGCCCTTTCCATGGGGGTCATCGGCTCCTTCGCCGCCTGGTTCACCTTCCGCGCCCTGCGCCGTATGGGGGGGAGCCTCGGAGTCGCCGGTTTCTTCGCCGGGATCGTTGCCGACTGGGCCACCTATACGGCAACTTCCCTGTTCCTCGCCCTGGGGATCCGGGGGGACGCGCCTCTCTGGCCGCTCTTTGCCAAGGTCGTGGTGGCCTTTCTCCCCACCCAGCTTCCCTTGGGCATCCTCGAAGGGGTGATCACCGCCGGGATGGTCACGCTTCTCTACCGGAAACGGCCGGACCTGCTGGTCAGGATGAGGGTGATCACGGAAAAGGAGGGGGCCGTCAATGGGTGACCGGAAACAGTGGGAAAAAACGCTCCGCTCTGCGATTATGCTCCCCGCGCTGCTGCTTGCCCTCGCTTGTTTCTCTTCCGTTTCCCAGGCCTGGGACGGGGTCGACGAGGCCGTGGTGGAGAAAGTCGCCAAGGAGCACGGCCGGGAGGCGAAACCGCCCCTTCTCGATCTATCCGGCGACCTGCTGTTGTTCGCCTTTCTCATGGCGGGAGCGGTGGGGGGCTTCGTGGCGGGATACTATTGGCGTGACCTGACGGCCCAAAAGCCGAGGAAAGATGATGCATCATCACTTAAGCACACATAGCTTTCATGGCGCGCATGCCCTGGTGCAGGTCGACGCCCGGGTGAAGCTTTTGAGCGCGCTCGCCTTGCTGGTCATGGTGATCACCTCGCAAGCGGCTGCGTTCCCGCTCCTCGTTGCCGCCGCGGGCCTCGTTTTCTGTCTGCGCCTCGGGACGCCGGTGCGCCTGTTGGCGCTGCGCTTTTCCGAGCCGCTCTTCATCGCGATCGTCGTGCTGCTGCTTAAGACCTTCTTCTCGGGTAATGCTCCCCTTTTCAGCTTCGGCCTTCTGGGGTATGAACTGGTGGCGCACCGCGATGGCCTGGATGCCGGGCTCCTCATCGCCGGGCGCATACTGGGAGGGGTTACCCTGCTGGGGGTGGTCGGATTCTCGACGCCGTTCACCGAGCTGATGGCCGCCCTTTCCTGGATGAGGGTACCCCAGGTGCTTGTCGACGTTGCACTTTTCGCGTGGCGCTACCTCTTCCTGCTTCTGGAGGATGCCCAGGTGGTTTACCACGCCCAGAAAAACCGGCTCGGCTACGTCGGCTGCCGTCGTGCCCTTGCTTCCTTCGGCACCCTCGCCGGCGTTATGGTGATCAAGGCGTTCGACAACAGCCAGAGCATCACGACGGCGATGGTGCAGCGCGGCTACGACGGCGTCATGCCCATGTCGATGCACCGGCCGCTGCGCGTAGCCGAGGTCGGGTCGGCGCTTCTTTTCGTCGGCGCCATGGCCGTCATCAGGCTCATCTAGAGGGGTATCGTGGATACGAGAATTTCGGTCGACCTGGAAAGCTACAAATACCCCGACGGGACCGTCGCGCTTGCCGAGATGCGGCTTGAAATCCGCCGCGGCGAGTTCACCGGGATCCTCGGATCCAACGGCTCGGGGAAGACGACGCTTTTGAAGGTCATGGACGGCCTGATCAAGGGGTACAAGGGCGAGGTGCTGCTCGACGGGGAGAACGTGCTGAAGCTGCATCCGCGCGACATCTACCGCAAGGTGGGGCTCGTGTTCCAGAACCCTGACGACCAGCTCTTCGCCACCACCGTCTTCGAGGACGCCGCTTTCGGACCGCGCAACATGGGGTGCGGCGAGGCGGAGGTGAAAACCCGTGTCGAGGCCGCACTAGCCAGCGTCGACATGGCGGAGTTCGCCGGCAAGGGGATCCATAACCTGAGCTATGGGCAGAAAAAGCGCGTCTGCATCGCGGGACTTCTTGCCATGGGGCACGAGATACTGCTCCTGGATGAACCTACCGCAGGGCTCGATCCTATGGGAGAGTACCGGATGATGGAACTCCTGACCCGGCTGAATCGGGACCAGGGGGTGACCATAGTCATGGCGACGCACAGCGTCGATCTCGTGCCGATCTTCCTGCATCAGCTGCACATCTTGAGTCGCGGGCGTCTGATCCGCGGCGGCGCTCCCGAGGAGGTCTTTACCGCTCCCGAGGAGCTTGCCAACGTGAAGTTGCGCCTGCCCCACATCGCCGAGCTCATCTACCAGTTGAAGCATGAGGAGGGTTTCTCCTTCAGCCGGCTCCCCCTCACCATCGGCGAGGCGCGCCGCGAGATGGTGGAGGCGATGCAGCGTTCCCGTTCCGGGAATTAAGCTTCACCGCAATGTGCCATCTGCACTTCTGGCTCAGTAGCGCTTTTCCAATACTGTGGCGCGCGTCCTGCCTATCATGCCGGCGACGCTACCCATCTCGTCCACGGAATCACCTTCGATCAGCTTTATGTGCGTCAGGCCAGCCGGTATTTCGTTGAAGGTCGGGTCGATCGGCATCCAGCTCCCGTTCAAATAGCTTTCGGCCCAGCTGTGGTAGAGGAAGCCGTCCCCTTGGTAGACGAGACCGGAGACGAAGCGCGTAGGTATGCCTGCGGCGCGGGCGAGCGAGGTGAAGAGACGAGCATGGCTTTGGCAGTTGCCGCGCCCCTTTTGTAGAGTTTCCAGCGGTGATTGTGCGTCGGTTACATCGGGCTTGATCTCCGCCGCGACCCACGCGGCCAAAAGGCCCGCTTTCTTTGCCGGGTCCTTCTCGTCCCCTACGATGGCCTTCGCGCGTGCGATGATTTCGGGATTGTCGCTGGGCGTCCGCGCTCCCGGCTGCACGTCCGCCTCGGCGGGAGGTGCAGCTGCCGCAGGGGTCGGGTTCGGCAGGGTGAAGACGACGCTGCCGTCGGGCGACCGTTCCGCCTTCTGCCTCACACCCTGCAAGAGTGGCTGCTCAGCCGGGATGCCGGTCATACGGACGACCAGTTTCTGCAGCCGCTCCGGATGCTCGATCGGGGGGGTGACCCGTATGAGGCTCAGGTCGAAGACGAGGTCCTTCTTCGCCATGGCAGCCTCGGCGAGCTCGGCCCTCGCCGTCGCCTCGTCCCTGGCGAGCGTGACCACGAGCCCGTCCCGCACGGATTCCTTCAGGACGTTCCCCTTCAAGTCGATCCAGATGTCGTTGTCCACCATGGGGTAAAGGTTGTTCCTGAGGTGCACCACCGCCTTCCCGTCCAGGGTTTCCTGCCCGACTACTTCCACCTTCGCTTGCTTGACCTTCACCGCCTCCACGTCGAGGTACTGGATCTTGTAGGTCTTACCGGGCACCGCCCCATGCATGAGCGGGTAGAGGTTCAGTGCGTGCGGCGGGTAGACGACGCCTTTCACCTTGAGAGTATGCTCCTTCGTGCCGTTCCCGGAGCGGGTTACGACGCTGATCCCTTTGGGCGTGACCTCACCGCTTAACGCCGAGGGGCTGCCGTCGATACGGGTTTCCGCCTGGAAGGAGCGCAGTGCCAGGTTCGGGGCGACCTGGTAGGTCTCGGTGGAGCTTGCTTCTCTCGAAAAGCCCATCACCTTCATCTTTACGCTGCCGCGCGAGGCGAACTGGTAACCATCTGTAGTACGGGTCACGGTGGTTTGGCCGAAACCGACCTGCTCGTCCCCCATGATGATGGCAAACCAGTGCTCCCCTTCCGGGAGGGAAGCAAGTTGCGGCAGGGGGGCTGCCAACAGGCGCAGCGGCAGAAGAAGCATGATGAAGGTGGCCAGCAACTTCCCGTATTTGATATGGCGCGACATGGGCGGCTCCTCGAGGACTTTGATGATTTACTGTGGTGCGTGCGGGGGAATTTATACCACACAACCCGCGGCGTGCGCAACGCGCTAACCGGTCGGTAATTCTGATGAATGCCGGTGTGGTGCAACCTCATGAGATTGATGAGAAATATAATCCTTTGATTAAATGTAGTTAAGCTGTTGCAGTCTAAAAACGGGACAAGTATAATGGGGACATAGATAAGAGTTGCGGGGGATCGTAGGATCCCCCTTCCCCTAGCTGACTTGCCCTCCTAGTCGCTAGGGTTTTTTTTGCCCGCAATCCTGCCCCTTCGAGTGTGCCAACTGTTGCACACTTTTGCCGAATCCTATACAATCCGTTCGTCCTGTAATTCCATATCATGCGAGGAAAGATGTACCCGATAGTCACCATTACCGACCAGTGCCGTAAATGCTACTCCTGTGTGCGCAGCTGCCCGGTCAAGGCGATCAAGGTGGAAAAGAGCTACACCGAGATCATCCCGGAACGTTGCATCGGCTGCGGCAACTGCCTGAGCAACTGTCCCCAGCATGCCAAGGTCATCTCCGACAACGTCACCGTCTCCGAGGCGCTGCTTACCTCCGGGGAGCCGGTCATCGCCGTTCTGGGCTGCTCCTTCCCGGCGTTCTTCCACTACTGCTCCCCCGGTCAGCTCTCCGCCGGCCTGCGCCAGCTTGGCTTTGCCGAGGTGCACGAGGGCGCGAGCGGGGTGGAGCTCATCGCGGACGAGTACAAGAACGCGATCAGCAACGCGAACCTGCCGCTCATCTCCTCGCACTGCCCGGCCGTCGTCGACCTGGTCGAGCGTCACTACCCGCAGCTTATCGAGAACATGGTCGGGGTGGTCACCCACATGGTTGCCATGGGGCGCTACCTGAAGCACGTACTCGGCGACCACGTGAAGGTCGTCTACATCAGCTCCTGCATCGCCGGCAAGTTCGAGGTGCAGGCTGAGCAGACCAAGGGGGCGGTGGACGTCCTTTTGACCTACCGGGAGCTCGAATCGATCTTCAAGGAACGCGGCATCGACCTCACCGCGCTGGAAGAGGAGCCTTACGATGGGCGCGAGCCGCACATGGGGCGCGTCTTCTCGCTCTCCCAGGGATCCTTCCAGGCTTTCGGCATCAACCCGGACCCGCTCGATACCGATATCGTAACAGCCGAGGGGGAAGTGAACGTCATGGGGATCATCAAGGACCTGGCCGCAGGGCGCATCAGCCCGAAGCTTGTCGATCTGCGCTTTTGCTACGACGGCTGCATCGGCGGCCCGGGGCGCAACAGGGAGCTCACCGAGTTCTCCAGGCGCAACATGGTGATATCCCATTTCCGCCGCGAGATCCCCTACCGGCTGGCGCCGCACTACCAGAAGGATTGGCAGATCGATTTCTCCCGCACCTTCTCGGATAAGTACGCGAAGCTCCCCACACCCAAGGGTGGGGACGTGAAGAAGATACTGCAGGCGACCAACAAGTTTACCCAGAAGGATGAGCTTAACTGCCGCACCTGCGGTTACCGGACCTGCCGCGAGTACGCCGTCGCCGTCTTCCAGGGGCTGGCGGACCTGGAGATGTGCCTGCCGCACAACCTGCAGCAGCTCGAGGAGGAGCGCGGGCGCCTGATCCAGAAGTACGAGCTTGCCAAGAGGGAGCTGGACCGCGAGTACGGCGACGAGTTCATCGTGGGGAGTGACAGCCAGACCCTGGATGCGCTGGACCAGATCAAGCAGGTCGGACCGACCCCTACGACGGTGCTCATAAGGGGCGAGTCCGGTACCGGCAAGGAGCTCGCGGCGCGTGCGATCCATCGCTACAGCAAGCGAAACGACAAGCCGCTCGTTACCGTGAACTGCACCACCATCACCGACTCGCTCCTTGAGAGCGAGCTCTTCGGTCACAAGAAAGGTTCCTTCACCGGCGCGATAACCGAGAAGAAGGGCCTTTTCGAGGCCGCCGACGGCGGCACCATCTTCCTGGACGAGATCGGCGACATCACCCCGAAACTGCAGGCGGAGCTCTTGCGCGTGCTTGACCTGGGGGAGGTGAGACCGGTGGGTGGCACCGTGGCACGTCGCGTGGACGTCCGTCTCATAGCGGCGACCAACAAATCGCTTGAGGACGGCGTGCGCGACGGTTGGTTCCGCGAGGACCTCTATTACCGTCTGAACGTTTTCTCCATCACCATGCCACCCCTGCGGGAGCGGGTGGAGTCGATTCCGCAGCTTGCGCACCACTTTCTGGAGAAGGCCCGCAACAAGCTGAACAAGCACATCATCGGCATCGAGGAGCGCGCCATCAACGCCATGGTGAAGTATCCCTGGCCGGGTAATATCCGCGAGATGCAGAACGTCATCGAACGGGCGGCGGTCCTGACCCACGACGACATCGTCAAGCTCGGCAACCTTCCCCTTGCCTTCGCGGAAAGCTACGCCGACGAGGGTGAGGATGTCATCGACCTCCGCTCCTTCAAAAAGGAGCGCGAGCCGCACGTACTGCGCGTCGAGAAGAAGCTGATCCAGCGCTATCTGGCGGACGCGGGAGGTAATGTGTCAAAAGCGGCACAACTTGCAAACATCCCGAGACGCACCTTTTATCGTCTTTTGGCCAAGCATGGGTTAAAAGGACGCACCATTCGCGCCAGAGAGGGCGAAGAAGAGTGATTTCACGCAGGGGCGCCGTTGCGCCGGTGGTCAAAATGATACAAATGGGCACAATTACGCAGCGTGTGCCAAAATTGGCGCACTTTGTATACACTGGAACATAACAGGGCTCTAATCCTAAAAATTCGGTATACGTGAAAACAATGACTTAGGCTGGCTGAGTGCTTTTTTTTCGCATTGGCACGCATGTAGCAATAGTGTAGACATCGTGTCACCAAATTTGAGCACTAACCAGAACAAGGAGAATACAAGATGGGCAGAATGAGAGAGAACCCTAGGTACAACGTTATTTCCATGAGGATCAGCGACGCAGAGCGTGAGACCCTTGAGATGATCATGGACACCACCAAGAAGAGCGTTTCCGAAATCATGAGGGAAGCGATGGAACTGGTAAAGGCCAGAAGCGTTGAGATGGGCCAGAAGGCGGCTTAGGCCGCCTCGTAACCTACCCGTACCATAAAAAACGGCCGCGAAAGCGGCCTTTTTTTATTCCTGCGTCAGTGCCGCCGCAAGAGCGGCACCCCCGTCTCCTATTTCACCTTCCAGGTGGTCCCCTGCGGGCCGTCCAGAAGGACGATGTCCTTTTCCAGCAGCATGTCCCTGATCTCGTCGCTGCGCTTGAAGTTCTTAGCCTTCCTCGCCTCGGCGCGCTCTGCGATGAGCGCCTCGATTTCCTCGACCGGGATCTCCATCTCCGAGGTCTTGCGGTCCTTCATCCGCTGCATGAATTCCGCCGGAACCGAGTCGCACACGCCGAGCGTCACTGCTATCCGCCCTATCTCTTCCTTCACGGCCGTGAGGAGCGCGAGCGGTGCGACGGGGAGGGCGCGGTTCACGCTGCGCACCAGGTCGAAGATGTGGCCGAGCGCCATCGCGGTGTTGAAGTCATCGTCCATCGCCTCGGTGAAGCGCGCCGCGATCGTGCCGCACTTCTCCTCGAGCTCGGCGCTCTCAGCCGTGGGGGCGTGGTCGGTGCCTGCGGCGAGGCGTTCGTCGATGCCGGCCAGCGCCTTGTAGATCCTCTCCAGACCGAGTTCCGCCTCTTTCAGGTTCTGGTCCGAGAAGTCGATCGGCGAGCGGTAATGTGCGGAGAGGAGGAAGAAGCGGAGCACCTCGGCGTCGTAGCGCTCGAGCACCTGCTTGATGGTGAAGAAGTTCCCGAGCGACTTGGACATCTTCTCCGAGTTGATGTTCACGAAGCCGTTGTGCAGCCAGTACTTCACGAAGGGCTTGCCGGAGGCGGCCTCCGACTGCGCGATCTCGTTCTCGTGGTGCGGGAAGACGAGGTCTTTGCCGCCGCCGTGGATGTCGAAGGTGTCACCTAGGAACTTGGAGCTCATCGCGGAACACTCGATGTGCCACCCCGGACGCCCCTGTCCCCACGGCGACTCCCAGTACGGCTCGCCCGGCTTCGCGCCCTTCCAGAGGGCGAAGTCCATCGGGTTTTCCTTCTTGTCGTCCACCTCGATCCTGGCACCGGCCTGCATGTCGTCGAGGTTCCTCTTGGAAAGCTTCAGGTATCCCGCGAAGCGCTCGACGCGGAAGAAGACGTCGCCGCCGGACTGGTAGGCGTAACCTTTCTCGATGAGGCGCTCGACGAGCGAGATGATCTCGGGGATGTGCTCGGTGGCCTTCGGCTGGAAGGTCGGGAGCTGCAGCATGAGCCGCGCCATGTCCTTATCGAACTCCTCGATGAAGCGCTCGGAGATCTCGTTGTAGGGGACGCCGTCGCGGTTGGCGCGGTTGATGATCTTGTCGTCAATGTCGGTGTAGTTACGGACGTAGGTGACCTCGAGCCCCTTCGCCTGCAGGTAGCGGTAGATCATGTCGAAGACTACGTTGGCGCGCGCGTGCCCGATGTGGCAGTGGTCGTAAACCGTTACGCCGCAGACATACATGCCGACCTTGCCGGGGGTGATCGGTACGAACTCTTCCTTGCTGCCGGTAAGGGTGTTGTAGACGCGTAAAGGCATGTGTCGGTTCCTCTTTTAAAAGTAATAAGCCGCTTGGGCCATATCTGGTCTTGCTTTTTTAACGTTCTCCCGAAGGGGGAGGGGAGTATGGTCGTTAACGCTTCTGCTCGCTCCAGGAGTCTCTCAAGGTGGCGGTCCGGTTGAAGACCAGCGCCTCGGGACGGGAGTCCTTCATGTCGGGGCAGAAGTATCCCAGCCGCTCGAACTGGAAGCGGTCTTCGATGGTCGCCGTGGCGAGGGACGGCTCGAGCTTGCAACCCTTCAGCACTTCGATGGACTTCGGGTTCAGCGAGGTGCGGTAGTCCGGCTCGTTCTTGCCGCCGGGGTTCGGCGTTCTGAACAGGCGGTCGTAGAGGCGGACTTCGGCGTCGACGGCGTGATGGGCGCTCACCCAGTGGATGGTTCCCTTGATCTTCCTGCCGTCCGGCGCGCTCCCCCCGCGGGAGGCCGGGTCGTAGCTGCAGCGGACCTCGATGATCTCGCCGTTTTCGTCCTTCACGACGGACTCGCACTTGACGATGTAGGCGTAACGCAGGCGGACTTCCTTGCCCGGCGCCATCCTGAAGAACCCCTTGACCGGTTCCTCCTGGAAATCGTCGCGCTCTATGTAGACCGTGCCGCTGAAGGGAACCATGCGGGTTCCCATCTCCGGGTTGTTCGGGTGGTTCGCCGCCTCGAATTCTTCGTTTTCACCCTCCGGGTACCCCTCGATGACCACCTTAAGGGGGCGCAGCACCGACATGGCGCGCGGGGCGCGGACGTTCAGGTCCTCGCGCACCGCGTCCTCGAGGATGCTCATGTCGATGAGGCTGTCGCTCTTGCCTACGCCGATGGTCTCGCAGAAGGCGCGGATCGACTCCGGGGTGAAGCCGCGGCGCCTGATCCCGACCAGGGTCGGCATGCGCGGGTCGTCCCAGCCGTCCACCAGTTTCTCCTGCACCAGTTCGAGGAGCTTTCTCTTGCTCATCACGGTGTAGTTCAGGTTCAGGCGGGCGAATTCGATCTGCTGCGGGTGGCACGGTACCGGGAGCTGGTCGAGCACCCAGTCGTAAAGCGGGCGGTGATCCTCGAACTCCAGGGTGCAGATGGAGTGCGTGATCCCCTCGATGGCGTCCGAGATGCAGTGCGCGTAGTCGTACATCGGGTAGATGCACCAGGCGTCGCCGGTCCTGTGGTGATCGACCTTCTTGATGCGGTAGATGACCGGGTCGCGCAGGTTGATGTTCGGGGAGGTCATGTCGATCTTCAGGCGGAGCACCTGGCTCCCGTCCTCGAATTCGCCGGCGCGCATGCGGGCGAAAAGGTCGAGGTTTTCGGCGACGCTGCGGCTGCGGTACGGGCTCTCCTTGCCCGGCTCATTCAGGGTGCCGCGCATGGAGCGGATCTCGTCTGCGCTGCTGCTGTCCACGTAGGCGAGCCCCTTCTCGATGAGAACCAGCGCGTACTGGTAGAACTTCTCGAAGTAGTTCGAGGCGTAGTACATGTGCTCGCCCCAGTCGAAGCCGAGCCACTTCACGTTCTCCTTGATGGAGTCCTCGTACTCGATGTCTTCTTTCGCGGGGTTCGTGTCGTCGAAGCGCAGGTGGCAACGGCCGCCGAAGTCGCGGGCGAGGCCGAAGTTGAGGCAGATGGACTTGGCGTGGCCGATGTGCAGGTAACCGTTCGGCTCCGGCGGGAAGCGGGTCACGATGCTCTTGTGCTTGCCGTTTTTGAGGTCTTCGGTGACGATGTTGCGGATGAAGTTGGCCGCTTTCTCGACTAGGGGTGTTTCTTCTGTTGTCATATGTGTTGTCCTGTCCGCTGCCGGTACGACCGGCGTGCGTAGAGTTGAATATTTAATTACTTCTTTTGCAATAGCGCCACGGAGTATGCGGCGATCCCTTCGCCTCTCCCGGCGAAGCCGAGTTCCTCGGTGGTGGTCGCCTTGACGTTCACACGGTCTTCCTCGGTGCCGAGCGTTGCCGCGATGTTGCTTCTCATCTGCGCGATGAAGGGGGCTAATTTCGGGCGCTGCGCGACCACGGTGGCGTCGACGTTGCCGATCCTGTACCCCTTGTTTTCCGCGAGATCCATGACGTGGCGCAGGAGTTTCAGGCTGTCCGCCCCTTTGTAGGCCGGGTCGGTGTCAGGGAAGTGCTTGCCGATGTCCCCTTCGCCGATGGCGCCCAGGATGGCGTCGGAGATGGCGTGCAGGAGCACGTCGGCGTCGGAATGTCCGAGCAGCCCCTTAACGTAGGGGACGTCGACCCCGCCGAGGATCAGTTTGCGCCCCTCCACCAGTCTGTGTACGTCGTAGCCGTGTCCGATGCGCATCATTTACTTCTTCTCCTTCAGAAAAGCCTCGGCGAGGATCATGTCCTCGGGAGTCGTGATCTTTATGTTCGTGTAGTCGCCTCTCACGACCTGAACCGGTTTTCCCTGGCGCTCCATAAGGGAGGCGTCGTCGGTTCCGAGAAAACCATCGGCGGCGGCCTCGTCGTGGGCGGCGCGGATCAGGCCGTAGCGAAAGGCCTGCGGCGTCTGGGCAAGCCAGAGCTGCTCCCGCGCCGGCGTCTCGGCGATGACCCCATCGCGCACCACTTTTACCGTGTCCTTGACCGGGACCGCGACGATGGCGGCGCCTGAAGCTTGCGCTGCGGCAACGGACGCTTCGAGCATGGCGGCGGTGACGAATGGGCGCACCCCGTCGTGGATCAGCACCAGGTCGTCCGGGGCGATTCCCTCTATGGCGCGCAGCCCGTTATGGACCGAGTGCTGCCGCTCAGCGCCTCCCGGCACGATGGCCCGCACCTTCGTGAAGCCGTAGCGCTCGACTACCTCGCTGCGGCAAAAGGGGATCTCCTGCTCGGGGGAGACGAGGTAGATGGCGTCGATGCATGCGGCCTCCTGGAAGACCCGCACGGTGTGCGCGACGATCGGCATGCCGTCGAGCGCGAGGTACTGCTTGTTGTACCCCGCCCCCATCCTCTTTCCCATGCCCGCGGCTGGAATAAGCGCGAAAACCCTGGCCAAAAATAACCTCGATCGTGAGAGCAGCTTTCCCGGAGGGGAAAGCGCCGAATTATTGCAGTTTGGCTGTGAAAAAACCAGTTAAATATCACCAAAGTAAGCGTCGGCACGCCACCTGGAGAAGTGATGCGCTGCCTAGCCGGCCAAGGCCGTCAGGGCGGCGGCCAGATCCTGCAGGTCGTCGTCCTGCAGGGTGCGCGGGTCGAGCAGGAAGGCGTTCTTGCTGATCCGGCCGATGACCGGGATCTCCATCCCCCTGAGCCTCGATTCGATGTCGTTCGGCGAAAGCCCCTCTACGGCGACCTCGATGAGCATGGTGGGGAGGTTCAAAAGCGGCAGCGTCCCGCCACCGGCCTGCGAGAACCCGTCGGTCAGCTTGAAGCTGACTGCGTCCGGCGTGCGGCGGCGCAACTGCCCCGCGATCTTCCTGGCGCGGCCGGTGAGCTCGGGGAGCGTCGCCGTCAGCATGCGCAGCGTCGGCACCTCCTTGAAAGCCACCATCTCGTCGCGGTAGAGGGCAAGGGTCGCCTCGAGGCTCGCGAGCGTCAGCTTGTCCATCCTGAGCGCGCGCAAGAGCTGGTGCTTCTTCATCGCCTCGATGAAGGGCTTCTTGCCGACGATGATGCCCGCCTGCGGGCCGCCCAGGAGCTTATCGCCGCTGAAGGTGATGACGTCGACACCGGCGCGCACGAAGTCCTGCACCGTAGGTTCGGGGCAGGGGAGTTTCCCGGAGAGATCGACGAGGTTCCCGCTCCCCATGTCCGCCAGGACCGGGACGCCGGCCTGCTTGCCGAGCTCCACCATCTCCTCCGCGGTTACCTCTTTGGTGAAGCCCAGAACCGCGAAGTTGCTGCAGTGTACTTTCAAAAAGACCGCGGTGTTCTCGTTCACCGCGTTCTGGTAGTCCTTAGGATGGGTCCGGTTGGTGGTGCCGACTTCCCTGAGCGTCACGCCGGAAAGCCGCATCACCTCGGGGATCCGGAACGAGCCGCCGATCTCGACCAGTTCTCCGCGGGAGACCACGGCCTCGCGTCCCGCCGCCATGGCGCTCAAGGTCAGCAGTACCGCCGCGGCGTTGTTGTTCACCACGATGGCGGCCTCGGCGCCGGTCAGCTCGCACAAGAGGGCCTCGACGTGGCTGTAGCGGCTCCCCCGTACCCCCTGATCGAGGTCGAATTCGAGGTTCGAGTAGGAAAAGGCGATGGTGTTGAGGGCGTCGCGAGCGGCCTCGGGGAGGATGGAGCGCCCGAGGTTCGTGTGGATGACGATGCCGGAGCCGTTGATGACCCGCCGCAGGCTCGGGCGGGTCAGCATGCGCAGCTCACGCAAAACCGCGGTGCAGACCGCTTGCTCGGCGAAGGCCGCATCGTCGAGGGAGCCGGCACGGGCTCCGGCACGAAGGAGATCCAGCACCTGGCGTACCGCCTTCAGCACGAGTTCCCTCGGCTGTTCGGAGAGAAGCCGGCGCACACCCTCCCATTCGAGAACCCGGTCCACTTTAGGGATCAATTTCAGCTGCTGCACAAAGCCCCTCCACTCATTGAAATGGCAACGGGCTAATTTAACCCAAAGCGATGAATGAGGCAAAGAAAATCCACTGGTTCGGGGGGGATGAGCCAATTGACCGTGGGATTGAAGGATGAGGAGAGATATTGGCGGTGAGAGCGTGACGAGGCGGAGCCCTGGCTCCAGTACAGGCAAAAGAAAACCCGCAGGGCTTAAGGGCGCCGCGGGTTGGTAGGGTGGGTTAGAGGTCGAGCCCTTTGGTGGTCCACATCTCTGGGGAGTCTTCCTCCTCAATGAGGACCTTGCCGCCGTACTCGGCGTTTTTCTGCACGAGCATCTCGGCCATCACCGGATCGCGCTTGCGGAACGCCTCGATGATCTTCTCGTGCTCCTCCACCGAAAGCTGCATCCTCCCGGGCTTCATGAGCGACGCCATGCGCAGACGCTGAAACTTCTTCAGCAGCTGAGAGATCATGTCGTGCAGTTTGTCGTTGCCGGCCCCTTTGATGAAGAGCTCGTGAAAACTGTTGTGCACCTTGAAAAAGTGGCGCACGTCACCTTCCTCGGCGATCTCCCGCAGCTTCTCGTTTATCGCCTCAAGCTTGTTTATCTCGCGCGTGCTGAGCTGCGCGCAGGCCTTGCGGGCGGCGTAACCTTCCAAAATGCTCTTTATGGCGTAGAACTCTTCGACGTCCTTGGCGGAGAAGCTGGCGACCAGCGCTCCCTTGCGTGGGATGACGGAAAGATATCCTTCGGATTCCAACTGACGGAAGGCTTCCCGGATCGGTGTGCGGCTGATTCCGAAGCGGGCGGCAAGTTCGGGTTCGGCGACCTTTTCTCCAGGCTTGAGAGCGCCCGACATGATGGCGTCGCGGATCGTCTCAAGTATGCGTTCTCTGAGGGTAAGGTGCTTTTCTACGCTCTTCTTCATGCGGCCCCCTTGAATGATCGCCGTATTGTATACAGTATCCAAAGATTGTCAAGAACTTCCCTCTGCAGTTTAGGGGGATGCACATGAAAATGCTTGAAATGTCATGTCGCGGTCTGTATGTTGCGACGCTGAGGGAGTTTCGGCTATGGATCCGGTCCGGCATTTCAAAATTTCCATAGGGGTGTTGCTGCTCCTCCTTACCGTCGGCACCTGCGGGTACATGACGCTGGAAGGGTGGAGTCTTTTGGACGCCCTGTACATGACGGTGATCACCCTCGGTACGGTCGGCTTCCGGGAGGTTCACGACCTGAGCCACGTGGGGAAGATGTTCACCATGATGCTGATTTTCTTCGGGGTCGGCGTCATCGGCTACATCGTGGGCAGCCTCGCCCAGATCATGTTCGAGGGGCAGTTCCAGAGGATCCTCGGGAGGAAAAAGGTGGAAAAGGCGATAGCGGCCCTCGACGGGCACTACATCATCTGCGGGTTCGGGCGCATCGGCTCCCTCATCTGCAAGGAATTCGCAGCCAAACCGCTTCCCTTCGTGGTGGTGGAAAAGGACATCGACATGATCGCCCAGATGGAGAAGGACGGCAACGGCTACCTGTTCCTGCCGGGCGACGCGACCATCGACGACGTGCTCCTGAAGGCGGGGATACGGAAGGCGAGGGGGCTCATCTCGGTGGTCACCTCCGATACCGAGAACGTGTACATCACGCTCACCGCGCGCGGCCTCAACCCGGATCTCTTCATCCTCGCCCGGGCCGGCGAAGAGGGGTCGGAGATCAAGCTGAAGCGCGCCGGGGCGAACAAGGTCGTTTCCCCCTACCTGATCGGCGGCTCAAGGATGGCGCAGGCGATCCTGCGGCCGACGGTGGTCGACTTCATCGAAATCGCCACCGGGCGCGAGCACATGGAGCTGCAGATGGAAGAGATCCTGATTCCGGCACAGTCAGGCTTCATCGGGGAAAGTCTTGCTAGCTCGGGGTTTCGCAAGGAGACCGGCGTCATCATCGTCGGGGTGAAGAAGCAAAGCGGCAAGATGGTCTTCAACCCCGAGTCGCACACGAAGATCGAGGCGCACGACACGCTCATCGTGCTGGGGGAGCCTGCGGCGATAGAAAAGCTCGACCAGTTGGTGCGCTGCGACGGCTGCGCCGAAGAAATGATCAAAAAGCACAGGAAAAAAGATGAATAAGAGAATCTTCGCCCACGTCCCGTTCGCCCAGATCCGTGAGCATCTCCCCTTTGTCATGGAGCGCCGTCTGAGTCCCGAGATTTATCTCTCGGCCGACGCGCTCGACGCGGCCACCCCCGCGCAGCTCGCGGAGACCGCGCGGACGCTTCAGGGTGAGGGGCTTTCCTGCACCATCCACGCACCGTTCATGGACTTGAACCCGGGCTCGCTGGAGCGACTGCTGCGCGACGCCACCATGCACCGTTTCCGGCAGGTGCTCGATGCCGCCGAGATCCTGCGCCCCGAGGTCATGGTGTTCCACCCAGGCTTCGACCGCTGGCGTTACGGCGAGGCAAGGGGGCAGTGGCTTGAGCTGAGCGTCGCGGCCTGGCAAAGCGTGCTGCAGCGGACGAAGGACATCGGGACGGCGGTCGCGGTGGAAAATATCTTCGAGGAGGAGCCTTCAACCCTGCAGGCGTTGTTCGAGGCTGTGGAGGATGAGTCTTTCGGGCATTGCTTCGACGTGGGGCACTGGAACCTTTTCAAGCAGGTTTCCATGGAGAGGTGGTTCGAGGCGCTGGGCGCTCGGATCAAGGAAGTGCACATCCATGACAACGGCGGGACGAAGGACGACCATGCACCTCCGGGAGAAGGGGCCGTCGATTTCGGATTGTTCTTTCAGCTGATGGAAAGGTACGCGCCGGAAGCCGCCTACACCATCGAGTCGCACAGCAAGCCGCATTTGGAGCGTTCTCTCGAGGTTTTACGCCCGTACTTAGCTTAGCCGCGGCGGGAGCTTCTCGAGCGTTTGAGGGCGGTGGCGAGGTAGCCGACGACGCCGAGGTTGACCAGGAATACGGCGACGCGCAGGCCGTCGGGCTTGCGGAAGATCTCGAACATCTCGACGGGAAGGTAGACCGCTCCGGAGAGAAAACCGAACCATTCCGCCCATCTCCTCTCGTGCCACAGCCCGTACGCCTCGATGAGGCGTACCGAGGAGTAGGCGAGCGCGGAGAGCGCGAGCATCCAGAGCTGAAAGTCTGTGACGCGGTTCGCGGCGTCGATGAAGATGCTGGGATAGTGCCGCGCCGGGTTCATGTGCAAAAGCTGCACGAGCCGCACCGCAATATGGTGCAGGTCCTTGTGGACCAGCGACAGTACCCCGCATCCCGCAAGAAGAACCGCCGCCCCCTTCAGGGCCTCGAAGACCGCCACCACGCGCAGTCCGCGCCCCTTCGCACTTCTCCCCTTTGCCGCCATACCCGATCCCTCTTCTAAACCGGCTGCAGCACCTTGAGCGTCACATCTTCCACGAGGTCCTGTACCCGTTCCTTGTAATCGAGCATGTGCGGCGAGGCGAGGTGCGCATGAAGCGCCTCCACGCTCTGCCACTTCTCGATGATGGTCACCACCCTCTCGTCGCGCACCTGCACGGGGAGGGCGGCGTCGATGTCGAGGGCAGGGAAATATTCTATGCATCCCGCCTCGCCCTTCACCTTGGGGACGTTCTCGTTGAAGATTTTGAGGAACGCCTCGCGCGCCCCCTCCTTGACTCGTATCGAAGCCAGTACGCAGATCATGGTTTGCTCCTTTTTTTACCCGCGGAAGATGAAGAAGACCGCCCCGGCCATGCAGAGCCCGGCCCAGAGGTAGTCAAGTTTGAGCGGCTGCCCCATGTAGAAGACGGCGAACGGGACGAAGACGGACAGGGTTATGACTTCCTGCATTATCTTTAATTGTCCCAGGCTAAAGGTCCCAAACCCGGCGCGGTTCGCGGGGACCTGCAGCATGTACTCGAAAAGGGCGATGCCCCAACTGGCGAGGATGGCGACGTAGACCGGCGCGCTGCGCAGGTCCTTTAGGTGGGCGTACCAGGCGAAGGTCATGAACACGTTGGAAAGGATCAGCAGTACGATGGTTCTCATTGCGTTTTCCGGGACGATGAATTTGGGCGGATCGGCCGTGGCCGCCGCGGCGCCGAGCCTGCCGGCAATCAGATGAGCCGGGGGCACAAGGCGAAAGGATAGCACGACAGAGGCGGCAAGTGCAAAGATTAGCGTGGCGCGAAGGATGCCGATGGTCATAGCATGGTTAAAATGTGGCATGAATAATTAACAAAAACATTACTTAAATATCTCTTTGAACTTTCAATTGTTTACATCACGAAAATGCTGTAGTATGCGGGAGTTTTGGCCGTTCCAGCTCCTGTCGTTCTGTCAACCGCGAAGTGATTCAGTGTACTTAGGCGATGCCCTTGGTGGCAGTTGACAGTGGTGCGTCGGGCCTGTGACACTGAGTTTTGCGCCGGGAGCCTCTCGGTACTTCCCCGGCATTATCTTCCGCGAAGGGACGAACTATGAAGATTGAGAAACAGGAAGCTTATTTGAAGGAATGGCAGGGCCATGAGGAGCTTGCCGAGCGCATGCTCCCGATCATCGGTCATCTTTACCGCGACCACAACATCGTCACGACGGTGTACGGCCGCTCGCTGGTGAACAGCCCGACCATTGAGATCCTCAAGGCGCATCGTTTCGCTCGTCAGATCCTCGACGGCGAGCTGACCGTTCAGGAGACGTTCCCCGTTCTCGAGGCCGCCAGCAGGCTGGACCTCGCGCCGGCGCGCATCGACCTCGGCAGGCTGGCGGTCCGCTACCAGTCGCTGCAGGGCAAGGTCTCCGTCGACGATTTCGTCGCGAGCGAGCTCGCCTCGGTCAACACCGGCCGCACCTCGATTCTGGACGAGCCGCAGGACATCGTGCTCTACGGCTTCGGCCGCATCGGCCGCCTGCTCGCCCGCATCCTCGTGGAGAAATCCGGTAGTGGCGAGAAGCTCCGCCTGCGCGCCGCCGTGGTGCGCAAGGGGGGAGCGGACGACCTGGTGAAGCGTGCGAGCCTGCTGCGCCGCGACTCCGTGCACGGCCAGTTCAACGGCATCATCACCATCGACGAGGAAGAGAACGCGATCATCGCCAACGGCAACATGATCCGCATCATCTACTCCGACGCCCCTGAAACCGTCGATTACACCCAGTACGGCATCCGCAACGCCATCGTCATCGACAACACCGGCAAGTGGCGCGACCGCGAAGGCCTCGGCCGTCACCTGAAGGCGCCGGGCGTCTCCCAGGTGCTCCTCACCGCGCCGGGCAAAGGGGACATCCCCAACGTCGTCTCCGGCATCAACAACGAGCTCATCGTGCCGGAAGAGACCATTTTCTCCGCGGCCAGCTGCACCACCAACGCCATCGTTCCGGTGCTGAAGGCGGTGAGCGACAAGTTCGGCATCGTGAGCGGCCACGTCGAGACCTGCCACTCCTACACCAACGACCAGAACCTGATCGACAACTACCACAAGGCGGACCGCCGCGGGCGGAGCGCCCCGCTCAACATGGTCATCACCGAGACCGGCGCAGCCAAGGCCGTCGCCAAGGTGCTTCCGGAGCTGACCGGCAAGCTGACCGGCAACGCGATCCGCGTCCCGACCCCGAACGTCTCGCTGGCGATCCTCAACCTGCAGTTGAAGCAGGAGACCGACGTGGAGACGCTGAACAGCTACCTGCGCGCCATCTCCCTCGACTCGCCGCTGCAGAACCAGATCGACTACACGAACTCCCCGGACGTCGTCTCCAGCGACTTCGTCGGTTCGCGTCACGCAGGCGTGGTCGACTCGCTCGCCACCATCGTGCAGGGTAACCGCTGCGTGCTCTACGTCTGGTACGACAACGAGTTCGGCTACAGCTGCCAGGTCGTGCGCATGGTCCAGAAGATGGCCGGCCTCGAACTCCCCGCACTGCCGGCCTAAGGGCGTCAGAAATAGTTGGAAAGGGAAGGGGCGTCCGGAAAGCGGGCGCCCCTTTTTTCGTCCGGGAAACCGGTTGCCGTGCGTCCAGCCATGGACTCTCTCGAAGCCTCCTCCCGCTCCTGAAGCCTCTCCTTGCCCATCTTGTCGATCCAAGGTAAAGTTCACCCTGCGAAGAAAGGGGTCACATGGGCAACGACGTCGGCAGAAAATTCACTTTAGAAGGGCCGGGAAGGCTCGTAGCTTTTTGCGCTGCCGCGCTAATCGCCCTTATTCTACTTATCTTCCTCGCACTGGAGATCTATCTCGCCACCCCGCTTCCCGCCCGTCAGTTGTCTCGGTTCATCACCTCCACGCTCCACCAGGAATTCACCGTGGCGAAGGTAGGGCTCTCGGGGCGCAGCGTCATCCTGCGCGGGATCCGGTTGCACTCCCCGAAGGGGTTTGCCGGGCCCGACCTCGTCGCCGCCGAGTCGGTCACCGTGACGCCCAAATGGTTGGACCTCTTGCGTGGGCGCCGCAACTTCGAGCTCATCTCCATCGAGAAGGGTAGCGTCGACCTGCAGAAGAACCCGGCCGGCGCCTGGAACTTCTCGGAACTGCAGCGAATACTTGCCGCGCCAAAGCCGCCGGCGCGTCCCGCTCCCGAGACGGTAATCGGAAAGCTCGTGGTGGTGAACGGGTCGCTGTCGGTGCAGGGCGAGGGTGTGCAGGGGATGAACCTGAAGCTTTTCAACCTCGCCACCGGCGGCTCGCGTAGCGCGCAGCTCGACCTCGTCTTCCAGGACCCCGCCGGGAACGCCTACCATTTGGGCGGAACGGCACGCCCGGGCGCCGAGGCCGCACTCGACCTATCCCTGAGCGCCCCCACTCTCTCCCTGCAGCGGGCCGCAGCTCTCTTCAAGCTGAAGACCCCGGAACCGTTCCAGAAGGCGGGCGGCTCTCTTGCCGTTGCCGCGGTCCTCGCCAAAGGGGAACTCCGCTTCTCCGGGGCCTTACGTTTCAGCGACATCCAGCTCCCTGCCGCCCGCGGCAGCAATCCCGTGGCCGGTTCCCTGAGTTTCACCGGGACCTATGGTCTGGCGGAGGACCGTGCCGATCTCGCCGACGCGACTCTCGAGATAAAAAACGTCGCGCAACTGCACGGCGAAGGGAGCGTGTCCGGGGTAAGAAAGGAGCGCGAGTTCGCCCTTCTCTTCGCCGTGGACCGCGTGGACCTCGCCCTTTTGAACGCCATGTTGGCGGACAAGGCCCGTGGCGGACTTCTCTACAGCGGACAACTGCGCTGCGAGTCGCTACGCGTCGAGGGAAGTGCCAGTCGCGGGGTGGAAAGTGCTGCAGGTGTCCTTGTCCTCGAGGAGGGGAGCCTTGCCAAGGGAGGGGAGACCCTGGTGAGCGGACTCTCGGGAAAGGCGAACATCGCCCGCAAGGAAGGGGGCGTCGCGCTGGCTGGGAGGCTCTCGGCGCCTCAGGCAACCGGCAAGGCCCTGGTCGACGCCCTCGAGATCCCCTTCGCTCTCGTCCTTTCCCCGAAGCTTAAGCCGGTGCGCTTTGAAAGCAGCAAAGCGAGCGCGCGCCTGATGGGTGTCCCCGCAACGGGCGATCTTTCCTTCGATACCGCGCGTCCGGAGCCCATCTCGGCATCCCTGAAGATCGGCGAGGCAAAGGTCTCCTCGCTCAACCCGCTGTTGAAGCGCTACGGCGTCGAGGCCGGTACCGGAGTCCTTTCCGGGACGCTCACCGCAAGCGGCAAGGGAGGGAGTGACTTCACCGCCACCGCAAAACTGTTCCTCTCCGGCGTCTCCGCAAAAAGAGGGAAGACGTCGGCCGCCATCAGGGACGGCGCGGTTACCGCGCAGCTCGGCCGCCGCGCCGGACGGCTGGCAGCCTCCGGTGACGCACGTCTTACCGGTCTCACCCTGGACGGCAAGGGTGGAGATGCCCGCCTCGCCTATCGGGTTGACGGAACCAAGCTCACCCTCGAGGGGGTGCAGGGACGGCTGGGGGACGCTCGTCTTGCCATCGAGCGTCTGAGCGGGGAGCTCCCTCCCAAGGGGGCAACTGGCCCTACCTCGTTGGCTTGGGATCTGGAAGGGGGGGCGCTGAGGCAGGGAGAGCTTGACCTTGCCGGTGTGGCGGGGCGCTTCAGGGGACAGATGGTGCGCTCCGGGGAGGAGCGCTGGCTGGAAGGAAAAGCCCAGGTCTCGACCCGGGCGGTAACACTCAAGGGGAATGGGATCGGTGCCCCAGCTTTGCAGGCGGTCTTCTCCAGGGAAGGGGGAAAAGCAGAGGTAAGCGGTTCGCTCCTGGGAGGAAAAGTCACGGGGCAGGCTAAGTTCCGCCCCTTCACCCCGGACATGGTCCAGTTCTCTCTCTCCCTTACCGGTGCTGCGGTAGTCCAGGCGGCCGGTTTTCTAAAGAAAGACGCGGCGACAAGGCCAACCGGCGGGGAGGTCGACCTGCGTGCGAGCGGCAGCTACGCGGGGCAAAAGGGACTCGACTGCCGCTTCGATGTCAAAGGACGCAACCTCTCGGCGTCCAAGGACGGCAAGCGCGCCCTTTCCGGGGGATCGCTTTTCCTCTCGGGGAGCTACGCGTCGGGGAAACTGTCCATAGGAGAGGGGCTCCTCTCTCCGGGTAAAGGGGTCGCCTTGCGGGTGCGGGGCGAGGTGGCGCGTGCAGCGTCGCCGGGTCGGGAGGGCACCCTCGCCTTTTCCCTTCCCGAGACCCCGGTCGATGCCATCGTCGACACCGCCATCAACCTGATGCCGCAAGCCATACAGGAGGCGACCCTTAAGGGAACGCTCTCGGGTGGCGGGAAGCTCGAGCTGCGGGGCGGACGGCAGCTCCTCGAGGGTCGGGTGGAGGTCCATGGCGGCGGCATCGATGCTCCCTCCCAGAAGCTCACTATTTCAGGCCTCGACGGAACCCTCCCGGTTTCCATGGATTTCTCGGCGAAGACCGCACCCAGGCCCCGCGACAGCAGGGAGTTCAGCCGTGGCAACTACCGGCGCGTCTTAGAGGAACTCAAAGGGATGTCAGCAGGAGGCAATGCGCTAAACATCGACCGTATCTCCTACGGAACGCTGCAGCTCGAAAAGCTCGCCCTGCAGTTGCGCGCGTCCAACGGAGTGATGGAAGTGCTCCCCCTGCGTGCGACGCTCTACAAGGGCGCCATCCTCGGGACCGGTTATCTTGCCATGGGGGCCAAGGCGGTTTACCGGGCCGACCTCTTGGTGAACGGGGTGAGCCTGAAACAGCTATGCGGCAGCATCCCGAGTGTCCAGGGGTACATCTCGGGGAAGGTGGACGGCGTCATCAGCTTCCGCGGCGCCGGGGGGGGCGTCGACGGCACCGCGGGTTTTGTGGAACTGTGGGCCCGCGAAGGGAAGGAAGAGAAGATGTTGGTCAGCAAGGAGTTCCTGCAGCGGCTGGCGAAGCAGAAACTGAGCGGGTTCTTTTTAAGCCGCGATCGCCCCTATGACGCGGCGGAGATCAAGGCGACCCTGCAGGACGGCGACCTCACCTTCAATACCTTGAGGATCGTCAACACCAACTTCGTCGGGGTAAAGGATCTGAACGTGAATATAGCGCCGACCCAGAACCGCATCGGCCTTGGCCATCTCCTGGAGTCGATCAGGGAGGCTGCGGTGCGCGGCAAGCCGGCAACCGGGGAGCCGGAGCAGAAAAAGGGCGCGGCAACGCCACCGCCGGAAGCAGCGCCTGAGTTCAAGTGGGAAGAGTGAAGACGCTGTGCTATATTCATGAACGACGATACTAACGCTGGAGGCCTTTATGAAAACGAAACTGATCAAGCTGCTGTTCTCTGTCTCCTGTATTTTCCTTGCCGCGTGTGCGGTGATCACGGTGAACGTCTATTTTCCGGAGAAGGCGGCCAAGGAGGCGTACAAGTCTCTTGACGACATGCTGCTGAAAACCGGTGAGGCTCCCGGCGGCCAGAAAGTTCCTCCCGGGGTGCCGCCTGCCGCGCCGCAGGACAAGCCGCAGAGCCGCGTTTTCGGTTTCTCCCTGGTCACCGCGGCGTATGCGGCCGACACCGATGCCGACGCCGATGCCCTGGCGGTGGAGCTCTCGAGCATGCCCGAGGTGCTGAAGGCCTACGACGACATGAGCAAGCGGCTCCCGCGGCTTAACACGCTTTTTGCCAGTGGCGCCGTCGGTCTCTCCAAGCAGGGGCTCGTTGTGATACCTCCTTCGGCCAAGGGGAAGCTCGCCCCGCAGGACGAGGCGCTGGTCTCCTCGGAAAACCAGAGCCGCAAGGTCGTCGTGACGAGCATGGCGAAGGCGATTCTCAAGCTGCAAAAGCAGAAGGAGAGCAAGGAGGCGATGAACCAGGTATTGGGGAAAGCGGCCACGACATTCGCCGAGACGAAGCGTGAAGCGGCCCAACCCGGATGGTGGATGCAACTGCAAAACGACCGCTGGGTGCAGAAGTAGCGGCAAACTGAGCGAAAAAAGAGAAATCAGACTGAGGAGGCCACGTGCGATCACGTGGCCTCCTTTTATTTCTGCCTTCTAGGTGAGACGGGAAGCCGGTTTGTGGGGGGGGGCAGGTGTTGTGACGTGGTGTGCAAGTTCTGAACGCCTGTTCAAAAGCTGCAAAACCTCAAAGTTACTGGGGTTTAGCGTGGATAGGCGGCGCTGCCCAACCTTTGCTGTGCAGAAGTTGAACTTTGTCGGTTGGCTGACCGTTCGATGCACGTTAGATTTTTTGCTTTATAAATCAGCAGCTTTCGAGAAAATTTGCCTGTCGGCATATTTGGCATCGCTCTTGTAATAAGAAAGGCAAGAGCGGACGAAACGAGCCGCTCGACCAAACAAAACCCAACTTTTGCGCCGACGGTGGAGTCCTCCTTTCGCTTCGGCGCTTTTTTTTGTCCGGATTTCGCCTTTCAGGCGAAGAGCAGCCTTCCAAGCTTCGCTTTCGCCGTTTCTCCGGAAAGATCGGGGACGATTTCCAGCTCGAGCGCCGTCACCCCGGCCAGTTCCACCTGGTATTCCTCCTGTTCGACCGTGGTGCCGGGAGGGGCGAAGGTGAACTGCTGCCGCACGATCTCACGGAAGGTATCGCCTCCGTCCTGGGCGTAGCGCAACACGAACTCCTGGGTCCTGCCGACCTCTTCCTCGCTGATGAGCAGGTAGATCCGGGCGATCCTCTGGGGATGGTCGAACAGCACGCGGATCCGCTGGAGCCCTGGTGCGTCGGCACACCACCCTGGGGCGCCGATGGGCTGCAGCGCCGATTCGATCGGCTGCAGCGGGTCCTCTGAGGTGATCTCGACCCGCGCGATGCTCTCGAGATCCAACCAGTCAATGCCCTTCTTGGTGGGGTCCTGGCTCTCCTGCGTAACGATTGATTTGCGCATGTCTTCTCCTTTATGTGCTTTGGGCTCTCGTAAAGAAGTACCCGCCTTGAAAGAGTGCGACCGTGTCCAGCATGGAGCCTCCCGTGTCAGTACTGGAGCTGCCCGTGGTCGGCAAAACTGTAGAACTCGTTTTCCCCGATGATGATGTGGTCGAGCACGCGGATCCCCATGAGCTGTCCCGCATCGCAGAGACGACGGGTAACCTCGAGATCCTCGGGGCTGGGCGTCGGGTCGCCGGTCGGGTGGTTGTGCAGAAGGATCATCGCCGCCGCGGACTGGCGCACTGCAGCGTTGAACACCTCGCGGGGGTGCACGATGCTTTGGTTCAGCGATCCCTCCGAGATCTGCGCACGGGTGATGATGCGGTTTTTGCCGTCGAGCAGGAGCACCATGAAATGTTCCGTGTGGCGGTCCCGGAACTCGTGGTTCAGTTGTTCGAAGACCTGGGAGGCGGAGGTGAAGCGGACCAAGGACTCGATGGGGCGCCCCTCCTTTTCGCGGATGCGCCTTGAGAGGTCGAGGGCGGCGAGGATGCAGGTGGCCTTGGCCGGACCGATCCCCTTTACCTGCTGGATCTCCCGACACGAGGCGTCAGCAAGGGCGCGCAGCGATTTGAACTGGAGCATGAGCTCGCGGCCGAGGTCGAGGGCGCTGCGACCGCTGGCGGCGTCCCCGCTGCCCAGGATCAGCGCGAGCAGTTCGGCTTCGGACAGGGCCGAGGCCCCTTTCCGCATCAGCTTTTCCCGGGGGCGTTCCGCCTCGGGCCACGATTTGATACCGCCGCTCATGTGTCCTCCGGGACCACGGTGTCAAAAAAATTAAGGATAAATAATACACGGGCGTCGGCGTGGCGCCAGTCCCTCTGGGCGCCCAATGGTAAACGCCGAGTCGCTAATTAACGTGGTTGCATTACGTAATTCATTGTTTAATATTTGTCGCGGATGTGCTATATCTCCCCAGTTTGCAACTAGATTCGGCCTGGGGCCGACACCGATCGGAGGATTAAATGTTTGGGTTGATACCGAAAGATGAAAAGTTTTTCGCCATGTTCAGGGATATGTCTCACAACATCATCGAGGGGGCGCAACTCCTTAAGGACATGCTGGACAACTTTGACGATCCGGTGGCCAGCCAGCGCAAGATCAAAGAGGTCGAGCACAAGGGCGACACCATCACCCATGACATCATCAAGAAGCTGAACAAGAGCTTCATCACCCCCTTCGACCGCGAGGACATCTACGCTCTCTCCTCGGCCCTTGACGACATCCTCGACCTGATCGATGCCTCTGCGCAGCGCTTCGTCATGTACAACGTCACCAAGCCGACTCCCGAGTCGAAGGAACTCGCCTTCCTGATCCTCAAATCCTGCCAGACCATCGACAAGACTGTCGCCCTGCTTGGCGGCAAGCTCGAGCCGATCAGCGCTTACTGCATCGAGGTCAACGCCCTGGAGAACGAGGCGGACCGCGTCTGCCGTGAGGCGATCAGCCGCCTGTTCGCCGAGGAGAAGGATCCGATCCAGCTCATCAAGTGGAAGGAGATCTACGAGACCCTCGAGACCGCGACGGACAAGTGCGAGGATGCCGCGAACATCCTGGAAAGCGTGGTGGTAAAAAATGCCTGAGGTCACCCTGGTCCTGCTGGTCGCGGTCATCGGCGCGGCCTTGTTGTTCGACTACATCAACGGTTTCCACGATACCGCCAACGCCATCGCGACCTGCGTTTCGACGCGGGCCCTCACCGTAAGGACTGCCATCTTCATGGCCGCGGGGCTGAACTTCGTCGGGGCGATGATCTCGACCAAGGTGGCCGCGACCATCGGCAAGGGGATAGTGGACGCCAACAACATCACCCAGGTGGTGGTCTTGGCCGGCATCTTCGGGGCGATCGTCTGGAACCTGATCACCTGGTACTACGGCCTTCCCTCCTCTTCCTCCCACGCCATCATCGGCGGACTGGCGGGGTCGGTGGTGGCCCATGCGGGGACTTCCGCGCTGCACTGGGCGGGACTCAAGAAGATCATCACCGTCCTCATCGCATCCCCGATCGTCGGCGCCTTCTTCGGCTTCATGTTCATGGTGGGGATGATGTGGGTCTTTAGGAACAAGGCTCCCTACAACCTGAACAAGGTGTTCCGCAAGCTGCAGATCTTCTCCGCCGCGGTGATGGCCTTCTCGCACGGCACCGCTGACGCCCAGAAGTCCATGGGGGTCATCACCATGGCCCTTGTGAGCTACGGCTCCCTCGCCACCTTCGACGTTCCCAACTGGGTCAAGATCTCCTGCGCCGTGGCTATGGGCCTTGGCACCGCCGCTGGCGGCTGGAGGATCATCAAGACGGTCGGGCACGACTTCGTGAAGCTGCAGCCCGTGCACGGCTTCTGCGTGGAGACCGCTTCCGCCGCGGTCATCCTGGGCGCCTCGGCCATGGGGCTTCCCACCTCGACCACGCACGTCATCACCTCTTCCATTCTCGGCGTGGGGCTCTCGAAAAGGATCTCTGCGGTGAACTGGGCGGTCGCCTACCGCATCGTTCTGGCGTGGATCATCACCATACCAGCATCGGCCTCGGTCGGCTTTGTCAGCTACACCGTTTTCTCGCCGTTTCTGGGTAAGTAAAGCAGGAAGGAAATCGGGATGTGAATCGGGGGTGGCTGCGAGGCTGCTCCCGATTTTTTTTGGCTATTCCAGCTCTTCGCCGACCTTGTCCATCTCTTCGGCCTGCTCGGCCTGGGTGGCGTCCTTGGCGCGGAAGCGGAGCACCAGGTAATAGCAGAGGAAGTAGGCAACGACGGCGGCGACGAAGCCGAGGATGGAGGAGCCGAGGACCAGCGACTTCGCGTAGCGCTCCAGGTTGTGCCATTCGAGCGCGCCGGAAACGGGTAGTTCCTTGATGGGGCGGCCGCGCAGGAAGGCCCCCAGCTTGTAACTGACGCCGAGAACGGGAACCATCGTGATGGGGGTGTTGACCCACGCGCCGGTGATGCAGGTGAGCTTGTTAAGTCGGAAGAGAAAGGCGGCGGCTACGGCGAGTGCGGTGTGGAGGCCGAAGAACGGGGTGAAGCTGATGAAGACGCCGACAGCAAACCCGGCGGCGATGTGCCCCGGATGGTTGTCTAGCGAAAGAATGCTGTAAATTCGTTTTTTCCACAGCTCTTTGTTCAGCAACAGTCACCTCGAGAATGTCGCACAGTCTAAAGACCGCCCCGGTCTTTGTCAATGAGTTTGAACCGTGGCTTTCCTTAAGAAAATTGCCACGGAGTATGAATCGTGTTAGTATCCTGGCCTTTACTAAACATTATCGGAACCCGGAATGCGTAAAGAACTGCTCAAAAAAGTTAAGAGAATAGTAGTGAAGATCGGCTCCGGTGTCTTGACCTGTGAGGATAACGGGGTCGATCCCGTATTCCTGAACGGTCTCGCCTCACAGATCGCGGGGCTGCGCGCGAAGGGGATCGAGGTGGTCGTGGTCTCCTCCGGTGCGGTGGCGGCAGGGCGTCCCGCCCTCGGGCTGCCGGATCGGCCGCGCACCCTTCCGCAGAAGCAGGCCGCAGCAGCCGTCGGGCAGTCCCGCCTGATGCGTGCCTACGAGGAGGCCTTCTCCGGATACGACCTGAAGGTCGCCCAGATCCTCTTGACCCGGGACGACCTGGCCAACCGGCGCCGCTTCCAGAATGCGCGCGGCACGCTCGACACGCTGCTTTCCTGCGGCATCATCCCGGTCATCAACGAGAACGACACGGTCGTCGTCGATGAGCTGAAGTTCGGCGACAACGACAACCTCTCCGCCCTCGTCACGAACCTCGTGGAGGCGCAGCTCCTCCTGATCATGACCGACATCGACGGTCTCTACACCGCCGACCCGCGTACCGACCCGGCGGCGACCCTCATCCACCAGGTGGGGGCGGTGACCCGGGAAATGGAGCGCGGCGCGGGGGGGAGCGGCACGAGCGTCGGGACCGGCGGCATGGCCACCAAACTCGCGGCGGCCAAGAAGGTGGTGAAGTCGGGCGTCGCCGCCATCATCTTCGCGGGGAAGGGTGAGGGGAACCTCGCCCGCGTCATGAGCGGGGAGCTTGTCGGTACGCTGTTTCTGCCGGCAGGAGAAGCGCTGAACCGCCGCAAGCACTGGATCGCCTTCACCATCAAGCCCGCGGGTAACCTCGTCGTCGACGCCGGCGCCAAGGGGGCCCTCGCCACGCACGGCAGGAGCCTACTCCCGTCCGGGATCGTGAAGGTCGAGGGGCGCTTCGCCCGCGGGGCCTGCGTCAGGGTCCTCGACGTAGAGGGGAACGAGTTCGCCCGCGGCATCGTTGATTACTCGAGCCAGGAGATCGAGAAGATCTGCCGGCACAAGAGCGGCGAGATTGAGGAGATCCTGGGCTTCAGGTACGGGGACGACGTCATCCACCGGGACAACCTGGTCATACTCTAGAAAACGTTCTACGTTCTGCGTTCAACGTTCTACGTTACAATCTGAACCCCCTCGCCCTCCGGGAGAGGGTCGGGGTGAGGGGGCGGTTCAGCCTTACAAAAGTTGGAGGTACACATGTCAGTCGCCGAACAGATCCGCACCATCGCCGCCGAGGCGAGGCAGGCTTCCTTTGCCATGGCGAAACTCTCTTCCGCCGTCAAAAACGAGCTCCTGCTCGACATGGCGCACGGACTGGTGAATAACTGCGAGCAGATCATCGCCGAAAACAAGAAGGACCTCGAAGCCGGCAAAGAGCGCGGCCTCTCCACTGCCATGCTGGACCGCCTCATGCTGAACGAGGTGCGCATCAAGGGTATGGCGGACGCCATCCGCGAGGTCGCCGCTCTCCCCGACCCGGTGGGGGAGGTGACCGGCATGTGGAAGCGCCCCAACGACCTCATGGTCGGCAAGATGCGCATCCCGCTCGGGGTAATCGGCATCATCTACGAGTCCCGGCCGAACGTTACTTCGGACGCCGCGGTGCTCTGCCTTAAAAGCGGCAACGCCGTGGTGCTGCGCGGCGGCTCCGAGGCGATCCACTCGAACCTCGCCATCGCTGAGATCCTGAAAGCCGAGCTAGCCAAGCGCAATATCCCGGCGGCAGCCCTGTCGCTCATCCCCTTCACCGAGCGCGAGGGGGTGACCGAGATGCTCAAGCAGGAGGAGTTCATCGACGTGATCATCCCGAGGGGGGGCGAGAGCCTGATCCGCTTCGTGGTCGAGAACTCGAAGATCCCGGTGATCAAGCACTACAAGGGTGTCTGCCACATCTTCGTCGACGCCACCGCCGACTTCGACATGGCGCGCGACATCATCATCAACGCGAAGGTGCAGCGCCCCGGCGTCTGCAACGCCTTGGAGACCCTGCTCATCCACAAGGACGTCGCGGAGCGCTTCGTCCCCTTCATTTTCCAGGCGCTTTCCGAGCAGAAGGTGGAGGTGAGGGGAGACGAGGAATTCCGCAGGTTTGCGCCGCAGGCTGGGGCGGCGACCGAGGAGGACTGGTACGCCGAATACCTGGAGCTGATCCTGGCGGCCCGGGTGGTGGACGATATGGATGCCGCCATCGACCACATCAACCGTTACTGCTCGCTGCACACCGAGTCCATCATCACCGGCGACTACGGGAACGCCCAGCGCTTCATCCGCGAGGTGAACTCGGGGGTGGTCATGGTGAACGCATCGACCCGCTTCTCGGACGGCAACCAGCTTGGCCTGGGGGCGGAGATCGGCATCTCGACCACGAAGCTTCATTCCTTCGGCCCGATGGGGCTCACCGACCTCACCACCACGAAGTTCATCGTGTACGGGTCCGGCCAGGTGCGGTCTTAAAGGCTTCAACGCAAAGACGCAGAGCCGCAAAGACGCAAAGTTGAAAAGCAACAAGAAGTGTTTTCTTAGCGACTCCGCGCCTTGGCGCCTTTGCGTTAAAGCCTTGGTCTTCCTCCACTACTGGAGCCATGACAATGAAAATTGGGATACTGGGCGGCACGTTCAACCCGATCCATAACGCGCACCTGCGCATCGCCGAGGAGGTGCGCGACCTGTTCCAACTGGACCGGGTCATCTTCATCCCGGCGGCGACTCCGCCGCATAAGCCGCAGGTGGGCGAGCTTTCCTTCGCGAGCCGTCTCGAGATGGTGCGCCTGGCGGTCGCCGACAACCCGAGCTTCGAGGTGTCGGACATGGAGGCGGTGCGCGGTGGTCGCTCCTATTCGGTGGACACCCTGAGCCAGCTGCGCGCCGAGCGCCCGGAGGACGAGCTCTTCTTCATCATCGGCGCCGACTCCTTCAACGACATCGCCGCCTGGCACCGTTACGACGAGATCTTCACGCTTTGCAACGTGGTGAGCGTTCAGCGTCCCGGCTCCACCATCACGAGTCTCGCCAAGGCCCTCCCTGTTGCCATAGCAGGTGAGTTCTGCTATGATTCGGCGGCTAAACGCCTGAATCACAGCTCAGGGCACTGTGTTTATGCATTGGATGGCGTACTGCTAGACATATCTTCAAGTCACATTCGCCGGCTCGTTAAGGCCGGCCGCTCGGTCAAGTACCTCCTTCCGGAGGCCGTCGAGCACTACATAAAGGAACAAGGGTTATACGTTGATGCAAGATAAAGTGGTAATTCCGGCCGTGGAACGCGCCGTGAAATGTGCGGCATTCGCGCTGGACAAGAAGGCGCTCAACGTCAAGGTGCTCGAGATCAAGAACATCTCCAGCATCGCTGACTACCTGGTGCTCGCCACCGGGCGCTCCGACCGCCAGGTGCAGGCCATGGCCGAATCGGTCAAGCAGGGGCTCAAGCCGATCGACCGGGCGATCGACACCGAAGGGTACGATGAAGGGCGCTGGATCATCGTCGATTTCGGGGACGTCATCGTGCACCTCTTCCAGGAGGAAGTGCGCGCCATCTACAACCTGGACGAACTCTGGTCGAGGGCGCCCAAGGTAGAGATCCCCGAGGAGTACCTCTGGGAGCACAAGGAAAAATGAGACTTAAGCTCCTTTGGGTCGGCAAGACCCAGGAGAGCTGGGTCCGCACCGGCATCGATGAGTACGCAGGACGGGTGAGGCGTTACGCGCCGCTGGAGATCCTGGAAGCTCGTGAGGAGAAGGGCGCGCAGGCGGCCGCCATGCGCGAGCGCGAATGCGAGCGGCTCACCAAGCTCCTCCCGAAGGGGGGGAGGCTGGTGCTCCTCGACGAGCGGGGCGAGCAGATGAGCTCCCCCGAGTTCGCCTCCTTTCTCTCCAAAAACCGCGACCAGGGGACCCAGGACCTCGTCTTTGCCATCGGTGGCGCCTACGGCTTCACCGAAGGCTTCCGCAAGGAGGCCTTCAAGTCGATCTCGCTCTCCAGGATGACCTTTACGCACCAGATGGTCCGGGTGTTCCTGCTGGAGCAGATCTACCGCGGCTTCACCATAATGAACGGTGAGCCGTACCATCATGAGTAATGCAAGCTGTTGATCAAAGGTGAAGACGTTCTGCTTCACCTTTTTTAATTGGATCTAATATTCCTAATGAGGGAGAAATGCCATGCCGAAGAAGCCTCTGCTCTTGATGATCCTTGACGGCTGGGGGATCAACGCCGAAACGGAAGCCAACGCCGTCGCCCAGGCCGCTACCCCCAACATGAACCGCCTGACCGCGGAGTATCCCTCCGGCCAGATCGACGGCTCCGGCCTCGCGGTCGGGCTTCCCGCCGGGCAGATGGGGAACTCCGAGGTCGGCCACACCAACATCGGTGCCGGCCGCGTCGTGTACCAGGATCTGACCAGGATCAGCAAGTCGATCATCGACGGCGACTTCTTCACCAACCCCGCTATCATCGCCTGCATGGAAAAGGCGAAAGCGGGGACCGGTCGGCTGCACCTCGCCGGTCTTCTCTCCGACGGCGGCGTGCACTCCCACGACACTCATCTTTACGCCCTCATCGAGATGGCGAAGCGCCATGGCGTTTCCGAAGTCTTCGTGCACTGCCTGCTGGACGGGCGCGATACCCCGCCTCAAAGCGGCGCCGAGTACCTGCGCAACCTGGAAAACGAGATCGCTCGCCTTGGCTGCGGCAGAATCGCCACGGTGATCGGCCGTTATTACGCCATGGACCGCGACAACCGCTGGGACCGCGTCGAGAAGGCGTACCGCGCCATGGTCTCCGGGGATGGGAATCCTTTCCCCAGTGCCGAGGCCGCCATCAGGCAGAGCTATGCCGACGGGGTCACCGACGAGTTCGTGTTGCCCAGCGTGATCATGAACGGGGGCATTCCAGTGGGCAGGATGCAGGACGGCGACGGCTTCATCTTCTTCAACTTCCGCTCCGACCGTGCCCGCGAGATCACCCGCGCCTTCACCGATCCCGCTTTCAGCGGCTTTACCCGCGATGTCTGGCCGAGGCTTGCCTCCTACGTCTGCATGACCAGTTATGACGAGACCTTCGACCTTCCCGTAGCCTTCGGGCCGGAGGAACTGGTCAACATCTTCCCGGAGGTGGTCAGCAACGCCGGGCTAACCCAGCTGAGGATCGCGGAGACCGAGAAGTACGCCCACGTCACCTTCTTCTTCAACGGCGGCAGGGAGGAGGCGTTTCCCGGTGAGGACCGCGCCCTGATTCCTTCCCCGAAGGAGGTGGCGACCTACGACCAGAAGCCGGAGATGAGCGCGTACCTCGTGGCCGATGAGCTCATGAAGCGGCTCGACGAAGACAAGTACGACGTGATCATCCTGAACTTCGCCAACGCGGACATGGTCGGTCACACCGGGATCTTCGCCGCCGCGGTTAAGGCGGTTGAGGCGGTTGACGAGTGTGTCGGCAAGCTGGTGCAGAAGGTGCGCGAGAAGGGGGGGATCACCATAATCACCGCCGACCACGGCAACGCGGAGATGATGCAGGACGAGCAGGGTGGACCGCACACTGCCCACACCTGCGACATGGCGCCGGTGGTGCTGGTGGACGACGCGAGGAAGGACGCGAAGCTGCGTACCGGCGTGCTCGCCGACCTCGCGCCCACCATGCTGGAACTTCTCGGCCTGCCGCAGCCCAAGGAGATGACCGGGAAGAGCTTGCTCGCGCACTAGACGAGTTGGACCGGTTGGACCAGTCGGACGGGTCAGACCAGTCCGACGTGTCGGAGGGGCTGGACAGGCTGGACTGGCTGGTAAAATGCTGCAAAAGCTTGAAAGGAGAAACCGCATGAAGATCGTTGCCATTAACGGCAGCCCCCGGGGGATGAACGGCACCACCGGCAGGCTTTTGGAAGAGGTGCTGGCGGGCGCGGCCCAGGCCGGCGCCGACATCGAGGTGGTCTCGCTTTCTGAGACCCCGATCAAGCCGTGTGTCGCCTGCGACGCCTGCCACAAGGTCGGCATCTGCCCGGTGAAGGACGACTACGAAATCGTCAAGGACAAACTCATAGCGGCGGACGCCTTCATCCTTGCGACGCCTAACTACCTCCTGAGCATCACGGCCCAGTTGAAGGCGTTTCTGGACCGCTGCAACGGCCTCATCCACCTGACCGCCCTGGAAGGGAAGTACTCGGCGCTGGTGGAGACCTCCGGCGGCGGAGGTGACGAGGAGCCTCTCGAGTACATGCAGCGCATCGTCAACGCCATGGGCGCCCAGAACGTCGGGAGCATCGGCTCGCCGGGGATGGGGCCGCGCATGTTCCCCGACCAGGAGGCGCTGTTCCAGAAGGCGCGTGCCCTCGGCAAGGAGCTCTGCGACAGCGTGCGCGAGAAACGCTCCTTCCCCGAGCAGGACGGCTTCCGCCTCGGCTTCAAGGAGCGCATGAGCCACCTCATCGGTTTCATGGGGGAATGCTGGCCCTACGAGAAGGAATACCTGGCGAAGAGATAGGTCACTCATAGGGGCCCGGCCCCTGAACGTACATCTCCTCCCCCTGGAGGGGGGAGGTCGGGAGGGGGGCAGCTAAACCTCTTCCCCCTCCCTAACCCTCCCCCTCCGGGGGAGGGGACTTGGCGTGTTCAATTATCCATTGCTATTGGAGAAAAACATGAGCAATACCGAAGAACTGAACAACTGGGCCTATGCGCAGAAGTGCAAGAAGGCGGTGGAGAACCTGAAGAAAAACGGCTTCGATGCGCTCTACTGTCATAACGGCGAAGAGGTCTTCCACTACATCGTGAACGAGTCCGAGCCGGCGAAAAGCGTAGGTTTCGGCGGCTCCCTCTCCATTGCGGACTTAAAGCTTGCCGACAAGCTGAAGGGGATGGGGAAGGAGATCCTGAACCACGGGGCGCCCGGTCTCTCCCCGGAGGAGAAGCTCGCCATCACAAGGCGACAGCTTACCTGCGACCTTTTCCTGACCGGGAGTAACGCGGTCACCCTTTCCGGCGTGTTGGTGAACATCGACGGCAACGGCAACCGTGCCGCCGCCATGTTCTTCGGGCCGCAGAAGGTGATCGTCGTGGTGGGGCGCAACAAGCTGGTGGACGGCAGCATAGAGGACGCGGTGCAGCGGGTGAGGACCTACGCTTCGCCCCCCAACGCGAAGCGGCTGAATCTCTCCACCCCCTGCACCACCACCGGCTTCTGCTCGGACTGCAACTCTCCGCAGCGCATCTGCCGCGTGACCACCATAATCGAGAAGAAGCCGCGTAACACCGACATCAAGGTGCTCGTGGTGAACGAGGATATGGGGCTTTAACGGCTGAAGACGTTCTACGTTCTGCGTTCTACGTTCTACGTAAAACCCACAACAGACTCCATGGCCGCTTTCCTACGGGTTTTGCCTTTGAACGTAGAACGTAGAACCTAGAACGTAGAACCTGTTCTTTTGGGGGTTCCATGTTCTTGCGCCCTCTGCTGGACCTCTTCTTTCCGCCGCTGTGCCATGTGTGCAGGGCGTACCTCCCGCCGGGCGGTGCGGAGCACGGACTCCCCCGCCCCTTCATCTGCCACGATTGCCTCGCCAAGATCGAATTCCTCGAAGCACCCCTATGCACCACCTGCGGCATCCCCTTCGCCACTGAAGGCGGTGCTTCCCATACCTGCGGCGCCTGCCTGCAACACCCCCCTTTTCATACCTGCCGTTCTGCTGCGGCCCTGGACGGGCCGGTCCGGGAACTGATCCACCGCTTCAAGTACCGCGACAGGCCGCACCTGAGCGAACCGCTCGGTCTCCTAGCCTTCCCGAGACTGGAGATATTCCTGAAGGATTTCGCGCCGGAGTGCGTGGTGCCGGTGCCGCTGCACCGCAAAAGACTCAGGCAGCGCGGCTATAACCAGTCGCAGTTGATCGGTGAAGTGCTCGCGAGAACGCTTGGCGCGCCGCAGCAGGTGGGGAATTTGTGCCGGTGGCGCTGGACGGAACCACAGACGGGGCTTGATGCAGGGGACAGAGTGACGAACGTGAGGGGGGCCTTCGGCGTGCGCGATCCCGAGAGACTGGCTGGGAAGAGGGTGCTACTGGTGGACGACGTCCTTACCACCGGCAGCACCATGCGTGCCTGTGTGGATGCGCTGCGGGAAGCGAAAGTCGCGGCGGTCGCCGCGGTGACCGTGGCGCGAGGGCTTCAACCCTAGCTCCTTCCGTTTTGCCTATTTTCCGAACTCGCGCTGGCGGATGCCGGTGGCCCGGCCATCTTCGAAACGTATCGTGTAACCGGGAAGATCCCGACCATAGCGGTAGGTCCAATCCGTCACGGCTACGGAAGTCCGCCGGGTGATTTCGCCGTCGGTACTCTCGAGCACCTTGTCCGCCTGCTTCTCACGTGCAAGCGGCTCCCCGCATTTCATATAGGCATCCACCATGGTGTCACCCACGGCAAGTCCCTCGCCGTTGCGGCAGTTGGGCATCATCGGGTCGCGCATGCTGCCGTACCCCAAAAGGCGCGTTTCGGCCACTTTCCCGTTGAGAAAGATGATGCTCTGCATGAACTCTTGCGCGCCGGTGTCGAAGATCCATTCCTCGTAGGTCGTCGTCTTCCGCTTCTTCGTTTTGCCGTCCGACTCCTCTTCCCAAAGATCACGCTTGTCCTTGAGGGTAGGGACCTGACACAGGGCCGCCACCTCGTCCATCGGCTGTCCCACCAGGATTTCCTGGTTGCATGGAGCTGCCTCCCCACCAGCGGGGAAGGTCAGAACCGCCGCCACTGCCGCGGCGATTACCACAGTGCACCACGTACTACGACTCCTCATGTTCGCACCTCTTTTCGTAGTCAGCCGCAGGGCGCGGCCACTTGTCCGCCACCTAATAGCACAACAAAATCGAAAGCGCCATCAACAATGTGCAAACAACGGCTGTGCAAGCCTGCCCTTTGGGCGGCAGTGAGGCGACCGCCCAAAGTGGGAAGTCCGAATCTGTCTGTTTTGCGAACACACTCCTATCGTGCTGATTTGTCGTGTAATACTGTGATCTGGATCACAAGGTGCGAGTGGCTCAATGGACCAGTCATTTTAGCACGTTAGGGCGATGTACCTAAGCTGCTGAGGCCTTCCCCTCTGCGTAAAATAACCCCGGTTGGGTGTCGGTATTTGTCTTATGGGGATTTTGCCCCTCATTAATAGAGAAAACCCTATGTTTTTGGTCGCCTTCTTTTAATGAGTTAGTGGCTTTTGCCCCACTGGCATGTTCCCTGCTATTAGAAGCCACGTCTGCATACCGGGTGCGGACACAAGCATTAGCCGGTTCCGTCGGGTGAGGTACCCACCCTAGGCGGACCGGAGGGGTCTCCCCCCCCTGCCAAAGGGGAGAATGGTTCCACATCAAAAAGGAGGTAACACAAGGCATGAAATTGAAGAAACTCGTACCTGCGCTGGCCTTGACCGCAGCGGCCCTTACCGCCGTTGCCGCTCCGGCTCTTGCCGGCAGAACCACCACCCCCAGCTCTTACAAGGTGGTGGCCTGGAATGACCTTGGTATGCATTGCGCCTGCCCGACCTTCGCCGGGTTCCTGCTCCTTCCCCCGTTCAACACGGTCAGGGCTCAGGTCCTGGGATACGGCAGCAACGACCCCGTCATCATTGATTCGACCAATGCCGGCACCTACGGCGTGACCGTCAGCTATGCGATGGCCGACAACACCGAAGCCACCCTGCAGGCTGACCCCTACTTCCAGCAGTGGATCACCTACGCTCCGAAACTCTTCCCGGGCTTCGCACCGGTTTCCGGCGGCAAGGTCCAGGGCCTGGGCGGCAAAGGCATCTCAGGCAGCATGACCTACGACACCAACCTGAAGGACTGGACCGCCGTAGGCATCCCGGCGTACCCGCTGGTTGACGCGAACTCCTCTAAGAACGTCATGACCGATCCGCTGGGCGGCGCGAACCGCAACCCGTACCCGATGACCAACGTGTACGTGAAAAACGCCTCCGGCACAATCCTGGCGCAGACCAGCACCGTGACCCCGGTCGCCTTCGGCGGCTGCTGCTCCTGCCACCTTTCGCTGGCCGCAGCCAACGGCTACCCCGCGACTGCTTCCGGCTCCTTCGCCTACCTCGGCAAGATGCACGGGATGAACTCCAGCAAGATCGACTTCAACTACCTCGACCCGACCGGCGACGGCACTTCCGGCCCGATCCGCTGCTCCTGGTGTCACTGGGATCCGGCGATGGGCGAGACCGCAGCTCCGGGCCTTGCCAACGTCTGGCCGAACTACGTGATCATGACTGGCGCAGGCTTCACCAAGGCTGACATCAAGGTTTCCCAGTACTCCTTCTCCGACGTGCTGCACCGCTTCCACAGCCAGAGCACCAAGGTTCTCACCCAGTACGACGCCAACGTTGCCACCAACTGCTACGACTGCCACCCGGGCAACAACGTCAACTGCTACCGCGGTTCGCACAAGGCCAAGACCGCACTCTGGTGCGTCGATTGTCACGGCAACCTGAACCAGCGTACCGCTGCCGGCCAACTGGCCCAGCCGTGGAAAGCTTCCACCCTGCCGTCCTGCACCGCTGCCAGCGCAGGCGCCAACCCGGCCTTCGCCTGCCACGCCACCAACATCGTGGGCGGCACCGTCTATCCGACCAGCCCGACCCTGTTCGGCAAGTTCATCAACGGTCGCGGTCACAAGGGGAGCATCAAGTGCCAGACCTGCCACGGCTCCGCACATGCCGAGGCTCCGTCGACCATGACGCTTGACAACACCCAGCTGTCAAACCTGCAGGGTAGCACCAGCTACAGCTTCCCGGCCGGCAAAGACAAAACCTACGCTCTCGGCGTCTGCGTCTACTGCCATCCGACCAAGACCTCGACCTGGGGCGTTCCGCCGCACCTCTAATTTCATGTAATGCAGTGCTGCCAGGGGGGGAGGATTTTCTCTCCCCCCCTTCCAAACCCATTCAAAAGTCCGCTGCACACGGAGTGATGTCATGTTTATGAAAAGCCGCATGTTTCAGGTGATTGCCACCGTTGTCCTCATAGCCGCCCTGGCCGCCCCTGCGCTCGCCAAGGAGAAGGCGAAGGGGAAAGCCAACGGCGGAGAGTTTGATTTCAAGAAGACCAGCCAGTTCATCCGCGAGATGGAAGGTCGCCCGGATTTCCCGGTGGCCACCGTGATCGCCAACGACTACGTCTACACGCTCCTCGCCATGGGGGAAAAGATAGATGCCGGGCGGCAGAACGCCATCATCGTCAACGTGAAGCTCGGCCAGCAGAAAAACGGCGGGTTCACCCCGGATAAGACCAACAAGAACGCCTCGATCCTCTATACCGACGTCGCGCTGGAGACCCTGTCGCTGCTCAATGCCGGCAACGCCATCGATCGCGCGAAGGTGAAGAGCTTTGCCGCTTCCCTTAAAAACGCCGACGGCGGTTTCGGCTTCAGCCAGGAGGCCAAGAAATCCTCGCTTGCCACCACCTACTACGCGGTGCATGTGCTGAAGGCGGTGAACGGTATCGACGCCGTGGAAAAGGCGAAGACCGTCGAGTACGTGAAAGCCTTTGCCAAGAAGGACGGAGGCTTCGGTCCGGAGAAAGGGACGGGCGTCGCGAACGCACGCAGCACCTATATGGCGGCCTATGTCCTGAACGCCCTGGGGGCACTCGATGAGGCGACCGCCAAGAAAGCGGTGCAGTTCCTGGAGAAGACCCCTTATCTCGACAAGAAGAGCAAGGAGCGTCCCGACCTCGACGAGCAGCTGTACGCAATCCGCGCCCTCAGGGAAGTAGGCGCTGGCAACCGGGTCGACAAGGCCATCGCCCTCAATTTCATGAAGCGCCTGTACATCAAGGTGAACGGCGGCTTCGGCCCCCTCGAGGGGTACGGTTCCACCCCGGACTCCACCACCACCGCGCTGCGCATCCTGAGCGAAATCGGGAAGGCGAAAGGTGCGGTTCCGCTGGTGGCTAAAAGGTAAAGGAGATGCAGATGTTTTCGTTCAACAAGATGACACGATCGGCTGCCGCCGTTTCCCTCTTGGCCCTGGCGGCCTGCGCGGCCGAGCCGGCTAAGGATTCCCCCCAGGCCACGGTGGAGAAGGTGAACGGCGCCCCCATCACCCGGGCCCAGCTCGACCGGACCATAAAGGCCCTGGTCGGGCAGCGCGACCTGAAGCAGTTGCCGCCGGACATGCTCAAGAAGGCGACCGAGGCGGCGCTCAACCAGTTGACTGCGGCGGAGCTCCTCTACCAAGACGGCATCAAGCTGGGTGTGAAGGACTTGGACAAGCAGGTGACCGAGCGCATCACGCAGAGCAAGTACCAGTACCCCTCCCAGGCCGAGTTCGACAAGGCTTTGAAGTCGGTCGACATGACCCAGAAGGACCTGGAGGAGGCGGCACGCAAGGACATCGTGATCAACAACCTCATCGTGCAGCGCTTCGCCGACAAGGCTGATGTCGCTGATGCGGAGGTCCGCAAGTACTACGAGGAGAACAAGCTGAAGCAGTTCACCCAGGGGGAAAGGCTCAAGGTGAGCCACATCCTGATCGGCGTGGCCAAGGATGCGTCCATCGATGCCAAGCGGCAGGCAATGGAGAAGGCAATGGCAGTGCTTAAGCGGGTCAAGGGTGGGGAGCCCTTCGCCGACGTGGCGAAGAAAGAGTCGACATCGCCGACCAAGGATCAGGGCGGGAGCATCGGCATCATCGGCAGGGGGCAGACCATGCCGCCTTTCGAGAAGGCGGCCTTCGCCCTCAAGCCGGGTGAGATCAGCAACGTCGTGGAGACCGCGCTTGGTTACCACGTCATCAAGGTGGAGCAGAAGCTGCCGCCGGCGACCGAGCGTTATGAGGACGTGAAGAACCAGATCGCCGGGAACATCAAGCGCGAGAAGATCCGCCAGCTGCTCGCCACCTACGTGGAACAGCTGCGCGGCAAGGCGAAGATAGAAAAGGTTTAGTTTCCGCCGCAGCGGAAATGCGATGCGGGACGAGCTGAATGGGTCGGCGTCCCGCCCTTGAAATGGAAAGGGCCAACTGTGCAGTTGGCCCTATTTTTTGATCAGCGCGAAGCGAAGAAGGCGTCCAGCCTGCGGCAGATCTCCTCTTCCGGCGCCTTCATGACCGAAACGCCGTGCAGCGCGGTCAAAAAGATCTTCCCGTAGTTCTTGGTGAGCACGCGGGAGTCGAGGATCAGCACGGCACCACGGTCTTCCTTGCTTCGTATCAGCCTTCCGAATCCCTGCTTGAACTTGATCACCGCCTGCGGGACGGTGTACCCCATGAAGGGGTCGCCTCCCTTGGCGGTGATGTGCTCGCTGCGCGCCTCCAGGATCGGCTCGGTGGGAACCCGGAAGGGGAGCCGGGTGATCACGACGAGTTCTAGTCCGCGCCCCTGCACGTCCACACCCTCCCAGAAAGAGTCGGTACCGAAGAGAACCGGGTTAGTCGAGCTGCGGAACCTGGACAGGAGCATGTGCCGGTTGGTCTCCCCCTGGCGCATCGGGGTGAGGCCGGACGATTTGAGCGTCTCAACAAGCCGGTTGTAGACCCGGACCAGGAGATCATAAGAGGTGAAGAGCACGAAAGCCCGCCCCTGCGAGATCCTGAGTGCGTCCAGGAGGTGGCTGCAAAGGCGTGCCTCGAACATGGGGGAGGTCGGTTCCGGCATGTCGGAGGGGACGGCGACCAGCGCCTGGTGCTCGTAGTCGAAGGGGGAGGGTAAAAGGAGCTCGCTCACCCGCTCCTTGGCGAGGAGCTCGATGCCGGTGCGGTGCTTCAGGAAGTCGAACTTCTCCCCGATGGCAAGGGTCGCCGAGGTGAGCACCACGGTCTTGAAGCGATCGAGGATCGCCTTCTTGATGGACTCGGCCACCTCAAGCGGCGAGCAGCAGAGCTTCACCAGGGGGCCTTTCCTCAGTTCGAACCAGCGGCAGAACTCTTCCTCCTGCGCCATGAAGAACCTGAGCGCATCCACGGCACATTCAATTCTTCCCTTCACGCCGCGCAGGTCGGTGAGCGGCCCGGCGAGCTTGTCCAGCACCTTGTCGGAGAGTTTCTCGCACCCCTTCAAGAATCTCTGCATGGCGAGGGCGTACTCCGAGAGCTCCTTGCACATCACCTCTATCTGCGGCGTAACCTCCTGCCAAAGCGGTGTCTGGTAGAGGGCCGGTGTCACCCTGAGCTTCTGTTCGGCTCCGTTTTTGTTCAGCTTTTGGAAAAGCGTCTCGCCGATGGCGTCCATGCCGCGGGTGCAGGCGTCGAGGACGGCGACCCGGCGCGGGATGAGGGTTCCTTCCAAGACCTCGGCGATCTCGAGGTAAAGGTCGTCCTGCGACTCCGGGACCGCGGCGGAGAGCTGGGTCGAGAGTTGCGGGAGCACACCCCGGTGCGCCTTTCTCGGGTGCTGCAGCTTACCCATCAGCTTCACGAGCCCGAGCCGGGAGACCTGGCTGGAGAGGAAGCTCGTGGCCACGTCCTCCAGGTGGTGCCCCTCGTCGAAGACGAGCCGGGTGAAGGGGGGGAGGATGGCGGTGGCGTCGTAGCCGGTTTCCTGGCGCACTGACAGATCGGCCAGGAGCAGGGCGTGGTTCACCACGAGGAGGTCGGCGCCGGCCGCCTCGCGTCTTGCCTTGTAGAAGAAGCAGCGCGGGTAGTCCGGGCACTTGACCCGGCCGCACTGGTCCGACTCGCAGCAGAGCTCCTCCCAAACCTCCTCCTTCGGGATGAAGGCCAGGTCGCCGCGGCAGCCGTCATCGGTCTTCTTGCTCCAGGCGACAATGGCGTCGAGTTCCCGGGCGGTGTCGTCCTTGAAGAGCGAGCCGTCCGCCGCGTTCACCTGCAGCTTTCTGAGGCAAAGGTAATTGCTCCGTCCCTTGACCAGCACGGCCCGGAACTGCACACCGGCGTGCTTTTGCAGGAAGGGGATGTCCTTCTGGATCAGCTGCTCCTGGAGGTTGATGGTGTTCGTCGAGATCACCACCCGCTCCTTGTTGCGCACCGACCAGAGCGCAGAAGGGAGGAGGTAAGCGAGCGACTTCCCCGTGCCGGTCCCCGCCTCGACGATGGCGACCTTCTCCTCGTTGAAGGCCTCCGCGAGGTTCAGGGCCATCCTGGTCTGCTCGGGTCGGTGCTCGTAGCCGGAAAGGGCCTGGGCCAAAACGCCGTCCGGGGCGTAGAAGTGCTCGACCTCCGGGTAGGAGATGCGCTCGACCACCTTCCTCGCGAAGGGTGCTACCACCTGGTTCGCGCGGGAGGCGTCGTTGTTGACGATGTAGAAGCCGACCCCCTGGTTCCCCAGGAGGGACGCGATCTCGATGTCGGGCTGCGAGGGGGTGAGATTGCCGGAGGGGTGGTTGTGGATCACGACGTCGCCGAAGGAACAGGCGATCATGATGGCGGGAACGGCGTCCTTGTTGCCGCGGGCGAGCGGTTCGACCTGGACGACGATGCGTGCCTCGTCGGTGCGGCCGAGGAAGAAGACCTCGTTGCCGCCTGCTTCCTGTATGGCGTTTCTTAGCTGCTCGCAGGCGAGCGGGGAAAAGTACTTTTGCATGGCCCGGTTGAAGATACAGGGTTTGGGTGGGGGAGGCAACTGAAAAGCAGGCACGCCCGGGCGCGGTCATTGATCCGGTGCCGCCATATATGTTAGAAGAGAGGCCGAGGAGATTTCATGCAGCGTTACAACGCATTTTCGGAAGAGCTTAAGCGGGTGTTCGGCTGCAAGGTGCAGCGCCTGTCGGTGGACGCGGGCTTCACCTGCCCGAACCGCGACGGCGCCGTCGGGACGGACGGTTGCATCTTCTGCGGCGGCAAGGGGTCGGGCTCCTACGGCATCCTGCAGGGGGTGGGGGTCGCGGAGCAGCTCGAGCACGCCAAGGAGGTCATGGTCAGAAAGTACAAGGCCTCCCGCTTCATCGCCTACTTCCAGTCCTACTCCAACACCTACGCTCCGGTGGAACAGCTGCGCCGGCTCTACGACGAGGCGCTTTCCGTGCCGGATGTCGTCGGGCTCATCGTAGGCACCCGGCCCGACTGCCTTCCGGCCGAAACCCTGGACCTCCTCGCCGAATACGCCCGGCGCTGCTATTTCTGGCTCGAACTCGGCCTGCAGTCGCCGCTGGAGCGGACCCTTGCCGCGATCAACCGCGGTCACGATCTCGCCTCTTTCAGTACCGCCGTGAGCGAGTGTCAAAAACGCGGCATCCGCGTCTGCGCCCATATCATCCTGGGACTCCCCGGCGAAAGCCGCGAAGAGATGCTCTCCGGCGCGGAGTTTCTGAACCGCTGCGGCGTCGACGGCGTAAAGATTCACCTCTTGCACGTGATGCGCGGCACCCGGCTTGCCAAGATGTACCGGGAAGGGCAAGTGCCGCTGCTGGACCGGGACAGCTATGTCGGGCTTGTCTGCGATTTCCTGGAGCGGCTCGACCCGAGGATCGTGGTGCAGCGCCTGACCGGCGACGGCAACCGCAAAGACCTCATCGCGCCGCTTTGGTCACTGGCAAAGTTCGAGGTGCTGAACTGCATCGATCACGAGCTGGAGCGGAGAAAGACCAGGCAGGGTGCGCGCTTTGCCGGCTCCGACGTCGCCCTGCCTGACACGGTGTCCTAGTTCCAGGCGTGCGGCTTGGTAACCTGGCGGCGGCCGCCTTCGTTCCGCGCCAGCATCTTCGGAGCTTCCATCCTTTTCGCAAAGGCCGGGCGCCAGAAATAGGAGTCGGCTGCTTCTGTGCCGCCATCCTTTTTGATCCTCAGCAGCACGCCGGTTTCAGCCTCGGGTGCATAACAGAACTTGGTCAGCAGCCGCGCCGGTCTTTTCACCTCGAGGCTGTAGCTGCCGTTTCCTTCCTCAGTCAGGCGGTCCTTCGTCCCCAGTTCGCCCACGCCCCGGTTCCGCTCGATGCCCTGTCCGTCGCGGCGTTTCTCCAGGTAACTAAGCCAGATTTTGCTCGGCTGGCCGACCACCGTTCTCAGTCCTACCTCGTCCTCGTAACCGAACCGTCCGAAGGAAACCGCGGCTATGTCGTCCCGGGTCAGTCCGGTGACCGGCTTGCCGTTGCCGTCCTGCGCGGTGAAGTCGATGCGCAGGGAGCCGTCGTTGGCGACGGTCACCCACCCTATCTTCAGTTCCATCCGTTCAGCCTGTTCTTTTGCCGCGGTTTTATGGGTAACCTTGCCTGCCGTGCCGGCACGTTCTCCTGCCGCGGCGGTCATGGGAGACGCCGCCAGCAGCGCGGTGGCAATGATGGTCATGACGGTGAGGAAGTTCAGTTTTGCACCTTTCATAGTGTCCTCCTGTGGGTGGGGCGGCCCGGCTCTGTCTGGGGGGTACGGCCCCGCGATATTTACAACGCTGTAAATCTGGTGTAAGGATAGGGCGCAAACAGTATCCCTGTGAAGGGCCACATTTCATAAATTTTATGGATACACTTCGTTTACGGTTTTGCGGCAGTGCCGACGGCGAAGCGGGAGAACGCGCGATGATATACCTTAACCCGGAGTCGAAAAAGCCTTTGTATCAGCAGCTTTACGAGCAGCTGAAGCAGAACATCGTCACCGGGGAATACGAGAAGGGGAGCCGGCTGACATCGACAAGGGATCTCGCCAAAAATCTGTCCATCGCGCGCAACACGGTGGAGGCGGCTTACGACCAGCTCTGCATCGAGGGGTACGTGGAGGGAAGGCACGGGTCGGGATACGTGGTGCAGGATCTTCAGGAAGACCTGCTGCATTTTCCCGGCATGACGTCTGACGAGGATGAGGCGCCGCACATCCCGGCGGGGGGTGCGGGACCGGATGAGCCGGTGCCCGCGCAGTCCCGGCCGGTGAAGTACAACTTCTCCTACGGGGACTTCGACCCGCACTCCTTCCCGCACGCGCTCTGGCGCCGCCTGAACAACGAGGTGCTGACCTCGATGAAGGTCGACTCCATCGCCTATTACGGCGACAAGCAGGGGGAGCTGCAATTGCGGCGGGAGCTGGCGAAGTACCTGCGTCAGTCGCGCGGTGTCAAATGTTCGCCGGAGCAGATCGTGGTCGGCGCGGGGCTCCAGGACCTGGCCATGATGATCTGCCTGCTGTTTCCGCTTAAGGAGCGGATCCTCGGCATGGAGGAGCCCGGGTACGACTTCACCAGGGTCATTTTCGGGAACCACGGCTACCAGGTGCTTCCCATTCCGGTCGGCGAATCGGGCATCGACCCTGCCGCGCTGAAAAAGAGCGGGGCTCGGCTCGCCTACGTGACCCCATCGCATCAGCTCCCCACCGGGGTGGTGATGCCGATCCAGCACCGCATGCGGTTGCTGCAATGGGCGGAGCAAAGCGGCGGGGTCATCATCGAGGACGACTACGACAGCGAGTTCCGCTACCGAACCCGGCCGATCCCGGCCCTGCAGTCGATCGATCGCCAGGAGCGAGTCATCTACCTCGGCACCTTTTCCAAGGCGTTTGCGCCGGGGCTGCGCATGGGGTACATGGTGTTGCCGCAATGGCTCCTCGCGAGGTACCACACCGTCTTCGAGCGCTACAAGTGCACCGTCCCGAGGTTGCAGCAGTACGTGGCGGCGAGCCTTTTGTCGGGGGGGCATTGGGACCGGCACCTGAGGAAGGTCTGTCTGGTCAACAAGAAGAAGCACGAAGTGCTGGTGCAGTCGATTCAGCGGGAGATGGGGGACCGGGTGCGGATTTACGGGCAGAACGCAGGGTTGCACGTGCTGCTCGAGCATTTCACCGGAGAGAGCCAGGAGGCGATGGTGGAGCGGGCGGCGGCGTACCGGGTGAAGGTGTCGCCGACGCGCCAGTTCTGGCAGAACCCGGAGTCCGCGCCGGAGAACCTGATCATGATAGGGTTTGGCGGCCTCTCCGCGGAGGAGATCGCCGAAGGGATCAAGCTCTTAAGCCGGGCTTGGTTCGGTTGAGGCTGCCGGAAAGATTATTTATGGTTAACTCTTGTGGTGCCGCGCGGCGGCACAGTCAGGGAGGGTACCATGGACATCTCCGGCGAGATCACGTCATTCGAGGACTTCCGCAAGCTCATCATCAAGACCGCCCCAGGCTCCTGGAACTTCTTCCGGGGCGAGAGCCGCGATTTCTACACGTTGGTACCAAAGATAGGGCGTTTGACGCCGGACCCCGGTGCTGCGGGTGGGCGTCCTGCCGGCGAGGTGATGCCGGCCGACATCTACGGGGAGTATCAGGCGTTGCAGGAGTTCAAGAAGTCGGGACGTCACCTGGTCGAAGTGCAGCCGGCGACGGAATGGGAGTGGCTGGCCCTGGCGCAGCACCACGGACTTCCGACGCGTCTTCTGGACTGGTCGGTTAACCCGCTGATCGCCCTGTACTTCGCCGTCGCCGAGCCCTACGCCGATCTCGACCTGCGCCGGGACCGGCTGAACAACCCCTGCTACAGCGGCGGTGCCGCCTTCTACATCGCGCACACCATGTACGGCCTTTCCGAGATCGACGAGAAGGCGAACCCCTTCGAGGCGGAGACCTGTTTCTTCATGGCGCCGGTGATCGCCTCCCGGATAAAGGCCCAAAGCGGCGTCTTCTCCTTGTTGCGCAACCCGTGGCGGGCGCTGGAGGAGCAGCTCACGCCGCGCGAGCACATCCGGAAGTACCGCATCCCTTTCGAGAACCGCGCCTTTCTGGCCCAGGAGCTGAAGCTTCTCGGCATCAACCACGCCTTCGTCTTCGCCGACCTCGATGGTCTTGCCCGTTACATCCAGGAGAAGGTTTCCGACCGGATCGACCCCCAGCAGTCCCTCGCCCACCGGCATACCTAACATTAATCACTTAAGTAACGTAGAACGTAGGACCTAAAACCTAAAACCTAAAACCTAGAACGTTGAACGTTGAACGTTGAACGTTGAACGTTGAACGGCAGTTAGAACGGGTACCCAAGCCCCACGAACACAGCGGCGCCGTCCTTGCCGAAGCCGACGTCGATGCGTCCCAGGATGTTGGGGCGGACCACGGCGCGGAAGCCGACCCCCGGGTTCACCTCGAGGTTTCCAACGCGCAGATCCCCGAAGGAATCCATTACCCCCCCGATGTCGACGAAAGGCGCCAGCTCCCAGTCCGCCCGTACGTCGAAGACCTCCCACCTGAAGAGCCGGATGCGCTCCTCCAAGTTGCACAGTACGTACGAGTTGTCGATGAAACGGTTCTTGCCAAACCCCCTGAGGGTGTTCTCGCCCCCCAGGATGCTCCGCTCTAGAAACGGTATCGAGCTGCCGCGCGTCTGGCCGAAAGCGACGCGCCCGGCGCTGATGAAGCGGGTGTCAGGCACCGGGAAGAACCCCTTGAGCTCGCCCTCGTAGCGGCCGAAGCCGGCGGTGCTTCCCAGCCCGGCGAGGCTTCCTTCCAGCGTGAGGCGCGCGCGGACCCCGGAACTTGCCATCGCGGGTGCGTCCAGGGTGCTGTAGACCACGGAGATGGACTGGGCGTGGGTGGCGAAGCCGTCGCTGCCGGGGATCTCGTCTACGGTGAAATGGTCGCGCAGGTACTGGAGCTTCTTGACCGCCCCCTCGTCGACGGTCAGCTTTCTCACGCGATCACCGAGGAAGAGGATCGTATTGGTAAGAATGGGATAGCCCGCGGACGCGGTGAAGCCGTATTCCCGGTCGGCGAAGTTGGTTTCGTCGACGGCCTTGCTTTCCGAGCCGAAGCCGAAGAAGCGGGCCGAGCCGTCGGTGAAGCTGTACAAAAAGGCGTTCAGCTCGAGCTTTTGCTCCATGAGGTGCTGGTCGCGGACCCGCACCTCGTAGTCCTCGTTGACCCTGGTGGACTTGGAGAGGTTGAACTCGATGCTGCGCAAGGGGGATGGGTACATGGCGCCGTAGATAGTGCCAGTGGTGCCGAAGTTCTCGTTCTGGTTCAGCTGGGGCGCGAAGAGCGCCGAGACTTCGTCCTTCTCGTTGTGCAGGAGAAATGCGGTAAGCGCCCCGTAGGTCACCCCCTCATTCGGGCTCGTGGCTATCACCGGCAGCGGGATGGTGACCATCTTTGTGTACGGTTGCGCCGGCGAGGAGGTGGGCAGGACCGTGGAGGGAATGAAGCTGGTGCAACCGGCAAGGAGCGAGAAAAGGATGGAAAATAAAATGGAAAACGCGCGCATAGTGTCCGTTTCGGCAAGGCTCGGGTGAGCATCTAATTTATTGGGTTTTCCGGGGCAAGCTCACCTCCCGCCTTCGCGGACCTGGGCACCGCGGTGCGCAGGCCCGTAAGGTGAGGGGAGCCGGGACCCGGAAAGGCTCGAAAACCTTAACGGCTGCGGCGGATTTTGACAAGAAAAAAAGGGGCCGTTAACCGGGTGACGGGGGTGGCGGTCAAAAAGTTGACCGACCGCTCTCTTTAAAAATGACGTTCCCCGCACCTCCCGGCAGCCCCGCATTTACCCTGAAAACGCCTCCCGCCGCTTCCCGCCTCCCGGATTCATTCCTGTTTTTGCCCCCTGAGGGGCGCTGCCCGGAAATGGCATGACGGTTGCACAAAGTGCGTGGGCACGGTGCCCCCACCGATAAAAACAGAGGAAATGACGCATGGCAAACCCCTCGACGGACGCCCTGGCGCTCCCGGGACCTAAAAGCAATTCGGACATCTACATGGCGGTCGCCCTGATCGGCGTGCTCGCCCTCATGGTGATCCCGCTGCCGGCGTTCATGCTCGACATCTTCCTGGCGACCAACATCACCGTCGCCCTCGTCATCCTGCTCGTCTGCCTCTACACGGTGCAGCCGCTCGACTTCTCGGTCTTCCCCTCCATCCTGCTGGTCACGACGCTCTTTCGCCTCGCCCTGAACATCGCCTCCACGCGACTCATCCTCCTGCACGGCAGCGAAGGGGTCGAGGCCGCGGGTGGAGTGATCAAGGCGTTCGGCCAGTTCGTGGTCGGCGGCAACTACGTGGTAGGGGCGGTCATCTTCCTGATCCTCGTCATCATCAACTTCGTGGTCATCACCAAGGGGGCCGGGCGCGTCGCCGAGGTGGCCGCAAGGTTCACCCTGGACGCCATGCCGGGCAAGCAGATGGCCATCGACGCCGACCTCTCCAACGGCATCCTGACCGACAAGGAGGCGAAGGCCAGGCGCAAGAAGATCGCCCGCGAGGCCGACTTCTACGGCTCCATGGACGGTGCCTCCAAGTTCGTGCGCGGGGATGCCGTCGCCGGCATCATGATCGTCCTCGTCAACATCTGCGGCGGTTTCGTCATCGGCGTCTGGCAGAAGGGGATGCCGCTCGACGTGGCGCTGCAGAACTACACCCTGCTCACCATCGGCGAGGGGCTCGTGGCCCAGATCCCCGCCCTGATCATCTCCACCGCGGCGGGCGTCATCGTAACCCGCTCCGCCGACGAGAACAACTTCGGGCACGAGATCGCGGGACAGCTCCTCAACTACCCGAAGGCCTTCCAGGTCTCCTCGGGCGTACTGTTCCTCTTCGCCATGATCCCGGGGCTGCCGCACTTCGCCTTCTTCCTCCTTTCCGGCGTCGCCTACCTCGTGAGCAAGATGGCGGTGGAGAAGAAGGCCGAGGTCGAGGACGTGGTGGAAACGCAGACGTCCGCAGAAGAGAGCGACCAGATCAGCAGCATCCGCCCGCTCGACATGCTGGAGCTCGAGGTGGGCTACGGCCTCGTCCCGATGGTCGACGCGAGCCAGCAGGGAGAGCTCCTCGACCGCATCCGCTCCATCAGGAAGCAGGTGGCGGACCGCATGGGCTTCATCGTCCCCCCTATCCATATCCACGACAACCTGCAGTTGAAACCCTACGAGTACAACATCCTCATCAACGGCGCCAAGGTCGGCGGCGGCGAACTCTCCGGCCAGTACCTCGCCATGGACTCCGGCGGCGCCATGGGGCAGCTGGACGGGATCAAGACCACCGAGCCCGTCTTCGGTCTCCCCGCGGTCTGGATCAAGGGGAAGGAGCGGGAGAAGGCGCAGGTCTCCGGCTACACCGTGGTGGACAACACCACCATCCTCGCCACCCACATAAGCGAAACCATCAAGAAGCACGCCCACGAGCTGGTGGGACGCCAGGAACTGCAGCAACTGCTCGATTCCATCGCGGCGACGCTTCCCAAGGTGGTCGAGGAACTGGTGCCGTCGCTCCTCTCCCTGGGGACCGTGCTGCGTGTCGTGAAGAACCTTCTGAAGGAAAACGTCTCGATCCGCGACCTGCGCTCCATCCTGGAAACCCTCGCCGACTACGGCGGGATGACCAAGGACCCGGAGATGCTTACCGAGTTCGTGCGGCAGAGCCTCGGTCGCTACATCGTGGAGCAGTACAAACGCGACGACGACACCCTCTGCGTGATCACCCTAAACCACGACATCGAGGAGGCGATCGTCGACTCGGTCCAGCTCTCCGAGCAGGGGAGCTACCTGGCCATCGACCCGCACCTCGCGCAGCGCATCCTGGCCGCGATCAGGAGAAACGCGGAGCAGTTCGATGCCATCGGCGCGCTGCCGGTGCTCATGGCCTCGCCGACCATCCGCCGTCACGTGAAGAAACTGACCGAGCGGTTCATGCCCAATCTGGCGGTCATCTCGCACAACGAGATCCCGCCCAATATAAAAATCCAATCCTTAGGGGTGGTGGTGACCAATGCTAGTTAAAACTTTCCAAGCAGGCGAGATGTCGGAAGCTCTCAGGATGGTCAAGGCCGAGATGGGTCTGGACGCGATGATCCTTTCCTCGAAGAAGGAACGCAAGAAGGGGATCTTCGGCTTCTTTTCCAAGCCGTATTACGAGGTGACCGCGGCACTGGACCCGAGGCCGGCGCCGAAGGCGAACCCGTACCGCGAAGAGCCCCCGGCGCCCCCGGAGCGCGAGCTTTCCACCCGTGAGGAGTTCCAGAACTCCATGCTGGGCCCCCTGGCCCGCGAGGTGCGCGAGCTGAAGCAGCGCATCGAGGCGCTCACCAAAAAAGAGGCGCAGCAGGCGGCCCCGCCGGCTCCCCAGGCGGCTGAAGCGCTGGGGGAGGCCCCCGCGGCACCGAGGACCTTCGGCAAGGAGGAACTCGAGGAGATCAAGCAGCTTCTCTACAACGCCGTCTCCGGCGGAAAAGAGAAGGGTGCGAAGCCGGTGACCTTCCCGCTCGCGGGGATGAACCTCGAGCAGGTGGTGAAGAGCGCGGTGCAGCCCGAGGCCGTGGCCGAGGCACCGGCACCGGTCGAGGAGAGACCCCGCCCGACCCTGGAACTCGTCAGGGAAAGGGTTTCCGTGAGCGAAGAGGACGAGCTCCTGCATCGCCTGGCCGAGGAATTAAGGGGAGAGGACGTGGGCGCGGCAGCGGTCCAGCGTCTCACCGAATCGGTGCGCGGCGCGGCCGAGGATGGGGCGTCCCTCGAGGAGCTGAGAGGCCTCATGGCCGACAACCTGGCCGGCATGGTGAAGTGCTCCGGCTCGCTGCGCATCAAGAAGAACGGACCGCGCATCGTCGCCGTGGTCGGCCCGACCGGCGTCGGCAAGACCACCACCATCGCGAAGATCGCCGCCATGTACGCCCTTAACCGCCGCGTCTCCGTCGCCATGGTCACCATGGACAACTTCAGGGTGGGCGCGGTCGAGCAACTGAAGACCTACGCGAAGATCATGGACCTGCCGCTCGAGGTGGCGGGGAACTCCCAGGAGCTCTCCAAGGCGCTCGCAAGGCACTCGGACAAGGACCTGATCCTGATCGACACCGCCGGCAGAAGCCCGAAAGACGTCGATCGCCTCGACGAACTGAAGGGGTTCCTGGAGACCCAGACCGGCATCGACGTTTACCTTTGCCTCTCGGCAACGACGAGGAGCCGCGAGATCGACGAGATCATCGCCACCTTCGGGACGCTCCCGCTCACGAAGCTCCTCTTCACCAAGCTCGACGAAAGCCGGACCTTCGGCTGCATCGTCGACACCTGTTTGAAACACAAGATCCCTCTTTCCTATTTCAGCACCGGCCAGAAGGTGCCCGAGGACATCGAGGTTGCCACCTCGAGAAAGCTCGTCGCCATGGTGGTGCAGGAGTCCAACAGATGACTATGTCTTGCCTAGCAACAACAGACCAGGCCGAGTCCCTCAGAAGGCTTGCGGGACGGACAAAAAGCGAGGCGCCGGCGCCGGACCTCTTGCAGGTGCGCGAGGGGCTCCGGGTGATCTCGGTGAGCAGCGGCAAGGGGGGGGTCGGCAAGACCTCCGTGGTGGTGAACCTGGCCGCCTCCCTCGCCGCGGCAGGGGAGCGGGTGCTCATCGTCGATTCCAACCCGGGGGTGGGCGACATCTGCCTGCGCCTCGGCAAGGATGCGCCGTACCGGATGGGGCAGGTCCTCGCCGGGGAGATCGCCCTGAAGGATACCGTGGTCGACATCGGGGGTGGCATCAGCGTGCTCCCCGCGGGAATGGACGTGCAGCAGTACAGCTCGCTTTCGCCGCGCGAGCGCAGCGCCCTTTTGCAGGCGATGCTCAGGCTGCAAAACGACTACGACTACTTCCTGATCGACACCGGGGCCGGCATCGCCGCGAACCTGACCGGCTTCGCCTCCCTCGCCCGCGAAATCATGCTGGTGGTGACACCGGAGCCGACCTCGATCACCGACGCCTACGCCCTCATCAAGATGCTCTCCGGGCGCGACAACTCCTTCCGTTTCCGGCTCCTGATCAACATGTGCCGCGACAATCAGGAGGGGGATACGCTCTTTTCAAAATTATCCGCAATTACGGGCCGCTTTTTGCAAGTACAGTTTGACCACGCGGGATCGATCCTGCACGACGAGCTCCTGGTGGAAAGTGTGAGGCGGCGCGGGGCTTTATGCCGCCTCTTCCCGGAAGCCAAGGCGTCGACAGGTTTCAAAATTTTGGCACAGAAAATCAATAAGGAGACGCCGGCGGTCGCAGAGGCCATGTCGGCGGCTTCGATGGCATCCAGCACGATGTGGAGGAACCATGAACTGTCTTCTTAAGGCGTACGAGCATGAGGCGCAACGCGGGGTCCCGATGAGCCGGGACGAGCTGGTGGTGAACCACCTCCCGCTGGTGAAGTTCATTGTTGACCGGATCGCCTCGTCACTCCCCCCGCACCTCGACCGTGACGATCTGAGGAGCGCGGCGGTGATAGGGCTGATCTCGGCCGCCGAGCGCTTCGACCCAAGCCGTGGGGTACAGTTCAAGACCTTCGCGGAGCAGCGCATCCGTGGCACCATCATGGACGAGCTGCGGGCCCAGGACTGGCTCACCAGGAGCCTCAGGGACAAGTTCAAGAAGCTGGAGAAGGAGTTCTCCCAGCTCGAGCAGCGCCTGGGGAGGAACCCCTCCAGCGACGAGGTGGCCACTGCCATGGGGCTCGAGCTGAAGGACTACTTCCGGCTCCTCGAGGAGATCCACCTTCTCTCCTTCGTGTCGCTCGACGACGCGTGGCACGACGAGGACGGCGCACCGTTCGGCCTGCTCGACGTCCTGGAGGACAAGGGGACTGAGAGCCCGCAGAGCCAGCTGATCGCGCGTCAGACCGTGGAGCGCCTTGCCGAGGCGATCGACGCCCTCCCCGAGAAGGAGCGCATCGTGATCACGCTCTACTACTACGAGGAACTGAACCTGAAGGAGATCGGCGCGGTGCTCGATCTTACCGAGTCGCGCATCTCCCAGCTGCACAGCCAGGCCATCATCAGGCTGCGCGGCAAGATGAAGCGGATGGGCTAGGGGAGAGACAAGATGAACAGCGGCATGTACGCAGCCCTCACCGGCAACCTTTCCGCCCAGCGCAGGCTTGACGTGGTCTCCAACAACCTCGCCAACGCGAACACCACCGGTTTCAAGGCGGACCGCATCCAGTTCGAGAGTGTCCTCGCCAATGTCAAAAATTCGACAGATGGGCCGATTTTCAGTAACGACCGCTACTCCACAGACTTCTCCTCCGGTAGCCTGCAGCAGACCGGCAACGCGCTCGACGTGGCGCTCGAGGGGGACGGCTTCTTCGTGGTGAATACGCCGCAGGGAACCGCCTACACGAGGCAGGGGAGTTTCCACCGCAGCGCGACGGGGCGGCTCGTCACCGCGGACGGCTACGAGGTGCAGGGGGCGGGCGGTCCCATCACGGTGAACGGCGGCAAGGTCCAGATCGGGGACGACGGCACGGTATCGGTACAGCAGCCGGGGCAGACCACGGCCGACACGGTCGGCACCATCGCCACGGTCGACTTCCCGAAGCCGTACGCCATGGAGAAGCTCGGCAACGGCCTGTTCCGGCCGAGCGATCCGCAGGCCGCGACCGTCGCCTCGACCGCCGGGGTCAAGCAGGGGTACCTGGAGACCTCCAACGTGAAGGCGGTGGTGGAGATGTCGCGTCTCATCGAGGCGAGCCGCTACTTCGAGATCTGCGCCAAGGCGGTGAAGACCTACGACGACATGAACAACCGCGCGGCTAACGATCTCGGGAAGGTCTAAGACCCGTTCAACGTTCGACGTTCAGCGTTCGACACGGGCACGGCTTCGGCCCGCTTCAGCGCGGCGGCAAGGTCTCACAAGTCACGATAAGGATGGCAGGAAGGTTCAGTGGTCGAACGTTGAACGCTGAACGTTGAACGGCCTTTAAAGCCGTTAAGGCAGTTAAGGAGATTCATCATGATAAGAGCACTTTGGACCGCCGCATCAGGGATGCAGGCTCAGCAGCTGAACATAGACGTGGTGGCCAACAACCTGGCCAACTCCAGCACCACCGGCTTCAAGAAAAGCCGCGCCGACTTCCAGGACCTCATGTACCAGACCGAGAAGACCACCGGCGCACCGGCCACCAACACCACCACCATCCCGACCGGCATCCAGGTTGGCCTCGGTGTCCGCCCCGGCTCGGTCTCCAAGATCTTCACCACCGGGACCATCGTCCACACCGGCAACGAGCTCGACGTCGCCATCGAGGGGGACGGCTTCATCCAGGTGCAGCAGTCGGACGGCACCACCGCCTATACCCGCGCCGGTTCCCTCAAGAAGGACGGCCAGGGACGCGTGGTCACCTCGGACGGACAGCCGATCGTCCCGGAGATCGTCATCCCCAGTAACGCCACCAGCATCAACATCGGAAACGACGGCACCGTCTCGGTGCAGCAGGCTGGACAGACCGCGGCGACCACGGTCGGCACCATCCAGCTCGCCTCCTTCACCAACCCCGCGGGTCTGAACGCCATCGGCAAGAACCTCTTCCTCCCCACCGACTCCTCGGGTAACGCGACCACCGGCACCGCCGGGCAGAACGGCCTCGGCACCCTGGACCAGGGATACATCGAGCAGAGCAACGTGAGCGTCATGGAGGAGATGGTGAGCATGATCGTCTCCCAGCGCGCCTACGAGATCAACTCGAAGGCGATCCAGGCCTCCGACGACATGCTGCAGCAGGCCGCAGCACTCAAGAGGTAACCTCTGATGCGCGCGTTCCTGTTCGCACTCGCGCTCCTCGCTCTCCCCATTTCGGGGATCGCCCGCGCCGCTGTACCGGCCCCCGTGAACCTCGTCACCGAGGCGACGGTGAAAGGGGCGATCACCGACTACCTGATGCAGAAAGCCGCCCCGCTGAACGCCCAGGTCACCGTGAAGAAGATCAACTACCAGGGGAACCTGAAGCTCCCCGCCGGAAAGGTGACCTTCGACGTGGTGGCCCCGGAGCGCTGGGAGGGGTACGGAACGGCCTCGGTGGCCCTCGTGGTGCGGGTCGACGACCAGGTGAAGCGGAACCAGACCGTGCTGGTCGACGTCGAGGCGCTGGCCGACATGGTGGTTGCGTCGCGCACCCTGGAGCGTGGCGAGGTGCTGGCAACATCGGATCTCGCCGTCGCAAAGCGCGACCTGGCCCAGGTGCAGGGGCGTTATTTCAACAACATCGACGAGGCGGTAGGTCTCAGGGTGAAGAGCACCATGAGGGCCAACGCCCCGGTAAGAAAGGACAACCTAGAGAAGGTGCCCGTCGTCAAAAGCGGCCAGGTGGTGACCATCGTGGCCGAGAACGACGTGGTGCGCATCACCGCGACGGGACGGGCCAAGGGGCCGGGCGCCCCGGGCGACCTGATCACGGTGCAGAACCTCTCCTCGCAGAAGGAGATCGCGGCGCGGGTGGTTGACGCGACCACGGTGAAGGTGGATTTCTGATGGACCGCAAGAAGAGCGCAGGCTCTCAAATATTTAAGGCGGCGGCCCTGTGCCTGCCGCTTTTGTGGCTTGCCGGGTGCGCCCACGAGAGCGCCGAGGTGACCACACCGAGCTTCGACCAGCAGATCCCGGCGCCGCAGATGAACTACGCCTCCGGATCGCTCTGGCAGGCCTCCTCGACGGGACTTGCCGAGGACGTGAAGGCGAGAAGGCGCGGCGACATCGTCACCGTGGTCATCTCGGAAAACGCGAGCGCCAGCAAGAAGGCGGCCACCGGCACCTCGCGCGACTCTTCGATCAGCGCCGGCATCCCGAAGCTCTTGGGCCTCGAAAAGACGCCGGTCAAGACCTGGGCCGACCTCGCGAACCTTTTGAGCGCGAGCAACAGCTCCAAGTTCGACGGCGCGGGCTCCACCTCGCGGCAGGAGACCCTGCAGGCGACCATCTCGGCCAAGGTGGTCGATGTGATCCCCAACGGCAACCTCCTCATCGAGGGGAGGCGCAACGTCAAGGTGAACAACGAGGACCAGGTGATCGTGCTGACCGGCACGGTGCGCGGGCGCGACATCAGCGCCGACAACACGGTGAATTCGGCCCTGATCGCCGATGCCAGGATTTCCTACTCGGGCAAGGGGGTCATCTCGGACCGGCAGAAACCTGGGTGGCTCATGAACGTGCTGGACAAGGTGTGGCCGTTCTAGGGGGCGGCGTGTGCGGGAATTGACGTTTTGTGTCAAGTTTCCGACACGGCGCGCCGAAAAGGGTTAGGTGAACCGCTTGAAAATTAACCTTTTATCAAAATACGCTTTCGCGCTCCTCGTCTTTTTGCTCCTTCCCGGGGTCGCCCTCGGGGCGCGCATCAAGGACATCGCCGCCTTCGACGGCGTGCGCCAGAACCAGCTCATCGGCTACGGCCTGGTGGTCGGCCTGAACGGCTCAGGCGACTCGGACCAGACCAAGTTCCCGGTGCAGTCGCTGGTGGGCGCTCTGGAGCGGCTGGGGCTCACGGTGAACCGCGGCGACATCACGGTGAAAAACGTGGCGGCCGTCATGGTGACCGCCGATCTCCCCCCCTTCGCCAAGCAGGGAAACCGGCTCGACGTGCTGGTCTCCTCGATGGGCGACGCGAAAAGCCTCGCCGGCGGCACGCTCATGATGGCGCCCCTGAAGGGGGCCGACGGGCAGGTCTACGCGGTCGCGCAGGGACCGGTGCTCACCAACTCGTTCTCCTACGGCGGCCAGGCGGCCAGCGCGGTGAAGAACCATCCCACCGCCGGCACAGTCCCCGAGGGGGCCCTCGTGGAGCGCGAGCTCCCGAACGTGCTCGCCAACCGCTCGGTGCTGAAGCTGAACCTGCACCAGTCCGATTTCACCACGGCAAGCCGCATCGCCTCCGCCATCAACGGTCGCTTCCAGGGGGCCGCCTCGCTCACCGATCCCGGCAGCGTACAGGTCGCGATTCCCGCAGACTACCAAAACCGCGTCGTCGAGTTCGTGGCCGACCTCGAGCGCCTCGACGTGAACCCCGACGTGACCGCGAAGGTGGTCATGAACGAGCGGACCGGCACCATCGTCATGGGCGAGAACGTCCGCATCTCGACGGTGGCGGTCTCCCACGGCAACCTGACCGTCGTGGTGAAGGAGACCCCGAAGGTCTCCCAACCCGCCCCCTTGTCGAAGGGGGGCACCACCGTCGTGGTGCCGAGGACAGACCTGAAGGTGGCCGAGGAGAAGGTGAACCTCTCCCTCGTCAGGGAGGGGGCGAACCTGGGCGATGTGGTACGGGGCTTGAATACCCTGGGGGTCACCCCGCGTGATCTTTTGGGAATCATGCAGGCGATCAAGGCGGCCGGCGCCCTCAACGCCGAGCTGAGCGTGATGTAGGAGAGCGGCATGGAGCTTAAGTCGATACCGGACAACACCTTGCCGGTCGCAGACCTGAGGGCGCAAAAGGGGCGGCAGGAGCAAAACCCCGAGCAGATCCGCAAGGTGGCGCGCGACTTCGAGGCGATGTTCGTCTCCATGATGCTCAAGTCGATGCGGGACACGGTGGGGAAAGACACCCTTACCGGCGGTGGCAAGGGGGAAGAGACCTTCCGCTCCCTGCTCGACCAGGAGTACGCCAACGCCGCGGTGCAGGGAGGCGGCATAGGACTGGCAAAGACCATAGAGAGGGAACTCTCTCGCGCTTACGGCGCACCGGCTCCGGCTAAGGGGGTGCACGATGCGGATTGAAGGCTCTGCCTACGTAGTCGACCTTAACCGCTCCCAGCAGGTCCGAAACGAAAACCAACAGGCCCAGGCGGTCCAGGGCTCCCGTCCCGCCGGGCGGGTCATCAGCATCGACCGTGTTGAGATCTCCCAGAAGGCGAGGGAGCTGCAGACGCTAAAGGACGAGGTGGCGGCCATGCCGGACGTGAGGCTCGACCGGGTGGCGCTCGCCAAACAGAACCTGCAAAACGGAGGGTACCGCGTGGACCCCTCCGTTTTGGCGCAGAAGATGATGGACGCGTACGGAAAGTCGCGTTAAGGGGGAAGTGATGGATCGCAGCATAGCGGAACTGATAGCGGCCCTGTGCGAAAAGGGGATACTCCTGGACCAGTTGCAGGCCCTCCTCAAGGAGGAGGAGAACTGCATGATCTCGCTGGACCTCGCGAGGATGGAGGAGAACCAGCAGGAGATCGCCGCGGGGATGGAGCGCCTGGCGAAGCTCTCGGAGCAGTGCCGGCTCATGATCGCCTCGATCGGCGCCGAGCTCGGCATGCCGGGGAACCAGACGCTCTCGCCGATCATCGAGCGCCTGGGGGCCGCGCAGAAGCGGGCGCTTACCGAGGCGCAGCAGTCGGTTTCCGGCAACGCACGCGCCCTGCAAGGGGCACTCGCCCTGCACCGGCGCCTCATCGAGGACTCCCTGAACGTGGTGGGGAATTCGGTGAACTTCTTCAACCGCATCTTCAACCCCGGCCACACCTACGGCGTCGCGGGCGCCTTCGTGAACGGCGGACGCGGCACCTCCGGATTCGTCAGCAAGGAGATCTAGCATGGGCCTCAACACCATCTTCGACATAGCCTCCTCCGGGATCACGGCGCAGCGTCTCGCCCTGGAAGTCACCGGCGAGAACATCGCCAACGTCAACACCGAGGGGTACTCCAGGCAGCGGGTGATCATGGAAAACAAGCCGGTCACCACGGCGAACGGCTTCCCGCTCGGGACCGGGGTAGAGGTCGCGTCGGTGCAGCGCTCCTACGACAGCATGCTCCAGTTGCAGCTCGTGAACGCGAACAGCGGCTACCAGGAGAGCCTCGCCCAGCAGTCGTCCCTCGAGCAGATCGAGGCGAGCTTCAACTCGCTCACCTCCGACGGGCTAGGCACCGCGGTGACCAACTTTTTCGGCGCCTTCCAGGACCTCTCGGTGAACCCGTCCGGGGCCGCCGAAAGACAGGCGGTGCTGACCCGGGGCCAGATCATGGTGGACAGCTTCCACCAGGCCGACTCGAGCCTCACCTCGATCGCCTCCACCGCGGACCAGAACCTGGTCGGGATCACCGCCGAGGTGACCGACAACGCGAGGAACCTCTCCCTGGTGAACCAGCAGATCCTCGCCACCAACGCGGTAGGGGGGAACGCCAACGAGCTCTTCGACCAGCGCGACCTCCTGCTCAGAAAGCTCTCCGAGCAGACCGGCATCACGACCAGCATCGGCAACGACGGCACCGCCTCGGTCACCCTGGCCGGAGGCGCCCAGTTGGTCGCCGGCACCAAATACGCCACCCTCTACACCAACGCGACCGGTACGCCCGCCGCGAACGACATCATGATCTCGGGGCTCGGCAACCCGCCTCCCGCCAACGCGCCGGGGACGGACACCGTCGTCGCCACGGTGGGGGACGGCGCCGCGATCGGCGGGAAATTAGGCGGCACCATGGAGGTCAGGGACAGCATCGTTCCCAAGTACCGCTCCATGCTCGACGAGATGGCGAACCAGGTGGTCACCCAGGTGAACACGCTGCACGCGGCGGGGTACGCCCTCGACGGGACGACCGGCAACGACTTCTTCGACGCTTCCGGGGTAACCGCGAAGGACATCGCGCTCGATTCGGGGATCTCCGCCATCAAGATCGCCGCCGCCCTGCCGACCGCGAGCGACCCGGTCCCGACCAGCAGCGGCAACAACGTGAACGCCCTCAAGCTCGCCAACCTCTCGAGCACGAGCTTAGCCTTCAGCACCGGCAACGCGACCTTCGGCAACTTCTACAACTCCATGGTCTCCCAGGTGGGGGTGGATACCGAGGGGGTGCAGAACGTGACCACGCAGAACGCCGCCTTTTTGAAACAGCTGAACGCCCTGCGCGCTTCGAACTCGGAGGTCTCGCTCGACGAGGAACTTCTGAACCTCACCAAGTACCAGCGCGCCTTCCAGGGGGCCGCCAAGGTGGTAACCGCGGGAAGCGACATGCTCGACACCATCCTCGGCATGGTGCGATAGGAGACCGTCATGAGAATCACGCCCGGCATGAGCGCCGATAACGCGATCTACAACCTGCAGCAGGGGCGCACCACCATCGACCAGCTTCAGGAACAGCTCGCCTCCGGCTACAACATCAACCGCCCAAGCGACGATCCGCTCTCGACAAGGCAACTGCTCGACCTGCAGGAGCAGATCGACGCCGGCAGCCAGTACAGCTCCAACATCACGAAGACCGAGACCCTGCTGAACGTCTCCAACACCGCCCTCTCCAGCATGGCGGACCTGATGCAGCAGGTGAAGAAGATCTCCGGGGACATGGTGACCGGGACCCTTGATGCGACCAGCACGGCGAGCGCGATCACCAACCTTACCCAGTTGAAGAGCCAGCTGGTCGACATGGGGAACACGCGCCTTGGGGACCAGTACGTCTTCGGCGGCTACTCGACCAGCCAGCCTTTCGACTCAACGGGAGTCTTCAGCGGCACAACCGACATACTGAAAGTCGAGGTCGCCCCGAACAGCTACGTGGGCGCCACCGTGGACGGTGCGGCCCTCTTGCGCGGCGGCAAACCGGCGGCGACGGTTGGGAGCGGTGCCACCGCTGGGCAGGGGCCGATCGACATCCTGGGCTCCATCGACGCCCTCATCACCGCGATCGGGAACAAGGATAGTGCCGGGATCCTGGACGGGGTCAAAAACCTGAAGGCGGGGGCGGACCAGATCAACGTGGCGCTTTCCGACGTGGGTGGCAGGCTCGTGCGCCTGGACAACATGAAGAGCATGATCACCAACAACCAGAACACGCTGAAGACCGTCTTCGGCGACATCCAGAACGTGGACTACGCGAAGGCCGGAGTGCTTTTGTCGCAGCAGACCACCGCCTTCAACGCGGCGCTTTCCGCAACGGCGAAGCTTAGCCAGCTTTCGCTTCTGGACTATATGAGCTAGGGGGGGGACGCACCCCTGCGCCGTCATGGGCCGGGCGAGCAGAGGGCTCGCCCGGCCCTTTTCGTTCCTTTTTTCGACGTGGCGGCGGTTAGCGCTAAAGCTTTCCGCGGCACGTCCGAATAAAACACTATCGGCTGTATTAGGAACTTCGCCCGTGGGGGAGCGCATGATCAAGGTGACAACACGCGACGGCACCGAGATGTACCTGAACCCGGACCTGATCGAGATCATCACGGAGACCCCGGACACGCACATCACCCTTTCCAACGGCAACCGCTACCTCGTGCTGGAACCGGCACGAGTGGTGATCGACCGGGTCGTGACCTTCAAGGCGCACGTGTTCCGGCAGGCTTCGTCGAGCGTTGCCCGCCGCTACCTGCGCAGAAGGGACGCGGAGCGCTACCACCCGAACTGCAAGATCTAACCTCCCGGATGACGGGAGCGCAAGGTTGATCCGGAACCACTATGGATTTATCGACCATAATCGGAATCACGCTGGGGCTTTTCGCGGTCTTCGGCGGTGCGGCCCTGGAGGGGCTGCACATGTCGGCTCTCATACAGCCGACCGCGGCCATCATCGTGCTCGGCGGCACCGCGGCGGCGACCATCGTCAGCTTCCCGTTGCCGATCCTGCTCGCCGCGGTGAAGGACCTGAAGAAGGTCTTCATGCCCCCGAAGGAAGACCCCGAAGGTGTGATCAAGAACATCATCAACTACGCCGCCAAGGCGCGCAGAAACGGCCTCATCTCCCTGGAACAGGAAGCCCAGACGGTGAAGGACTCCTTCACCAAGAAGGGGATCTCGCTCGTCGTCGACGGCATCGACCCGCAGAAGCTCAGGGAGACCATGGAGATCGAGCTAGGCTCCTTCGAGTCGCACGGCAAGCACAGCGCTGAGGTCTTCGAGGCGGCGGGGGGCTTCGCACCGACCATCGGCATCATCGGCGCCGTGCTCGGCTTGATCCACGTCATGAGCAACCTCTCCGACCCCTCCAAACTCGGCGGCGGTATCGCCGTCGCCTTCGTGGCCACCATCTACGGTCTCATGACCGCCAACATCTTCTGCATCCCCTTCGGCACCAAGCTGAAGATCCGCCTGAAGGAGGAGCTGTTGCAGAAAGAGATGGTCATCGAGGGGCTCATCGCCATCCAAAACGGTGAGAACCCCCACTTCATCGAGCAGAAGCTCAGGGCATACCTGCACGAGGGGCCCGAGAAGAAGGGGAAGTAGATGGCTAAGAAGAAGGAACACGAAAAGGAACCGAACCACGAGCGGTGGCTCGTTTCCTATGCCGACTTCATCACCCTGCTCTTCGCGGTGTTCGTGACGCTCTACGCCATGAGCCAGACCGACAAGAAGAAGGCGGAAGAGGTGCTCGCCTCGATGCGGGAATCCTTCGGTTACAGCACCACGAGCGCCGGCGCGAAGCCAACCGTGATCGACACCGGCTCCATGAGCGTGATCCCCTCGATGCACAAGATGACCCAGGCCCCCAAGCGCGGCAAGAGCCGCGGCAGCGAGCAGGATTTCCGGGCCACCAAGGCCTCGATCGAGGCTTATCTTATGAAGGTCGGGGCGCAGAACAAGGTCTCCGTCTCGGTGACCCAGCGCGGGCTCGTGGTGAGTCTCAAGGAGGCGGGATTCTTCGATTCCGGGAGCGCCACCCTGAAGTCCGGTTCCTACGCCCTCTTAAACGACGTGATGGCCTCGCTCGCCAGTTATTCCAACGGCGTGCGGGTCGAGGGGCACACCGACAACGTTCCCATCAGTTCTGCCGCTTTCCCGTCGAACTGGGAGCTTTCCACGGCGCGCGCCACCAACGTGCTGCGCTACCTGGTGAAGCAGGAGGATTTCGATCCCGCCAACATATCCGCCGCGGGGTACGGCGAGTACCGCCCGGTAGCCGACAACAGCGATGAAGACGGTCGGGCCAAGAACCGCCGCGTCGACATTGTCCTTCTCAACGAGCAAAGCGAGCGCAACGAACCGTAGCCCCCTGCGTCCAGCAACCCGCCCCGCCGCCCCGTCCGACTGCTCCGACTGGCGGCGCCACCCTTGACTTCCACTGTCAAAGAAATGACCCGCGCCCCCGCTGTCTGAATTAAACCCGCATTTTCGGACTCTTACCCTCGCATGCCGTCCTCTGGTACGGTAGTTGCTGCCGTCTTGTGGCAGCCCTATCACCACCGAGAGGTACATTCATGAAAGTATCGATGCCCAGCGGCTCCATGCACGGCTGGGGAGTAGCCGGAACCTACCTGGAACGAGAAATCGCCAAGCTCCCCCCGGTCCCCGGGGTCACGCTGCACTGCATGTCGAGGTCTCTGGCTCCCCGCACGTCGGAGGACTGGAACGCCATCAACATCGGCTACTGCTTTTTCGAGGACAACATCGAGGTCCTGAACTTCACGCGCGAGGCGGCGAAAAAGTGGGACTTCATCGTCGCCGGCTCGAAATGGTGCGAGTACCAGCTGAGGATCGGCGGCGTTAAAAACTGCTGCACCATCCTCCAGGGGATCGACCCGGAACACTTCTTCCCGGTGCCGTTCCCCCCGGACGATCGCTTCGTCATCTTCTCCGGCGGCAAGTTCGAATTTAGAAAGGGGCAGGACTTCGTCATCGCGGCCATGAAGGTGATGATGCAGCGGCACCCCGACGTCTACCTTTCCTGCAGCTGGACCAACCAGTGGCCCTTTTCCCTCGCGACCATGGCGGCATCGCGCCTGATCAACTACCGCCATGACGAGGTCGATTTCCTAAACCTGCCGGGACGCTGCGCCCTGGAAAACGGCCTCGACCCCGTCCGCACCCTGGTACACCCCCTGGTGGACAACAAGATGATGCGCCGGCTCTTCTCCGAGACCCACGTCGGGCTCTTCCCGAACCGCTGCGAGGGGGGGAACAACATGGTGATGTGCGAATACATGGCGTGCGGCCGGACCGTGATCGCCTCGGATTCATCCGGCCACGCCGACGTCATCACACCCGCCATAGCTTATCCCCTCAGCCGCTACGTGCCGATGGTGGTTGCAAGCGGCGGGGTGCAGAGCGCGGTGTGGGAGGAGCCGGTCCTGGAAGAGGTGATCGAGACGCTCGAGCGGGTCTACCGCAACCGCGACGAGCTCCCCGGGAAGGGGGCCCTCGCGGCGGAGGAGATGAAACGGCTCACCTGGGACGGCGCCGCGCGCCAGTTCCACTACATCGCGACCAAGCTCGCCAACCGCGCCGAGCTCGCCCGCATGCAGGGGGCCTGATCCCATGGCCGGTGCTACCGACCCGGCACGGGAGTTCGCCCGCGCCATGGAGCTGCAGCGCGCCGGCCGCCTGACCGAGGCGGAGGCGATCTATCGCCCGCTGATCGCAGCAGGAGGGGCGCTCGCCGTGGACGCACGCATCAACCTGGGCGCTATCCTCGACGAAACCGGGCGCCCGGTCGAGGCGCTCGACGAGTACCGCTCAGCCCTCGCCGTGAGGGGGGGAGACCCGATCGCCCTCAACAACATGGGCTCGACCCTCTTCAGGCTTGGGCGCTTCGCCGAGGCGGCGCGTCAGTTTCGCCTGGCGCTCGAGCGTATGCCGGACGCCCCGGAGATCGCCATCGCCCTTGGTGGCGCCCTGCAGCGCTCGGGCGACCTCGACGGGGCGCTCGCCTGTTTCCGCGACCTGGCGCGCCGCCGTCCCGATGACGCCGAGGCGCACTGGAACCTCGCCCTCGCCCTGCTCCTCGCGGGCGACTTCAAAATGGGGTGGTCCGAGTACCAGTGGCGCTGGAAAAAGGAGAGCTTCACCTCGCCCAGGCGCGCCTTCGACGCCCCCGCCTGGGACGGCGCGCCGCTCAACGGAAAGCGCATCCTGGTGCACGGCGAACAGGGGTACGGCGACACGATCCAGTTCGCCCGCTACCTCCCGATGGTGGCGCAGTGCGGTGGCGTCGTCATCGCCGAGTGCCAGTCCGCCGCCCTCATCCCCCTCATGAAGAACATCCCGGGCGTAAGCGAGGTCTGCGTCATGGGGGGGGAGCTCCCCCCCTTCGACCTCGAGGCGCCGCTTCTCTCGCTCCCCCACCTCTTCGGCACCGAGCTTGAAACCGTTCCGGACCGCGTCCCGTACCTAGCGCCCCCCCCGGAGCGGCTCGCCCACTGGCGCGAAAAGCTCTCCGGCGACCCCGGGTTAAAGGTCGGGCTCGTCTGGGCCGGCAAGCCGCTTCCCGACCCCTTCCGCAGTTGCCCCATCGCAGAACTCACCCCCCTCTCCGAGGTTCCCGGGGTGACGCTCTATTCCCTGCAGGTGGGGGAGGAGGGGGCGAAAGCGCGCGAGTGTTCGGGGCTCGTCGACCTGACCGCCGGCATCCGCGACTTCGGTGACACCGCGGCGCTCATCGCCGGGCTCGACCTCGTCATCTCCGTCGACACCTCGGTGGCACACCTGGCCGGGGCGCTCGGCAAGCCGGTCTGGCTTCTCCTCCCCATGGCGGGGGATTACCGCTGGCTCGTGGCGCGCGAGGATTCCCCCTGGTACCCGACCATGCGTATTTTCCGGCAGAAGCTCCAGGGGGAGTGGGGCGAAGTGGTGCAAAGGGTGCGCACGGCGCTTCTCGGCGCGGCGCTCTCCTTCTGGGAAGGGGCCCTCGCCAGGCGTCCCCTCGACGGGACCGCACACTACCTCTGCGGCGCCCTCTTGGCTGCAACCGGCAAGCCGCGCGAGGCGACGGTACGCCTCACCAAGGCGGCCCAGCTCCTGCCCGGGCGCTGGGAGCCGCATTACGCCCTTGCCGGCGCGCTGCAGCAGATGGGGATGATGGCCGGGACGCGCGAGGCGCTGGAGGCGGCCCTCGCCCTTGAGCAGAAAGCCCCCCTGTTGCACGAGGCCCTCGGGATCGCGCGGCAGATGGAGGGGGATCTCCAAGGCGCCGCGGCCAGCTACCGGGAGGCGCTGCGCCTGGACCCATCCCTCGTGAAGGCCCGCTACAACCTCGCCACCGCCTGCAAGGAGCTGGGGCTTTTCAAGGAGGCGCAGGAAGAGTTACGTGAGGTGGTGCGCCGCGCCCCGGAACACGGCGATGCGCACTGGAACCTGGCCGTGCTCCTGCTTACGCGCGGCGACCTCGCCGCCGGGTGGCGCGAGTTTGTCTGGCGCTTCAAGAAAAGCAGCGAGGCTCCGGTGCGGCGCTTTCAGGAGTTTCCCGCCTGGGACGGCAGCGCGCTTGCCGGGCGGACCCTCCTTTTGTGGGGCGAGCAGGGAGCGGGGGACACGCTGCAGTTTCTGCGCTACGCGCCGCTTGCCGCCGAGCGGGGGGGGCGCGTGCTGGTAGAGGTGCAGTCCGCTTCGCTCGTCGAGGTCGCCCGCAACGCGACCGGGGTGGCCGGCGTCTTCGCCCGCGGCGAGAAGCTTCCCCCATTCGATCTGCAGGCCTCGCTCATGGATCTTCCCGGCATCTTCGGCACCGAGCTTTCGAACATGCCGAACCGGGTTCCCTACCTGCAGGTGGACCCGGCACGCCTCGAGCGTTGCCGTTTCCTGGTCCGGGAGGACGGAACGCTCAAGGTAGGGCTCGTCTGGCGCGGCAACCCGGCCCACCCAAACGACCGGAACCGCTCGCTTCAGGCTTCGGCGCTCGCAGCGCTCACCGGTCTTCCCGGCGTGAGCTTCTATGCGCTGCAGGTGGGTGGGAGCGGGGAACTCCCTCTTGCGGCGACCGACCTTGCCCCGGCAATCCGGGACTACGCCGACACCGCGGCGCTGCTAAGCCGCCTCGACCTGGTCATCGCCGTGGACACCTCGGTGGCACACCTGGCCGGCGCGCTCGGCATCCCGGTATGGCTCCTCGTCCCCTTCATCCCCGACTGGCGCTGGATGACCGGTCGCGAGGACTCCCCATGGTACCCGACCATGCGCCTGTTTCGACAAGAGCAGGCCGGTGACTGGGAGGGGGTACTCTCCCGGCTGCGCGCGGACCTGGCCGGGCTCGTCGCGGGAGCCGGTGCCGCCCCACACGCCGTCCAGCCTCCCGCGGCTGCCGTGGGCCGAGGCTCCAGGGCGGAGTTCTTGAACGACGAGGGGTGCGCGCTTGACGAGGCGGGGAGGCAGGAGGAAGCGGTTGAACGCTACCGGGAGGCGGTCCGGCTTGCCCCGGAGCTCATCGCACCCCACTACAACATGGGGAACAGCCTCTACACGCTCGGGCGCAACGGCGAGGCGATCGACTGCTACCGGCGCGCCCTCGCCCTCGATCCGGCGCTGCCCCAGGCCTGGCACAACCTGGCGCTTGCCCTGAAGGCGCAAGGTGCGCTCGATGAGGCGCTGCACGCGCTCAAAAGGGCGGTCGCCGCGGCGCCGGATTACCTCGAAGCCCGGCACCACCTGGGTGAGCTGTACCACGCAACGGGCGCCTTCGAGCGTGCCGAGGAGACCTTCCGCGCCGTCCTGGCGGGCCATCCCGGCTACCTCCCGTCATGGAACGCGCTCGGCATCACCCTGCAGGTCCAGGGACGCCTGGAGGAGGCGGTGCAATGCTACCGCACCGCGCTCTCCCGTGACCCCGATTACCTGCACGCCCTCAACAACCTGGGCTCGGCAAGCCGTGCCATGGGGCACGTGGACGAGGCGATCGCCTGCTACCTCAGGGTGCTGGAGCTCGACCCCTCCTATGCCGATGCCCGCTGGAACCTCTCCCTGATCGAGCTGCAGCTCGGGCGCTACCGCGAAGGGTGGCTGGGCTACGAGGCGCGCTTTGAGAGGGAAGATCCCATCCCGCGCCCGGAGCTTGCAGGCCCCGCGTGGGACGGCTCTTCTCTCGCGGGGCGGACCATCCTGCTCTACGCCGAGCAGGGGTTCGGTGACACCTTCCAGTTCGTGCGCTATGCGCCGCTACTCGCCGCGCAGGGGGGGCGCGTGCTGGTGCAGTGCCAGGGGAGCGCCATCGCGGCGGTCCTTGCCACTGTCCCCGGCGTGGAACGCGTGCTCCTGCGCGAGGACCCGTTACCCCGCTTCGACTGCCACGCGTCGCTCATGAGCCTCCCTTTCCTGTGCGGCACCGAGCTCGCCACCGTGCCGGCGCACATCCCCTACCTCTTCGCGGATCCGCTCCTCGTAGAGCGCTGGCGTCCCCGCATCCCGGTCGGCGGCTTGCGCGTCGGGCTCGTCTGGGCGGGTAGGAAGAGCTACAAGGACGATCTGAAACGCTCGCTGTCGCTGCCGCTCTTCGCGCCGCTCGCCGGGGTTTCCGGCATGCGCCTCTGCGCTCTGCAGGTGGGGGACGGCGCCGAACAGGCGGTCCACCCTCCGCCGGGGATGGAGCTTGCCGACCTTGGAAGTGCCATCAGGAGCTTCGCCGACACCGCTGCCATCCTGGCCCAACTCGACCTCGTCATCACCGCGGACACCGCGGTGGCACACCTGGCCGGGGGGATGGGGGTGCCGGTCTGGGTGCTCCTCCCCGCGGCCTGCGACTGGCGCTGGCTCATGGAGCGGGAGGATTCCCCCTGGTACCCGACGGCGCGCCTTTTCCGCCAGAAACGGCGCGGCGACTGGGCAGAGGTGCTCGAGCGGGTGGCGCGTGAACTGGCAACCCTCACGGCAAAGGGCGACAAGGAGAGCATACGGTGACCGACCGTTTTACCGAATTGAACCAGGCGCTGTCGGAAAACCGCGTCGAGCGTGCGGGCGAGCTCTGCGCCGCGCTTTTGCGTGAGGAGCCCGACAACGTCGAGCTGCTGACCCTGGCCGGCGCCATCGCCCGACAGCGGGGGGACCTGGGTGAGGCATGCGAGCTCTTCTCCCGCGCCGCCGTGGTCGATCCGGACCGTGCCGAGGCGCACAACAACCTGGGGGTGATCCAGGAGGAGATGGGGCGACCGGACGAGGCGGCCGCATCGTACCGGCGCGCGCTCGGGGTGCGCTCGGAGTACCCGGAGGCGCTCGGGAACCTGGGCAACGTCCTCCTGAAGCTCGGCCGCATCGACGAGGCGGTCGACCGTTTCTGCGACGCCATCGCCCTCGATCCGCATTTCGTCGACGCCTATTATCACCTGGGGCACGCCCTGCGCCGTCAGGCGGAGTGGGGGGGGGCGGTGCAGTGCTACCGCAAGGTAGTGGAGCTGCAACCGGACCACGTGAAGGGATGGGTGAACCTCGGGGGGGCGCTCCTCGCGCTGAACCGCTTCGACGAGGCGATCGACGCGCAGCGCGCGGCGCTCTTGGTCGATCCGCAAAACGTGGACGCGCACTGGAACCTGGCTCTCGCCCTCCTCGTCACCGGGGATTACCCGGAGGGGTGGCGCGAGTATCAGTGGCGCCTGAAGGACCCGGGCGCCGGACTGGCCGAAGGGGGATGGGACGGTTCTCCCCTGGCCGGGCGCACCCTTTTCGTGCGCGCAGAGCAGGGGTTCGGCGACGCCATCCAGTTCTTCCGCTACGCCCAGCTGCTCGCCAGGCGCGGCGAGCAGGTGCTGCTCGAGTGCCGCCGCGAGCTCCTGCCGCTCTTCGCTGCCCAAGGTGACGACATCACCCTGGTCGCCGTCGGGGACGAGCCCCCCCGCTTCGACGCCTGGTGCTACCTGATGAGCCTGCCGCACCTTCTGGGGACGACGCTCGCGAGCATCCCGGCGCAACAACCTTGCATCGCGGCGGATCGGGAGCGCGCCGCCTCCTGGCGGGAAAGACTCGCGCCTGATGCGGGGCTCAGGGTCGGCCTCGTGTGGGCCGGGAGCGCCGGATACAAGAACGACCGCTACCGGTCGCTGCCGGTGCAGGAGCTCCTCCCTATCGCCCGCATCCCGGGGGTGACGCTCTACAACCTGCAGTTGGGGGCCCCACCCGAAGACCTCGCCCTGCTTTGTTCCTCCGGGGCGGTGCGCGACTTCAGCGCCGAGTTGAAGAGCTTCGCCGACACCGCCGCACTCATCGGGGAGCTTCACGCCGTCGTGTCGGTGGACACCGCGGTGGCGCACCTGGCGGCGGCGATGGGTAAACCGGTGCACCTCATGCTCCCCTTCTCATGTGACTGGCGCTGGCTCGCCGGACGCCGCGATTCACCGTGGTACCCGAGTGTCACCCTCTACCGGCAGGCGACCGCCGGGGAGTGGGGAGCGGTGGTCGCGGCGCTGGCAAAGGAGCTCTTCCTCGCCCCCCGTCCGGACCTCGACCCGAACCTGATCTTCCGCGAGGCGAACCGGCTGCGGGGCGCGGGGGATCCGGACGGGGCGGTACGCGCCTACCGGGCCCTGCTCGCCCGGTGCCCGGACCTCGCCGAGGCGCACAACAACCTGGGGCTTGCCCTGCAGGACCAGGGGATGGACGCCGAGGCGGAGGCGAGCTTCCGGCGCGCCCTGGAACTGAACCCCGGCCTCGCCGACGCCTGCAACAACCTCGGCACGCTGCTGGTCTCGCGTGGCGCGCACGAGGCGGCCGTGCCGCTGTTCCGACGTGCCCTGGCGCTGAACCCCGGCTATCTTCCCGCATACGCGAACCTCGGCTCCTGCCTCCAGGTCCTGGAGGAGCCGGCGCAGGCGGTCGCGTTGTACCGCGAGGCGATCGCCCGGGACCCCCGCTTTTTCGAGGCTCGCGTCAACCTGGGGACCGCGTACCAGGACCTGATGCAGCCGCACGATGCCATCGCCACCTACGAGGAGCTCCTCGCCATGGCGCCCGAGCGCCCGGACGCGCACTGGAACCTGGCGCTCAGCCTCCTGTCGATCGGCGAGTACCGACGCGGCTGGCAGGAGTACGAGTGGCGTCTCGCCGGGGAGAAGGCGGAGCTCCCGCTCCCGGTCTGGCGAGGCGAGGATCTCTGCGGGCGTACCATCCTCCTGCAGTGCGAGCAGGGGCTCGGCGACACGCTGCAGTTCGTACGTTACGCCCCGCTCGTGGCGGAGCGCGGGGGGAGGGTGGTGGTGCGTTGCCAGCTCCCCACCCTGAAGCCGCTCATCGCCCGCGTCCCCGGGGTGAGCGCGGTCTGCGCCAAGGGGGAGGCGATCCCCGCGTGCGAGCTCCAGGTGCGGCTTGCGAGCCTCCCGCATCTCTTCGCGACCACGCTGGAGACGATGCCGCCGTGGCGCCCCTATCTTATCCCGCATCCCCGGCGCGCGGCGCTCTGGGATCTCGCCCTGGAAGAGGGGGGACGCCTCAGGGTGGGGCTCGCCTGGCGCGGCGGCCCCCTGCCGAGAAACCGCGCCTGCCCGTTCAAGGAGTTCGCCCTCCTCGCCGATATGGAGGGGGTGGCCTTTTACTCGCTGCAGCTTGGCGAGGCGCCCGACCCGGAGATCCTCAACGCCGCCGACCTCTCGCCACAGATCGGGGACTTCGGCGACACGGCGGCGATCATCGCCGGCCTCGACCTCCTGGTCACCGTCGACACAGCGGCGGCCCACCTGGCAGGCGGGATGGGGGCGCCGGTCTGGCTCATGCTCCCTTACTCCTGCGACTGGCGCTGGTTCGCTGACCGGGACGATTCCCCCTGGTACCCGACCATGCGCATCTTCAGGCAGGAGCGCCCGGGCGACTGGCAGGGGGTGCTGCGCCGCGTCCGGGCCGGGCTGGAGGAGAAGCTGAAGCGTCGATAATTTGACAAAAATAATCGCAACGGGGCGTTTTTCCGCTAAAGTTCCTACCCCGCAGTGTCGATATTCCTTACAAAAGCGCAGGACGCGCCGGCGAGTTTCGCCGCAGGGCAGGATGCCCGGGAAATCAGAGCTCGTCGGAAAACAACCATCAACCAGGTTTCACAAGCCGGCAAGAATGCCGGTACAAACCCAGAAAAGGAGAAACACCATGAGCACCAGCGACATCTCTCTCACCGCAGGCATGAGGACCAACCTTCTCAACCTCCAACAGACCAGCAAGCTGCTGAACAGGACCCAGGAAAGGCTTTCCTCCGGCAAACAGGTCAACAGCGCACTCGACAACCCGACCAACTACTTCGCAGCGCAGAACGCCACCCAGCGTGCCAGCGACCTCGCCGACCGCAAGGACGGCATGGCAGAAGCGGTGCAGACCGTTTCCGCAGCCAACGCCGGCATCACCGCCATCACCGGCCTGATCAACGCGGCTAAAGGTATCGCACAGTCCGCCCTTTCGACCAGCGACACCTCGACCAGGTCCACGCTGTCGACCCAGTACGACACCATTCGGAGCCAGATCGACAACGTCTCCTCCGACTCCGGGTATCGTGGCCTTAACCTGCTGAGCGCGACCAACACCCTGACCGTAAACTTCAACGAGGACGCAAGCTCCAGCCTCGATGTGAAAGGCTTCCTCGCCAACGCATCCGGCCTGAGCCTCACCTCCGCAAGCGGCTCGTGGGCTGCCAACTCCAACATCACCACCGATACCGCGAAGATGGATACCGCGATCTCGACCCTCAGGACCAACACCCAGACCCTGGCTGCGAACCTGAACGTCATCACCATCCGCCAGAACTTCACTGACTCGATGATCAACACGTTGCAGACCGGTGCTGACAACCTGACCCTGGCCGATATGAACCAGGAAGGCGCCAACATGCTGATGCTGCAGACCCGCCAGAGCTTGGGCACCACCTCGCTCTCGATGTCTTCGCAGGCAGCACAGGCAGTCCTCAGGCTGTTCTAACCCTAGCTTTGCGGAGCGGGGAAACCCGCTCCGCAATCCCTCTTCACCGGGGGTAGCGTATGTTAATCGACCGGCTGCAACCAGAGAGCGTTCCCATCGCTTCCGCTTCTCTCCCCTCCTCCCACTCCAGCTACGTCCAGAATCCCCAGATCGAAAAACAAAAGCCCGCAGATCCCGTGATAGCCGACCAGGTACTCGTTTCCGAACAAGGCGACCCCCGCATCGGCGACATCGCCAGGCAAAACGAGCGTAAAAACTCCGCCGCGGCTGCCATCCACAGGACTGACGAGGCGGCGCGGGAACTGGGTCAAAGGATTGACAAGCTGAAGGAACCTCTCGAAACCATCGTGAAGAATTTCCCTCCCTTCGCACCGCAAGACAAGGAAAGGGTCAAGCTGCTGAGAACCTACAACGCGATCCGTAAAGAGATCGACCAGCTCACCGTTCCCCAACCTCCTTCCGTCGTCGAGGCTCGCAAGCTGACGGAGCTTCCCGAGCCGCTCTCCATGAATGCGAATGACAGTCAAATTGCTGACCACGTGGACAAACTTGACGCAGCGGCCCGGTCGCTGCAGGCCATGCGCGGCGACATCGCCGTCGACACCGCGTCATTATTGCGCGACGGGCGCTTCGCCGACATGTTTGCCGCTCCTAAGGGTTCGGAATCGTTGAGTTTGACTCCGATAGCCTCCGATGCGGGCGCCGCGCAAAAAAGTGTCGAGGTTGGCCAGCAATTTGCAGATTCAGTTGCTCAGGGGGTGACGCTGCAACGCCCTCAATTCCTGAAAGGGTTGAGCTAACTGACATGTCCCTTAAAATCACCTTGAAGAGCAACGAGCGGCTGATCGTGGGCGGCGCAGTGGTCAGAAATGGCGGCAAGGGTACCGTACTGTTCATCGAGAACACGGTTCCCATCCTGCGCGAGAAGGACATCCTGGGCGAGAAGGACATCACCACGCCCTGCAAGCGCGTCTATTTCACCATCCAGCTCATGTACATCGACGAGCCGAACGTACCGACATACGTGAAGACGTATGCGGAACTGGCCGCCGAGATACTGAAGGCGGCGCCGAGCACGAAGCCCCTCATCGAGCAGCTGAACGAACGGATCGAGGCTGGCAGCTACTACCAGGCCCTCAAAATTGCGAAGAATCTCATCGAGTACGAAGAGGAGCTACTGAAAAATGCAAACTAACAACGCGATCAAGGAGTACGTCGGTATCCAGAAGGAGAGTATGTCGGGACGCGAGCTCGAGGCCTCCGTGCTGACCAAGGCGGGGCTGATGCTCAAGGCCGTCCAGGATAACTGGGATGCCCCGGACCGCGAGGCGAAGATGCTGGAGGCGATCAAGTACAACCAGAAGGTCTGGAGCTTCTTCCAGGCCGAGCTGACCGAACCGAACCACCCGATGCCGTTAAAGCTGAGGGAGGACCTCCTCAACCTGAGCCTGTTCGTGGACAAGAGGTTCTTCGAGGTCATGGCTTACCCCACCCCGGAGAAGCTCTCCATCGTCATCGACATCAACTTCAACATCGCCGCCGGTCTCAGGACCACCCCCGCGACCGAAGGTTAGCAGCACGGCAGCTCTTCGAGGGGAGGAGGGACAAGGTCCCTTTCTCCCCTGCGAGGGGCCGCGTCCTCAGAAGACCACGCCGCTATGACCTCCCGCACCCCATCTGCATCCTTCCCGCAGTAAAAGTAATGACCCGCGTCCCTTCCGGTGCTATTCCCGCTCCGCCCTCATTTCCGCGTATAGATCGCGAAGCACAACCTCGAGTTCCCGTGTCACCCCCGTCGCGTCCAGAAGCGGGGAACGCTGCAGCCGCTGACGCGCGTCGCTCCTGAAGGACGCGAGGGTCCCGGTATCGGCGGCCACCCGGCGTGCCATCTCGACGTACTGCGCCTCGCTCGTCGTCACCATGTCGGCGAGACCGCAACTGGTGAGGAGGGTCGCCCCGGTGCGCGAGGCGTGGTGGTCGCCGGCGAGGGTGATCACGGGGACCCCCATCCAGAGCGCCTCGCAGGTGGTCGTTGTGCCGTTGTATGGGAAGGTGTCCAGTGCGATGTCGACGCGCCGGTACTGCGCCAGGTGCTCCTGCGAAGTGGGCTGCCCGGCGTCGAGCTCGATGCGCCCGGGCATGATCCCCTGCGCCTCGAACAGGGCCAGGATGCGGCGGCGCACCCCGGCATCGCCGAGCGGCTGCGCCTTTACGAGCATGCCTGACCCCGGGACGGCATGGAGCACGCGGCTCCAGAGCGCTATCACCTCGGGTGTCACCTTCGCGAGGTTGTTGAAGGAGCCGAAGGTGACGCGCCCGGTCTCGAGACAGGGGGGCGGGGTGACCGGCGGCGCCGCATCGAGGGGGAGGTAGCAGCAAAAGACCCGTGGCAGCCGGACGAGACGCTCGCTGTGGTAGCGTTCCTCCTCACCCGGCGGATCGGCGATGGCGTCGGTGATGCGGACGTCGATCGCCTTGAGGCCGGTGGTGTCGGGATAGCCGATCCAGGTTACCTGGAGCGGCGCGGGGCGCAGCGCGAAGAGCGGCAGGCGGTTCCCCGAGGTATGCCCGGCCAGATCGACGAGGATGTCGATGCCGTCGGCGGCGATCATCGCGGCGGCCTGCGCGTCCGGGATGCCGTGGATGTCGCGCCAGTGCTCGGCGAGCCCCTGCAGGCGCTCCGTGGCCCGGTCGGCGCGAGGGAGGTTCGCGTAGCAGAAAACCTCGAAAAGGGCGCGGTCGTGCTCCCTGATGACCGGCTCGATGAAGCTTGCCACGGAGTGTTGCCTGAAGTCGGGGGAGACGTAGCCGATCCTGACGCGCCCCCCGCGCGGTCGGGATGCCGTCGCCATTGAGCCGGGCGCCGGGCGGAAGGGGCGGGTACGGGCCGCCTTCAAGTGTTCCGCGAAGATGAGACGGCGGCCGAACCTGGGCGCGTAGTGCAGGGCGAAGAGCATGTTCTGGCGGGCGTCCAGGTGGTCGGGATCGAGGCGCAGTACGGCGCGGTAGGCCTCTATGGCGTCGAGGCTCCTCCCCTGGGCCTGCAGCACGTTCGCCAGGTTGTAGCGAAGGGGCACCGATGCGGCATCGCAAGCGACACCCCGATCCAGCTCCTCCTCCGCTTCCGTGAGCCGTCCCCCCTCTTTCAGCAGCAAGGCGAGGTTGATGCGCGCCTGCTGAAAGGACGGATCGAGGCCCAAGGCGTTGCGATAGCAGGCTTCCGCCTGCTCCACCTGTCTTAGCTGCCGCAGTGCGGTCCCAAGCGCGTTCAGGGCCTTGACATGCTGCGGGTCCTGAGACAGGACCCGCAGCAGGAGCCCCGCGGCCTCCTCCGGAAAACCGTCCTCTCCCCTGAGTACGGCGAGGAGGTACCCGGCTGCGGTGTTTTCCGGTTCCTGCCCCACAAGCCCCCTCAGCCGGTCGCAGGCCTCCTCGCGCATCCCCTTTTTAAGGAGCAGCTCGACGTACCTGAGCCCCGGCTCGTCCGCGCGGCCTGCGCCGTGGCCTGCGGCGGAGCGCAGCCGTTCCTGCCGGAGGCACCACCTCTCCCAGGCAGCGGCGAGGGCGTCCTCGTAACTGCGCGTGAAGCCGGCGCCGTCGGTAAGCGGTGCGGCGGCCATGGTGGCGCGCAGCGTCCTTCTAAGGGAGGAGAGGCGTTCCGGGTCCCCGGCGAGTGCGCGGGCGGTCGCCACGAAGCTGCCCGCGTCCCCCGCAGCGAGTTCCGGGAGCCCGACGGCGTTGAGGAGCGATGCGCCGACCCGCGCGCGGTGCGAGGCGCCGGTCAGGGTGATCACGGGGACCCCCATCCAGAGCGCCTCGCACGTGGTCGTGGTGCCGTTGTAGGGGAAGGTGTCCAGGGCGATATCGACCTTGCCGTACAGGGCTAAGTGATCGCGGTAGGAGGGGGTGTTGCCGGTGAGGGTGAGCCTATCCCGGTCGATACCGTGTGCGGCGAAGGCCTCTTCGAAGCGCTTGGCGGTTTCCGGGCAGGCGAGGGAGTACCCTTTGAGCAGCAGGCGCGAGTCCGGGACCGCGCGCAGCACCTCCGACCAGAGCGCCACCGTCTCCGGGGTGATCTTCGCGGGGTTGTTGAAGGAGCCGAAGGTGATCCGGCGCGTTGCGAGCGCCGGTAGTTCGGCGACCTCGGGCGCCTCCTCGGGGGGGGCGAAGCAGGAGAACGGACCGGGCAGGCGGATGAGTTCCTCGGTGTGGAAACGCTCGGTCGCCCCGGGGGGGTCGCAGACGGCGTCGGTGATGCGGTAATCGATGGCGGCGAGGCCGGTGGAGAAGGGGTAGCCGATCCAGGTCATCTGCACCGGGGCGGGCTTGCGCGCGAAGAGGGACAGGCGGTTGCCCGCCGAGTGCCCTGAGAGGTCGATGAGGATGTCGATCCCGTCCCGGTTGAGCATCTCTGCGACCTGCGCATCGGAAAGCCCTGCTATGTTGACGAAGCGGTCGCAAAGGGCCGCGATCCGCGCGCTCCTGTCGTCGGGGGCGGTGACGTTCGAGTAGCAAAAGACCTGGAAGCGCGCCCGGTCGTGGTTTTTAAGGACCGGCTCGATGAAGCGCGCCACGGCGTGTTCCCTGAAGTCGGCGGAGACGTAGCCGAGTTTCAACACCCGTTCGGTCGAGAGGGTGTTGCCGTGGACCGGGGGAGGGAAGCGGTGTGCGGCGCCGAAGGCGGCATGCTCGGCAAAAACCTCTTTTTCCGGGATTTGCGCCGGGTAGAGCAGGGTGAAGAGCAGGCTGCTCAAGGCGTCCTGGTAGCCTGGCCTCAAACGGAGCGCCTCGCGGTGCTGCGCGATCGCCTCCGCGTGCCTTCCCTGCGCTTTGAGGGCCGTCCCCAAGTTGTGATGCGCCTCGGCGAAGTCCGGTCGAAGCCTGATCGCCTCCAGGCAGGAGCCGATGGCGGCCGCGACATGGCCGAAGCGCTCCAGGAGGACGGCGATGTTGGCGCGGGGGGCGGGGTCGAGCGGATCGAGGCGGATCGCCTCCCTGAAGGCGGCATGGGCCTCCTCGCCGCGCCCCAGGGCGTTCAGCGCAAGCCCCAGGTTGTTTTGGTAGTCGGCCCGCTCCGGCGCGAGGTCGCATGCCTTCTGCAGCGCGCCGGCCGCCTCGGCCATGCGCCCCGTCCTGGCGAGGGCGAGGCCGTACTTGCCGTGCGCGTCGCTCCACCCGGGTTCGAGGGCTGCGGCGCGCTCGAAGTGCGGCAGGGCTTCGGCCGCCCCCGAGATCAATTCCAGGGCGCAGCCAAGGTTGTAGTGTGCCGGCGTCAGGTCGGGGTGCAGGCGCAGGGCGGCCCGGTAGCATGCCGCGGCCCCCTGCAGGTCCTTTGCGGCGTAGCGCTCGTTTCCCCAGTCGAGGTATGCCTTTGCGTCCGCAGCGGTGGGGGCGGTCATCGTGACGTCGGTCATTGCGCCGAACCCCTTCGCTCCAGCCGCTGCGCCAGTTCCCTGACCGGGGCGGCCAGCTCTCCGCGCTCCCCGCGGGCCAGTCCCGCGGCGTACTCGGCGAGGAAGTCGACGCAGTCGTACCCAAGCTGCGTCAGCCTGCGCACGATCGCCTCCGCCTCTTCCGCCTCCCCGGCGAGGAGCCGGCAAACGCAGAGGAGGGAGAGCGCCGGAGGATACTCGGGCCATTTGAGCAGCATGTCGCGGCAGCCGGCCGAGGCGCGCTCGGTGTCGCCGAGGTACAGTTCGGCTTTGGCGAGGTTGAAGGCCGCTTCCTTCATCTCGGGGGCGAGTTCCGCCCCCTTCAGGGCGTGCTCGCGGGCCTTTCGGTAATCGCCGAGACTCAGGTAGAGGTATCCCAGGTTGAAGTACGGCTCGGCCGCCTCCGGGGTCAGCTCGAGCACCCTGCGCCAAAGCTCCTCCGCCTCGGAAAAACGCGCGAGCTCGGTGGCCTGGATCGCCAGTTCGGTGAGCGCCTCGACGGTGGCGCCCCCCTGGGACAGTTTCTTCATCCCCAGGAGGTAGTAGTGCTCCTGCTTCTCGGCGCACTTGGCGTTGTCCAGTTTGCCGTAATGGTGCACCGGGATGTCGCAGGAAAGGACCGGGATGCCGCACTGCGCCAGCGTCCCTTCCACCAGCTCGTGCACGGCCCCCTGGAAACGGACGCGGGCGTCGTTCGGGAATAGTCGCACCTTGAGGCTCGGGGTCCAGCCGAGCCCGCGCTCTTCTGCCGGGTACTCTCCCGCGTTCGCCGTCCAGTGCTTCCGGGTCACTTCGGCGGTGTAGTTCCTGGTGATGATCGAGAAGGCGGCGGAACCCGCCCGGGAGAGAAGCTCCTGCAAGCGCGGCAGATCGCGCGCCGCCAGTACCTCGTCCGCGTCCAGCACCAGGATCCATTCCCCGGTCGCCTGCGAAAGGGAGACGTTGCGTGCCTCGGAGAAGTCGCCGTTCCAAGGGGAGTCGAAGACCCGGGCGCCGAAGAGACGGGCCAGATCGCCGCTTCGATCGGTGGAGCCGGTGTCGACCACCACGATCTCGCTGACAAACGGCTTCACCGAGGCGAGTGCCGCCGGCAGATGGCGCCTCTCGTCCTTCACTATCATGCAGAGGGAAACGGCGGCACGGCACGGGGAGTCGGGAAAGTCCGGCCCCGCGAGCTTCCTGATTTCCAGCGCGGCGTCGAGAGCCGCGTCATCCAGTCCGTAAGAGACCGCCGCCCGCTCGAGCTCTTCCAGCGCCTGCAGGTGGTGCCCCTGCCGGATCAGCACCTCGACGAGTCCGAAACAAAGCCCCTTGTGCTCCGGGTAGAGACGGCACGCCTCGCGCACCCGTTTTTCCTCGCGCGGCAGCTCGGAAAGATCCTCGGCGAGACCGTGGAAGAGGGCGAGCCCCGGGAGATCGAGCGGCGCGAGCATGAAACCTTTCTCGGCAAGGTCGAGCGCCTCGCCGTACTCACCACGCTCCCGGTGCAGGAGGGCAAGCTCGAGCCAGGGTGGGGCGAAGCCGGGGTCCGCCTGGCAGGAGCGGCGAAAGAGCGCCTCCGCGCCCGCAGCATCACCTCGGCCGGCCGCCGCTTTCCCCTGCAGGTAGAGGGCGAGGGGCGTCTCCGGGGCGAGCTGCACGATCGCTTCGGTGCGCGCCAGGGCCTCCTTCTCCTGTCCGAGCGCGCTTCGGCAGCGCCAGTCAAGGTACAGCCGCTGAAGTTCCGCACCGGCGGGGACCTGTTCCAGTACCTCCAGGGCGTTCTTAAAGCTCCCGGCGTCGAGGAGCGCTTCGGCAAGAAGCAGGTAGGGCGCAGGTTCGGTCGGCGCGAGGGCGATTCCCTGTTGCAAAAAGAGATCGACGGCGGCATCCAGGCTTCCCTGCCGGGCGAGCTGCTGCGCCAGAAAGAGCGCCTGCCTGGAGGCCACCCGCTTGGCAAGCTCCGGCTCCAGTCCGCCGAGGGCCCATTTCTCCCTAAAGGAGAGCTTTCCGGCTTCGGGAGCGTCTGCGGGCCCAGTGGAGGGGAGCCGGTGGAGAAAGACGTCTCCCGCCACCACGCAACGAAAGCCGGCCAGGGCGGCGCGCAGGCAGAGGTCCCCGCCCCGGTCGCCACGCCTCAGCCGGGCGTCCGGTTCCCCCGCGGCTTTAAGCGCCGTGCGGGTCAAAAGCATGCAGAAGGGGTCGAGCATCCGGGCCTGTATGCGGCGCCGGGCGTGTTGCGCGGCGAAGGAACGGGCGAACTCATCCAGGGCCGCCTCGTCGACAGTCTCGGGGCCTCGGGCCCTCTGCAGGCCGGTCGCGCCGTCTCCCATCGGCCCGACGATGCCCGCACCGGCTTCCCGGTCCAGGCAGACGAGCATGCCGGCAAGCCATCCGGGAGTCACCACCACGTCCGGCTCCATCAGTACGAGCACATCGCCGCGCGCCTGCACGATCCCGGCGTGGTACGGATCAGCATCCGCAAGCCGGGTGCTCCCATCCACCAGTCGGCACTCTGCGTGCCGGCGGGCGAGCTTTTCGAGGCGTGCGGCTTCCTGCCCGCCGTGATGGCTCAAGAGCACCTCGTGTCGTTCTTGCGTGTGCCGCGCGATGCTGTCGAGGCAGCGCTCCATGTTTTCCAGGGCCCCGGCCGTCTCGATGACGATGGAGCAGAGGAGCCCCTCCTCGCGCCGCGCCCGGGGCGCCTCACTACGCGGCGCCGTATCTTCGCTGAGGGCCGCCAGCCGCGCGCGCACGCAGGCCGCGGCCTTCTCCCAGGTGAAGTTCCGGGCGATGTGGCGGGCCGCCGCCCTTCCCCTTTCCCGCGCCTCATCGGGGTGCTCCGCCACGTGACGCATGATGTCGGCGAGGGCGGCGGCATCGGGCTCGGCGAGCCAGGGGTGATCGACCGTCTCCAGCTCACCCACCTGTTTCATCGGCAGCTTCACCTCGCGCGCCGGAATGAGGTAGGCGGTCTCGGCGGAGCAGAAATCGAGGGCGGCGCCGTGCCCGGTGACCACCACGGCGAGGCCGCATGCCATCGCCTCGGCCATCGGGAGGCCGAACCCCTCGCCGCGGTACGGGTGCACCAGGCAGTCGCAGGCGGTGTAAAGCCCCGCGAGCTCCCGGTCGGGGAGGAACCGGTCCAGGTATTCGACCTCGGGGAGATCCGGGTTTTGCCGGTAGCGCGCGATCAGCTCCTGGGCGGTGCGCCCCTGGTAGAAGGACCCGCCTCCCATGTCCTTGATGACGAGGCAGACGTCATCGCCGCCGGTGAAGGCGGCGGAGTAGGCCTGGAGCAGGATGTCGATTCCCTTGCGCGCGATGGTCCCGCCGACGAAGAGGAACTTGAACCTCTTCTGCGTCTTCAGGGTAATGGGGGGAGCCTGCGGGTTGAAGAGCGCCGTGTTGACGCCGTTGGGGACGGTGAAGACCCGCTCCGGCCGGACCCCGCTGCGCAGGTAGCAGTCGCGCACGTACGAGGAGGGGACCCACACCTCGTCGACCATGCCGTTCATCGCCTCGACCCAGCGGACGGGGAGGCTGCCGAACTCCCAGGGCTGGATCATCACCCAGCGACCCTGCGGGGGAGGGGTGAAGTCGGGGGGCCACTGGTGCCGCACGTGCACCGCAGGTGCAGCGGGGAGCGGGCGCCGGACGGCCTCGGCGAGGAGGTGAAAGCGGGGATCGGCCTCGGCCCCGAACTGGTCCTCCTCGTACGGGATGATGCTCAGCGGGTAACCGTCCCCGATCAACTGCAGGCAGAGTTCCCGGTTGACCAGCGCAAGGGAGTGCCCGACGAACTGCGATCCCTCCCACACCACGGCGGGAAGGGGGGCGGGCGCCTGCTTCGCCCCGAGCCGGACGCGAAGTTCCAGCTCCGGCAAAAGGAGAGGCCTTCGCTCCTTGAGGAGACGGTAGATCTCTTCCAGGTGCCCCAGGTAGCGGCTGAAGGAGTGGGGGGAGGCGAGACTCCCACGCATTTCGGCAACCATGCAGGGGTCGGCGGCGCAGCGCTTAAGGCATGCGACGAGCTCCGCCAGCGAGTCGTGCCGGTACAAAAAGCCGTTCACCCCTTCCTCGACGAAATCGGGTATGCCGCCGATTCTCGCCCCGATGATCGGGAGCCTTAAGGCCATGAGCTCGAGAAGGACGAGCGGTGCGCAGTCCTCCCAGACACTCGGCGCCACGGCGACGTCGATTCCGGCAGCGATGGCGGGGAGGTCCGCTTCGCCGTATGCGCCGTGAAATACCACCATGCCGCGCCGGTCGAGCTCCCGCAGCTCATCGAGGTACCCCGCGGAGACGAAGCCGTACACGTGGAACTCCGCCTCGCCGGGTTGGAAGAGCTGCGCCGCCCCGACCAGCATGTGCACCCCTTTGTGCGGCATGACCCCGCCGATGAAGCCGAAGCGGAGCGGCTTCTCGATCACTCGCGCGCCGAGGGTAGCGAGCGCCGGGTCCTGCCACAGGAGGTCGGTGGAGCGGCTCGCCTGGTGCACCACCGCGATTCTCTCGGGCGAGGCGCCGAATGCGACGAGAAGCTCTTTCTGACGCATCGATACCGCCAGGGTGACGTCGACCCACTCGTTGAGCAGGCGCTTCGTCGTCTCGCCCCGCAGCCGGTATTGCGGCACCTTTTCCGGGTTACGCGCCACCGCCTCGGAGTTCGCGATCAGGTCGGTCCCGTTCCAGAGCGAGAGGTCGCTGTTGAAAAGGTAGAGGTCGGGATCGATCATGTGGTAGTTGTGCGGCGTGTAGACGCTCGGGATGCCGGCTAGCCGCGTCTCCTGCGCCATCGCGAGGGTGAGGCCGTGGAAGTTGTGGAAATGCACCACGTCCGGAGCGCTCTCACTGAGCACCTGCCGGAAGGCCCTGAGCACCCCCTCGTCGAGCATCTCGCGTTCCGGGTGGTCCGGGTCGGTGAAGCGCGCCGGGCGGTTGAAAAGGGCGAAGAGGCGTACCCCCTCCTCCATGTGAGTCTCCAGCGCGTATTCCGGCCGGGCGGGGTCGGTCGCAAGGGAAGCGTAGAAGACGGTGACGCGATGCCCCTGCCGGGCGAGTTCCAGCGCCACCGATCTCGGGAAGGTCGTGCCGCCGCCGGTCTCGTCCCAGCCGTACATGGTGAAAAGGATGCTGAGCCCTTGAGCGGGCGCCGGCACGGGTGCGTGCCCGCCCGCTCCGGCAAGCACCTCTCCGTCGATCTGCAGCGTTTCCCGCCACCGATCCAGAAAGCGCCGCCTGCCGCGCCCCTCTTCGTTGTCGACCCCTTTCTCGTAGTGGAACTGTTCCAGGCCTATGAGCCGCTTGGTGCGGGACTCGAGGTGCGTGACCACGCTGGACGGGCAGTACATCACCTTGGCGCCCGCGGCCCGCGCCTTCATGCAGAGGTCCAGGTCTTCGTGGCCGTTAACGTAGGCCTCGTCGAAGCCGCCCACCTGCCGGAAGAGCCCGCTTCTGATCATGAGGCACGCGCCGGTGACCATCTGGTACTCGTGCGGGACGTTGACGAGCGGGCTGCCGGACGGCTCGCACAGGTGCACGTGGTAGGGGTAGGGCTCCCCGTCGCGCAGACCGACCACCACGCCGGCGTGCTGGACGCGGTCGTCGGGGTAAAGAAGCTTGCTGCCGACGACGCCGATCGTCGCGTCCTGCCGCGCCATCGCGACAAGCCGCTCCAGCCACCCCGGGTGCGGCAGCGTGTCGTTGTTGAGAAAGAGGATGAATTCCCCCCCGGCCGCCTGTGCCCCCTGGTTGCAGGCCTTCGCGAAGCCGAGGTTCTCTGCGTTGCCGATCACGGTCATCTCCGGCGCCCGGAGTCTCTCGAGCAGTTCCCGGGTCCCGTCCTGCGAGCCGTTGTCGACGATCACCACCCGGTACATCCCTTTGGGGGTGTTCGCCGCGATGGCGCGCAGGCAGTTCTCGGTGAGATCGGCGCCGTTGAAGACCGGGATCACGATGGTCACCTCGGCCGCCTCTCCCCCCGTGCCGCGTGGGGCGTCGCTTGCCGGTGAGACGCTGCCGGCGCCCGATTCGGGAGTCCGTCGACGGTCGAGAACCGCGGCGTAGATGGCCGAGAGTCCCAGCACCTCGTCGTGCGAGGTCTTCACCGGGGTGATCCCCGCTCTCAGCCCGGCGAGCAGGGCGGGGTCGTCGATGACGGCATTCATGCGGGCGGCGAGGTCGACGTGGTCCCCGGAGTGAAAGAGCAGGCCGTTCACGCCGTGCCGCACCGCTTCGGGAAGCGCGCCCGCGTCGGAGGCGATCACCGGCACGCCGGCCTGGAGGCACTCCCTGGCGGTCTGGCAGAAGCTCTCGTTGCGGGAGGGGATCACGGCGACGTCGATGGAAGCGAGGATGCCGGGAAGCTCGCTGCGCAGGTATGTCCCGTGCCCGGTGACGGGCACCGGTGCGTTCAGCTCTCCCCCCGCCGCGCGGAAGTACACCGGGTCGCGCACCTCGCCGAATATGGCGAGTTCCGCCTTGCCGGGTCGCAACAGGTTCGCCGCGCGCATCAGTACGTCGAGCCCCTTCACCGGGTGGACGTGGCCTATGTAGCCGAAGCGGACCCTTCCCGGCGTCCCGCTTTTCCGGGGCAACGGGGAGAGTTCCGTCAGGCCGAGCGGGTGCACCACGCAGCGCGGGTGGTCGAGTCCGTGGCGCCTCAGCTTCTCCAGCATGAACCGGGACGGGAAAAGGACCGTGTCGGCGAGTAAAAGCCGCGACTGGATGTAATCCCTGCGCTCCTTAAGGAGCTCCTCGAGAGCCTGGTCTCCCGGAGCGGAGGAGCCGCCGGTGAGGCAGCGCACGCACGCCTGCGCCGGAACCGGCCCCTCTTCGCAATAAGTGCCGTCGGGCCGGAAGAAATGGTACAGGGGGCAAACCGCCCAGCCGTCGTGCAGCGTGACGACGCTCGGTACGCCTGCGCGCGCCGCGGCGTCGAGGAGTGACGCGGAGAGGTCGATGAAGTGGTGAAAGTGCACCAGGCGCGGCTTGATCCGTTGCAAAAAGTGCTCGAAGTGGGCCGCCAGCCTGTCGTTATGGAACTGTTCCCTCAGTTGCCGCACCCCTTGGGGACCGACGGCGGGGGGGACGTTCATCTCGGCGACCAGGATCCCCCCCTCCTCGTGCTCGACGATCTCACCTTCCGGCCGGTCCGGGGCGTGCCCCGGTACCAGGACCACCACGTGAGCACCCCCCAGGCGGAGTTCCCGCGCCAGGGACGCCACGTACAGTTCGGTGCCCCCCGTCTGTCCGGGAGGGTAGCCGTGGCAGACGAGAAGGATCGGGCTTGGAAGCGGCGCCTTTTCCGCCGGGGGACCGTCCGGGTCGGGGAGACCTGCGACGAGCTCCTGCTGGGACGGGAAGCTGAAACCGGACGGCATCAGTTTCAGGTCCGTCGGGGCACAACGGTCCGCGGTGACCAGGCGGAGGTTCCAGGTCACGGCTTCCTCTGCGCTGCGGGACGCGAGCCGCTGCAGTATGTCGAGCGCCAGATCGCGCTCCCCTTCCTGGAAGGCGGCAACCGCCAGGTTGTTCCAGGGGGCGACGGCGTTGCCCGAGAGCGCGGCGGCGCGCTGGAAGCAGAAAAGGGCGAGCTCCGGGTCACGCTCCGGGGCCCCCTCTTTCCAGGGAGGGTAGAAGCGCAGCGCCCGAATGCCCAGGTCGAGAAGCGCCTGCGCCTTTTCTCCGTCGCTGTCGCAGGGGAGCCCCGTCGCACGGTAGAGGCGGAAAACGGTCTCCTCGTTGTGGTAGGTCTTGCGCAAAAGGACGTTCTCGTTCCCCATCCGGTTGTCGCGGAAAGAGATCGCCGTCGGCGCCTCGAGGTAGAGCCCCAGCGCTTCCGGCAGGTGCAGCGCCTTGCAGGCGAGCGCGAAGCGGATGTTGAAGTCGTAGTCCCCGGCGGCGTGGAAGGAGCCGTCGAAGAGGCCGATCTTTTCGTGCACCGAGCGCCGCCACATGGGCTGCGGCCCCAGCTGGTAGTGGAGCAGGGAAGCGGGTGCCAGGAAGTCCGGGTACCTGAAGAGCCGGTCGTGTGCGGACTCTGCATAGGTCTGGTTCTCGACGGTGGAGACGTAGCAGTCGCCGTAGACGAGATCGACCTCGGGGTTCGCCTCCAGTGCGGCCGCCATGACCTCCAGGGCGTCCGGGCGGTGCCTGTCGTCGGTGTTCGCGTTGGTGAGGAAGGTGCCGCGGGCCGCCTCGACGCCGCGGTTCCAGGCCGCGTAGAGGGTTTCCCGCTCGGCGGTGCGTATGTACCTTATGTTGTCGTAGCGTTTCTGGAACTCCGCGACGACGGCGGCTTCGTTTTGCGGCGAAGCGCTGTCGACCACGATGATTTCCATCCGGTGCGCGATGGTCTGCGCCTCGAGGTCCTCGAGGCATCCCCGGATGAAGCGCTCCGAGTTGTAGGTGGAAACGATCGCCGAGACGAGCACCCCTTCGGACCTCGCGCCGGGAGAGCGTCGGGGCGCCGCCTGCGCCGCAAGCTCGGTGCGCCCGGCCGCTTCTGAACCCTCCAGGAAGGCGAGGTAGCCGGCGGCGAGCGGGCTCTCCGGGGCTATCGACTTGGCACGCAGGTAATAGGTGCGGGCCTCTTTGAAGCGCCCAAGCAGGGTGAGGATCGCCCCGGCGCAAAGCTGGTGCTCCAGGTTCTCCGGGGCGGCGTCCGCCTGTTCCAGGTAGTAGTGCAGCGGCTCGGAGAGCTCCTTGGCCTGGAAGGCGCGCAGCCCCTCGCGATAGCGTTCCGAGGCGGGGTCAAGCAGCACCGCCTTCTCGAAATGCGTCTTGGCGAGGCCGATGTCGCCGCGCCGGTGCAGGAGCAGGGCCAGTTCGTGGTGGGGTTGCGCGGCGCGCGGGTGGCGCTTCAGGAAATTTTCCACCTCGCCCGGTGCCGCCGGGTCGCCCGCTTCGAGGCGGGTCAAAAGCCGCTGGAAGGCCTCCTGTTCCTCCGGGGAGGGCGCTACGGGCGGAGGGGTGAGCGGGGCGTACCTCGGGCGGTACTCCTTCTGCACCTGCAGGTATTCCAGGGTGGGGAGGTCCCCCTTTCGGGAGACCGTGTCCGGCGAAAGCCAGTAGAGACCCAAAAACTGCGGGACGTGGACGAAGTCATGGCCCAGGGCGGCGCGCAGCCAGAACTCGTAGTCGGCCGCACTTTTGAAGCGCTCGTCAAAGTAGCCGATCTCGTCGTGCAGCGACCGCCTCCAAAGCGGGAAAGGACCGACGCAGCAGAGCTCGAGAAGCCCCAGGCGGTCGAAGTCGGGCCAGTCGCGGAAACCGTGGCTTTCGTGCGCCGCGAAGGTGGCGTTTTCCTGCTGCGTGATGCGCATGTCCGGGTAGGCGAGGACGCACTCCGGGTGCTCCCGGAGCGTCCGCACGAGGATCTCGTAGGCGTCGCCACGCAGGCGGTCGTCGGTGTTGGCGTTGGTGACGAACTCGCCGGTGGCCATGCGTATGCCGCGGTTCCACGCCTGGTAGACGGTCTCCCGCCGCTCGGTTCTCAGGTAGCGGATGTTGTCGTAGCGTCTCTGGAACTCTTCCACGATGGCCCGCTCGTTACCAGGCGACGCGGCGTCGATCACGATAATCTCGAGCCGGTCCGCGATGGTCTGGGCCTCCAGGTCCTCGAGCTTGCCGCGCAGAAAACGTTCCGCGTCGTAGGTGGAGACGATGGCGGAGACGAGGTATCCCTTCCCCTTCTCCATCAAGGAATCGCTTCCTGAACCGCCGCGCCTTTCCGGTGCGACCGGGGTGAATTGTGTGACCGGGACGATCTCGACCGGGTAACGGTCGACGATGCCGTCGCAGTCCTGCCAGGCCGGTTCCCCGGGAAGCGGAAGCCACTCGCTCCGGTCCTGGCAGAACATCCTGATCTTGTCGCTGGGGCCGGCGAGGGCCGATGCGATCGCCGCGGTAAGCACCGCAGGGTTGACGTCCTTCACGCAGTGGGCCTTGGCGTAGGGACACCGCCAGTCGCAGCGATAGCAGGCGAGCGGCAGGCAGGCAACCGTGGTGAGGGTGGTGTAGGGCATGAAACGTCCGAAGTGCCCGCCCCCTAGGAGGATGACGTTGGGCGTACCGACGGCACAGGCGATGTGGGCGGTCCCGGTCTCGGCTCCTACGGCGAGGCGGCAGCGGCTGATGATGGCGGCGACCTGACGCAGGGTAAGCTTCCCGCACATGTTGATCCCGGTCGCCCCGCTCTCGTCGAGGTTCTTTTGCCCCAGTTCGCGCTCGGCTGCCGAGCCTACCGCGATCAGGGTGAAATCGTTTTCCCGGCAGATCGGGGCGAGCGCCTTGCCGAAGTGCTCGTAGTTACGGTACGAGGACTGGGCACCTGCGAACACCGCGATGCAGTTGCGCCCCTCCAGCCTGTGCCCGGCGAAGAACTCCTCCGCGAAGCGGCGGTCGTCCTCGGTGAGCCAGATCATCGGCTGGAGCGGCGGGGCGACTATGTCGATGCCGGCGAGAAAGTCGCGGTTTCTCTCGAGCTCCGGCTTCCAGTCCCCATCCGACTCGATCAGGTGGGTGAAGCGCGGGTCGTTCTGTTCGCGGACCTCGGCGGAGAGGTTGCTGAGGTTTCCCCGCATGGCGACCCTGGTACGGGCGCCGCTGCCGATGGTGAAGAGGTCGTACAGGGCGTCCCGCGAGTACACCGGGTAGAGGGCGATGTCGGCGTGCACCGCCGCTATTTGCCTCACCACGAGGTTGCGATAATCCTCCTCCTGCATGGCCTTCTCCCGGTCGAAGCGGATCACCGCGTCGACATAGGGGGAAGAGTCGTACAGTTCGCCCACCTGGGACTGGCAGACGACCGTGATGCTCGATGAGGGAAAGCGCGCCTTGATGTGGGGGAGCATGGATGCCGCGAGGACGCTGTCCCCTATGGAATCCGGGCGCAAAAAGATGATGTTGCCGGTCTCGCCATCACCGCCGGGAAGGTCCCGCACCGGGTCATCCTTGCGCCGGACCAGGGCGCCGTCGTGGACCCAGGGGAAATAGTCGGCAAGGCGGACCGGGAAGCCGGGCGCCTGCTGCAGACGCCGCCAGCCCGCCACGGCGTCGGCGTAGCCGTAGTAGATCTCCTTGAAGCGTAGCTGTGGCTCGGTGACGTACGCCAGATGCTCGAAGGTGAGTCCTTGCCGCTCGGTCTCGGCGTGCCGAAACGGGTTGATCCGGCCGAGATCACCGAAGCCGCCGCCGGCTTTTGGTCGGCAAAGGCGCGGCGGTTCGTGGCTGACCCACTGGTCCCCCGGAAGGTAGTGCCAGGTGCGTAGCCACTCGTAGTGCGAATGATTCCCGTAGGTGTCGCGCGTTGAGATGACGAGCTCGGGGCCGACGTAGAAGTTGCAGTAGTAAAACGCGGAGGTTTTCGATGGGTCATCCTGGAACATCGCTCTGGCTGTTTCGATCTGGGGTGCCGTCCAGAACTCGTCCGCGTCGATCTGCCAGAGAAGGCATTCCCGCCTGATATTGCCAAGCGGCGCCGCGACCATCTCCAGCTTGCCGTCCCAGAAGACCCCTGCCGGCTTTCGGTACAGCGTGACCCGGTCCGGGAACAGTCGCGCCAGTTCATCGAGGTATGCGGTGGTGCCGTCGTTACTGAGCCCGTTACGGTGCAGCTCCTCCGATACTCTCCCTCCGTTCTCGAGGCTCCACGCCGTGTCGTGCTTCAGATCCGCCACTCCCTCCACCACGTGCCAGTGCCAGGGAAAGGTGAGTTTCTTGAACTGCTCGATGTGCCAGCGAATGAAGGGTTCGCCGTTTAGGACGATGGTGAAGAAATTGACTTCAAGATCATCTTGCATCTCGACCACCACGTTCGAATTTGTGCAGAGCGGTTTGTTTCGAGATCAGGATCTCCAGCATCCTCGTCGTCTGCCCCATCTTTTGTCCTACCAGGAGGTCGTCGGTCTCCTCGTGGTTCACGAGCGCCGACTGCGCAAGGTCCTTCATCGCCTCGAAAAGCTCCGAAGCGGAGGGATCCGGACGGTAAAAGCCGATCAGCCCGCCGTCCTTCACCATGTGGTGCCCCGACAAAAAGGACGGGAATCCCTTCTCGGGGTGCAGCGCTATCAGCAGGAAGTCGATCTGCGCCCCACCGTTCGCCCCGCTCCAATCGGACAGCGGGTCGTCGGAATCGCTCTTCAGTACGGTCACCTGATCCGCCAGACCGGCGGCGGTCAACTCGGCCTCGAAATCCCTTCCCGTCGCCAGGCAGTGCACTTTTCTGGCGCTGCCACGGCAGGCGGATCCTAGCGCCGTTGCCATTTCAGCGTGATCGGCCCCGATTTCGACGATAACGGCATCGCCGGGGAGCGATGTCACCTTGTCGAAAAGGTACTGCTGGCGAGGGGTGAAGCGGGGTTCCGCGCCGGCGCCGGGCGCGCTGCCGTAAAGCGACGGGTTCAGGGAGGCGTCGTTGTACATCTTGAACTGGTAATAGGTCTTGAAGGCCCTCGTGCCGTCTCTGAATTCCAGCAGCATGTTGGACAGGGCGCGGGTGAGGTCGTCAAGCTGCTCCGAGAGGCGCCGCATTTTGAGGGCGCAGGTTTCCCGGTGCGCCTTAGATGCGGAGTCCCGCTGGACCTCCTGTTCCATATGGAAAATCTTGAGACACAAGACGGTGAGCCTGTCGAAGGAGAGGCCGGGGGGCTCAGTGTTGAGCGGGGCCGACGGGTTTGTCACGAGGTGCAGGAGCGACTCGTCCACGCGCTCGATTATGTCGTTTCTCGCCTGGTTCGACTTGTCGATCTGCCTTTTGAGCCCTGCGATGTAGGAGTCCGAGACGTCCGCGCGGCGGGCCTCGTCTTCCAGGTGCCAGATCTCGTAGTTTTTATCCAGCAACTGGACGAGGTTGGCCTCGAACGGGAGCAGCTTCTCGGTGTCGCTCCAGATGGCATCGTCGTCGTGCTTCATGGCGATCCGCGCCAGGACCAGCTGCGCGATCTGTTTGGCGCTTGCCATGCGGGCGGTGGTGACGCCGCTTCCCCCCCTCTTGATCGTCAGGCTTTCCATTCTGGGGGCCGTGCCGACCCGCGTCCTGATGAGCCCCGCGACATCGCTCGGGCTTACACCGAAGGGGAGGTAATCGACGCCGGAAGGGTAGTGCCACTCTTTCCAGTTGTAATCGGGGGAACTCTGGGGCACGAGGGCGATGGCGTCCGTGCCGCAGGCGAGCGCCAAGTGCATGTCGCCGGTGTCGACCCCCAGGTGCAGGTCTGCCAGGTGCTGCAACGCAGCGGCCTCTCGCAGCGGGAGGTCAAGGAGCTGGGGCACGCCAGGCAACGGCGTGATGTTCCCGGATAACCCGATCTGCACCAGGTCGAAGTCGTTGCCCAACTCCTTCAGCACGGCTTGCCAGAACCCGCCTTCCATGTAACGGACGTGCTTCCAGTGGGGAGCGCAGTCGATACCGATGGTGATGAGGGGCTTCGAGGTCCTTTTATGCCGTGCGGCGGCCTGCCGCACCTCATGATCGGTGAGGAAAATCTGCGGCAGGGTGGAGTGCGGTTCGACGCCGTAAAACCTGCACTTGCGCTCCACCCACAGGCCGTCGCCACTGTTTGGTGTGACGAAGGGATCGGCCATCGTCCTCACCTCGTCGATGAACGGGTTGTGCAGGAAGAGTTCCGCCCGCTTGCTGACCTGCAGCTCCACCGTCGCAAACGGGTTTGCGAGCTTCACCTCGCGTGCCACCGCGGTAAGCAGCAGGTAATCGCCCACCCCCGGCGAGTTGTCTCCGATCACGATGTGCTTTTTCTGTTGCTCCAGCATGCTACCTCCAGAAGACGAAGAAGTGTCGGTCGCCCTCGGGCCCGCCTTTGTCGATGAGTTGGTACTTGAACCCGGAGTTGTTCGCCATGTCTATGAACTCATCGTAGGATTGAAAGGCGATCATGCTGCCTGAATTGATCTCCTGCTGGGACTGCTTGAGTCTCGCCTCGATGATCATCGCCTTCTTGTTTTCGGAGATGATTTTGACGAAGTTCCTGAAGTCATCCACATGGTGCAGTATGGAAAGCGCCATGCAGAAGTCGTACTCCTTGTATTGAGCGACTATGTCGCCGGAGAGCCATTTGGTGTTGAGGTAGTCGACGTTCTTCAACTTGTAGTGAAGCCGTGCGATGAGCGCGCGAAGCACCCGCCCCGCCTCCATGTCGATGCCGCGCATCTTTATGCCGAAGGCATTGGCTGCCATGAGCGTGTACAACCCTTCGGCACAACCGATGTCTATGCCGCTGGTAAGCGGGATCTTCAGCTCTTTGATGAAGGCGAAACACTTCGAGAGGAAGTGGTATTTCTGTGAAGTCTCGGGCGAGCCGAACGACTCGAAGGTGAACGAGGGGCCTTTGGTTTCATCGCTTTGGAAGGAGGACCAGAAACTGTTGTCGAATTTCGAGTAGTAGTGGTCCTTCAGGCTTGAACCTTCATGGATGTCGTAGAGCTGGTAGATCCTTGCCTTGATCGGTATGCCCAGCCTCTCCATGGTGACCAGCCGGTGATGCCCCTCGAAGCACCTCAGGTCTTCGACCCTGGACCCGTCGAGGAAATTGAGCTGCACCGGTGCATCCGCGGTGTAGTGCTTCACGCAGATTATCGGTTCCAGTTGCCCAAGTCTCTGTATGGAGTCGGCGAGGTCCTGGCGGAAGTACCTGTCATGCGCCTCGGTTCTGCATTTCTCGATGAAAGAGGAGACGTGAATGCTGCCGGTCTCCAGCACTTTGTCGTCGACCCGGTACACGAGGCAGGAGTTGGGTACGTCGACCCTGCTGCCGGTTTCGTCGCATTTTATGTAGTACCAGGGTTTGTAGATGTCGCCGACACGGATGTCGTTGTTGGTGAAGTCGCACCTCGGCGTCCGGTTCCTGTCATCGATAAAGCTCTTGCTTCCGCTGTGCTCTTCACCCTGGATATGAACGCGCCCCGCCTCTTTGACGGCCGAGATGCGCATGTTGAGGTTGTGAGCCAGCGGGTTTTGCGTGAGGACGCCGTCGATCTGGTCGCTCTCGGTCTGCACGACGGTAAGGCCCTGTTTTTTAAGAAGCTCGGTCAGCGTCTCGATGGTGAAGGCGGACTTGTGGAAGTCGTGTTGGTTGGGGCTGCTGTCATGCCAATTGACCCCGGCGAAGAGCATGTGGTTGAAGGAGGCGACATTCCAGACGTTGGAGAGGAAGGCCTTGATCTGCAGGTTCAAGGAGATGGTCTGCAGGAGCAGTTTGCCGCCGGGCTTCAGCACCCGGGCCCATTCCGACAGGGCCGAACAGGCGGTTTCAAACGGCATGTGCTCGAGCACGTCTTTTGCCACGATCTCGTCAACCGAGTCGTTGGGGATGAACCCCAGTGAAGACGCGTCGCAGTTCAAGACCCGCGGATGCGAAAGTGCGATGTCGATGTTGATGAAGCCTTCTAACAGATCCTTGCCGCAGCCTAGGTTTAGTTTCATGCGGTTACCTTTCTTCCGGTGGTATTTTCAAAGTATTCCGAATTTCGCGTGGATTCCAGTATCTTTGCGATGACCTGTGCCATCTTCGATTTCGCCCGCCATCCCATGTCGTTTGCAGCTTTCCCCGGGTTCCCGCAACTTACGAGGATGTCGGTGGGGCGCAGCAGTGAACGGTCCGAGACGACGTATCTGCGCCAGTCGCGGCCGACACTCTCGAACACCTTTTCCACGAACTGCTGGAGCGTGTTGGCCTCTCCCGTCGCGATGACATAATCGGTAGGGGAGGGCTGCTGCAACATAAGCCACATGGCCTCTACGTACTCGGGGGCCCATCCCCAGTCCCTCGCGATGGAGAGGTCACCAAGGTGGAGTTTCTCCTCGCTGCCGTCGGCGATCCGGACGGCGGCCTGGATGACCTTCTGGGTGACGAAACGCTCAGGACGAAGCGGCGACTCGTGGTTGAAGAGGATGCCGGTGCAGGCAAAAAGGTTGTACGCCTCGCGGTAATTGGCGACCTCCCAGAAGGCGGTGGCCTTGGCGACGGCGTACGGGCTGCGGGGGCGGAAGGGGGTGTCCTCGTCGGCGGGGCTGCCGGCGGTATTGCCGAAGCACTCGCTCGAACCGGCATTGTAGAACTTCACCGGGCGCTCCAGGAAGCGGATCGCCTCCAGCAGATTCAGCGTCCCGATGCTGACGCTCTCCAGTGTTTCTACGGGCTGCTCGAAGGAAAGGCCCACGGAGCTTTGTCCGGCAAGGTTGTAAACCTCCTCCGGCTGCACCTTTGCCATGACCTGCAAGACGCTGCGGAAGTCGTTCATCGCCATGGAATGAAGCTTCACCATGGAGAGGGCGCCCAAGGCCCTCAAAGACGAGAAGGCGCACATCTGGGCATCCCGGGAGGTGCCGTGCACCTCGTAACCCTTATCCAGCAGCAGCTTCGCCAGATAGGCTCCATCCTGGCCGGATATGCCGCAAATAAGGGCTTTCCTCGCCGTGTGCGGCGCGCCGGCGCGTGAAAGTGTCAGTTTAAAACCCCGCTCTCGTTTCGCTGAACTCACAGTTGTCCCCGTTTTATTGCAGCGCGAGCAAAGAGCACTCGTTGCGCTGTCTGCCATCTCGATGGCCTTTGAAAAAGCTTCCGCCTTGGCATGAGCTGTCGCCACTGGAGGTCGAATACTATAAGCAACTGCCGTGCCATGGTGGATCGGCTGCAAGTGCCTGTTTTGGCAGGCCAGGGGGAAGGGTGTGTCGGTGTCAAATTATTGAGCGGAGCGCTTAGAGGCTTTGGATGGGGAGGCGGGGTACGTCACCGGGGTGCGGTAGTGGCAGGGAAGAGCCCGTTCCGGTCAAACGGGTTCTTCCCTGTAGGTGCTTCTAGGGCGTCAGAACGGGGTCTGTGCCGCGCCGTCGAACTGGTCCGCGGTCGGGTCCATGATCTTGCCGCGGGAGTCGGTCCCGGTGAACTTGAAGACCATGTGGGAAGGGTCGATGGTCGCGTTGTTAGTGGAGTTCTGGCTCAGCAGGAATGTGACGGTGGCGGATTGCTTCTCCGGGTCGTAGACCACGCTGGTCGGGTTCTGCGGGATGTACGCCTCGGTCGGGAGCACCGGGAGGAGGTTGTTGTAGTAACCGGCAGCGCCGCCTGTTGCCTTCGTTATGGTCCAGTTGCTCGTGTCCTGCACCGATTTCGCGTCCATCGCCGAATCGAAATAGAAGGTGAGGCTGAAGGCCTTGGACTGGAGCGGCTGCCCGGTGGTGCTGTTGACCCCGAGGAGGCCGAGCAGCGGGGTGCCGGCCTGGAGTGCCGGGAAGAACGTGTCGGTCTCGCCTCCCCCCCCCGCGACCATCTTGGGCTGGGCGATGGTCGCCTTCAAAATCGCCCCCTGGGACGCGTCCAGGTTGGTCAGGGTCGTCACCTCCTGCTGGGCTTTGGTGCTGTCGCCGAGTTCGGAGTAGGCGACGCCGAGTTCGAAGTGTGCCGCCGCCATCTTGGGCCTGATCTTGACCGCCTTGGTCAGTTCCTTCACCGCCTCCGCGTACTTCCCCTCCTGGTTGTAGGTGGCCCCCAGGCTGTAGTAGGGGTTCGGGTCGTAGGGGGCCATCTTGGAGACCTTCTTGAACTGGGTTTCTGCCTCGCTCAGGCGGTCGGTCTGCAGGTAGAGCTGTCCCAGCGTGTAGGGGGCGAGGGTGTCGGTGGGGTTCAGGCGGGCGGCTTCCTTGAACTCCTTCTCCGCCAGGTTGTACTTCTTTTGCTGCAGGTAGATGTTCCCCAGGTTGGTGTGCACCGAGTCCTGGGTCGGGTCGATGGAGAGCGAGCTCTTGTAGGTCTTGATGGCGTCGTCGTACTTCTTCTGCGCCAGGTAGGAGTTGGCCAGGTAGTTGTACGACTGCGCGTTAGTCGGATCGAGGGAGATCGCGCGCTTGAACTCGCTGCTCGCGCGGGCGTAGTCCTTCTTCTGGAAGAAGGTCGCACCAGAGGACATGGCGCTCGTAGCCGCCTGCGCCCTCATGGTGTCCTGCGACGTCAGGGTGTCGAACATGTCGCTCAGGTAGTCCCATGCTGTTTTTGTTGCCATAACGTCCTCCGCCTTGGGCTTGTCAGCCGCGTAACGTATCGGCGCAACCCGGGCGAAACTTTAATAAAAAGTTGCCCCGTCCCCAGTAAGACGGGGCCCGACCACTAGCTGTTGGTTGTTAACGTAGAACGTAGAACCTAGAACGTAGAACCCGTTTTCGGTTACCCGTTCACCGCCTGCTTCAGGGAATTGAGGCTCTCGCGGGCCTCGCGGTTCCATGGCTCCAGGTTGATCACCTTGCTGTAGAAGGTCTCGGCCTCCTCGGGACGGTCCAGCATGGTGCAGATCCTGCCGAGGCCCATCAGCGTCTCGATGTTTTTCGGTTCTTTTTCGAGTTCTTCCAGGTAGATGTTGATGGCGCCGTCCACGTCGTACCCCTCCACGAAGTAGAAGTCGGCGAGGTTCTTCCTGAAGGTGCCGTTGCCCGGCCTCAGCTGTGCCGCCTTTTCGTAGTGGATGCGGGCGGTCTCCGTGTCCCCGTGCTCGTAGGCGAGTACGGCCAGGTCGTTGTGCGCCGGGGCGAAGTCGGGGTAGAGCTCGATAAGTCTGTGCAGTTTGGTCTCGGCGCCCGAGCGGTTGCCGCTTTGCACCATCTGCTGCGAGACCTCGTAGAGCTCCTCCGCGGTCAGCTCGTCATCCTCGCACGCCGGGGCGGGTGCCGCTGAAGTGGCGCTTGCTTGAGCCGGGGCGGCCGCGGCCTCCCTGAGCGCTTTCAGGCGCTCGCGCGCCGCCTGGTTCCAAGGCTCGATCTCGAGCACCCTTTGCAGGAACGATTCGGCCTCGGCCGGCTGCCCCACACCCTCGCAGATGATGCCAAGGTTCAGCAGGGCCTCGACGTCACGCGGGGATTTCTCGAGGAGTTTAAGGTAGATGGAGATCGCCTCGTCGACCGCGTCGGTTTCGACGTAGAGGAGATCGGCCAGGTTCTTCAGGTAGACGTCCTCGTCCGGCTGCAGACGGACCGCTTCGCGGTAGTGCTTGAGAGCCTGCTCGCAATCGCCCAGCTGGTAGCTCACCGCGGCCAGATCGTTGTGCGCCACCGCGTGGTTCGGGTAGCGCAGCAGGTGCTCCTTGAGCGTCCTTTCCGCCTTTTCCATGTCGCCACCGGAAACAAGCGGCTTCAGGTTCGCGTACGCCTCGTCCGCGCTGAGCGGAGCTGCGGCTGTTTGCGCTGCCTGCGGCTCGGGCGCTTTTTCGAAGCCCTGGAACGGCTGCGAGGTGAACTGCTCCTGTACCGGCATCGCGGTCGCGCGGGGCTCGGACTGGACGGCCTGGCTGCTCGCGGCGATCAGCTTGAGCCCGGTGAACTCTTCGATGTGCTGGATACGGAAGCGCTCCACCGTCTTCAGCAGGAACTCGCGCATGCCGTGGTTCGGGTACCCCTCCGGGATGAAACCGATGCTGTCATGCAGCTCCCTGCGCCAGAGCGGGTGCGGTGCCACCTCGGAGAGCTGGGAGAGCTGCTGTACCGTGTAGTCGGGCCAGATCACCTTGCCGTAGCTTGTATGGTGCGCGAAGTTTTCGTGGGGGATGGCGGTAAAGCAGGTGTCGCCGTAGGCGAGCATCGCGGTCGGGTTGGTTTCCAGCGCCGCGGCCAACTGCTCGTAGGCGTCGCGCCTCATGCGGTCGGTGGCGTCGAGTATGGTGAGGTACCTGCCCGACGCCATCTTGAGCGCCATGTTCACCGCTTTAACCGCGGATGCGGCGGGGACCTTAAGCGTGATGAGGTTTCCGTACCGCCTTTGCAGGTCAGCCGCCACGGCCCATTCGCATTCGTCGGAGCCCTGGTCCACCAGGATGACCTCCATCCTGTCGGCGATGCTCTGCTCCATAAGTCCGCTAAGGCACTCCCTGAGGTGGGATTCGCGGTTGCGGGTGACGACGATGGCTGAAACGAGCGTGCCGTTCTCAACCACGGCGACCGGGCCGCCGTTCGGGCGGGTAACTAGCTGGCTCATGAGTATCTCCATTACGATTTTGGTCGACAGCCTGCCCGATTCGGGTCTCCGCCAGGTGCGGGCGATGCTGATCAGGTTGATCGAAAGCAACTGCCATGCCAGAGGCCGGAGCGCTTGGCGCCGGGCTGGTAATCCTTCGGGGCGGGAAAGGCGGGGCGCGGCTTCGCGCGCCCGACAGAAGGCAGGCGTGTAAGAGCGGTGGCCCCCGGCGACATCTCCGTCAACATTTTGAAAAGATTATATGCTGCGGTTATGTCAATTTCCCGACGGCTTGCGGCGTTGCCGTTGCGGGCGACCGATCACCCGCCGAGCACGATGAGGAAGACGCCCGCCAGCATGATGAGGGTGGGGACGATGCCGCCGCGTTCCTTGAAGAGGTAATGGCCGTAAAGGACGCCGAAGAGAAGGCTCAGGCGTTTCACCGCAATCATGTAGGCCACGTTGGTCAGGTTGACCGCGTAGACGTGGGTGAGCGCCTGCAGCGCGTAGCAGACGCCGGGGAGGAGGGCGGACTTCACCGTGCCGTTGCGCGCGGCCTCTCCCAGTTCGCCGCGCGCCTTGTAAAGGGCGATCGGGGTGACCGCAAGAACCAGGAGCGGCAGGTAGACGGCGGCGAAGAAAAGCGGAGAGGAGGCGGCGATGGCGCGCTTGCCGAGCGTCGAGGTGACGCTGTAGATCGCCGCGACGCCGAGCATGCAGAGGGCGCCCTTTTCCCGCGCGATCGCTTTCAGGGGGGCGAGGAACCCGCTCTCCCCCTGGCCCGATTTCAGCTGGTAGCCACCAAGCGCGATGAGGAGGATCCCGGCCCCCCCCATGGGGGAGATCCGTTCACCCAAGAGCAGAAACGGCACCACCAAAAGGAGTAGCGGCGTAAGCGACAGAAGCGGCAGGGTGAGCGACAGCGGCGAGAGCTTGAGCGCCTTTGTGTAGAGGATGATGGCGATGGTTTCCAAGGGCAGCGCGGTGAAGACGCAAAAATAGAAGTCGTCACCGATTTTCGGCACCGGGATGAAGGGGAGCGGAATCAGAAAGAGCGGCAAGGTGGGGACGATGCGCAGCCAGGTAACCAGGTATTCGTTGCGCCCCTCGAGGGCACGCTTCGTCGTCGCGTCGCTGGTGGCGAGGAAGAAAGCTGAGATCACGGTGAGAGGAAACCATAGGGGCATCATGTCGGAAATGATAACGGAAAAAAGCGGCGCTGCAGCAGTAACCCCGCGTATGCGCGGGAAAGAATGTCGCCGGGCGGTTGACTGGCGCGTAAAAAGGGGCCTAATTAGACATGTGGGGCCGGGGAATTAACCTGTACAGGAGGGTGCCATGTCCAAGAGCATTTTGATCCCGTCCATCGAGCAGAGGCTGCGCGGGCTGATGGAGGTGGGCCGGAGGAACCTGCATGAGCACGGCTTCGTGAACGTGGAGCGGAGCAACCCGACGGTCACCATCACCCGCGAGTTCGGCTGCGAGGGGTATCCGGTGGCGGAAAGGCTGCAAGCGCTTTTGGAGAGCCGCAGCGGCAAGCCCTGGCTGGTGATGGACCGCGCCCTGCTCGATGCGGTAGCGAAGGACCATAACCTCAACCAGGAGATCCTGGAGAACCTGGGGATGAAGAACCGCTTCCTCGACGACATGCTCTCGACCTTCTCGCAGCGCTGGAAGAGCGACAAGGACTATTACCGCCTGCTCTGCCGCCAGATCTTGGCGCTTGCCACCGAAGGAAACGTGATCCTGGTGGGGCGGGGTGCCTCGATCCTCACCCAGAACACCGGCAACTGTTACCACTTCCGGATCGTCGCCCCGATGAGCTTCAAGGTGAAATCGGTCGCCGCCCGCTGCGGCATTTCCGCGGACGAGGCCCAGGACAAGGTCCGGGATAAACAGCACCAGCGCGATGCCTTCCTGAAGGATTTCCTCGGGCGGGACATCACCGATCCGACCCTCTATCACCTCATCTTCAACAACAACCGGTTCACGGCGACGCAGATCGCCACCCTGATGGCCGACGTGGTGCTGCCGCCATCCGGCCGCTGAACTTCCGTCCACCCTGCAACATAACCCTGCGTCCACCAGACATCTTTGACTTCCCCTTTGCCTGACGCTATCATGCTCGGCGATTCGAAAGGGGAGGGGGGCAAGATGGCCGATTTCGCGGTGAGCGAGGAGAAAAACCGCTGGCTCAGGGAAAAGATGGAACAGCTCGGGGTTGCCGAGAAGGATCTGGAAGAGCGCTTCGTTCACGCCTCCGGGCGCGGCGGGCAGCACGTGAACAAGAGCTCTTCGTGCGTGTACATCAAACATCTCCCGACCGGCATCGAGGTCAAATGCATGGAGTCGCGCAGCCAGTCGCTGAACCGCTTCCTGGCCCGGCGCCTGCTTTTGGAGAAGCTGGAAGGTGCCGGTGGCGGCAAGACCAAGAAGGAGATGGCGGCGGAAAAACTGAAGCGGCAGAAAGCGCGCAGAAAACGTCGCGGCACCGCGAAATATGGCACCGATGCTGCAAATGAAGCGGAGATGGGGCCGGAAAGCGGGGAAGAGGCGTCAACCGGACAGGATCTGTGACAATAAATTGACCGCGTTACGGTCACAGAACGCCCTGCTGTTTCTTGCTCCGTTCGTCTGATTTTCCCTTTAAAGCTTCTAAAAATAAAGTTGACAAGGTAATGAGGACAAGGGTATAAATTTCCATTATCCTCAATAAGACCTTTAGCAGACACCTTGAATACCCCAAACTTTCTCATACCGAACCGGCTCGACACCTCTAGAGTAAACCAGGGTTAATAATTCACAGATCCTTTACACGTTAGCGCTCATCAGGCACACCTCGCATGTACATCCATGCCGTTTCGGTGCGACATCCCCGTGCTTTCCATTCAGGCGAACGCCGTTAGCTCTACATTTGCGTCATATCAGGAGAACAGATGAACCTACAGGAACTTAAAGAAAAGAAAATCAACGATCTCACGGCCATTGCCAAGGCGTTGAACATCGAGGGGGCTTCGAGTCTCAGGAAGCAGGACCTGATCTTCGCCATCCTCAACGCCCAGACCGAGAAGAACGGCATGATCTTCGGCGAGGGGGTCCTCGAGACCCTGCCTGACGGGTTCGGTTTCCTGAGGGCGCCGGATTACAACTACCTGCCGGGGCCGGACGACATCTACGTTTCGCCGTCCCAGATCCGCCGCTTCAACCTGCACACCGGCGACACCGTTGCCGGCCAGATCAGGCCGCCGAAGGAAGGCGAGCGCTACTTCGCGCTCCTCAAGGTCGAGACCGTCAACCACGAGTCTCCCGAGGTCGCCCGCGACAAGATCCTCTTCGACAACCTGACCCCGCTCTACCCGGAAGAGAAGCTCATCCTCGAGACCACCCCGGACAACATGTCGAGCCGCGTCATGGAACTGGTCGCGCCGATCGGCAAGGGGCAGAGGGGGCTCATCGTCGCTCCGCCGCGCACCGGCAAGACGATGCTCATCCAGAACATCGCGAACTCGATCGCGCTGAACCACCCCGAGGTGTTCCTGATCGTCCTCCTGATCGACGAGCGGCCGGAAGAGGTTACCGACATGCAGCGCTCGGTTAAGGGCGAGGTCATCTCCTCCACCTTCGACGAGCCGGCCTCCCGTCACATCCAGGTTGCCGAGATGGTCATCGAGAAGGCGAAGCGTCTCGTCGAGCACAAGCGCGACGTCGTCATCCTGCTCGACTCGATCACCCGTCTGGCGCGTGCCTACAACACCGTGATCCCGCCGTCCGGCAAGATCCTCTCCGGTGGTGTTGACTCGAACGCACTGCATAAGCCGAAGCGCTTCTTCGGCGCCGCCCGCAACATCGAGGAAGGTGGCTCGCTCACCATCATCGCAACCGCCCTGGTCGATACCGGCTCCAAGATGGACGAGGTCATCTTCGAGGAGTTCAAGGGCACCGGCAACATGGAGCTGCACCTGGACAGAAAGCTCGTCGAGAAGAGGACCTTCCCCGCGATCGATATCAACAAGTCGGGGACCAGGAAGGAAGAACTCCTCATCCCGCAGGCCTCCCTGAACCGCATCTGGATCCTCAGGAAGGTGCTGCACCCGATGAACGTGGTCGACTCCATGGAGTTCCTGATCTCGAAGCTGCAGGGGACCAAGACGAACCAGGCCTTCCTCGATTCCATGAGCAAGTAAAAAACTATTGAAATTTTGCGGGAGAGGTGCTATTTATGGCTACTTTCCGGCAATACCTATCAAGCTAGATAACGGGGTGCGTCCCCGCGAGGAGGAAGATAATGAAAGAAGGGATCCACCCCAAGTACGAAGAAATTACCGTAAAGTGCCTGTGCGGTAACGAGTTTCAGACCCGTTCCACCAAGGCTGAGATCAGCACCGAGATCTGCTCACAGTGCCATCCGTTCTACACCGGCAAGCAGAAGCTGATCGACACCGCCGGCCGCGTCGAGCGCTTCCGCAAGAGATACAACCTGGAAAAGTAGATGCTTTCGCGTTTGCGAATCCGTTCGGAGGGGATTTTGTCACATGGCGAAATCCCCTTGTTTCGTTTTCTATGACACGATTGCACAACCTGTTGTCTTTTGAAGGATCTTCATGAAGGTTGCCCTTCTGCAACACACCCCCGAGCCCGAGTTGACCATCGCCTTGGCGGCCCGGCTCTGCTATTCGTCGGCAGATATCGAGGCGCTCAAGGAGAAGCTTTCCGGCGCTGACGTAAAAAAATTCCTGGACAAGATCATGTCGCTTGGGCACCAGTCGGTGCTGGAGCACGCCTCGTTCACCTTCGGCGTGGACGGGATCTCGCGCGTCACCAGCCATCAGCTGGTGCGGCACCGGGTTGCCTCCTTTTCCCAGCAGTCCCAGCGCTACGTCTCCCACAAGGAGCGTTTCGCGGTCGTGACCCCCGATTCCATCGCCGGCAACCCCGAGCACCTGAGACTTTTCGAAGCGCAGGTGGCCGCGGTGCATGCAGCCTATGCCGCGCTGGTAGAGGCGGGTGTTCCGGCGGAGGATGCGCGTTACCTGCTCCCGAACGCGACCGAGACCAAGATCATCATCACCATGAACGCCAGGGAGCTTCTGCACTTCTTCGCGGTGCGCTGCTGCGAAAGGGCGCAGTGGGAGATCCGCGCCATGGCGATCGAAATGCTCCGGCTGGTGAAGCCGGTGGCGCCTACCGTCTTCGAGAAGGCCGGTCCCGGCTGCCTTGGTGGCCCCTGCCCCGAAGGCGCCATGTGCTGCGGGAAGATGGCACAAGTCAGAGAGTTTTTCCGGGAAATGTAGTTTTCCTTCGTTTCAACACACGAGGTAACACGTGTCAAAGATCAACATTGGCGGACAGGCGGTTCTGGAAGGTGTCATGATGCGGGCTCCGCGCTCGCTGGCCATTGCGGTACGGCGCCCCGACGGCGACATATCCGTTAAGAGCGAAACGGTGATCCCGCTCTCCGAGCGGTACCCCATCACCAAGCTCCCCATCGTGCGCGGCGCGGTGGCGCTCTTCTCGTCGCTGGCTACCGGCATCAAGGCGCTCAACTTCTCCGCGAACGAGGCGCTTGCCGAGGGTGAGGAGAAGGAAGAGATCAACAACTGGGCCATCGCCGGCACCATGGGTGCTGCCTTCGGCTTCGGCATCCTGCTGTTCTTCATCCTCCCGCTCTACCTCACAAAGCTGCTCGTTCCGGTCATCGGCGACTCGAACATCGTCTTCAACCTGGTCGACGGCGTGATCCGCGTTGCCGTGTTCCTCATCTACATCGTCGGCATATCGAGGATGAAGGACATCCAGCGGGTGTTCCAGTACCACGGCGCCGAGCACAAATCGATCTTCACCTTCGAGGCGGGCGAGGAACTCACCGTCGAGAACGTGCGCAAGTACAGCTGCCTCCACCCGCGTTGCGGCACGAGTTTTCTTCTCATCGTCATGCTGGTCAGCATCGTGGTGTTCTCCCTGATCCCGAAGCTCTGGCCGTTTTATTTCAAGGCCGGTTCGAGGATCGTCCTGCTGCCGATGATCGCCGGGCTTTCCTACGAGGTCCTCAGGTGGACCGCGAAGCACGATAACCACCCGCTGGTGAAGATGATCATCGCGCCGGGGCTTGCCCTGCAGCGCCTGACCACCCGCGAGCCGGACGACAGCCAGATCGAGGTTGCCATCAAGTCCATGCAGGTGGCGCTCGAGCTGAACGGCGGCCACAAGGACGACCGGCTGGTCGTTTAACTTAATAAAACACGTTCTATGTTCTGCGTTCTACGTTCTACGTTGGGAGCCCTAGACATAACTGTCTGCTTTTAACGTAGAACGTAGAACTTAGAACGTAGAACCTCTTTGAGGTTTTAGATGTCCATCTTTGACAAAATCGCAGATCTTGAAGTCCGTTTCGAGGAGCTCGAGTCGCTCCTTTCCGACCCTGAGGTGCTGGCGAACCAGGCCGAGTTCCGCAAGCTCTCCAAGGAGCACTCCGGCCTCGCCGAGCTGATCACCGCCTACCGCGAGTACAAGAAGGTGCTTGCCGACATCGAGGGGAACAAGGAACTCCTTAAGGAGCCGGACCAGGAGATGCGCGAGATGGCCCAGGCCGAACTGCAGAGCCTCGAAGAGCGCCGCGAGCAGTTGGAAAGCGAGATCAAGGTCCTGCTGCTTCCGAAAGACCCCAACGACGACAAGAGCGTCGTTCTCGAGATCCGTGCCGGTACCGGCGGTGACGAGTCCGCCCTCTTTGCCGGCGACCTCTTCCGCATGTACAGCCGCTTCGCCGAAACCAACCGCTGGAAAGTCGAGATCATCTCCGCCTCCGAGTCCGAGCGCGGGGGCTTCAAAGAGGTCATCGCGCTCGTCGAGGGGGATGGCGTCTTCGCAAAACTGAAATACGAGTCCGGCACCCACCGCGTGCAGCGCGTTCCCGAGACCGAGGCGCAGGGGCGCATCCACACGAGCGCCTGCACCGTCGCGGTCATGCCCGAGGCCGAGGACATCGATATCGACATCAACCCCACCGATCTGAAGATCGACGTGTACCGCTCCTCAGGAGCCGGTGGGCAGCACGTCAACACCACCGACTCCGCGGTCAGGATCACCCACCTCCCGACCGGCACCGTGGTGGCCTGCCAGGAAGAGCGCAGCCAGATCAAGAACCGCGCGAAGGCCATGAAGGTGTTGAAGTCCAGGATCCTGGACAACATCCAGATGGAGCAGAACGCGAAGCTTGCCGCCGACAGGAAGAGCCAGGTAGGCAGCGGCGACCGCAGCGAACGCATCAGGACCTACAACTTCCCGCAGGGGCGCATGACCGATCATCGCATCGGACTCACCCTTTACCGTCTCGACTCCATCATGGCCGGTGACATCACCGAGATCGCCAATGCCCTGCGTGCCCATTACCAGATGGAAGCCCTGCAAGCACAGAGCGAAGGGATGTAACTAAGCCGTTCACGGCCCCCTTGAGTCCGCCGGCCTCACCGGTCCACCAGGTCCACAACAAGCAGGTTGCCATGACCACCAACCCAGAAAAATGGGATGTCCTCAAGGTTCTCAACTGGACCAAGGGGTACCTTGCCGAAAAAGGCGTTGAGAACCCGCGCCTTGATGCGGAGTGGATGCTCTGCGACGCACTTTCCCTGGACCGGGTCGGCCTCTACCTCAACTTCGACAAGCCCCTGTCCGACGCCGAACTCACCGCCTACCGTGGTATGGTGGCGCGGCGCGGCAAGCGCGAGCCCCTGCAGTACATCCTCGGGACCCAGGAGTTCATGGGCCTCGAGTTCCGCGTCACCCCGGCGGTACTGATCCCGCGTCACGACACCGAAGTCCTGGTGACCGAGGCGATCGCGAGGGGAGGAGCCGCTGCAAGCATCCTCGACATCGGCACCGGGAGCGGCTGCGTTGCCGTCGCGCTCGCGAAAGCGCTGCCGCAATGCGAGGTGAACAGCGTCGACGTCTCCGGCGAGGCCCTCGAGGTTGCCCGTGGCAACGCCGAGGCCAACGGCACCGCGGTGCAATTTTTTGAGGGCTCCCTGTTTGAACCGTTTGCCGGACGCCGCTTCGACATGGTAGTATCCAACCCGCCTTACATCCCCAACCACGAAATGGCGACATTGCAGCCCGAGGTACGCGGCTTCGAACCGGCCGGAGCGCTCGACGGAGGGGCCGACGGCCTCGACTTTTACCGCAGCATCGTAGGCGCAGCCCCCGAACACCTGAACGCCGCAGGCTGGCTCATCTTCGAGGTGGGTGCCGGTCAGGCCCCGCAGGTTCTTGGCCTTTTGAAGGCAGGCGGCTTCACCGAGGAGACTTTCACGCAGACCGATCCCGCCGGTATCGAGCGGGTCGTCGGCGGCAGGCTGACAGGCCGGACCGCCTAATAAACGAAGAAACAGACAGAGGTAACAGTGGAAAAACTGGTAATCAAAGGTGGCAACAAACTCTCCGGAGAAGTGACCGTCAGCGGGTCGAAGAACGCCGCCCTCCCCATATTCATCTCGACCATCCTGGCACCCGGGTGCCATACCATCAGCAACGTCCCCTTCCTGAGGGATATCAACACCACCATCAAGGTGCTCGAGAAACTCGGTGCCAGGGTCGACGGCCGCGGCAACGTGGTGAAGATCGACACCACCGACCTGAACAGCTGGGAGGCCACCTACGACCTGGTGCGCACCATGCGTGCCTCCGTCCTGGTGCTCGGACCGCTCCTCGCCCGTTTCGGCCAGGCCCGCGTGTCGCTCCCCGGCGGCTGCGCCATCGGCGCCCGCCCCATCAACCTGCACCTGAAGGGTCTCGCCGCGCTTGGTGCGGAGATCACCCTCGAGCACGGCTACGTCGAGGCGAAGGCCAAGAAGCTCAAAGGCGCCCGCATCAACTTCGACATCTCCACCGTCGGCGGCACCGAGCAGCTCTTGATGGCCGCCGCCACCGCCCAGGGGGAGACCATCCTCGAGAACGCCGCGCGCGAGCCGGAGATCGTCGATCTCGCCGAAATTCTCACCAAGATGGGCGCCAACATCGAGGGCGCCGGCACCGACACCATCAGGATCAAGGGTGTCGAGCAGTTGACCGCGGCCGAGCATGCCGTGATGCCGGACCGCATCGAGGCCGGGACCTTCATGATCGCCTCGGCCATCACCGGCGGCGACATCAAGATCAAGAACATGCGTCTGGAGCATCTGGACGCCCTGACCTTCAAGCTGCAGGACGCCGGCGTCGAGATCACCAACAAGGACAACGTGGTTCGCGTCAAAGGGCCCAAGAAGATCAGGAATGTCAACATCAAGACCCGTCCGTACCCGGGCTTCCCGACCGACATGCAGGCCCAGTTCATGGCCCTCATGTGCATCGCCGAAGGCGCCAGCGTGATCTCGGAGAACATCTTCGAGAACCGCTTCATGCACGTCTCCGAGCTGCTGCGTTTCGGCGCGGACATCATCTGCGAGGGGAACAGCGCCACCGTGAAAGGCGTCAAGAAGCTTTCCGGCGCGCCCGTCATGGCGACCGACCTGAGGGCATCCGCCTCGTTGATCCTGGCCGCCCTTGCCGCCGACAACACCAGCGAGATCTCGAGGATCTACCATCTGGACCGCGGTTACGAGAACATCGAGAAGAAGCTCGCCGCCCTCGGCGCCGACATCGTCCGCGTCCCGGACACCGAAGGTCCCTAGTTCGGAAGGGGGCATCCGCCCCCAAGCCTCAAGGCCCCGTGCCGCCGGCTCCAGGTTCATCAGGTCCACAGTTTTAAATGCCATGCTCCACCGGAGTTTTTAAAATGACCGATTACGTCACCATAGCCATCCCCAAAGGCCGCATCCTTCAGGACTCCGTTGCCCTCTTCAAGAAGATCGGCATCGACTGCGAAGAGCTTCTCTCCGACACCCGTAAACTCGTCTTCGTGAACCACGAGCAGAAGATGCGTTACATGATCGTCCGCGCGACCGACGTTCCCACCTACGTCGAGTACGGCTGCGCCGATCTCGGCATCGTCGGCAAGGACACGCTGATGGAGGCCGAAAAGGATCTGTACGAACCGCTCGACCTGAAGTTCGGCTACTGCCGCCTGATGGTTGCCGAGCCGGTGGAACTCTCCAGCAAGGACGATCCCGCCGCCTGGAACAACATCAGGATCGCCACCAAGTACCCGAACGTCACCGAGAAGTATTTCGCGGCGAAGGGGGTGCAGGTCGAGCTGATCAAGCTCTACGGCTCCATCGAGCTGGCGCCGCTCGTCGGACTTTCCGAGCGCATCGTCGACCTCGTTTCCACCGGAGAGACGCTGAAGCAAAACGGCCTGGCCGAGATCGAGACCATCGCCGAGATCACCTGCCGCCTCATCGTCAACCGGGCGAGCCTCAAGACCAAGCACGAGCGCATCTCCAAGATCATCGAAGGGCTCGAGCAGCACATCTAATTATTTTTCAATGCCATGATTTGCGAGGTTTAAAGATGCAGTTCCTCGACATTAGGGAAGCAGGTTTTCAGGCGAAGTTCGACGCCATCGTCGAGCGCGGCGAGGAATCGGGCCGCGAGGTGGAAGAGGTGGTGCTCGGCATCATCTCGGACGTGCGCAAACGCGGCGACGCGGCGCTCCTCGAGTACACGCATCGCTTCGACCGCCTGGAGTGCGACGCCGCCGGTCTCGAGATCACCGGAGCCGAGTTCGAAAAGGCCTTCGCGCAGGTCGACGAAAAAGACCTCGCTGCGCTGAAGGTTGCCGTCGAGCGGGTCGCCCGCTTCCACGAAAAGCAGAAGCAGCAGACCTGGCTTTCCACCGAGGAAACCGACATCATGCTCGGCCAGAAGGTGACCCCGCTCGCGAAGGTCGGCATCTACGTCCCGGGCGGCAAGGCCTGTTACCCCTCCAGCGTCATCATGAACGCGGTCCCCGCGAAGGTCGCCGGTGTCGGCGAGATCGTCATGGTCGTCCCCACTCCGGGGGGCGAAACGAACCCGCACGTCCTGGTGGCCGCCAAACTCGCTGGCGTCGACCGCGTCTTCCGCATCGGCGGCGCACAGGCCGTCGCAGCACTCGCCTACGGCACCGCCACCGTCCCCAGGGTCGACAAGATCACCGGTCCGGGCAACATCTACGTCGCCACCGCCAAGAAGCTCGTCTTCGGCCAGGTCGGCATCGACATGATCGCGGGCCCGAGCGAGATCCTCGTCATCAACGACGGCAGCGGCAACCCGGTCCACATTGCCGCCGACCTCCTTTCCCAGGCCGAGCACGACGAACTCGCCTCCTCGGTGCTCATCACCACGGACCGCTCCTTCGGCGAGAAGGTGGCAGCCGAGGTGGAGCGCCAGTTGAAGGAACTCTCCCGCGAGGCGATCGCCCGCAAGTCCTGGGAGTCCTTTGGCGTCATCATCGTGGCTGGCAACCTCGAGGAGGCCGTCGCCTTCTCCAACCGCATCGCGCCCGAACACCTGGAGCTTGCCGTGGAGAACCCCTTCGAGGTGATGCCGCTCATCACCAACGCGGGCGCCATCTTCATGGGGCACTACACCCCCGAGGCCTCGGGCGATTACCTTGCCGGCCCCAATCACACCCTCCCCACCGGCGGCACCGCGCGCTTCTTCTCGCCCCTTTCCGTGGACGACTTCGTGAAGAAAAGCTCCCTTATCTACTTCACCAAGGGTGGCTTGAAACGAGTCGGCGAGGACGTGGTCAGGATCGCCAAGCTGGAAGGGCTCGACGCCCACGGCAGGTCGGTCAGCTTCAGGCTCGAAGACTGATTTTCAATTCATTGCAGCTTTGACATTCATGCAAGGAGGCGGCATGGCTAGATCGGCAAGTATCGAACGGATCACCAGGGAGACACAGATCAAGCTCTCCCTCGAAATCGACGGCAAGGGCGAGGCGCAGGTCTGCACTTCGGTTCCCTTCCTGGATCACATGCTGGACCTCTTCGCCAGGCACGGCCTCTTCAACCTGAAGGTCGAAGCCCACGGCGACATCGACATCGACTTCCACCACACCGTCGAGGATATCGGCATCGTGCTCGGCAGCGCCTTCAAGGAGGCACTCGGCGACAAGTGCGGCATCCGCCGTTACGGCCAGGCCACCGTTCCGATGGACGAGACCCTGGCGAGCGTCGCCACCGACCTCTCCGGCCGTCCCTACCTGGTCTACAACGTCGACCTTCCCAAGGTGAAGATCGGCGACTTCGACGTCGAGCTGGTACGCGAGTTCTTCCAGGCCTTCGTGAACCACTGCGGCGCGAACCTCCACTTGAACGTGATGTACGGCGACAACGTGCACCACATCGTCGAGGCCTGCTTCAAGGCCGCCGCCCGCGCCCTCGATATGGCCACCCAGATGGACTCCCGTATCGAAGGGGTCATGTCCACCAAGGGCAAGCTTTAAGGAAGGAACGAGATGATCGCGATCATAGATTACGGCATGGGGAATCTCCGCTCCGTGCAGAAGGGGTTTGAGAAGGTCGGCTGCGATGCCGTCGTCACCTCCGACCCCAAAGTGCTCCTGGACGCCGAGCGCGTCGTGCTTCCGGGTGTGGGCGCATTCCGCGACTGCATCAGGAACCTCGAGGAGGGGGGCTTCGTCGAGCCGATCCTCAAGGTCATCAAGGAAGGAAAGCCCTTCCTCGGCATCTGCCTTGGGCTGCAGCTTCTCTTCACCGAGAGCGAGGAGTTCGGCATCCACAAGGGGCTGAACGTCATCCCCGGCAAGGTGCTCCGCTTCCCCGAAGGGATGCAAGAAGCCGGCGAGGAGCTGAAGGTCCCGCACATGGGGTGGAACCAGCTCGACGTAAAGCGTCCCTCCCCGCTCTTCAACGGGATCGACAGCGGTTCCAACGTCTACTTCGTGCACTCCTACTACGTGAAGCCCGAGGACGAGAGCGTCGTCGCTGCGACCACCAACTACGGCATCGACTTCTGCGCCGCCATCTGGCGCGACAACGTCGTCGCCGCCCAGTTCCACCCCGAGAAGTCGCAGGATAAGGGGCTCGCGATGCTGAAGAACTTCGCGGCGATGAAGTAGTCTCCTGCTCCGCTGGTGGGCTTGTCCCCCCTCGCCCTACGGGAGAGGGGCGGGGGTGAGGGCGCAGCAATCTGCAACAATGTCGCTTCGTGGCAACGCCCTCACCCGGCCTTCGGCCACCCTCCCCGGGGAGGGGAGGGATTAGACGGCGAGTGAATATTGAAATATCGATGAGGAATTGAAATGATCATTATTCCGGCAATAGATCTGAAAAACGGCTGCTGCGTTCGTCTTGAGCAGGGGCTGATGGAGAAGGACACCGTTTTCAACGACGATCCGGGTGCGCAGGCGGCCGAGTGGCAGCGCCAGGGCGGCGAGATCCTCCACATCGTCGACTTGGACGGCGCCTTCGCCGGCGAGCCGAAGAACCGCTCCGCCATCGAGTCCATCGTCAAATCCGTCACCATCCCGACCCAGTTGGGCGGCGGCATCCGCGACATAGCCACCATCGAAGCCTACCTTTCCCTCGGCATCGGCCGGGTCATCATCGGCACCGCGGCACAGCGCAATCCCGCCTTCGTAAAAGAGGCATGCGCCAAGTTCCCCGGTAAGATCGTGGTCGGCATCGACGCCAAGAACGGCATGGTAGCGGTGCAGGGGTGGGCCGAGGTAACCGGCATCACCGCAACCGAGCTCGCCAGGCAGTTCGAGGGTGACGGCGTCTCCGCCATCATCTACACCGACATCAGCCGCGACGGCATGATGCAGGGACCGAACATCGAGGCGACCAAGGCGCTGGCCGAGTCGATCAACATCCCGGTGATCGCTTCCGGCGGCCTTTCCTCCTTAAAGGACATCGAGAACCTCATCGCCATCGAGTCCTCCGGCGTCACCGGCGTCATCACCGGCAAGGCCATCTATTCCGGCGCCATCAACCTCGCGGAAGCCATCGCGCTGACCAAGAGGCGGTAACCACCCCTACCCCCGCCCGCAAGGGGAGGGGGAATAAGTTATCCGGAGTTCCAGATGCTGACTAAGAGAATCATCCCCTGCCTTGACGTGAAGGGTGGGCGGGTAGTGAAAGGGGTCCAGTTCCTCGGCCTGCGCGACGCGGGGGACCCGGTCGAGATCGCCGAGCTTTACGACCAGCAGGGCGCCGACGAGCTCACCTTCCTCGACATCACCGCTTCCTCGGACGAGCGCGACATCATCATCGACGTGGTGCGCCGCACCGCGGAGCGCGTCTTCATGCCGCTCACCGTCGGCGGCGGGGTGCGCACCGTGGACGACATCCGGCGCCTTCTGAACGCCGGTGCCGACAAGGTCTCCATCAACACGGCGGCGGTACACCGTCCCGAGTTCGTGAACGAGGCGGCGGAGAAGTTCGGTTCGCAGTGCACCGTGGTCGCCATCGACGCGCGCTCCAAGGCCAACGGCGGCTGGGAAGTCTACACCCACGGCGGCCGTAACCCGACCGGCATCGACGCGGTCGAGTGGGCGCAGCGCATGGAAGAGCTCGGTGCCGGAGAGATCCTCCTCACCAGCATGGATCGCGACGGCACGAAGGACGGCTACGACCTGCCGCTCACCCGCGCCGTGGTCGATGCGGTCAGCATCCCGGTGATCGCATCCGGCGGTGTCGGCGGGCTTTCGCATCTCTACGACGGCTTCACCGAAGCGGGTGCTAGCGCCTGCCTTGCCGCCTCCATCTTCCACTACCGCGAGTACACCATCGAAGAGGCGAAGACCTACCTCCGCGGCCGCGGCGTCCCGGTAAGGCTCTAGATTCCCACAGGAGTAAAAGATGCAAGATCCCAAAGACGACATCATCGCCGCGGTCTACCGCGTCATCCAGGAGAGGAAGGCTAACCCGAGTGAGAACTCCTACACGGCGAGCCTCATGGCCAAGGGGATCGACAAGATCCTCAAGAAGCTTGGCGAGGAAGCGACCGAGGTGGTCATCGCAGGCAAGGGGGGCAAGCGCGAGGAGATCGTCTACGAGACCGCCGACCTTATCTTCCACAGCCTCGTTCTGCTCGGCTTCTATGACATAGATCCGGAAGAGGTGTACTCAGAGCTGAGGCGTCGCTTCGGCATGTCCGGCATAGAAGAGAAAAACTCCCGCGGATAACTGTTCCACACTGGCACAATTGCCTTGACAAAAAAGACGGCAATGGTATATTGCTGGTTCCTTGAATATTGTCTGCCGGCCCGTACCCACAAAGTTTGTAAATCTTGCTAGAGAAGGGGGGGGAATATGAATGCCGGGAGTAAAGGTAAAAGAAGCTGAACCGTTTGAGCTTGCACTGAAGAAATTCAAAAAGCAGTGTGAAAAAGCCGGGATCCTTTCTGAGGTCCGTAAAAGAGAGCACTACGAGAAGCCGAGCATCAAGAAGAAGAAAAAGGCTATCGCTGCTCGCAAACGCGCTCTGAAAAAACAGCGCAAGATGGTCGACTAAGAGGGTTTCATGCAACTGAGGGAGAGACTTAACGCGGAACTGAAGGAGGCGATGAAAAGTCGCGACACCCTGCGTTTATCAACGATCCGCATGGTACTCTCCTCGGTGAAAAACCGCGACATCGAACTCAGGCGTGAACTGAACGATAGCGAGATCACCGAAACCATCGTTACCCTCTGCAAGCAGCGCAGGGAATCCATCCGACTCTTTAAGGAAGCAGGCAGGCAGGAGTTGGTGGATAAAGAGGAAGCGGAGCTCGCGCTCCTTATGGGCTACCTCCCCCAGCAGCTGACACGGGAAGAGCTGGAAGCCCTGGTGATGAAAGTCATCGCGGAAGTCGGCGCTACCGGCGGCAAGGATATGGGCAAGGTCATGAAGACCATCCAGCCCCAGGTCGCCGGCCGTGCAGATGGTAAATTGGTGAGCGAAGTTGTGAAGGAAAAACTCGCGTGAAAAGAATCCCCGGGACTCGTTCCCGGGGGGACTTCAGCGGGTTCGGATGTCATGAGTAGGGGCGAATCGCAGCGATTCCCCCTTCTTTTGCTTTGTGGCTGCTGACCAGGTGTTTGCATGATCCTTCTCGACATCCTTATCTGGGTCGTACTGATTTTCTTCGTGGCAAAGGGATTCTCTAAGGGGCTGGTCCGCGAGGCCTGTTCCCTGTTGGGGCTCGTCACGGGCGGCTGGGCCGCCTTCCGATACTATTCCTCTCTCAGTCTGGGGATCAGGCATTTCATCAACCTCCCCCCGCAGGTGGCGCAGCCGCTGGCGTTCCTCCTCATCTTCATGCTGCTCGGCATGCTCTTCTATTTCCTCGGGCATCTGCTAACCGTCGTCCTCAAGGTCATGCTCCTGGGCGGGATCAACCGGGCCGGCGGCATCGTGTTCGGCTTCCTGCAGGGAGGCTTCATCCTCTGCGTGATCCTGTACCTCGCCACGACGAAGCCGATGCCGGAGAAGGTGAAGGTGTGGATCGGAAGCTCGAAGACCGCAGCCGCCTTCGCCACGACGGGAGCGGACATAGCGGCAGGCTGGGAAGGTGCCGTGGCGAGAAACACCGCGGATAAGGCTAAAGAAAACGGGAGCGCGACATCCGGAGCGCAGGCCTCGCACGGAGCGCATAAGAAATAAAGGATCCGCAGCAGTGTCGATGATACCGGACGACAAGGTCAGGGAGGTACGCGAGAGGGCTCCCATCCTCCAGGTAATCTCCGACTACATGAGCCTCAAGAAGTCCGGGGCGAACTATCAGGGGATGTGTCCCTTCCATGGCGAGAAGACTGCGTCGTTCAACGTGAACCCGGCGCGCGGCATCTTCCATTGCTTTGGTTGCGGCGTGGGCGGAAACGCCTTCGACTTCGTCATGCGCATCGAGGGGCTTTCCTTCCCGCAGGCGGTCAAGTTCCTCGCCAAGAGGGTCGGCGTCGAGATTCCGGAACGCCCCCTGACGAGGGAAGAGAAGCGCAAGGTTGACGAGCAGGAACAGGCCTACCGGATCAACGAGCTGGCCTGCGAGTTTTACCGCGGCGTGCTGGAATCGGACGAGGCGGGTGCTGCCGGAAGGGCCTACCTGGAGAAACGCGGGGTGAGCCCGGAGATTGCCGCCGTCTACCGCATGGGGTTCGCCCCCGCAGGGTGGGACAGCCTCACGCGCTACCTGCAGAGAAAGGGAATAGCCGCGGCGGAAGCGGAAAAGTTGGGACTACTGAGGAAGCGGGAAGGGAAGGACGGCTACTACGACACCTTCCGAAACCGTCTCCTCTTCACCATAGCCGATCTGCACGGACGCCCGATCGGTTTCGGGGGGAGGGTCATGGACGACTCGCTCCCCAAGTACATCAACTCGCCCGAATCCCTGGTGTACCGCAAAAGCGAGGTCCTCTTCGGGGTCGACCTGGCCAAGAAGGGGATGCGGGAAAAGGGAAGCGCCATCGTCGTCGAGGGGTATTTCGACCACCTGGCGCTGTACAAGGCAGGGTTCACCAACGTGGTCGCCACCTGCGGCACCGCGCTGACCCAGCCGCACGTAAAGCTTTTGCGCCGCTACGCCGAGCGCACCTTCATGCTCTTTGACGGCGACGAGGCCGGGCGCAAGGCGACGGTCCGCTCCATGGAGCTCTTCCTGGAAGAGGCGTTCCCGGCACGGGTGGTCGAGGTTCCCTCGGGAGACGACCCGGACACCTTCATCAACCGCGAGGGGGGCGAGGCGTTCCAGCCGCTTCTGGACAAGGCGCTTCCCATCTTCGAGTCGTTCTACAAGGGGCTTTTAAAGCGCCTGGACGTGAGAAGCGTGGAGGGGAAGGTCGCCTTCGTGAACGAGGTCTCCCCGAGGCTGCAAAAGATCGTTGATCCGGTGGAGCGCGGGCTTTACGAGAAGGAGATCTGCCGGGCCCTCGGCATAGACCGGGCCATGCTGCTCCAGAAGGTCGGCATCCCCGCGCGGCAGGCCCCGCGTCCCCCGCAGAAGGGGGCGCCGCAGAAAATCGGCACCGAAGAGGTGCTTTTGACCCTGATGGTGAAGTACCCCGAAGTAGTGTCAAAAGTTCGGGAGCACGGCGCCGATAAGCTCTTCAGCGCCAGCCATCTAAAGCTCGCCGAGTCCATCCTGGCGCAGCCTGAGGACGGGGAACTCGATCTCCCCCTGTTGTTGGAACAGATCGAATCGCACGAGGAAAGAAGCCGTCTCTACTCACTGTTCGTGGAGGACGCGCACCTCGAGGACCTTGACCCGGTCAAGGCCTTCGAGCAGTGCCGCCAGGCTCTGGAACGGAGGGCGCTCAAGGGGGACGGCAAGGCCCTGGCGAGGGAGCTTGCCACGGTCGATCCGGATTCTCCGCGCTACCTGGAGATCCTGGCTGAACTTGAGCGGTTGCGTAATAAAAAATCGAAATTACTATAGTAGGATTCAAGCGGTAGCGGAGCTGGATTCAAGCTGTAGCGGAGCGTGGTAAATGGCCAAGAAAAGCATGGACGAAGTGAAACAGCTCATCGACCTGGGCAAGGAAAAAGGTTTCCTCACCTATGAGGAAGTGAACGACCTGCTTCCGCCCGACATCGTCTCTTCCGACCAGATCGACGACGTGATGAGCATGTTCGGCGATATGGACATCGAGATCGTGGACTCCGCCCAGAAGGTGAAGATCCCGAAGATCAAGATGGACCTCGAGGAAGAGGAAGAGCACGAAGGTAACGAAGAGGAAGTCGAGTTCGAGCCCGGCACCCTCGGCCGCACCAGCGATCCCGTGCGCATGTACCTGCGCGAGATGGGTTCCGTTTCCCTGCTTACCCGCGAAGGCGAAGTCGAGATCGCGAAGAGGATCGAGGTGGGCGAGCGCGACGTCGCCAGCGTCATCCTGAACACCCCCATCACCGTGCGCGAGGTCATCAACCTGGGCGAGCGTCTGCGCAAGCTGCAGATCGGCGCCATCGAGATCTCCAAGGACGTCGAGGAAGAGGTTCTGGAAGAGGGTGAAGAGGATCTTCAGGCCCTGCGCGTGCTCGGCATCATCGACGAGATCAGCGAGATGTCCCAGCGCATGGAGCAGATCCAGACCACGCTCGAAGGGAAGGTTTCCGCCAAGGAGAGCGAGGCGCTCAACGCAGAGCACGGCGAGCTCAAGGTGAAGATGGCCGAGACCCTCAAGTCGCTGCGCCTGAAAGACCGCCACATCGAGAAGATCGCCCAGCGTCTGAAGGAGCTTTCCTGCAAGGTCGACACCGTGATGCAGGAGATCGCCGAGCTCGAGAAGGAAACCAGTACCGTCAAGGACGTCTTCCTCCCCGCGTTCGAGAGCCTCAAGGGGGCTTCCGATGCTGACTTCTCCAAGAAGATGAACATGACCCTCGAGGAGGGGCAGAAGCTCGAGAAGCGCTACCGCTCCAGCGAGGCGAAGCTCAAGAAGATCGAGCAGGAGTCGGGCTTCAAGGCGAGCGAGCTCGCCAACGCCCTCCTCGCCATCGAGGAAGGGGAGCACAAGGCGAAACTTGCGAAGAGCGAGCTCGTCGAGGCGAACCTCCGCCTGGTCGTTTCCATCGCCAAGAAGTACACGAACCGCGGTCTGCAGTTCCTCGACCTGATCCAGGAAGGGAACATCGGCCTCATGAAGGCGGTGGACAAGTTCGAGTACCAGCGCGGCTACAAGTTCTCCACCTACGCCACCTGGTGGATCCGTCAGGCCATCACCCGCGCCATCGCGGACCAGGCCCGCACCATCCGTATCCCGGTGCACATGATCGAGACCATCAACAAGCTGATCCGCACCAGCCGCCAGCTGGTCCAGGAGATCGGCCGCGAGCCCTCCCCGGAGGAGATCGCCGAGCGCATGGCGCTGCCGCTGGACAAGGTGAGAAAGGTCCTGAAGATCGCCAAGGAGCCGATCTCCCTGGAGACTCCGATCGGCGAGGAGGAGGATTCCCATCTTGGCGACTTCATCGAGGACAAGGGCGTGGTATCCCCCCTCGAGGCGGTCATCAAGGCGAACCTTTCCGAGCAGACCTCCCGCGTGCTCTCCACCCTGACGCCGCGTGAGGAGAAGGTCCTCAGGATGCGTTTCGGGATCGGCGAGAAGAGCGACCACACCCTGGAAGAGGTGGGTCAGGACTTCGAAGTCACCCGCGAGAGGATCCGGCAGATCGAGGCCAAGGCGCTCAGGAAGCTCAGGCACCCGAGCCGGGCGAAGAAGCTGAAGAGCTTCGTGGAGTAGTCGACAAGGCCGCACCGGAATCGCCGGCGCGGCCTTTTTTTTTGAAAGAACACAGAGGTACGTGATGAAGAAAAAAGCGGTAATCCTTTACAGCGGCGGACTTGATTCAACGACCTGCATGGCCATCGCCAGGCACCAGGGCTTCGAGCCCTACGCCATGAGCTTCAGCTACGGCCAGCGCCACCAGCACGAACTGGCGGTATGCAAGCAGAACGCACGCCCCATGGGGGCCGTGGACCACATGCTGGTCGAGTTCGACCTGAGGATGATGGGCGGCAGCGCCCTCACCTCCGATATCGCGGTCCCGAAGGAAGGGGTGGGCGAGGAGATCCCGGTCACCTACGTGCCGGCGAGGAACACCATCTTCCTCTCCTTCGCACTCGGCTGGGCCGAGACGCTGGGCGCCTTCGACATCTTCATCGGCGTGAACGCGCTCGACTACTCGGGCTACCCCGACTGCCGCCCGGAATACATCGCGGCATACGAGACGATGGCGAACCTCGCCACCAAGGCGGGTGTTGAAGGGAAGAAGATGACCATCCACACCCCTCTCATCAGTTTAAGCAAGGCCGAGATCATCAGGACCGGGCTCACCTTGGGCGTCGATTACGGCAAGACCCATTCCTGCTACGATCCGACCGAAGACGGCGCCTCCTGCGGCCTGTGCGACTCCTGCCGCCTGCGCCTGAAAGGCTTCGCCGAACTGGGCGTGACCGACCCGGTCCGCTACGCGAAGCGCTGAGGAAAAAGGCATGAGCAAAGTGACCGATCAGAATAAAGAAGCGCAACCACTCACCGACGTGCAGCTGACCCGCGACACCCGCAACATCCCGATCAGCAAGGTTGGCGTGAAGGACGTCTCCTATCCCATCGTGGTGATGGACAAGAACAAGAAGTTCCAGAACACCATCGCCCGCATCAACATGTACGTCGACCTGCCGCACCACTTCAAGGGCACCCACATGAGCCGTTTCGTGGAGATCCTGAACAAGTACCGGGAGGAGATCGCCCTCGACAAGCTCGAACTGATCCTCGCCACCATGAAGGAGAAGCTCGGCGCATCGAACGCGCACCTGGAGATGGAGTTCCCCTACTTCGTAGAGAAAAAGGCACCGGTGTCCAAGGCGAAGAGCCTCATGGAGTACACCTGCACCTTCAGCGCGTCCCTTTCCGACACGTTCGACTTCGTGCTCGGGATCAAGGTGCCGGTCACCTCGCTTTGCCCCTGCAGCAAGGAACTCTCGAGCTACGGCGCCCACAACCAGCGCTCCATCATGACGGTGCAGGTGCGCTACAGCGAGTTCATCTGGATCGAGGACCTGATCGAGGTGATCGAGGAGTGCGGTTCCTCGCCGGTTTATTCCCTGTTGAAAAGGGAGGACGAGAAGTTCGTCACCGAGCGGGCCTACGAGAATCCGCGCTTCGTCGAGGATATGGTGCGCGAGGCGACGGTGCGGCTGCTATCTATGGAAAATATCACGTGGTTTTCCATAGAGGCAGAAAACTTCGAGTCGATCCACAAGCACTCCGCCTACGCCGCCATCGAACGCGACAAGCGATAATCCTCGGCGGGCAAGTCAACGACTTGACTTGCCATGCTGTGGATAACTTTGTTGATAAGCCGGAAAACTGTGGACAACCCTAGCTTTTAATCCTTCATTTAACCTGCTTAAGGTTTACGCATCTAATGAAACGCGCGCTCGCCATCTTCGCCAAAACTCCACTCCCCGGAAAGGTCAAGACACGTCTGTCTCCGTCCCTGTCGCCGCAGCAGGCCGCCGACCTTTACCGCTGCATGCTCCTGGACACCCTGGAGCGGGTGGCGGCGCTTGACGCCGAAAAGATCCTCTTTCACGACGGGGAATCCGCATTCTTCAGGGAGACGGCGCCGGGAGTGTCGTTGGTTGCCCAGGCAGCCGGCGGTCTCGGCACGAGGCTTGAGCATGCCTGCGATACGCTCAGGTCGATGGGTTACGGGCCTTGCGTGGTGATCGGCACCGATGCCCCGGACCTTCCCGTCGCTTACATCGAGGAGGCCTTCAAGGCGCTGGAGCAGGGGAGTGATGCGGTGTTCGGCCCGGCGGGGGACGGCGGTTACTACCTGGTTGGCTTGCGGGGAGGGTACGGGTCCCTGTTTCGGGACATCCCCTGGTCCACCGAGAAGGTGCTTGAGAAGAGCCTCGTGCAGGCGAAGTCCTCCGGGTTCTCCGCCCCGCTGCTTCCCCCTTGGCATGACCTGGACTGCTACGAGGACCTGCTGCGCCCGGACCTCATGGACCCGGCCAACGGGGCCATCAGGACTCAGGCCTTTATCGCCGGACTCGACCTCGCCCTTCCGACGGCAGCCGGCGCCCTCTGACCGGCCACGGCTTGACAAGGTTCCCATACCTGTTTTCATCTATGCGGCCGGCAAAACTTCCCCGCCTGCAAAAGGCTTGACCATGCCACTCTCCCCCATACAGATCCTGAACGATATCTTCGGCTACAAGGCCTTTCGTCCCCGGCAGCAGGAGATCGTGGATACGGTCATCTCCGGCAGGGACGCCTTCGTGCTCATGCCGACCGGCGGCGGCAAGTCGCTTTGCTTCCAGGTCCCCGCCCTCTGCCTTCCCGGCACGGCCATCGTGGTATCACCCCTGATCTCGCTGATGAAGGACCAGGTCGACGCGCTGCGTGAAAACGGCATCGCCGCCGCCTGCTACAACTCCTCACTCGGCGAGGCCGAGGCGCGCCGCGTCCTGGCCGAGCTGCACGCGGGGGAGCTGAAGCTCCTCTACGTGGCGCCCGAGCGGCTTCTTTCCGACGGTTTCATCGAGCGGATCAAGAGCCTCGACATCTCCCTCTTCGCCATAGACGAGGCGCACTGCGTCTCACAGTGGGGGCACGACTTCCGGCCCGAGTACGCCCAGCTCGGCATCCTGCGCGAGATCTTCCCGCAGATCCCGATGGTTGCGCTCACCGCGACCGCCGACGCGCAGACCCGCGGCGACATCCTCTCGCGCCTGGGGCTGAAGGACGCCACCTGTTTCTTCACCGGCTTTGACCGCCCGAACATCCGCTACACCGTCGTGGAAAAGAACAAGCCCTTCAGCCAGTTGATGGGTTTTCTCGCCAGCCGCAAGGACGAGGCGGGGATCGTCTACGCCCTCTCGAGGAAAAGGGTCGAGGAGGTGGCGAGGAAACTCTGCGAGGCCGGCGTCAAGGCCGCGGCGTACCATGCGGGGCTGCCGGACCGCGAGCGCCACGAGGTCCAGGAGGCCTTCCTGCGGGACGACGTCAAGGTCGTGGTGGCGACCGTCGCCTTCGGGATGGGGATCGACAAGTCCAACGTCCGCTTCGTCGTGCACTACGACATGCCGAAGAGCATCGAGAGTTACTACCAGGAGACTGGCCGTGCCGGGCGCGACGGACTTCCCGCCGACGCGCTCCTGCTCTTTGGCTACGGCGACATCGCGGTCGCCCGCGGGCTTATCGGCAACGGCGGCAACGAGGAGCAGAACCGGATCGAGCTGCACAAGCTGAACTGTATGGTGGGATTCGCCGAGGCGCAGACCTGCCGTCGTCGCGTCCTGCTAGGCTACTTCGGGGACAAGCTGGAGCACGACTGCGGCAATTGCGACATATGCGAGAGTCCGCCCGAGCGCTTCGACGCCACCGAGGACGCACAAAAGGCCCTTTCCTGCGTCTACCGGGTGGGGCAGCGCTTCGGCATGGGGCACGTCATCGACGTGCTGCGCGGCTCGCAGAACCAGAGGATCCTGGAGCTGAAGCACGACCACCTTTCCACCTTCGGAATAGGGAAGCACCATGCACAGGATGTCTGGGGGAGCCTTCTGCGCCAGCTGATACACCTTGGCTACCTGGAGCAGGACATGGCGAATTTTTCGGTGCTGAAGCTGACGGAATCGGCGCGTCCCCTGTTGCGGGGTGAGGCCAGGCTTGAGCTCGCGAAGCCCAGGGACACGAGGGTGGTCGAGAAGAAGAGTGCGGCGAAGAAGCCGAGCTACGATGGCGCGCTCTTCCAGGAGCTGCGGGAGCTGCGCAAGCATATTGCGGACGAGCAGCAGGTGCCCCCATATGTCGTCTTCCCCGATGCGACCCTTGCCGAGATGGCGGCGCAGATGCCCAAGGACAAGTGGGAGCTCTTGAAGATAACCGGCGTGGGGCAGCACAAGATGGCGCGCTACGGCGATGCGTTTTTACGTGTGATAAAGGAACACGGGCAGGCGGGGGAGTCGCAGGGCGGCGATTGAGTAAGCGGCCGCCGCAACTGGCATTGCGGCGGCCGGAGCAGGTTACCTCATGACCTCGATCTGGTATCCGCACTTGCCCAGGTGACGGATCACCTCCTGGATGTGCTCGGCACCGCGCGTTTCCAGTTCAACCAGCACCTCGGTCTTCCCGATCGGCAACGACTCGGAGCGCCGGTCATGGGTGATGATGGAGATGTTGGCCCGTGCCTCGGCGATCTCGGTGGCGAGCCGCGCCAGGGCGCCCGGGACGTCGTCCAGTTCCACCTTCAGCTTCAGGTAGCGCCCCGCCGCCAGAAGACCGCGCTCGACCACCACCGCGATGGTCTTCACGTCGATGTTCCCTCCCGAAAGAAGCGCCACCGTCTTCCCGGAAAGCTTCTTCACCTTCCCGTTCAGAAGTGCCGCAAGGCCCACCGCACCGGCCCCCTCCACCATCAGCTTGTTCCGCTCCATGAGCGAGACGATGGCAAGGGCGATCTCCTCCTCGTCCACCAGCACGATCTCGTCGACGTACTCCTTCACCACGGGAAAGGTATCAATCCCTGCCGTCTTCACCGCGATGCCGTCGGCAAGGCTCGCCCTGATCGGGATGGTGACGACTTCGCCCGCCTTCACGGCATGACGCATCGAAGGGGCCGCTGCCGATTCCACGCCGATCACCCTGACATGGGGATGCGTCTCCTTGATGGCACGCGCGACCCCCGCGATCAAACCGCCCCCACCGATCGGTACCAGCACGTTCGCCACGTCCGGTATATCCTCGAGGATCTCGAGGGCGATGGTCCCTTGGCCCGCCATGACGAGGGGGTCGTTGAAGGGGTGCACGAAGAGGGCCCCGGTCTGTTCCGCCTGCCTAAGCGCTGCGGCGCACGCCTCGTCGAAGTTCTTCCCTTCCAGCACGACTTCCGCGCCGTAATCGCGGGTTGCGAAGACCTTTTGGGGCGGCGTGCTCTCCGGCATGTAGACCACCGCCTTCACGCCGAGCAGGTCGGCGGAGAAGGCGACACCCTGGGCATGGTTACCCGCCGAGGCGGTGATCACGCCGCCGGCTAAGGCCTCGCGCGGCTGTGCCGTCATGAAGTTGAGCGCGCCGCGGATCTTGAAGGCGCCGGTGCGCTGCAGGTTTTCGCATTTGAAATAGAGGGGGAAGCCGAGCCGCTCGCTGAAGTGGTGGGCGTGGATCAGTTCCGTGCGACGCACCCTTTTCTTGAGCCGCTGGGCCGCGTCGAGGATCAATTCGTAATCAAGCATCTAGTCTACCGTCCAATCAATGTGTATGGTCGTGATGGTGCCCCGAGCAACTGCCGTGCGGGTGCTGGTGCGGGTGCGCATGCGCGTGCGCCACTGCGGAGGCGCGCGGCCGGTGCCGGAACTGTTTAGCACCCTGCACCTCGGTGCAGCGGGTCTTTTCCAGTTGCAGCGTGGTGTGGGAGATGTGGAAGTGCTGGAAGAGCTTCTCCTCGATCTTGCCGATGATCTTGTCGTGTTCGTCCTGGTACTGCTCCGGAACCACAACGTGCGCGGATAGCGCGATGATGTGCGAGCAGATGGTCCAGATGTTCAGGTGATGCACCTCTTCGACCCCCTCCACCTCGCTGATGGCGAAGGCCACCTGCTTAACGTCTATCCCGCGCGGCACCCCTTCCAACAGGATGTGCACCGATTCCCGCATCACGCGCCACGAGCCCCAGAAGATGATGAAGCCGATGCCCATGGAGATGATCGCGTCGAGAAGGTACCAGTTGGTGAAGTACATGACGATGCCGCCGACGATGACGCCGACCGAGGCCGCCGCGTCCCCGATCACGTGCAAAAACGCGCTGTGCACGTTGAGGTCGTCGTGGGAATGCGAGTGAAGTGCGCTGGCGGAGAGCAGGTTCGCAACCAGGCCCACCACGGCGATGATCAGCATCTCCAGGCTCTTCACCGCCTCGGGATGCATGAAACGGCCGACCGCCTCGTAGCAGATGATGCCGGCGATGATGAAGACGGTGCTGCCGTTTATGAAGGAGGCGAAGACCTCTGTGCGGTGCCAGCCGAAGGTGCGGGTGTCGCTCACCGGGTAGGAGGCGAGCTTGATGGCGCCCAGGGAGAGGAGCAGGGCGAAGAGATCGAGGAACACGTGCGCCGCGTCGGATAGGAGTGCGAGCGAGTTGGTCCAGATGCCTCCGACCAGTTCCGCCACCAGGGTCAGCGAGGTGAGGACTATGGCGTACTTGAAGCGTCCGGTGATGCTCTGGTCGAGATGGGTGTCGGCGTGGGCGTGCATGGTGTACCCCGGCGGGAGGGGCTAAAGCCCCTCCCTGGTGCAGTAGTTAGAAGCTAATGGCTCCCTTCAGCGAGTAGATGGGGCGCTCCTGGTATTCGACCTCGGCAGTAATGCCGAGAAGCGGGAACGGAGTGATCTTTACGCCGCCGAAGATGCGCGGCTGGAACACATTTTCCGTGTCGAGCGGGGCACCCGCAGCGGCCGCCATGGCCTTCAGGTCACCCTTTGCCTCGCTGTTCACCCATACCCCGCCCACGCCGGCGTACGGCGTGAGGAACAGGAACCCCTTGCTGATGGAGGCGTCGATCCCCGTGGTCTGCAGGTCGAGATCGCTGACGCCGGAGAGCCTGGTGTAGGTGGCGCGTACGCCGAGCGCCGGCGTCGCAGCGGTCCCTTCCAGAATCGCCTTGCTCACCTCGATGCCCCAGAGCTTGATGTTGGAGTCAGGAACATAAGAGTACATGGCGCCGACATCGATGCCGAAGGGAAGCCCCTTCCTTGCGCGCAGTTTCGGAATAACGAGGTACGACGGTGCATCGTTGCCGAAGGCTGCTTCCCAGTAGCCGCTGCCGCTGATGTCGATGGCCGAAACCTCTATCCCAGCATCGAAACCGGTGATGCCGAGCGGCTCCGCGGGTGCGGTATTACGGTAGGAGAGGGCGGCGCCCGCCTCCCTGGTAAGGTCCTTGAAGGCTTTCTGGGAGATGGCGCTGGAGAAGTTTATATCTCTGGCCATGGCCTGGGTGCCCCCCAAAATGGACAGGGATAATGCAAGTAAAGCTACGATTTTTTTCACAATTCGCCTCCTTTTCATTATACGGAACAATGCCCTGAATCTTAACAGAGCTGACTATGCGGGTCAATGCGTTAGCGGCGTGGTACCTTGCAATTTTGAATATATACTGCTATCTTTCGGGCTAAATTTCAGTCGGAGGTTTTTACAAATGGAACCGATGCACCATCGTCTCATCATCTTAGGATCAGGTCCCGCGGGCTACACCGCAGCGATCTACGCGGCGCGTGCGAACCTGAACCCGGTCCTCATTACCGGGCTGCAGGCGGGGGGGCAGTTGATGACGACGACTGATGTGGACAACTGGCCGGGCGATGTTGATGGGGTCATGGGCCCCGATCTCATGGAGCGGATGCGCCAGCACGCCGAGCGCTTCGGTACCCAGTTCATCTTCGACCACATCAACAAGGCACAGGTGATGAAGCCTCCCTTCGTCCTCGAAGGGGACAGCGGCGTGTACACCTGCGACGCCCTGATCATCGCCACGGGCGCCTCGGCGAAATACCTGGGGCTTCCGACTGAACACGCCTTTAAAGGTAAGGGCGTTTCCGCCTGCGCCACCTGCGACGGCTTCTTCTATCGCGGTAAGCCGGTCGCCGTAATCGGCGGCGGCAGCACGGCCGTAGAGGAGGCCCTCTACCTCTCCAACATCGCAAGCCACGTTACCGTTGTGCACAGAAGGGACAAGTTCCGCGCCGAAAAGATCATCGCCGACCGGCTGATCGAGAAGACCAAAAACGGCGGCAACGTCACCATCGAGTGGAACCATCAGCTGGAAGAGGTGCTGGGGGACGCGTCCGGCGTGACCGGAGTTCGCCTGCGCCACAAGAGCGGTTCGGACAAGGTGATTGACGTGCATGGCTGCTTCATCGCCATCGGACACCAGCCGAACACCCATCTTTTCGAGGGGCAGCTCGACATGGACGAGGGTTACATCCGCACTGCCTGCGGTTACGAAGGTAACTCCACCGCGACCAGCACCCCGGGGGTCTTCGCCGCCGGTGACGTGCAGGACAGAAACTACAAGCAGGCGATCACCTCGGCCGGCACCGGCTGCATGGCCGCTCTCGACGCCGACCGCTACCTCGAAATGCTGAAAGCCTAATTACCCTTCCTTTTCCCTCCCCTCCCGGGGGGAGGGAGAAGGCAAGAGGGTCGCCGAACCAGAAGCAGCGCACCACCGCAGCGACCGCAGGAACTCACCCTTCACCTTCAGTTGGGGGTTCTCATGCTTGCCAAGGTCTTTTCCAGCGCGCTTGTGGGTATAGATGCCATTCTCGTCGACGTCGAGGTGGACATCGCCCAGGGGCTTCCCCAACTCTCCACCGTCGGCCTACCCGACGGCGCGGTCAAGGAAAGCAAGGACCGCGTCAAGGCCGCCCTCAAGAACTCCGGCTACGATTTCCCCAACCGCAAGATCACCGTCAACCTCGCCCCCGCAGACGTAAGGAAGGAAGGAGCCTCCTTCGACCTCCCCATTTCCATCGGCATCCTCGCCGCCACCGGTGTCATCAAGGAAGGGCTTTTGAAGCGCTACATCCTCTTGGGGGAGCTGTCGCTGGACGGCGGCGTGAAACCGGTCCGTGGCTGTCTCTCCGTCGCCGTCGCCGCACGCGAGGCGGGGCTCGCCGGGATCATCATCCCCGCCGAGAACGTTGCCGAGGGAGGTGTCGTCGAGGGGGTCGATGTGATCGGTGTGACGGAGCTCGCCGAGGTGGTGGAGTTTCTGAACGGCAACCGGGACATCGTCCCGTACCGCGCCGACATCGACGCCCTCTTCGGGCAGGGAGGCGACCCCGGCGACGATTTCAGCGAAGTGCGCGGTCAGGAGCACGCGAAGCGCGCCCTCGAGGTGGCCGCGGCCGGAAGCCATAACCTCCTGATGATCGGCCCGCCCGGCTCCGGCAAGACCATGCTGGCGCGGCGCATCCCCTCCATTCTCCCCCCCATGCTTTTCGAGGAGGCGATCGAGACGACCAAGGTCTACAGCGTCATGGGGCTTTTGGAGCGGGACCACGCGCTCATCTCCACCCGTCCCTTCCGCTCCCCGCACCACACCATCTCCGACGTGGGGCTGATCGGCGGCAGTAACACCCCAAAGCCCGGCGAGGTGTCGCTTTCCCACAACGGGGTGCTCTTCCTGGATGAGCTCCCCGAGTTCAAGCAGCACGTCCTCGAGGTGCTGCGCCAGCCGATGGAAGACGGCCGGGTCACCATCTCCCGCGCGCTCTCCTCGGTCACCTATCCCTCCCGCATTATGCTCGTCGCCGCCATGAACCCATGCCCCTGCGGCTACCTCTCCGACCCTGTGCATCAGTGTTCGTGCACGCCGCTCATGATCCACCGTTACCGTTCCAGGGTTTCCGGGCCGCTCCTGGACCGGATCGACATTCACATCGAGGTGCCCGCCGTCAAGTACCGCGACCTTTCGGACCGTGGCGAGACCGAGAGTTCGGCGGCGATCGCCCTGCGTGTGTCGAGGTCGCGGGAAGTCCAGAAGGAGCGCTTCAAGGGAACCCGCGTCAGGAGCAATGCGCAGATGACCGCCAGGATGATCCGCAAGTTCTGCGAGCCGGATGAGGCCGGAAACCGTATGCTTGAAGTGGTCACCGACCGCCTCGGTCTCAGTGCCAGGAGCTACACGAGGATCCTCAAGGTGGCAAGGACGATAGCCGACCTCGAGGGCGTCGAGAATATCCAGGAGCACCACATCTCCGAGGCGATCCAGTACCGCAGCCTTGACCGGAAGACCTGAACGCTGACTGCCGTGAGACGGAAAAGGGGGACTGGCACCTACGGAGCCAGTCCCCCTTCTGCGATCGGGCGTGAAAAACTGTGGGATAGGAAATGCCTCAAAGGGCTCTTTAGGTCGTGTATTTGCTGATTTCACGTATTTATGTGACTGAACTCACATGATGTGAATGCATCAATGGTTGCGTATGGGGGGCGGCTGGTATACTGTTAGCTGTCGTTTATGACAGTTCATTGCTATTTTGATACTTTCCTAAGCTGCGCCTGTGAGTGAGCTATGCATAACATAGACATAAACGTGCACATGGTCGAACCGAATCCTGAAATGGAGATGGTTGCCGCAGCGAAGAAAGCGCTGGGAGAGGCGGGACTCCGCTCCGCGCGCTTCCCGGAACCGCTGGAGTCCACCTTCGACAGGTACTACTGCGAAAAAACACTGAAGCACGTGCGGGTCGCCCTCCTCACGGGCCTCATGCTCTACGCGGTGTTCGGGGTCGTCGACCTCATGCTTTTGCCCGCCGACCGGGCGCACATGTGGACCATCAGGTACGCCATCGTCTGCCCCACTGTCCTTGCCGGTCTCGCCTTCACCTATTCTGCCCACCTGAGACGCTTCACCCAACCGGTCCTCTGGCTGGTGATGCTGGTGGGAAGCCTCGGCATCGTCGGGATGGTCTACTACGACCCGACCCCCGCCAAGAACTACTACTACTCCGGCCTCTTGCTCCTCATCATGGGCGCCTTCACCTTCGTGAGTCTCAGGCTCCGCTACGCCGTCAGCTGGGCGGTGGCGACCACGCTCGCTTACGAGGCGGTGGCGATCTTCATCAACAAAACCGATGAAACCATCCTGATCCAGAACAGCTTCAGCATCGTGGCAACCATCATCATCGGCGCCTTCTCGAACTCCCTCATGGAGAACTACCTGCGCCGCGACTTCCTGAACGCCAACCTGTTGGAGCACGAAAACCGCCAGCTCCAGAAGGCGACCCTCGAGCTGCGACGCCTGTCGATTTCCGATGCCCTGACGAACCTCGGCAACCGCAGGCACTTCGAGGTCATGCTCGACCAGGAGTGGGCGCGCGCCATGCGTACCGAGATGCCGATCTCCCTCATCCTCCTCGACATCGACTTCTTCAAGAACTTCAACGACAACTACGGACATCAGGCCGGAGACAACTGCCTGAAGGCGGTGGCCGACGCCATCGGCGCCCATGCCCGGCGCTCGGCCGATACCGCTGCACGTTACGGCGGTGAGGAGTTCGTGCTGCTTCTGCCTGGGCTCGCACTGGAGGAGGCGGCAGCCGTCGCCGAAGATTGCCGGCGCGCGGTCGAGGCGCTCAACACCACCCACGGCCATTCCGAGGCCGCGGAGGTGGTGACCATCAGCGCAGGAGTGGCGTCCATGGCGCCGCTGCGGGAAGCCAACAGACTGGATCTTGTCGAGGCGGCGGACAAGGCACTGTACCGCGCCAAAACGAAGGGTAGAAACCGTGTCGTCTGCTGGGAGGGTGAAGAGCATTGCTCCCCCAAGGCCTATTCCCATGCTGCCGTATAAAGACAATTAGCCTTCCTTCCTCCTTCTGGGTGCGTCCATGTCGCCCCCGCGTGTTCCCCCTTCCCAGCTTCTTTCCCACTCGCTTGACCTTGCCGCCTGAACCATTATCATTCATGAGTCTAAAAGGGGACGACAATTCATCTTCGCGGACGAGCGCTCCGTCGTTGCCAACCGGCAGGCGGAGCGGCGGTCGGATAGGAGGCAGGCATGGATTCGGAGGTACGGTTTAAGGCGCTGGTGGTCGAGAAAGCGCCGGATGGCTCTTTTACCAGGAGCATCGCGCAACGCCGTGTGGACGATCTCCCCGAGGGGGAGCTCCTGGTGCGGGTGTGCTACTCCTCGCTCAACTACAAGGACGCCCTGTCGGCCACGGGGCATCCGGGGGTGACCAGGCAGTTCCCGCACACCCCTGGGATCGATGCCGTGGGGGAGGTTGTTTCCTGCAGCGATGACGCCTTCGCGCCGGGAGACGAGGTGATTGTTACCGGGTACGACCTCGGGATGGAGACCGACGGCGGCTGGGGGGAGTACATAAGGGTTCCGTCGAAGTGGGCGGTGCACCTCCCGCAGGGGCTTTCCCCACGCCGGAGCATGATGCTCGGCACTGCGGGGTTCACCGCGGGGCTCTCGGTGTTGAAGCTCGAGTGGGCGGGGGTGAGGCCGGAAAGCGGCGAGATCCTCGTCACCGGGGCGACCGGCGGCGTCGGGAGCATCGCGGTCAGCATCCTCGCCAAGGCGGGATACCGGGTGGTGGCGGCTACCGGCAAGGCGGCCGACGAGGCGTTTCTCAAGGAGTTGGGTGCGGCACAGGTCATTTCCCGTGAGGAGGTGACCGCGGGAGTGGAGCGCGCCCTGATGAAGGAGCGCTGGGCCGGGGCGGTGGACGTGGTGGGGGGAGAGACCCTCTCCGCGGTGCTTAAGTCGACGCGCTACGGGGGGACCGTCACCTGCTGCGGCCTGGTAGGCTCGGCCGAGCTCCCAGTGAACGTCCATCCCTTCATCCTTCGCGCCGTGACGCTCATCGGCATCGACTCTTCGCATTGCCCTTCGGTCCCGAGGCAGGAGGTGTGGCGCCGCCTGGCCGGGCCCTGGGAGCCGCAAATGCTCGATAGCATGGCGACCGAGGTGACGCTGGACGGATTAGAGGAGAAGATCGGGCTGATCCTGCAAGGCGGTGTCAGGGGGAGGGTCGTGGTGAGGTTGTGAACGGATTTTCCTCTCAAGCAGCTCCGGAGTCTGTCGATAAATCAGGCATCTAGTCAAGACTTGGTCCCGGGCGAGGCCGCGGTGACGCAAAAGTGAGGCCGTATGCAGTGGTTCAGAGATTCCTCCATTCGCACGAAGCTTGTTTTATCGTTCCTCATCCTCCTGTTTCTCACCGCCATCCTGGGGGGATTCACCATCTTCAGGCTCGGGTCCATAAGCGACTCCGCCGGCAATCTGGCCCAGCGCCAGATGCCGAGCCTGCTTTCGATTTCAAAGATCAAGGACTACTTCGGGAGCTATCGGCGCGGCGAGCTGCTCCAGATCGTGTCGGATGACACGAAGGACGTGCAGAAGTACGTCAAGAGAAACGCCGAAATGCAGGAGAAACTGAAGGGCGAGATGGCGAGCTTCGGCAAGCTCATGGACAGCCCCGATGAAAAGCGGCTCTTTGACAAGTTTTCCGAGGAGTTGACGCTCTACCTCGCGGAGGATCCGGAGATCAGCGCACTGGCCCAGGCGAACAAGGACGTCGAGGCCGGCACCCTAATCCGCGGCGCCTCAAGCACCCATTTCAATGCCGCGCTGAAGGCGCTCGACGAGCTCATGGAGGTGCAGGTCAAGCAGACCGTGGCCGAGACCGAGACCATGGATCAAAGCAGTTCCGGGGCGCGCAAATGGGTGATCGTTGCGCTGGCGGCCTGCCTCGTGATCGGCATGGGCATGGCGTACGTCATCGCCTACCTGATGAGCACGCCTCTGCGCGATCTCGCGGTGAAGGCTGAGCAGATCGCACAGGGTGATCTGAACGTCGACGTCGAGTGCTCCTCCGACGACGAGATCGGTCACCTGGGCGGGGCTTTCGCCACTATGACGAAGAGTCTCAAGGGGGTGATCGGGCGCCTCTCCGAAACGGCGCAACGCCTCTTCGATGCCTCAAACGTGCTGAGGGGGAGCGCGGAACGGATCTCCGTGGGGACGGAAGAGGTCGCAGCCCAGGCGACCACCGTCTCCGTGGCCAGCGAGCAGATGGCTGCGACGTCTGCGGACATAGCCCACAACTGCCACCTTGCCGCCACCAGCGCCCGCGACGCGGCGGCAACCACCGAGGAAGGTTTCCAGGTGGTGCAGCGTACCGTTCAGGGGATCCGGCAGCGCGGTGAAGAGGCGCGGGCGAACTCGAAGAACATCGAGTCGCTTGCCGAGCGTTCCGACCAGATCGGCGCCATCGTGGCGACCATCGAGGATATCGCCGATCAGACCAACCTCCTCGCCCTCAATGCCGCCATCGAAGCGGCGCGGGCCGGCGAGCAGGGTAGGGGCTTCGCCGTCGTGGCCGACGAGGTGCGCGCGCTGGCCGAGCGGACCACCCGCGCCACCAAGGAGATCAGCGACATGATCAAGGCGATACAGAACGAGACCAAGACCGCCATCGTGCTCATGGAAAACGGCGTGCGCGGCGCCGAGCAGGAAGCAACGGCGGCGGCCCAGCTCGAGGCGTCGCTGCAGATGATCCTCGCCCAGGTGGACGCCGTGAGCACCCAGGTGAGCCACATCGCCACCGCGGCAGAGGAGCAGATGGCGACCACCGGGGAGATCTCGAGCAACATCCAGCAGATCACCACGGTAGTGAACGAGACCTCGCGGGGCGCGCAGGAATCGGTTTCCGCGGCCTCCGGCCTGGCGCAGCAGGCGGAGGAACTGCTCGGCCTGATGCGCCAGTTCCGCACCTGAGGCACCTGCAGCGGGCCTTCGCATCAAGGGAAAACTCGAAACGAAAAGGGCCGCGTGAGCGGCCCTCTTTGCACCTTTTGTCTCCTACCTTTTCTCAGCTCACCTGCACCTCGATGCGCCGCGGCTTCGCGATCTCGGCCTTCGGTATGCGCAGGGTCAGGATGCCGTTAACGAAATCGGCCTTCGCCTTGCCGTGGTCGAGTGTTTCCGGGATGGTGAACTGCCGGAAGTAGCTGCCCAGCTCGAACTCGCGGTAGGCCGGGGTCCCGGGCATGGAGACCTCCACGGGTGCGCTGATGGTGAGCACCCCTTTCTCCACGTTCACGTCGATGCTGTCCTTCGCCGCACCGGGGAGGTCGGCGGTGACGAAAAGTCCTTCCTCGGTTTCGATGATGTTGACTGCGGGGCGTATGAACCTCTCGTTGGACCTCGTCTCCTCACGGGGCTGTACGTTCATTGCGTCGTTTCTTTCCGTCAAGCTGTTGGGTGCCATAGTCATGACCTCCTTCGTCATTGATTTATCGTTACGATAGCTTGATCTCGATTTTCTTCGGTTTCGCGTGTTCCGCCTTGGCCATGGTGACGGTCATGATGCCGTCCTTGCACTGAGCGGTGATCCTGTTCGGGTCGATGTCGACCGGGAGCTCGAGCGTGCGGCTGAACTTGCCGGAGCCGAGCTCGGTGCGGTGGATGATCCCCTTCACTTCCGCGAAGGGCCGGCGCTCGCCGCTGATGGTCAACGTGTTCCTGAGCACGGAGAGATCGACGTCCTTCGGGTCGACGCCCGGGAGCAGCGCCTGCACGTACACGCTCCCCTCGTCCTCGCTGAAATTCACCATCGGGAAGCGGCGGGCGGTGGTCGGGGAAAGGAACGTCGGTCCAAACGGCCGGCTGAAGCCTACGCCACGGAACGCTTCGTCAATCTCTCTCCTAAGGTTGTCCAGCTCTCTGAAAACATCCCAACTTGCCATGTGGAATACCTCCTTTCGTGATCGGTGTGATCCGTTTCTGCGCCTAAAATAATCATCATTTTTGCGGTGTCAAGGGGGTGCACGGTGCGGAAAGTGACGCTCGTCCGGCTGCTTGCGGAGGGGCGCGCCCCTGCTGGGTGCGGTATACTCACCGCATCAAGCCAAAGGGGGTGGCACATGCACTCGGTGGGTAACGCGGAATTACTGAAACTGCACAAGATCGCTTTCCTGTGTTCGCGGCGCTTTCCCCGGGAGGCGGCGGAGAGGGCCTATCGGTGGGCGGACGAGCAGCGCGAGGCGGGGACCTGCGTAATCTCGGGGTATCACTCCCCGGTGGAGAAGGAGGTGCTCTGCAGGCTGTTGCAGGGCGCCCAGCCCGTCATCATCGCGATGGCGCGGGGGCTTAACAGGCTGGCCCCGGAATGGGAGGGGGCGATCGACGCCGGACGCCTGCTGGTCATCTCCCGCTACGCGCAGAGCGTCAGCCATCCCTGCGAGTCGAAATGCTATCAGCGCAACCTGTTGATGGCTGACCTGGCCGACTCTATTGTCATAGCGCATGTCGCGTCCGGCGGGAGCCTGGAGCGGCTGTGTATGGATTATCCCGACAAGATCGTCCTTCTCTAGCAGCGCACCCTCTGAGAATCCTAAAAATAAAAATATTGACAACTCTGGCTCCCTCCTTTATAAACGAATTCAATTTTCAAAACCAACGTGTGACCCCACCCGAGCATCGCATCAAATAACCGATTTCAAGTCAGGTTTTGCCTGCAGCTGAGCGGTCGTGATGGAAGACGTTACAGCTCTGTGAGCTTTTGCGCCTTCGATGAAAGTGGATGTCATTGTATTTGAATGCCGGGAGGGAAGCCTCCTTCAAACCGAGGCGGTAGTGACGCAGAAAAAACAGAAGGTGAAGGAGCAGTTCCACCTTTTTCTCACCAAGAAAAGGCTCAAGGCGACCCTGCAGCGCAACCTGATCCTGGATGCGTTCGTGGACCTTGATCGCCCCACTCATATGGACGAGCTGTACCTTATCTTGCGCAGCAAGCACTCCCACATAGGGCATGCGACCGTTTACCGGGCGCTGCGGCTCTTCGCCGCCGCTGGCATCGCCCGGGAATTCAGCCTGGGCGACGGGCTCACCCGCTACGAACTCGCGGGGCACGGCAAACGGCATGACTACCTGGTCTGCAGCGACTGCGGCACCGTCACCGAATTCGACAACAGCTCCATCGAGGAGCGTCAGTTGGCGGTCGCCCGCAGCATGGGCTTTACGGTGGAGGCGCTGAAGATCGAACTGCGCGGTGTGTGCAGCCGCTGCCTGACACAGTCGGGCTGAAAGTCCGGCCATACGGTCATAGCATAACCGTCATCCCTGTTTCACGGCACATATGCAGTGTCACGGTCTCTTCTTTTGGAAGAACCGTGGCAGTGATAAAGGGACAACTGTTTTTTTAATTCACTAATGAAATTGGCATTCAGTTTTATAAACTGGGTCCGATAACTTTAAAAAGACATACGTCACAAGCTGATCCAGTAATTATCGTGCTTGCTCTACGTTTGATGCAGCAGCGTGAGTAACAAAGAGAAAGAGGAGGGAATCTATGTTTCAGATGAAGAAGATGAGTGTCGCCGCCGCGTTCCTTTTGGGGAACCTGTTCCTAAGCTCCGGTGCTGCCTTCGCCCTGCACCCGGATCTCGTCGTTCCGGAAAAGGTGGAGTGCAAACATAAGGCATGCCAGGAGATCCTGCGTCTTGGGAACAAGTACCAGGTCGAGGGTCTCTTCTCCAAGGAGTTCCAGGAGGGGAAGGCGGAGTGCACCCGCATGGACGTGGCGCTCGCCGTGCATCTTCTGACCGAAAAAATGGCGGAGAAGGTGCTGAAGGAAGGGAACCAGGCGGTGGACAAGGAGGACCTGGTGCTGCTTAGCGACCTCAAGGAAGAGCTGCGCGCCGAGATGCTGCTGGTCAACACGAGAACCTTCCAGAACCGCCACGAGGATCTCGGCACCAAGTTCACCGCCCTCACCAGGAACATAGCCCTTTCCGGCGGCATGGTCGGCGTGCTGCAGGGCTCCATCGGCAACAGGCCCAAGGACAGCACCGATGTCGTGGGGCGTGCCGACCTCGTCTTCAACTTCAAGGTGGGGGACAACACGATCGCCGTGATCGACGTGGAAGCCACCGGCGGCGACGGCATCGACGCCAAGGTCCCCTCCTTCTCTGGGCTGAACGGCGTTGCCGGTTCCACCGGAGACCGGGTCCGTTTCCGCGAGGCCTGGATCGAGCACTCCGCGCTGAACGACCACCTGCTGCTGACCGCCGGCAAGGTGGACCTCTCCAACTATTTCGACTCCAACACGGTAGCCAACGACGAGAACAGCCAGTTCCTCTCCCCCGCCTTCGTCCACTCCGCCGTGCTCCCGTTCCCGGCCAACGGCCCCGGCGCGAGAATCCTGGCGAAGCTCGCCGAGCCTATCACCCTCGGGATCGGCTACGGCAGCGGAGACGCCGACAGTACCGACAACTCCGACAGCGCGAACATCTTCGACCACGGCTTCGGCATCGCCGAGCTTACCTACAAGCACAAGGTGGGGGAGCTCGAGGGGAACTACCGCGTCTATGCCGCGGTGGACGGCGCCGAGCCGGACGGTGCAAGCAAGCTGACCAAAAAGAACGCCTACAGCTTCGGCGTGAGTTTCGATCAGCAGGTTACCGACAAGCTGACCCTGTTCGCCCGCTACGGCGAGCGTGACCGGGACGTCTACGCCGTCAACCAGGCCTGGAGCGTCGGCGGGCAGTACCAGGGGGCGGTTCCCGGACGCAAGGACGACGTGCTAGGTTTCGCCTACGGCCAGGTGAAGGGGGCAGGAGCGGTGGCGGACGCCCAGGAAAGGCTCGCCGAGCTTTACTACAACTACAAGGTGAGCGAGCAGATCCAGATCTCGCCGGTGGTGCAGTACCTGGCGAACCCTGCGGGGATCAGGGCGAACGACGATGTGGTGGCGCTGGCCCTTCGCACGAAGATCAGCTTCTAAAAGAGACCGGTTACCGGCTTAAGTACAAAGGCAAAGGAGCAGTCATGATTCCACTGGGACTTTTGAGCGCAGGAGAAAACGGCCAGATCGTCGAGATCATGCTCGGCAAGGGAGAAGGCGTGAGCGGCGCCGGGCAGGACAAGACCTCGGTCCGCGTGGAGGAAATGGGGCTGCGCATAGGCAAGAACGTGGAGATGCTGACCAACGGGGGCAACACCATCCTGCTCAGGGTGGACGAGGCGCGGATCGCCCTGGCCCGCCGCATGGCGATGAAAATCATGGTGAGGAGATAATGCGATGAATCTGGCAAAGCTTAAGCCGGGGCAGAAGGGGAAAATCACCTCGATCGGGTCGATAGGCCCCCTGAAACGGCGGCTCATGGACATGGGCGTGTTGGTCGGGGAAGACGTGAAGGTACTGAAGGTGGCCCCAATGGGGGACCCGATCGAGGTCAGCATCAAGAGCTACAACCTTTCCCTCAGGAAAAAAGAGGCGGAAGGGATCGCGGTGGAGGTGGCAGGGTGAGTACGCAGCTCAAGTACAAGGAAGAAGAGGAAACGGCAGGCAGCGCCCCGGCGACGGCACGTACCATCACCGTGGCGGTGGCCGGAAACCCCAACTCCGGGAAGTCGACCCTCATCAACGCCATAGCGGGGACGAGGCTCCACGTCGGCAACTGGGCGGGCGTGACCGTCGAGAAAAAGGAGGCGCTCTTCGAGTTCGGCGGCAGGAAGATCCGTCTCGTCGACCTCCCCGGCACCTATTCGCTCTCTCCCTACTCCCAGGAGGAGATCGTCGCGCGGGATTACCTGGTGCACGAGCGTCCCGACCTGATCGTGAACGTGGTCGACGCCACCAACCTGGAGCGTAACCTCTACCTCACCGTACAGATCATGGAACTCGGCATCCCGGTGGTGATGGCGCTCAACATCTACGACGAGGCGCAGGAGAAGGGATACCGGATCGACGTAAAGGGGATCGAGGAGATGCTGGGGATCGCCGTGGTCCCCACCTCGGCCACCAAGAAGACCGGCCTGGACGAGCTGCTAAAGAGGGTGCTTGCCGTGGCGGACTCCCCGACCGGCAGCGCACCGAGAAAACTCAATTACGGCGAGGACGTCGAGACCGCCGTCGATTACGTCGCCGAGGCGCTCGAGCGGAACTACCCATCTCTTCTGGAGCGTTACCCGAAGCGCTGGCTCCTTTTGAAGATCATGGAACAGGACAGCCAGGTGCTGGAAAAGGTGAACCTTGCCGACGAGAGTTTCCTGGACGAGGCGCTGCATCACCTGAAGCGCGCCCACGGCGAGGACATCGAGTCGATCATGGCCGACGTCCGTTACTCGCTCGCCTCCGGGCTCACGCGGGAGATCCTGGAGAAACCGGAGCTGCGCCAGACCGAGCTCACCGAGAAGATCGACCGCATCGTGCTGAACCGCTTCCTCGGGATACCGATCTTCATGCTCGCCATGTGGCTGTTGTTCAAGCTCACATTCGACCTATCCGCCCCCTATGGGGACTGGCTCCGCGCGATGACCGAGGGCCCCTTCAAGCGCTGGGCCTCCGCCATCCTGACCCCGCTGGGCGCACCGGACTGGACCGTGTCGCTCGTGAACGACGGCGTCATCGCCGGGGTCGGTTCCGTCATCGTCTTCGTGCCGGTGATCTTCGCCATGATGTTCTTCATCACCTTCCTGGAAGGTAGCGGCTACATGGCGCGCGCCGCCTTCGTCATGGACCGCACCATGCATTCCATCGGCCTGCACGGCAAGTCCTTCATCCCGATGCTGCTCGGGTTCGGCTGCAACGTGCCGGGGATCTACGCGACGCGCACCCTGGAGAACCCGAAGGACAAGGTGCTGACCGCGCTCCTCGTGCCGCTCATGTCCTGCGGCGCACGCCTGCCGGTGTACGTGCTTTTCGTCGGGATCTTCTTCCCGAACAACTCGGGCACGGTGATCTGGTCCCTGTATATCATAGGGATCCTGCTCGCCGTGTTCATGGGGCTCATCTTCAAGAGGACCCTCTTCCGCGGCGAGGCGCCCATGTTCATCATGGAGCTTCCCCCGTACCGCATGCCGTCCTTCAGCAGCCTGTGCGTGCACACCTGGGAGAAGGGGAAACACTTCCTTTTCAAGGCCGGTACCTACATCTTCGCCGTCTCGGTCCTCGTCTGGTTCCTTTTGAACCTCCCCTGGGGGGTCGAGCACAAACGCGACTCCTACCTCGGGCAGGCGGGTGCGGCGGTGGCTCCCATCTTCCAGCCGGTCGGCTTCGGCACCTGGGAGGCGGCGTCCTCCCTCATCACCGGCGTCATCGCGAAGGAGATCGTCGTCGGTACCATGGGCGAGATCTACGCGCCCAAGCACGGCGAGGAAAAGAAGGAGATCCCTACCCTGAAGGAGGATCTCAAGGAGATAGTAACCTCCTTCGGGGAGGCTTCGGTTAAGGCAATGAAGACGCTTCTCTATCTCCCGCAGCCGGAAGAGAAGGAGGAGGATCAAGGTGGGTTGAAGCTCGCCATCGGCGGGGCCTTCACGCCGCTCACCGCCTATGCCTTCATGGTGTTCGTTCTCCTCTACATGCCGTGCGTGGTAGCCATCGCGGCGATGCGGCAGGAGTTCGGTACCTGGAAATGGGCTGCGGTGGGGCTTTTGTACCAAACGGCGCTCGCCTGGGGTGCGGCGCTTATCGTCTACCAGGGGGGACGTCTCCTGGGATTGGGAGGTTGATATGGGAATTGCCGACGTTGTCATCGCGGCCGTCATCGTGGCCGGGGCATGCTACATCCTTTACGCGACGCTTTGGAAGAAGAAGGGGTGCTGCGGTTGCGAGGGTGGAAGCTGCTGCAAGAAATGATCAGGTGAAAAGGCTACGGGCCGGAGGGGTTTCCCTCCGGCCCGTGCTGTTTCGGGTGGCTGCTGCGGGATTAGGCGTAGGTAGAAAAGCCTTCCTGCGGGTTCACCGTCGCCGCCTGCTGGGCGAGTATGTTGGCCATCTGCATCTGCGCTGCGGCTGCGTTTTTGACCAGTTCCATGGAAATTGACTGCTGCATGAGTGATGCGGCGCCTGCTACCTGGGCGGCTGCTATGGTACTGACATCCATGATTCTTACCTCCTGCCTCGTCTACCTCGGCCGTTGCAACACTTATCGGCCCGGCATGCCGAAACTTTAGGGGAACATGGTCCTCCGTGACCTCCGCGGCCCTCTCCCCCCTTGTTATTCCTTCAACGTGGTGTCGACGCGGATTTCGCCGGTCAGGGTGCGGTGCACCGGGCACTTCTCCGCGATCTCCAGGAGCTTCTGCCGCTGGTCCTGGTCCAGGTCGCCGATGAGCTCGAGCTCGCGGGTGAACTTGTCGATGCGCGCGTCCTGCGATTCGCAGTCGCGGCAGTCCTCGGCGTGGATCTTGTGATGGGACAGGCGCACCATGGCGTAAGTGAGCGGCCACCCCTTGCGCCGGGCGTACATCTGCACCGTCATGGTGGTGCACGCCCCGAGGGCGGACATGAGGAATTCGTACGGGGACGGTCCCTCGTTGGTGCCGCCGTAACTCACCGGCTCGTCCGCCACCAGGCTGAACCCGTTGGCGGAGATCTCGGTGCGAAACCCCTCTTCACCGGTGCGGGCGGTGACCCGGTTGTCGGCGGCCTGGAATTCGGGCTGGGCCAAGGGGGCCTTGTCGACGACGTCTAGATAGCGCGCGGCCCAACTGGCTATGACCTCGCCCGCGTACCGCGAGTCCGCGGCGTTGGACAAAAGATGGTCGGCCTCGCCGAGGGAGATGAAGCTCTTCGGGTGTCGCGCGGCCTGGAAGATCTGCGTGGCGTTTTCAATCTGCACGATGCTGTCGGCAGGCGAGTGCATGACGAGGAGCGCTCCCTGGAGCCGGGCGAGCGTTTCCGCCGGGCGTTGCGTCTCCAGGTCTTCCAGGAGCTCCTTCCTGATGGTGAAGTAGTTCTCGCCAAGATGCACAGTTGCCTCGCCATGCCGCTCGATCTGGTCGGCCGAGTCTCCGAGCAGCCTGCGCAGATGGGCCGGGTTGTAAGGGGCGGCGATGGTGACGATAGCGGTCGCCGAAGGTATCTCCGCTGCTGCGACAAGAACGGCGGAGCCTCCCAGGGAGTGCCCCACCAGAAGGCTCGGTGCCTGGTACTCGCGCTCCAGGAACTGCGCCGCCGCGACCAGATCGCTCACCTGCGTCGTGAACGTGGTGCTGGAGAAATCGCCCTCGCTCTCCCCAAGGCCGGTGAAGTCGAAACGTAGCACGGCGATGCGCCGGCTGCTCATGGCGCGGCTTATGTTCACTGCCGCTTTTATGTTCTTTGAGCAGGTGAAGCAGTGGGCGAATATGGCATATGCGACAGGCGGCTCCCCATCGGGCAGTTCCAGACGCGCGGCAAGCTGTAGTCCGCTGCTGTTGGTAAAAGTAACCTTCCTGGTTTCCATGCGGAACTCCTTTCGTTGGTTGTGACCCATAGGTAACAATCATAGTATCCGCCGGTGACACGTCAACAAATGCGATCCGCTGTGAAGGCATTTGGCCGCGGTGTCTGCTTGGGTGTTTACAAATACAGATAAAGCAATTTAAATCACAAATGCTTGTGCTTTACCTCTTTTCTCTTTCCGGTGAATAGGATATATAACAGGTTCTTGTAGGAATATTATGAAATGCAATGCCATCCTGGGAGTTATAGATGTTTGCCATGTGGTCCATCAAGAAGCGTGTTGTAGTATCCGTCCTCACTCTCTGTCTCGCCAGTATCACCATCCTCGGAATCTTCGCCTACCAATATCAGATGCACCAGATGCGTGAGGGGCTAAAAGATGAGGCCAGCAACAACGGCCGCCTCTTTGAAGCGATCCTCAAGGGGGACGCGGAGGGGCTCGCACGGGCCCACACGGGACTGGACCGGCTTGACATCCTGCTCGCCCCGTTCGCCGCGGGCAAGAAGGACGCACTGCTCGCCGTCGCGAAGCCCATCTTCGGCGAGATCAAGCAGAACAACAACATAACGCACATGTACTTCATACAGCCCGACGGCAAGGTGCTTTTGCGGGCGCACAAGCCCGAACAGGACGGTGACATCCTGAAGCGGGAGACCTTCCTGAAGGCGCAGGCGACCAAGCAGATGGCGTGGGGCTTGGAGATGGGCAAGAACTTCTTCTCCTTGCGCTGCGTGAAACCCGTCTCCTATCAGGGGAGGGCGCTTGGTTACATGGAGGTCGCAGAAGAGATCGACCACGTCTTCCAGCAGATGAAGCAGATCACCGGGAAAGAGATGAGCCTTTTTCTCACCAACGATTTCCTGAAGAGCAAGGGGACCGACGTCAAGACCGAGCAGGCAGGGAACTTCCGCATCCTTTACCCGACGCAGAAGGCGGTGGCCTTGGGGCTCGCCGCAGGGCTCGCCTCAGAAATGAACCAGGCGCTCAAGGAACCGCAGCTCGCCATCGTTTCCTTCAAGGGGGGCAAGTACCTGGTAGGCATCGGGCCGGTCAAGGACGCGTCCGGTGAAACCGTGGGGGTTCTCTTCTCCCACAAGGAGATCGGGCCCCTGTTCGCCACCATGTGGAAAGGGGTGGCGGCCCAGATGGGTATCTTCATCGCCATCCTCCTGGCCGGTGTCACATTGCTTTACCTCTCGCTCAAGCCGAGCCTCGCTCTCTTCGAGACCCTCAAGAAGCACATCGTTTCCGTCACTACGGACTGGGATCTCAACAAGCGCCTTCAGGTGGACACCCGGGATGAGATCGGCGAGCTTGCCGCAGACTTCAATACCATGACCGAGAAGCTTGCGCTTATGGTGCGGCAGGTGAACGCCTCCAGCGACGAGCTTGGATCCGTCTCCGGAAACCTGGTGCAGGTTTCCAGCACGGTAATGGGAGCGGCAGAGCAGCAGTCTTCCTCGGTGCACGAGGCCTCGAGCGCCATGACCCAGATTACCGGCTCTATCAAGGGGGTGGCGAAGGCCGTCGAGGGGCTGTCCCAGTCGGCCTCGGAGAGCTCATCGTCGATCCTCGAGATGGCCTCGAGTGTCGAGGAGGTGGCCCTGAACGCCGAGGCGCTCGCCCACCAGGTGGACGAGGTGGGATCGGCCATCATCGAGATGGCTGCTTCCATTAAACAGGTGGGGAGAAACGCGGATCTCCTGCTCCAAGAGGCGAGCATCAACTCCTCCTCCATCGTCGAGATGGACAGCACCATAAAAGAGGTGGAGAAGAACGCACTGAACACGGTGAAGATCTCCGAGTCGGTGAAGCAGGACGCCGAGTTCGGCAAGGGAGCGGTGGAATCGACCATCCTGGGCATCAACGCGATCAGGCAATCATCGCGCATCACCTCCGAGGTGATAGCGAACCTCTCCCAGCGCGCAGGCGACATCGGGGCGATCCTCTCCGTCATCGACGACGTCGCGGAGCAGACCAACCTTCTGGCGCTGAACGCGGCCATCATCGCCGCCCAGGCCGGGGAGCACGGCAAGGGCTTCGCGGTCGTGGCAGGGGAGATCAAGCAACTCGCCGAACGGACCAGCGCCTCGACCCGTAAGATAGCCGATGTCGTGAACGGGGTTCTCTCGGAGACCGACCGCGCGGTGGTCGCGATTTCACAGGCGGAACAGAACATCGCCCAAGGGGAAGAGCTGTCCAGGAAGTCCGGCGAGGCGCTCGAGAAGATCGTGAGCGGGGTGCAGATGGCGACCGAGCAGGTGAACGGCATCGCCCGCGCCACCGCCGAGCAGGCGCGCGGCAGCATGATGATCCGGGACACGACGGAAAAGGTTACCACCATGGTGCGTCAGATCGCCACCGCCACGCGCGAGCAGGGAGAGGGAAGCAGTCTGGTTCTTTCCGCGGTGGAGAAGATGAGGACCCTGACCGAACAGGTGAAGAATTCGACGCGCGAACAGAGCAACGTGGGGAACTTCATCGCGAATTCAACGGAGAACATCACCGGCATGATCCGCCACATCCAGAAGGCTTGCGACGAGCAGAGCAGGGGGGCGGACTTGGTGCTGCCCGCAGTGGAGAACATCAAGAGCGCCACCGAGAGCAACCTCGGGGCAGTCAAGGTGCTGGGCGAGAGCATGTCGGCGCTGGCGGCCCAGATCGAGGTACTGCAACAGGAGATCGACCGCTTCGACGTTTCATCGTCTTAAATAGGTGGGGCGTCCGGGAATTCCGAGGGGCCGGCGTGTGTTCCCACGAAGCACCGCAGGTGACCTCGCGTTCCCCCCTTCGCAAAGGGGGGAACGTGGGGCTCATGCAGTGCTTTGTAGGCCGCTGCACTTTGCATTCCCCCAAAACTCCCTAAAGAACCTTAACGGTGAACACACACGCGCGGTGCGAGACCTCTTCCACATTGCGCGAGCCCCTTTGCACACTGCGCGAGCCCCCTTGCACACTGCGGAAGACCCCTTGCACACTGCGGAAGACCCCTTGCACACTGCGGAAGACCCCTTGCGCACTGCGGAAGACCCCTTGCGCACTGCGGAAGACCCCTTGCGCACTGCGGAAGACCCCTTGCGCACTGCGGAAGACCCCTTGCACAGTGCGGAAGACCCCTTGCGCACTGCGGAAGACCCCTTGCACACTGCGGAAGACCCCTTGCACAGTGCGGAAGACCCCTTGCGCACTGCGGAAGACCCCTTGCGCACTGCGGAAGACCCCTTGCACACTGCGGAAGACCCCTTGCACAGTGCGGAAGACCCTTTGCGCACTGCGGAAGACCTCTTGCGCACTGCGGAAGACCCCTTGCACACTGCGGAAGACCCCTTGCACACTGCGGAAGCCCCCTTGCGCACTGTGGAAGACCCTTTGCACACTGCCCGAGACCTCTTGCGCACGGCAGCACTCCTTCCTGCGCTTGTCCCTCTCATCTGCAGCTACTTTTTACGTATCGAAAGTTCCCGCCCCTTTTGCCTGCGCCTCCCTGAAAACCGGGTATAATTCCTGTCGTTGTTTTTCCTATGGCTCCCTCGCGGCAAGAAAGGGCGGCAGTCCGTATGACCCAAAACAATGACACCTTCACCGTCATGACCTATAACGTGCACCGGCTGACCGGCAATGATCGCCACACTTCAGCCGCGCGTATCGCACAGGTCATCGAAATGTATCAGCCCGACATAGTCGCTCTTCAGGAACTCCCGGGGGCGCGTTTCCGCCCTGAAATCGGTGGCGCTTGCCAGGATTTGACGCACGAATTGGCGTTGGTGGTAAGAAGGGACGTCCACTACAACCTCGAGCGCGAGCGCTGGGGTAACGTGGTCTTCAGCCGGTTTCCCATGCGGCTGGTTCGGGCGGGGGGGTTGCACCCGGAGAATCGGTACCGGACCATGGTACCGCGGGGCGTGATGTGGGTGGAGATCGACGTCAACGGGCATAAGCTGCAGTTGGTGAACACCCACCTCGGGCTTACCCCGCAGGAGCGCAGCTACCAGGCGAAGGTGCTTACCGGGGCGGACTGGCTCGCCCATCCCGATTGCCGTCCGCCGGTGGTCTTGTGCGGCGACTTCAACGCCATGCCGAGCTGGAGCATCCACAAGCGCCTCAGGAACGCGCTGCAGGATGAGCAGGAGCGGCTGAAGTTCGGGCACACCCAGTTCACTTTCCCGAGCAACATGCCGATCGTCAGGTTCGACCACATCTTCATCTCGCCGGACCTGAGCGTGGAAAACGAGCTGATCCCGCGCACCAAGCTGACTGCAGTCGCTTCAGACCACCTGCCCCTGATCGTGACGCTTCGCTTTGGCGCCAATGGGAAAAACGGCGGTGGGAGATAATTGCGTCGAGGGGGGCAAAAGGCCTAAAGTCGGAACCGTGATCGACCGATGAGGAGTAAGAATAGGAACAACGTCGAACACTGGGAATGGAGAGGTGCCATGAGCGAATACACCGAGATGCCGGAAGATATGGAAGTACAGGAAATGATCATTGATCGGGTCCTGCAGAACACGGGGGCTTTGCTGGAAATCTGCCTGGTCAAACACGGCAAACAGTATGAAGCGGCCATTTTCGTAGACAAGAAGTACAAACCGGGCCCCCCGCTGCCCCGTCCGCTGGAGTCCCCCTCCGGCCAGGCCACCCACTGGATGGGGGTCCGTCCCAAGGTCGGGCTCTCGCAGGAGGAGACCGAGAAAATCATCTACGAGGTCCAGGGTGTGAACGCTCTGCACCGCATCACGATGAAGGATACCTGGGGAAGCCTGCTGGACACCGTCTAGTCAGGCATCGAATCCCCAACTGACGTGAAAAGGGCCGCTCCCGTGAGGGAAGCGGCCCTTTTGTGTTTCCGGATGGACGGCTGGGTGAGGGGGGACGGTTACATCTCTACCCGGGTCAAGACGCCCTGCAGTTTGCTTGCGGGAAGCTGGTTGAACTGCACGAAGTTCGGGCTCAGCTTCTTGATGGCGTTGAAGATCTTCCAGATCGGGTTCCCTGTCGTGATGTCTTCCACGCCGTAGAAGATGACCTTCTCGTTGATGTTGTTCTTCTTTAGCAGGGCCTCGATGTCGATTACCTCCATGTAACCGGCGAAGATCTCGAATGAATCAAGGCCGCTGCCGCGCTTCTCGGTCAGCTTGTGGGAAACTCCGAACGGCTCATCGGTCCTGATGATGGAGATGAAGACGTTGCGCTCGTAGATGATATTGCTCCGGATGATGCAGTGCACCACATAGGGGGGGACCACCGCCCACTCACGGGTGAAAAAGAGCCCGGTGCCGGGGATGGTGCGCCCCTTGGCGAAGATCTGCTCGTAGGAGAGGAGGAAGGTCTCCACGTCCAGCGGCTTGAGCGCCTTGTAAAGCGCCCGCTGTCCCTTGGTCCAGATCAGAATGGTCATGAAGGGAATCGAGGCGAGGATGATGGACCAGTAGCCGCCGTGGGGAAGCTTGTTCAGGTTCGCGACCAGGAAGACGGCGTCGATGAGGGTGACCGCAAGGGCGATGGGCGCCTTCCACTTCTTCGTGGTATTGGCGAAGATCCAGGTCATCATGATGCCGGTGATGGTCATGGTTCCGGTGACGGCAAGGCCGTATGCGGCCGCGAGGTTCTCCGACTTGCCGAACAGCAGCATGATGAAGATGACCAGCACCAGGAGGGTCCAGTTCACCGAGCTGATGTAGATCTGGGACTTCAGGTGGCTGGAGGTGTAGTCCACCTTCATGAGGGGCATGATCCTCGTCGTGATCCCCTGGTAGATGATGGAAAAGACGCCGCTTATCAGCGCCTGTGAGGCGATCACCGTGGCCAGGATGGTGAGGAGGAGAAACGGGATGTACATGATCGGAGACTGCCCGTGTATCATCGCGAACAGGGTGTTCTTCTCGTGCTGGTGTTCCAGCAGGAAGGCGCCCTGGCCGAGGTAGTTGATCACCAGGGCCGCGAAGACGAAGTACCAGGCGCGCACGATCGGCTTTCTCCCCAGGTGCCCCATGTCGGCGTATAGCGCCTCGCCGCCGGTGGCGCACAGGATGACCTCGGAGAGGACGAAAAAGCCGGAAATGCCGTTATCGAGAAAGAACTTGATGGCATACCAGGGTGAGATGGATTTGAGCACCTCGGGATGCCCCGCGATGGCGATGAGGCCGGAAAGGGTGAGGGCCGAAAACCAGAGCACCATCAACGGCCCGAAGGCGCCCGCGACCTTGTCGGTTCCCTTGGATTGGAAAATGAAGAGGATGACGGCGATGGTTGCGGCGATGGCGATCACGCCTGCCTGGGAGAGGTTGGCCGTGGCCGGGATGAGCTCAAGGCCTTCGACCGCGGAGAGTATCGAGATTGCAGGTGTTATGACGCCGTCGCCCAGCAAAAGCGAGACGCCGATGAAGGAGAGCAGGCCGATTAACCCCATGGCGCGCCCCCCTTTAAGCAGGCGAACCAGGATCTCCTTCAAAACGATGGTGCCGCCTTCCCCCTTTCTCCCCAGGCTCATGGCGAGCCAGGCGTACTCGACGGTGACCAGGATGAACAGGGTCCAGACGATCAGCGACAGGATGCCGTAGATGTTGTCCGGGGTCGGCTTGGTGAGGGCGAAGATAACGGTGAGGGTATATATGGGGCTCGTGCCGATGTCGCCGAACACGAGGCCCATCGATTTTACAATCCCGCCCCAGTAGGACGGTTCGTGTTTTTGCATGGAGTACCTCTGTTTAATGTGGCGGCGCAACATATAGCACCGGTCTTAACCGGAGACAAGTAAAACCGCGCAAGTTGCTGGTGTATCTACATCTCCACCCGCGTCACCACCCCCTGCAGCTTGGCTGCGGGAAGCTTGTTGAACTGCACGAAATTCGGTGTGACCTTCTTGATCAGGTCGAAAAGTCTCCATACCGGGTTCCTGGTTTCGATATCTTCCACGCCGTAGAAGATCACCTTTTCCTGAATGCCGTGGTCCTTCAACTGCTTCTCGATGTCCAGCACCTCCATGTAGCCCGCGCTGATCTGGAAAAACTCGAGACCGGTGCCCACGTCCTTCTTGTGCCGTGCGATATTGCCGAAGGGTTCGTCGGTACGGATGATGGAGATGAGCACGTTCCTCTCGTAGATGATGTTCGAGCGGATCATGCAGTGCACGATGTAGGGAGGAATCACGTCGAGCGCCTTGATGAAGAAAAGGGCGGTCCCCGGAATATTCTTCGCCTTGGCGTAGATCTGCTCGTAGGAGAGGAGGAAGATGTCGAGATCGAGCGGGCGCAGTGCGCGGTACAAGTGGCGCTGCCCGTGGGTCCAGACCTGGATGGTGATGAAGGGAATGGAGGCCAGGATGATGGACCAGTACGCGCCGTGCACGAACTTCGGGAAGGTCGAGGTGAAGTAGATCACATCGATGACCAAGATGACGGCGACCACGGGCACCTTCCACTTCTTGGTGGTCCTGGAGAAGACCATGATCATCATGATGGCGGTGATGGTCATGGACCCGGTAACCGCCATGCCGTAGGCCGCGGCCAGGTTGCCTGATTTCTGGAAGAAGAACATGACGAAGATGACCGCGCACATGAGGGCCCAGTTCACTGCTCCGATGTAGATCTGCGACTGCATGTGGGTCGATGTGTAGTCTACCTTGAAAAGGGGCATGAGCCGCGTGGTGATCCCCTGGTAGACGATGGAGAACACGCCGCTGATGATGGATTGTGACGCGATGATCGTGGCGAAAATGGTGAGGATGAGGAACGGGATGTATAGCAGCGACGACTGGCTCTGGATCATGGAGAAGAGGATGTTCTCGCTTCCCGGGTTCCTGAGGAGATGGGCGCCCTGCCCGAGGTAGTTCATGTAGAGAGCGGCGAAGACGAAGTACCAGGCGCGGATGATCGGCTTCTTCCCGAGGTGTCCCATGTCGGCATAGAGCGCTTCCCCGCCGGTGGAGCAGAGGATCACCTCGGAGAGCACGAAGTAGCCCGCTATGCCGTTTTCGCGGAAGAAGTTTACGGCGTGCATCGGGTTGATGGCGGAGACTATTTCGGGGGTGCTCGAGATGGAGACAGCACCCGAGACGAAGAGCGAGCCGAAGTAAACGATCATGATCGGTCCGAAGATGCCGGTGATCTTGTCAGTGCCGCGCGACTGGACGAAGAAGAGGGTGATGGCGATGATTGCGGCTATAGCGACCAGGATCCCCTGGCGCGTTTCCTCAAGCCCTGGGATGAGGAGCAGCCCCTCTACAGCCGAAAGGATCGAGATGGCGGGTGTGATGACGCCGTCACCCAAAAGGAGTGAAACCCCTAGGAAGGAGAGGAAGCCCGCGAAAGCGAGGACGCGCCCCTGCCTAAAGAGCTTGATGATGATCTCCCGTAGCACGATCTCGCCGCCTTGCCCCTTCTTGCCGAGGCTCATGGCGAGCCAAGCGTACTCCGCCGTGACCAGGATGGTCATGGTCCAGAAGACCAGGCAGAGTATCCCGTAAATATTGGACTCCGTGGGCTTGGTCAGGGTGAAGACGACGGTCAGGGTATAGATGGGGCTTGTGCCGATGTCGCCGAACACAAGGCCCAGTGCCTTGACTATGCCTCCCCAGTAGGAAAGCTCGGTTTTCTGACTCATAAGACTCCAGCGAAAAGTTGCAGGCGACACCCCCAAAGGGAAAAGCGGGGGTAATTCAGTGGTGCAAGCGGTTTATACACTATTACTGGTTGTTCTGTCACCCTTCCTTGATTATGGGCTACTCCTTAAAGGCGCCACTCCCGGCTCGAAAACAGCGGAAATCCCTGTTTGCGCTTGACATTACTCATTATAGCTTGTAGCTTAAGTCGTTTCTCTCATGGCTTAATCAGACAGCTTGGAGGCCGTTTACATGGATTACAAGGACACTCTCAATCTCCCCAGTACCAATTTCCCTATGAAGGGCAATCTTCCCCAGCGCGAGCCCGAGATGCTCAAGCACTGGAACGAGATCGACATAAACCAGAAGATCGACGAGGCGGGGGCGAACCGTCCGCGTTACATCCTGCACGACGGTCCTCCGTATGCCAACGGTCACATCCATATCGGCCACGCGCTGAACAAGATTCTCAAGGACATCGTCCTCAAGAGCAAACGTATGGAAGGCTTTGCCGCTCCTTACGTGCCGGGGTGGGACTGCCACGGCCTCCCCATCGAGTTGCAGGTCGAGAAGAACCTGGGCTCGAAGAAGCACGAGATCTCGAAGCTCGAGATGCGCAAGCTCTGCCGCGAGTACGCCGCCAAATTCGTCGGCATCCAGCGCGAGGAGTTCGAGCGCCTCGGGATCTTCGGCGACTGGGACGAGCCCTACCTGACCATGAACGCGAGCTACGAAGGGGCGACCGCCCGTGAACTGGCGCGCTTCGCCGAGAACGGCGGCCTCTACAAGGGTAAGAAGCCGGTGCACTGGTGCTCTTCCTGCGGCACGGCGCTCGCCGAGGCAGAGGTCGAGTACGCCGACCACAAGTCTCCCTCCGTATTCGTCAAGTTCGCCCTGAAGGAGGACCTGGGGAGCGCGGTGCCCGCGCTTTCCGGCAAAAAGGCCTCCATGGTGATCTGGACCACCACCCCCTGGACCCTTCCCGCGAACCTTGCCATCGCGCTGCACCCGGAACTCGACTACGTGGCGCTTGCGCTTAACAGCGGTGACGTGGTCATCGTGGCCGACGGCCTGAAGGAGAGCTTCCTGAAGGAGATCGGCGCGGAAGGCGAGGTGCTGGCCAAGTTCCCCTCCAAGATCCTGGAGAAAAAGCTGGCCCGCCACCCGTTCTACGACCAGGACTCCATCATCCTGCTGGGTGAGCACGTTACTCTCGAAGCCGGTACCGGCTGCGTCCACACCGCGCCGGGCCACGGCCAGGAAGACTACGAACTCGGCCTGCAGGCGGGGCTCGACATCTACAACCCGGTCGACAACCGCGGCCGTTTCTACGAGAACATAGAGTTCTTCGCCGGCCAGTTTGTCTTCGACGCCAACAAGAACGTGATCGAGAAGCTGATCGAGGTCGGCGCGCTCCTGGGCTCCAAGGAGATTTCCCACTCCTACCCGCACTGCTGGCGCTGCAAGAAGCCGGTCATCTTCCGCGCTACCGAGCAGTGGTTCATCTCCATGGAGAAGAACGATCTGCGCGGCAAGGCGCTCTCCGAGATAAACAACGTGAACTGGATCCCGAAATGGGGCCGTGAGCGTATCTACGGCATGATCGAGAACCGTCCCGACTGGTGCGTCTCCCGTCAGCGCTCCTGGGGCGTCCCCATCGCAGCCTTCTACTGCAAGAGCTGCGGCAACGTGATGGCCGACGGCAAGGTCATGCACCACGTGGCGGACCTCTTCGCCGAGCACACCTCCGACATCTGGTACGACTGGGATGCCGCGAAATTTCTGCCGGAAGGGACCACCTGCCCCTCCTGCGGCAAGGACGAGTTCGAGAAGGAAGGCGATATCCTCGACGTCTGGTTCGACTCCGGCACCTCGCACGCCGCCGTCCTTGAACTGCGCGAGAACCTCGGTTCCCCGGCCGACATGTACCTGGAAGGAAGCGACCAGCACCGCGGCTGGTTCCACTCCTCGCTGCTTGCGAGCGTCGGCACCCGTGGGCGCGCTCCCTACAAGAACGTGCTCACCCACGGCTTCGTCATGGACGGCGCCGGTCGCAAGATGAGCAAGTCGGTGGGCAACGTCGTGGCGCCCGAGGACGTCATCAAGAAGTTCGGCGGCGACGTGCTCCGCCTCTGGGTGGCGGCGCAGGACTACCGCGACGACCTGCGCATCTCCCAGGAGATCCTGACCCGTCTCTCCGAGAGCTATCGCCGCATCAGGAACACCTGCCGCTACATCCTGGGCAACATCCACGACTTCAACCCGGAAACGGACTGCGTGGCGTACGCCGACATGCCCGAGCTTGACCGCTGGGCCATGCACCAGTTGGAGCTTCTGAAGGAGAAGGTGCTCGCTTCCTACAACGACAGCGAGTTCCACATCCTCTACCACGCGGTGAACGGCTTCTGCACCGTCGAGATGAGCGCCTTCTACCTCGACATCCTAAAGGACCGTGTCTACACCTCGAAGAAGGATTCGGTGGCAAGGAGAAGCGGCCAGACCGTGATGTACAAGGTGCTCGACGCCCTGGTGCGCATGGTGGCACCGGTGCTCTCTTTCACCGCCGAAGAGGTCTGGGCGGAGATGCCCGGCAATCGCGAGTCGAGCGTGCACCTGGCGCTCTTCCCGGCTCTCACCCCCGAGGTCAAGGACGATGCGCTTTCCGTCCGCTGGGAGAAGATCATCAAGATCCGCTCCGAGGTCTCCAAGGCGCTTGAGCTTGCCCGCGTGAAGAAGGTTATCGGGCACTCGCTCGACGCCGCCGTCTCGCTGAAGGCAAGCGGCGACACCGAGGCGTTCCTCAAGGAGTACGCGGCGCAGCTTCCCGAGATCTTCATCGTCTCGAAGGCTGAGCTTTGCGACGGGCTTTCCGGCGAGGTGTACCAGGCGGAGGGGATCGAAGGGCTCGAGGTGGCGGTTTCCGCCGCCCCCGGCGAGAAGTGCGAGCGCTGCTGGTGCTACAGCGAAGAGCTTGGCAAGGACGCCGAGCATGCGGCCATCTGCCCGAAGTGCCTTGCGGCGGTGAAATAAATTGGGCGGGTGAGGGGGGCTCCTCCCTCACCCAGTCCCTCTCCCGCCTGTGGACCGAAGCCTTTTGGTGAAGGTTCGGAGGCCGAAGAGGGGATACCGGACCTAAAGGACCCTATGAAACTCAAATACATTATCCTCGCGGCCGTTTCGGCGCTGGTGCTGGTACTGGACCAGGTGAGCAAGGTCTACATCGACAAGACCATGACCCTGCACAGCTCCTTCTCCGTCATCGAGGGGCTCTTCAACATCACCTATCTGCGCAACAAGGGTGCGGCCTTTGGCATCCTGGCCTCGTCGGCCTACCGGCTTCCGTTTTTCCTGCTGGTGTCGACCGTAGCGGTCGTGGTTATCCTGATCGCGGTCAGCAAGCTGCGCGACGACCAGAAGCTGAACGTTGCCTCGCTGTCGCTCATCTTCTCCGGCGCGCTCGGCAACATGATCGACCGCGTCCGTCTGGGTGAGGTGATCGACTTCCTCGACGTGCACTGGAAGGGGCACCACTGGCCCGCCTTCAACATCGCCGATTCCGCCATCTGCGTCGGCGTTTTCATCCTGGCCATCGACATGCTCCTCGAGGAGCGCCGGGAAAAGCAGAAGACGCCCCCCGCGAACTGAACATCCTCATTGCTTCCCTATAGGTCGGGGCATCTGTCCAAAGCGCCGCATTAGACCTCACGTCCCCCCCTTTGCGAAGGGGGGACAGGGGGGATTGCCTTGGCCAAGCGGCCTCAACCTTCCTGCGGGGTCTCCTCCAAAAGCCTCGTGAACAGCTCCCTGATCTCGTTCGGCAGACGCTTTGCCTTCATCTCGGGACTGACACACGCAAGCGTCACCTTCGCCTCCACGAGCAGTTTTTCATCATCCTTCCGAACCACCTGCTGTGCCACCGTGAAAGAGCTGTTCTTCAATACCGCGATCTGGGTACGCACCACGAGCAGGTCGTCCAGTCGCGCCGGTGCACGGAAATTGGCATCGATGTGCACCACGGGGAAGATGATCCCCTTGTCGTGCATCTCTCTCACCGAAAGCCCGTGCGTCCTGAGAAATTCGGTCCTCGCCCGCTCCATGTAGCTTATGTAATTGGAGTGATACACCACCCCGCCCGCATCGGTATCCTCGTAATAGATCCTTACTTCCATGCTGCCTCCTAAATAAAAAGACCCCATGCCGGGGTCGGTCTGTTGGCCTCGATATCCGGGAGAGGACGGCCGCAGACGAGTGAGGGCGATGCCCATGGCGCAGCCCTCACCCCTGCCCCTCTCCCGTAGGGCGAGGGGGTACTGCTGACTCGCCTTCGCCTCCGAGTATCCTGCCGTACACCTCGCGCACCGCCTCGGTGACCCGTTCGTAATCGGCCATGAGCGCCTGTCCCGGGTTCTTGAGCATCGGATCGTAACCAAGGCGTCTCGCCAGTTTGTTCAGGTACTTGAGCGGTCCGCCCAGATCGTTCATCGAGTAGTCGTGGATGATCCTCAGCCGGTTCTCCAGGCGACGCAGGAAACGGTACCCCTCGGCGAGGGCCTGGTAATCCGGCTCGGAGAGAAGCCCTTGCATGCGCATGGCGTCCATCGCTTCAAGCGTGTTGGGACAGCGGATCTCACCGTGCTTGCAGCCGTATCTGAGCTGCATGAACTGGATGATGAACTCAACGTCCACCATGCCGCCGCGCCCGGTCTTAATGTTGTAGCTGCCGGTCGACTCCTTGGCCAGCTCGTTCTCCATACGCATCCTGAGCCGGTGGATCTCCGCGCGCACCCCGTCGTCGGCGCTGGCACCGTAGACCGTCTGCTCGATGACCCGCTCGATGGCAGCCTTGAGACGCGGATCGCCGTAGGTCACCCGCGCCTTGGTGAGCGCCTGGCGCTCCCAGATCTGCGCCTCGGTGGCATGGTAGCTCTGGAAGGACTCCAACGAGGTGACGAGAGGTCCTGCGTTGCCGGACGGGCGCAACCGCGTGTCGATCTTGTAGGCGTACCCCTCGCGGGTCTGCGTGGTGAGTACCAGGATGATCTTCTGCCCGAGTTTGGCGAAGTACTCGCGGTTGGTGATGCTCTTCTCGCCGTCGGTGAACCCCTGCCCGTCGTAGATATAGATGATATCGAGGTCAGAGTGGTAGTTGAGCTCGAAGCCCCCCAATTTCCCCATGGCGACGATGGCGAAGGAGGCTTCATGCTTCGTGCCGTCCTCCTCGACCACCATCGGACGCCCGAAACGGGCGAGCTCTCCGGTCGCCATGCAGCAGGCGGCGGCGAGGGTCACGTCGGCAAGATCGGTCAGCTGCTGCGCCACTTCCGGCTGTTTCATCTTGCCGTAGATGTCGTTCATGCCGATGCGCAGGAACTCCTCGTGACGGTAGCTTCGCATGGCGTCCAACTGCTCCTCGAAACCGTCCGCCTGGGTGAGGAAGGTATCCAGCTCCTTCGCCATGGCGGCGCGTTCCTTTTGCAGGTAGGCGTACTCGTGCGAGGCCATGCTGTCGAGCAGTTCCGGGTGCCCGATGAAGATCTTCGAGAGGAACTCGGACATCCCGAAAAGCGAGGTGAGGAGCTTCAGGATGTCCCGGTTCTCGGCCAGCAGGGCGTAGATAGATGACCTGGTCCGCTGCGAGGACAGGAAACGCTCCAGGTTGGTGAGGGCGAGGTCGGGGTCGGGAGCCGAGAAGACCTCCTGCAAGAAGAGGGGCGCGATCTTCTCGAGGGTGCGGCGCCCCTGTTCGGTGAGGTTCACCTTGGCCGGGCCGTCGCGCAGCACGAGGAGGTTCTCGTAGCCGGCGTCCGGGTGCTCGAAGCGGCGCTCCTCGAGCATGTCCTTGATGAGGTCGGGGTCAGCGTTGTGGTCGAAGAAGAAGTGAACCTCGGGGAGGACCTCCTCCTTGATCTTCTCGTCGCGCGACAGGAAAAGGTCGCCGTAGATGGCGGAGACGGCGCGGCGGTGCCGCTCCAGCGTCTCGCTGAAACGCTGCTGCCCGTCCTTTCTGAGGTAGCCGCAGCGCCGCGCCAGGGCCGAGAGTTCCTCGTCCTTGCGGGGCAGGGCGTGGGTCTGTCGCTCCTGCACCACCTGGATGCGGTGCTCGACGGTGCGCAGGAAGCGGTAGGCGTCGGAGAGCGAGGCGCAATCGATCTCCTTGATGAGGCGGGCCTGGTACAGGGTTTTCAGGGCCTTGAGCGAGTTGCGCTCCCTCAACTGCGGGTTCTTCCCGGCGTAGACCAGTTGCAGGGCCTGGATGAAGAACTCGATCTCGCGGATGCCGCCGCGTCCGAGCTTGATGTTGACCTCACCCTCCTGCTTCCTGGCGAGCGAGGCGTCGATTTTCTTCTTCATCGCCATCATGTCCTCGATCAGGTTGTAATCGAGGTAGCGGCGGTAGACGAAGGGGGTGAGCGCGGCGAGCAGGCGCTCCCCGAGTTCGATAGAACCGGCCACGGGACGGGCCTTCATCATGGCGGCGCGCTCCCAAGACTGTCCCCACGCCTCGTAGTACACCTCGGCGGAGCGCATCGAGGTGGCAAGGTCCCCCCCCTTGCCGTCGGGCCTCAAGCCCATGTCGACACGGAAGACGAAGCCGTCCTCGGTGACCTGTGAGATGGCGCGGCTCACCATCTCGGAGAGTTTCACGAAGAAGGCGTGCAGGGACAGCTTGTTCCTGAAGCCGCCGCGTCCGTCGGGGACGCCGGTGCATTCCCCCTTGTCGGACGAGTAGAAGTAGATGAGATCGATGTCCGAGGAGAAGTTGAGTTCCCGCCCGCCGAACTTCCCCATGCCGATGATGGTGAACTCGGCCGGTACCGGCCCGTCGGGCCCCTCTTCCATCGGGGTGCCGTGTTCGCGCACGAGCTCGCGGTAGGCGGTCTCGTAGGCGATCTGCAGCGCCGCGGCGGCAAGGGAGGAAAGTTCCGCGGTGACTTCCTCCAGCGGGGCGAGACCGTTCAGGTCGCGGGCGGCGATGCGCAGCATCTCGGCGTACTTGAAACGGCGCAGGTGGGAGAAGATCTCGGCGTACCCGGTCCCTTCCGGGATGCGCTGGCGCAGAGCCTCCAGCATCTCCTCTTCGCTGCGCCGGATCATGATCTCGCGGTCCATGAAGAGGCGCTGCAGTGCCGATGGATCGCGGCAGATGATGGTGGTGAGGAAGGGGGAGGAACCGCAGATGTTCATGAGCTGCGCGGTGAGCGCGCGGCGTGAGCAGAGGTTGACGAGCATGTCGCGCGGGACGATGGTGCTGATGCGCTCGAGGCCGTTCAGCGCCATGTCCGGCATGGGCGCGGCGAGCGAGGCGATGGCCACCTCGACCAGCCGCTCGCCCGGCAGCACTTCGGAAAGAAGCCTCAGGTTCTCGACCGTGCGTGCACCGTAGCTGAAGCCCCCCTGCTCCAGGAGATGGGGGAGGTCACCCTTGTCCGGCTGCGACAGGGCGGACAGCAGCAGTGCGGCGAGGTCGGAAAGGCGGCTCATAGTCCGACCAGTGCTCTCAGTTCCTTCTCGTAATCGCCGCGCACCACACCTTTTTCGGTGATGATGCCGGTGATGTAGCGGGCGGGGGTGACGTCGAAGGCGGGATTCCTGACCTTGACCCCTTCCGGTGCGATGGATACCCCCTGCACCTTGGTCACCTCTTCCGGGGCGCGCTCCTCGATCGGGATCTGGTCGCCGTTGGAAAGCTTCAGGTCAAGGGTGGAGATGGGGGCCGCCACGTAGAACGGGATCCGGTTCTCCTTGGCGAGGACGGCGACGCTGTAGGTGCCGATCTTGTTTGCCGTGTCGCCGTTGGCGGCGATGCGGTCGGCGCCGACGACGCAGAAATCGATCTGCCCGCTCTTCATGAGCCAGCCCGCCATGTTGTCCGAGATGAGCGTCACCGGAATGGAGTCCTTCATCAGCTCCCAGGCGGTGAGGCGCGCACCCTGGAGCCAGGGGCGTGTTTCGTCGGCGAAGACGCGGATGTTCTTGCCGGCCTCGTGGGCGCCGCGGATCACGCCGAGCGCTGTACCGTAGCCTGCGGTGGCGAGTCCGCCGGCGTTGCAGTGGGTGAGGATGGAAGCCCCTTCCTTGACGAGCGCGGCGCCGTGGCGGCCGATCTCCTTGCAGATGGCGAGGTCCTCCGCCTCGATGCTGATCGCCTCGGCCTTCAGAAGCTCGCGAATCGAGTGCAGGTCCAGTTCCTTGTGCTGCAGCGCCACGCGCTTCATGCGCTCGAGACCCCAGAAGAGGTTGACCGCGGTGGGGCGGGTGCGGCCTAACACGTCGCAGACGTTTTCAAGCTGGCGGTAGAAGGTGTCGAAGCCGTCCGCGATGATCTCACGGGCGCCGAGGGCAACCCCCATTGCGGCGGCGATGCCGATGGCCGGAGCCCCCCGGACCACCATGCCGCGGATCGCCTCGGCGACCCCCTGGAAGTCGGTGTACTCGTTGTAGACCTCCTCGGCGGGGAGCCTCGTCTGGTCTATCATGATCACCTTGTTGTCGCGCCACTCTATGGTTCTGAAGGACATCGTCCACCTCGTTTTAAAGCTTTAACGCAAAGACGCAAAGCCGCAGAGACGCAAAGGGTAAACCGTAAAACGGGTTTAAGGTCTTAACCCCGAATAGCTTTTCTCCGCGTCTTCGCGCCTTGGCGTTAATTGCCTTGTCTGGTCTTTATGCTTTCAGTTTCTTAAGCAGCAGCTCGTTCACCACGGCGGGGTTTGCTTTTCCCTTGGAGGCGCGCATCACCTGGCCTACGAAGAAGCCGAAGACGGTCTCCTTGCCGCCGCGGTACTGCTCGACCTGGCCGGGGTTGTTGTTCAGCACCTCGTCGACCATCGCCTCGATGGCCCCGGTGTCGGAGACCTGCACCAGCCCCTTCTCCTCGACGATCTTCTCCGGCGCCTTGCCGGTCTTGTACATCTCGTCGAAGACGGTCTTCGCGATCTTGCCGGAGATGGTCCCCTTCTCCATGAGCTTCAGGAGGTCGGCGAGGAGTGCCGGGGTGACCGGGCAGTCGGTGATGGAGCGGTTGTTGTCCTCGTTGAGGGCGCGGGCCACCTCGCCCATGACCCAGTTGGAGACGATCTTAGCCTGCGGGAAGAGGGCGACGGTCTCCTCGTAGTACTGGGCGAGCTCGCGGCTCGAGGCAAGCACCTCGGCGTCGTACTCGGGAAGCCCAAGCTCGGCGACGTAGCGGGCGCGCTTCGCCTCCGGCAGCTCGGGGAGTTCGGCGCGCACGTCCTCGATCCACTGGTCCGCGATCAGCACCGGGACGAGGTCCGGGTCCGGGAAGTAGCGGTAGTCGTGGGCCTCCTCTTTTCCGCGCATGGAGCGGGTGGTGCCGGTGTTCGGGTCGAAGAGGCGGGTTTCCTGGATCACCTTGCCGCCGTCGTCGAGGATCTCCGCCTGGCGCTCGATCTCGTACTCGATCGCCTGCTTGATGAACTTGAAGGAGTTGATGTTCTTCAGTTCCGCGCGGGTGCCGAAGACGGTGGAGCCTACCGGCATGAGCGAGACGTTCGCGTCGCAGCGGAAGCTCCCCTCCTCGAGGTTGCCGTCGCAGATGCCCAGGTACATGACGATCTGGTACAGCTTCTTGAGATACGCGATCGCCTCGTCCGGGGAGCGCATGTCCGGCTCGGAGACGATCTCGAGAAGCGGCGTGCAGGCGCGGTTCAGGTCGACGCAGGAATCGTCCCCCACCTCGGAGAGGTCGGCGTGCACAAGCTTGCCGGCGTCCTCCTCCATGTGGATGCGGGTGATGCCGATCCGCTTCGTTTCCCCCTCCACCTCGATGTCGAGGTGCCCGTGCTGGCAGATGGGGAGGTCGAACTGGCTGATCTGGTACCCCTTGGGGAGGTCCGGGTAGAAGTAGTTCTTCCTGGCGAAGACGTTTCTCTGGGTGATGGAACAGTTGGTGGCGAGGCCCGCGCGGATGGCGTATTCCACCACCTGCCGGTTCAGGACCGGAAGCGCGCCGGGGAAGCCTAAGCAAACCGGGCAGGTCTGGGAGTTCGGCTCCGAGCCGAACTTCGTCGAGCAGCCGCAGAAGATCTTGGTGTTGGTGGTGAGCTGGGTGTGTACCTCAAGCCCGATGACGACCTGATATTTCATAGTGGCTCCGAAAAGCTTTTTTTAGGTGTTAGAGCGGCGCCTTCTTCAGGTGCCACTGGGTCTCCTGCTCGAACGCGTACGCGGTGGAGAGGATGGTCGCTTCGCCGAACGGTTTGCCGATCAGCTGCAGCCCGATGGGGAGTCCCGCCGCACTGAAACCGGCGGGGATGCTGATGCCGCAGGTCCCGGCCAGGTTCACCGGAATGGTGAAGATGTCCGAGAGGTACATCTGCAGCGGGTCGGCCAGTTTCTCGCCGATCTTGAAGGGCGGGGTCGGCGCGATCGGGGTGAGTAGCACGTCCACCTCGTTGAAGGCGTTCAGGAAGTCCTGCATGATCAGCGTCCTGACCTTCTGGGCCTTTACGTAGTAGGCGTCGTAGTAGCCGGAGGAAAGCGCGTAGGTGCCGAGCATGATCCTGCGCTTAACCTCGGAGCCGAAGCCCTCGGCGCGGGTCTTCGCGTACATCTCCTTCAGGCCCCGGATCTCCTCGGCGCGGTGCCCGAAGCGGACGCCGTCGTAGCGGGCGAGGTTCGAGGACGCCTCGGCGGTGGCGATCAGGTAGTAGGTGGCGACGGCGTACTCGGTGTGCGGCAGGCTCACCTCGCGTAGTTCCGCGCCCAGGCTCTTGTACAGGGCGATCGCCTCGTCCATGGCGCGCTTCACGTCCGGGTCGAGCCCTTCGATGAAGTACTGCTTGGGGAGGCCGATCTTCAGCCCCTTGACGCCGGTCTTAAGCCCCGCGAGGTAATCCGGCACCGGTGTGTTGACCGAGGTGGAGTCCTTGGGATCGTAACCGGCGACCGCACCCAGAAGGAGGGCGGCATCGGTCACGTCGCGGGTGAGCGGGCCGACCTGGTCGAGCGAGGAGGCGTAGGCGATGACGCCGTAGCGGGAGACGCGGCCGTAGGTCGGCTTCACGCCGACGCAGGAGCAATGCGAGGCGGGCTGGCGGATGGAGCCGCCGGTGTCGGTGCCAAGCGTCGCGGTAGCGGTGCGCGCGGCGATGGCAGCGGCGGAGCCGCCGGAGGAGCCGCCCGGGGTGCACTCGAGGTTCCATGGGTTCTTCACCGGGCCGAAGTAGGAGGACTCGTTGGAGCTTCCCATGGCGAATTCATCCTGGTTCAGCTTCCCCACGATGACCGCGCCCTGTTCCTTCAGCTTGGCGACCGCGGTGCCGTCGTAGGGGGGGACGAAGTTCTCCAGGATACGGGAGCCGCAGGTGGTGCGGATCCCCTTGGTGATGAAGATGTCCTTGAGCCCCATCGGGATGCCAGTGAGGGGTGCGATGTCGCCTGCAGCGATGCGGCGGTCCGCGGCTTCAGCCTCGACGAGCGCCTGCTCCGGGGTCACCGTGATGTAGGCGTTCACCTGGCCGTCCACGGCCTCGATGCGGTCCAGCATGGCGCGGGTAGCCTCTACGGAGGAGACCTCCTTCGCCTTTAGCTTGTCGTGCAGCTCGTGTATGGTAAGGTCGAAAATTTCCATTAAACACTCCGATCTTGTAGTGTCCGACCAGTCGGACCTGTCGGACTGGTCAAACTAGACTGACTATTCGATGACCTTGGGCACCCTGAAGAAGCTCTCGGCGCGCAGCGGCGCGTTGGCGAGGGCGTTCTCCACGCCGATCGAGCCGGTCGGCTCATCGGCCCTGAAGGCGTTCTCCATGGGGACCGCGTGCGAGGTGGGAACGATGCCGTCGGTGTCCAGTGCGTTCAGCTTCTCGACGTAGGCTAGGATGCCGTCCATCTGGCCGGTGAAGGTGTCCAGCTCCGCGTCGGTAAGCTCCAGTCGGGCGAGCCTTGCTACGTGCTCGACCTCTGCTCTTGTAATCTTCATGCCTGCTCCAAATACGCCCCGCGAAGGGCGTCTTCATGTTATTTAGCGTTCCCGGTTATTATCATGAACCACCTGAAAAGGCAACGTGCCTACTCCGGCAGCACGAGCCCCGCTTCTACGACATTGGAGGGGGCGCTCTCGACGGTATCGGCGCCGACCTTGGCAACGCTCGTCACCGTGTAGCGGTAGGCCAACCCGAGCACCAGCTCCTGGTCCCGGTAGGTGGTACCGGCAAGCGGCTCCTTGTTGACCGGAGCGAGCGGCGCCGGTTCGTCCTTCTTGCTCTTGTAGATGTTGTACCCGACGAAGGTTCCCTCCTCCGGGGGGAGGGCGACGTAGTTCAGCTCCACCTCGTTGGGAGAGCCGTGCGCCTCGAGCACCGGAGGAAGCGGGGGCGTGACCGCGGAGCGCCGCACCTTGTTGGAGTCCTTGCTCTGCGCCCCGTCCTTGCTGTAGGAACGCACCTTGTACTGGTAGGTCCGCCCTTTCTGCAGGTCGAAGTCGTCGTAGATCCAGAGCCCCCCGGCCCGACGCACCCTTTCGGGAAGCTCCAGGTCCACCTTGGCGAGCTGGCTGTAGGCACCAGGGCACTCCTCGCAGTCCTCACCGGGTGGGAGCACGTTGCGCCGGAACAGGAGAAAGCCGGCGAGGTTCTCGAGCTTTCCTCCCCCCTCCTGCTTACCGGGTCCGCTCCAGCTCACCTGGAGTTCGCCTCCCTTTTGCGCCACGGCGAGCGAGGCGATCGGTGCCGGGACCAGCGCCTCGGGGGGGACGAGCGTTCCCTTCTTGCCGCACCCGGCAAGGATGGCAAGCGACGCCGCAACTGCAACGGCGGGAAGGAGTCGACGCGATGCCGCCACGGCTAGCGTCCTTCCTTCGCCCGGGCGATCTCGGCCTTCACCCGCTCGAGCGCGGTGCCGCCGGTCGCCTTGCGTGCGTTGACCGATGCTTCGAGGGTGATGGCGCCGAAGATGTCGTCCTCGATACGTCCAGAGAAGATCTGCCATTCGGCGAGGGAGAGTTCCGGGATGTCCATCTCGTTCTCGATGCAGTAACGCACCGCCTTACCAACGATCTCGTGCGCATCGCGGAACGGGATTCCCTTTCTTACCAGGTAGTCCGCCACGTCGGTCGCGGTGGAGAAGCCGGCAGCGGCCGCGACCTTCATACGGGCCGCGTTCACCTTCATCTCGCGCACCATGTCCGCGAAGATTTTCAGCGACCCTTTCACGGTGTCGATGGTGTCGAAGAGCGGCTCCTTGTCTTCCTGCATGTCCTTGTTGTATGCAAGCGGGAGCGACTTCATCAGCGTGAGCAGGGACATGAGGTTCCCGTAGACGCGGCCGGTCTTGCCGCGCACGAGCTCCGGGACGTCCGGGTTCTTCTTCTGCGGCATGATGGAGGAGCCGGTGCAGAAGGAATCGGAGAGGTCAACGAACTTGAACTCGCTCGTGGACCAGAGGATGAGTTCCTCGGCGAAGCGGGAGAGGTGCATCATCAGGATCGAGGCGGCGGCGCAGAACTCGAGGGCGAAGTCGCGGTCGGAGACCGAGTCGAGGGAGTTTCTGCTCACCTCGGGGAACTCCAAAAGCTCCGCCACGTGTTCGCGGTCGATCGGGAAGGTGGTCCCGGCCAGGGCGCCCGCGCCGAGCGGCAGCACGTTGGTGCGCTTCAGGCAGTCCTCCATGCGCCCCTTGTCGCGCTTGAGCATCTCGTGGTAGGCCATCATGTGGTGCGAGAAGAGGATCGGCTGTGCGGTCTGCAGGTGGGTGAAGCCGGGCATGATCACGCCCAAGTTCTCTTCCGCCTGGTAGATGAGAGAGTCGATCAGGAGGTCGATGTAGGCGGAGATTTCCACCAGCTCGTCGCGCATGTAGAGGCGGATGTCGAGGGCCACCTGGTCGTTTCTGGAGCGGCCGGTGTGGAGCCTCTTGCCCGCGTCGCCGATCTTCTCGGAGAGGCGCGCCTCGATGTTCATGTGGATATCTTCCAGGGAGACCGAGAAGTCGAAATCGCCAGCCTCGATTTTGTCCAGGATTTCCCTGAGGCCGTGCACGATTGCCTCGACGTCCGCAACCGGGATGATCCCCTGCTTGCCGAGCATGGTGGCGTGGGCGATGGAGCCGCGGATGTCCTGGTGGTACAGGCGCTTGTCGAAGTTGATGGAGGCGGTGAACTCTTCTACGAACTTGTCGGTGGGCTGGGTGAAGCGTCCGCCCCACAGTTTGTCTTTGGACATGTCTTTCGGTCTCCTGCTGCTGATTTTTGTTGAACTGCAACTTCTTTAACGCAAAGACGCCAAGCCGCTAAGGCGCAAAGAAAAGGCTGTAGTGTCTTACCCCGTCACAGATTTTTACTTTGCGTCTCCACGCCTCTGCGTCTTTGCGTTGAAATCCTTTTTACAAAACCTGCCCCTCGCCGTCCCCCACCTTCACCCATCCCGCGTCGTCGGTCCAGCGCAGCACCGAGTGCACCTTCAGGGGGACCCGCGAGCTTCTCGGGTCGAGTTCGTGGTAGAGCGGCAGGTTGAAGTAGTAAAGCCTCGTTCCCGTGCCGAAGCGCAGGCGGCAGACCGGTGCGCCCTCGAAATCGTCGCTGGCGAACTCACGGTCCTGGAAGGGGGACATCTTGTGGCGCGCGCTGATCACCACGAAGGAAACCCCGTAACAGCTCTGGCAACGCACCCCTTCGATCTCGCTTTCGTCCGAGCAGTTGCCGAAGACGGTCACCGTCTCGCGCACGCCGGGGGTATCCTCCAGGAACTCGCCGTAAAAGCCGGAGAGCACCTCGCGGTATGAGCGGTGCTCGGGCTTCGGGTTGCACTGGATCACGAAGAGGGCGTCGAGCGACTGCCTCATGGTGAAGAAGAGCCGGTCCGCGTGATCGATGATCTGCTTGATGTTTGAGGAGTAGAGGTCCCGGTACAGGTAATCAAGGCAGATGACCGTCATGAAATTGAAGCAGGCCGGCTGGGCGCGGAACAGGTAGAAGTGCCGCCCCCGGTACAGGTCGTGGTCCTTGTCCAGGAACTCCTCGCCCCGGAAAGGGTGCGTCTTCGCCTCCAGAAAGACCCTGAGCCGCCCGTCACGCTCCTTGATGGCGATGCAGCACCAGTTGACCGGCATCCCCAGGATGTCGCCAGAGTCGATGTCGCGTTCCACGCAGTCGAGCGCCTCGGCGTTGTCCTCCTCGAAGCGCCTGAGGAGCGCACGGTACTGCTCCAATCGGATCTGTTCGAGCCCGAACATGGTGACCGTGTTGGGGCGGAAGCGCTCGTCGATGATGTTCAGCAGGTCGTCGAACCGGGAGAGCGGTACCGAGGTCTCGGGGAACATCAGGAAGTGCAGTCGCTTCAGGTTGCCGGAGCCTTCGGCGACCAGGTCGAGTACGCTGCGCACCAGGCGCCACTGTTCCTCGGCGTCGACGAGCGTGAACAGATGATCGCGGCGCTGCAACCGGTTCGGTATCTGCGCGATGAGACAGTGCAGGTGATGCCCGAGGGGAAAATCAAGCTGGACCTGTTTCTCGACGATCTTGACCAAGCAGCACCCCGATTGACAATGGAAAATTGACTAATTGACAATTAACGCCCGGAGAAAAGTGCCAATTGTCACGACGCTGCGCTTTGCCAGTATGAGATGGCAGGTCGCCGTATCAATTGTCAATCGTCAATTGTCAATTGGTTTCAAAGATCTTAGTAAGGATGAAGCGGGCGCCGGCGGGGATCTTGTACTGCTCCAGTTCGCCCGGCTCGACCCAGCGGGCCTCGGCCACTTCGTCCTTGTTGTGGTTAACGTCGCAGTAAAGCGGCGTGCACCGGTAATAGATGATGATGAAGTGGTAGTTGTCCTCTCCCGGCGTCACGTGTTCGAAGACGTCGATCAGGTCTCCCACTTCCACCTCGAGGCCGACCTCTTCCCATACCTCGCGCTTGAGGGCCGCCACGATCGGTTCACCGAGGTCGATCTTGCCGCCGGGCATCACCCATTCCCCCTGGAAAGGGGGGACGTTCCTCTTGGTGAGGAGCACCCTGCCATCGTTGTCGATGATGACCGCGACCACCGAAGTGACGATGTGACTCGCCTTGAAACCGTTTTGCTCCATATACACGGATAGGGGCACGAGTGTCTCGTGCCCCTATGAGCCTCCAGATACTTCCCTTTACCTACTTCTTGTTGGCCAGCATCAGGGAGCGGATCCTGAGCCTGAGCGAGTTCAGCTTGATGAAGCCCTCGGCATCCGCCTGGTTGTAAACCTGGTCCTTCTCGAAGGTCGCGAAGTCGAGGTTGAAGAGGGAGTCGGACTCCGACTTCCTGCCCACGGTGCGCACGTGGCCCTTGTAGAGCTTGAGGCGCGCGACGCCGTTCACGGTCTTCTGCGAGTCATCGATCATGCACTGCATCATCTCGCGCTCCGGCGAGAACCAGTAGCCGTTGTAGATCATCTCGGCGTAGCGCGGGATCAGGGAATCCCTCAGGTGCATGACCTCGCGGTCCATGGTGATCTGCTCGACCGCCATGTGGGCTTCGCGCAGGATGGTGCCGCCCGGGGTCTCGTAGACGCCGCGGGACTTCATGCCGACCGAGCGGTTCTCGAGGAGGTCGACACGGCCGATGCCGTGCTCGCCGCCGATGGTGTTCAGGTGAGCCAGAAGCTCCGCCGGGGACATGCGCACGCCGTCGACTGCGACCGCGTTACCCTTCTCGAACTCGATCTCGATGTACTGCGGCTTGTTGGGGGCCTTCTCCGGCGACTTGGTGAGCACGTACATGTTCTCGGGCGGCTCCAGCCAGGTGTCCTCCAGGATGCCACCCTCGAAGGAGATGTGCAGGAGGTTCCTGTCGGAAGACCAAGGACGCTTCTTCGTGATCGGGATCGGGATGTCGTTTCTCTTCGCGTAGTTGATCAGCGCCTGGCGGGAGTTGAGCTTCCACTCCCTCCACGGTGCAACCACGGTGATGGCCGGGTTGAAGTGATAGTAGGCAAGCTCGAAGCGCACCTGGTCGTTCCCTTTGCCGGTCGCACCGTGGGAGACGGCGTCGCAACCTTCGATCTGGGCGATCTCCATCTGGCGCTTCGCGATGAGCGGGCGGGCGATGGAGGTGCCGAGCAGGTAGGAACCCTCGTAGATCGCGTTGGCACGGAACATCGGGAACACGAAGTCGCGCACGAACTCCTCGCGCAGGTCGTCGATGTACACCTTGTCGGCGCCGGTCTTGAAGGCCTTCTCGCGTACCGGCTCGAGCTCGTCGCCCTGGCCGAGGTCTGCGGAGAACGTCACCACCTCGCAGCCGTACTCGTTCTTGAGCCACTTGAGGATGATGGAGGTGTCAAGCCCGCCCGAGTAGGCGAGGACGATCTTTTTCACTTCTTTCTTTGCCATGGGTTCTCCTTTGGTCGTTGATCGGCGGGCCGTCCCTTTCGGGTATGGCCTGTCTGTTCTTATTTCATCAAGGTGGCCATGATGGCCTTTTGCACGTGCAGGCGGTTCTCTGCTTCGTCCCAGACGACGGAGTTGGGGCCCTCGATCACGCCATCGCTGATCTCCTCGCCGCGGTGCGCGGGGAGGCAGTGCAGCACGAGGGCGTCCTTCTTGGCGAGGGCGAGGAGGTTCTCGTCCAACTGGTAGCCTGCGAAGGCCTTCTCGCGGATCTTCTGCTCCTCTTCCTGTCCCATGCTGGCCCAGACGTCGGTGTTAAGGACGTCGGCGTCTTTCGCGGCCTCTTTGGGATCGCGGACGACCACGATCTTCGAGGTGCCGTTATTCTTCGCCCACTCGAGCACCTGCGGGTTCGGGTCGTAGCCTTCCGGGCAGGCGAGGGTCAGGTCGAAGCCGAAGATGGCGGCCGCCTCGATCCAGGAGTTCGCCATGTTGTTGCCGTCGCCGATCCAGGCGAACTTGAGCCCGTCGTAGCTCCCCTTGTGCTCGATCACGGTGAAGACGTCCGCCATGATCTGGCAGGGGTGGTGCAGGTCGGTGAGGCCGTTGATGACCGGGATGGAGGCGTACTTGGCGAACTCCTCGACGGTCTCCTGGGCGAAGGTACGGATCATGACGCCGTCGCAGTAGCGTGCCATGACGCGGGCGGTGTCCTTGATCGGCTCGCCGCGGCCCATCTGGGAGTCCTTGCTGGAGATGAAGAGCGGGTGTCCGCCCAGCTGGTACATGCCGACCTCGAAGGAGATCCTGGTGCGGGTCGAGGACTTCTCGAAGATCATGGCGAGCGACTTGCCCTTAAGCAGGTGGTGCTCGACGCCGCTCTTGGTCTTGGCTTTGAGGTCCTTGCAGAGGGTGAACATGGCGTCCAGCTCGGCTTTGGTGAACTGGCTCAGGGCCAGGAAGTCTTTTTTCATGGTTTGCGGTTCTCGCTTCTCTGTTTTGATAGTGCCGGATCTGGGCACATTGAAACGTCATTGCAGCTCTTAGAGCGCGGCCAGGATCTCGGTCAGCCCGGCGATCATCTCGTCCACTTCCTTCTTGCCGACGATGAGCGGCGGGACGAAGCGGAGCACCTTCTCCTGGGCGCAGTTCAAAAGCAGCCCGCGCGAGAGTGCGGTCTTCACGATGTCGCCGCCGGGAATGGTGAGCTCGACGCCGATCATGAGGCCGATGCCGCGCACGTCTTTGATGAGGCTCGGGAACTTCTTGTGCAGCGCCTCCAGTTCGCCCATCAGGTACTCGCCCATCTCCTCGGTCCGGTTCAGGATGCCTTCCTCCTGGATGGCGCGGATCGTGGCGACTGCCGCGGCGGTCACGAGCGGGTTGCCGCCGAAGGTGGAGCCGTGGGTGCCCGGGGTGAAGGATTCGGCGAGCCGGTCGGTGGCGAGCATGGCGCCGATCGGGGCGCCGCCGGCCAACGCCTTGGCGAGGGTCATGATGTCAGGGGTGATGCCGAAGTGTTCGTGGGCGAACATCTTGCCGGTACGCCCCATGCCGACCTGCACCTCGTCGAAGATGAGGATCAGGTTGTTCTCGTCGCAGATCTTGCGCACTTCCTGGAAGTAGGCAGCGTCGGGGACGACCACGCCGCCTTCGCCCTGGATCGGCTCCAGCATCACGGCGCAGGTGCAGGGGCCGATGGCCTCCCTGAGTGCCTGGGCGTCGTTGAAGGGGATGTGACGGAAGCCGTGCAGGAGCGGATCGAAGAATTTCTGCACCTTCTCCTGGCCTGTGGCCGATACGGTCGCCATGGTGCGGCCGTGGAAGGAGGAGATGGCGGTGATGATCTCGTAGCGGTCGAGGCCGTACTTCTCGCGGCTGTACTTCCTGGCGAGCTTGATGGCCGCCTCGTTCGCCTCAGCGCCCGAGTTGCAGAAGAAGGCCTTGTTGGCGAAGGAGAGGTTGCAAAGGAGCTCGGCGAGCTCTATCTGGGTCGGGATGTTGTAGTAGTTGGAGCAGTGGATCAGCTCCGCGGCCTGTTTGGCGAGTGCCGCCGTCACCTTCGGGTGGCAGTGCCCCAGGTTGTTGACGGCCACCCCGGCCAGGAAGTCGAGGTAGCGTTTGCCGTCCGCGTCCCAGAGGTAGCACCCCTCGCCCTTCATCGGGACCAGCGGGTACCGGCCGTACGTCTTCATGATATATTTGTCGCCCTTCTCGATCCATGCGGCTGAATTCATAAAACCTCCTGAAACCCCGTTCAACGTTCAGCGTTCAACGTTCGATAGAAGACCTCCGCAAGAAGCGTCTCCACCTTGGCTGCACCGTACGGGTTAAAGGCCATAGGCGCGGCAGTTGTTGAACATCGACTTTTGAATCTTGAACGGCAGTCCCGTGCCGTACCGGTCAGATGACCATCGGCACAACACTTGTTGAACGTCGAACGTTGAACGTTGAACGGCAGTTAAGCGTTAAGCCTGTATCTCCGTCCCTATTCCGACGTTGGTGAAGATCTCCAAAAGGATGGCGTGCTCGATCCGGCCGTCGACGATGTGGGCCTTCTTCACACCTGCGGCGAGCGCGTCGGTGCAGCAGGTGACCTTCGGGATCATGCCCCCGGTCACGGTGCCGTTTTCGATCAGCGCGGGGACGTCGGCAAGCGGGATGCTGGAAAGCAGCTCCCCTTCCTTGTCCTTCACGCCGGAGACGTCGGTCAAAAGGATCAACTTCTCCGCCCCGAGCGCAGCAGCAACCTTGCCGGCCACCACGTCCGCGTTGATGTTGTAACTCTGCCCGTCGCGCCCCACACCTACCGGTGCGATCACCGGGATGAAGCCACCCTTCTCCAATGCCTGCAAAATGGCGGGATTCACTTCGACGACATCGCCCACGAAGCCGATGTCGACCATCTCGACCCCGCCGCCTTCTCGTCGGATTTCCTGGAGCAGTTTTTCGCAAACAAGGAGGCTGCCGTCCTTGCCGGAGAGACCGGCGGCACGACCGCCGTGCTGGTTGATGTAGCCGACCACCTCGCGGTTTACCTGGCCGGTCAGCACCATCTCGACGACACCCATGGTCTCCGCGTCGGTCACACGCATCCCTTTGACGAACTCTGACACTATGCCGTAGCGCTTCAGTGTCTCGTTGATCTGGGGACCGCCGCCGTGCACTACCACGGTGTTGATGCCGATGTATTTGAGCAGGATTATGTCTAGGGCAAAAGACTTTCTGAGCTTCTCTTCTGCCATGGCGTGACCGCCATACTTGATGACGATGGTCTTTCCGGAAAAGCGTCTGATGTAGGGGAGCGCCTCCATGAGAGTGCTCGCCTTTTCTATGAGATGCTGCATAGGTGCCTCTTCCAGCGTTAATTAGTGCACAGAAAGACGTTAATATAGCAGATAGAGGGAAATAATCAACTTGAAACAGGGCTAAGACTGAAGGTTATCAGGGGCTTTGGCTGGCTGTGTTGGGAAGGGTTATCAGGACGCGGGTCCCCTGGTTCTCTTCGCTTTCGATGCTGATGCTGCCGCCGTGCATGCGAATGAACTCACGGGCGTAGAAGAGGCCGAGCCCGAAGCCGCGCACCTGGCCGGTCCGGTCGGCGTCGACCTGGTAGAACTTCTCGAAGAGCTTGGGTAACTGATCCTTGGAGATGCCGATGCCGTTGTCTTCGATGCTGATCTCGCACTGCCCATCGGCGTTTCTCATGTTGACGCAAACGACGCCGTCTTCCCTGGAAAACTTGATGGCATTGTCGATCACCTGGCGCAGGGCGAAGCTGATCTTGTCGCGGTCCAGCATAAGCTCCGGGATCGTCTGCTGCGTGATGTGCGTCGTGACACCGGGGCGGGCGGCGATGATGTAGGCCTCGCTCAGGATCTTGGGGAGGAGCAGGTTCAGGGTACACGGCTCCAGGTGCAGGCCGCCGCCGCTGTCCATGACCGAGGAGAAGGTGAGGAGGTCGGTGACGAGGTTCCCCAGGTAGCAAGCCTCGTTGTAGATCAGCTTGATGTGCTCCTTGGCGCCGTCGTCGGAGGGATCGATGATGCCCGAGGCCAAGTTCTGCAGGAAAAGCGAGATCGAGGTGATCGGCGTGCGGAACTTGTGGGAGATGAGCGAGAGAAAGACCGTTTTGAAGCGGTCGAGGTTTCTCAGGTTGGCGATCTCCTCCTTGAGCGCCTTCTTGACCAGGGCCTTTTCGATGGCGCTTTTGAGCTGCAGGAGGTTGAGCGGCTTGGTGATGAAGTCGTCCGCGTCCGCCTTGAGCGCCTTCAGGATGAGGTCTTTGTCGGCGAAGCCGGTCATGATGATCACCACCATGGTCGGCTCGCGCTCCTTCAGTTTCTTCAGCAGTTCGATGCCGTCCAGCCTCGGCATCATCACGTCGGTCAGGATCACGTCGATGCCGCCGCGCAGGAAGATCTCGTAAGCCTCCTGGCCGTCCGCCGCCTCTACGATGTCGTAGCCGTTCAGGACCCTCTTGCACAGGTCGCGGATCACCGCTTCATCGTCCACGAGGAGAACGGTTTTCCTTTCCTGAACGGTTTCGAGACTTTGGTTGGAGGTAAGTTCGAGCATCGGCATGTCCCGGTTTTACTGGATTTATCGACCTGCGTGCGTAATTGCTGACTTCTTCCTGCTCCTCCCCCTGGAGGGGGGAGGCTGGGAGGGGGGAAGGCGCTGCCTTGGCAGCTCCTACCCTACGATGTTGTACACGGCCTCGAGCGCCTCGGCGAGGTTCTCGGGCTTGGAGCCGCCGGCCTGGGCGAGCTCGGGCTTGCCGCCGCCGTTGCCGCCGACGATCGGTGCGATCGCCCTGATGATGTCGCCAGCTTTCCAGCGCGCGGTGAGGTCGGCGGTGACGGCGACCAGGAGGTTCGCCTTAACGCCGTCGGCGGTCCCGAGCACGATGATGCCGGAGCCGATCCTGTCCTTCAGCGTGTCGGAGAGCTCGCGCATCGCCTTGGCGTCGCCGTCCACCTTCACGGAGAGGATCTTGACGCCGTTTTGCTCGCGTACCTGCTGAACGAGGTCGGCGGACTTGGAGGCGTTCATCTTCGCCTGCAGCCCCTCGAGCTCCTTTTGCAGCTCGCGCTGTGCTGCGATGAGCTTCTCGACGCGGTCGAGCACGCTAACGCCCTCGGCCTTCAGGAGCGCGGCGACGCTTCTCTGCTCGTCTTCCATCTGGTGCACCACGGCGAGCGCGCCGTTGCCGGTCTGCGCCTCGATCCTCCTCACCCCGGCGGCGATACCCGCCTCGGAGATGATCTTGAAGAAGCCGATCTCGCCCGCGCCGTGCACGTGCGTGCCGCCGCAGAGTTCCATCGACACGTCGCCCACGCGCACCACGCGCACCACGTCGCCGTACTTCTCGCCGAAGAGTGCGGTGGCCCCGCCGGCAAGCGCCTCGGCTGCCGGCATCTCGCGTGCGTCGACGGTCGCGTTACCCATGATGTTACCGTTCACGATGGTTTCGACCCTGCGGATCTCCTCGGCGGTCATCGGGCTGAAGTGGGTGAAGTCGAAGCGGAGGCGGTCCGGGGTCACCAGGGAGCCTGCCTGCTTCACGTGGTCGCCCAGCACTTCCCTCAAGGCTGCCTGCAGCAGGTGCGTCGCGGTGTGGTTGCGCGCGGTGGCGGCGCGCCCTGCGGTAGCGACCTTCAGGTCGACCGCCTCGCCGTTACGGACGTTGCCGGAGACCACCTTGCCGCGGTGCACGATGAGGTCGGTGAAGGGGCGGCTGGAGCTCTCCACCTCGATGTGCGCGGCGCCGGTGGAGATGACGCCGGTGTCGCCTGCCTGGCCGCCGGACTCGCCGTAGAAGGGGGTCTTCGCGGTGATGATCTCGACCTCGTCGCCGGCGTTCGCCTCCTCGACAAGGACGCCACCCTTTACGATGGCGCTGATGGTGGAGTAGGCGGTCTGTTCGGTGTAGCCCACGAAGTCGCTCGCGATGCCGGAGCCGTGCAGTTCCTTGTAGATGGAGGCAAGGCCCTGCTCGCCGGACCCCTTCCAGTTCTCCCTCGCCTTGACGCGCTGCTTCTCCATGCAGAGGGCGAAGCCGTCCTCGTCCAGGGTGAGTCCTTCCGCCTCGACGATGTCGGCGGTGAGGTCGACCGGGAAGCCGAAGGTGTCGTACAGCTTGAAGATCACCTCGCCGGAGAGGACCTTGTCCCCTTTGGCCTTGAGCGCCGCGGTCTCCTCGTTCAGGATGGCGAGGCCGCGGTCGAGGGTCTCGATGAAGCGCTCCTCCTCGGCCTTGATCACCTTCTTGACGTAATTCTCGCGCTCGAGCAGCTCCGGGTACGCATCGCCCATCATCATGTTGACGGCGTCGACCACACGGTAGAGCATCGGCTCGGAGACCCCCAGCATCTTCGCGTGGCGGGCGGCGCGGCGCATGATGCGGCGCAGCACGTAGCCGCGACCCTCGTTGGAGGGGAGCACGCCGTCGCAGATGAGGAAGGTGGTGGCGCGGGAGTGGTCGGCGATGACGCGCATGGAGACGTCGTCCTTCTCGTCGTCGCGGTACTTCTTGCCGCAGATGGTCTCGATGTGGCGGATGATCCCCTGCAGCAGGTCGGTGTCGTAGTTGGAGGTGACCCCCTGCATGACAGCAGAGATGCGCTCAAGGCCCATGCCGGTATCGACCGAGGGTTTGGGGAGCGGCGTCATGGTGCCGTCTTTGTCGCGGTTGAACTGCATGAAGACGTTGTTCCAGATCTCCATGTAACGGTCGCAGTCACAGCCGACGGCGCAGTCCGGGGAGCCGCAGCCTGTGCCGGGGCCGTTGTCCCAGAAGATCTCGGAGCAGGGGCCGCAGGGGCCGGTGTCGCCCATGGACCAGAAGTTGTCCTTCTCGCCGAAACGGTAGATGCGCTCGCGCGGCACCCCTTCCTGGTTGTGCCAGATGTCCGCCGCCTCGTCGTCGTCGTTGTACACCGTCACGTAGAGGCGGTCCTTGGAAAGGCCGAGCTCAACGGTGAGGAATTCCCAGGCGTAGGCGATGGCATCCTTCTTGAAATAATCGCCGAAGGAGAAGTTACCGAGCATCTCGAAGAAGGTGTGGTGGCGTGCGGTGCGGCCGACGTTCTCGAGGTCGTTGTGCTTCCCGCCTGCGCGGACGCATTTCTGCGAGGAGACGGCGCGGATGTAGTCGCGTTTTTCAAGGCCCAGGAAGACGTCCTTGAACTGGTTCATCCCCGCGTTGGTGAAAAGCAGGGTGGGGTCGTTTTTGGGGATGAGGTTCGAGCTCTCCACCAGGGTGTGACCCTTTTTCTGAAAGAAGTTGAAGAACTGCGCCCGGATCTCTTTGCCTGTCATAAAAAACCTCAGTGAATGGGATATCTAAACCAGTTTGTTCAAACGGCCTTCTCTCGCCTTGTGAAGGGAAGGTTAAAGTCCCCCTTTGCGAAGGGGGATTTAGGGGGATTTTTAGCGGGTTCGGCAGAGGCAAATCCCCCCTGTCCCCCTTCGCAAAGGGGGGGACGCTTGGGCTCGTGAAACGCTTAGTTTGCAACTTACTCAGCGCTTTAGACGCACTGGACTCAAAATCCAGCGGGGGAAACTCGGAATTCCCTGAAGAACCTTCCCGTCTTTCAATCCTCCTGCGCCCTCAGCTCCCTGAAGATCGCGGAGAGCGAGAACCCTTTCCTCTGCAGGTAGCCGATGATGCGCCGCTTTTCCTTGTCGCTCGCCGTGGCCGGATCGAAGCCGGGATAGCGCCGCGCGATGGTCTGCACCAGGAGCTCCCGCTCGCTGTACTCCCCGGAAAGCTCTTCAAGCACCTGGCTCACGATGGGACCTGCCACGCCGCGCTTGGCTAGTTCCAATTTGAGCCGCGGGCCGACCCCCTTGCCGTTTCGAAGCGCCGACGAGGCGAAGGCGCGCGCGAAGCGCAGGTCGTCCAGGTAGCCGAGCTCCTTCATTCGGGCCACCGCCGCCTCGCTCTCCCCTTCCTCGTAACCCTTGCCGGAAAGCTTCTTTCTAAGCTCCGCCTCGGAGTGGTCGCGCAGGGTGAGAAGCCGCAGACAGCAGTCGAGGGCCGTACCGCGCTGCACCTAGTACTTCTCGATGACCAGCTCCTTGTCGCCACCTTCCGCCGGCGGTTCCTCGTCGGTGAAGGTGTCCCAGCTGGAGTCCGAGGTGGACGATATGCCGGAGACCTTGAGAGCGAAGTCGTCGGGGTTGCTCGACTGGCGCATGGCCTCTTCGTAGGTGATGAGCTTCCTGGTCAAAAGCTGCATGAGCGACTGGTCGAAGGTCTGCATGCCGTAGCTCGTGTGCCCCTGGGCGATGGCGTCCGGGATCTGCTTCGTCTTCTCCTTGTCGTCGATGCAGTCCCTGATGCGGGCGGTGCCGATCATGACCTCGACCGCGGGGACGCGCCCCTTGCCGTCGACACGCGGCACCAGGCGCTGCGAGATGACCCCTCTCAGGATCCCGGCGAGCTGCATCCTCACCTGCCTCTGGTGGAAGGGGGGGAAGACGGAGATGATGCGGTTGACGGTCTCGGCGGCGTCCAGGGTGTGCAGGGTGGAGAGCACCAGGTGTCCGGTCTCGGCTGCGGTGAGCGCCGTCTCGATGGTCTCGTAATCGCGCATCTCGCCGACCAGGATGACGTCCGGGTCCTGCCTCAGGGCCGAGGTGAGCGCCTTGCCGAAGGTGAGCGTGTCGAAGCCGACCTCGCGCTGGCTGATGAGGCTCTTCTTGTCCTTGTGCAGGTACTCGACCGGGTCCTCGATGGTGATGATGTTGCAGGTCCGGTGCTCGTTTATGTAGTCGATCATGGAGGCGAGCGTAGTGGACTTGCCGGAACCGGTGGTGCCGGTTACGAGGATCAGGCCGCGCTGCTCGAGAGAGAGCTTTTTAAGGACCGGCGGCAGGTTCAGCGTTTCCAGGGTGGGGATGGCGATCGGGATGGCGCGCAGCACCATGGCGACCGTGCCGCGTTGGGCGAAGGCGTTGACGCGGAAACGCCCGAGCCCGGGGACCCCGTAGGAGAGGTCGACCTCGTAGTTCTCCTCGAAGATCCGCCTCTGCCGATCGTTCATGATGGAGAACGCCATGTTCCTGACCGCCTCGCTGGAGAGGCGTTCCGCGTTTGGGATGGCGCGCAGGGATCCGTCGATCCTGACGATGGGGGGGAGCCCCGCCTTCAGGTGGATGTCGGACCCCTTGGCCTTCATGGCTATGCCGAGGATCTCGTTGAGGGTCATGGTCTAGGCTGCGCCGGACGCGGCGTCTTGTTGCGGTGCGGTGAGTTTTTCCCTGATCTCGGCAAGGATCTCCGGGTGCTCCTTGAGGAACAGTCGGGAATTCTCGCGCCCCTGGCCGATGCGCTCCTTGCCGTAGGAGAACCAGGCGCCGCTCTTTTCGACCACGTTGCGCTCGACGGCCAGGTCGAGTACGTCGCCTTCCTTGGAGATACCCTCGCCGTAGAGGATGTCGAATTCGACCTCCTTGAAGGGGGGGGCCACCTTGTTCTTCACCACCTTCACGCGGGTTCTCGAGCCGATCATGTCGTTGCCCTGCTTGAGCGCCGCGATCTTCCTGATGTCCATGCGCACGGAGGCGTAGAACTTGAGGGCGTTGCCGCCGGTGGTGGTCTCGGGGTTGCCGAACATGACGCCGATCTTCATCCTGATCTGGTTGATGAAGATGACGCAGCAGTTGGACTTGGAGATGATGCCGGTGAGTTTTCTGAGCGCCTGGGACATGAGGCGTGCCTGCAGGCCCATGTGCGAGTCGCCCATGTCGCCCTCGATCTCCGCCTTCGGAACCAGCGCGGCGACGGAGTCGACGACGAGGACGTCGATGGCGCCGGAGCGCACCAGGGTCTCGGCGATCTCGAGTGCCTGCTCGCCGGTGTCCGGTTGCGAGACGAGGAGGTCGTCGGTCTTGACGCCGAGCTTTCTCGCGTAGCCGATGTCGAGGGCGTGCTCCGCGTCGACGAAGGCGGCGATGCCGCCCAGTTTCTGGGCCTCGGCGATGATGTGCAGGGCGAGGGTGGTTTTACCGGAGGATTCCGGTCCGAAGATCTCGATGACGCGGCCGCGGGGGACGCCTCCCACCCCAAGCGCCAGGTCCAGAGAGAGGGAGCCGGTCGGGATCGACGCCACGTCCGGGAGCGCCTCCTCGTTACCGAGCCTCATGATGGCCCCTTTGCCGAACTGTTTCTCAATCTGGCTCATCGCCAGGTCCAGGGCCTTTTCCGCTTTTTCCTTATCGAGCATCGTTTTATATCTCCTTCGCCTTTCCAGGCGGTTTTTGGGTCTGGGTTTTCAGCCCATCACACATAGCACAAGTAAAACCGCAAACGCAAGGTTCAAGGGCACGTTCAACGACAAGGTTCTAGGTTCTATGTTCTACGTTCTAGGTTGAAAGCTTAACAAATTCGGGGTTCCGCTTTACGTCGGCGGCGATTTATCCTGCGCGCTTGCCCCACGAGCCTGCAACGTAGAACTTAGAACTTAGAACGTAGAACGGGTTCTAAAACAAAGCGGGCTGGATAAGTTCCTGCTCGAGCGGGAGCACGAGGAAGAAGGAACTCCCATCGCCGCTCTCCACCCAGACCATGCCGCCGTGCGCCTCGACCATCCCCTTGACGATGGCAAGCCCCAGCCCGGCCCCGCGTCCCTGACGCCGCCTGCTCGAGTGGTGCCGGATCTCGCCTACCTCGTAGAAGATCTCGAAGACGCGCTGCTGCTCGTCCATGGGAATGCCGATGCCGCCGTCGCGCACCTCGACCTCCAGGTAGCAGCGCTCGCCGCAGCGCCTCAGGAACTCGGGGTTGAAACGGGTGAGCGTTCCGGAGCGCACCGAGAGGGCCTCGTGGTCGACGACGCGGCCGGTCACCACGATCTCGCCCCCCTCGGGGCTGAAGCGGATAGCGTTCAGCAAAAGCTCGTAGAAGACCCGCTCCAGGTAGGTGCAGTCCCCCTGGAAGAAGGGGAGATGATCGAGGTCGCGCAGGGTGATCGCCTGCCCGCGCTCCTCGAAGAGCGGCTGGAGCTGGTCCAGGAGGGTTTCGAGCAGCATGCGCAGGTGGATGGCGCTCGTCTCGAGCCCCTCACGGCGCGCCTCGAGCCGGATCAGCTTCAAAAGATCGGCGACCAGCGCCTTCAGGCGCAGGCTCCCGTCGCGCACCATCTCGAGCACCTGACAGGCGTCTTCCTGGGAGACCCATTCCTGCTGCAGCAGGTGATCGACGCCGGCGACGATGCTGGTGAGCGGCGTGTTGAACTCGTGGGAAACCATCCCGAGAAACTGGTTCTTCATGCGATCCAGGCGGGTCTGCTCCTGGTGCGCCTGCTCGATGAGGGCGAGGTTCTGCTTGAGTTTAGTCTCAGAGAGGGAAAGGCTGTGGCTACTCCTCTCCAAAAGCCGGTGCGAGCGGAGCAGTTCCTCGCTCTTCCACTTGAGCTCCTCGAAGAGCCGCACCTGCTCGATGATGTTCCCCATCTGCCGGCCGACGCTCTCAAGGAAGCGGAGCTCCTTCGGGCCGTAGTTGTGCGGGACGCGGTGGATGAGATGGATGAAGCCCAAAAGTCGCTCCTGCGAGCGGATCGGGATCGAGGTGAGGCTCCCCCAACCGTTGCAGGCGTCCTGAAGCGGCGCGACACGGACTTCGCTCAACCGTTCCGTGCCACCCTCCACGCTCTCCATGATCACACGTTCCAGTTCGGCTGGGGCCTGGCGCGAGGCGCAAAGGGCGGGGGAGGGGTCCTCCGGCGTGGAGAGGTGCAGCGTCCCCCCCTCTGACTGGAAGCGGTCCATCAACTCGAGGAGGGTCTCCTCCTGCATCGTTTTCAGGTCGGTCCCCTGGCTCATGCTGGCAAGCATGTTGTTGAGGATGGATAGCTCGCGGTTTCTCTGCCAGATCTCGTGCTCGGTGCGCCGCTTTTCCGTGATGTCGCGCAAAAGACAGTGCGCCACCTGCTCGTCGCCGAGATCGATGAGGCGGGCGTTTATCTCGCCCATGAAGAGGGAGCCGTCCTTTCTCTTCATCTGGGCGCAGTCCCAGTCCGCCTCCCCCTGGCGCACGAGTTGGTAGATGAAGGTGCGCAGCCGGTCGTGCTCGGAAGGGGCGAAGATGTCGCGCACCTCCATGGAGGCGAGCGCCTCCTTGCTGAACCCGATGAGCTCACGCCCAAGGCGGTTTTCTTCCTGCAGCAGCGCAGTCTTCACGTTGAAGATGAAGATCGCATTGCCCGCCCCCTCGAGAAGACTCTTGTAGCGCCGGGCGCTCTTGTGCGCCTCCTGCTGCATCTCGTCGATCTCGCGGCGCAGCCCGTCCACCATGCTCGCCTGGCGCTGCCTGAATAGCGCCACGAAGCAAAGGAGCACCGTCGCCAGCGACACGGCGACGGCAAAGTGGAGCCGTCCGGGCAGCGGCGTGTACTGCTCGATCAGAAGGAGCAGCAGTTCGCAGGCGACAATCACGAGGAGCGGTGCGAAGTGCACGGCATTTTCCCCTGTACCAGCGTGGATTAGGGCCATCTTCGTTGACGGCCCGGTTGATCAGTGGAGGGTGAGGAGGTATTTGCGCAGCCAGTCCAGTGCGGTAAAGGTGGTGATGGAGCGGACGCGGGTCCGGTCTCCTTGGAAATTGAAACGTTCGGCGCGGCAGCCGGCGGCGTCGGCAATGCCGATGTACACGGTGCCGACCGGTTTTTCCGTCGTGCCGCCGTCGGGGCCGGCGATGCCGGTCACCGAAACGGCGAGGTCGCTGCCCGCGGCCTTTCTCGCACCTTCGGCCATGGCGCGCGCCGTTTCCGCGCTCACCGCGCCGTGCTGTTCGATGAGCTCGGCCGGCACGCCTAGCATGCGCGTCTTCGCCTCGTTGCTGTAGGTTACGTTCCCCTCGAGGAAGTATGCGGAGCTCCCAGCCATGGCGGTGATCCGGGAGGCGATCATCCCGCCGGTGCAGGATTCGGCGAGGGAGAGCGTCACCTGCTTCTCCCGGAAAAGCCGTGCGAGAACAGAGTCCATGGTGTCGCCGTCCTCGGCGAAAAGAAATGCCGCGAGGCGCTCCCGCACCGCAGCCGCCGTCTTCTCGAGAAGCGTCGCGTCCGCTGCCGCGGCCCGCAGGATCACGTGGATCTCCGGGTACTTGACGCAGTAGGCGAGCTGCACCGGGGAGTCGTCGGACAAGGCCCCTTCCAGGCGCTCCGCAATGGCCGCCTCGGGGATCCCGAACACCTTCAGGGTCACCCGTCGCCACGGCGCCGGAAGCCTTTTCCCCAGCTCCGGGAGGACCGTGTCGGCAAGCATCCGCTCCATCTCGAAGGGGACACCGGGGAGAAAGGAGACTTCAGCCCCCCCGATCTCGACCGTGAAACCGCACGCGGTGCCGAGCGGATTCGGGATCAGGCGGCACCCGCGCGGCACAAGGGCCTGGCGCCGGTTGGACGGGTGCAGCGGCCGTGCGATCCTCTCCTCGAAGCGGGCAAGATGGTCGAGGGCCTCCTGCGAGAGCTCGAGCGGTACCCCCGCGGCACGGGCCGCTGCCTGCGCCGTGTAGTCGTCGGGGGTGGGGCCGAGCCCGCCGGTTGCAATCACCGCGTCACTTGCCCCGGCAAGCTCAAGGATCGCCTCGACGATGGCATCCTCGTCGTCCGGGACGGTGACATGCCGGAAAACGCGCGCGCCGGTTTCGTAGAGCCGGTCCGCGATGTGGGCGGCGTTCGTGTCCACCACCTCGCCGGAGAGGAGCTCGTCGCCTATGGAGAGGACGGAGACCCTCACGGCAGGAACCTCAGGATGAGGTGCGTCGCGGCGCAGGCGTAAATCCCGGCCGCGATGTCGTCCATCACGACACCGTAGCCGTTTTTGAGCGACCGGTCGAACCAGCGCGCCGGCTGCGGCTTGACGATGTCGAAGATGCGGAACATGACGAAGCCGGTAAGCACCCCGACCCAGGTGGCGGGGACCGCGATCATGGTGACGAGATATCCCGCCACCTCGTCGATGACGATCTTTCCGGAGTCGTGCTCGCCCCAAAGCTCCTCTCCGAAACCGGCGGCCCAGCAGGCGAAAACGGTGAAGGCCACCGTGGTCAGAAGGTAGAGCGACAGCGGCATGCGCGACAGGAGCAGGAAGAAAGGGATTGCCCCCGCGGTGCCGACCGTCCCCGAGGCGAAGGGGGCGAAGCCGGTGCCGAACCAGGTGGCGGAAACGATAACGAATTTTTTCATCCCTTGCTGCACTCCCTTTCCACGATGCGGTACACCTCGATGAGCGGCATCCCCTTTTCCAGCGCGACGGCGCGGCACGAGTCGTATTCCGGCGTCACCCGCCCGTCCCCAAGCACCTTGACGGAGACGCGCCCGACTGAGGTCTCGCGGGTCTCCACGTGGCGCTGCGCGACGATGCGGTTCGCCGGATAGTAGCGAAGGCCGATGGCGCTCGACTCGGAGAGCACGATTGCTGAGAGGCGCTCGAGGTCGGCGGGTTTCGCGATCACGGTGAGCCGGGTCCCCGGGCGGTTCTTCTTCATCTGCAGGGGAGAGAAGGCGACGTCGAGGGCGCCTGCCTCCAAGAGCCGCTCCATCAGAAAGCCGAAGATCTCGGCGGGCATGTCGTCGATGTGGGTCTCGAGGACCAGCACCTCCTGCACCGCGCCGGGTGTTGCCTCCTCACCGAGCACCAGGCGAAGCAGGTTCGGCAGTTCCGGAAAATCCTTCTCCCCCGCGCCGTAGCCGGTCCCTTGCACGGTCATGGCCGGTGGGGCGCCGAAGCGGTCCGCAAGGGCCGCGACGATGGCAGCGCCGGTCGGCGTCACCCGCTCCCCTTCGCCGATGTCCGGGCCTACCGGGATACCCTCCATGAGCCTCGCGGTGGCCGGGGCTGGTACCGGGAGAAGGCCGTGCGCCGTCTTCACGAAGCCTCGCCCGTAGGGGAGCGCCGAGGCGCAGACCCGTTCGATCCCGAGGTAGTCGAGGCCGATGGCGGTTCCGACGATGTCCACGATGGAATCGATGGCGCCCACCTCGTGGAAGTGCACCCGTTCGAGCGGCACCCCGTGCACGGCGGACTCGGCCTGCGCGAGTTTGAGGAAGATGCGCCCGGCAAGCTCCTTCACCCGGGGCTTCAGCCCGGACTTCTCGATCATCGCGGCGATGCCGCTGTAGTGGCGGTGCGGCTGGTCCGCCTCGATGCAGGTCACCTTGAAGGAGGTGCCGGCGACACCGTGGCGCTCCGTCTTTGCCGACTCCAGTGTGTAGCCCGAGAGCGGGAGCGCGGAGAGCTCACGTTGCAGCGTCTCGAGGGGAAGCCCGAGCTCGATCATGGCGGCCACGGTCATGTCGCCCGCGATACCGGCGAAACAGTCGAAATAGAGAACCTTCATCCGTGCACCCTGTTCATGAGGCTCGCGGCGTAGGCCGCCCCGAAGCCGTTGTCTATGTTCACCACGGTCACCCCGGCGGCGCAGGAGTTCAGCATCCCGAGCAGGGCGGCGACACCGCCGAAGGAGGCGCCGTAGCCTACCGAGGTGGGGACGGCGATTACCGGCTTGTCCACGAGTCCGCCCACCACCGAGGGGAGCGCCCCCTCCATGCCGGCCACCACGATGATCACCGCGGCCTCGGAGAGCGTCCCACGGCGCGCGAGCAGCCGGTGCAGGCCGGCCACCCCCACGTCGTACACCTTCTCCACCTCGTTCCCCATGAGCTCAGCGGTGAGCACCGCCTCGGCCGCCACCGGGATGTCGGAGGTGCCGGCGCAGACGACGAGTACCTTGCCCCGTCCGCGCCGCTCCACCGGGTGCTGCTCGATGGTGAGTGCGCGCGCATCGGCGTGGTAGACCGCCTGGGGGAAGGACTCCATGAGCTTCGCCCCCTTGGCGCGGTTCACCCGCGTGGCGAGGACGTTGCCGCCTTTGTCGAGCAGCGCCTGGATGATGGTGCGCATCTGTGGGATACTCTTGCCCTGTCCGAAGATGACTTCAGGAAAGCCCTGGCGCAGCGTGCGGTGGTGGTCCACCGTGGCGCAGCCCAGGTCCTCGAAGGGGAGGTGCTTCAGTTTCTCAAGGGCGTTCGCGACGTCCACCGACCCGTCGCGCACGTCCTGTAGTATCTTCTCAATAGTTTTGCTTTGCATGAATCTGGTACTGCCTCCGCAGGTTGGAAAATAGCATTAAGGCTAGCATAGAAACCGCTGCTGCGCTGCTAAAAAATGTGATTTTGGAAGGGATGGGGGATTTTTCTGTCAAAGCGGGTCGCTGATAGGGGGATGATGGGACAAATCGCCGTGTTAAAAGGGGAAATGCCTATGGGAAAGGCGCCGGTGCCAGAGCCTTCCCGAAGAAATCGTCTCCAAGTTCCGGAATGTCCGAGTAGTCGATCTCTTCGTCCCTGAGCGCATCGATTTTATCCCAGTCGGTTTGCGATGGCGCTTTCGAATCTCTCATTTTCACGACTGTTCACCTCCATGTGAGATAGTGTGGTCCGAACAGGCGTCATTGTATGTACGGTCGTATTTTCAGTCAAGCGGTGATGGCGCAACTAGCACCCCTCCTCCGGGGGAGGGGCGCTTCGACAACACGCGATTTGGCAGCGGTTGCAGCTAAGGATGTTTATGTTTGCGAACCGGCTCCCCCTGTTGTAGCTTTTGAGCCTGTTTGAGCCGGGAAAAGGAGGATGGATATGGGAGACAAGGAAAACGGGATGAAGGTGGCGCTCGTGACAGGTGCGGGGCGCGGTATCGGTTACGGGATCGCTAAAAAGCTGCTTTCGGAGGGGTATGCGGTGGTGCTGGCGGATATCGACGGGGCATCGGCAGATACTGCCGCGGCCGGTCTCGGCGCGCCGGAGCGGCTGCTTTCCCTGCAGGCGGACGTCTCGGACGAGCAGTCGGTGCTCTCGATGGTAGAGCGGAGCGTCGCCCGCTTCGGTCGCCTCGATCTGCTGGTGAACAACGCAGCGCTCGCGGGCGCCCACGCCGCTCCCGTGCACGAGCTGCCGCTTGAGCAGTGGAGCCGGGTCATCGCCACCAACCTGACCGGGGTATTTCTCTGCGCGAAGCACGCGGTGCCGCATTTGAAGAAAAGCCGCGGCAGCATCGTCAACATCTCTTCGACACATGCCCTGCAGTCCGAGGCGGACACCGAGGCGTACTCGGCAAGCAAAGGGGGCGTCGTCGCACTCACCCATGCCCTCGCCATGAGCCTCGGGCCGGAGGTGCGGGTCAACTGCGTGAGCCCGGGGTGGATCTACAACGGTGCGGAGTCGGAGTTGAGCCAGGCCGACCACGCCCAGCACCCGGTCGGGCGGGTGGGACGCGCCGACGACATCGCGGAACTGGTTGCCTACCTCGCCTCGTCTCGCGCGGGGTTCATCACCGGGCAGAACTTCGTCGTCGACGGCGGCATGACCCGCAAGATGATCTACGCCGACTAGCGCCTCCTCAATTCCCCTCGATGCCTTCCGCGATCACGGGATGTGCCGCGACGGGAATGGGTGACGCCGCGGCAAGGGGAACCTCGGCCTGTGGCGCCGTCACGAGATACCGGTACGGAAGGTACAGGAAGAGCGGTATGAGCCAGCAGATGATGGCGCTGTAGAAGTTGTGCGACAGAAAGTGTGCGCCGCGCGCCATCTGGCCGTAGGCGTAGATGCTGCCGAGCGCGGTTCCTGTCGCGAGCCACGTCCGTGCCAGAAAACTCCTGCGGTCGCGCCAGGCGAAGTAGCCGGCGAGAAGCGCGAAGCCCCCCGAGGCGTGGCCGGCGGGGAAGCAGTTTCCCGGTGCACACGCCTGCGGCGGCGCTTCGGTGAGCCGGGTATAGGGAACGCTCCCGCCGTAGCGCGTGATATCCCACGGGCAGTGCCTCCCGATTTCCTTCTTCATCACCGCTACGCTCGTCGTGCTGAGGACGATGGCAAGGGCGAGAAAGAGCAGGGGCCAGCGGTCGCGGCGCAGGCGCTGGCAGCGCCACGAGGTGAGCCATCCGGCGAAGGAGCCCGCGGTGATCAGGATGATCAGTTCCTTGCCCCGCTGATGGATCAGCCACTCAGCCCACCAGGAGTGGCGCGCGGGCCAGACCCCTGCGGAGAAGTCGAAGAAGCGGTCGGCGAAAACGAGGTCTACGCCGGTAACTTCACAGTAAACTGCGGCAGCGAGGAAAAGAAAAAAGGGTACGGCTAGATGCCGTACCCAGAAGTTTCCATCCAGTTTTGATTCCATCTAGCGTATCCGGTTCAGCCTGTGCTGGTAGAGGTAATCCGCCCCCTGGTAGTAGGCGAGCATGTCGGTCAGCATGGCGTCGGAGACCGGCTCTGCTTGCGCCTTGCCGCTCTTTCTGTCCACCTTGTACTGTGCCGCGTACTGCTGGGGGCCGAGCACGAGGAGCCTGTCCTCGGTGAGGTACCCAAGCTTCTGGTAGGTCGACACGAAGGCGCGCGGGGCCCGGTCGGAATCCTTCAGGATGTCCTGCCCGAGGAAGTCGCTCTTATAGCTCATGTTCATCAGGCCGAGGACGGTCGGCGCCACGTCGATCTGGCTCATCATCCTGTCGACATGCGCGGGTTTTACGTGGGCCGGGGAGTAGACGATGAGCGGGATCTCGTACTTCTTGATCGGGATGTCCGTTTTCCCGGCGCTGCTCGCGCAGTGGTCCGCCACGATGACGAAGATGGTGTCCTTGAACCAGGGCTTGCTGCTTGCTTCGGCCACGAGCCTGCCGATCGCGTAGTCGGCGTATTTGACCCCGCCCTTTCTGCCGCTCTTGGCGGGGATGTCGATCCGGCCGGCGGGGTAGGTGAAGGGGCGATGGTTCGAGGTGGTCATCACCATGGAGAAGAACGGTTTCTTGGCGGCGTAGGATTTATCCCCCTCGCGGATCACCTTGCGGAAAAGGTCCTCGTCGCACACCCCCCAGACGTTGGAAAAGGACACCTCGTTCTTGGCGAAGTCCTGACGGTCCACGATTGAGTAACCGTTGCCGGAGAAGAAGGCGTTCATGTTGTCGAAGTAGCCATGCCCCGCGTAGATGAACTTCGATTCGTACCCCTTCCCGTTCAGGATCTCACCCCAGGAACGGAAGCCGCCGTTGTTGGGGCGCTTGACGATCGATGTGCCCGGCAGGGGGGGGATGGAGAGGGTGAGCGCCTCCAGCCCGCGTATGGTGCGGGTGCCGTTGGCGTAGAGGTTCGTGAAAAGAAGCGACTGTGAGGCGAGGCGGTCCAGGTTCGGCGTCAGGTGGTCTTTGTTGCCGAAGACGCCCAGGTACTCGCCGGAGAGGCTCTCCTCGGTGATCACCACCAGGTTCAGCCGCTTTTCCGGACCTTCGCCGCGGATCTCCCTCGTGAAGCGCTCGGATTTCGCGTCGGCGAAGCGGTTGTTTCTCTCGGCCACCAGGGTCCTCAAGCGCGCGTTCACCTTGTCCTGCGGCAGCGTGCGGTAGAACCTCGTGAAGGAAAGCTCGTTGTTCACGAACGCGGCGAAGAGGTTGTAGACCCCGTTGCCGGCGATCTCGTTGGCGAAGTTGTTCTGTGAGATCGTCGATTGCGAGACGTTGACCACGCCGTAGGAGAGAAGCGGAGCGATGAGCAGCACGGCGCCGATCTTGTGGTATGCGCCGTTGAAGGTGATCTCGGCGCCCCGGGCGATGGCCCTGCGCAGAAACCAGGACGCCGCAATGGCGACCGTTGCGATGCCCGAGAAGATCACCGGGAGGGGATACGACTCCTTGATGTTGCCGATAACCTCGGTGGTGTAGAGCAGGTAGTCGACGGCGATGAAGTTGAAGCGTGTACCGAATTCATCGAAGAAGAGGTACTCGGCGCAGATGTCGAAGACCAGAACGCCCACGAACAGCGCGAAGAGCGCCCGCACGCCCCAGACATGCCAGCGGTGCGTCGTCACCCGGCGCGGCACGACGATGAGGTAGAGCGCCAGCGGTACGAGGGCGTAGGCGAGCGTGGCCAGGTCGAAGTAGAACCCGGTGCAGGCGGCCTTGAGGACCAGGGAGAGCTTCAGGCCCGACCCCTTGGGGGCCATGCTGAGGAGCATGATGCGGATGGCGGCGTTTACTGAAAGAAAGGTACAGGAGACAAGGGCGACAAGACCCAGTCGGCGTTGCGGCATGTATTAAACCTCACAATTATCGTGATACTGCGCCACGAAGCATACGATAAGACGCCTTTCCGAAAGATTGCAGAACGATGACATTTTTGTCATTTGTGCGCCCCTTGCCCCCTTATGCCTCCCCTTCCGGGCCTTCGCCCGCCGAAGGGCCATCCTCACGGGGGGGCGGGGACGCCGTCCCGGAGTCAGCCCCAGGGGGGGAGGGCGCGTCGATAACCTCCCGCACCTTGACGGCGAGGTCGGTCATCGAGAAGGGCTTGGAGATGAAGTTCACCCCCCTTTCCAGTACGCCATGGTGGGCGATCACGTTGGCGGTGTAGCCGGACATGAAGAGGCACTTAGCTTCCGGGCAGAGCGGCTGCAGCCTGCGCGCCAGTTCCCGCCCGTTCATCTCGGGCATGACCACGTCGGTGACGATGAGGTCGATGCCACGCCCATACTCGCCGGCCAGTTCCAGCGCCTCAGAAGGGGCCTTGGCGGAGATGACCTGGTACCCCTGCAGGGCGAGGAACGACACCGCCACGTCGCGGATGCTCGGCTCGTCCTCCACGATCAGGATGGTCTCGTTCCCACGGATCTCCTTGGCGGCGGTCGGCCCGGCGAGCGGTTCCGCCTCGTCCCCCCGGTGCCGCGGGATGTATATCTTGAAGCTGGTTCCCTTGCCCGGCTCGCTGTAGGTGTTGATGAAGCCGCTGTTTTGCCTGACGATGCCGTACACCGTGGCGAGTCCCAGGCCGGTCCCGCGTCCCACGTCCTTCGTCGAGAAGAACGGTTCGAAGATGTGGGAGAGGGTCTCCTGGTCCATGCCGCAGCCGTTGTCGCTCACGGCGAGCATGACGTAGTCGCCGGGGACGAAGCCGAAGTGGGCGTTGCAGTAGTCGGTGTCGAAGACGACGTTGCGGGTTTCGATGGTGATCTTGCCGACGTCGGCGATGGCGTCGCGGGCGTTGACGCAGAGGTTGGCGACGATCTGGTCCAGTTGGGAAGGGTCCATGCAGACCCGCCACAGCCCCGCACCGGGTCCCCAGGCGAGGTCGATGTCCTCACCCACCAGGCGCTTCAGCATCTTGAGCATCTGCTCCACGGCCCCGTTCAGGTCGAGAACCCTCGGCGCGATGGTCTGCCTGCGGGCGAAGCCCAGGAGCTGGCTGGTAAGAGCCGCCGATTTGTCTGCGGCCTGGCGGATGCCTTCGAAGCGGACCCGGGCCGGATGCTCGGACGGCAGCTCCCGTGCCCCCAGCTGGGCGAGCCCCATGATGACGGTAAGGAGGTTGTTGAAGTCGTGGGCCACCCCGCCGGCCAGCCTTCCCACCGACTCCATCTTCTGGGCCTGCTGCAACTGCGCCTCAAGGGCCGCTTTCTCCTTCTCCGCGCGTTTAAGCTCGGTCAGGTCCGAGATCAGGACGTAGAAGCCGCGGACGCTCCCATCCACGGTGTCCGGGATGTAATGGGCCCAGTGGTGGTAGGTCACCTCTCCGCGGACGATGGTCCTCTGGAAGTGCTGCGGCTCCCCGGCGAGGACGGCACGCGCATGCGACTCGTTCTGTCCGGCGAGCTCCGGCCCGAGGACCTCGATCATCCCCTTGCCGATCATGTCCTCGGCGTCTTTACCGACCCACTGCCGGTACTCGCGGTTCGCGAAGCGGCAGGTTAGATCGCTGTCCCAGTAGCAGACCATGCCCGGCAACTGCTCGGTCATAAGGCGCAGGAACCGCTCGTTCGCGCTCAGGGCGTTTTCGAAGCGCTTTCTTTCGGTGATGTCCTCGGTGAAGATGAGGATGCCGCCGACCTCTCCGGCCGCGTCGTACCAGGGGCGGACCTCCCATCTTACGTACTGCACCGCCCCGTCCCCCCTGACGAATTCGTCAGCCTCCTCGGAGAGGATCTCGCCGGCGAGCCCGCGGCGGTGGAACTCCTTCCAGCGTTCGGGGATCTCGGGGAACACCTCGTAGTGCGAGCGTCCGAGGACGTCGCCGTCTCCCAGGCCGTACATGGCGAGCCAGCGGCGGCTCACCTCCAGGTAGCGCATCTCGCGGTCGAACATCGCCAGCGATGCCGGGGCGTACTCGAAGAACAGACGCAGGTGGGCGTTTTTCTCGTTCAGGCTTTCGAGGCTTTGCATGCGGGCGCCGTCGGCGGCCGCCACGGCGTTGAGGTACCGGTCGATCAGGACGTAGAGGAGGGTCGCGGTGCAGAGGATGAAGAGAAAGCCCTTGGCGACGGCGATCCGCATCAGCGTCTGCCGGTCGTCGAAGAGCCAGTCAAGGACCGTGTCCGAGCCGTAGATCCAGGCGAGGCCGAAGACGGCGTAGATGACGACGATCCGTACCGTTTCCCTTCGATTTTGGCGCAGGCGCGTGAACATCGTCATCCTTCCTGTGCCGCCGGTGCGCAGTCATGCGCGCGGCACCCGGGGCGGGGAGGAGGAAAGCCGAGGGTGACCGCCGTTCCCTTGCCGGGGGCGCTCGCCATCGAGACGGTGCCGCCGTGCAGGCTCATGATGGAGCGGACGATGGCGAGTCCAAGCCCGCTTCCCTGGTTGTAGACCTGGCGTGCCTGAGGCGAGCGGTAGAAGCGGTCGAAGACGCGCGGGAGCTCGGCCGGGTCCACTCCCATGCCGTCGTCCTCGACGATCAGCTCGAGCCCCGCGTCGGAGAGCGGTCTTAGCTTCACCCTGATCTCGCCGAACTTCTTCGTGTAATGCAGGGCGTTTGAGATCAGGTTCCCCACGGCGCGCTGGAACAGGTGCGGGTCGACGCAGGCCTCCCCCTCCCCCTCGATGACGATGGCGGTATTATCCTCGTCCGCCACGTTGCCGTAGTAGTCTGCCAGTCGCTCCACCTCGGCGCGGACGTCGATCAGCTCCGGCTGGTAGGAACGGTCCGGGCGCGCGAGGAACAGGATGTCGACCACCATGCGGGAGAGCCGCTCGTACTCCTCGATGGCGGACTCGATGATGTGACGGTACTCGTCCTCGGAACGGGCACGGGAAAGGGCCACCTCCGCCTCGCCGCGCAGGTTGTTGATCGGGGTGCGCAGTTCGTGGGCGAGGTTGGCGGAAAACTCGGAGAGGCGCCCGAAGGATTCCTCGAGCCGTTCCAGCATCGCGTCCAGGGCGATCGTAAGTTCTTCCAGCTCGCGCGGTGTACCCACCATGCGGGTGCGCTGGTGCAGGTCGGCCTCGGTGATGCCGGAGAGCTTGTCCGCCATCTCCTTGAGAGGTCTGAGACCCCTGTGTGCAATGATGACCCCGAGCACGGCGGCGAGCACCAGCCCGATCACCACCGACGACGCGGTCCGGATCAGGTACTTCGACATGAGGGCGTCGTCCTTGGTGATGTTCAGGGCGACCTGTACCAGCCGGTAATGCGGGTCGCCGTCGCGCCCGGCCCAGGCGGCGTTCAGCAGGTAATGCTTCTCTTTCCCGGCGCGATACTTGACGCCGCGGCCGATCTTCTCGCTGCTGGTCACCGCAGGCGGGAAGAGGTCCACCGGAATGGTCTCTATCCCGTGGGACTGCAGCAGGGTACGTCCCTCGGCGTCCTGGATGCGCACCAGGTGGTGGCTTTGCTGTCCAGGTTTGTTGGCGGGCATCTGGTCCTTGAGCGCGTCGGGATGACGGGCGATGATGTCCCTCAAGTTGACGATGCGTTCGACAAGGAAATCGTTGTCCTCGTAGTCGAGGTCCTTGGAGAGCCGCTTGAACTGGAACCAGTTCGTGCACAAAAGGATCAAAAGCGTCGCGACGAAGTAGAAGCCGACCAGGCGGGCGGTAAGCGAGATGGCGCGGGGGCGGTCAGGACGCTTCTTCGTCGATGACATAGCCGACCCCCCTGATGGTGTGGATGAGCTTCAGCGTGAAGGGGTCATCCACCTTCTTCCTGAGCCTTCTGATGGCGACGTCGACCACGTTGGTGTCGCTGTCGAAATTGATCCCCCAGACCTGCTCCGATATCGTGGTGCGCGAGAGTACCTCGCTGCGGCGCCGCAGCATAAGGGTAAGCAGTTGGAACTCCTTTGCGGTGAGGTCGAGCGATTGACCAGCCCGACGTGCCTTGTGGCGTACCATGTCGAGTTCGAGGTCCGCCATCCTCAAAAGTTCGGACTGTTGCAGCGGGTGGCGGCGCAGTATGATCCTGATGCGGGCAAGCAGCTCCGAGAAGGCGTACGGTTTCACCAGGTAGTCGTCCGCCCCGAGCTCCAGGCCGTGCACCCGGTCATGCACCGCGTCGCGCGCGGAAAGGAAGATGACCGGGACGTCGTTGCCCGCAGCGCGCAGCTCCTCGATGATGGCCCAGCCACCCTTTACCGGGAGCATGACGTCCAGGATGATGAGGTCGTAGCTCTCCGTCATGGCGAGGTGCAGCCCGTCCTCGCCGTCGTTGGCGATGTCGACGCTGAAGCCGTTTTCGGTAAGACCTTTCTTGAGGTAATTGGCGGCCTTTTGCTCGTCTTCGATGATGAGGATGCGCATCCTACTCCCAGCCTTTCATGAGTTTGCCGGTCGAGTATATATCATCAGCGCGCGGAGAGCGATAACTTCTTACACCCTGAACCATCCCACCATGCCGTTCAGCTCCGTGGCGAGCTGTGAAAGCCCGCCCGACGAATGGCTTATGTCGGTGAAGGAGCTCCTGAGCTCCCTGGCGATGGTGTGGATGCCGTCCATGTTTTTCGAGACCTCTTCGCTGGTCGAGGACTGCTCCTCGGCGGCCACGGCGATCCTCTGCACCATGTCGGCCACCTGCTCGACGTAGTTCACGATCTCCCCGATGGCGACCAGGGTCTGTTGCACCTGCCCCTGCACCGTCTCCACCGACTCCCGCTCTTCGTGCATGAACGCGACGGAGTCCCTGACGCTGTTCTGCATGGTCTTGACGGTCTGCGATATCTCCTGCGTCGCCGTCGCGGTCCGTTCGGCGAGTTCGCGCACGTTGTCGGCCACCACCGCGAAGCCGCGCCCCTGTTCGCCCGCGCGCGCCGCCTCGATCGCCGCGTTGAGTGCAAGGAGGTTCGTCTGGTTCGCGATGTCGTTTATGAGGGTCACCACGTCGCTGATTTCCTCGGACTGTTTGCCGAGAGATTCCACCTTCTGGGCCGCCTCCTTCACCGATTCGGCGAACCGGTCGAGCTCCCGCGCCGTTGACTGCATCGCCACCTTGCCCCGGTCGGCGATTCCCTTCATCTGCACCGCGGCGTCGGAGGTGTCCGTCGAATTCTTCGCCACCTCCACTGTGGTCTGCGTCATCTCGGTCATGGCGGTAGCGGACTGGTCGATGCGCGTGGTCTGCTCTTCGGCGCCCCGCTCGAGGGCGACGGCCGTCGCGGAGAGCTCTTCGGAGCTGCTGGCAAGGCTCTGGGTCGCATCCTTTATCTTCCCGACCATGCCGCGCAGGTTGTTCACCATCTCCCCCATGGCGAGCTGGACCTTGCCCACCTCGTCGCTGTTGTTGGTGTCGATGCGGACCGACAGGTCGCCCTTGGCCACCGCCTGCGACACACCTAGCAGTTGGGCGAGCGGCCTCGATATGGAGCGATAGACCCAGACACCGAAGACGATCCCGAAAAGGATGGCCCCGAGGCTGATAGCGCCGATCAGCAGGGTCGAGAAGCGGACCATCCTGTTCACCGTCGTGATCGCCTTTTCCTGGTCCACCTGGGCCACGCTCACCGTCTTTTGCCCGCTTTCCGCCTGTTTCTGGACGATCTCGCGCAGCTTGCCCATGGCGGCCGTCGCCTTTACCTCCATTTCCAGGCGGTTGCGGATCTTCGAGAGCACCCCGTCCTTGACGAAGAGGAGCCCCTTCACCGTGCCGAGGGCCCCCTCCGCCTGACGCAGCAGCGCGGTCTCGGTGCGCGCGTTCAGTTTTACGAGCGACTTGGAGAGCTGGGCGTCCACCTGGCTTATGCGGCCGAACAACCCGTTCATTTCGCCTTCGATGGCGTCGACGTCCTTGGCGCTCGTCGCGGTGAAAAGGCGCGAGGTGAGGCCGTCCACCTTGAGGCCAAGGGAAAGGAGTTCCGAGTTGTTCGCCATCACCCCGGTGGCGACGGTGGAGTTACCGAAATAGGAGGCCTGCTTGCGTGTCTCCGAGCCGAGGGTGTCGGTGGCCATGGCGGACTCCTGCTCGAGCACCAGGTTCACCGCGTTCATCTTCTGGGTAATCTCGGAGAAGAGCTGGTCCCGCGCCGAGGTGTCGGTGACGCCGGGGTCGAGGGTCGCGCCTTGGGCCTTGCCGAACGGGACGATCCTCGCGTTCAGGTACTTGAGGTCGGTCGAGATGCCGCTGGAACTCTTGGCGGCTTCGTTTTGCAGCGCCTTGCTTATGGCGGTGTTGCACTTCGCCTGGGAGATGAGGACGCCTTTTTTGGTGGACGCCTTGCTGACCTCCAAAAGCCCGAGGTGGAAGTCCTTCAGGGTGAGTTTCAGCGCCTCCACGCTGCGGGCGCGGTCCGAGACGCTCTTTGTTTCCGTCACCGATCTGCTGTAGGAACTGGAGCTCGTCGACTGTAGCCCCTTGATCTTGGCATCGAGCTCCTTGAGGCGGGTAGTCGCCTCAAGGAGCCGATCGTTTATCGCCTTGTTGGCCGTGGTGGCGTCCTCTTCGGCCTTCAATTTTCCCGAGGTAACCGTGAAGAGTTCCGTGGCTATGCCGGCCAAGGCCTCATGAGCCTCCAGCTTCACGTCGCCGGAGAGGGCCTGCAGCGCCTCCTGCCCGGTCGCCACCTGCGCGAGCGTCTTCTCCGCCTCTGCCTTCGCGCTCTGGAACTCGCTTCGGTTTCTGGATGCGCTGACCTTGATGAGGTCCGCCGTCGCTTCCTGGATCTGGCGCTGGAACTCCACGGTTCTCATCTGGAACGGGGTGCTGCGCTGGGTGAGGTCCTTCAGTTTGCTGTCGACGAAGCGCATGCCGACGATGCTGGCGATGGCGACCCCGGCGACGATGAGGATCACGATGATTACGTTGAGGGTAAGTTTGGTCTTGATGGTCATCATTCACTCCGTCCTTGCGCTGAAGTCCTCTCCCTGGTGCGTCACCCTACTGCCTGATGTACTTCTGCCCCTCGCCGTTTATGAAGGCGATGAGCTTGCGGACCTTCGGGGTCGGTTCCCCCTTGGTGACCAGGATGACCGGGCGCGCCACGTCCGGGGTCTTGACCGTCTTGATGGTGGCGTCCACCATGGTGACCGGGCCGAAGGCTATGGCCTCGGGGTTCGCGGCAACCTTCTCGCGCACGTCCTCGAAGCGGCCAGCATCAACCACGTCCGCGGCGAACGGGGCGTCTGCCATGGCGATCTTTTTGAAAGCGGCGTTGGTGGCGGGGTTGATCGAGGAAAGTACGATGAGCACCGGGGCGTCGTTGCCACCCACCTCTTTCCAGTTGGTGATCTTGCCGGTGAAGATCCCCTTCAGTTGCTCCATGGAAAGGGCGGCGACCGGGTTGTCCTTGTGGGTGACCGTGTAGATCTTGCTGGCGCCGATCACGCTCGCGACGTACGCGGATGGCTGGGGAACCTGGATGTTCTCCTTCGCGGCTGTCTTCACTAGATCTTCGTAGGCAAGCCCGGCTGCGGAAGCGTCCAGTTCGCCAGCCATCAACTGCTTCAAGGCGAGGGTCGCGCTGCTGAAGTTGAGGTTGATGTTGATGCCGGTGCTCTTCTCGAAGGCCTCCTTCACCGGCTTCAGATAGCCGTCGATCGGGGCGCCCCCTCCGCCCACCTTGATTTCCTCGCCGAAGGCGGCTCCGCAAAAGACCATCGATGCTGCGACAGTGAGACTGATCAACCTTTTCTTCATCGCTTCCCTCCTCATGGTGTTGTATTGCAGGTGTGTGCTGCTCCTCTAGCCGCCGGATCTTGTCCGATGGCCTTACTTTGATGATCAGGAGAGGTCGGCCGGCATGGAAGGCAACACGACTGCCGGATTGGGCATTGTTCTCATAGCTGCTCCTCTCTCTTGATGATTTGGTGCGGTGTGTGAATAAGGCTGCCAGCGGGATGACTAAAAGCTTTTCGTCATTGGTATAGTGAGACTTTAGGAATATTAATATCACCTGATTGTGTATACGGTGATGCGGCAAAGCGGGGAGGGGTGACTTCTTTATTCAGAAGATAAAACCGACAGCGCTGCAACACTTTATCTCGAACTGCAGGCGCCATCGCGTAACTGGGACAGGGCGGAATAAGCGGCGATTCCTACGTGCCTCGGCAGGCGGGGGCGAGTAGAGTTCAGCTTTTGCTGCTGCCGATGCAGGCGCCGGTTGCATTTAACTGTTTTTATGCAAGGATTCTAATGCTGTGGCGAATGCCCTTTAAGACAGGAGGAGAGCCATGAGTCGTTCCATTATGAGTTGGATCTACCCGGCGGGATGTTTCTCCTTACCGGAGATCAAGGAGAACCGCTGCCCTCTGTGCGGTAACTTCCGGGCCGACTGCACCTGTACCGATTGCCCGCATCCCGTTCTGGTCGACGGCAAAGAGGGGATATGCGGCGTGCACGGCTGTCTCGAACACCTGCTGGACCGCGAACTGGCCGCGAGGATCGAGACGCTCGAGGGGCAACTTGCCGGGCTCAGGGAAGAGGCGAAAAGGAGGGCGCGGACCACTCCCCCCTGCCCGGTCTGCGGCGAGGTGCAGGTGCTGGAGATTTACGACGACGGGCCGTGCTCCTGCCACGGTCACTTCTACGCCGGCGAGAAGTACGGCTGGATCAGGAAGGAGAGTTACTGACGCGGGCGCTCCCTTTTGTGCATGGCCTGCCGTAGCCGCGGCAGGCCTTCTCTGTGCCCCAGCACTCTGCCCCCGCATCCCATACCACCCACCCCGCACCCGGTCCACCGTCCACAAGCAGAGACTGCCGGTTGTCTGGCGGCAGCGCGCCCCGGCAGCGCGTTAGCAGTTGCACAGCGCTCCCAGCTGTTGTATCTATGCTCAATCCGACCCTAGGAGGAGACGATGGAGCCGCGTCAACTGCTTGAGAAGATGTTCCAAGCCGCCGTCCGTTCCGCCCTGCCGGAGCATTGCCTGAAGGCCCATCTCCCCGAGCTCCCCCGCGGGAGAGTGGTCGTGATCGGTGCCGGCAAGGCTTCCGCCGCCATGGCGCGCGCCTTCGAGGAGGCCTGGACCGGCGAGATCTCCGCCGGACTCGTGGTCACGCGCTACGGCTACGAGGTCCCCTGCCGCCGCATCGATATCGTGAGCGCCGCACACCCGGTTCCGGACGAGGCCGGCCGGCACGCCGCAAGGCGCATGCTCGAACTCGTCGACGGCCTTACCCCCGACGACCTCGTTGTCTGCCTCATCTCCGGCGGCGGCTCCGCGCTCCTGCCGCTCCCCATCCCGGGCGTGACGCTCGAGGAGAAACAGGAGTTGAGCCGCGCCCTGCTCGCCTGCGGCGCAAGCATCTCCGAGATCAACTGCGTCCGGCGTCACCTCTCCGCCATCAAGGGGGGACGGCTCGCCGCCGCCTGTCATCCGGCCCGTGTCGTCACCCTTGCCATCTCCGACGTGCCCGGCGACGGCCCGACCGACATCGCCTCCGGCCCCACCGTTGCCGATCCGACCACCTGCGCCGATGCGCTCGCCGTCATCGACCGTTACGGCATCAAGCTGCCTGACCACCTACGTCAATGCCTGGGCTCCGGCGAATCGGTGAAGCCGGGGGACCCGCGCCTTGCGCGCGCGGAATTCCGGCTCGTCGCCACGCCGCAGGGCGCCTTGGAAGCGGCAGCGGAAACGGCGCGCCGGGAGGGGGTCGCCGCGTACATCCTAAGCGACAGGATAGAGGGGGAGGCGCGCGAGGTCGGCAAGGTCATGGCCGGGCTTGCCCTGCAGGTCGCGCGTCGCGCCGAACCTTTTCAAGCCCCCTGCGTGCTCCTCTCCGGAGGCGAAACAACGGTGACGGTGAAGGGTAAAGGGCGCGGCGGGCGCAACGTGGAGTTCCTGCTCGCCCTGGCGGTGGCACTTGATGGCGCGAAAGGGATCTACGCCCTCGCCGGTGACACCGATGGTGTGGACGGGCAGGAGGAGGTCGCGGGGGGAATCGTGACGCCGGAACTGCTTAAAAGGGCATGGGATTTGGGGATCAACCCGAGGGCGCGCCTGGACGACAACGACGGACACGGTTTCTTCGAGGCTCTGGGGGAAAGTCTGGTCACCGGCCCCACCCTCACCAACGTGAACGACTTCAGGGCGATACTGGTGACAGGGTAGCAGGTCAGCGCTGCGGTTCGGTCATCATCTTTTTCATCACGAGAACGAGGAAGGCGACCGCGGCGATGAGGGCCATGTCCTCGAGGGAGTTCCATGGCTTGAAGGTGAGTGCGGAATGGCTGTAGTAGTCGGAGAAGTAGCGGGCAAGGCCGGACAGCAGGGAAACGAGGACGGCGCCGCGTGCGCCGTTAAGCCAGGAAACCATGGCGACCGGTCCGAGGTAGAAAAGAAGCAGCGAGTAGTCCCCCGTCACGTAATCGACGTAGCCAAGGACGATCACCAGCAGATACCCGCAGGTCACCAGCCCATCCCAGCTGTAAGCGACTTTGCGCATCAGCCCCCCGTTGTTACGATTGCACTCCCACCCGAGCGGGCTCAGGTTTACGGCACAGCATCAACTGAAAAAGCCGCCCGATGGTCATCCAAGGGGCGGCTTTAACGTTACAGGTTAAGACCTGATTACTTCGCAGCCGGAGCAGCTTCAGCAGCCGGAGCTTTCTCGTCTTTCTTCTCAGCTTTCTTTGCTTTCTTTGCTTTCTTAGCAGCTTTCTTCTTGGCAACTTTCTTAGCCGGAGCTTTTTCTTCTTTCTTAGCTTCCGGAGCGGCCGGAGCAGCAGCCGGAGCAGCGTCAGCAGCGAAAACAACACCAGCGAAAGCAACAGCAACGAGAGCAGCGACTACGGAGGAAACGATCTTTTTCATTGTGGATCTCCTAAAGTTTGTTTGGTTTGAACTTCTGTCTTCCCTTATAGCATTCCCCGTGCCAAGTTTTTCGGCTGTGATGCAAGTTGCAGAAATTGCGGCAGTTGATCTCGTCCAGGGCGAGATGGGGGCGCGCGTAGCGGTGCCGGGAGCGTCGGATTATACCTCAAATGAGGTATGGAATCTCCCAAATGAGTCAGTCGCTCCCTGCCCGGGCTGTGCCGTGGCGGCAGCCCGGAGGGCACCGGCAGGGGGCACGTTTGACTTGAGGCTGCAAGGTGCTATCAATAAGGCGTTTGTCAGTCAAAAGAACTCAAGGAGGTAACAGGATGAAACTCATAGCACACAAAAACGTTGTCTTAACCCTGCGCGTTGCAGCATTCGCCCTCGTTTTTGCCGGTGGTTATCTGTGCGGTTCGGTCACCGAGCACAGGGCCGACGCGCAGATGGGCGACCTCGGTTCGGAACTGCTGCAAAAGGCCGCCGGCAGTGGCGGCGTGATCGGCAGCGTCGCGCAACTGGGTACCACCATTTCCGACATGGAGAAGAACGTGAGCGGTCTGCAGAAGAACATCGACACCCTGAAAAAGGTGAAGGCGGTGTTGGGGGGCAAATAGCAGCGGCGCGCCTCCCTGTTCGCCGGACGTGTCGACATATGCAGGAAATCTCATTGACATGCTTTTCGACGTGCGATATGTTTTCGCTCGTAATACCAGAGAAGGATAGACGACAATACTAAACCATCCGCGAGGATGGGACGGAAAGCCTACAGGGTCTCACCGAGACAGCCGGGTCGCCGAAATATCACTTAAGATATCGAGGCCCCGGCTTTTTTGCGTTCATGGGGCGTGCGAAACGTATCAGAGCATACAGCGTTAACATTCCGGTGACTGGCATGACGCCATGTGCGGAGGGCTTATGTTTAACACGAAATGGACCCCGGATCTGGAGACCGGCATCGATGACGTCGACCAGTGTCACCGGTACATCGTCCGGATGATAAACGACGCGTACGACGGCTTCGTGGTCGGCATCAACCCTGAGAGTTACATCCTCGATGAGATCCTCGTCTGCATGTCGCAGTGCTTCGACTACGAGCTGATGCTGATGATGGAGACCTGTTATCCCAATTTTCTCGCACACCGGGACGAGCACGAGCTTTTCAGGCAGAGGATGATAGACGTGCACAGCCGCCGCAACAAAGAGGGGAACCTGACCATCGACCTGCTGGTCATCCTGGACCACTGGGTCAACCGCCATATAAGGGAGTGCGACGCGAAACTCGGGGCGTATGTTGGGGAGCTCTCGGCGCCGGAAGGGATGTGCCGTACGGCGTGAAACGGGGAGATGGGCGCTGCTGGCGGTGCTGCGCAGGCAATCGAGGGGATGGTGAAAAAGTAAAGGCGTGTAAAAAAAATGTTGCAATCGATAAAGTCATCTGCTAAAAGGTGACCCGTCGTTACAAAGCATTAAGTAAAGTTCTCCGAACGGGCAAAACCAGAGTGATCTGGTGACGCAAAGCCACGGGTCCTGACATAAAGGATAGCCGGGTTGCCGAAGAGATGAGTATCCATCTTGGCATCCGGGCATATACCGATACAAGGGGCGCTCTCATCTTTTGGCAGATGAGAGCGCCCTTTTTTTATTCCGGCGGCCGATTGCGGCCGTCGAAAAAGTGAATACGTTCTCCGAACGGGCAAAACCAGAGTGATCTGGTGACGCAAAGCCACGGGTCCTGACATTAGGATAGCCGGGTTGCCGAAGAGATGAGTTACCATCTTGGCATCCGGGCATATACCGATACAAGGGGCGCTCTCATCTTTTGGCGGATGAGAGCGCCCTTTTTTATTGCCCACAATCAAAACCTGCGAGGCATGCAATGAAAGAGATGACGATACGGACCCTCGATCCTGAGTGGAAGAAGAAGCTCACCGAGTGCATGAAGGAGATAGGTCTTCTCTCCGCGCCGCACCTGCAGGTCACGGTGAACATCGCCGACTACCGCGTCTGCGACGCGGTGCGAAACGAGCGGATGAAGTAACAACGGCCTGCGGGCCGCCGTAAAATCGAACAGCGGTAAGTCTCATCCCTACGGGGCAAGTGAAACCCGCGTCAACAGCCGAAGCACCGGCTGTGGCGCGGGTTTTTTATTTTTACGTGTGTGGTGCAATTTCTTCGTCGAGGGCTGAAGTGAGAAATCTTATCCGGATAAAGCTGACGGTATCGATGGTCGCAGGGCTGCTGCTTCGGACTTCCTCCCGTCTCCGCCTGACTCTAACCGCGCTCCTGCTCTTTGCCGCACTCGGCACGGGTTCGACCGCGTTCGCCGCGGGGATCTTCTGCTCCCAGTTCGGCGGCGTGGTCGACGGCAACAACCCCGCCACCCTGGCGGCGGTGCGCAGTGCCTCCACTTTCGGGATCGACACGAACTGCACCATCAAGAACTTCCCCGATTCCATCGGCGGCTTCCCGATCACCAACATAAACTTCAACTTCCCGCAGCAGCAGTCCTACTACATCGCCTTCCTGGACGTCTTCTACTACGGCAACATGTCGTGCAACGACCCGACCCAGTCCGATTTCTGGATCTACTGGGCGCCGGGCGGGTACAACAACATAAGCCCCTCCTGCCAGGCCTTCATGGTGCCGGTGGACGCGGTCTCCAAGAAGAACCCGCCGGCGCAGACCACCGCCGCGGTGGGCGCCCCCTTTACCTACACCATCAGCGTGCCGCTCCTCGGGAAACTCGACGCCTCCGGCACCTTCCAGTACATCTCCAACGCCGACGACGCGACGGTCACCAACGTGGTCATCCCGGACGACCTCACCGCGACCGGGGCAGCGCTCAGCTACGTGACCAACACCGCGTATCTCGTGAACCCGTCGACCGGCGCCAGGACCCCGTTAAACGGCGGCGCGCCCCTTGCCCTTGGTGCCAGCGCCTCCTGGCTTTCCAACCACCCCGGCATCCTCTCCGACGGCACTAAGCACCTGGTCTTCTCCTACGAGAACAACGCGGCCCTCGCCTCGCTTCCGGCGGGGTACAACCTGGAGATCCAGGTCACCGTCGTCCTCGACAACGCCCCCGCGAGCGTGAACCTCGCCGGGACCCAGTTCTCCAACACCGCGAAGATGTGGTTCAACAAGCCGATCAACACGACGAGCATGGTCGACCTCCAGGCCTGGCCCGGCACTACACCGCCGATGACCGTGGTGGAGCCGTTGCTCACCCTCGAGAAGACCGGCTCGGCCGCCACGGTGAACATGGACTCGCAGGTGCAATACACCCTGAACGTGCAGAACACCGGCGGCGGGGACGCCTGGAACGCGACCGTCACCGACCGCATCCCGGCGGGCATGGCGGGGGCGTCCCCCGTGGGCACCCTATCCGCCCGGATCTACGCCTCCGACGGGATCACCCCGGTTACCGCACCGCTTGTAAGCGGCACCGACTACACCCTCACCTGGAGCGGCGGAAGCGGCACACCGGGGCTTCTCACCCTCACCCTGCTCGACACGGTGAAGATCGCCCCCACCCAGCGCCTCATCATCAACTACCAGGCCCAAGTCGACTCCACCGGCGTCGCCTCGGGGGCTAGCTTCACCAACATCGCGGGTGCGACCAGGTGGTACAGCGCGGGTAGCGGCTTCGCCGGGCGCCGCGAGTACGACCGCGCCATCACCGACGGCACCCCCGGCACCCTTGACTTCCAGGACGCCTACACGGTGACCGCGGCGCTTGCCGGCTACTACTTCCAGAAGACGGTGCGCGACGCAACCACCGGGACCAACCCGGCCGCCGCCGCCTTCCCGGGCGATCGGCTGCACTACACGCTTCTTCTGCAGAACTTCACCTGGCCTCCGCTCACCAACGTGAGCATAAGTGACGTCCTCCCCGTCGGGCTCGGCTCCATCGCCAACGTAACCGTCACCCCGGCCGGAGGGAGCACGAGGGTCCTCCAGCCCACCGGCACCTCCCAGGGCGCGATCACCGTGACCGGGCTCACCCTCCCCGGCGGGACCACCACCAACGCGCAGCTCATGATCGAGTTCGACGCCACGGTGGACGCGGCGCTTCAAAACGGCGCCGTCCTTTCCAACCAGGCGAGCGTCACCGGCATCGACAACAGCACCGTCCCGGCGACCAGGTGGGCGGGGGTGTCCGACGACCCATACGTGAACGGCACCGTGCTCCTTGGTTCCGGGGGCGACCCGACACGGGTGACGGTCCAGGCGCCGGGGGCGCTCTCCAAGGCGAACCCCGCCCAGGCCACTGCCACCATCGGCCAGCAGTTCAGCTACCTCGTGAAGGTCCCCGCCGTTCCGGCCGAGGTGCCGCTTTACGACGTGAGGATCCTCGACAACCTGGGGCTCTCCGCCGCCGGGATGAGCTTCGTGAACGCCGAGGTGATCTCGGGAGGCGCCTGGAACCTCACCAACACGGGAACGGCCGGCAACGTCATCCTCCAGGACCTCGCCACCGGGGTGGACATACCGGCAGGGGGACAGGTGGTGGTCCAGGTGACCGTCGCGCTGCAAAACGCCGCCGCCAACAAAAACGGGCTCGACTTCGCGAACACCGCGTCTTACACCTACAACAAGATTAACGGCGACAGCCTGAGCCAGGCGGCGGGAGGGGCCGCGACCACGGCCGCCATGACCGTCGTCGAACCGCATCTCACCGCGACGAAGGCGGCGGCCTACGCCTCCCCGGCCGGGAAGGACGCCTCGGCGCCCGCGGTGCCGGGGGACGTTGTACGCTACACGGTCACCGTCAAGAACGACGGCACCTCCCGTGCCTACGACGCCGACGTGATGGACTTCCTCCCCGCAAACCTCTCGCTCGTCCCCGGCTCCGCCTCGGCCCAGATCGACGGCGCCACCGTGAGCGGCTTCGTGACGACCCCCGCGGCCCGCGCAGGAGGTGAGGTGGTATGGGGGGCGCAAAACGGCGACGCGAGCCTCGACATCCCCGCCGGCGGCACCCTGGTCATAAGCTACCTGGCCACCGTGCTCGCGACCGACGGCGCCCCCATCGTGAACCGCGTCTACGCCGACTGGACCTCCCTCTCCGGCGCCGTCGCGGGAGAGCGCACCGGCGCCGGGTGTCCGAACGTCACCGCGCCCAACAACTACTGCACCGGCCCGGTCACCACAGAGCTCGCCTCGTTCGACCCCACCACCCTCGTAAAGAGCGTCGTCTCCGACTCCTGGATCGGTGCGGGCGCGAGCGCCACCGACGCGACCCTGCGCGTGGGGGACACCGTGGTCTACAACCTTGCGCTTAACCTGCGCGAGGGGGTGACCGGAAACGTGGTGCTCACCGACCTGCTCCCGCCGGGGCTCGCCTTCGATTCCCTGGTGAGCGTCGCCCCCGCCTCGGGGGGGAACTTCAGCTACACGCTCATCTCCCAGCCCGCGCCGGGTACCACCGGGAGCGTCACCTGGAACCTGGGTAACGTGACCAACGTGGCCGACAACAACGCGGCCAACAACACCCTGACCATCCAGTACCGCGCGCGCGTCCTGAAGAACACGCTGGCGCAGTCCCCGACGGCGCAGCAGCTCGTGAACGGGGCGACCCTCTCCTACGCCGTCAACGGCGTCGCCGCGACACCGAGGAAATCGGAGGCGACCCTTAACCTCTGGCAGCCGCTTTTGAGCGTCACGAAGAGCGCCGCGACGGCAAGCGGCGGCACGGTGATCGCCGCCGGAGAAAACGTCGCCTATACGGTCAAGCTGGTGAACGCCGGCACCGCGCCCGCCTACAACGCGGTGCTTGCCGACACGCTCCCCCTGGGTCTGCGCCAGGGGGGTGTCAGCACGACTTCGGTGACGCTTGTCGACAGCGCCACGGGTGTGGTGAGCGCTACGCTCCCGATCCTCCCCCCGAGCTACAGCCAGGCCACCGGCGTCGCGACCTGGAACTTCGACGTCGCGGGCTCCGCCTCGCTCTACGCCATTCCGGCCGGCAAGACGCTGCAGGTGGTCTACACCCTGAAGGCCGACGCGGGGCTCGGCGCAGGGGTGACCCTCAACAACCAGGCGCAGGCCACCACCTACTATTCCTTCGACAGCCAGGATGTCCCGGCGGGAAGCGTCGTCGACCAGCGCCAGGCCTACCCGGCCACTCCCCCGGCCACGGTGCAGCTCACAACGGCGGCGGCGACCGCCCTCGGCAAGAGCGCACTCGTCGACAAGACGGCCATCGGCCAGCCCTTCACCTACCGGATCACCGTCCCCGCCGTGCCGCAGCCGACCGCCATGTACGACGTGCGCGTCCTGGATGAGCTCGGTTCCGCGGCGACCGGCGTCGATCTCCGCTTCGTAAGCGTGCAGCGGATCTCCGGCCCCGCCTTCACCCCGGTGAACACGGGGAGCGCCACGAGCCTCGTCATCGAGGATGCCGCCGCAGGGATCGACATCCCCGCCGGTCAGCAGGCGGTCCTCGACGTCACCCTCGTGCTCACCAATGCGGCGATGAACGCGCCGGGCAAACAGTTCCAGAACACGGCGAGCTACACCTACAACGGGGTGAACGCCACCCCGGCGACCAGGGCCAACGGCGCCCCGGGTGCCAGCGGCGCGGTGACCATCGTCGCCCCCGCACTCACGCTGCAAAAAAGCGGGCCCGCCACCATCAACGCGCTCGCCCCGGGTCTTTTCACCCTGGATATAAAGAATACGGGCGCGAGCACGGCCTGGCAGGCCGTCATCTCCGACCTCCTCCCCAACGTCACCACCCCGGCACCGGGGAGCATGTGCGGCTCGGCCCCCACGAACGTGACCGCGCGCATCTACCAGGCGGACGGGGTCACCCCGGTCTCGGGGACACTTACGAACGGCACCGACTTCACGGTGAGCTTCGCGCCCGCGCCCGCCTGCACCATGACCGTCACCATGAAGTCGGCCCAGGCGGCGCTCGCGCCGAACCAGCGCCTGATCGTCACCTACGCCGCAGCACTCGACCCGTACACCGCGGGTGGCATCACCCTCACCAACGTCGCGGGGGCCGCGAGCTGGCAGAGCGCCGACCCCGCGGTCACCGCACCGGGGAACATCCAGACCTTGACCGGAGCGCTCACCAACGGCACCCCCGGGGTCGTCGACACCCAGGATGCCTTCACCGTGACCACCCAGGCGCCGCTTTTAACCTTCACGAAGACGGTGGCGAACGCGACCACCGGCGGGACGGGCGCCACCGCGAAGCCGGGCGACATACTTAAATACACGCTGACCGTGAAGAACGTCGGCGCGCTGGGATCGGCGAACTTCACCCTGACCGACGAGCTCGACAGGCTGAACCAGAGCGCCATGTTCGCGCCGGGGAGCCTGAAGCTCCTCACCGTCCCGGCCGGCGCGACAACCTCCGCGACCTCTGCGACCGGCGGCCTCAAGGGAACCGGCGTGGTGAGCATCGGCAACCTGAACATAGCACCGCAGGGGGAGGCGGGAGACACGGTGGTGGTTGAGTTCCAGGCGACCCTCGCACCGGTCCTCGACAACGGCTCGCTCGTCGCGAACCAGGCGCAGATCGCCTCGCCGCTTCTTCCTGCGCAGCTGAGCGACGACCCGTCCCTTTCTGGCAGCACCGATCCGACCCGGACCGTGATCGCCTCCGCCCCCTCCTTCACCTTCCAGAAGACGGTGCGGGACGTGACCTCCGGGACCGGCATCGTGAAGGCGGGCGACACCCTTACCTACACCCTCACGCTGAAAAACGACGGCACCGAGAACGCGACCGGGGTGACGCTGCGCGACCAGGTCCCGGCGAACACCACCTATCTCCCGAACTCCACCACGTTGAACGGCAAGGCGGTGGCCGATCCCGCCGCCGGGGTGAGCCCGCTGCAGGGGGGCATTACGGTCAACTCCCCGGCGAACCTCACCCCGGGTGCGATGCCCGCGGCAGCCGGAACGGCGACCAACGTCGCCACCGTCACCTTCCAGGTGCAGGTGAACAAGAGCGTCGTCGCGGGAACCCTCATCTCGAACCAGGGTGTGGTGGACGGAACCGGCGCCGCGAGCGGTGCCTTCAAAGAGGAGGTCTCCGACGACCCGGCGACCCCGGCCGTGGACGACCCGACCACCGTGGTGGTGGGGAGCCTGCCGCTCGTCTACGCACTGAAGACGGTGCGGCTTGCAACGGACGGCAACGGTAACGGCCTCCTCGATCCGGGTGACGAGCTGCAGTACACCATCAGCATGACCAACTCCGGCGGCGTCGACGCGACCGGGGTGGTCTTAACCGATGCGATCCCCGCCAACACGACTTACGTTGCGGGTTCCACGCGGCTGAACGGCCAGACACTGGCGGATCCCCCCGCCGGCCGTTCACCGCTTACCGACGGCGTCGGTGTCTACTCCGCGGGGCTCTCCGTGTCCTCCTCCCCCGGTGGCACCCTCGCGGCTGGAGGCACCGGCGTCGTCACCTTCAAAGTCCTGGTCGATCCCGGCGTCGTATCCGGGACCGTGATCAGCAACCAGGGAAATGTCGCTTCCGCGCAGCTCCCCGCGGTGAAGACGGACGCCGACGGCAATCCGGGCAACGGCTACCAGCCGACCGTGATCGTGGTGGGGAACGTGCAGCGGCTTACGCTCACCAAGTCGGTCGCGGTGGTGGGTGGGGGCGCCGCCCTTGCCGGAAGCGTCCTCGAATACACCATCCGTGCCGTGAACGTCGGGCTCGTCCTGGCGACCGCCGTGGTCTTAAGTGACGACCTGACGCAGCTCTCCGGGAAAGGAAGCTACGTGGCGGGGAGTGCGCTCATGAACGGCTCCGTCAACGGGGTGAGCTTCACCGCCCCGGTCCTCCTCGCCGACTACGGTACCGCCTACGGGGCGCTCGCTCCCGGCGCCGCCGTCGTGCTTCGCTTCCAGGTGAAACTGAACGCGACCGTCGCAAGCGGAAGCGTCGTCGCCAACACCGCCCAGGCCTCCTGGGACACCCCGTCCCAACTGGCCAACGCGGGGACCTCGGTCACCGTCGGCGGGACGCCCGGAAGCGCCACCCTCGCCGGCACGATCTGGCAGGACGCAAACCACGACAAGACGATGAACGGCGGCGAGACCCCCGCTGCCGGCTGGTCCGTCGACCTCTACCAGGACGGCCGCGTGGTCGGGACGGTGCAAAGCGCCGCCGACGGCTCCTACCGCTTCAGCGGCGTGACCCCCAACCCGGGAGGGGTCCCCGCCTATGAACTGCGCTTCACCGCGCCCGGTGCCACCGCTTCCACGGCCATGCTCGGCTGGTGCAACTCCCCCTTCACGAACGCGATGCAGCGCATCTCGGCCATCGTGGCGGACGGCGGCACGCTCATAGGCGGGCTCGACCTCCCGCTCACCCCCAACGGCGTGGTCTACAACTCCGTCGTGCGCACACCGGTTACGGGCGCGACGCTCGTCATGGTGGAGGCGAAGGGGATGACCGCCGTCTCGAGCGCCTGCTTCAACGATCCCGCCCAGCAGGGGCAGGTCACCACGGCGGGCGGCTTCTACAAGTTCGACCTGAACTTCTCCGATCCCTCCTGCCCCTCCGGCGGCGAATACCTGATCCGGGTGACCCCGCCCGCCTCCGGGTACATGACCGGCGAGTCGCGGCTCGTTCCTCCCGCCTCGGGCGAGGCCACTATCACCTTCTCGGTCCCTGCCTGCCCGGGGAGCGGCCTGGATGCGGTTTCGACGCCCCCCGGCTACTGCGAGGCTCAGGCCTCCGAGCTCGCGCCGGGTGTCACGGTGCTCCCGGGGCCGGCAACCGCCTACTACCTGCGCCTCACCCTGAACAACCAGCAGCCCGGTTACGGCCAGATCTACAACAACCACATCGCCGTCGACCCGACCCTCGACACCGCCATCTCCATCAAGAAGAGCGTGTCGGTAACCAACGTGACGCGCGGCCAGCTGGTCCCCTACACCATCACCCTGAACAACACGCTCGGCGCGGCGCTCAGGGACCTGAGTGTCGTGGACACCTTCCCGCTCGGCTTCAAATACGTCGCTGGATCGGCACGCCTGGACGGCGTGAAGAAGGAACCCGCGCTCAACGCGCGGCAGATGGTCTGGACCGTGGGCGAGCTCGCGACGAAATCGAGCCACAGCATCACCTTCCTCATGATCGTCGGCTCCGGCGTCTCGGAAGGGGAGTACGTGAACCGGGCCCAGGTGCTCAGCACGGTCACCGACAGCGTCGCCTCGCTGGTCGATTCCGCCACGGTGCGCGTCGTCCCGGATGCCGACCTCGACTGCACCGACGTCATCGGCAAGGTCTTCGACGACGGTAACGGCAACGGCTACCAGGACGAGGGGGAGAAGGGGCTTGCCGGCGTGCGTGTCGTGACGGCGCGGGGGCTCATCGCCGGCACCGACCAGTTCGGGCGCTTCCACATCACCTGTGCCGTCGTCCCGGACGAGGAGCGCGGCAGCAACTTCATCCTGAAACTCGACGAACGCACCCTCCCCACCGGCTACCGGGTCACCACGGAGAACCCGCAGGTGGAGCGCGCGACCCGCGGCAAGATGCTCCGCTTCAACTTCGGCGCCGCCATCCACCGGGTCATCTCCATGGACGTTGCAGACGGCGCCTTCGAGCCGGGCAAGACCGAGCTGCGTCGGCAGTGGCGGCCGCGCATCGAGCTCCTCATGAAGGAGCTCGAGAAGTCCCCGGCCGTCCTGCGCCTCTCCTACCTGGCCGAGATCGAGAAGGATTCGCTGGTGCAGGGTCGCCTGAAGGCGCTCAAGAAGGAGATCACGGAACGCTGGGGTGACGGCTATCCCCTCACCGTGGAAACCGAGATCTTCTGGCGCCGGGGGGCTCCGCCGTGATGCCTGCCGACTGGAAGAGAAGTGAACAAGGCAACCCGACCCTTTGGACCGGATGGATGGGAGAAATGGTGAAGCAAAGTATCGCCCTTACATGCTTGTTCCTGGTTTGCATGGCAGGCTCCGCCGCCGCGCAAGAGACCGTTGCGACCGCCGCGACCAAGGCGCCGACTCCGGCCGCGTCCGCCCCGGCGGGTGCCGCTCCCGGCGTCCGCGAGGCGGCCGGCCCCGGCGAGACCACCGAGGGACACCTCCCGAAGGACGTGAGCTATACGCCGTGGCTCCTCGACCCCGCCGTCTTCGGTGAGGACCAGGGGGACCGCACCGAGAAGCGCCAGGTTCCCGAGAAGGATGTGAAGACGGTCAAGGTGGCGAACCTCGTCCCGCCGATCCACTTCCGCACCGGCGACGCGGAGATCACCAGGGAATACCTCGACCTTTTGCGCGGCGTGCTGGAGAAGATGCGCGGGCGCCAGAACGTCCGGCTCCACTTCGTGGGACATGCGGACAGCCAGCGGCTGAGCCCCACCCTCCAGGGGAAATTCACCGACAACACCGGGCTCTCCCGCGAGCGCGCCGGGACCACGGCCGAATACTGCCAGCGCGCCCTGGGGCTTCCCCCCGAGGCGATCTCCTACGAGGGGCTCGGGGATACCCGTCCGGTCGCCTCGAACCTGACCGAAGAGGGGCGGGCCCAGAACCGCCGCGTCGAGGTGGAGGTCTGGTACGACGAGATCGGCGAGAAGATGGTGGAGAAGGAGGTCATCGTTCCCGCCACGGTGAACCGCGTCAAGGTCTGCCGCACCGAAACGGTCTGCAAGATGCGCTACAAGGAGGGGCTTGCGCACCGGGTGAGGCTCAAGCACCTCGTGGCCCCGATGCACTACGATGCGGCGCTCGTCACCGTCCCGGAGGAGTTTCTAAGGCAGGTGCGCCAGGCGCTCGACAACCTGAAGGACAAGCAAGACGTCGCGGTCCGCTTCACCGCCTACAGCGACACGGCACCCTTGGAGGCGCGCGACGAGCGCATCTACGGCGACCAGATCGGCCTCTCGCGGGCGGTGGCGCGGCGCGTCGCCCTCGCGGTCCAGGACACCCTGAAGGAAAAGAAGACGGTCTTCGAGAGCGACGGCAAGGGGAGCGTGCAGCCGGTCGCCACCAACGACACCCAGCAGGGGAGGGGGCTGAACCGGCGCGTCGAGGTCGAGTTCCTGCACGACGACCCCCTGCAGGAACTCCCCGACGAGCCCCAACTCTGTCCCGAGGACGCAGGAAGCGAGACGGTGACGCGGGTCTACGATCCCCCCTCCGGCCCGGTCGCCCCGATCCTCTTTGCGGACGGCAACCCCGTCCTCCCGGCGGGTTACACCGAGCGCCTGACCGAACTGATGGCGCAGATCCGCGAGCGGGCCAACGTACGGCTTCGTTTCACCGGCTACATCGAAAACGAGCGGCTCGACCGGCGTAACGCCGCCATCTACGGCGACGACGTCGGCTGGGCCACGGCGCGCGCCCGCCGCAGCATGCTCGCGGTGAGCGAGAAGATGGGGCTCCCCCCGGCAAGGGCGGAGTTCGAGGGGCGCGGCTACGTCCAGTCCGACGACGTGGTCGCCACCGGCTTCACCGGTACCGGCGCCTCCCGCGTCGAGGTGCAGGTGATCTACGACGAGAAGGTCCCCGTGAACGACTACGAGGGGGTGGACATCCTGCGCATGACCCGCGAGGTGAACACCGTCGATCCCCTTGCCTTGAACCTCATGCGCATCTCGGTGGACGGAAAACCGGTCGACGATCTGAACAAGAGCGTCCCCGACCTGCAGCGCTGCACCGACCTGGCGCTTGACCGCGCCGAGATCCAGTTCCGCTACGACGACCTGAAGGCGGAGCCGAGGCTGAACGTCACCGCCTGGCCGCGCAGCATCGCCTACCGGGAAGAGGGTGTGGACGGCGACGGGGACCTGGTCCGCTTCCGCCTCTACACGAACTACCACAGCTTCATCAAGCGGGGCGAGGTGCGCATCTTCGACGCGGCCGTCTCGGAGCGCGACCTGCCGCTCGCCGTGGTTCCCCTGGACGGCGAAGGGGTGGGGGAGTGGCGCGCATCGTTTGAAACCCTTGCCGCACCGGTGAGGGAACTGAAGTACCTGGTCCGGGTCTACGACGCCGAGGGGAACTTCGACGAGACGGTCCCCCAGCCGCTCTGGGTGATCGACCATGCCGACCCCGCCGCCGCGAAGGCGGACCCGGAGCGCGAGCTTCTGGCCGGATACGGGGGAAGCCGCATCGCGGCTAAGAACATCCCGGTCGCCGGCGGCAGCGTCCTCGCCCACGGCAGCGCGATTCCTACGGGGCACCGCGTCTGGCTTGCCGGCTACCCGGCACCGGTGGACGCCAAGGGGCGCTTCATCGCCGAGGAGATCCTTCCCAAGGGGACGCACACTGTCGAGGTGGCGGTGCTCGACCAGGCGGGGAACGGCCAACTCTACCTGCGCGACCTCGCCATGAAGAAAAACGACTGGTTCACCGTGGGGATCGCCGACCTGACCCTCTCCGCCAACAAGACGAGCGGCCCTGCCGAGCTCCTCGCGCCGGACCGGCCGCAGTACGGCCGCACCCTCGACGCCGAGGGGCGCCTCGCCTTCTACACCAAGGGGAGCTTCGGCGACGGTTGGGGGCTCACCGCCAGCGCCGACACCCGCGAGGGTCCGCTGAACGAGATCTTCTCCAACTTCCTGGAGAAGTCCCCCGAGGCGCTTTTCCGGCGCATGGACCAGGACTACCACTTCCCGACCTACGGCGACGACGGCACGGTGACCGAGGACGCGCCGACCAGCGGCAAGTTCTACGCGAAGCTCGCCAAAAACCAGAACTACGGTCTGTGGGGGAACTTCAGGGTCGGCTACACCGACAACGACTTAGCCCACGTGGACCGCGGCCTCTACGGCGGAAACCTCCATTACCAGCTCCCGGGCGTGACCGGCTTCGGCGAGAAGCGCTTCGTGGTGGACGGCTTTGCCGCCGAGCCGGGGACCATGGCGGGACGCGACGAGTTCCGCGGCACCGGGGGATCGCTCTACTACCTGCGCCGCCAGGACGTCCTGCAGGGCTCGGAGCGGGTGCGTGTTGAGGTGAGGGACAAGGACAGCGGCATCGTCCTCGCGACCAAGGACCTGACCGCGGTGCAGGACTACGACGTCGACTACCTGCAGGGACGCCTGGTGCTCACCCAGCCCCTCGAGTCGACCGCCTCGGACAACCTCCTCGTCCATAGTGACGCCATCGGGGGTAACCCGGTCTACCTGGTCGCCCGCTACGAGTACACCCCGGGGGTGGCCGAGCTCGACTCCGTCACCTTCGGCGGACACGCCCACTACTGGTTCGGGGACTACGTGAAGCTCGGCGTCACCGGCAGCAAGGGAGACGACGGCGACGCCGGGGAGAGCCTCGTCGGTGCGGACCTCACCCTGCGCAAGTCCGCCGCCACCTGGCTGAAACTCGAGACCGGGCGCAGCAAGGGGACCGGGCTCTTCACTTCCACCTCGCAGGACGGCGGCTTCAAGTACGGCACGGTGCAGACGCCGGATGATGCGGCGGTCAGCGCGGGTGCCTACCGGGTGGATGCGAGCCTGGGGCTTGCCGACCTCGGCAAGGATTGGCGCGGGCGGATCACCCTGTACAGCCAGCTCCTCGAGGCGGGTTACTCCGCTCCCGGCCAGGTCGCGGACAGGGAGACGCTCCAGGTCGGCGGAAGCGCCGAGATCCCGGTGAACGACCGCGTGAAGCTCACCTTCAAGGGAGACCGTCGCGAGGTGGACCAGGGGCTGCAGACCACGGCCGCCGAGGCGGACGCCCAGTACCAGGTGGACGAGCACTGGACCGCCTCGGTCGGCGGGCGCGTCGATCACCGGAGGGACGAGTCACTCGTGGTTCCTCTCACCCAGGAAACCGGCACCCGCACTGACCTCGTCGGAAAGGTCGCCTACGACTCGAAGACTAGGTGGATGGGTTACCTCTTCACTCAGCAGTCGGTGCAGACCTCGGGGAACCGCGAAGACAACGCCCGGACCGGCGCGGGGGGCACCTACCGGGTGACCGACCGCTTCAAGGTGAACGGCGAGCTCTCCGCCGGCGACCAGGGCGCTGCCGGGCGCTTCGGCGCCGAGTACCTCTACAGCGACCGGACCACCCTCTACATGAATTACGCCCTCGAGAATGAGAGGAGCGACAACGGCGTGCAGGCGAGAAAAGGGACCATGACCTCCGGGTTCCGCTCCCGCTACTCCGACACGACGAGCGTCTACGGCGAGGAGCGCTACACCCACGGCGACGCCCCCAGCGGTCTTCTGCACTCCTACGGCGTCGACCTCACCCCCACCGACCGCCTGAACCTGGGCGCCAAGGGTGAAGTCGGGACGCTCACCGACAACCTGACCGGCGCGGAGCTGAAAAGGACCGCGGTCGGTGTGAACGCGGGCTACGGTTTCGACAAGGTGAAGCTCGCAAGCGCCGTGGAATACCGGGAGGACGACGCCCAGCAGACCGATTTGAGCCGCGAGAAGCGCACCACCTGGCTTTTCAAGAACAGCCTGAAGTACCAGATGACCCCGGACTGGCGCCTGATCGGCAAGTTCAACTACTCGAAGAGCACGAGCTCCGAGGGGGACTTGCGCGACGGTGGATACACCGAGGCGGTGGTCGGCTACGCCTATCGTCCGGTCATGAACGACCGGTTAAACGCCCTCGTCAAGTACACCTATTTCTACAACATGCCGTCGGCGGACCAGATCACCGGCACGACGACGGGGGCGAGCTTCATGCAGCGCAGCCACATCGCCTCCATCGACGCCATGTACGACCTGACCCCGCGCTGGACCGTGGGGGGCAAGTACGCGTACCGGCTCGGGCAGGTGAGCATGGACCGGGTGAACCCGGAGTACTTCGACAGCCGTGCGCACCTCGTGGTGGGGCGGGTTGACTGGCGCTTCCTGCACAAGTGGGATGCCCTCGTCGAGGGGAGGTGGCTCGACCTCCCCGACGCCCAGGACAGCCGCACCGGCGTGCTCCTCGGGGTCTATCGGCACCTCGGTAACCATTTCAAGATCGGCGCCGGCTACAACTTCAGCGATTTCTCCGACGATCTGACCGACCTGAGCTACCGGCGCCAGGGGGTGTTCGTCAACATGGTGGGGATGATCTAGATATGGAAAACCAAGGAGAGGTGGGGCGTATGGGGAAATTACTTAAGGCAGTCATCGCAGGGATCGCGCTCTTTTTGATGACCGGCGCGGCGTTCGGGCTGGAAGCGGCCCCGGTGCAGACGGAAACGGAGGCTTCACGGCAGGCGACTGGTGCGGAGGAGACGGCCTGCGTCGACGGCGCGGACTGCCGTTTCGCGGAAGCGTCGGCAGCGGCTGACGCGGCGGAACCGGCGGATGCCGTTGACGCGGCGGAGCTGGCCGAAGCGGTGCAAGCGACCAAACCGGTCGAAGCGTCGGCAGGGGCGGCAGCGGCGAAGCCGGAGGCAGTGGCCAAACCGGAGACGGCGGCGGCCCGGCAGACTGCGGAGCAGGTGAAGGGGCTTGACGAGCAGGTCCAGGAGATCAAGGCGGACGTCCTCTCCATCGCGGCGCAGTTGAGCCGTCTCGAGGAGAAGCTCCTGTACCCCTCCGACACCCAGGTCGCCCTCTTCGTCTCGCTCGCGGGCGAGGAGAAGTTCCGCCTCGACTCGGTCTCCGTGGAGCTCGACGGTAAGGAGGTCGCGCATCACCTCTATACCTACAACGAGATCGAGGCGCTCAGAAAGGGTGGCGTGCAACGCATCCACGTCGGCAACGCGATGACCGGAGAACACCCGCTGCACGTCACCGTCACCGGCAAGACCGAGGGTGGAACCGATTTCCGCAAGGATGAGAGCTTCAAGGTAGCCAAGGGGGTAGGGCCGAAACTCGTCGGCGTCGTCCTTTCCGGCAGCAAGAGCATCACCGTCAAGGACTGGTAAGCCATGTTAAGGCCCCTTCTCATACTGCTCTGCCTTTTGATGGCGACGCAGGCCCCGGCCGCCGAGAGATCCGGCGGGGGCGGTCCCGCAGCCTCCTCCCCGACGGACGTCTACTTCGGCGAGGCGCTCTACCACGCCTACCAGGGGGAGTGGTTCGAGGCGGTGGTGCGGCTCGACACGGAGCTCGGCCAGCACCGTCGACTCGACGAGCCCGTACTCGACCCGCTCTACCCGTACGTGGGTCAGGCTGAGTTCAACGTCGGCGACTTCGAGCTCGGTTACCGCATGCACCTGCGCGCCGGGCGCTCCATCAAGGCGGTGATCGACGGGAAGGTCGACGAGCCGCAGCGCAACGCCGCAATCTACCGGCTCGCGCGGCTTTACTTCCGCAAGGACCAGCCCCAGGAGGCCCTGAAGGCCCTGGAGCGCATCAGCGGGAAGCTCCCCGGGACGCTCAGCGTCGACGTCGAGTTCCTGCGCGCGCAGCTCCTCATGGCCCTCGGCCGCTTCGAGGAGGCCTCGGTCGTGCTGAAGGAGATCCGGGACGAGAAAGGTGTGGAAGGATTCGCCGGCTACAACCTGGGGGTGTCGCTCATGCAGCAGGGCAAAGTGCAGGACGGACGCGCATACCTGGAGCGCACCGGGCAGATGCCGGGAACCGCCGCCGAGATCACGGCCATCAGGGACAAGGCGAACCTCGTTTTAGGGTACCGGCTTCTGGACGACAACGCGGCAGACCAGGCGAAGCTCGCCCTCGACCGTGTGCGCCTCTCCGGCCCCTTCTCGAACCGGGCCCTGCTCGGTTCCGGCTGGGCTGACGCGAACCAGGGGAGCTTCGAACGCGCCCTCGTTCCCTGGAGCATCCTCGCCGGACGGGAGGTGACCGACCCCGCGGTGCAGGAGGCGATGCTCGCGCTTCCCTTCGCCTACGGCAAGCTCAAGGCCTACGGCAAAGCTGCACTCCTGTACGGCAGCGCCCTGGAGTCCTTCGGCAAGGAGATCGAGAAGCTTTCCGGCTCCATCGCGTCGGTGAAGGAGGGGAGGCTTCTGAAGGCGCTGGAGCAAGAGGAACTGAAGCAGGACGCCGAGTGGGTGGTGAAGTTGCGCAACCTCCCCAAGGCGCCCGAGACCTACTACCTTATGGACCTGATGGCCTCGCATGACTTTCAGGAGGCGCTGAAAAACTACCTCGACCTCAGGGACCTCGCGCAGAAGCTCGCCACATGGGAGGGGGACCTGAACGCCTTCGAGGAGATGATCGGGCTGCGTCGCGCCTACTACGAGCCGCTGCTCCCAGGGGTCGACGCCTCCTTCAAGGAGCTTGACTCACAGATACGTCTGCGCAGCGAGCAGCGCGACCGCATCGGAAAAAGGCTCCACGCCATGCTGACCTCGCCGCGCCCCGAGCACCTCGCCACCGCGGAAGAGCGCCTCGCCAAGGAGGAGCTCGCGCGCCTGGAGAAATCGATCACCGCCGGCGCCCCCGGTGAGGAGGAAATCGCCCGGCGCATCGCCCGTCTGAAGGGTGTCATCGCCTGGAACATCGCCACCGGCTACCACCAGCGCCTGACCGATACCTTCGACGACCTCGACCGCCTGAACGAGGAGATGCGGCGCATGAAAGAGGAATACGACTCCTTCGTCCGCACGAGACAGGCGGCGACGCAGAGCTACCAGGGTTACGACGAGGCAATTCGCGCCCGCCGCGCCGAGATCGCTGCGGCACGGGAAAAGGTGGCGGCTCTCATGCCGCGCCAGGGAAAGGTGCTCGAGGCCATGGCGGTGGATGAGCTGTCGAAGCGCCGGACGCGCCTCGAAGGTTTCCAGGTCACCGCGCGCTTCGCCATCGCGGACAGCTACGACCGGGCCAACAAGGCCCAGGCACAGAAGAAGGTGGGAGAATGAAACGGACCCGATTCCTGCTCATGGCGCTTTTCGCGCTCCTCGCCGCGTGCCAGTCCGGCGGCGGCAGGGAGACCATCGCGCAGCTTAAAGACGTGAAGGTCGAGATCAAGGAAGTGCCGATCGAAGGCGGCCTCGAGAAGGCGATGGAAGGGTACCAGCACTTCCTCGACGAGACGCCGGAGTCGTCGCTCACCCCGGCCGCGATCCGTCGTCTGGCCGACCTGAAGATCGAGAAGGAATACGGCTATGTCGCCGCCACCCCCCGTGTGCCGGGGGGCGAGGCGGTGCTTCCCGCTCCGGAGCGCGCCGAGGTCGCGTCGTCTGCTGCCGCGGCTGTCCCGAGCCGCGCGCCGGGCGAGTCCGATGCCGATTTCGAGAAGAGGACCCTGAAGGCGAAAGAGGGGCATGACGGAGAGGAGCGGGCCGGGGCACGCGAGGCGATCGCCCTTTACCGCAAGCTCCTGGACAAGTACCCGCACTACCAGGGTAACGACCAGGTGCTCTACCAGATGTCGCGCGCCTACGAGGAGCTGGGCGAGACCGAGGAGGCGATGGCGGTCATGCAGCGCATGGTCAAGGATTATCCCGGATCGCGCTACATGAACGAGGTCCAGTTCCGCCGCGCCGAGTACTTCTTCACGCACCGCCAGTACATCGAGGCGGAAGGGGTGTACAAGGGGCTCGTCGAAGCCGGGCCTGATACCTCCTACTACGAGCTCGCCCTCTACAAACTCGGCTGGACCTTCTACAAGCAGGAGCTTTACGAGGAAGGTCTCGACCGCTTCATCGCACTCCTGGACCACAAGGTGGCGGCCGGGTACGACTTCGCCGCCACCGGTGACGACCTGGAGCGAAAGCGGGTGGACGACACCTTCCGGGTCATCAGCCAGAGCTTCTCCTACCTGCACGGCGCGGCTTCCGCCGTCGAGTACTTCGAGAAGAACGGCAAGCGCGGCTACGAGGACCGCGTCTACTCGAACTTGGGCGAGTTCTACTACGAGAAGCGCCGCTACAGCGACGCCGCGGCGGCCTACAACGCCTTCGTGAGCCGCAACCCGTTCCACCGCGCCTCGCCGCAGTTCAGCATGCGCGTGATCGAGATCCACATCGCCGGCGGCTTCCCGACCCTCGTCATCGAGGCGAAGAAGGAGTTCGCGAGGAACTACGGCCTCAAGTCCGAGTACTGGAAGCACTTCGAACCCGCCTCCCGTCCCGAGGTGCTCGGTTTCCTGAAGACCAACTTCACCGACCTCGCCCACCACTACCACGCCCTGTACCAGGCCCCGGAGCACGTGAAGGAGAAGGAGGAGAACTTCAAGGAGGCGCTGCAGTGGTACGGCGAGTTCCTGGATTCCTTCCCGAAAGAGGCGGAGTCGGCGAGCATCAACTACCAGATGGCCGACCTCCTCATGGAGAACCGCTCCTTTGCGCGGGCGGCGAAAGAGTACGAGCGGACCGCCTACGATTACCCGCGCTACGAGAAGTCATCCGCCGCAGGCTACGCCGCCGTCTTCGCCTACCGCGAACAGCTGCGCGAGGCAAAGGCGGAGGAGAAGGACCCGGTGAAGCGCGAGGCGGTGCGAAGCTCGCTCAAGTTCGCCGAGACCTTCCCGGAACACGAGAAGGCGGCGGTCGTCATGGGAGCGGCGGCCGACGACCTCTACGAGCTGAAGGATTACGAACAGGGGCTCACCGTGGCCCGCAAGCTGATCGCGACCTTCCCCGCCGCTGACAAGGAGGTGCTCAAGTCGGCCTGGATCGTGGTCGGGCACTCCTGCTACGAGCTGAAGCGCTACCCGGAGGCGGAAGCGGGGTACGCGCAGGTGTTGGCCCTCATCCCGGAAGGGGATGCAAGCCGCACCGGGTTCACCGACAACCTGGCCGCCTCGATCTACAAGCAGGGGGAAGAGGCGAACGCCGCGGCCAATTACCGCGCCGCCGCCGATCACTTCCTGCGCGTCGGCCGGGTCGCCGCAGGCTCGAAGATCCGGGTGAATGCCGAGTACGACGCGAGCGTCGCGCTGATCCAGCTCAAGGCGTGGAAGGAGGCGACCGCCGTGCTTGCCTCCTTCCGCGAGCTCTTCCCCGGTCACGAGCTGCAGCCCGAGGTAACGAGGAAGCTCGCCTTTGTCTACCGCGAGGACGGCCGCCTGTCCGAGGCCGCCGGAGAGTACGAGCGGGTGGAGAGCGAGTTCAAGGACGAGGAGGTGAGGCGCGAAGCCCTCATGCTGGCGGCCGAGCTGCACCAGCAAAGCGGCAACAAAAAACAGGCCCTCGCCGTGTACCGCCGCTACGTCGGTTACTTCCCCGAGCCGGTGGAGGTGAACCTCGAGATGCGCGACAAGATCTGCTCCTTCGTGAAGGACGAGGACCGTGCCGCCTATCTGAACGAGCTGAAGGAGATCATCGCCATAGACGCCGCCGCCGGGGCCAAGCGCACCCCGCGCACCCGTTACCTTGCGGGCAAGGGCGCCCTGGTGTTCGCCGAAGGGGACTACGAGCGCTTCGCCGAGGTCAAACTGGTGCAGCCGTTCGAGGAGAAGCTGCGGCGGAAAAAAGAGCTCATGAAGGTCGCCATGCAGTCCTTCGGCAAGCTCCCCGAGTACGAGGTGGGCGAGGTAACCGCCGCCGCCACCTTCTATCTCGCCGAAATCTACGGCGAGTTCAGCAAGTCGCTCACCGGCTCCGAGCGCCCAAGCGACCTGAACCCCCAGGAGCTGCAGGAGTACGAAATGGCCCTGGAAGAGCAGGCCTTCCCCTTCGAGGAAAAGGCGATCTCGGTGCACGAGAAGAACATGGAGCTCATCTCCGTCGGCATCTACAACGACTGGGTCGACAAGAGCCTCGGGCGGCTCGCGAAGCTCCTCCCCGCGCGCTACGACAAGCCGGAGGCCGCGACCGACATCGTCGCCTCGCTGGACAGCTTCGGCTACGAGATAGCGACCCCGGTGGCGGCGCCGGTTGCAGCGGCACCTCCCCCGGTCGTGAGCGATGCCGTGGCGCAGCCGGGCGAAGGGACGCCCGCGCCACAGGCGGAAAAGTCGGAGAAGGTAGAAGGCGCTCCGGCCGAGGCAGACGCGGCGGCCAAGGCACCCGCTCCTGAGGAGAAACCGGCGCCGGAGGCTGCGGCACCCGCTCCGGCCAAAAAGAAAACGACCAGTACCTCCAAGGGTAAAAAAGCGAAACGTCGTGCGAAAGGAGAGAAGAAATGAAGCGACAGCCTGAAACGTGTTCACGCCTAGCGAGCAACACCGGCCACCTCCTTCTGGCCGCAGCCCTTCTGGCCCTTGCCGGTTGCGCGACGGGAGGGGGCGTGAAGAACGCGGGAGTGGAGAAGCCCGCGGTCGCGGCCGCCTCCACCGCCCCGGCGCCGGCGGCCGCACCGGCGACTCCGTCGGTGCTTCACCTCTCCGGTGAGAAAACCGGCTTCGTCATCACCGAGCCCGCGCCGGTTGGCTCCGAGGCGCGCCGCGATTTTGAGAAGGGGACCGCCCTCTTCAAGGAAGGGGAATACCAGAAGAGCGCAGAGCTCTTGGAAAAGGTGATCGCCGCGGCCCCCTCGCTCACCGCCCCGCGCATCAACGCGGCCAAGGCGTACGCTGCCTTGAAAAAGCCCGAACTGGCCGAGCCGCATCTGAAGGCGGCGCTCGTGGCCGTTACCGGCCATCCGGCTGCGAGCAACGAGTACGCCCTCCAACTGCGCAAGGCTGGGCGTTTCGCCGAGGCCCGGGAGGTCTACGAAAAATCGCTCGTCCTGTTCCCCGAGTACCACCCGGTTGAGCGCAACCTTGCCATTCTCTGCGACCTGTACCTGAAGGACCTCGCCTGCGCCCAGGCCCATTACGAGGCCTACAGCAAGGCGATCCCCGAGGACAAGAAGGTGAAACTCTGGATCGCCGACCTGCAGGGGCGCACCGGTCACTTAGCGATGCACAAGGAGGCAGGGCCGTAGCCATGAAGTTCGACTACACCGACATTGCCGTTCCGGAAGAAAGAAGGGAGCGGCTTTCCATGCAGGAGGCGGGTACCCCCTCTCCGGCATGGAGGCACCACCGTTACCGGCAGATCACGTTTTGCCTGAGGCATCGCCGTCACAAGGAGGAGCGCATGTGGCCCAAACTGGTTTTCTTCGTTTTCCTGGTCCTTTTTCCCGTCGCCATCGTTCTAGGGCAGGACGATAAACCGGCCGCGCCCGACGACCCGAACGCGAACGTGGCGGTTGCCAAACCCGCCGACCCGGGCGACGCCGAACCGAAGATGGTCTCGGGGATGTCGGTACTTGGCAACAAGGAGGCGCCCATGTCCCTCTTCATCGTCCCGTGGAAGGTATCGGAGCTCGGGGCGGAGACGAGTCTCACGAGGACCCTGAACGAGCGCCCGGCTCCGGTGGACCGTGAGGTCTTCCGGCGCGAGGTCGCCTTCTACGAGGTGAGCACCGGCAAGTCGGACGTCCCGGCGGGTTCCGGCACGCCGTAAGTTAATCAAATACCGCGATAGCGGATCAATCGACCTTAAGGTCTACAGGCAAGGAGGCAAGTGATGCACACAATCGTAAGGTTTTTCCAGATGGGTGGGTTCTTCATGTTCCCGATTCTCATGGTGCTGGCGGCTGGGCTCGCCATTTCGGTGGAGCGCTGGCTCCATCTGACCCGGGTTAAGAAGGACAACAGCCAGACCTGGGATCAACTGCAGCCGGTGCTGGCGGCGGGTGATTTCGACCGGGCGCGCGACATGGTGAATGAGGACGGCTCGACCATCGCGCAGATGCTTTCCATGGGGCTTGCCCGCCAGGGTGCGGTGAGAAGGCGCGAGGACATCGAGATTGCCATGGAGGAGAGCCTCATGGAGATCATCCCGCAGCTGGAGAAGCGCACCCCGTACCTCGCGCTTCTCTCGAACATCGCCACCCTCTTCGGTCTTCTGGGCACCATCATGGGCCTCATCGCGGCCTTCACCGCGGTCGCAACGGCGAGCCCGGCCGAGAAGGCGGCGCTTCTTGCCGCGAGCATCTCCGAGGCGATGAACTGCACCGCCTTCGGCCTCATGTCCGCCATTCCGCTTCTTTTGATCCACGCCCGCCTCACCTCGACCACCGGGCAGATCGTCGGGAGCCTGGAGATGGTTTCGGTGAAGGCGCTGAACAGCATCTCCACCTTCGCCAAGCGCGCGTACTGAGATCCCGAACACGAGAAAACTGACAGGAGCCGGTTATGGCAAGACGTAAAAGAAGGCAGAAGGAAGAACTGGACATGGACATCATGGAGGTTCTGAACCTCACCCCTATGATGGACGTGTTCACCGTTCTCGTCGTCTTTCTGCTCATTACCGCGGTCTTCACGAGTATCACCATCATGGAATTGAGCGTCCCGACCGGGGCGGGAGCGGCCGCTGCCGGCAAGCCGAACTTCGCCATCGAGGTGATCGTCCGCAAGGCGGGGCTCGAGATCGCCAATGGCAAGTCGGTAGAGGCCGTCATCCCGAAAAAGGGGGACAAGTACGATCTTGAGAAGCTCTCCGAGGTGATGCGCGGCATCAAGGCCCAGTACCCGGACAAGGAGGACGCCACCGTCCTCATGGAGCCAAAGGTCGAATACGACTACCTGGTCCAGGTGATGGACGTGGTGCGCAGCGCCGTGGTTAAGACGCCGGGGAGCACGCTGGGGGCGAGGGTGACCCTCTTCCCGAAGATATCGATAGGAGACGCACCATGAGACAGAGCAGACGCATGAAGCGGCTGGAGCGCAACAACCATCGCCGTCAGGCATATCTGAACCTCATACCGATGCTGGACGTACTTTCGGTCCTGGTGTTCTTCCTCCTTTTCCACTCGTTCAACGGTGACATGCCCGAACAGCGCCTCACCCTCCCGAACTCCGTCGTCGAGACGAAGCCGAGGGGGACCGTGGTGGTCTCGGTCACCCCGGAGGCGATCGTGGTGCAGGGGCAGCCCGTTGCGAGAACCGCCGAGCTCTACGACGACCAGGTAGCCACGGTGCGCGAGGTGACGGAACGGCTGAACGAGATCCATGGCCGGATCGTCGCGAGCGGAGGGACGCTTGCGGAGAGCGAGTCGAGGGAGGTCACCCTTCTCGCGGACAAGAACATACCGTTCAAGGTGCTTAAAAAAATAATGACGAGCTGCACGGCTTCCGGCTACGGCAGGATCTCTCTCGCCGTCATCCAGAAGGCCTCGCATGCCTAGCGGGTGCACTGTGAATACATCGTTACTGGAACAGGAGCTGGCGCCGCTTAACGCCAGGGTCAAAGAGGTCAAGACGGCCATCAACGACCTCGATATGCAGATGAGCGTAGCGCAGTCGGAGCTCGACATGTTCTCCACGGACCAGCTCCGCTTCGATGCCTTGAGGGACGCGTGCAACGCCCTCGACCGGCTCGCCCAGCTCGAGGTCGGCGGCCTCTTCTGGGAGGTGATGCCGGAGGTCGGCGACCCGGGGGCGCGCCTTGCGAAGATCAGGGAGAGCGTCGACAGGTTCGACGAGGAAATCCGCGGGTCCCTCGAGAAAAGGGCGGGGCTCAAGGCGCAGCTAGACCGGCGCCACGATGATCTTGAGTCGCTCTACGAAGCGATCCACGACGCACATGCGCGTGAAGAGCGGCGCGAGGAGGAATTCCTCGTCGAGCGGGACCTGTGCGTGCCGGAGCACGTCCCGGTGATGCCCTGGAGCAACGAGCCCGAGGTGGAGCGACGCTACCGCCGCACCATGTCCACCGCCATGCTCCTGAGTCTTCTGCTTTTCATCGTCACCAGGCTGGTGACCCTCCCGCCGCCGGTGCATCCTGTCATAGCCGAGGTCCCGGATAGGCTCGCGATGATGGTGCGCAAGGAGATCCCGAAGCCGGTGCCGCCCAAGAAGGCGCGGGAAGAGAAGAAAGAGGCCGAGAAGGAGCAGGCGAAGAAGGAAAACGCCGTCGAGAAGACGGAGAAAAAGCAGGCCGTGGCGCAGCAGGAGCGCGCGCAGGAACATCCTGCCCAGACGTCGTCGGAACAGGCTGCGGCACCTACGCGTTCCCGCAACACCGGGGTGCTTGCCTTCAAGGACAGCTTCAAGGACCTGATCGACGAGACGCCGGTCCCCAAACTCGGCGCCGAGGCGCGCCTCAGCAACGCGAACGCCGCCGGGCAGGCCGTTGCCAGTCGCTCGCTGGTGGCGATGCAGGGTGGCGCGGGAGGCGGCGGTTACGGTGCCGTGAGTCGCAACGTCGGTAACGGCGGCAGCGGCGGGATCGGCGGCGCCGCAGTCGGCCGTGGTGTCGGCGGCGGCAAGGAGGGTAGGCTCGGGCGCGGCAACGCAGGCTTCTCTAAAGTGCAAAGCGGCATCGCCGGGGCGGGAGGGGCCAAAGAGGGAAGGCCGCTCAGCTCGAACGCACGCGCTTCCCGCACCGACGAGGAGATCCAGATCCTCTTCGACCGCTACAAGGCGGCGCTCTACCGCATCTACAACACCCAGTTGCGCAAGGACCCGACCCTGCGCGGCAAGATGGTGCTGAAGATCGCCATCGAGCCGAACGGCGCGGTCTCTGCCTGCTCCGTGGACTCGACCAACATCAACGCAAACGAGTTCTGCGAGCAGATCGTGGACCGGGTCAGGAAGTTCAACTTCGGCCCCAAAGACGGGGTACCGAAGACCACCATCCTGTACCCGATAGACTTCCTCCCCGCGCGCTGAGAAGGCGCAAGGGACGGAAATGGCAGGGGATGAATAAAACGACATGGAGGATCACCGAATGGGCGTAATCATCGACACCCTGATAATCGGCCTGGGCGAACCGACCATATTGACGAGGGCCTTTCCGGCCTGCGAGATCACACGACTGACGAGGGGGGATGCAATGCTCCAGCGGTACCGGGTCACCCTCAAAAGCGAGGATGAGGAGCGGTACTTCGATTTCCTTCAGGACCACTGCATCGCGATGACGTCGAACAGGTTCTATTTCAGGATGAAGAACGACCAGATTTTTGCGGAAAGGATGAAGGCGAGACTCGCCGGCGTCAGAAGCGGCGGGAGGATACGATGAAGCTTACCGATGTGCTGATCCTGGGGCCCGAAGAGCTCCGGATCGTGCGCGAAGAATACCCAGATTGCAAGGTGGACCGGCTCAGCAACTCGGACACCCTGATCCAGCAGTACCGGATCACCTTGGAGTTGGAAGAGGAGAACACCTATTACAACTTCCTGTTGGAGAACTGCATGGCGATGTCTTCGCACAACTTCTACTACAGGGTGAAAGTCGACAAGATCTTTTCGGAAAGGATCAGGAAGCGAAAGCTCGTCTGAGCCACGAGGCACAGCACGAGCCCAAGCGTTCCCCCCTTTGCGAAGGGGGAGCTTGCCCCCCGTAGCCTTGGCGAAGGGGGGACAGGGGGGATTTGTTCCTTGGTTGAGAACCACAGTCCCCTCGAACCGACGCGGCGATTGAAGCCGCGAATTACGAAGGAGGAAGGAAAAGAGATGAAAATGAAGCAGATCATAGTTGGCGGAGTCCTCACAGCGGCCATAGCGCTCGCATCGGGCACCGCCATGGCGGAAAGCATCAAGGGACGGGTAGGCGTCACCGGCAGGGTCGGTTTCCAGATTCCTGCGGACAACGAAGCCGAATTCGGCTGGGGGAACAACAAGACCGACACCGGTTTCGTAGGCGGTGCCGGGCTCATCTACGGCATCGACAACAACTGGGCGATGGAGTTCGACGTCACCCACTCATCCTTCGAATCGGACACCGGCGATTTCAACGTCACCGACATCTCACTGGGTGCACAGTACCGCTTCAGGGTCCCGGAAAGCCGCAAGGCAGTCCCCTACCTCGGTGCCGGGCTGGACATCCTCGTAGCCGACTACGATCCCTACGACGGGGCCTCGCTCGACGTCGACACCGCCCTCGGCGCCCACGTGAAAGGCGGGGTCGACTACTTCGTAACCAGGGACCTGGCCCTCAACGCCGAGGCGAAGTTCGTGTTCGCCCCCGATACCGACATCACCTACCAGGGTATTCACACCGGCGATTTCGATCCCTCGAGCTTTTCCGGGACCATCGGCGTCCGTTATTTCTTCAACTGATTGAGCCAGGTCACTTGCAACCCTGATCATCTCCCGCCGGTCCCCTCTCCCGGCGGGAGATTATCCTGACCAGAAAACAAAACGGAGGCATTTTATGAAACGCATCTTGTCGATACTCGCGGTAGTGGCCCTTCTTGTCCCCGCTGCCGCCTTTGCCGGCGGGCTCGAAGTCTTCCTCTCCAACGTGAACGTACAGGCCCGGGCCGACATGCCCGGCTTTTCCGTCGGGTTAAGCACCCAGTTCGGCGTCCCGGTAACCCAGGTTCAGGCGGTGCTTCGGACTGTTCACGAACCTGCCGACGCCTTCATGGTCCTGCAACTCGGCCAGATGGCGCACCGCCCGCCCGAGACCGTCCTTGCCGTGTACCAGCCCAACCGGAAGAAGGGATGGGGAGCCATCGCCAAGGATCTCGGAATCAAGCCGGGTTCCGCCGAATTCCACGCCCTCAAGAACGGGGACCTGCACTTCACCGGACGTAACGCCGGTCGCGGCGGGGATCGCGGCGAGGTTGGCGGCAGCGACCACGGCAATGGCGGCGGTAAGGGACATGGCGGTGGTAACGGCCATGGCGGCGGACACGGCAAGGGGCACAGCAAGTCCTGAAGCTGACGGCGGGCGGCGCTTCCCGCTCGCTAAAGGAGATGCCGGAGGATGAATATGAGTAAAGGTATTGTTGCAGTAGTGGTATTCGGCAGCCTTGCCGGCATCTGCGGCTGTCGCAAGGAAGGGCCCGCGGAGCGAGCCGGCAGGGATGTCGACCGTGCGGTCGAGCGGGTCGGCATCGAGCTTGGAAAAGCCGGCGACCGCATGGGAGAGGTGGTCAAGAAGCTGGACCGTTGACCGAGTAGTAAAACGCCAAGGGGCGCCGCAAAAGCGGCGCCCCTTTTACGTTGTACGTCCGGTATTCCTGGGAGCCAGGTGTCTTTTCCCACGAAGCGCTGCATTGGCCTTACTTTGCGAAGGGGGGACAGGGGGGATTTGCCTTGGTCCGACAGTTGGGGCCTGTTCCCCTGTAGTCTTGGCGAAGGCTGCTTGGGACTTGTCCCCCGTAGCCTTGGCGAAGGGGGAAAGCCCCTCTATGACAGTCTCCCTACCTGATCTATGAGTGTTGTCCGCTGGCACTATGTAAGAATAGATGTAAAGTTTTGAAATGTCGAAATGACAGAGCCATTAACTCAACGTTGTGCAACCAGTCTTAACCGGGAGGGAAAGCATGGACAACATGGCGGAGTTCAACAAGCTCGCAGTCGCTTATGCAACGGAGTACGGTACCAAGCTCGTGGCGGTGATTCTTTTCTGGTTGGTGGGACGCTGGCTCATCGGGTTGGTAGGGCGCATGCTGCATGGTGTGCTCGAGAGGCAGAAAGTCGATCCCACCCTCATGCGCTACATCGGCAATTTCCTCTCCGTCACTCTCAACATAATCCTCGTCGTCGCCATCCTCGGTTACTGCGGCATCCAGACCACGACCTTCGCGGCCCTCGTTGCAGGCATCGGCATAGCGATAGGCGCGGCATGGGGGGGACTCCTCTCCAACCTGGCGGCAGGGGTCTTCCTCGTTGTGCTGCACCCGTTCAAGGTAGGGGACTTCATAAGCGCAGGCGGCGTGACCGGTACGGTCAAGGAGATCGGCCTTTTCATCACCACCATCGACACCCCCGAAAACGTGCTGGCCATGGTCGGCAACAGCAAGATCTTCGGTGACACCATCCAAAACTATTCCGCCAACGCCTTTCGCAGGGTCGAGCTCAAGTGCCAGTTGGCCGCCGGTGCGGACCACGTGGAGGCGATGCAACTGTTAAGGGCGAAGCTTGCCGAGGTCCCCAACGTCCTTGCCGAGCCGGCCGTGCAGGTGGAGATCCTCGAGTTCGTCCCGGCAGGGCCTGTCCTCGCGGTGCGCCCATTCTGCCACAACGATCACTACTGGCAGGTCTACTTCGACGGCAACAAGATGATACGGGAGAGCCTGGCGGAAGCCGGTTTCCCTGCACCGATGCCGGCCCAGATGGTGTTCGTGCAGAAAACCTTCCCCTGAAGCCTCATCCCCTTCGCGCACCCGTAACGCAAGCCCGCACCGAAGGCCCCCGGATTAGATTCCGGGGGCCTTTTCGCGGCTCCGAAGCGCTGCCCGAGGCCCCGACATCCCCCCTCTACAAAGGTTCTTCAAGGAATTTGGGTCGACCGAAGTGTCTGCCCACGAAGTGCAACATGGGCCTAACGTTCCCCCCTTTGCGAAGGGGGGGCAGGGGGGATTTGCCTGTCGCCAGACAGCCAAGCCGCTCTGTCACAAAATCACTATGAGTAAATTTACGACAGTAACTGGAAAATCTCCTACGAGCTTGTACAGTTATTGGCACGGTTTAAGCCAAAAAATGCATCGCTGTAAGAGAACAGGAGGTCGCTATATGGGAATCAGCCGGCGCAAGTTCCTGAAGGTCACTTCCGGCATCGTTGGCGGCGGTGTCGCCGCGGAACTCGGAATCTTGAACGTCGATACGGCAGCTGCCGCGGCAAAAGCGGGCAAGGTGCCGATAAAAAGCGGCAGGCAGATACCCAGCATCTGCCCCTACTGCGCGGTCGGCTGCGGCCAGATCGTCACTGTGGACGATGCCGGCGTCATCGTCGACATCCAGGGTAACCCCGACTCACCGATCAACCAGGGGACCCTCTGTCCCAAAGGAGCCGCGACGCTCCAGCTCGTAAAGAACGAGCAGCGCTGGAACACGGTGAAATACCGCGCTCCGGGGAGCGACCGTTGGGAGGAGAAGCCACTCGACTGGGCGATGAGCCGGATCGCGGAGCTGACGAAGAAAACCCGCGACGCGAACTTCAACGAGTTCCAGGACATGCCCGACGGCAAGGGGGGAACGGCCCGCAAGCGGGTGATGAACACCTACGCTATCGCCTCCCTGGGCGGCGCGACCATGGACAACGAGTGGAACTATCTGCACCAAAAGCTCATGCACGCGCTCGGGGTCGTCTACCTGGAAAACCAGGCCCGCATCTGACACTCCTCGACGGTCCCCGGTCTGGGGACCACGTTCGGCCGCGGCGGTTCCACCACTTTCCCGCGCGACCTGGAGCGCTCCAACGCCGTCCTCATCATGGGCTCCAACATGGCGGAGTGCCACCCCGTCGCCTTCCGCTGGCCGCTCAAGGCGAAGACCGACCATGGCGCCGTGCTCATGCACGTCGATCCCCGCTTCACCCGCACCTCGGCCGCCTGCGATGTCCATGTCCCGATCCGCGCCGGGAGCGACATCGTCTTCCTGGGTGCCATCATAAACCACGTGATCAACAGCAGGCGCTGGAACGAGGACCCCTTTTACCGCGAGTTCGTGGTGAACTACACCAACGCCGCCACCCTGGTCAACCCGGATTTCAAGGGGACCGAGGAACTGGACGGCGTCTTCTCCGGTCTCACCCCGGACGGTAAATCCTACGCCAACGCGACCTGGTCCTATCAGCGAAACCCCGCCCCCGGCAAGGGAAAGGGGGGCTTGGGACCCTTCAGCGACCTTTTGCTGCAGCAAATCCCCGGACGCCCCAAAACGGACCCCACCATGCAGGACCCGCACTGCGTGCTGCAGATCATCAAAAGGCACTACGCACGCTACACCCCCGCGCTGGTGGAAAAGGTCTGCGGCTGCAGCGCCGAGCAGTTCACCAAGGTGGCGCAGACCATGCTGGAGAACTCCGGGCGCGAGAAGACCGCCAACATCACCTACGCCGTGGGGTGGACCCAGCACACCGTCGGGGTGCAGATCATCCGCGCGGCGGCCATGTTGCAGGCGCTTTTAGGCAACATCGGCCGACCGGGTGGCGGGGTGCTCGCCCTGCGCGGTCACGCCACCATCCAGGGCTCCACGGACATCGCCACCCTGTACCACTCGCTCCCCGCGTACCTCAACATGCCGGACGGTCGCAAGAAGCACGATTCCCTCAAGGACTTCATCCTCACCGAGGCGGGGCCGCTCGCCACGAGCTACTGGGGGAACTACCCGAAGTTCGCGGTCTCCTACTTCAAGGCCCAGTTCGGCGCCGCGGCCACGGCGGAAAACGACTACGGCTATGACTACCATCCCAAGATCACCGGCGACCACTCCCACATGCCGATGATGCTCGACATGGGTGCCGGCAAGATAAAGGGGTTCTTCGTCATGGGGCAGAACCCGGCGGTGGGGGGGCAGAACGCCCGCCTGCAGCGCAAGGCCCTGGCAAAGCTCGACTGGATGGTGGTGCGGGACTACTTCGAAACAGAGACCGCCTCCTTCTGGCGTAACTCCCCGGAGATCCTCTCCGGTGAGTTGAAGCCCGCCGACATAAAGACCGAGGTCTTCTTTCTCCCGGCCGCCGCCGTCGCCGAGATGGAGGGTTCCTTCACGAACACGCAGCGGCTGTTGCAGCAGCACGACAAGGCCGCCGATCCCCCCGGGGACGCGCGCAGCGACAGCTGGTTCACCTATCAGCTTGGCAAGAGGCTCCAGGCGATGTACCGCGACTCGGCGAACCCCCTCGACTGGGGCATCAAAAATCTCGCCTGGGATTACGAGCCGGAGGCGAAGGAGGTCGCCCCCTGGCGCATCAAGGACGAGCCCTCGGCCTACCGGGTGCTGAAGGAGATCAACGGCTACACGGTAGCCGACGGCAAGCCCCTCGCCACCTTCGCGAACCTGAAGGAGGACGGCACCACGGTATGCGGTGCCTGGATCTACACGGGCGTCGTCCCGGAGGAGGGGAAGAACAACGCGGCGCGCAGAAAGCCCGACGAGTGGATCTCCCCCAACTGGGGCTTCGCCTGGCCGGCGAACCGGCACATCATGTACAACCGCGCCTCGGCGGACAGCCAGGGCAGGCCGTGGTCCGAGGCCAAGAAGCTCATCTTGTGGGACCCGGACGCCGACAGCGGCACCAAGGATCCGGCCGGGAACCCGGTGCGCGGCAAGTGGGTCGCCCCCTCCGGCGAGGGGATCGACTTCCAGCCTACCAAGGCTCCCGCCATGGTCGGGAAGGACGCCGCGCTCGGCTTCGACTGGCTGAGCGGCAACGACGCGTTCATCATGCGCGCTGACGGCAAGGCCTGGCTCTTCGCGCCCGCCGGGCTTGTGGACGGCCCGCTCCCCGCCCACTACGAGCCGTACGAATCACCGGTGGCGAACCGGGTCTACCGGCAGCAGTCAAACCCGGTGGCGAAGGTCTGGCGCACCGAAGGCAACGTCTACCACGGCGTCGCCGATCCCAAGTACCCGATCGTCGTCTCCACCTACCGGGTGACCGAACACCACCTAAGCGGCACCATGAGCCGGTGGCTCCCCTGGCTCGCCGAGCTGATGCCGGAGCTTTTCTGCGAGGTCTCCCCTGAGCTTGCCGCCGAGAAGGGGATCAGGAACGCGGGGTACGTGACCATAGTCACCGCGCGCGGCGAGATCGAGGCGCGCGCCCTGGTGACCCGGCGCATCAAGCCCTTCGTCCTCGACGGAAAGAAGGTGCACGAGATCGGCCTCCCCTGGCACTGGGGGTGGCAGGGGAACGCGAAGGGAGACGTCGTCAACGACCTGAGCGCCATGGTGGGGGATCCCAACGTCTCCATCCACGAGGGAAAGGTGTTCACCTGCGACATCAGGGCGGGCAGGAAAGGAGGGCGGAGCTGATGGCAAAGGGCATGTTCGTGGACACGACCATCTGCACCGGTTGCAAGGCGTGCCAGGTGGCCTGCAAGCAGTGGAACGGACTCTCCGCCGAGCCGGCGCACTTCGGGAAGAGGTCCGGAGTTCCCTACCCGGTGGCCGACAACTTTACCGGCGATTCCTACGACAACACCGGGACCCTAAGTGCTACCGACTGGCGCCACGTCCGCTTCATCGAGCAGATCGACGAGTCGCGCCGCGAGAAGCGCTGGCTTTTCTCGAGCGATTCCTGCAAGCACTGCAGCGATGCCGGCTGCCTTAACGCCTGCCCCACCAAGGCGATCGTACGCACCGACCTCGGCAACGTGGTGGTGCAGCAGGAGACCTGCATCGGCTGCAAGTTCTGCATCCCATCCTGCCCCTACGGGGTCATCTCCTTCAGCGAGGAGACCGGGACGGCGCACAAGTGCACCCTGTGCAACGACCGCATCCACAACGGCCTCGGCACCGCATGCGCCAAGGCGTGCCCTACCGGCTCGATCCGTTTCGGCGAGCTCGCCGACCTCAAAAAGAGGGCCGACGCGCGTCTGGCCCAGTTGAAGGGGAAAGGGGAACAGGCGCGCATCTACGGGTACGAGGAGGCGGACGGCCTCAAGGTCTTCTACCTCTTCGCTGACCGCCCGAAGGTCTACGGGCAGCCGGAAGACCCGGTGGTGCCGCAGCGCCGCCTGGTGCTCTGTTCCCTGGTGACCATCCTCACCGCGCTCGGCGTGGGGGCGGCCGCCCTGGTTAACTTCCGCGAAAGGCTGAACGGTAAAGACGAGGAGGAAAGCCATGAGTCCTGAGATCATTCAGCCCCCCGAATGGGCATGGTACTACATAGCGGTCTACTTCTTCGTGGCAGGCACCTCGGCCGGGGCCTACTTCATCGGCGCCATGGAGGAACTCTTCGGCAGCGGCGGGGAGCGCGAGGTGAGCCGCGCCGCCTGCTACATCGCCTTCCCGCTCCTCGTCCTCGTCCCCATCCCGCTCATCGCGGACCTTGGACGGCCGGAGCGCTTCTGGCACCTGTTCATATACAACCAGGGCGGGTACCCGTACCTGAACCTCGTCTCCCCCATGTCGGTGGGGTCCTGGGTCCTACTGATCTTCAGCGCCTGCGCCCTGCTCTCCTTTCTGGACAACCTGGTGGCGGACCGGGTGATCTCCTTCCCCCTCTTCTCCAGGTACTACAACCGCATCCCGAGGCGCCTCTACGCCGTCTTGGGCTCCCTGGCCGGTTTCTTCATCGCCGGATACACCGGAGTTCTCCTGAACGTCACTGCACGCCCCTTCTGGGCCGCCACCTCTCCCCTCATGGGTGCGCTCTTCATCGTCTCCGGCGCCTCGACCGGGGCCGCAGCCATCTCGCTCTACCTCATCTGGCGCAGGCGCAACTCCGGCGGCGAGGTGGAAAGGCTGGAGGCGTTCGACCGCGTCGTCATGGTCTCCGAGCTCGTTCTCATCGCGTTGCTCCTGGTCCTTGCCGGCCGCACCGCGCTTCCGCTGATGACGCTACCCTTCGTGGCCATGTTCTGGCTGGGGACCGTGGCGCTCGGCATAGTGGTGCCGCTGTGGTTCAAGTACCGCTCCCGCCGGCACCCCTTCGGGGACGCGCCGGTGCTGGCGCATTACCTTTGTATCCTCGCGGGAGGGCTCCTTTTGAGGATCAGCCTGCTGCAGGCAGGACAGTTGTGAGTACGGAGGTGGCATGACTGCGGAGCGAAACGCCGACCAAGTGCTGCGGCGGCTGGAAGAGATAGCGACGAACTCGCCCGAACTGCGGGTAACCGCCCGGCTGTACGAGGCGCTGCTTCCCGTGTGGCAGAAGGCGGAGATGGCCGGCGCCGTCGCGCCGTTTAACGGGCTCGAACTGGGAGAGGTGCTGAAAGGTGGGACGCCGCTGCTTGCCGCCGCCGACATAGAGGTGGACTTGGACGGCGGGGCGGCAGTGCTGCTTGACATGCTGCGTGCCGTCGGAGAACTGGAACCGCCTGCGGTGCGGCGGAGCATCTGGCGTCGTTGGGGACGGCCCGCCGAGGTGTGGAGCGAAAGCGAGGCGGCGTCTCTGGCGGCGCTGCGCCGTTCTGCCCGGGAGCTGCTTGGCGGCATCGACGCGGGAGTGATCGACCCCGCTGAGTTGCTCGCACTGGCGGCGTCGGGCGATCTTGCAGGGTTCAGCGCCCGGGTCGCCCGGGCCACGGCGGACTGGGAGCTACCATGGACCGTGGCGCACCACGCTCTGAGGCCCTTCCTGTACGAAGTGCGCAGCCGGGCTCCCCTCGAGGAGATCGGGGTGTGGCAGCGCGGCGAGTGCTACGTCTGCGGCGCTGCCGCCACCTTCGCGGAGCTGCAGGACGACGACCAGGTGAAACACCTGCGCTGCACCGAGTGCGGCGCCGACTGGCACCACCCGCGGCTGCAGTGTCATCACTGCGGCAACGAGGACCATGCGACGCTTAGGTATCTCTACGTCGACGGGAGCGACCACCGCCGCGTGGAGGTCTGCGACGTCTGCCGCAGTTACCTGAAGGTGATCGCGTCCTTCACCCCGACCGCCACCGACTTGCTCGTGGTCGAGGACCTTGCCACCCTGGAACTCGACTTCCTGGCGCAGCACAAAGGGTACTGCAGGCCGTGCCGTGGGGTAGCTCCGTGAGAAGCAAGGCGCTTGCGGGGCATATCCCCTTTCCCGACGTGACCGGCGTCATCCTGGCCGGCGGACTCTCCAGTCGCATGGGAAGCAACAAGGCACTTCTGCCGTATCGCGACGGACTTCTCATCGAGATCATCTACCGTCAGCTCGCATCGCTTTTCGGCGAGATCATCATCGCGGCGAACGATCCGGCGACCTACGGCTTCGTCGGGGGACGGGTGGTCAACGACCGCTATCCCGGCGCCGGTGCTCTTGCCGGGCTCCATGCCGCCCTTGCCGGAAGCCGTACCCCGTACATTTTCGCCGTCGCCTGCGACATGCCCTCCCTGAACCTCGCCCTGATCCACGAGCAGGTCGCCCTGCGCCACCGCGCCGACGTCGTGATTCCGGAAGGAGACAAGGGTGTAGAGCCGCTGCACGCAACCTACTCGACGGCCTGTCTGCCACACATAGAGGCCGAGCTCAAGGAGAACCACTGCCGTCTGGTCTCCTTCTTTCCGCGGGTGCAGGTGCTTCGCCTCTCTCCAGCCTGGGTTGCCGCGTTCGACCCGTGCTTCACCTGCTTTCGCAACGTCAACACACCCGCCGAATACCACACCCTGCGCCGAACCGATCGGCCCGAGCCGCTCACGGCGGGACTTCCCGTGGAAGCGACGCCATAGCTCCCACTCCGCTTACCGAATATGGGGCCAGACGTTCCCCCCTTCGCAAGGCTACGGGAGGCTGGCTCCTCCTTAGCGAAGGTTCTTCAGGAAATTTCGGGAACGGCGACCAAGGTTCCTCCGAAGCGCTGCGTGAGTCCCGGCGTCCCCCCCCTTTGCGAAGGGGGGCAGGGGGGATTTGCCGTTGCGCGACCACAAAAAAGGGCAGTCCGTCAGTCGCCCGGATCTGCCCCTTTCCAGTTGGATATCTTTATCTAGTGCGGCTCCACTCACCGCCCCGATGAATTCTCTATAGCCCTGCCTCCGCTTTGCATGTCTTCACCGACGCCCTTCACGGTGTGACAGCCAGCCAGAGCCCACATGGATGCCATGACAACGACCACTGCGGCAGCAATTCGACGTTTCATATCGTCCTCCTTTTGCACTGGGCTTCTTGGTTGCTACTAATCGCATTGTAGCCCATAGGCAGAAAGCCTGCAAACAGTATGAATAGACGTCGCAACATGAGCCCATGAACGCAAAATGGGGGCTGTTGCCAGCCCCCATTCTGTTACTGCGTCGTGATCCGTTTCCGAACCGCTAGTCTTCGTCCTCTTCATCCTGGTGCTTCGGCCCGCGGGGCAACTCGACCAACTCAGCCCCCAGCGATTCCGCGATGCACTTAAGCTCGCACATGCGCATGTGCTGGCCGTACACCTTGAGATCGAGGTCGGCTACCGCCACCAGTACGTGGCGCGGCTGGTGGGCTCCATCCTGCATTTTGGTCCTGTGACGGTAAAAGATCTTTCCTGCCATGAAAGGGTGCCTCCTTTCCTTTTATTCCTCCCTGGTGGAGGGGGTACACTTTCATTATACAGTCTGATCCCGATAACTGCCAGCCACCGCGGGGGAATTCTCTTACACCCGGATCACCGTGCCGACCTTCTCCTTCCGGATCGCCATTCCGACCGTGCCGCGCTTGTGGCCGTTCACGATGCGTATCTCCTTCACGTTGGTCATGTCGCGCATAAGGTAAAGCATCTTTCTTTCCAGGACCAGGTCCTCCATGTCGAGCTTTATCAGCTCATCCACGGTGATGTCCTCGATCAGTTCGGCATCGGGGTTGATCCTCGGGTCCTCGGTGAAGAGCCCGTCCACGTTCTTCACGAGGATGCAGCTCTTCGCCCCCAACACCTCCGCCATGAGGAGAGCCCCGGTGTCGGTCCGGTGCGGAGGGATGAGCCCGGTCTCCGGTGGGTGTTCGTAAAGGCCATACGGCGGCGTGCCGTGGATCACCGGGAGTAGCTTCAGGTGGAGCATGGTGGGAAGGTCGAGGAGATCTCCCGTCTTCACCCGGCTGCCGCCCCACTTGGAGAGAAGCAGGGTGACGATCTCGGCGTTCTGCTCGCTGATCTTACCGGCCAGTTCCGCGAGCACCCCGGTAGGCATGCCGAGGTCGATGCCGATGTCGAGGATGTGGCGCACCCGCACCCCGCCGCCGGTGACCACCATGATCTGGTTTTCCCTGGAGAGCTCGCCGATCTCCTCGAGAAGCGGCAGGACCACTTGGCTTCCGTAGTCGATGATGCCGTGCCCCCCGATCTTCACTACGTTCAACTCGGGCACGAGCCGCAACGTGCCCCCCGCGTGCCTGTGTTTCAGCCCCTTGCGTACCAGGGTCTCCCCCTTCAGATGCGATTCGATTTCATGTCTGGAATTCATGCGACCTCCTCCTGGGATGGGCATAACAACATCGGTGAAGGGGGACTGGCTCCGAAGGTGCCTGCCCCCTTACCACACGTACATGGCAAATAAAGGGGACAGGCACCTGCTGAGCCAGTCCCCTCGATCGTTCAGTAATCGCGCAGAAGTTTCCGGGGCAGGGTCTGCCAAGCCGGTGCTCCGCCGTCATCCGGAGCGGCGCAAAGCAGCAGCACCGACAACCCATCGCGCATGACCGTCTTCGGCTTGTCTCCTATCAGTACCGACTCCTCTTCACCCGGGGCGGAGCCGTCCGCGGTCTGCACAGCATCCACGTCGGGCTGGTCGAGGAGCTCGCGCACCCGCAGCCTTTGCCCGGGGAGGACGCCTTCGAGACTCCCCCGCATGCGCCCGTCGTTTCCCCACAGCCTGAGTCCCACCCCTGCCAGGGCACCGATGATGCCGTGACCGGTTCCCCCGTGCTCGGAGAGGTGGACGCCGAGCCTCCGGGCGAGGGTCAGCGCCTGCTCCTTGTCGAGGACTTCGCGCTTCGCCTTTCGTCCGAAGGCGATGAGGTCGGCCGTCGACCCGATGCGGTCCGGCACGGCAACGCAGAGCCCGGGATCGGAACCTTCGGCGCATTCCCGTTCCAGAAAGTCGCAGGCAAACCGGACGACCTGGTCGAGAGAACCCTCCGGTATCTCGGCGGGAAAGCACATGGAACTGTTGTGGGAGGTGTAGGGGATGTCCGGGTGAACGAGCAACTGGTGGCGTGTGACGAAGCCGGGCGCGCCCCAGTTGTTTCGCAGGATGGCGTCCGCGATGAGAGCCGCAAGTTCTCCAGTTCCCCTGCTGTGAGCGTTGTCAGTATCGTCGATGGCTAAGAGAATGCGCATGTGAGCCTTGCTGGCGGCAGGATGAGTGTGGTTGATGCACAAACTATAGCATGAAAGTCTCTAAGAGAAAGTCGTGCTGTCTATGTCGGTTCAAGATTGGAATTGTGTTTTTCTTTCCCCGCCTTCTTCTCTCATCTCTGTGAAGTTGTTTTTTGCGGAACCTGATATGGGTTGCGTCCCTGGCACCGAGGAGCAGCCCGCCTTCACGCGTTGAGAACGCGACTTCAAGCTTGATCTTGGGGCAATCATGCTTGAAGTCGCAATCTCAAGCGTGATTTTGTGAAAATCATGCATGAAATCGGGGAAACAAATGTAAATGCTGCTTCAACAAGCATGAAAAAGAGGAAAACAAGGCAACTTTAGGAGGTGTTGGCACGGTTCTGGTCTGAAAAATGTGCGAAACGTCCAAAAACGATCTTGCGAGCCTCAAAATCAAGCTTGAGAACGCGATCTCATGCTTGATTTTTGCAAAATCATGCTTGATGTAGCGATCACACGCGTGATTTTGGGAAAATCATGCTTGAAGTCGCGATAACAAGAATAAAAGTTGGTTTAACCAGCAAAAAAAATGCAGTGTTCGAGAAGGTCATCATCGTGGTGGTGTGGCTGTGCAGCCTCGGGGGAAAGCATTGGAAGGAGAGGGTAGGGCGACGAAATCAACTTGATAGGCCAAAGCAACTGGTCTAAAGTGCCGGAAAGTTACCGACAAGAGGCGGTTTTTATGGAAAGCAACCCTATGGGAACAGCAGGATGCCTGGAAACTTACGACGGAAGTCCTCTTCCCGACGGATGGAGCTTCGCCAGGGTCACGGCCGTGGACCGCAGTTCATACATGATCAGAAGCCAGGCGGGGGAAGCGACTGCGGAGCTGACTGGCAAGCTTTCCTACCAAGTCGAGAGCACCGTCGACCTGCCGTGTGTGGGGGACTGGGTGGTCGTGCAGTTCTATGACGACGGTGCCTCGGCTGTGATCCACGAGGTCCTTCCGCGGAAGACCTTCCTGCGGCGCAAGGCGCCCGGTGCCCGTGCCGAATTCCAGATGATCGCAGCCAACATAGACATCGCTTTCATCGTGCAGTCCTGCCTCTACGATTTCAACCCGCGTCGGCTGGACCGATACTTGGTCATGGCAGCAGACGGCGGCGTTGAACCCGTCATCCTGCTCACAAAGGCCGACCTGATCCCTCCTGAAGAGCTGGAGCAAAAGCTCCAAGCGGTTTCCGCCGGGACCGGGACGCGGGTGCTCTCCATGAGCAACCTCACCGGCGCCGGACTGGACGAACTGCGGCTGATGCTCTCTCCGGGTAAGACCTATTGCCTGCTCGGTTCATCCGGCGTCGGGAAGACCACGCTCATCAACAACCTCATGGGGCGGGAAGCCTTCGACACGAAAACGGTCAGCGGTACGGGAGAAGGAAGGCACACCACAACGCGACGGCAACTCATCCTTCTGGACGGAGGAGCCATGCTCATCGACACGCCCGGCATGCGCGAACTGGGGCTTTTAGGTGCTGACGACGGGGTCGCCGGAGGTTTCGCCGATGTCGAATCCTTCTCCGCAGCTTGCCGCTTCGCGGATTGCACCCATGAGCGCGAACCGGGCTGCGCCGTCCGTGCCGCCTTAGAGCGCGGCGACCTGAGCGAAGAGCGCTATGCAAGTTACTTCAAGCTCAAGAAGGAGTCGGACTTCTACGGCATGTCGTATGAAGATAAACGGAAAAAGGACAAAGCCTTCGGCCGGTTCATCAAGACGGTGAAGGAGCAGTTGAAAGACTGACAAAAGCCGGTGACGGCACAGCTGTCATGCCCTTCGTTGTTGCTATCAGAGCTGAATGCGATAGAGTCGTTCTGCTTGTTCGTCTTTTGAGAATCGATTCTCTTCCCTTCTCCAAATTTACAAATTGAGCTGAATTATAGGATCTGAGCAAAGGCTGGCCATGCGACGACTTCTGATAATGATGCTTCTTTTGTGGACGCAGTGCGGCTGCGCGCACCATGCGAAAGAGCCCATTCAAATCTTTCGAGCGGGTGCCGAACGGAACGGCAAAACAGTTGTGTTTTTACGCTTACAACCCGCGAAGGGTAACCCTGGCGCCTGTGTTCACGAATTCCTGCAGGACTTCGGATACGCAAACAAGAAATTAGAGGTCTGGTCACTCACAACGGGAAAACAGGTCCCACTTAAGGAAGTCTTGTATTTGCCCCCTCCAGCGGAAAGGGGACGTTCTCGGTGGGTGGTAATGCTGCTGCAACCGGGGAGTTACTACCTGAAAGTCGAACGGCAACCGTTCTTCCTTGGGATACCGGAAACAGAGTCCGGAGTCTATGCCGGCAGTTTGGATCTGGAATGTGGATTCGATCAAAAGGGTGATTTCGCCTATAGCCACCTTACGGTTGCAGACGAACGTGTGGCGGCAAATAACCCGTTGCCTGCCGGTTTCGACAGCGCACCTGGTATCCCTTGCCTGATGAGTCATTACGGGCAGCCACTGTCAAATACTGAAATGGCACCACAGGCAGGGGCACTCACCTCCCCGGCAATGCCGCCGTTGCAAACCCCTCAATGGAAAAAACGTGCCGTCCTCAAAGCGATTGGTTTCGGAGGAGAGCCCAGGGAAAAGGTCAAGAAGGTAACTCCGCCGAATGCACTCGAACTGACTGGGCAGACTTTATACGTTACCGGAGGAGGGATTCTTATTCCGATGGCTTACCTTGCCTATGCGCCGTTTGGCTCCTTATACGGGTTGGTGAAAGGGGGGCTCGACGAGAAGCAATACCAAAGCTGTCTGGACGGCTTTGGGCACGAAATGGAACGCTGGGATTTGGCGCAGGAGGTTAGGAGTGCCATCGAAGAATCCTTTACTACAGGCAGTGCGGTCACAAGTTCCCGGCAGACGGAAGCTGTCAAGGAGAATGGGAGAGTAGGCGGTATTCAGTTCACGAGTGTGAAGCTTGGTGAGTGCTTTGGTGACATGATGTACTGCATTGAGGTTGCGGCACTTGCCCAGATCTGGGATGTGGCCGAACGTCGTAACGTCTTCGCCGAAAAGCTGGTGTACCGTAATCCGTCTTCGATCCTGAGTGAAGTGGTTCCCTTTGAAATCGAACTGGACGAAGCATCGGAGTGCAGGCACATCGGCTCCTACTGTGGTGGCGAGGACGGAAAAATCCTCCGGGAAGAGCTGAGACGGGCCATCAGGAGCTTGGTGCACCGGGCTTTGCAGGATTTCGGCTGTTTGAAGGTAGGTCAACAAACCGCCCCTTGACTACCTTTCATCTGACGCGCAAGTCCGCTCTCGTGTTGGCGATGAGAGGTTGCTTCGGGCAGGAAGGTGTCGCATCGAAACCTTTAAAGATTGGTTGAGATACTAAAGCAGAAAAAAGCCGGTCCCGGTGGTGTCTTTAATCCGTCGGGACCGGCTTTTTGCTGTCTATTACTGCTTTATGATGGTACGGCCGCGTGCACAGAATTTGACTCAGCCGCAAGTGCGGGAGCCATGCCTGAAAGACTTGCGACGAGCGATAGGACACATAGCGAACGGATGATGTCTTTACTATGTTCATGTCCCACCTCCATCTGAGTTTGCTTCTGCTCCAAGCTTGTCATTATATCTAAGGCGGGGGAGGCTTATGTTGACCCTTTAGAAATGACTGAACGGGCCGAAAGAGAATTGAAGGAAACAAAGGCAGGAGGACTTGGATAGCCGCTTCGCAACCATCGCGGCTGTCACGCTTAAGGGCGCCGTTTTTGCGGACAAGCGGTGCTGCACGGCGGCACTGCGGGCCCCCTTAGCGCGACGGAACTAAATCACGCTGCCGGAGTGGGCTTTGCTCTAATTAAAAGTTGAGTTCTTCGGTCGAATTTGATATAAGTCTCCGAAGTTAAATGTTTAAGTTGGAAACGCCGGAAGCTGGCCAGAGAGCTGGAGGTGGAAGTAAGCTCCCTCGCTATCTTTTTTGTGTCAGCCCGCAGTCACGGGGGGCAAGTGATTACCATCGACAGCCTGAACAAACAGTACCATACGCCGCGTGGAACGTATCACGCGCTGCGCGACGTGACCCTGCAGGTAGAAAAAGGGGACATCTTCGGCATCATAGGCCTGAGCGGAGCGGGGAAATCCACTCTGATCCGCTGCCTGAACCGCCTCGAAGAGCCGGACAGCGGCAGCATCGTCATTGACGGAAGGGAGATCACCGGGCTGGCAACACATGAGTTGCGGGATGCCCGCAAAAAGATCGGCATGATCTTCCAGCACTTCAACCTGCTCGATTCGAGGACGGTGCAGGGCAACGTCGCCTTCCCACTCGAGTTGGCCGGCTTCCCCCGTAAGGAGATCACGCGGCGGGTCGCGGAGATTCTTGATCTGGTCGGGCTATCCGATAAGGCCGGCAGCTATCCGGCGCAGTTGTCCGGTGGACAGAAGCAGCGGGTCGGCATCGCCCGCGCCCTTGCCAACCACCCTGAAGTGCTCCTAAGCGATGAGGCCACCTCGGCGCTCGACCCGCAGACGACCAGGTCCATCCTCGAACTGCTGGCCGACATCAATCGCAAGCTTGGCCTCACCATCGTCCTCATTACCCACGAAATGAGCGTGATCCGGCAGATCTGCGGGAAGGTGGCGGTCCTGGACCGCGGCGAGATCGTCGAGTCCGGGCCGGTGGATGCGGTATTCTCCGCGCCCTCCAGCGCGACCATGAAACTTTTCCTGGAACATAGCACACTGCTGCAGGGCTCCGGCGCCGGCATCTAGAGCAGGAGATGAGGTGGTAACGATGAATGAAGACCTGATTCCGATGCTGTTGACCGGTTTCGGAGAAACCCTTTACATGGTGGTGTTGTCCACCGTCGCCGCCGTCGTGCTGGGACTCCCTCTAGGGGTGCTGGTTGTCATCACCTCGACCGGCCACGTCCTGGAGTCCCCGCGGCTGAACCGCGTCCTCGGCACCGTGATCAACATTACCCGCTCTTTTCCCTTCATAATCATGATCGTGCTGCTGCTGCCGCTGTCTCGCTTTCTGGTGGGGACCACGCTGGGAGCTACGGCCGCCGCCGTTCCGCTCTCCATCGCCGCCGCCCCTTTTCTCGCCCGCATCATCGAGAACAGCCTGAAGGAGGTTGACCGCGGCAAGGTGGAGGCTGCCCTCGCCATGGGGGCCACTCCGCTGCAGATCGTGCGGAAGGTACTGATTCCCGAGGCGCTCTCCTCGCTTGTGCTTGGGCTGACCCTCGCGGTGATCACCATAACCGGGTTCACGGCGACCGCAGGAGCCATCGGGGCCGGGGGGCTCGGCAGCCTCGCCATCCGTTATGGCTACATGCGCTACCGTGAGGACGTCATGTTTGCGACCGTTCTCATTCTGGTCATCTTTGTCCAGGGGGTGCAGTGGAGCGGCGATCGACTGGCGCGACGGATCAACAGAAACCAACACCGGCTCGGCTAAAGGGCCTTATATCCAAACGGAGGAACACAAAGATGATGAACAGATTTAACGGCAGGCTGAGCCTCGCCTTGGTCGCATTGGCACTGGTTGTAGTGGCCGCTGCAGGTTGCAAGAAAAAAGAAGGTGAGGCCGGTAAGGGCACCGAAGGTGCGGCGTCGACTGCCGGAAAGACCCTGAAGGTAGGGGCGGCGGTGGTTCCGCACGCCGACATCCTCAAATTCGTCGTACCCAAATTGAAGGAGCAGGGCGTGAATCTCGAAGTGGTGACCTTCGACGATGAGGTGCAGCTGAACCCGGCGCTCGCCGAGAAGCAGATCGACGCCAACTACTTCCAGCACGTCCCGTACCTGGAGGCCGTGGTGAAGGAGAAGAACTACCAGTTCCAGGTGGCCGGCAGCATCCACGTGGAGCCGATGGGGCTCTACTCGAATAAGATCAAGAGCGTCGCCGAGCTGAAAACCGGCGCGCAGATCGCGGTTCCCAACAACCCCTCCAACGAGTACCGCGCCCTGGCGCTCCTGGAGAAGCAGGGGCTCATCAAGCTGAAACCGGGCATCTCCAACTTCCAGGCGACGCCGAAGGACATCGTGGAGAATCCGAAGAAGATCAAGTTCGTCGAGGTCGAGGCTGCGCAGCTTACCCGTACCCTTCCCGACGTCGACGGCGCGGTGATCAACACCAACTTCATTCTGGACGCGAAGATCGACCCGCAGAGCGCGATCGCTCGCGAGGACGCCAAATCTCCCTACGCCAACATCATCGTGGTGCGCAAGGGAGAGGAGACGCGCGAGGATATCAAGAAGCTGGTGGCGGCACTGCAGTCCCCCGAGCTGAAGCAGTTCCTCAAAGAGAAATACGGGGCTGCGATCATCCCGGCGTTCTAGCTTCGACTGGCGGCCGGGTACGGTCTGGTCGTTGGAAGAAGAACAAGGTCTTCGGCCGGTTCATCAAGACCGTGAAGGAGCAGTTGAAAGATTGAAGCGACAAAAGCCGGTCCCTGGGTGCAACTGCTTGAGCACCCAGGACCGGCTTTTCTATGTCTATTGCTCTTCTTTATGTCGGCACGGCCCTCGTGCACCGAGGATGGTTCAGACCGTGTCGTCAGCCTCAGCGCCGCTGGTAACGGTGTCCGGAGTTGGGGTCTCCGAGGATGAACCCTGTCAGGGCGCCCGCTGCGCCACCAAGTATCGCACCGACTGCGGGGCTTCCGCCCGTGAGTCCACCTAACAACGCGCCGCCGCCGGCACCTATGGCGCCACCGCTTAATGTACTTTGCTGCTGGCGCGACATTCCGACACACCCAAAGCTAAATGCCACCAGCAGCACGACGGCCAGATATCTCATAGCTCTCATGCGCTGCCTCCTTGCCGGCCTATGGTCCGCCTGAACCGGCGAATGGCTGGTCGGCTATGCCTGTTTTCAGTTTAGGTTTGACGATCTGCGTCCAGATCACCCGCATGACCGGAATATCGCGGTCATCGGGATTGCTGAGATAGTAACCATCGATGTCCTTGATTATGGTCTCCATGGGAACGCCACGGAGGCCTTCCGCCAGTTTCGCAGCGAAACCCTGTCTTTTTAGCTCAGGGTGTCGCTGGATCACGTTTTCCTCGATGGTCACCACGTGTCCGATGCCCCATACGAAAGTGATTTTCGCCTCAGGCTGAAGGGTAAGCCACGTGTCCCCGGTTAGTACCGGCATTTCCTTCAAGTCCTTAGTCAGATCACCCGCGGGGTTTTCGTTCGCCGCAAGAGTTGGTGTTACGCCGGAAAGACTTGCGACGAGCGATAGGACACAGAGAGAACGGATGACAGTCTTTGCTATGTTCATGCCCCACCTCCATCCGAGTTTTCTTCTGCTCCAAGCTCTCATTATATCAAAGACGCCCCTTGGCAAGCACGCAAATAGAGGCTTCAAACTGGGTGATATGAGACAGTGTCCAGATACACAGCATCCCTCAGAAATCGCTATAAAGACCCGAGTCCAGAATCCATACCCACCTCGACTGCAGGTTTACGGATGGTATAATCCATATCTGTTACAGTCTATGTTTCGCCGGAAAGCTTTCTGCGTAGTTAGTATTTCGCCAAAGTCAGATGTGTCCCTCATGGGGGGATAGGCGCCCGGCCTGCCCCCCTATTATGTTCCGGCTCGAAAGCACGGCAGGCACGCTTAGAAAGGACCCTGGCGTGCGATGGAACCAATAACAAAACTACAGGTGGGGAAGATGCCTAAGCATCTGGAGCAGCACTATGCAACCCGGATCGGTTGGCTGAGAGCAGCGGTACTTGGCGCAAACGACGGAATCCTTTCGACTGCAAGCCTCGTTGTGGGGGTGGCAGCCGCCAACGCAGTGCGCGGTAATGTATTCTTAGCGGGGGTAGCTGGCTTGGTGGCAGGTGCCATGTCAATGGCGGCGGGAGAGTATGTGTCCGTCAGTTCACAGTCCGACACCGAGAAGGCCGATCTTGACCGTGAGCGACGTGAGCTTAAGACGGACATCGTGACTGAGTGCCAGGAGTTGGCGGCCATATATGTCGGGAGAGGACTTGATCCCTCGCTCGCCAGGCAGGTCGCCGAGCAGCTTATGGCACACGATGCGCTAGAGGCACATGCGCGCGACGAACTGGGAATTTCGGAAATAGTCATCGCCCGTCCCCTTCAGGCGGCACTGGCCTCTGCAGTAACTTTTTCAGTGGGGGCCGCCTTGCCGCTACTCATCGCCTGGTTCAGTCCATCCGCCTATTTCATTCCCGTGGTGGCAGGCGGCTCACTTTTGTGTCTGGGGATTCTGGGCGCTTTGGCCGCGCGGGTCGGGGGGGCAAGCGTTGTTGTCGGGGCAGTTCGTGTTGCTCTGTGGGGAGCCCTGGCGATGGCCGTCACGGCGGCAATAGGCGCCATATTCGGTACGGCGGTCTGATTGTCACCTGCTGTTTGCAGCAATTCACGGGCCCCTTCTTGAAACAGACGGGCCCTGGAGAGGATGTTGACTATGTGACGACCTGACAGACCCTGCAGGTTCTAGTCGAACATCGCGAATAGGAGCGCGTGCTATGAGCCATACCTTGTCATCCAACCAAATGATGCTGAGCCTCCAGAAAGGTGCTGTGGTGATCGATGTGATGACGCCGGAGGATTATGCCGCCTGCCATGTGGCCGGCGCCCTGAACGCCTGTGTCTATGAGATTGCCTTTCTCGATCTGATTGCCGAACTGGTTCCTGATCGAAATCGGGAACTGATTCTCTACGACGCTACCGGCACAACCCGATCTGCCGAATTGGCCTACGAACGGCTGCAGCAAGCCGGTTACGCCAAGGTCTCCGTGCTGGCCGGCGGGCTTGCCGCTTGGCGCAGGGAAGGACTGCCGCTCGAGGTAAAAGAAAAGGCGGCCCCATTGGGGTTGCGGGATGGCGCCTACCGGATCGACACAGAAAAAAGCACCTTGGAGTGGATCGGCCGGAACCTGAACAAACGGCACTACGGCCGCATCGGCATCAAGGCGGGAGAACTGTCCATCACGGACGGAAAGCTCTCCCGAGGGCATATCGAGCTGGACATGACCAGCATATCCAATCTGGATCTGCTGGATGATGGTTGGCGCGATGTGCTGATCCGCCACCTTAAATCCGACGATTTCTTCGCTGTGGATCGTTTTCCGACAGCTTCGTTCACCTCGACTGGATGGGAAACCAGGGAAGAGAATTCGTTAAACGCAGTCAAAGGGATTGTCACGGGAGAGTTGAAAATAAGAGATGTCACCCGGGAGATCCGCATCCCTGCTACCATCGCTCCGCTAGATGACGGCGGCATCCAGGCTCATGCAGCATTCGATCTCGATCGTACCCTCTGGAATGCCTGCTACGGATCGTGCAGGCTGTTCGAGCGACTGGGCATGCATTTCGTGGATGACTTGATCAGCCTTGAACTGTTTGTAGTGGCGGGCGCATGGTGAGAGTCGGGGGGGCAAGGAACATTGACCCTTTATTTGTAATTGGTATTCTTCGCCAATATGGTTCGAACACATATCCTGGTAGAATGAGGTGGTCACTATGTCTGAAACAACTAAGGATCGCGCGGCTGGTGCCATCATGGGCGCCTTTATTGGGGATGCCCTTGGGCTCGGGCCGCATTGGTATTACGATCTTGCCGAACTGCGTCGCGATTACGGCGAATGGATAACCGGGTACACCGATCCCAAACCCGGTCGCTACCACGCCGGACTAAAGGCTGGCCAGCTCTCCCAGGCCGGGTTCATCCTCAAGTTGTTGCTGGCTTCACTGGTTTCCTGCGGAGGCTATGACGAGGCTGACTTTTGCCGCCGCATGGATCAGGATCTGCTGCCGCTTCTGGATGGCACCCCCATCAGCGGGCCGGGCGGCTACACTAGCCAGTCCATCCGCGAGTTGTGGCGGCAAAGGGTCGAGGAAAGACTGCCTTGGGGGCAGACCGGCGGACGTGCTGACACTACCGAAGCGATAGAGCGCACCCTTGCCCTAGCGGTGCGTTACGCGGCTGATCCCGCGCAGCTTGCCGCCGCCATTACCGGCAATACCCTCCTCACCCAAAACGACGACGTGGTGGTATCCATGACCGTAGCCTTCGGCGCTGTGCTGGGGCAACTGGTACAGGGACACCCCCTGGACGCGCACCTGTCCGACCGACTGATGAAACTGGTTAAAAACGGGGCGCTGCCCTTTCATGCCGTCACCAGCGACAACTTGGGGCCGCCGCGACCCGGTGCTCCGGACCCGCCACGCGCCGGACGATTCGCCTCACCCGATGCCCTGCTTACACCGTCCTACATGGCCGCGGCTGCCGCCGATCCCGCGATCCGCATCGAACCTGCCTGGAAGGTATCGATCGTCTACGGCATGCCGTGCGCCATCTATCATCAGTTGCCGGCGGCCTATTACCTTGGGGCGCGCTACAGCGATGATTTTGAATCCGCCCTGCTCCATGCGGTGAACGGCGGCGGCCAGAATCAGGCGCGCGCCATCCTGACCGGTGCGCTGGTCGGCGCGCAGGTGGGGCTCTCGGGCATTCCACAGCGCTTCCTCGATGGGCTGGAAGACTGCGCCACACTGTCCGGGTTAGCGGCAGGGCTAGGTGCGCAAGCCTAAAGTTCAGGAGTATTGCATGCCCCCAAGTGTTTTTGGTCCATGGATTTAAGGAGCAGATTACCCGGCTGCACGAAAGGAAAAGGTGCGATTATGAACGCGACCCGGACGAGTTCTCCCGACCCTGTATTGAGCAACCTGGATGCCGTGCTTGCGGATCTGGAGGCTCTCTACGAGGATGTGCACTCCCATCCCGAACTCTCGATGCAGGAGACACGTACGGCAGGGGTGGTGGCCGACCGTCTTCGCAAAGCCGGCTTTGACGTCACGACGGGTGTGGGCAAAACCGGCGTTGTCGGTCTGTTCCGCAACGGCGCTGGGCCTACCGTCATGCTGCGAGCCGATATGGACGCGTTGCCGGTCGAAGAAGCGACGGATCTGTCGTATGCCAGCAAGGTAACCGCCACCGATCGAGAGGGTAATACCGTGCCGGTCTCGCATATGTGCGGCCACGACATGCATGTGACGTGGCTCTGTGGTGCCGCGAAATTGCTGGCCGATGCACGCTCAACCTGGCGCGGTACCTTGATGGCGGTATTCCAGCCCGGAGAAGAAACGGCGGAAGGTGCGCAAGCAATGATCGACGATGGCCTCTTCGAGCGTTTTCCCAAGCCGGACGTGATACTTGGCCAGCATGTCATGGTGGGGCCGGCGGGTACAGTGGCCGGGCGCGCAGGCGCCATTACTTCAGCGGCGGATAGCCTGCAAATCCGGTTTTTTGGTCGCGGTGCGCACGGATCCATGCCGCAGGCTAGTATCGATCCCGTCGTCATGGCGGCTGCAACCGTGATGCGGCTACAAACCATAGTCTCGCGCGAAGTCGCAGCCGCTGACGCCGCGGTTGTCACGGTGGGTGTACTGCAGGCAGGGACGAAAGAGAATGTCATTCCCGACGAGGCCATTATTAAACTCAATGTACGGACCTTCGATGCGGGTGTGCGTGAACGGGTGCTGGGGGCGATCGAGCGAATCGTCAACGCCGAGGCTGAGGCTTCGGGTGCCACGCGCAAACCCGAGATAACGTCATTGGACCATTACCCGCTCAATGTGAACAGCCTCGAGGCCAGCAAACGGCTGGCCGACGCCTTTCGCGGGTATTTCGGTGCAGAACGGGTCCGTGAGACTGCACCTGCTCCAGCGAGCGAGGATTTTGGATCGTTCGGCACCGGGTGGCACGTGCCGTCGGTCTTCTGGTTCGTGGGCGGCACGGACCCTGAAATCTATGAACAAGCCAAGCATTCGAATCGACTGAATGAACTTCCCGTCAATCACAGTCCCAAGTTTGCGCCTGTCCTTCACCCCACCTTGCGAACCGGCGTCGAGAGCCTGGTCGTTGCCGCGCGGGCATGGCTGGCAGCAGCGTAGGTTCAGGGTGCCCCCAAATGCCCATTTCGTTAAAAGTACAGGAAGCCGTTTTGATGGAGTCGCTGCCCCATGTGCTTGATCTGATCGGTACCTTTGTCTTTGCGCTCAGCGGTGGAATGGCGGCCGTCAAGCGCAAGCTGGATCTGTTCGGCGTGTTGGTGCTTTCCTTCGCCGCTGCGACGGCGGGCGGCATCATCCGCGACGTGCTGATCGGGGCCATCCCACCCGAAGGGCTCAACAATTGGCGCTACGTCTGCGTCTCACTCGGCGCAGGACTCGTTACCTTCTTCTTCCCGTCCATGGTCATGCAGCGATGGAATCCGGTGCTGCTGTTCGATGCCGCTGGACTGGCCCTCTTCGCGGTCACCGGTACGCACAAGGCACTGCTCTTTGGAGTGAACCCCGTCACGGCAACTTTGCTCGGCATGTTGACGGGCATCGGCGGCGGCATGGCACGTGATATCCTGTTGGCGCAAACACCGACCGTGTTGCACGCTGAACTGTATGCGGTGGCGGCCCTGCTGGGCGCAGCGGTAGTGGTGACCGGCGATTTGTTGCAACTGCCGCCTAACGCGACAACGCTTGTAGGCGCGGGGTTGTGCTTCGGACTTCGTGTCCTGGCCATCCGGCGCGGCTGGCGACTTCCGATTGCCGGTGCTGATAAACAGTCAGACAAGTGATGGAGGTGCCCGCCTCCAGAGATGTAACGGCCACTCTTTTCTAGGTGGATACCCCGCTCTCTCCAACCGCTTGTACATATCTGCTACATAAAACGACAAAAAGGCCAGTCATCATGACTGGCCTTTTTGTAAGTTGGCGGAGAGATAGGGATTCGAACCCTAGGTACCTTTCTGTACACCTGATTTCGAGTCAGGTAATTACAAGAATCAGCACCTTCCATACATTTCCCTCCTTTGTAAAAATACCATTGTAAACATCGATATTTTGCGCTATATACAAATCAGGTGAAGTCATATTATTTCACGTTCAGCCGGTATTTAATCTACCATACTAGGTCCCATACGAAAAAAGTATGGTAGGTGGGGGAGCCAATGACGAAGGAAGCCGCCAAAGCGAAATTTACCGATGTCGCCATACGGGCAATGAAGACCGACAAGCGGCTGCAGGACAACCTGGAGGGCGACGGCTTCGGGGTCCGCGTGTATGGTACCGGCACAAAGGTTTTTTACTATGCCTACGCCTTCGAGGGTAAGCGGCGGTTTCTCAATCTAGGGGAGTATGGCGTAATAAGCCTTGCGGAAGCCAGAAAGCGCCACAGAGAGGCAAAGGGCAAGCTTGATAGGGGTACGGACCCCCTGATTGAAAAAGCAGCGGAAAAGGCAGAACGGAAGCGTACCCCCTTCATTGCCGACTTTGTAACCGAGTACATCGACAACTACGCCAAGAAGAAGAACAGGGGGTGGAAGGAAATACAACGGGCGCTAAACGCGTCAATCGTCCCGGCGTGGGGTAAGCGGAAGATCACCGACATCAAGCGCCGTGACTTGGTTGTCCTGCTGGACGAGATAGAGAAGCGTGCGCCTATCATGGCGAATAGGACACTGGCCTACACGCGGAAGCTGTTCAGCTATGCTGTGAAGCGGGACGTGCTGGAGGTTAACCCCTTCATGGGCATGGAGGCACCGGCACCGGCCAAGGTACGGGACCGGAACCTCTCCTTTGCAGAAATCAAGACCCTATGGGCTAATCTCGACAACTCCAGAATGAGCGACAACATACGCCGAGCCTTGAAGTTGATCCTTGTCACGGGGCAGCGACCAGGGGAGGTCATCGGGATGAACTCAAGCGAGATTGACGGGAATTGGTGGACGATCCCCGAAGAGAGATCGAAGAATAAGCAGGCGCACCGGGTTTTTCTCACACCTCTTGCCTTAGAGCTTATCGGAGACAAGGACGGGTATATTTTCGAATCGCCGGTTATCAACCGTGACGCTGCAGGGCAACCGTTGCCGCCGAAGCCCTACGAGGTCCGCACCCTTACCCATGCCATAAAGGAGAACCTGCCGCACTCGCCAGAAAGCAAGGTCGAGGACTATCTGAAGATTCCCCACTTCGTACCGCACGACCTGAGGCGCACCGTCACGTCACGCATGGCAGAGATAGGGATCTTTGAGGACACCATAGACCGCGTGCAGAACCATGTAAGCCGAGTTAAGAGCGGGGTCCGCAAGAACTACAACCATTATGCGTATGACCTTGAGAAGCAGCAGGCCCTGGAGACGTGGGCGCGGAAGTTGGTGAGCGTTACTGCTGGGGGCGAGGCCGCGAAGGTAATCCCTATGAGGCGGAAAGGAAGGAACTGAGGTAAAAGAAGGCCACCTAATCAGAGGTGGCCTTTTCAGAATTTGTATTTAAGATTTCCGCGAACCGTTCAAGTGTGGCGGCTGCTTTCTTGGCCTTTTCCGCTTCGTTTTTCTGCGTTTCATTGATGATATTCATCAATTCTAAGCAAAGGGTCATGTTTTCAATTATTTCCGATTCATTCCCATATTTCTCATACAACTTCATGTTGTTATAAGAAATCCTTTCAACACAATCCCCCGCTCGATCACTAGTAAAAAGAGTTTCTTCAACTTCGCCACGAAGGTACGGAACTGAAACGTTAAAGTACTTCGCAAGCTTTTCAAGGGTGCTCTGTGACGGTTCACCTTCCCCTTTCGAGTATCGCCCAATAGCCGATTGTGTCAGGCCCGTTTCTCGGGCGATGGCTGATTGGCTGGAGTTTGCTAAGGCTTCCCTCACAAGTCTAACCAGGTTTTTAGGCGTCTCGCCCCCACCCCTTCCCTTAGGTGCCATAAATTTTCTTCTTCCTAACTATTTGTAGTTGACATGATGTGCATGGCGATGGTATCTAACTATAAATAGATAGTCAAACCATTTCTCGACGCTTCACCACTAGCCAGGAGGTAAAAATTATGGGTACAGAGACAGACCGCATAGTCAGAGAGTCGGAACGGGCGCAGATAACCGGCCGGAGTGCATCGCAATGGAGGCGGGACGAGGCCGCAGGGAATGCCCCTCTTCGGGTACGCCTTGGCGCAAAAGCAGTCGGGTGGAAACTCAGTGAGCTTTTGAACTGGGTTAGCTCCAGGCAAAGCGTCACTGTTATCCCTGGTGTGCCTTACACCGGCAAGAAGCGGGGCAGGCCCGCGAAGAACCACACCGCAGCAGCATAACATCAACCGGCCCAAGGGCCACAACGGGAGGACACTATGCAAAAGATTGAAGTCTACGCGCACACCATTGAGAACCTGGAAAAAACCATGAACAGGGCCGAGTCTTTGTTGTGTCGGCTGGCTGATCGCTGCCACGACGCAGGATTGTTGCTGGATGCGGCTAGGGCGGGCGAGAAAGAGTGTTTACCAACTGAAAAGGGGGGGCATGACTGCGCTAACCCGATTGGCGGGGCCAAAAGGCTTTTGTATGAGTTGGACGATTGCCTAACCATTTTGGCCAATAACCTCGAAGGCACGCGCGACCACATAAGCGAGGTAAGAGAGAACGCGTTAAAGCAGTTGAAGCAAACGGCATAGTTCCAAATACCCTAACCACCGCTGAGAAGCGGCACGTAAGCCAGGAGGACACAAACCATGACCATCACAGACCGAGACATTAACAGGGCGGCTATCGTCCGCGCAGCAGGCTTTAAAGTCAAAGCCTTCAAACTCCAGTGCAGCCCCAGGTGCGCCTTCGAGTATGAAGATAGCGAGGCCGTAAGGCAGCTTGTCCACGATTACGAAGCGGGGGGCGGCCTGCCTGTATCCCTGAAGAACGTGCTGGTTAATCGCTCGATCCTGCTTAGCGAGTGCAAAGATAGGCGCGAGGGGAGGATATGAGCACTCCCTGGCGAGAAGCTGCAGGAGATAAAGCAGCCGCTGCTGGGTTTGAGTGTACTTTCATCAAGCAGCGTGCTCGACGCGGCGAATGTGACGCTTATGTGCAGCATGACACATGGGCTGCAAGGTGGCCTGCACCGGTGAAGGTGAAGGCAGGGGAGCCGGTGGACGAATTTACGATCCCCTTCAATTTCTACAACTCCGCCCCTGTTGTCGAGCCGGTGCAGGAGAGGCAGGCGGAACCCGTAGTGGTGCAGGAAATGAAAGTTCAGCCGACTGAACCAGAACCGGCTGAAGGGGTCACACAAGAGGCTTCGACGCAGCCAGAACCTCTAAAGCCTGCTTTAGAAAGGCCGACGCAACGGAAAAAAGGAAGAACAGCCGGTAAGGGTGGGAAAGTATTGGCCAATGGGCGTGACGCTGAGAAGGTAGACACCCCATATAAGAAGATTTTCTGCCAAGTGCACCTGCACGAACTGGAGTATGAAGCCTGGCATAATCTCACCGCGTCGGCCATCTTTTGTTACCTCGCCTGCCGTTCAAAGGCAGGGAATGCAGCATTCAAAAAGAAGAAGGACCAGCAGGGCATGCCGGTATTCAGCTTCACCCATGCCGAAGCGATCCGAGTCTTCAAAATGACAGGGGCAACGTTCACCGCGTCAATGCAGAAGCTGGTTGAGGAAGGGTTTATTGAGGTGTCGCGCCCCAGCGGCACGTTTGACGGAAAGGGCATAGCTCAGTTGTACACCCTCTCAGGGGCATGGAAGACCAGGCCAAGGAAGAAAAAGGGCAACCCAAGGATGGGAGAGATCGGGAGAAAGAGAGCACCTAAGAACAGATTCCTATCAAAGAGCCCTTTAGAACCCCCTTAAAAGAGCGCTTTAGAGGTTAGCCGAAAAAGAGGGTGAAAACTGCCTCAAGTTCTAAAGCACCATTTAGAGGTTTTACCTTTCTTTCGCTAAAGCACTCTTTAGACATTCTATAAGTCTAGCCATACCCCCCAGCCTAGCAGGGGAGGCGTAGCAAGAAGGCAGCAGCAACAACCACCGCAAGGTATGTCACGCAGCAAGGAGGGGCAGGCCATGCAGTTAAGAGTTGAGACAAGGATTGACGGTAAGACTGCTGTTCACGTCATGGCGGCAGAGGGCATGTCAGATGGTGACTTGGCGGCGGTCCTGGAAGATGCCGTGATTGACCTTCGGTGGCGGGTGATGGAGAAGGCCACAACAACATTTTCCACGCCGGATTGATAACGAAACCATAACCGCTGTGAAGCAGGTTAGAAGTGAGGCCATTTTGAAAGATAAACTCCCATCAAACAAGGGGAAAGTGAAAGTAGCTATCCTCCCCCCTACCAGATTGACCTTGACGAAGCTCCACCACATCAAAAGCGAACTAAGCCGGTTGTACCGTGAGGCACGTCGCGGTGACATCGACCCATCCGACGCAACCAAGTTTGTTTATATCCTCCAGGCGCTTGCTCGACTAATTACCGACAGCGAACTGGAAGCGAGGATTGAGCGACTGGAACAGGAGGCCCTGAATGAAAAGACTCGACTGTAGACTAGCGAGATTAGAAGCTGTAACCGGACCAGGGCATAGGCCTCACCTGCAGCTTGTTCTCAAATTCCGTACTGAACAGGATAGGGCGGAAGCTCAAGCGGAATATGACGCACAAGGCGCAGGAAGTACCGTAAAACTCATTTTCGTGCTGGAAGAGGGGGGACACCATGACTTTGCAGAGTAGAGTCCACAGATTGGAGTTGCAGTCGATTCAAGACATCCCGCCGCTTCCCGGCCTAGTGCGGGTCGCAAACACTCCAGAGGAAGAAGAAGCAGCCGAGCGCGAGCTGGAAACCATGCCGCGAGGGACGCAGCTTTACATCATCAAGGCCGTCGACTGTAGCCGCAAGGGGGAATTATGAGTCTGTTAGAAAGGGTAAAGCGGTTAGAGGGCATGCACCCCGAATTAACCCCGATCCAGTTGTGTGATATTTGGCGTCATATGATAGCCGCGCTGGATGCAGGCGAAACCTTCTCCGAACTCTCCGCGAGGGTGAACGAGAACCTTCTTTATTCTGCCGGGGTCACTCCCCAAGGATGGGAGGAACACCGGCTGGAGGCCATTGCCGATTACGAAAAAATATTCGGACCTGGATCGTTTAAAGAAAATCGGGACTCGCAGAAGCGATGGAGGGAAGCCTCGGAAGACCGCCATTTTTAGCAGCAACCTCCCCAGGGAGGCATTATTTATCGCTGAGAGGCGACAAGGAGAAAACACATGAGAGCAGAAGACGTAGCAAGAATTGCATACGACGTAGACAACGCGACACAGACGCAAGTGCCCCGTGGATCAGCTGGAGATATCCAGGTAGTTGTTATCCACAATGACGCGGAGTACGCCGCAGCTAAGGCGCTGGACGCTTCAAGCCACAGCAGGTCCTATATGCTCCTGCTTCTCGACTTCAAGCAGGACTAACCGCCATAGGCAAGGAGAAACATAAATATGCACGGTATGAGAATGGTACTGCCGAGATTACGGCACGAAAAGACGGAAAAAGGAAGAACGGAGATCTTCGACAACTTCACAAACGAGTTGTCCGCGCTGGGGATGCACTTCATCCAAAGCAAGGGAACCATCGACTCGAATCAGGACCTGTCCGACAAGGGGCGGGAGAAGCAGATTTCCGAACTGCGCCTGAAATACCTCCCGCGCATCGCGGACTATCAACGGCAGCTGAGTAACATCAGAGAGCAGTTCGTTAACGAGGCGAATCAATACCGCCCTCGTCCATACCAAGGAACGGGGAACCCTGTTCTCGATTACCTTGTCGGTAAGGAATTCAGGGATTATCTGAAGTCCCTGCCGATGAGCGAGCGCGTTAGACAGATCCTAGATCCTGCGCTCGACCCTACTGGGCAGAAGCTGCACGCAGTGGAGACAAGCCCCGTACCGGACCACGGCATAACCGCAGACCTTATCGCACGGGCACACCAAGCACGTATGAATGCTTTAAATCCTGACGGTGTGCTGGCCTTGCAGGATCAGGAGATAGTTCTTGAAGCTCTTGAGTGTAACCTGAATGTGGTAAAGGCCACACTTGAGTGGACCGACAAGAAGCCGGACGAAAGTTCTGCAGAGTAACTAACTGGGGGAGGGGGGGCAACCTCTCCCCTTTCTTTTTTAGAGGTGAAATATGGGTTTTGCAGATGATATAAGCAAATGGACACAGAAGGCCAAGGGGCAAATGGAAGTTGCCATAAGGGCGACAGCCTTCGAAGCTTTCAAGCGGGTGATCCTTCGCTCTCCCGTCGATACAGGACGCTTTAGGGCAAACTGGGGCGTGTCGGTGGGGTCGCCGTGGCTTGGCAACGTGGCCTATGTCGATCCGAGCGGTCAAACGGCAATGGGGGAAGCGGCTAAAGGCGTGGACAGTTGGAACTGCCAAGGATCGATCTTCTTATGCAACAGCACGGAGTACGGGCAAAAGCTGGAGTATGGCAGCAGTAAGCAGGCACCGCAGGGCATGGTACGAGTCACCGCCGCAGAGTTCGAAGGCTTCGCGGCAGAGGTGGCGGTTAGGTCGACGAAGTAGAAGTATGACCAGGGCGAGTAAAGGAAGGGGCGGGGGCAATTGGCCTTGCCCCTTTTTTAGTGCTCTTGCCGGTCCAGCAAGGCCCATACCTACCATACTAGCTACCATACTTTTGAAAACCTAAAACAAAAGGGCTACAGCCTAAAGCTATAACCCCTTGTTTTTAATGGCGGAGAGATAGGGATTCGAACCCTAGGTACGTTGCCGTACACCTGATTTCGAGTCAGGCACCATCGACCACTCGGACATCTCTCCGGATATGCTCTTTCGGACGACTCGTGTTCGTCGGAGCAGAAAGATATACCTTATTCCAAACAGAAATTCAAGCCCTGTTTGGCATCCCTCATCAGTATGTGAGGCCGGCGTAAAAGTCTTGCAGATACTGACGCTGGGTCTTTGTGAGTACGCCTCTCGTGTCTATCTCTGACAGAATGCGCCAGATGAGCCCAAGCTCGCTGTAGACCCGCAGCACGGCGGTCAGCTTGTATCGTGCGTGCTCCTCGGACGCAATTGTCCCCTGCAGGAGTTCTTCCGTATAGGCGGCCAGCCGTGAGATCTCGTGATGGGTCGCCATAATGGAGTCGGGGGTGATTTCTTCTAGTTGCATAAGCCCCTCTCAGAGCGAGTGAAAATATATCAATGCTCTAAGTTTCGGCTCAACTGCACTAAAGATTTAGATTTATTTTCTCAGCAGGCAGGGATGCCTTTCTCCTTTTTCTTCTGCGCGCGCAACTTCGCGAAAAAACTGGAGAGGATGGTTGATGTCTCTTCCCCGCGGACGCCGGGGGTGAGGACCACGCTGTGGTTCAGCCGTTTGTCGTCGGAAAAGTCGAAGAGGGAGCCGGCCGCCCCGCCCTTGGGGTCGTAGCTTCCGAAGACGACACGGTCGATCCGGGAAAGGATGATGGCCCCCATGCACATGGTGCAGGGTTCGAGGGTGACGTAGAGGGTCGCGCCGGTGAGGCGCCAGCTGCCGAGTTTCTTGGCGGCCTTGCGTATGGCGATCATCTCGGCGTGTGCCGAGGGATCCTGCTTGCTCTCGCGCAGGTTGTGCCCGCGCGCGATAATGGCGCCATCCTTCACGATGACGGCGCCGATGGGGACTTCGCCTATCAATTCCGCTTTGCCCGCCTGCTCCAAGGCCTTGCCCATCCAGTAGTGGTCGTCTTTCTTGCTCATGCGTCCTTTTTCAAGCCTTGTCTGCTTCCGAATGCTTCCCCAGTGGCTTCGCCCTCACCCCCGGCCCCTCTCCCGGGGGGCGAGGGGAGCTATAGTCTCAGTGAAGGCCCTCTCCGGTGGTGGTCATGACGAGCTTGCCGTGTTTCACGCCTTTCACGCCGATCAGCTCGTCGGCGATCCTGCGCACGTCACGGGCCTTGCCGCGGACCACCAGGACTTCCAGGCAGTTGTGGGCGTCGAGATGGACGTGCAGGGCGGAGATGATCTGGTCGTGGTGCGCGTGCTGGTGCTCGGTCAGCTTGTCGGAGAGGTCGCGCACGTGGTGGTTGTACACCAGGGTAACGGTTCCGACCCCTTCCTTTTCGCCTTCCTCCCAGTCGAGTTCGACCTGGGCGGCCCGGATCAGGTCGCGGATCGCCTCGGAGCGGTTGGCGTAACCTTTTTGTTCGATGAGCCGGTCGAAGCTCTCCAGCAGTTGGTCGTCCATGGAAATGCCGAATCTGACTGTCTCGCCCATGCGTTGCACTCTCCTTGATGAGGGTGACTCACTATACGTGAAAGGGGCTGCAGAGTAAAGATGCGGCGGTGGGGACGGCTAACGGGGCTATGGCCTTAGGTAGCTGCGGATGCCGGGCTCAAACCTAATCGGCTCGAAATTGAAGGTGCCGCGCCAGCTGCCGTCGCAGGTGCTCCCTTGCACTAGCATGGCGATCTGGTCGGAGGTGACGGGAAAGAAGGAGAACCCCTCGAAGAAGGGGACGATGAGACGCATGAGGGGGAGCGGGTTGTTTATCTTGGCGACGTGACTTTTCCCCATCACCTTGCCGATGGTGTCCAGAAGCTGGTTATAGGTGTAGCGGTCCGGACCGCAGAGGTCGTACTCCTGCCCCCCGGTGTCGGGACGCTCAAGGGCATCGGCGAAGCAACGGGCGACGTCGTCGGCGGCGATGGGCTGCAACTGGTATTCGCCGTCGCCGATCACCGGCATGGCGGGAAAACTGCGCAGGTATCCCGCGAGCTTGTTGATGAAGTCGTCCTTCGGGCCGAAGACGATGGAGGGACGGAAGATGGTGTAGTCGAGTCCTGAGCGGCGGACCTCTTCTTCCGCTTCGTACTTGCTCTTGAAATAGCGGGCGGTACTGTCGGCATGCGTGCCGAGGGCGGACATCTGCAGGTGGCGGCGCACCTTCGCCTTTTTTGCTGCGGCTAGGACGTTGCGGGTGGCCTCGACGTGAAGGCGCTGGAAGGTGATGCCGCGCCCGGGAAACTCCCGGATGATGCCGACCAGGTTTATCGTGGCGTCGCAGCCGCGTAGCGCATCCTCGAAGGTCTCGGGGCGCGTCACGTCCCCCTCGATCTCCTCGACACCGGGATCGACGGCGGCGGGACTTCTACGGTGCACGAGAAGCCGGATGCTGTGCCCGCGCTCGAGCAGCGCCTCACGTACGTGTCCGCCGATGAAGCCGGTACCGCCAGTCAAAAAGATCAACATATGCCCCTCCGGTACGGGGAACAGTGCTGGAGGCTCCCCTTCTCAAAGTCATAATACCGTCGTTAGTGTAACAGCTCTTTCCCCAATCTCCATTTAAGTGGGGAAAGTGTATACAAGATCTTGTGCTTCGGAGTTTCTTGTGTTAAAAAGCCTTTCACAAACAAACGCTACAGGAGACCGTCCATGGCTGAGCAAGGTGATGTCTGTTACACATTCGAAGCAGCGATAGAAATGGCCGCCCAGATGGAGAACGAAGGGTACCGTGCGTATCTTGCCGCACTGAAAGTCGTGAAAGACAAGGCTGCGCGCCAGATCATCAAGGAAGCGGCGTTCGACGAGCTGGAGCATAAGCACCAGTTGGAAAAGGCGCTGGTGGAAGGAGAGATGAAGGGTGGGGAAGGGCTGCAACAGCCGGTGCCGACCATGAACCTCGGCTACGTCCTGCCGAAGAAGGACCTCCACTCCGGATCGACCGCACGCGATGCCCTGGCCTATGCCATCCACCTGGAGAAGGGCTCCATCGATTTCTACGACAGGATGTCCCGCGGCTGCGAAGGGGCGCCCATGGCGGTGCTCTTCAAGAAGATGCTCGCCGACGAGTCCCGCCACCTGCAGGAACTCGAGGACCTTTACGAGCAGCACTTCATGCCTGAAAACTAGACGGCATCGGGACAAACGGGATAAAAAAATCCCCTCCTCGTAACGGGGAGGGGATTTTTATTGCCTGGGCGGTGAGGTCTAGAGGATCTCAACCAGCTTGAGGTCGAAGTTGAGCGCCTGGCCTGCCAGCGGGTGGTTGGCGTCGATGGTGATCGATTCGTCGGTCACCTCGGTTACTATGACGTTGAAGATCTGGCCGTCCTGCTGGGTGACTTCGAGCTGCTGCCCCACTTCAGGATTCATTTCCGGCGGAAGCTCGGTGCGCGGCACAACCGCGATCATCTCTTCCATCCTCTCGCCGTACGCCTCGTCGACCGGGATGTGAATGGTCTTGCTCTCGCCGACGGCGAGCCCTTTAACGCCTGCGTCGAAGCCCGGAATGACCTGGCCGGCGCCGACGGTGAACTCGAACGGGCCGTGGTCGTGGCCGCACTCGCCCTCGCCGCACTCGGAGCTGTCGAACACGGTGCCGTCGTCGAGCCTGCCGGTATAATGAACCTTTACGCGGTCCCCTTCTTTAGCTTGTGCCATTTTCTATTCTCCTTGATATTGTTGGATAAAGCCCAAAGGATAGCAGATGCCCAAGATATTATCCACCGTTTCTTCCATCGATGCACTCGGGAAGTGACAGCGGTGCCCGCAACAAAAGTCCCGCCACTCGCTCACAATTTCTGCGTGGCCAAAATACCGGGGAAATGGTATGTATCTTCCGGGGGTGACCATGGAAACCAAGAACCGATCCCTAATTTTTACCGGCCTCGTTGTGGATGTCGAGCAGATGGACGTCCTGATCGGCAGCCAGGGGTGGTACACCTATCAGGTCGTGCGCCATCCCGGGGGCGCAGCCGTTCTCGCGTTACACGACGACGGCTGCATCACGCTTATCCGCCAGTTGCGTCCCGCGGTGGGGGACTTCCTGCTGGAGATCCCCGCCGGGCGGCTTTCCAAAGGGGAGGACCCGCAGCTGTGCGCGGAGCGCGAGCTCATCGAGGAGACGGGTCTCAAGGCGGAGAAGCTGATATCGCTCGGCCTTTTGCACTCATCCCCCGGGGTGTTCGACGAGAAGATCCACCTCTACCTCGCCACCGGTCTTACTCAAGGTGACGCCGAGCCCGAGGATTACGAGGAGATATCCTGCGAGAAGGTCCCCTTTGCCGAAGCCGTGGCGATGGCAGCGGACGGCCGTATCACCGACGGAAAAACCATAGCCGCGCTGCTGCGCGCCCAGAGACATATCGCATGATACTTACCGCACGCATAGATGCTGAACAGGCCGGGCTGAGGCTCGACGACGCCGCGAAGGCGATTTTCCCGCAACTCTCCAAGGGGGAGATCCGCCGCGTCATAGATTGGGGCGGCTGCAACCTGAACCAGACGCTGGTCCGCGTGGCGTCGCGCCAGGTTAAGGAAGGGGAGGAGCTTGCACTGGGGATCATGGACGCCGAGCGCTGCATCGACCTCGTCTACCAAAAGCACGAGCTGCTCTACGAGGACAAGGACTTTCTTGCCGTGTACAAGGGGGCCGGTTTCAACAGCCAGCGCACCCCGTACCAGTTGAAGGGAACCGTGGAGTACGCGGTCGAGTGCTACATGAAGAGCATCGGTCTGCGCGATCCTTCCCGCGTGGTGCACAGGCTGGACCGCGGGACGAGCGGCGTCATGTTTTTCCCCAAGCATAAGCAGGCGGCAACCCTCATCTCGAACCTCCTGAAGGAGGGGAAGGTGCAGAAAACCTACTGGGCGCTGGTTTCCGGGTCTCCCGACGAACAGAGCTGGAAGGTGGATGCACCGCTCGATAAGGTCAGCAAGTTCCGTTACGGTGTGTCGCTTAAGGGCAAACCCGCCCGCACCGTCTTCTACGTTTTGGGTGAAGGTAACGGTGTGAGTGCCATCGAGGCGAAGCCGCTTACCGGTCGCACGCACCAGATCCGCGTACATCTCGCCCACTCAGGTTTCCCGATCATCGGAGACGAGAGCTACGGGGGCGTTCCGGCCGCACGCATGATGCTGCACTGCCGGGCCATGCGCTTCACCGGCCCCAAGGGGAAGGTCATCGAGGCGGTGGCGCCGCTCGACGTGGACTTTCTAGCGGCAGCACCGCAGGGCGTATTCGAACAGCAGGAACAGCCGGCGGGGTAGGGGCGAATAATCATTTGCCCGGAACTGCTCGAGTCACTAAAGCAAGAACAGTCTCAGTCATTGAGGCGAAAGAATAAGAAAAGGGAGGTTACATGAAGAAGAGAATTTTGCTGGTGCTGTTGCCGGTCGTTCTGCTGGTGGCCGGGGCTTTCGCGGTATGGGGTGAGCAGCAGGGTACGATGCAGCCGGGCTGCAACAAGTGCGCGAAGATGGCCCAGGCTCAGCAGGCTCCCTGCCCCAATTGCCCGAAGGCAGACGCCATCGAGCAGGGTGCCGCCGCTCCGTGTCCGAACTGCCCGAAAGCAGCCAATATGGACAAGGAGGCGCCGTGCCCCAATTGTCCGTTGAAGGGTGCAGACGCGAAGCCCGCATGTGACAAGTGCCCGAAGGGTGCTGCTGCGAAGCCCGCGTGTGACAAATGCCCGAAGGGTGCCGCGACCATGCCTGCGTGCGACAAGTGCCCCAAAATGAAAGGGGCCGAGGTTGCTCCCACGGCCGCCGGTTGCGCGAAATGCGCCAAGATGCAGCAGCCCGATCAGTCGGCTGGCCAGCCGGCCCCGAAGGAGTGCTGCAAGAAGAAGGCTCTGTAACTATCGGAAACACGAAGGGGGACCAATGGTCCCCCTTCATCCTGCGTTAGGCCACCCTCCTACGAAAGGGGCCACCTGCTTGTGTGCGGATCGAATTCCGTCTGCGACGCCGCGGCGGGGTTCCCTACAAGAAGCGCCCGCACCGGCGCCCCGTCCCCGTCCTTGAGTTTCATCGGCAGGCAGATCAACTGGTATTCTCCCGGCGCTACTCCGGTCAGATTCACCCCTTCGATCACCGGGACGCCCCCGTTTAAAAGGATCCGGTGCACTTCGCCGTCGCCGTCCATCGGTTCGACGGAGAGATAGTCGACCGCCACCAGTTTCACCTTGTGCTTGTGCAGGTAGTGGGCGCCCTCCGCGGTGAGCGCGGCGAACTCCTCATGGAACCCCTTGTCTTCCCAGAAAGCGGAGTTGTCCGTCTTGATCAGGAGACGTTCCACCCCCTTCACGCCCGCCTTCTCCAGTTCCTCCGCCCCGATCCTCTTCACCCCCTTGATTTCAACGACCAGTGCCTTTCCGATCAGGAGGTCGAGCGGGATTTCGTCCACCGTTATGCCGGTGTCGTTGAAGTGGCGCGGGGGGTCGATGTGTGTTCCGGCGTGGGTACCGAGGGTGATGCGGGATACGTTCGAGCCGTCCCCCTTGGCGATGTGGTGCCAAGGATCGACGGTCATTGGGGGATCACCGGGATAGGTGGGGAGATCGGGGGACAGGGCGACGGTGATGTCGTGTATTCTCATGGAGCACCTCCCGGATCGATTTAATGTGTGGCGGCACCGGGAAAGTATAACGCAAAAATAAAGGAGAAGCCGAAAGGCTATCAACGCAAAGATGCGGAGGCGCTAAGGCGCAAAGGAAACCTGCTATCACCGAGACCCTCTCCCGCCTGCGGGCCGAAACCTACGGCAGGAGAAGGCCCGGAAGGTGAGGATGTTCCCTTTGCGTCTCCGCGCCTTCGCGTTAAAGCTTTCAGGCTATTTCGCTGATGAGCCGTTCCAGATCGCTCTCGGCGAAGGTGTATTTCTCGCCGCAGAACTCGCAGGTCACCTCGCTGCCGTGCTGTTCGGCGAGCATGGAGGACAGTTCCTTCTTCCCCATGGAGATGAGCACCCGCTCGATGCGCTCGCGGCCACAGCTGCAGGCGAAGCCGACGGCGCGCTTCTCAAGGATCTCGTAATCGATCCCGGCGAGAAGCAGTGCCATGATCTCCTCCGGGGTCTTTCCCTGTTGCAGCAAGTCGCTCAACGGAGGGAGCTGCTCGATCCTGGTCATCAGTTCCTCGATCACGAGCGGATCGATGGGGGGGATGGCCTGGAGCAGGAAGCCGCCACAGGCGGCGACCTCGCCGTCCTGTTCGATGAACTCGGCGATGCCGACGGCGGACGGGATCTGTTCGGACTCCACGAGGTAGAGCGCCAGGTCTTCGGCGATGCCGCCCGTGTAGAGCTGCACCATGCCGCGGTACGGCTCCTTGAGACCCAGGTCCTTGGCAACAGTGATGAACCCGGCGCGACCGAGGGCGTTGGGGACGTCGAGCGCCCCATCAGGACGGAGCAGGTGCACCTGCGGGTCGCCCACATAGCCGCGCACGCTGCCGTTTGCGTCAGCCTCTATGACGATCTTCTTGAGGGGGCCGTTCCCTTCGAAGCGCAGTGCGACCCGCTGTCCGGTCTTCATCAGCGCTCCCATCATGGCACCCGCGGTGAGCGCGCGCCCAAGGGCGGCGGTGGCCGTGGGAAGCGTGCCGTGACGATGGCAGACCTCACTCACGGTTGCCGTTGTGACACAGGTCAACGCCCTTACCGTCCCCGATTTGGCCATGGCCCGTACCAGATAATCCGTCATAAAACCACCCCCACCCTTCCTCCTATTTCGCCCCGCTTAAGCCAGAGCTCTTTCAATGTAATGTAATCCCAGATGCTGATCCCCTTGACCCGCTGAGCGAAAAGCTCGGCGAGGCGGGGCACCCGGTTCAAATCGCAGACAAGCATCTCACCGGACAGGCTCATGAACGGAATCCGTTCCACCACCTTCCTGGTGAGCCACTCGAGGTCCAGCGGCGCTACCGGCCCCAGTTTCAGGAAGACGCACTTGCGCGCGGCGCTGAACTCGAGCCCCTCGATGGTGAAGCTCACAGAGAACGGGATGGCGAAAGGGACGAGCCGCTTTTTCAGCCTGCCGGACAACTCCCCGTAGCCGTCGCCGATGGTGAGGTTGAACTCCACGAGTTCGTCGTCGAGCGCCTTCTTCATGAACTCGCGCTGCAGGTACTCTTCGGTGATGCGGAACTCACGGCGGACCAGGAGATCTTTCAGGCTCTGCTCCTGAACGAGTCCCATGAAGGCGGGATCGTTGAGCCGGTCCTGGATGCGTCCCTTGATCCGATCGATGATCCCCATCGCCTAAACGAGCCCCGCGGTGTAGTTGAACTCGGAAGCGCCGGGGACCGCGACACCTTTGCGGAACGCCTCCAGCACCCTGTCACGCTCCTGCTGCTGCAAGAGCGAAAGGTCGAGGACGAAGCTGCCGCAGCCCAATTGGCGCAGCTCGTTTCGGTGCTGCGTGATGGCGAACGGTGTCTGCGCGTTCACGACGGTCAGGTTGTCCTTCACCTTTACGGAATAGAGGTCGCCGCGGTCCGAGGCGATGGGGACGTCCCCCTTCACATCCTTGATGGAGATCTTCGAGGTGATCACCGGGACGGGCGCGTAGAGGAGCACGGCGCGGTTCACCTTGAGGTCGCAGGCCAAGAGCCGGGCGAGGTTCTCCTTGTCGTCCTCGATGTAGAGCGTCGCGCGGGTGACCCCCATCTCCTGCCAGGAAAGAAGCGCCTGGCTGTTCAGCGAGAAGAGCCGGTAGTCCGTGTTCAACTCGGCGTCGGTCCCCTTGAAGATCTGGAACTGGGAGATGTTGGTGAGCTCGAAGCGGCGGAACCCGGCGCGCATGATCGCCTCTACGGCTTCGCGGTAGAAGGGTACGTCCGCCTCGAAGATGATGAAAGGAAGCTGCCAGATCACCTTCTGCTCGCTCCCCTTGAGTTTTCTCGAGAACGGACCCAACTGGTGCATGTTTGCCTTGGACACCGGCAGGATCACGGCGTCGACCATGTCACGGTGCAGTTCGTGCCAGTCCTTTACCTGTTCGACCCTGACTGCGAGTTCCTCTTTGCCCCGCGCCGGTCCCGGACGTCTGGCGACAAGAGCTGCATGTGCCCGCTCGCGTCCCTTGGCACTTCTTTCCTTCAAGGAGCCGAGCGCGTGCTCGGCAAGCCAGGTGTAGAAGTTGCGCCGGATCTCCTTGAGTTTCGGCGGCGGAATCATGAGCGCAGGGAAGTCCGTGGCAGTGAACGAGGCGAGGGTGAAACGCGTTTCTCCGCACCTTGAGAACTGTGCTCGCAGCACCCCCTCCATGTCACTTGTGTGCGAAGGCTCCAGTTCGCCCAGCTCGAACTCGGTCGTGAGCTCACTTCCCAGCACCTGGGTGTCTATCCGCATCTTTTCGTTCGCGTAGGAGAGGGTCAGCTTGCAGGGGATGCTGTCACCCTTGACGTTCTCCAGGCGTTTGAGGCAGGCGTTTTCGCTCATGGTGAAGGCGGTTTCCGAAGAAACCTTGAACACCGAGTCGCCGAGCTTGAACGGGAAGGGGGACGGTGTGGAGACCATGGTGTTCTCCTTCACGTTCATGACCTTCTTCCCGCCCAGGTAGAGCTCTTTTATGGTGAAGGCGCGTCCCGCCATGTCGCTTTTGGGCTGAACCCTGACGCGGTCGCCCACGTGCAGGCGGTCGCGGGTGTCGAAGCTGATCCGGTTGCCGCGGATCTCTCGGATGTCCCCCAGGTAACGGCCGGTCGCTCCCTTGATGGAGGGGGTGGAGATGTCGGTCGGGTGCTGCGAGGCGAGGAAACCCTTGGTGGGGACGCGCCCGAAGGAGCGTTTCAGGAGTTCCTTGGCCTCGGCGACCTTCGCCGCGTGCTCGCCCGGCGCCGCGTCGAGCACCATGCGGTAGGCGCCGATGACGCTCGCCACGTACTCCGCGGACTTCATCCTCCCCTCGATCTTCAGGGAGTGGACCCCGGCGTCCATCAGGTGCGGGATCATTTCGATGCTGGAGAAGTCGTTGGTGGAAAGGTAGTACCCTTCCTTCCCCTTATATTTATATTGGCGCCGGCAGGGCTGCGCGCAGCGCCCCCGGTTGCCGCTGTGGCCACCGAGGAAGGAGGAGAAGAAGCACTGTCCCGAGATGGAGAAGCAGAGGGCGCCGTGGATGAAGCATTCGATCTCGGCGTCGCAGGTGGAGACGATGTGCTTTATCTCGTCGATGTGGAGTTCGCGGGCGAGCACCACGCGCTCGAAGCCTAATTCCTCGAGCTGGCGCACCCCGAGCGAGTTGTGGATGGTCATCTGGGTCGATGCGTGCAGCGGGATGCCGGGGAAGTATTCACGGGCGATACGCGCGACGGCGAGGTCCTGCAGGATGACGCCGTCCACCCGCATCGCCTCGAGTGCGGCCAGGTTGTCGACGAGAAGCGGCAGTTCCGCTTCCTTAACCAGGGTGTTGAGGGTGACGTAGACCTTTTTGCCGTTGCCGTGGGCGTAGGCGGTCATGCGCTCCATCTGGGAGAGGCTGAAGTTCTTCGCTTTGGCGCGTGCCGAGAAGTCCTTGAGACCTGCGTAGACCGCGTCGGCTCCCTTTTCCATGGCGGCGAAAAAGGCCTCCAGAGAGCCGGCGGGTGAGAGAAGTTCGGGTTTATTGATGACGTTGCTATTCTGTTTTAATGACATCCGCCTAGAGTACCTAAAGGGGTGGCACGGGTCAAGCGGGATCATCAGTGTGACGGGCGTTTAGCCGTTCAAGTGGCTGCCGGATGTGATCACTTCACGGGCTGGACGGGGATGTAACGGTAGCGGCGCTTCTTGCCGGTCAGGTCGGCCAGGGAGTAGAGGTCGGATTGCGAGATGCTCCAGCCGGACGACTCCTTCTTGAGGTTAATCCCCTTGGTGACGAACTCGGTGCCGGGTGTGCTGGCTTCGAAGCCCAGGCGTGCGTGCACCACGGCGCTATGGGCGGTTTTCATGGTCACGCGCGGTTCCTGGATCTTTTCCCAGCAGCAGGCGGGTTTGCGCGGCGCGGAGGAGAGTTTGTCGGTGAACTTTTCCTTGCTGTCTTTGCCGCCGGTGGTGCGCTGGTAAAGCTCTTCGTATTTGCCGTCGCGCCAGAGGTCGAGGATGGTTTCGAAGTCGCTAAGCACCTCGGCCTGGCCGGTGGTTGCGGTTTGACCGGCAGAGCCGGTGCCGCGTCTTGCTGCTTCGGCGGCGGGGACGGCGGCGAGCATGAAGACGACCAGCACAAGAAGCGTCAAGGGGCGCAGTAACATGGTTCACCTCCGGGCAAAGTTCTCCGAAAGCATACACGGAATGGGAACTTGCGCCAGCGCCGGTCAAAACAGTGGACCCGGCGGGCCGGTGAAGCTGGGGGGCGCAAAACTCCTTTCCCCGGAGGGGGGAGGCTGGGAGGGGGAATACTGCCCCTCCTGCCCCCCCATCTCCTGTTTTACAGCGTCTTCTCGGCTGCTTCAGCGAAGAGTCTGAGACGGTCCATCAGGGCGTGGAACTTCTTCGGCTTCAACGACTGCGGACCGTCGGAGGAGGCTTTCTCGGGATCGGGATGCACTTCGATGATGAGACCGTCGGCTCCGGCGGCTACCGCTGCGTACGACATCGGTGCGATGTAGTTGTAATGCCCGGTGCCGTGTGAGGGGTCGATGACGATGGGAAGATGGGTCTTCGATTTCAACACGGGAATCGCGGAGAGGTCGAGGGTGTTCCTCGTGGCGGTCTCGAAGGTCCTGATGCCGCGCTCGCACAAGATGACGGACTGGTTACCCTCGCTCATCACGTACTCGGCACTCATCAGGAATTCCTGGATGGTCATGGACATGCCGCGCTTCAGAAGTATCGGCTTGTTGATCTGCCCCACTTTCTTCAGAAGGGCGAAGTTCTGGGCGTTGCGGGCGCCGATCTGGAGCATGTCGGAGTAGGAGGCGACGAGATCGACGGAGTCGGGATCGATGACTTCGGTGACGAAGGGAAGCCCGGTGATCTCGCGGGCCTTGGCAAGAAGCTTGAGCCCTTCTTCTTCAAGCCCCTGGAAGGAGTATGGGGAGGTGCGCGGCTTGAAGGCGCCACCCCTTAGCATCTGCGCTCCGGCCGCCTTGACGGCGATGGCGGACTCGATGATCTGCTCCTCGTTCTCCACGGAACAGGGACCGGCCATCACCACCAGTTCCTTGCCGCCGATGGCGAGGGTGTCCGAGATGCGCACCACACTCGGCTCTTTCTTCACTTCCTTCGACGCGAGCTTGTACGGCTGCAGGATGGGAACCACGCTCTCAACGCCCTGCATCGACTCGATGGTCTGCAAGACGCTCTTGCCGCGCTCGTCCCCTACCGCGCCGATCACGTCGCGCAGCGTGCCGCGGATGATGTGCGCCGTGTACCCAAGCTCCTTGATCCTCTTCGTTACCGCATCCCTGTCCTTCTTCGCCGCTCCTGCCTTCATTACCACGATCATACTCACGCTCCTTTGGTCCCCGAAAGCGAAAGGGCCGGAGGATTGCTCCCCCGGCCCTTGTATGATGTTCGATGTTTACTTTGATCTGCTTCGAACCGTAAAGGGGGAGGAGAGTCCTGCCACCCCAGCTTTCGGTTCGGAATTTAGTACCTGCTACCTAAATTACACCTCTACCCGGGGCGACGGCCTAAAATAAAAGCCGTACCAAAAGTAAAAGTTAGTAAAGGTAAAGTAGCCGGTGTTGATCATGTCAGCGTAAATGCCACCTCGTGACTTTAATGTCAACACAAAAATGTCACCCTGATTAATTTCGATACATTGCCACCACATTCTAATGGAATGCTGTTTGACAATCAGCACCCTTTCCGCTAATTTGACCGGAATGCACGAGTGGCTGGTCAATTACGGGTTTTATTCCCTGTTTCTGCTGAGTTTTCTGGCCGCCACCCTCCTGCCGCTCGGCTCCGAGTGGCTGGTGGTCGCGCTCCTCGTTGCGCGGCAAAATCCGCCGGCCGTCGTGCTGGTCGCCACCGCAGGGAACTACCTCGGGGCGCTCAGCACCTACTGGATCGGTCTCTACGGCGGGGACTTCCTGACGCACCGGGTATTGCGCATGGACGAGGAGAGCACGCGCAGGGCGGAGCGGTTCTACCGGCGCTTCGGTTCCTTGTCGCTACTCCTTAGTTTCCTGCCGGTCATCGGTGACCCGCTCTGCCTGGTCGGCGGCGTGCTGCGTGTCGGTTTCATCCGCTTTTCTCTACTGGTGCTGACCGGCAAGCTCGCCCGCTACGCGGCGGTTGCCTGGCTTACCCTGAAGGGGGCGGCACTCTGAAGTTCGGAGGTTAGATGTTCAGTTGTACCAAGAAGGTCCTCCCCAACGGGTTGCGCCTCGTCTCGGTCGAGATGCCGCACCTGCACAGCGCGGAGATCGCCATCTACATAAAGGCGGGAGGGCGCAACGACACTCCCGGCAAGGCTGGTATCTCCCACTTCCTCGAGCACATGCTCTTTCGCGGCTCAAGCGAGTTCGCCTCCAATCTCGAACTCGAGATCGCCTTTGAGGCGATCGGCGGCAGCGTGAATGCGGCGACTGACGAGGAGACCACCTGCTACTTCTCGCGGGTGCATCCAGACCAGATCGGCGAGGGGATTCGCCTGTTCTCCTCGATGCTGCTCACTCCCACCCTTGAGGGGCTGGAGATCGAGAAGCGTATCATCACCGAGGAGGCGCTAGAGGACATCAACGAGCGCGGCGAGGAGACCAACACCAGCAACCTCTGCAGCAAGCTGTTGTGGCCGGACCATCCGCTTGGCACCCCGACTATCGGTTATCTCGAGAGCATCAAGGGAATCACTGTCGAGGATCTGCGCGCCTATCTCGCCGCCCATTACGTGCCGGGAAACGCCCTGATCGTCGCGGCAGGAAGGCACGATTCCGATGCGTTCTTCGCCGCCTGCGAGAGCCACTTCGCGGGATGGGGGGGAGGCAGGCCTCCTGCGCTGCTGCCGCCGGTCGAGCTGCAGGACGAGCCGCGCTCGCTCTTCGTGAAGGATTCCGACAGCCAAGTGAACCTGCAGATCGCCTTCCGCGGTTTCGCGCGGCAGGACAAGCGGCTCATGATCTTAAGGCTCATGCGGCGCATCCTCTGCGGCGGCGGGACCTCTCGTCTGCACCTCTCATTGAGGGAGAAGCTCGGCATCGTCTACTCCGTGGACGCTTCGCTTTCCGCCTACGAGGAGACCGGCGCCTTCGCCGTCGAGCTTGCCACTGCGCCGGAGAACCTGGTGCTTGCCGTATCCGAGGTGCTGCGCGAGGTGAAGAGTCTTGCCTTCGAGGAGGTGGGGGAGGCGGAGCTCGCGCGGGTCAAGGAAGGGTACTTCTACGATCTCGAGTACAGCGCCGATTCCACTTACGAGATGCAGGTGCGTTACGGCTGGGGCGAGCTTATGTCGCTTGTCCGGAGCATCGATGAGGATCGCATCGAGGCCGGTGCCATCGGGGGCGAGCAGCTCATGCACACCGCACACGCCCTCTTCGCGCCGAAGAACCTTACCCTCGCCGCAGTTGGGCCCTGGAAAGCCGGTGCGAAGCGCGCCGTGGAGAAGCTGATCCACGAGTACCAGAAAGGGTGGATGTAACGGCGGAACGGCCGTTCAAGGTTCAACGTTCAACGTTCGAGCCTGTACATCCATTTATGGCAACCTAACGGCGGCGGCAAGTACCCGAAGCCGAGGTGGGGATGCCAACGCCAAACAATTCAATTGAACGCTGAACGTTGAACGCTGAACGTTTTTCGAGGTTTTTATGAAGACAGCTTTGTTGCTCATGGCGCACGGCAGCAGGATCGCCGAGGCGAACAACGCGGTGAACGAGATCGCGGCCCGTGTTAAAAAGATGACCCAGTTCGAGATCGTCGAGGTCTCGTTCCGCGAACAGCACCTCCCGAACATCCAGCAGGGGGTCGACGCCTGCGTCGCCCAAGGGGCGGAGCGCATCCTCCTCGTCCCCTATTTCCTCTACATGGGCGCCCACGTACAGGAGGACCTCCCGGAAGAACTGGAAGAGGCGAGAAAGCGCCACCCCGGCGTGGAAATGGTGCTCGGCAAGCATCTAGGCGTGCACGACAAGCTGGCCGAGGTGGTGGTGGAGCGCGTCGCGGAAAGCCTCACCGAGCAGAGGTGGCACTGATGTCGGTGCACCTGCGCCCCGAGGAGATCGAGGCGGAATCCTTCCGGATCATCGAGGAGGAACTGGGGCAGCACGACTGGAACGCCCAGATGTGGCCCCTCGTGCGCCGCGCCATCCACACGAGCGCCGATTTCGATTACGCCCGCAGCATGGTGATCACGGAAAAGGCGGTGGCAAGCGGCATCGCGGCGCTCCGCGACGGACTCGGCGTGGTCACCGATACCAACATGATCATCTCCGGGATGAGCAAGGAACGGCTCGGACGCTTCAAGGTGCAGGCCTCCTGCTTCGTCGCGGACCCGCAGGTGGCGAAGGAAGCGAAAGAGCAGGGCGTCACCCGTTCCATCCTCGCCATGCGCAAGGCGGCAAGGGATGCGGCAAACGGCATCTTCGTCATCGGCAACGCACCGACCGCGTTATTCGAGCTGATCAGGCTCGTACGCGAGGAAGGGGTCCGTCCCAGGCTGATCGTGGCGCTGCCGGTCGGTTTCGTCGGCGCCGCGGAGAGCAAGGAAGCCATGAAGGAACTGGCCCGGGAATTCCCTGAGCTGCAGTTCGTCTCCAACACCGGCCGCAAGGGGGGCTCCAACGTGGCCGCCGCGGTGATGAACGCGATACTGATCCAGGCGGAAGCATCCGCATCGGCGCTTTGATGTAGTTTTGCCGGGACCCGTTACCGGCCTGCATTTGTGATGCAATTCAATAGAATGGTTTTCGTCTTCAGATGGGATGAAATATGAGCGGGAAAGAATTGAGATACGGCTACACGACAGGAGCCTGTGCCGCTGCTGCCGTTAAGGGCGCCGCCCAGATGCTACGCGACCAGACCCTGGTCGAGGAAGTTCAGCTCACGCTCCCCTGCGGCAAGGGTGCGCGTTTCCGGATCCACGGGGGCGTGCTGCGCGACAACACGGCATCCTGTTACGTGGTGAAAGACGCCGGCGATGATCCGGACGTGACCAACGGCGCGGAGATCCATGTCACCGCCAAGGCGGACATGTTCACCAAGAACCGCATCGTCGTCAAGGGGGGCGTCGGCATCGGTAAGGTAACCAAGCCGGGGCTCGCAGTCCCGGTGGGTGAATGGGCCATCAACCCGGTGCCGCGCAGCATGATCATGGAGGTGGTGAAGGAAGTCTTCGCCCTGCGCTGCATCCCGGCGACGCTCACCTTCACCATAAGCATCCCCAACGGCGAGGAACTCGCGAAGAAGACGCTCAACGAGCGGCTGGGAATCGTAGGGGGACTGTCCATCCTCGGCACCACCGGGATCGTCAAGCCGATTTCCACCAGGGCCTGGACCGACACGGTCGATGCTTCCATAGATGTCGCGCTCGCCTGCGGCTCCCGTCTCGTGGTCCTCTCAACGGGACGCACCTCCGAGCTCGTGGCCCAGCAGCAGCTTAAACTCACCGATGAATCCTTCATTATGATGGGGGATCATTTCGGTTACTCGCTGAAGAGCTGCGCAAAGAAAGGGGTGCCAGAGGTCGTGGTCGCCGGGCAGTTCGCCAAGCTGGTGAAGATCGCCTGCGGGCATGAACAGACCCACGTCACCTCGTCGGAACTGGATTTGGTCACGCTGGCATCGTGGATGAAGGCCGATCCGCGGACGGCGCACCTTGAGCATCTGGCCCACGGGGCGAACACGGCGCGTCATGTGCTCGAGGCTTCGGGTAACGACCCGGCGCTGATCGAACTGGTCTGCGGGAAGGTGGCGCAGGCCTGTTCCGATTTGGCGCCTTGGGTGAAGGCCCGGGTGCTCCTCGCGGGTTACCAGGGCGAGGTGCTCTACCTCGATAAATGATTTTCGCCCGCAGTACGGCTTCCCTCTGACGGGTCTCCTCTTTTCGCTTCGCGGCGGAAGGGAGAGCGGCCGAAGGGGGGGGCGTCTGGGGCGGCTTGAAGTTAGACCTTTGAATTGCGATGAAGAAAGGAGCGGGCCATGGCGGAGCAAAAGATCTATCTTGTCGGCGCCGGTATCGAAGGATGGGAAGGTTTCGGCAAACAGGCACTCGAGGTGATCGACCAGGCCGAGGTACTAATCGGCCACAAGCGTCTCCTGGACATCTTCCCCGACTTCAAGGGGGAGAAGCGTCCCCTGGAAGACCTCTCCATCATGCTGGAGCACCTGAAGCACACGGAAAAGCGGACCGTCGTTCTCGGCTCCGGCGATCCCAACTTCTTCGGTGTCGCGCGTTTCCTGCTCAGGAACCTCCCCAAGGAGCGGGTCGAGATCTACCCGAACGTCACCAGCATCCAGTACGCCTTTGCGAGAATCAAGGAGCCCTGGGACGACGCAACCTTCGTCTCGGTGCACGGCAGGGGGATCAAACCCGCCCTTGACCGCATCATCGCCTCGGAAAAGATCGCCGTCCTCACCGACAGCGTCAACACCCCGGCCGTCATCGCCAAGGAACTGATCGGGCGCGGCGCCGAGGGGTACGAAGCCTGGGTCTGCGAGGACCTGGGGCTCCCCACCGAGAAGTTCACCAAAACCGACATCCGCGGGCTGGCGGAAGTAACCTGCTCGCCGCTCAACATCCTCATCCTCATCAAGACCTGGGAGCCTAACCTCCAGAACTACCCGATGATCGGCATCAGGGACGACGAGTTCGCCACCGCCAAGAAGCTGATCACCAAGGAAGAGGTGCGCGCCATCACGCTCGGCAAGCTGCAGCTCCAGGACGACCTGGTGATGTGGGATATCGGCGCAGGGAGCGGATCGGTCTCCATCGAGGCGGGGAACCTGATGCCCAACGGGCGCATCTTCGCACTCGAAAAGAACCCGCAGTACCTGAGCTTTCTGAAGGAAAACCTCAAGAAGTTCGTGGCCAGAAATGTCACCGTGATGGAAACCTACGCCCCGGAAGGGCTGGAGGATCTCCCCGACCCGGACCGCGTCTTCATTGGCGGCTCCGGTGGCATGCTGGAGGAGATCATCGAGGCGGTCGACAAGCGCCTGAAGCCCGACGGCTTTATCGTGCTGAACGCGGTGACCCTGGACACCCTCACCAAGTCGGTGGAATTCCTCGAAGACCACGGCTACACCGTCGAGGTCACCTGCGTCAACATCTCCAAGACCCGCAGCCTCACCGAATACAAGATGTTCGCTGCCCATAACCCGGTCTACGTCATCTCGGCCTGGAAAGGGGAGGAGTAGTGGCGGTTGTCTACGCGGTAGGGGTAGGGCCGGGCGATCCGGAGCTGTTGACCAGGAAGGCGGAGCGGATTTTGAGGAGCGTGGATGTCATCTGCGCTCCGACCGGGGCGGCGGAAGGCGGGAGCTACGCGCTTTCCATCGTCGAGGAGTTCATCGATCGCAGCCGGCAGGAGGTGCTGGTCCAGCTCTTCCCGATGGTGAAGGATATGAAGGGGCTCGATCCTTATTGGGAGGAGGCCGCAGACCAGGTCGCGCAGCGCATCGCCCAGGGGAAGGACGTGGCCTTCGTCACCATCGGCGACCCGTTTCTTTACTCCACCTACCTCTACATCCACCGGATCTTCCTCGCCAAGTATCCCGAAATAAAGATAGAAGTGGTGCCGGGGATCTCCAGCATCCTCGCCTCCTCGGCCGTTTCCGGACTGCCGCTGGGGCTTGGGGCGGATCGGATCGCCATCCTTCCCGCCACCTACGAGAAGGACGAGCTGAAGCGGACTCTCGAGGAGTTCGATACCGTCGTGCTCATGAAGGTGAACCGGGTCTTCGATGCCGTGTACGCGGCGTTGAAGGAGCTGGGGCGCGAGAAAAGCGGCGTCTTCGTGCGTCGGGTCGGCTCCGCCGATGAAGAGGTGCACCACGACCTGGAGGCGCTCCTCGGGCGGAAACTCGATTACCTCTCCATGCTGATCGTCAGGAAGAATCTGCTGTAACGGACTGCAAACCATTAACGCAAAGGCGCAAAGGCGCGGAGACGCAAAGGTGAAACGGCATGAAGACCTCGTTTTTTGCCTTTACCCGTTTTACTTGTTTTCTTCGCGTCTTGGCGGCTTTGCGTCTTTGCGTTAAATGAATTGGGATTTGAAAGCATGATCCCTTTTTTGAAAGGTATCCCGTGTCGAAAGAGAACATAGTCCATTTTGTCGGCGCCGGCCCCGGCGACGCTGAGCTTATAACCGTTAAGGGAGCGCGCCTTTTGGGCGAAGCGGATGTCGTCGTGTACGCCGGAAGCCTCGTCGACCGCGAACTGGTGCGCACCTACGCCCCAAACGCGCGGGTCTGGGATTCGGCCGGCATGGATCTCGAGGAGACCACCGCCGTTCTGGCGGAAGCGATCGTTGAGGGACAACGCGTGGTACGGCTGCACACCGGCGATCCCTCGATCTACGGCGCCATCCAGGAGCAGATGGAGGAACTCGACCGCCTCGGCATCGGCTACGACGTTGTTCCCGGCGTCACGAGCGCCTTCGCGGCTGCGGCCGCGCTCAAGCAGGAACTGACCCTGCCGGAGGTGTCGCAGACGGTGGTCATCACCCGTCTCGCGGGGAGGACCCCGGTGCCGGAGCGGGAGCAGCTCTCCAGCATCGCCCGGATCGGCGCCACCCTGGTCATCTACCTTTCCGTCTCCATGATCGGGAAGGTGGTTGAGGAGCTTCTTTCCGGCGCCTACACGGAAGAGACGCCGGTGGCCGTGGTGGCGAAGGCGTCTTGGGCGGACGAGCAGGTAATCACCGGGACCCTCGCCGACATCGCCGCGAAGGTGGCTGAGGCGGGGATCGTAAAGCAGGCCCTCATCGTGGTGGGCGACGTGCTGCGCGCCCGCAGCGAAGGGATGAAGGCGAAGTCGCTTCTCTACGACAAGGGGTTCACGCACGGGTGCAGGGGGTAAAACCCCGTTCAACGTTCTGCGTTCAACGTTCTACGTTTTAGGTTAAAAAAACATGCGCGTTGCCATCATCGCAATAACCGCCAACGGCGCGAAGCTCGGGGCGACGCTTAAGAGCGGACTGCCGCTCACCTCGCTCTTCGTCCTTGAGAAGCATGCGACGGGTGAGGCCGTGCCTTTTGCGGAACGGGTACCGACTCTCATGGCGCGGCTTTGGCCCGACTTCGACGGCTTCGTCTGCATCATGGCGACGGGAATCGTGGTCCGGTCGATCGCGCCGCTGCTGAAAGGGAAGGATGAGGACCCGGCGGTGGTGGCGATCGATGACGCAGGACGCTTCGCCGTCTCTCTTCTTTCCGGTCACTTGGGCGGCGCCAACGCGCTTTCCGCAAGCTGCGCCGAACTTACCGGTGCCACGCCGGTGATCACCACCGCGACCGACGCGAACGAACTCCCCTCCTTCGACATGCTCGCCAAGGAAAACGGCTGGCGCATCGATGACCTATCTCGGGTTAAGGTGCTGAACGCACTGCTGCTCGAAGGAAAACGTATCGCCGTTCTCGACCCGACCGGCAAGGTGGCGGACTACTGCGGGGGGAAGGGGAACCTGCTCTTTTGCCGCGACGCGGATGACGCGCTTGCCGCCAGTGCGGACGGCATGGTCGTCGTCACCAGCGGGGCGGTGCCGCAAGGGCTCGATCCTTCACGGACCCTGGTCCTGCGCCCTGTCGAACTCTGCCTCGGCATCGGCTGCAACCGGGGGACTTCCGCTGACGAAATCGAAGCGGTGGTGGAGCGGCATCTTTCCCTGCTCTCACTTTCGATGAAAAGCGTTCGCTGCATGGCTTCTGCCGAGGCGAAGGCGGATGAGGAAGGGCTGCTGGCCTGTGCCGGAAGGAAAGGGCTCCCGCTTCTTTTCTTCAGCAGCGACGAGTTGAACAAGGTGGCGGTTCCCTCGCCGCCGTCCGAGCACGCCTTTGCCGCGATAGGGGCTCGCGGCGTCGCCGAACCGGCCGCGCTGCTCGCCTCGGACGGGGGCTCGCTCATTTTGAAAAAGGTGAAGGACGGCAACGTCACCATCGCCATCGCCATCGCACGCTGCGCCCATTACTGACTCGCCTGTTTCCCCCTCGCCCTCCGGGAGAGGGGCAGGGGTGAGGGCGTCGGCAGATGCAAATTACTCACTTCGTGGCAACGCCCTCACCCGCCCTGCGGGCACCCTCTCCCGGAGGGCGAGGGGGCTAGCCCAGCACACTTCGTAATAGAGGTCCAAGTTTAATGTCACAACTTTTCGTAGTAGGTATCGGCCCGGGCGGGCTAAACCACATGACTTTCGAGGCGCGCGAGGCGATCGAGAAGGCGGACGTGGTGGTCGGCTACCGGACCTACCTTGAATTCATCGAACCCCTTCTCGTCAACAAGACCCTCTTTTCCTCGGGGATGATGCGCGAGGTGGAGCGCTGCTCGCAGGCGCTCGCCATCGCCGCCTCGGGCAAGACTGTTGCCCTCATCTCCAGCGGCGACGCGGGGATCTACGGCATGGCCGGTCTCGCCATGGAACTCGCCGACGAACCGGACGCTCCCTTCGAAAACGTCGAGATCGTGGTGGTCCCCGGCGTCTCGGCTGTGCAGGCCGCAGCTTCGGTGCTGGGCGCGCCGCTCATGCACGATTTTGCCGTGATCTCGCTCTCCGACCTGCTCACGCCGCTTCCGAAAATCCGGAAACGTTTGAAGGCCGCCGCGAGCGCAGATTTCGTGGTGGCGCTTTACAACCCACGCAGCAAGGGGCGTGTCACCCAGATCGAAGAGGCGAGGGACATCCTGATCGCGGCGCGCGGTCCTCAGGTCCCCGTCGGCATCGTCCGCAACGCCTGCCGCGACGGCGAGGAGTGCATCATCACCACGCTCGGCGAGATGTTGCAGCATCCCATCGACATGTTCTCGCTGGTAATCATCGGCAACTCCTCGACGCGCCTTTGCCGCGACGGACGCATCGTCACCCCGCGCGGTTATGCCACCCGCGGCGACGACCAGAACCCCAACCGCAAAAAGCGCGCAGCCGTGGCGTCTCTGGGAGAGGTTAGCGAAGATCCGCATGCGGTGATGTTCTGCGGCACCGGTTCCGACGTCGGGAAGTCGGTGCTCGCGGCCGGTTTCTGCCGCATCCTGAAGCGTCGCGGCATCTCGGTGGCACCCTTCAAGTCCCAGAACATGGCGCTCAACTCCGCGGTTACCCCCGAGGGAGGGGAGATCGGCCGCGCCCAAGGGGTACAGGCGGAGGCCTGCGGCATCGCACCTCATACCGACATGAACCCGATCCTGTTGAAGCCCAACTCCGACACCGGAAGTCAGGTGATCGTGCAGGGCAAGGTCGTGCGCAACATGGGGGTCAAGGAGTACAACGCCTACAAGCCGAAGGCCTTTTTGAAGGCGCGGGAGAGTTTCGCCAGGTTGCGCGACCGCTACTCCTTCATCGTCATTGAGGGGGCCGGCAGCATCGCCGAGATCAACCTGCGCGACCACGATATCGCCAACCTGAAGGTGGCGGGCATGGCTGGCGCTCCCGTGATCCTCATTGCCGACATCGACCGGGGCGGCGTCTTCGCACAGATCGTCGGCACCCTTGAACTCCTGCAGCCGGAAGAAAAGGCGCTCGTGAAAGGGGTCATCATCAACAAGTTCCGGGGCGATGCTTCGCTGCTGGCCTCCGGCATCAAGTATGTCGAGGAGCGGACCGGGGTGCCCGTGCTCGGGGTGCTTCCCTGGTACAAAGGGCTGGCCCTGCCCGAGGAGGACAGCGTCGCCCTGCAGAAGAAGGAAACCGCGCCCCAAACGACGGAGCGGGGTGACAAGCTGCGCATCGGGGTGCTTCGCCTTCCGCGGATCTCGAACTACACCGACTTTGCGGCGTTGGAGGCGGAGCCGGACGTGGAGCTTTACTACGTCCGCTCGCCCTGGCTCGTCGAGACCATGGACCTCCTGATCCTGCCGGGCACGAAGGCCACCCTCGCCGATCTCGAGTCGATCAGGGATGAGGGGATCGCCGAGGCGGTTACCCGTTTCCGGGGACCGGTCGTCGGCATCTGCGGCGGATACCAGATGCTAGGGAAAACCGTGCTCGACCCGGAAAGGGTGGAGTCGGGTCCTGAACGCGTCGATGGGCTGGGACTTTTCGACGTGGTGACCACCATGCTGAAGGAGAAACAGACCCACCAGGCGGAAGCCAAGCTCTCCGCTGCAGGTGCGTCGGTAGCACCCGGCTGTGACGCTGCGGTAACCGGATACGAGATCCACATGGGTGAAAGCGTCCTCGGTCAGGGAGTCACCCCCTTTGCGCGCATCACCAGCCGTTCCGGAGAGGGCGTCACCGTGGATGACGGTGCCGTATCCGCCGATGGGCGGGTCTTCGGCACTTACCTGCACGGCATTTTCGACAATCACGGTTTCAGGACTGCCTTTCTGAACCGGATCAGGCGTGCGAAAGGACTGCCGGAGCAGGCGGAAGCGGTCCCGATGCCCGACCCGTTCGATGCCCTCGCGGCGCACATGGAGCGGCACCTGGATCTGGAGCGGATCTTCCGGATCTGCGGCATCTCGCCGCTGCGCGCCATGAGCAGTACGGCCGGTGATGGCACTCCTTGACCCGCACATAGCGATAGTGCTCGGCGCGGTGGTCATGGACCTCTTTCTCGGCGACCCGCGCACCCTGCCGCATCCGGTGGTCATCATCGGATGGTTGATTTCGTGGCTTGAACGGGTGTTGCGCCAAAGGATCTCCGATCCCCGCCTGGCAGGCGTTGCGCTGCTCGTCGTCACCGTCGGCGTCAGCTATCTCGTTGCCGCGGGGCTCATCTACCTGGGAACGCTGGTCGCCCCGGCGGTCGGCTTCCTTGTGGCGCTTTACCTCGCCTGGGTCTCCATTGCGGCCCGTTCGCTGCACGTCGAGTCGGCAAAGGTGGCGAAGGCCCTGGAACGGGGTGACCTTCCCGCCGCAAGGGTTGCGCTTTCCTACATCGTGGGACGCGAGACTGCGCAGTTGGACGAGCCGGAGGTCATCAGGGGGGCGGTGGAGACCGTGGCGGAGAATACCGGCGACGGCGTCGTCGCGCCCCTTTTCTATCTGATGCTGGGAGGCCCGGCGCTGGCGATCGCGTACAAGGCGGTCAACACGCTCGACTCCATGGTGGGGTACAAAAACGAGCGCTATCTGGAATTCGGCTGGGCCTCGGCGCGTTTCGACGACCTCGCCAACTTCATCCCGGCGCGGCTCACCGGCCTGCTCATGGTGCTTGCGGCGCCTCTTTGCGGCTTGAGCAGTGCGGGGAGTTGGCGCATCCTGCACCGGGACTGCCGCAACCACGCCTCCCCCAACAGCGGTTATCCGGAAGCGGCGGCAGCCGGTGCGCTCGGTGTCAGACTCGGCGGCGCGAACCGCTACTTCGGCAGGATCGTGGAGAAGCCGACCATCGGGGATCCGGTGCGGCCGCTCTCCCTTGAGGCATACGCGGGCGTGGTTCGCCTCATGTATTGCAGCGAGGCGATCATGGTGCTCGGGTGGATGGCGCTCATGCTGGCTTTGAAGGTGACGATATAACGGCCAAGTCTTCTCTAGGGCGAGGCCCTCACCCCCGCCCCTCTCCCGGAGGGCGAGGGGAGATATCTGCAGGGTTGGTAACAATGGCAATCCCACACGAACATGGCGGCAACGTTTTTGCCGTGGCAAGGGACCTCGGTCTTGCGCCGGAGCAGCTCCTGGACTTCTCGGCCAGCATCAACCCGCTTGGGATGGCGCCGGGGGTGCGCGAGGCGCTGACGGCGAGCTATGAGCGTCTGCTGCACTACCCGGACAAGGGGGCGACGGAGCTGAAGCTTGCTCTGGCCGCCTACCACGGCTGCGCGCCGGACGAGATCGCCGTCGGCAACGGTTCGACTGAGTTGATTCACCTGCTCCCGCGCGTCTTTTCCGGTCGCCGTGCCCTCGTCGTTGCTCCCGCCTTCGCCGAGTACGCGCTCGCCCTGGAGCGGGGGGGATGGCAGACTGACTACTTCAACCTCTCCCCTGCCGACGCTTTCGCACTGTCGGTCGATGCGCTGAAAGAGCGGCTTGGAGAGGGTTACGACATGCTCTTCATCTGCAATCCGGGAAACCCTGCGGGTAACCTGGTGCCGAAGGGGGATGTCGCCGGGATCGTCGACGCCTGCCGCGAGTGCGGTACCTTCCTGGTTCTGGACGAGGCCTTCATCGACTTCTGCGAGGAGGAGTCGGCTAAAGACCTGATTCGGACTGCGCCGCGCGCCGTCTTGCTGCGCTCCATGACCAAGTTCTTCGGCATCCCGGGGTTGCGGCTCGGTTACGCGCTTGCCCGCCCCGAGACCATCGCGGCGATTGCGGCACAGCAGGACCCTTGGAACGTGAACACGGCGGCACAGGTGGCGGGGATCGCGTCGCTTGCCGCGTCGGAATATTGCCACCGCACGAGAAGCTATATTGACGCGGAGCGGGTACGCTTTGCCGCGGCACTTTCCGCGCTTCCCGGTCTCGAGGTCTTTCCGGCCTGGGCCAATTATCTGCTGGTGCGGATAACGCGGGAGGGGATGACCGCAGGGCAACTGCGCGAGGCGTTGAAAGGTAAGGGGATTCTGGTCAGGGACTGCAGCAACTTCCAGGGGCTGGGCACCCGTTATTTCAGGATTGCGGTGCGGCTTAGCGAGGAAAACGACCTGCTGGTGAAGAGTCTCGCTGCGGTGTTTGCAGGATAGGCTACAACTCCTGAGGGACGCAGAACTCACTGAAAAAAAGGCCGGCGGATCTTCCGCTGGCCTTATTCATTGCAACTGCGCTCTATTCTATATCTCAGTCTGGTGAAGCATTAGCTGGTCGGTATGGAGTAGAAGTCCTTACGGCACATCCTGATGCGCTTGATCTCTTCGTTGCAGACGTAACGGACAATGGCGTCGCGGTCGCGCTCGTTGATGTGCATGAAACGCAGGCCCGCGCTGAATACGATCCCTTCGTTGCGGCGCAGCTCCTCGCTGTGCATCACCTGGGCGACGACAGGCACGATCTTCGGCTCGGGAAGCGGCAGGTGGAAGGTGGCATAGACGATGTCGTCGCGGGTCATCTCCATCTCGGTCTCGGTGCGCAGGCCGCCGCCGCTGATATTTACGATACGCGGCAGGCTGTTCTGCGCAGCCACCCGCAGTCCGGCGGCGCCGCTCTCTTCAGCGGTGCCGGCGGTCACGTTGAACAGGATCACCGGGATGTCGGTGCCGAGGCGGAAATATTCGCGCTGATCTTCGGGAGTTACCTTCTCCACGAACCCCACCCGCAGGTCCTCTTCAGCGTGATCGGCTAAGACTACGCATTTGCAGCGGTAGCTGTTGCCGCTCACCCCTACGCGTACCACCAGGGGGGATTCGCGACGCAGCAGCATACCATCGGGGAGCTTCTCCCTGGAAAGACGCAGGCGGATTCCTGTGTCGTCGATCTCCGTGACCACTGCGCCGTCGTTGAAAACCGTATCCCCCGATAATGACACCTCTACCCGGGCCTTCTGCCCGGCATGGAAGTAATCCTTATAGTTGTACGTTTCTCTTCGCATGTGACGCCGTCCGACTGGTGAAATAACCGCTTTGATGAATCATGAATTTTATGCAATACAAACGCCAAGAACCGCCACGGTCTGCGCCCGGTCAGCAACTCCCTAATCTGGCAGTGATGTCGCTTTTGAAGTGGTTAATGTTGGTGGTCCGGTTTACGTGAAAGGCCTGTTCCTCTGTGTCATTTGACCGAATCAGCCCGCTATGGCTACGGGAAGGTAGCACAAAGGCCCGTCGGGTGACATAAATTTTCTTGACTTTGAGACCCCGCCCGCTATTTTAAAACGAAATCATTTCTATTTAGAGGCTGGTATGGAGCAGCGTCACGCGACGGTACTCAAAGCGGCTGGTATGAAAGCGACCCCGAAACGGTTGGCCATTCTCGAGCTGCTTGAGGCTGAGTCGGGGTACGCGAGTCCCGAGGAACTCTGGAAGACGTTGAAGGGACGCTTCGATCGTCTCGGGTTACCCACGGTGTACCGCAACCTGGAGGAACTTTCCGAGAGCGGCGTCCTCACCAAGGTGATCCATCCCAACCGCCAGCTGTACTACTACTTCTGCAGCAACCCGGAACACCATCACCACTTCGTATGCCTTTCGTGCCGCAAGGTTGAGGACATCCCTTCTTGCGGCATCGATGCGTTGGAGCGTGAGGTGAGCATCCGTAACGGCGGGAAGGTGCTATCGCACATCCTGCAGTTGAACGGTCTGTGCGGCGGTTGCGCTAAAAAAGGGGAAAAGGCATGAAATGGCTTACGATGTTGCTCCTGGCCCTGGTCCTGATGCTGCCGGGATGCAGCCGTCAGGAGAGGCAAAGCGGAAAGCTGCAAGTAGTGACGACCCTGTTCCCTCTCTACGACTTCGCAAGGACGATCGGTGGCGACAAGGCGCAGGTGACGCTGCTCCTTCCGCCGGGAGTCGAGCCGCACAGCTTCGAACCGCGGCCGGAAGACGTGGTGCGGGTGAACCGGGCCGACCTCTTCGTCTACACCAATGCGGTGATGGAACCGTGGGCGGCTAACATCATCTCGGGGCTGGATAAGGGCAAGGTGGCGGTGGTTGAAGGAGGAAGGGGGATTCACCTCATGCAGGGGCCGGTATCGGACCAGCACCGCGAAGGGCACGATGATGCCCACGACGGGAAGGGGGGCGACCCGCACATCTGGCTCGACTTCGACAACGCGCGCACCATCGTAAGAAACATCCTCGCCGCCTACGTCACACGCGATCCCGCCAACAAGGCGTACTACGAGCAGAATGCCGCCGGGTTGGACCGGCAGCTGGCTGCACTGGACCAGCGCTTCAAGGATACCCTTGCCAACTGCCCGAAGAAGGTGCTGCTGCACGGCGGACACTATGCCTTCGGCTACATGGCGAGAAGGTACGGCCTGAAGTACATCTCGGCCTCCGCGGTGAACGCCGATGCAGAACCCACCCCGGCTAAGCTCGCTGAACTTGTGCAGATAATGCGCCGCGAGCATTTGGGTTACGTCTATACCGAGGAGTTGCTGAGTCCCCGCGTGGCCGAGACCATAGCGCGCGAGACCGGGGCCAAGGTCCTCATGCTGCGTGCCGGGCACAACGTCACTAAGGACGAGCTGCAAAAGGGCGTCACCTTCGTCTCCCTCATGGAAGAAAACCTCAAGAATTTGAAGACGGGGCTGCAATGACAGACAAAGCTCTCACCGTGCAGAACCTCTGCGCCGGCTATCACGGGACCGAGGTGCTGCAGGACGTCTCTTTCACGGTAAATCCGGGCGACTACGTGGGCATCTGCGGGCCGAACGGTTCCGGGAAGAGCACCATGATAAAGATCATCCTGGGACTTCTCGCTCCCACCTCCGGCGCCATTTCCGTCCTCGGTAAGCCGCTCGGGGGCTTCCACGACTGGCGCCGGATCGGGTACCTGCCGCAGGGGTTGCAGTTCTTCAACCCGCACTTCCCGGCCACCGTCGACGAGGTGATCCGGCTCGGCCGGCTTTCCGCGAAGAAATTCCCGCGGCGTTTCACGAAGGACGATACGCGAGCCGTGGAACAGACCATGGAGTGGATGGGGATCTCCCACATCAGGGGGAAGATGATCGGCGAGCTTTCCGGTGGGCTCAGGCAGCGGGTGCTCCTGGCGCGGGCGCTGGTGAACGACCCCGCGCTGCTCGTGATGGACGAACCGACGACGGCGCTCGACCCGGAGACCAGGGAGAGCTTCTACAAGCTCATCTTCGAGATGAACCGGGAGAAGAAGGTCACGGTGCTGCTGGTGACCCATGACACGGCCACCATCGGGAAATACGCCTCGCACCTGCTTTACCTGGACAAGAAGGTTATTTTCTACGGCAGCTTCGACGATTTCTGCAATTCCACCGAGATGACCGGGTTCTTCGGCGAGCACGGCCAGCACCTGGTTTGCCACAGGCACTAAATGACGGCGCAGGCAGGGCGGGCGAATGATGCTCCGCCCCCGCTTTTGAGGTTTATATGGATCTGAACGAGATGCTAAGTTACGGCTTCATGCAGAGGGCGCTCATCGGCGGGTCGCTGATCGCCATCCTCTGCTCTGTACTCGGCGTGTTCCTAGTGCTGCGCAGGCTTTCGCTGATCGGCGACGGTCTCGCCCACGTCACCTTCGGAAGCGTCGCACTCACGCTCCTTTTCCGCCTCCAATCGGTCTACATGACCCTCGCCGTCATCCCGGTGGTGCTCGCCTCGGCCCTCGGGATCCTGAAACTCGCCCAGAAGGCGCGCATCTACGGAGACGCCGCCATCGGCATGGTCTCCGCCATCGGGATCGCCACCGGCGTCCTCCTGGCCAGCGTTGCCGGGGGCTTCAACGTCGACCTCTTCAGCTACCTTTTCGGCAACATACTCTCCATCAGCTCGAGCGAGCTTGCCATCGCGGCGGGGCTCTTCGTCATCGTCATCGCCGGTGTCATCATGTTCTACAACGAACTCTTCGCCAGCACCTTCGACGAGGAACTCGCCAAAAGCTCAGGCCTGGACACGGACCGCATCAACGCCGTCCTCGTGCTCCTGACCGCGCTCACCGTGGTGCTCGCCATGAAGGTGGTGGGCATCATGCTGATATCGGCGCTGCTCATCCTCCCTGCCGTCACGGCGTTGCAGGTCGCCAAGGGGTTCAAGGCGGCCATAATCTCCGCGGCCGCCATCGGGGTCGGCACCGTCATCTGCGGCATCTCGGTATCCTTCGTCCTGAACCTCCCCACCGGCGCCACCATCGTCATCATCAACTTCGTCGTCTTCCTCTTGGCCTTTGCCCTGCGCGGCCTGCTGCGCCATTCCTAGCCGTTCCGCAACGCCGCAAGATTGCCGTCAACTTTCCCGACGCTCTGCCGATAAGCTCCAAGTGGAGCAGTCAAACTGATGACCGAGGCGGCCGGGATGGTAGAGGTAAAGGGTTGGATCAGCGCGGGCGACATAGCACGGCACACCGGTCACAAACGGGTGCTGTGCCTCATCGCCTGGCTCCTGGTCGGGCTGGTACTGCTCGACTCCTACCTGGTACCCTTCCCGGGGCGCGGAACTCTGCTCGTATCGATCCTCTCACTCACCCTCATCGGCAGCCTCACGCTAACCCGCATCTTCCTGAAAAACTTCCAGATGAAGGCCTCCCTCGACCTCGCCCTGCTGCTCGGCTATCTTGTGGCGGTCTGCTGGTTCACCGGGAAGGCCGACAGCCCCTTCGTCCCGGTCATCTACCTGATCTTGATGGCCACCTCGCTGATTCTCGGGAGACGGACCACCTACCTCATGGCGGGACTCGCGGTCGCCTGCTATTTCCTGCTCCTGGCCGGCGCCTCGCCCGCCTTTCTGGGCAACATCACCGGTCATCTCATCAGGGTGGTCCCCTTCGTCCTCATGGCGCACGTGGGGGCGATGCTCTCCGGCGAGGCCGAAGGGGCACGGGCCAACGTGGAGCGCCTGTCGCTCACCGACGACCTCACGGGACTTAACAACATGCGCAGCTTCGAGACTCTCGCCCTGCAGCAGGAGAAGATCTCGCGCCGCTACGGCACCCCCTTCGCCATCTGCATGCTGGACGCGGACAACCTGAAGCAGATCAACGATCGCTACGGGCATCTGGCCGGCACCGAGCTCATCAAGTGGACCGCCCGCATCATCCAGGCCAACATCAGGGAGAGCGACGTCGCGGCGCGCTTCGGGGGGGACGAGTTCATCGTCATGTACAACGACCACGACAGGGAGCAGATCCGTCCCGCCGTGGAGCGGATCGTGCGGGCCATGGACCACTGTCCCTTCAGTTACGAGGGGGAACTGATAGACTGCACCCTTTCCGCGGGAATTGCCTCTTACCCCGCGGACGGCGGCGATCTGAAGAGCGTGCTGAAGCAGGCCGATCTCGCCATGTACCGCAGTAAGCGCATGGGCAAGAACCGGGTCTCCCTGGCGGGATCCGGGGGGACGGAAACGGGTTAAAGGTAGGGGGAGAAGAGCTTCGCGGCTGCGTCGCGCAGCTTCGCGGCGAGCGGGCGGGCGTCCATCTCGGCGAGGGTGATCTCCCGGGATAGGGCGAGGGTGGCCATGCAGCGCCCCTCGAGGGCGGCGGCGAACTCCAGGTCGTAGACCTCCAGGTTGAACTCGAAGTTGAGCCGGAGGCTCCTCGGGTCGAGGTTGGCGCTTCCGATCAGGCTCCAGCTCCGGTCCACCACCATGAACTTCGTGTGCACGAACGGGGCGGGCTGGGCGTAGATGCGTACCCCCTGTTGCAGAAGTTCCCACAGGTAGGAGCGGCTCGCCCACTGCACGTAGGGGAGGTTGTTCACCTCGGGAAGCACCAGGGTGATCTCGACGCCGCGCAAAGCCGCCGTGATCAGCGACGAGATGAGCGGGCGGTCCGGGATGAAGTAGGGGGTCACGATGGTCACCGTCCTGCGGGCGCAGGAAAGGGCACCGAGGATGATCCAGTTGAGCTTGCGGAAGTCCTTGTCCGGCCCGTCGCTCACCGCCCGGGCGAGGGCGCTTCCAGCCTCTGCGAGTTCGGGGAAGTAGCGCGCGTCGGTCAGTTGTTTCCCCTTGGCGAAGTGCCAGTCTTCGACGAAGGTTCTCTGCAGGTCCGCCACCACCGGGCCGAGCACCTGGAAGTGCAGGTCCTTCACCACCGGCGCGGGCGTGGTCACCATGTGCCTGCTGCCGATGTTCATGCCGCCGGTGAATCCGATAGCCCCGTCCACGACCAGGATCTTTCTGTGGTTGCGCAGGTTCAGGTACCCTCCCGGACGCAGCGGCAGGAAATGGCGGAATTTCACGCCGCTCCCCTTCAATAGCTCCCGCGCCGTAGGCCTTGAGTACTTTTCCCCCAGGCTGTCCACGATCACCCGCACCTCGACCCCGCGGTCCGCCGCCCGGGCGAGGGCGGCGACGAAGCGCCTGCCGGTGTCGTCACCGTCGAAGATGTAGGTGGAGAGGTGCACCGAAGAGACGGCCGCATCGATGGAGGCAAGCATGGCCGGGTAGGCCTCCTCGCCGTTTTCAAGGGGGATCAGGTGGTTGCCCGGGAGAAGCCTCGTGCTTACGACGCGCTCGGAGAGGTTTCTTAATTCCCTCAGGTAGGCGAGCTCACCCGGGAGGCGCGCCGTGGGGACGTCCTTCACCGTCGGTGGGATGATGGGGAGGGCACCTGACTCGCGGTGCCAGCGCTTGGCGCGGCTGTAGATGCGGTTGACACCCATCCCCCAGTAGAAGATGGGGCCGAAAAGCGGAATGGCGAGGCAGGTGAGGATCCAGCCGAGCGCAGAGCGGGGATCGCGCTTGTTGACGAGGGCGTGCCCGGCCGAGAGGAGCGCGAGGGCAGCCAGCGAGGCGAAGAGAAGTCCGGTGAAAATGTGGTCCAGGGCATGCATCATAGAATCACATCATGAAAAGGGGGCGGCATGGCTGCCGCCCCCCATGTGGAATAAAAACCTGGTGCGGCTGAAAAGATCAAAGCAGGGTGAACGGCTCGGCGCGCCTTGTCCAGTCGCTCTCGGGATACTGGCTGGAGAGCTGCTGATAGATGTCTTTGAGGGCCGTCGGGTCGTGGCTCGCACTGAAACGCGCCACGCCGCGCAGGTAGACCGCTTCGGGTGCCGACGCGCTCTTCGGGCAACCGTTTAAAAGGGTGTTGAACTGGATCACCGCTTCGTTGAACTGCCCGTTGTCCAGGCAGACCTTGCCCATGCCGAGGAGCACCGAGCCGATCATGTCGGCGGGGGGAAGGAAGCCGACGCTGCGCTGGTGTTCGCGGCCGTACAGGTCGAGGGTGATGAGGGTAGGGGTCGAGCTCACCCGGAAGTCGGCGGTCTGGGTGACGGAACTGACCGGGATCCTTACCGGTATGACGTGGTCCGAGATGAAGTTGACGACCTGCGGGTCGGCGAAAGTTACCGCCTCCATCTGTTTGCAGCCGATGCATTCCGGGCTGAAGAACTCAAGCAGCAGTGTCTTCTGTTCCGCCTTCCCCCGAGCCAGCGCTTTTCCCATGTCCGTTTCCCAAGGTATCATGGTAAACCCTCCTCTCGGTTATCATTAAACCCAGGCTAAAGGGTAGCCCCTGTATTTCCTATGTCAAGTGCCCTAACCGCTTGCGATTTTGGGCGAAATGCATATAATGATTCCGGCCTCGCCCAGATCTTCACCCCTGAAAGGAAGTAATTTGTCCAGCAAAAACCCACGCCGCGCCGCCTTCGATATCCTGCTCCGGATCGAAAAAGAAAAGTCCTTCGCAGACATCCTCATAGACCACGAGCTCTCCAAGGACATCATCAAGGGGGCCGATAGAGGCCTTCTGACCGAACTGGTGTACGGCGTCCTGCGCCGCCAGGGGACCCTGGATTACATCATCGGGCAGTTCTCCAAGCAGAGGACCGAGAAGCTCGAGCTCTACGTGCTCCTCTTGCTGCGCCTCGGGCTCTACCAGTGCTTCTTCCTCGACCGCGTCCCGGTTTCCGCCGCGGTGAACGAGACGGTGAAGCTCGCCAAGGAGCTCGCGCCGCGCGCGTCCGGCTTCATCAACGCCATCCTTAGAAACGCGGACCGAAACCGCGACAACATCCGCTACCCGGACCGCGCCGAGAACCCGGCAGGGTACCTCGCCGTGCGCTACTCGCACCCCGCATGGCTCACCCGGCAGTGGGTCGAGCAGATGGGTGTGGAGGAGGCCGAGGCGCTGGCGGCTGCCATGTCGGAGCCCCCGCCGCTGACCGTGAGGGTGAACACGCTGCGCGTCTCGCGCGAGGCGCTCTTGGAGCGTCTGACCGCCGAGGGGGTGAGCTGCAGCGCGACCCGCTGGTCTCCGGACGGGATCAGGCTGAACCAGTCCGGGCAGATCACGAGGCTTGCCTCCTTCCGCGACGGCCTCTTCACGGTGCAGGACGAGTCGAGCCAGCTCGCCCCGCTCTTTCTCTCGCCGGAGAAGGGGGACCGTGTGCTCGACGCCTGCGCGGCGCCCGGCGGCAAGTCGACGCAGATCGCCCAGCTCATGGGGGATTCCGGCGAGATCTACGCCTGCGACGTGAACCACAAGAAACTTCGGCTCATCAAGGATACCTGCGACCGTCTCGGCATCGCCTCGGTGCGCACCTTCACCATGGACGCCACCTCCCCCTCCCCCGCGATCAAGGAGGTCGTCTTCCAGAGGATCCTGGTGGACGCCCCCTGCTCGGGGCTCGGCGTGATCCGGCGCAACCCGGAAGGGAAGTGGAGCAAGTCCGGCGACGATCTCCTGCAGCTCGCCCGGACCCAGATCTCCATCCTGGAGAACCTCTGCAAGTACCTGGAGAAGGGGGGGACGCTCCTCTACGCGACCTGCTCCACCAGCGTCCAGGAAAACGAGTTCGTGGTGGACACTTTCCTGCGCGACCACCCCGAATTCGTCGCAGAGGACCTGCGCGGGCTCTTCCCCGAACTGACCCCGCTTTTCACGGAGCGCGGCTTCTTCAGAAGCTGGCCGCACCGCGACGGCATGGACGGCTTCTTCGCCGCCCGGCTCAAGAAAATCAAGTAGGAGAAACCATGAAAAAGATCGCACCCTCCATACTTTCCGCCGACTTCGCCCGCCTGGGCGAGGAGATCAAGGCCATCGAGGCGGCAGGCGCCGATTACGTACACGTCGATGTCATGGACGGCCAGTTCGTCCCCAACATCACCATCGGCCCGCTCATCGTGGAGGCGGCGCGCCGTGCGACCACCCTGCCGCTCGACGTACACCTGATGATCGTCGACCCGGACCGCTACATCCCGGACTTCGCCAAGGCGGGGAGCGACATCATCGTGGTTCACGCCGAGGCGACCAACCACCTGCACCGCACCGTCCAGCTCATCAAGTCGTTCGGGAAGAAGGCTGGTGTGTCGCTCAACCCGGCGACGCCGCTGAACGTCCTTGACTACGTCATGGAGGAGCTCGACCTGATCCTGCTCATGACGGTGAACCCGGGCTTCGGGGGGCAGTCCTTCATCGAGGCGTGCATCCCGAAGATCCAGGCGCTCCGCTCCACCATGGACCGCCGCGGCATCGAGGCGGAGCTCGAGGTGGACGGCGGCGTGAAGATCGACAACATCGCCCGCATCGCCCACGCCGGTGCCGACGTCTTCGTGGCGGGGAGTGCCGTCTTCAACTCCCCCGACTACGCCGCCACCATCGCGGAGCTCAAGAAAAGGGCCAAGGAGCCGGTGCTCTGACCGCGGAAAACGGTCAGGACAGGGCGTTGGAGCCTGCCGAAGTGCGGGAGAGGCTGAAGCGCTCTCTCGCCGAGCGCCGGCGCGTCCCGATGGAGGCCGGGCCGGTTCCCGCCGCCGTCCTGATCCCGCTTTTCATGAAAGACGGCGAGTACCACGTCCTCTTCACGAAGAGGACCACCCACCTCACGCACCACAGCGGCGAGATCTCCTTTCCGGGGGGGCGCTGCGAGGAAAGCGACCGCGACAGCGCCGACACGGCGACGCGCGAGGCGTGGGAGGAGGTGGGGATCGATCCCGGGGACGTCGAGATCCTGGGCGAGCTGGACGACTGCCACTCCATCCACAACTACCTGGTCACCCCGGTGGTCGGGATCTTCCCGGAAAACTACCTCCTCACCGTGAACGACGCCGAGATCGAGCGGCTGATCAAGGTGCCGCTGTCGCACTTCTCGAAGCCCGGCGTCTACCGCGTCGAATACTGGAACCACAAGGGAATCGAGAACTACCCGATGTACTTCTACCTCTACGGCGAGGACGAGATCTGGGGACTGACCGCGCGCATCCTCAAGAACTTCCTGGACGTGCTCTGGGGGGTGGAGCAGGCGGGTGAGGATTCCGAACAGTTCTAGCTACTTCTTATTCGCCTCGGCGATGGTTTTGAAGTCCACGCCGAGGCGCTTCTTTTCTTCCTTCAGCACGAAGCCACGCTCTTTCACCCCGGCCTCAATCCCCTTCATGTGCAGCGCGCCCCAAGGGATCACCACGGTGTCGTATCCCTTCAGGGCCCGGTCCAGGTAGCTAAGGACCACCTCGTTGCGGCGGGTGAGGATGTCCTCCCTGATGACGTCGTACATCTTCGGGGTAACGTTCTTCTCGGCCCAGCTGTTGAGGCTCAGGACCCCATCGGCGACGGAGCCGTGGCTCCCGAGCTCCTTGCCGACCTGGTTCAGAAAGAGCAGGGTGTCCGGCCGGAAGGTGGCGAGGTCCGTGTCGGCGAGCACGATGTCGGGCCCCTTGCCCGCGGGGCGGCGCGCAGCGTCGAGTGCCTTTTCGTCGATGACGTTGCCGGAAAAGAGCATCTTCTCCTGGGAGGCGAGCCCCAGGAAGTCGGCCACCTTTCGGTAATCGAAGCGGTTTTTCAGCACCTGGCTGCGGTCGGTCACCCCTTCCGCCAGCACGACGGTGCGCCCCTGCACCGGCCCCTTGGTCACGTCCTCGTAGTAACCCTTCTCACCCACGTGGATCATCCCGGAAAGCTTCACGGTCTGGTTCCCCCGCTTGTAGACGCGCTCGGTCATGTACAGGCCGCCCGGCGCCACGCGCACGAAGCCCGCGGTGTTGAGGTTGGTCCAGGCGTCGGCGCTGCTAAGGGTGAAGAGGGTGAGAAAGACCGGGAGCGCCACCACGTTCGCCGCGGTGAACAAAAGGGTGTTTTTAAGGCCGAACACGGGGCCTTCGAAGCGCCATGGGGGTAGGGTAAGTCCGGGCTCCTTGCCGTCGCGGTACTGCGCGATGAGCATGGGAGGGACCCCGACCTGGATCAAGGACATGAGTATAGAGTAGATCCGTGATTCGCCGAGCGCCGGGATGAGCCAGGCGAGCATGGGGACCGCGAACGGGAAGAGGATCAGCGGGAGGAAGAGCCGCTTGGGGATGCGCCGGTCCACCCACATGCAGATGTAGAGGAGCACGGCGAAGAAAAGCACCGTGCTGGCGACCTGCATCCGGAACAGGGAGAGCGGCTCCACCGGTCCGAAAAGCGAGGAAATCTCGTCAAGAACGGAGAGGAAGCCGTCGGCGAAGAAGAGGATCAGGAAGACGTTGGCGAAGTTTCTCATGTGGCTCTCTATAAGGGTGTGGCGCAGCAGCAGGCGGCTTTCAGCGGGCATCCGTCGCAGACGGGCGTTTTCCGGCAGTGGCGCTTGCAGTGCTCCACGATCTGGGCGTGGTATTCGTTGAACAGCGGTACGTCGGGGGGGAGATGCTCCATGAACAGGGCGCGCACCTCGTGGTAGTCGTCCTTCTCACTGACCAGCCCCAGACGCGAGAATAGGCGGCGGGTGTAGGCGTCCACCACGAAAGATGGCTTGTGCCCGGCGTAGAGGAGGATCGAATCGCAGGTCTCCGGTCCGATCCCGGGGACCCTGACGAGCTCGTCGCGCAGCGGACGCCACTCTCCGGCGAACATCACGTCGAGGCTTCCGTGGCGTGTTAAGAGCCACTCCACGAACCCCTTGAGCCGCACCGTTTTCACGTTGAAAAAGCCGGAGGGGCGTATCAACTCGGCGAGCCGCTCCGGTTGCGTATCCCGGATCGCCTCGACCGAGAGGAGCCCCTCCCGTTTCAGGTTCGCTATCGCCTTTTCTACGTTCCCCCAGTTGGTGTTCTGGGTGAGGATGGCGCCGACGCAAACCTCGAAGGGGGTGTCGGCAGGCCACCAGTTGAGGGCGCCGTAGCGCTTGAAGAGCGCGTCGAAGAGCTCCATGAGCTGTTCGCGCCGGCGCGGAATCGTCTCCCCGCCCGTGTTGTTTTCCATCGTATGCATCGTCTCCGGACCGCGGCGGGCCCCGGTGAATCTTCTACTCGTTGTCGGTGCGGCGCGGCGTCGCCGGGTCTTCCATGAACTCGCGGGAGTAGCGGACGTAGTTTCCGGCCGAGCGTCCGAGCCAGGCGATCTCGTTCTCGGTCAGGTCCCGCTTGTACTTCGCGGGGGAGCCGACCCAGAGGGTGCCGGGTGGGATCACGGTTCCCTCGGTGACCAGAGCCCGGGCGCCGACGAGCGCCCCCTTGCCGACGACCGCCTTATCCATGATCATCGCCTGCATCCCGATGAAGGCGCCGTCCTCGATGGTGCAGCCGTGCAGGGTGACGCTGTGTCCGACGGTCACGTCGTTGCCGATGACGAGCGGAGCGCCCGGGTCCTCGGCGTGTTTCTTGTGCGTTACGTGCAGCATGGAGAGGTCCTGGATGTTGGTCCGGTCCCCGATGGTGATGGAGTTCACGTCGCCGCGCACAACGCAGTTGTACCAGATGCTCGACTCCTTGCCGATACTCACCTCGCCGATGATGACGGCACCCTCGGCGATGAAGGCGGAAGGGTCGATCTTGGGGTTCATGCCTTTGAAGGATCGGATCATGCGTCTCTCCTGTTTTAGTCCCTCGGGATGGCAAGCATGCGGTCCAGCGCACGCTTGGCCGGGACGCGGGTCTCCTCGGGAACCTTCACCACCGGGCGCATGTTGACGAGCGCCTCGTGCACGTCCTCCAGGGAGGTGAGCTTCATGTTCGGGCAGATGAGGGCAGGGGAGGCGAGGATGAACTCCTTGTCCGGGTTCTCGCGCTTGAGGCGCCAGAGGATGCCCGCCTCCGTGCCGATGATGAAGCGTTTCGCGCTTGATTTGCGGCAGTAGTCGTACATCCCGGTGGTGGAGCAGACGTGGTCGGCCAGCGCCACCACGGCCGGGTTGCACTCCGGATGGCAGACGAACGGGGCGCCCGGGTGCTGGTCCTTCAGCTCCACGACCACCTCGGGCCTCAGCCGCTCGTGGGTCGGGCAGTACCCTTCCCAGAGGTGGAACTTCTTGTCGGTGAAACGGGCGACGTAGCTGCCGAGGTTCTTGTCCGGGGCGAAGATGATCTCGTTCTCGCTCATGGACTGCACCACCTTGAGCGCGTTCGCCGAGGTGCAGCAGATGTCGCTCTCGGCCTTCACCGCGGCGGAGGAGTTCACGTAGGTCACCACCGGTACACCCGGGTACCTAGCCTTGAGCTCCTTCAGCCCTTCCACGGTGACCATGTCGGCCATCGGGCAACCGGCATCGAGGCGGGGGAGCAGCACGGTCTTTTCCGGTGCGAGGATCGAGGCGGATTCTGCCATGAAGTGAACGCCACAGAAGACGATCACGTCGGCGTCGGTTTTGGCCGCTTCCATTGAGAGGGCGAGGGAGTCCCCGGTAATGTCGGCGATCTCCTGAACCTCGTCGCGCATGTAGTTATGTGCCAGGAGCACGGCATTACGCTTCCTGAGCAAAGATTTAATATCTGACTTTAAAGTTTCCTGCGCCATGTTTATCACCACCAAAGCAATGTTTCTCATTTGAAATATATGGTAAACAGGACCGATAGTAGACAATGTTAGAGTCCATGTCAAACCAATTAAGACCGCGGCTTTGCAAGCTTGACACCGGTAGTCAAAACCTCTATTATTTCATCGAAATTTTACATATCTGACGGGCGTTTAAACGCCGCACACGCGAGGTAAATAGTATGTTTGGAATCGGGATGCCTGAACTGGTCATCATTTTGGTTATAGCGCTCATCGTCATCGGGCCGCAGAAGCTCCCTGACCTGGCGAAGTCCCTTGGGAAGGGGCTGGCCGAGTTCAAGAAGGCGACGGACGATTTCAAGCAGACCATCGAGGCGGACAGCAGGACCGACGAGGAGAAGGAACACCTGGCGAAGCTCGCCGAGGCTAAGAAGAAGGCCGAGGAGGAGAAGGCCAAGGAGGCCGAGGAGCTCAGGGCAAAGGTGGAAGGAAACGTCGCCGAGCCGGTGGCCGCCGCGGCAGCAACCGAGCCGGAAAAGAAGGCTTAGCCATATCGAAAAGAAACGTACTGGAAAAGGCGGGGTGACCCGCCTTTTTTTGTATCCGCAAACCCGGTATACTCTAGCATCCCAATCCCGCAGGTGACGCCATGTTCAACTGGTTCAGAAAGAAGCAAGAGGTGCTGCAGTTTGCCGACGCCCGGAGCGCCTTCGCGCACGCCTGCTCGATCGGCTACACCCCTCTCATCGGGGGGCTGGTCCCCGCGCTGGTCGAGGAATCCGGCGGGATGAACCGCGACGGCGAGCGCACCTTCATGGTGAGCCTCGCCGCCCCGGAAGGGGAGCTGAAGCTCTGGAGCTGCACCTTGAAGGGGGCCCCCGGATACCCGGAGGAGGGGGATTTCGTAGGCTTCCGGGTGGTCACCATCGCCTCCGACCTCCCCGAGCCCGCGAATCTGATCGGCTACATCGCCTGCCGTCTGCAGCCCTTGCTCGTCACGGGGAAGGGGTGGGCCGTCGGAGAGAACTTCACCCCCGAGAACATCAAGCCCGCCTTCAGGCCGCTGTAGGCGCCTCTTTCTTATCCCTTCTGCGTGAGCTTAAGCTCGGCCGGAACAGGCTCCGTCTCCCAGGTGATCTCCGGGTAGAGGGATTTGTCCAGCTTCAGGTAGGTACCGTCCACGCCGGTTTCAGCCCACCAGCACTCCTTCCCCTTGGTCGGGAGCTTGTCGAAAAGGTAAAGGTCGTTGTTTTTGTCTCTGGCCAGGAACATCGTCGTCTCCTTTGCTCTTGTACGTGTGGTGCCGAAACGGGAAGGCCCTCCCGTTTTTGGCAGGAGGGCCTTCTCGGAGTCCTTCCTGTGTTGCGGCTTACTTGATTTTGTATTTCTCCCTGGCGACCTTGGCTTCTTCGCTCTTCGGGTGCTCCTCCACCAGTTTTCTCATGATGTAGGCTGCGCTCTTGTTGTCGCCAAGTTCCCTGAAGGCCATACCCTGCTTAAGCATCGCCGCCGGAGTTTTTTCGCTCGAAGGGTAGTTCTTGATCACTTCCTGGAATTCCAGCACCGCCTGTTCCCAGTTCTTCTCGGAATAGTAACTCTCGCCGATCCAGTACTGTGCGTTGGCTGCCAGGGGCTGCTTGGGGAACTGGAGCAGGAATGAAGCGAAGATCTCGCGCGCTTTCGCCCTCTCTCCGCCCTTCAGTGCGTCATAGCCTTGCTGGTAGAGCACCTCCGGGGTAACCGGCGCAGGGAGCTGCTTCTTCTTCTGCTCCTCGAGCCCTTTCTCCAGCTTCGTCATGCGCTCTTCGATGGCGGACAGCCGCTTGTTCAGGTCTTCCTTTAACAGGGCGATGTCGTCTGCGGGCTTTTGGGCCATGATGCGGACGTCATCGATCTTTCCGGTGAGAAGCTGCATGTCCACCCGAGCGCTCTCGAGTGTTGCCTGCAGGTCGGCGCCCCCCTTGCGGATGGAGGCCATATCCTTCTGGTAGCCTGCGACGTCCGTCTGCAGCGTCTCCAGACTATGGCGGTAACCGGCCAGCGACTTCTCAACCCCTTCTTTCACCTCGCCGCGGACTTCGTTCAGCCCTTTGTCCAGGGTGAAGATGCGGTTCTTCATCTCATCCGTGTCGCGGCGGACCGATTCCAGATCACTCTGGCTGGCGCAGCCGAAAAAGGTGAGCAGAACCAGCGCACCCAGCGCCACCCTCGTCATTGACATGTCAGAACCTCCTAGTTAGCTGCCCTAAAGATAAAAAAAGGAGCCCGTAGGCTCCTTTTGTCGGTGCGCGCACGCGTTACTTGACGACGACGAATTCGTCCCTTCTGTTCTTCGCCCAAGCCGCCTCGTCGTGGCCCTGGTCTACGGGCTTTTCCTCGCCGTAGCTGATGGTGCTGATCCGGTCGGCGGCGATTCCGAGGTTGACGAGGTAATCCTTCGCCGACTTGGCCCTTCTCTCGCCCAGAGCCATGTTGTAGTCGTCGGAGCCGCGCTCGTCGCAGTTCCCTTCGATGCGGATCTTGATCCCCTGCTGTTTGCTGAGGTATTCCGCGTTCTTCGAGAGGGTGCTGCGGGAGTCTTCGGAGAGGTCCGAAGAGTCGAAGTTGAAGTAGACCTTCTGCAACTGCCCCTGCAAGTCGGTGCCCGTGGAACCAGTCGTCTGCCTGGTCGGTTCCGGGGCCACCACCGGCTCGCGTACCGGGGTCTGCTCGGTGACCGGGGCCTGCGGCTGTGCCTGCGGCTGGGCCGGTTTGGACACTTCTGGGGCGGGGGCCGTAACAGCCGGAGCCTGCTCCTCGGGCTTCACGATCTCTTTCTTGGCGCAGCCTCCCGCTACCAGCGCTCCTAAACTGAGAACAACAAGGCATCCGGTGATTTTATTGCGCATTCCCCACTCCTTTTACTCATATGGAATATGGCCGTAGGCGCCCGCCTCGTGCCCTGGAAAAAACGTCAGAAGTATACCCATCTTTTACCGGTTAATCAATGAACATTGAAAGAAGCATATCCTACCAGTTCACCGACCAGGTGGGGTGGGTGTTTAGTCCCTTGTTGGGGGAGATCCTGGTCTGAGTGCTGCCGTCGGCGCGCATCAGGTAGAGTCCCTCGCCGCCGTCCCGGGTGGAACTGAAGACGATGAAGCGGCCGTCCGGGGAGAATCGAGGATGCTCGTTGCTCCCGGTGCTGGTGAGCTGGGTGTCCTGGGTCCCGTCCGGATTGATGGCGTAGATCTGGAAAGCGCCTTCCTTGCGGGCGTAGACGATGCGGTCTCCCTTGGGCGACCAGCGCGGCGTCACGTTGTAGGAGCCGCTCGTGGTGAGGCGTCTTACGTTGCCGCCGTCAGAGTCCATCACGAAGATCTGGGGTTTGCCGAGGCGGTCGGAGACGAAGGCGATCTTTGAGCCGTCGGGCGACCAGGCCGGGGAAACGTCGATGGCGTGGTTTTTCGTCAGTCGGGAAAGTTCCTTTCCGTCTCGCGCAATGACGTAGATCTCGGAGTTGCCGTCCTTGGAGAGTACGAGGGCGATCCTGTTGCCGTCGGGAGAGAAGACCCCCATGGCGTTCAGGCCGCTGCGGAACGAGACGCGCGCCTCGAGGCCGGTGAAGAGCTCGCGACGGTAGAGGTCCGGGTTCCCCTTCTTATATGAGGTGTAGATGACCTCCTTGCCGGAAGGAGCGAAGTCGGGGTAGAGGTTGATCGAGCCGTTGTTGGAGAGCCGCTGGGCGTTGTGCCCGTCGTAGTCCATGATGTAGATCTCTTTGTTGCCGGAGACCTTGGATACATAGGCTATTTTGCCGGTGAAGGGACCCTTCTGGCCGGTCAAAGCGCGCAACACCTCGTCGGAGAAGGCATGCCCCATGCGGCGCAGGTCCTTGACCCTGCCGGTGTAGCGCTTGGCCGCCACCTCACGGTTCAGCACCTGGTCCACCAGGCGGCACTCGATGGTGGCCGTTTCGCCCTGCACGCCTACGGAGCTTTTCAATATCAGCGGGCTTGTCGCGTCAGCGCTGATATCGAAGGGACCGGCGATGGCAAGGTCGAAGCCGAAGAGCTCCGGGAGCTCCTTCGCCGTTTCGGCCGGGGCCTGACCGGAGAGCACGGTGGTCGGGGCGATGAAGAGCTTCAGCTTTCCGGAGACCGGAGCCGTTACGTCGATGTACCCCTCGGCGGCGAAGAGCCGGGGCGCCAAGAGGAGGAAAAACAGAAGGAAAAATGTTCTCATTTTATACCGACCCCTTCAGGCCTGAAACGAAACACCCGCTTGAAATAGGCGCCGTTCGGTGGTGGGACCAGCGTCTTTCCTGCGAGCGTCACGGCGCGCCGTACCGCGTCGTCGAAAAGCGGGTCTCCTGATGGTTTCTCCACGTGGTAGTCGATGTATCCGTCCGGCGACACGGTGATGGTCGCCATCACCTGCGGTGCCTTGGCCTGCATCGCCATGGTCTCTTTTAGCGCGTCTTTCAGGCGGGACTGCAGGTACGAGGAATAGTCACTTCCTGCCTGTGTTCCTTTGCCGCCGGGCATCCCGGTCCGGGCACTCCCCTTTTTCTTCAGCGCGTCGAGCGCTGCGGTCTGACGCCGGTCTTCCGCCTGCTGTTCCATCTTCGCCATGCGCTCGTTGAACGCCTTGGCCTCGGCCGCCTCCTTCTGCTGTTCCGCCTTGGCTTTTGCCGTTGGTGCTTTTGCGGCGGGCTTGGTCGGCAGAGCCATGGCCGGAGCGGCCGGTGCGGGAGGGGCCGGAGCCGGCGCGGCAGGGGCCTTGCTCTCCTGTTGGGAGGGTGCAGGGGTGCCGCTTTGCGGCGAGGCTACCGGGAGGGTAACCATGTCGACGTACGTGACCGGGGTTTCATCCTCATGGAACTGGGGCCGGATGTGCCAGTAGGCGATGACCAGGAACACGACCAGGTGGCAGATGAAGGAGAGTGCGAACATCCCCCCCGGTCCCGGGTAGTTGCGCCTTAACGCGTTTATCATTGCCGCTGCGGGGACTCCGTCACCATGCCGAGGCGTTCAACCCCGGCTCCCTTGATCTGGGCCATCACCTTGACCACGTCGCCGTAGGGAACGGCACGGTCGGCCTTGAGGAAAACCTCGCGTTTCTCCCTGCCGGCCAGCATGGTGGTGAGTTTCTCCTTCAGAAGGTCAGGGGAGATTTCCGAGGAGTTGATGAAGGTCTTTCCCGACTGTTCGATCGAGACTACCAGGGTGTCCTCCTTGGGCGCGAGAGACTTCGTCTCCGCCTTGGGGAGGTTGACCTGGACCCCCTGCTGCATCATCGGTGCGGTGACCATGAAGATGATCAGGAGCACCAGCATGACGTCGACCAGCGGGGTGACGTTTATCTGCGACATGGTGCCGCGATCGCCGTTTTCCCTGTTGCCGAACTCCATGGTTTATCTCCCGAAGTTGCGCTGCACGATGTTGAGGAACTCGGTGGAGAAACTGTCCATCTCGGAGATGAGCACCTTGATCTTGTGCTGGAAATGGTTGTAGCCCATGACGGCCGGGATGGCGGCTACGAGGCCGATCGCGGTGGCGATGAGCGCTTCGGCGATACCCGGTGCGACGACGGCGAGCGATGCGGAGCCGCTTTTGCCGATCTGCTCGAATGCGGTCATGATGCCCCAGACGGTGCCGAAGAGCCCGACGAACGGGGCGGTGGCGCCGGTGGTGGCGAGGAAGGTGAGGTACTTCTCCAGCCTGGTGATCTCGGAGGTGGTGGCGCGGCGCAGGGCGCGGGCTATGTTGTCCACCCCGCCCAGATCGGTGCTGACGATGTTGGGATCGGCCTTTTCCTCTACCTTTTCCTGCAGCCTTTTCAGTTCGCCGTACCCTTCCTGGAAGAGGACGGTGAGAGGGGAATGCTCGAAGCGGTCCAACTGGGAGCTGATGGCGTCGAAACGTTTGGCTTTCCAGAAGAATTCGAGGAAGCGCTCGGAGGCGCCGTTGGCGCGGTACACCTGAAGCAGCTTGTAGAAGATGATGCCCCAGGAAACGACCGAGAAATAGAGCAACAGCATAAGAACCAGTTTTACGACCAGGCCAGTCGAAGCAAGCATGCCCACGTAGCAACCTCCGCGGTTTGGGTTGAAATCAATCAGCAAAAAATATGCTTTACCATCGGCGAAGTCAACAGGAAAGACATGCCCCGCCCCGGGCTATACACCTCTTATTTCTCCTGAAGTCACCGATTCATCTTAGCCAAGACGCGTTTCCCCTCCGTCAGCCGCGTTGCAGCCTCGCTGCCGCTCGTCATCCGTTGCAGCAAGGTATAGGTCCGGAGGGCGGAATTGAGGTTTGGAAACTTGAGTGTCCGGTTCGGTTCGACGCACGAAGTGGAAGGTTTGGTGCGTGAATTGAAGTTTTGTTGAACGAAGTGAAGGTTCGCTGCGCAAAGTGACGTTTCGCTGAACGAAGTGAAGGTTCGCTGCGCGAAGTGACGTTTCGCTGCACGAAGTGATAGGTTCGATGAACGAAGTGATAGGTTCGATGAATTTGGCCGCCGAAGTGGCGGCCGTGTCCGTCGGTAGATGTCGTCTCGCCTATACGAGCCGTTTTGTCGGATGGAGTCGCGCTTTAGTAGCACTCCGGCCGTCTGTCCTGGAAGCAGTTGATGCTCTGACGCCAGGCCGTCACCTCGGCCGGGTCAAGAATCGCGGTCGGTTCGCAGTTTTCGTAACCTCCCTCGGCGAGGATTTCACCCTTCGGTCCGATCAAGAGGGAGGAGCCGAAGAAGTCGAGCTTGCCGACCAAGCCGCAGGTGTTGGCGGCGACGAGGAAGAGCTGGTTCTCGATGGCGCGGGCTCGGATCAGCGTGCGCCAGTGCTCCTCGCGCGGCTTGGGCCATTCGCCCGGTACCACGATGATCTCGGCTCCGTCCACCGCGAGGCGGCGGGCGAGTTCCGGGAAACGGAGGTCGTAGCAGATCATGGCGCCGATCTTGCCTACGCTGGTATCCACGAGGCAGGCGGAGTCGCCGCGGTCCAGGTGGCGGTCCTCGCCCATCATGCCGAAGAGGTGCATCTTACGGTAGCTCCCGGCAAGTCTGCCGCGGTCCATTATATAAGAGGTGTTGAAGACCTTATCGCCGTGCGGCTCCGGGAGGCTCCCGACGATAACCATGGAAAGTTCCGCGCTGAGGGCCTGTATCTTTTCGAGCACCTCCGGGGTGCGTTGCGCCAGGTTGTTCAGCTCCCGGTAGGCGAAGCCGCAGCTCCACATCTCCGGCAGAACGGCGAGCTCCACCCCTTCCCGGGCCAACTGGCGCAGCTTCTCAGTCGCATAGGCGACGTTGGTTTCGATATCCCCAAGCGCGATATTGAACTGCACCGCAGCGGCTTTGATGCTTTTATCCATATGAGTTTCCTCCTGTCATGCTGGTCTTACTTAGTCCTCGCCCCCGGAGGGGGAGGGTTAGGTAGGGGGCGCGCAGCGTCATGCTTCCCCCCTACCCAGCCTCCCCCCTCCGGGGGGAGGAGCAACTTGGGCGGCTGCGACCCGGGCGAAGCGGAGTGTAATCCGAGCATTAAAGTATTTCAAGCAGTATCGTAGGGTTGCGGTGCTTTTACGTGACAAGGAGAAGGCACTTCTGCTAGAAAGTTAGCTGGTGTATCAAGGAGCACCCAAGCATGCGAGCAGGTCTGTATGTACATTTCCCCTTCTGCCTGAAAAAATGCCTCTACTGCGACTTCAATTCCGCTGCCGGAACCGGCGAGGATGCGGAGCGCTACGTGGAGCTTCTGCTGCGCGAGATGGAGCTGCGTCATGCGGCGCTCCCGGAAGCGGTAGAGGCCCCGACCCTCTACTTCGGCGGTGGCACGCCCTCCCTCATGGCGCCGGAGCAGGTCGGACGAGCAATCGATGCGGCGGCCCGGCGCTTCGGTCTTGCAGCCGACGCCGAGGTCACCCTGGAGGCGAACCCGGGTACGGTCACCCCGGAGCGGCTTGCGGGGTATCGCGCTGCGGGGGTGAACCGGCTCTCCCTGGGGGTACAGTCCTTCGACGAGCGCCTGCTGCAAATGCTCGGCAGGGTGCACACGCTCAAGGAGGCCGTCTCCGTTTTTGACGAGGCGCGTCGTGCCGGTTTCGACAACCTGAGCATCGACCTCATGCACTCCCTCCCCGGACAGACGCTTGAAGAGTGGCGCGCCGCGCTCCGCCGTGCCATCGAACTCGCACCCGAGCACATCTCCGCTTACGCCCTCTCGGTGGAGGAGGGGACTCCGTTCGAGCGCCTCTACGACGAGGGGACGCTCGTTCTTCCCGGCGAGGAGGAGGCAGCGCGCATGTTCGAGACAACCTCGGAGATGCTGCAAAACGGCGGCTACCTGCACTACGAGATCTCCAACTTCGCCCGTCCCGGACGCTTTTCCCGCCACAACCTCTCCTACTGGAGCCGTCAAAGCTACCTGGGTTTCGGCAGCGGGGCCCACTCCTTCTGGAACACCGACGGGATCGGCCGACGCTGGAGTAACGCGGCCGATGCTGCTTCCTACCGGGACGAAGTCTCCGCTTCGGTGCTCCCTGAGCGCGACCGGCTTGAGCTCACGCCGGACGACGCAGTGGCTGAGAGCTTCTTTCTGGGCTTGCGCGTCCTGACCGGTCTTGACCTCGCCCCGCTCAAGGCTGCCTTCGATGACGAGCTGCTGGCGCCCCGCCTGGCGCAGGTGGACGAGCTTTTGCGCGATGGCCTTCTCGTCGCCGAAGGCGACACCATAAGGCTCGCCGACAGCAGCGTGATCATAGCCAACAGCATCTTCTCCCGCTTTCTCTAAATCCCCTTTTTCCCAGCTAGAGAACCCTTGACAAACCTTAGGGGCGTTGCTAACTTGAAGCGCGTTAGCACTCTGAGTTTTTGAGTGCTAATCGCTTTTGAGGGACAAGCCATGGAAGAACAACTTTCCGATCGCGGCAAACGCATCCTCGAGGCAGTCATCGAGGACTATATACAAACGGCCGAGCCGGTGGGTAGCAGGACCATCACCCGCAGCCACGCGCTCGCCCTTTCGCCGGCCACGGTGCGCAACGTCATGTCCGATCTCGAGGAGATGGGGCTTTTGACTTCGCCGCACACCTCGGCCGGTCGCATCCCCACGGACAAGGCCTACCGCCTCTACGTCAACTCGATCCTCGAGGCGAGGCAGAACCTGACCGCCGGCAAGCGCGACGAGATCCGCAGGCGCTGCCGGATGGCCGGAAAGGACCCGGCCGAGGTGCTCAAGGAGGCGAGCCGTCTTCTCTCCAGTACCTCGAGCTACATGGGGGTGGTGATCGCGCCCCGCATGGCCGCCAACGTCTTCCACCAGATGGAATTCGTGAAGCTCTCGAGCCACCGTATCCTGGCCATCCTGGTCTCTCAGAACGGGACGGTGCAGAACCGGCTCCTGGAGATCGACGAGGAGATCGCCCAGGAAGACCTGGTCCGGATGGCCAACTACCTGAACGGGATGCTGCAGGGGCTCACCATCGGGCAGGTGCGTGAGCGGCTTTTGGCCGAGCTGCAGAGCGAGAAGGTGCAGTACGACTCGCTGATGAAGAAGGCGCTCGCGCTTTCCGAGCAGACCATCAGGACCGATAGCGCGGAGATCTTTCTCGAAGGTCAGGCGAACATCCTCGAACAGCCCGAATTCGCCGATGCGGCCAAGATGCGCGAGATCTTCCGCGCCTTCGAGAAGAAGAGTACGCTCCTCGACCTCCTGGACCGCTCGATGCTGGCCGAGGGGGTGCAGATCTTCATCGGGGCGGAGTCGCCGCTTTTGAAGATGGAAGGGATGAGCCTCGTTACTTCGACCTACCTTACCGGTAAGGACACGGTGGGCGTTTTGGGGGTCATCGGACCGACCCGTATGGGGTACGGACGCGTGATCCCGATCGTGGACTACACCGCAAAGCTGATTAGCCGCATGCTCGAAGGCGAGTAGCGGGAGAAAAGGAGAGATTACAGGGATGGACAAGAAAAAACACGATGCGCACCAGCACGATAAGAAGGCGGAAGCCCATTCCGAGGAAAATGTGGAACTGACGCAGCCGCTTTCCGACGCGGATCGTATCAAGGAACTGGAAGAGGCGCTCGCCGCCAAGGGACTCGAGTCCGCGGCGAACTGGGACAGGTACCTGCGTGAGCGGGCCGATCTTGAAAACTACCGGAAGAGGGTGCAGAAGGAGAAGGAGGAGATCCTCAAGTACGGCAACGAGCAGATCGTACTCGAGGTGCTCCCGGCTCTGGACAACCTGGAGCGCGCCATCGACCACGCGAGCGAAGAGGACCCCATCATCGAGGGGGTTAGGCTCACGCTCACCATGCTCCTTTCCACCCTGAAGAAGTTCGGCGTGACCCCGATCGAAACGCCGCAGGGCACCCCCTTCGATTCGCAGTACCACCAGGCGATGACCCAGGTCCCCGCCCCGGACCAGGAGCCGAACACCATCGTGAACGTGTTCCAGAAGGGTTACATGATCAACGACCGTCTGCTCCGCCCGGCGATGGTCACCGTAGCCGTAAAGGCTTAAGGTCGGGACGGGCCCGGATTCAGGCCCGGAACTTTTTTTTACCGGTCCCCTTGTTTTTTAAAGGGGGCATTACTAGCTTGCTGAGTGACAGTTACCATATGAGGAGGCAAACACATGAGTAGAGTAATAGGAATCGACCTCGGGACCACCAACTCCTGCGTGGCAGTGATGGAAGGTGGGGAGCCGGTTGTCATAGCGAACGCAGAGGGTAGCCGCACCACCCCGTCCATGATCGCCTTCGCTGAAAGCGGCGAGCGGCTGGTGGGCCAGCAGGCCAAGCGCCAGGCGGTCACCAACCCCGAGAACACCCTTTACGCCATCAAGCGCCTGATCGGGCGCAAGTTCGATACCGAAGCGGTGAAGAAGGATATCGGCATCTCCCCGTTCAAGATCGTCAAAGCGGACAACGCGGATGCCTGGGTTGAGGTGCGCGGCCAGAAGTACTCGCCGCCGGAAATCTCCGCCATGGTGCTCATGAAGATGAAGAAGACCGCGGAGGACTACCTGGGCGAGACCGTCACCGACGCCGTCATCACCGTCCCCGCTTACTTCGACGACTCCCAGCGTCAGGCCACCAAGGACGCCGGCAAGATCGCGGGCCTGAACGTCCTGCGCATCATCAACGAGCCGACCGCCGCGGCGCTTGCCTACGGCCTCGACAAGAAGAAGGACGAGAAGATCGCCGTATTCGACCTGGGCGGCGGTACCTTCGATATCTCCATCCTGGAACTCGGCGAAGGGGTCTTCGAGGTGAAGTCCACCAACGGTGACACCTTCCTCGGCGGCGAGGACTTCGACCAGAAGATCATCGACCACATCGCAGACGAGTTCAAGAAGGATCAGGGGATCGACCTCCGTGGCGACAAGATGGCGCTGCAGAGGCTGAAAGAGGCGGGTGAGAAGGCGAAGTGCGAACTCTCCACCTCGCTTGAGACCGACATCAACCTCCCCTTCATCACCGCCGACGCTTCCGGTCCGAAACACCTGACCATGAAGCTCACCCGTGCGAAGCTTGAGGCGATCTGCGCCGAGCTGATCAACAAGCTCGAAGGTCCCTGCCGCACCGCGCTGAAGGACGCCGGTCTCTCGCCGTCCGACATCGACGAGGTCATCCTCGTGGGCGGCATGACCCGCATGCCGATCGTGCAGAAGAAGGTCCAGGACATCTTCGGCAAGGTTCCCAACCGCGGCGTCAACCCGGACGAGGTGGTCGCCATCGGCGCCGCCATCCAGGGCGGCGTGCTGCGCGGTGACGTGAAGGACGTGCTCCTGCTCGACGTCACCCCGCTCTCCCTCGGCATCGAGACCCTGGGCGGCGTGATGACGAAGCTGATCGACAAGAACTCCACCATCCCGTGCAGAAAGAGCCAGGTCTTCTCCACCGCGGCGGACAACCAGCCGGCGGTTTCCATTCACGTCCTGCAGGGCGAGCGCGAGATGTCTTCCGACAACAAGACCCTCGGGAACTTCGAGCTCTCCGGGATCCCGTCCGCTCCGCGCGGCGTGCCCCAGATCGAGGTTACCTTCGACATTGACGCGAACGGCATCGTCCACGTCTCCGCTAAGGACCTCGGCACCGGCAAGGAGCAGTCCATCCGCATCACCGCTTCCTCCGGCCTCTCCAAAGAGGAGGTCGAGAAGATGGTGCGCGAGGCCGAGGCGCATGCCGCCGAGGACAAGAAAAAGCGCGAGCTGATCGAGGCGAAGAACCAGGGGGACAACCTGGTCTACTCCACCGAGAAATCCCTCAATGAGTTCGGCGACAAGATCGACGCCGCCGAGAAGCAGAAGATCGAGGAAGGGATCGCAGGCCTCAAGAAGGCGCTCGAGGGGACCGATCTCGACGAGATCAAGAAGGCGAGCGACAGCCTCATGCAGGCCTCGCACAAGCTTGCCGAGGCGGTTTACGCCAAGACCCAGTCCGCCGGTGCCGAGGGTGGCGAAGCCCACGCCGAGCCGGAGGCTGGCGCCGCCAAAGGCGAGAAGGTGGTCGACGCCGACTTCGAGGAAGTGAAGGACGACAAGAAGTAAGAAATGGTTGCAAACCGGTGCCGCTTTGATAGAAGATGGCACCTTGTTAAATAACAACCGCGCAACGGGCAGCGTCTTCCGGATGGGGGACGCTGCTCTTTGTGTTACGAGGGACTAGCTTGGCTAACGGTGAAAAACAGGATTACTACGAACTGCTCGAGGTGAACAAAAACGCCTCCGAGACCGAGATCAAGAAGGCGTACCGGCGTCTGGCCATCAAATACCACCCGGACAAGAACCCAGGCGACAAGAGCGCCGAGGACAAGTTCAAGGAGGTCTCGGAGGCCTACGAGGTGCTCTCCGATGCGGAGAAACGCGCCCGTTACGACCAGTTCGGCCATGCCGGGGTGGGTGGCAACGGCTTCAACTCCGGCTTCAACGGGTTCGGCAATTCCCCCTTCGGCGACATCTTCGGGGACATCTTCGGAGAGGTGTTCGGCGGACGCCAGAAGGCCTCGCGCGGCAAGCGCGGCGACGACCTGCAGTACAACCTGGAGGTCACCTTCGAGGAGGCGGCCTTCGGGGCCGAGAAGAAGATCGACATCCCCTACGCGAAGCGCTGCGAGGCGTGCGGCGGCTCCGGTGCCAAGCCGGGGACCCAGCCGAAGACCTGCCCCACCTGCCAGGGTGCCGGGCAGATGCGCTTCCAGCAGGGCTTTTTCAGCGTTTCCAAAACCTGCTCGCACTGCAACGGCGAGGGGCGCGTGGTCGAGCATCCCTGCTCGAGCTGCCGCGGCGCGGGGACCGTGCGTGACAAGAAGACCATCTCGGTGAAGGTCCCCGCAGGTGTGGAGACCGGCATCCGCCTGAAGCTCACAGGCGAAGGGGGGCAGGGGACCAAGGGAGGCGCCAACGGCGACCTCTACGTCGCACTCAGCGTGCGCGAGCACCCGATCTTCAGACGCGAGGACAACGACGTTATCTGCGAGATTCCCATCAGCTTCACCCAGGCGGCCCTCGGCTGCGAGATCGAGGTGCCGACCCTGGACGGCAGGGTCAATATGAAGATCCCGGAAGGGACCCAGTCCGGCGCCATCTTCAGGATGCGCGGAAAAGGGGTGCCGGCGCTGCAGGGTTACGGGCGCGGCGACCACATGGTGATCGCCAAGGTGGAGACCCCCACGAACCTGAACAGGCAGCAGCGTGACCTCCTTGAGGAACTGGCTCGGATCAGCGGCGAGGACGTCAATCCGATGGGCAAGAACTTCTTCTCCAAGGTCATGGACATCTTCAGTTGAGAAAGGCCCTGGGCAGGGGCGCGGTGCTGGTCTTTTCCGTCCTTCTTTGGAACGGGCATCCCGCACCCGCCCTCTGCGCTCCGGCCGAGGCGACCGTCCTCGCCGATGCCTCCTACCAGGGGACTCTCAGGGAAAAGATACGCGGGGCGAAGAGGCGCATCATCTGCGCCTTTTACCTTTTCAAGGCCACCGATCGCAAGGGGAACGCCCCGGCGCTCATCGCCGCTGACCTCGCCGATGCGAAAAGGCGAGGGGTGGAGGTGAAGGTGATCCTCGAAGGGGACGACGAGGTGGCGCGTGAGAACCGCGCCGTCGCCGGGTACCTGACGCGCAAGGGGGTGCAGGTTCTCTTCCCGCGCGGCAGGAGGACCACCCATGCGAAGGCGGTGGTAATCGACGACCGCTTCGTCCTGATCGGAAGCCACAACCTCTCCCACGCGGCGCTCACAAAAAACCGGGAGCTCTCGGTGCTGCTGGATGCACCGGAACTCGCGGCGCAGGTGACGCGGTATCTGGACGAGCTCAGGTGAGCCGGATGGTGGGGGCGAGCCGGCGGACGGCTAAAACGGGCGAATGATTATTCGCCCCTACGGCACCCCTTGCTGATTACGAATCAGCTAGTCGAGCAACTCAGACTGGTAGGGGCGAATAATCATTCGCCCAGCGCTGTTGCCATATCATCTTCCCCTGCCATGGGGAAACCATAAGAACAACATCGGCGTCCACCTCCTTAAAAGGAGTAGCAACCTTGCTTTCCCGTCGGCACGCAGCAATCAAGAAGCTCTTCTCTCCCGTTCTCCTTCTCCTTGCGCTTTCCTTTGCAGTCTCCGCGCACGCCTCCATCGCGACCTACCCGGAACTCCCCACCGGCTACAGTTCCATCCGGGTCTTCGACGTGCAAAATCGTTACGTCGGGCGCATCCTCCCCACACAGCGCTACTGGGTCTCCATCGACCGCATCCCGCTCTTTTTGCGCAAGGCGCTGGTCGCCACCGAGGACGCCCGCTTCTACGAGCATGGCGGCATCGACGTGCGCGGTATTGCCCGCGCCCTGGTGAAGGACGTGGTGAAGGGGAGGCTCGCCGAAGGCGGCTCCACCATCACGCAGCAGCTGATCAAGAACAAGTTCCTGACCGGGGAAAAGTCGATCGACAGGAAAGTGAAGGAAGTCCAGCTCGCCATGGACTTCGAGAAGAAGTACACCAAGGACCAGATCCTCGAGATGTACTTCAACGAGATCTACTTCGGCAACGGCGCCTGGGGAATCGCGCAGGCGGCGCGGCAGTACTTCGACAAGAACCCGGAGGAACTGACCGAGGCGGAATGCTCGCTTCTTGCCGGGGTGCCGAAGAACCCGGGACGCTACAACCCGCTGGGCGACCTGGCGAAGGTGAGCGCGCGTCGCAGCACAGTCCTATCCCGCATGGTCGCCGTCAAGATGATCACCCCGCAGCAGAAACGGGCCATCGAGGCGCATCCGGCAACGGTGATCAAGCCGGGACAGGCGCAGGCCTATCTCGAGATCGTGCGCCGTCAGCTCGTCGAGCGGTACGGAGCGCACGTGGTGGAACAGGGGGGGCTGGACGTCATCGCCGCCCTCGACGTGAACCTGCAAAAGCAGGCGGAGCAGACGCTGCGCGACGGCGTGAAGAAGGTAAACCCGAAGCTGCAGGGTGCACTCATCTGCATGGACCTGAAGACCGGGGACATCCTGGCCGCGGTCGGCGGGGTGGACAACGCGAAGGGGGGCTTCAACCGTGCCTTCGCCGCCAAGCGGCAGCCCGGCTCCGCGATCAAGCCGCTCATCTTCGCGGCGGCGCTCGACCAGGGGTACACCCCGGCAAGCCTCATGAACGACACCCCGGTTTCCTACAACAAGGGGAACGGCCAGGTGTGGCGTCCGCACAACTACGAGAAGAAGAGTTTCGGGGAGATGCCGCTGCGGGCGGCGCTCGCCCATTCCAACAACGTGATCACCGTGAAGCTCCTCGAATCGGTCGGGGTGAACAACTTCGTCACCTTTGCGGGTCGCATGGGGCTTTCCCTGCGTTCGCCGAACGACCTCTCCCTGGCGCTCGGTACCGACGAGGTGACCCTGGATGATCTCGTCTCGGCGTATTCGCCCCTTGCCAACGGCGGCATCCGGACCGAGGGGCGCACCATCGTCAAGGTGTTCGACAGAAACCGCAAGAGCTGGACCGACAACCCGACGCGGAGCGCCCCGGTGCTCTCGCCGGCGACGGCTTACGTGACCACGGAGATGATGAAGGACGTGCTGACCTACGGCACCGCCAAGGGGCTCAAGAACTTCAGCCGTCAGCGTCCTGCCGCCGGCAAGACCGGCACCACCGACGACTACCGAGATGCATGGTTCGTGGGGTACACCCCGCAGCTGATCACCGGGGTCTGGGTGGGGTACGACAAGCCGAAGCCGGGAGGAAGGGGCTTCACGGGCGGGGTGGTTTCCGCCCCGATCTGGGAGAAGTTCATGCGCGTGGCGACGGCGGGTAAACCGGCTGCCGACTTCGCGAGGCCTGAAGGGGTGATCACGGTCTCCATCGACCCGACCACCGCGCAACTGGCCACGCCGGAGTGCCCGACCACGAAGGAAGAGGATTTCATCGCGGGGACCGAACCGACCGTTTACTGCACGAAACATGGCGGGGAGGGGATGCCCCCGATGCATCCGAAAGAGGGTGGCCAACCTGCACAAAGCGGGCAGCTCGGGGCGCCGGGCCAACCGGCCCCGCCGGAAAGCGCGCCGTCGCAGGGTGAGCCCCCGGCGCAGGACCAGCCGACCGACGACGGCGCGGGGCAGGTGGAAATGCTCCGCTAGGAGAGCTTGCCCGAGTCGCTCGCGTAGTAGTGGCGCACCGGCTTGAGGTCGTCGTCCAGCTCGTACACGAGCGGCGTGCCGGTGGCGATTTCCAGATTTACGATGTCCGAGTCCGAGACCCGGTCCAGGTACTTGATCAGTCCGCGCAGGCTGTTGCCGTGGGCGACCACCAGGACGCGCCGCCCTTCCCTGAGCGCCGGTGCGATTTCCTGCTGCCAGAAGGGGAGCACCCGCTCGACGGTGTCCTGCAGGCACTCCGTGTTCGGGATCAGGTGCTTCGCGAGCGTGCTGTAGCGCGGGTCGCGCCCGGGGTAGCGCTCATCCCCTTCGGGGAGCGCCGGTGGGCGCACGTGGTAGCTTCGGCGCCAAAGCTTCACCTGCTCCTCGCCGTACTTCTCCGCCGTCTGCGCCTTGTTCAGCCCCTGCAGCGCGCCGTAGTGCCGCTCGTTCAGGCGCCAGTCCTTCCGCTCCGGAATCCATACCAGATCCATCTCATCCAGGATGAGCCACAACGTCCGCACCGCGCGTTTTAGGACCGAGGTGAAGGCGACATCGAAGACGAACCCCTTCTCCCTCAGGAGTCGCCCGGCACGGCGGCTCTCCTCCTCGCCCTTTTCCGAGAGGTTCACGTCGGTCCAGCCGGTGAAAAGGTTTTCCTTGTTCCAGACGCTCTCGCCGTGTCGAATAAGTACCAACTGCCGCATCTCCCACCTCCTGCGCACACTTGCGACGCCGCTACTTGACCGCGCTCGCCTCTTTCGCGTCGGCCAGCTTGTCGGTCACGTTGTTCTTGATCCAGGAAGGATCCCACCATTCGATCGGGTTCACCTCCTGGCCGGAGACCACGACGCCGAAATGGAGGTGGTCGCCGCCGGCAAGCCCGGTGTCGCCGGTATCCCCGATGATGTCCCCCTTCTTCACCTGATCCCCTTCCTTCACGCCGATCCGACTTAGATGCCCGTAGAGGGTCTGCAGGCCCATGCCGTGATCGATGATCACGCACTGCCCGTAGATGCCGAGATCGTCCGCCCACACCACGCGCCCGCTGTTCGCGGCGGGAACCTTCGCATGTGCCAGGGAGGCGAGGTCGATCCCCAGGTGATACTGCTGGTCCACCTGTGCGCCCTTGTAGAAGTAGCTGCGGAACTGGCTGAAGGTCCCGCGCGGGGCCGAATTGGGCAGGCGCATGAAGTCGCCGCTCCAAAGAGGGGTCGGCGAGGTCTTGAGCCCGGTCTGGTACAGCGTCTTGCGGTCGGCACTTCTCACCTCGCTGTTCACCTTGAGGAACAGCTCGAGCGGGTTGGCCGCCTTGGGGAACCGGTCCTTGAACTCCGAGGAGACCTTCTCCAGGAAGGAGTCGGTGAGCTCGATGCGGTCCCTTGGGAAGGACTTCTCGAGGACGTGGAAATAGATCCCGGTCAGGCGCTCGTTCCCCGCCCGGTCGACGGCGAGCACCTTCGGGATGAAGCGCTCCTGCGGCAGATCGCTCGGGAAAGCGAAGAGGCAGGCGTAGAAACCGCCGGGCTGGCGGTAGCCGGGGAAAAAGCGGTCCGCGAAGACGATGCCGGTCTTCACCACCTCTCGGTTCACCGTGTACACCACGAGTCCGGAGCCGCCGCGCGATACGTTGTGCGCCGTGCTCAGCACGGTCACTGCAGGGGGCTTGTTCTGGTAGTCGAAGTCGATGGTCTCCTCAGAGCTGTTTCCTGATCCGAAACGGAATATCGAGCGGTCGACGGCGCGGATCAGCAGCTTGACCGCCCCTTCCTTGAGCCCAGGCTGTGCGACGAGCCGGAAGGTCTCCGAGGCGTCCTTCACGCCGGACGGATACTCCCTGGAGAGGATCGGGAAACTCTTCTGGCCCTGCACAATGGTGACGCTCAAGGACTTGAGCCCGGACCTGTCGCGAACCTTGAGGACTACGTCCGCCTTCGAAGAGATCGGCCCCGGCTGGCGGGAGAGTGCAACGGTCGGGCCCGAAGTGTCGAGGAAATAATAGACGCCGAAGGCGCCAAGGATGAGGATGATCAAAATGCCCAACACCGCAGTTGTTTTCATCGGTACCTCCCGCAGCGAAGGCCCGCGGCTGCGCTCCCCGTGAGGCTCTTCGCTGTCCTAGCGTTGGTCCAGGCTGACACCCCACGCAGTTTAGCATCCGCCCCTTTGAAGTCCAGCGGGGTTTGGCGGGCGAGGCAACCATGCGGTGCGTGCACCTTGTAGTAAAAAAATGGACACGACTCTTTTAAAATTTTTCGCTGGTGATATATTGTGTTACAGCTAGCTAGCTGTAACAGAATGTCTCGGAAAAGGAGGTATCGGTATCGAGGTAAACTCCACGGAAGAGGATTCTAACTTACACACAGCCTTAAGAGCTCCGATGCCGAAAGCGTCGGAATGACCCCTGTAAAGAGGGGATCGAGTATGACAAAAGAGGCCTGGCTAACTGACAGCAGGCCTCTTTCCTATTGTGGCACTTGCAGCCATAGCCCCGCCCGGAAATGTTGATGGCAATGATCCGAGCGTGGCTGGCTGATACTATGTATTCCCGGGGAGCGTTCGGTTTCCGGTGGTACTATCCAATCCGAAAGGGAGGAACACGTATGAAAAGAGTTACAGCGGCGATACTCGCCATGGTTATGGGGATGGTGTCCTTGCAGGGGTGCTACGGCAGAATGGTGCTCACCAAGAAGGTGTATCAGATCAACGGTCAGGTAAACGACAAGTTCCTGCGCAGCTTTGTCACCTGGGTCTTCGTCCTCATACCCGTGTATGGCGTTGCTGCACTGATTGACTTCGTGCTTTTCAACACCATTGAATTCTGGAGTGGACAAAACCCGATTGCCGCCGGCGAGAAGGACTTCATGTTCAGCGAAAACGGCGAGACCTTCAAGGTGCATGCAAACAAAAGCGGTGACGTCGTGCGCTACACGATGAACCATTACCGCGGCGATACCTATCTGGACACGATGACCATCGACTGGAACGTGAAGAGCGGTACGTCGGTGGCGTTCTTGAAGGAGAGGGATGGTGTAACGAAGTACCAGGCTATGCGTATTAAGGGTGGCGTCCAAGTCACCAGTTCCGGCCCGGGTGCTCTCAGCCGCGGACAACAGGCGTTGGCTCTCTATCAGTAGGTCGTGGTGTTGTCACAAGGGAGGGGTTGCAGCGCTGGGGAGGGTGGCCGACTGGGCAACTTGAGCAGTATACCTGTAAAAAAAAAATTTCAATAGACTGTTTCTTTTGTCCCGGCGGTGTTATGTTTGACTCAGCTAGCTAGCCAAGAGTAAAGAAGACAAGAGTAAAGAGGAATCTCGGACAAAGGAGGTAATCAGCATCAAAGAAACTCCACCGCAGAGGAATCTCACAACTTGAAGCTGTAACCTCCCGGTGTTCATAACGCCGGCAACACCCTTGAAAAGGGTACCCATCAAGCAGAAAAGTGAGGCCCGCCATAACGGCGGGCCTTTCAATTTTTGTGGCTCCGCGAAAGCCGAAGGCGGCAACCAAAAGCAAAGGGGCTACAGCTTGCGCCGTAACCCCCCTTTTTGTATGGAGCCGAAGAGCGGACTCGAACCGCCGACTTGCTGATTACGAATCAGCTACTCTACCAACTGAGTTACTCCGGCCCAATTCTATCAAGATGCCCATGCTTTGCTGTACTTAGCAGCCGGACGGCTTTTGCAGAGGTAACCTTTTACCGTAAAACAGCAACTCAGTCAATCCCTATATCAAACTACCCGCTTTTGCGCTCCTCCCGCCCAACCCTCTTTTACCAGGGCAGCAGGCAACGTGCCGGCAGTCTCTACCGCCCGTGGACAGCTAACACTGGGGGAGCCTGATCTCCACTTCCAGCCCCCCTCGCGGCAGGTTTCTGGCGGCGATGCTCCCGCCGTGCAGCGTGACCGTCTTCTCCGCGATGGCGAGCCCGATGCCGGTGCCGCCACTCTTTCGGTCGCGCGCTTCGGCCACGCGGTAGAAGGGGCGGAAGATGTCGGCAAGCTGCTCCTCGGGGACGCCGGGGCCGCGGTCGCTCACCCGAAGCAGCGCAGTCGCTTCCTCCCGCTCCAGAATTATCTCCACCGCCGTTTCCTCCGCGGTGTATTTCACCGCGTTTCTCACCACGTTCTCCAGGGCCCGGCTTAGAAAATCGCGGTTGCCGTGCACCGTGATCCTACGCGTCGCACTCCAATGCACGTGACGGTCCGAGGTGCACGCCTCGAACTTCGCGTCCCTGACCAACTGCTTGTGGGCGAGCACGAGCTTCTCCATGCGCGCCGCCATCAGGTTGAAGTCGCGCCCGAGGCGGGCTGGACCATGCCCGCATGAAAAAGGAGCGCGAACTGCGTGACCAGCTGCGCGGTATCGAGGAGGCTGTCCCCCTCAACGAGGCGGCGTTGCAGGGAGCGGCCCAGAAACTCGCGGCGCTGGAGGTGGAGCGCCTGGCTTCCAGGGCGAAAACCCACGCGAGGATCGAGGCGTTGCTCACGCCGGCCCAGCGCAGCCTCGCGGAAAGACTCAGGCCGCGCAAGGAAGATGCGAGGCGTGAGTCACCCTGCGGGTGCGGTCCGGACCGGCGGGCAACAGCGCCGCGCCCGATCCTGCAGACGCCTGCAGTACGTGCCCGGCCGCCTCACGTCCGGCCAGACCATTTTAAACCATCCTCGCAGGCTATTTGCTCGCGGCCGCTTCTGTGCTATGGTGAGCGCCGTTTGCGTCAAACCTGCCGCGGGGGAAGTAAATGAAGGAAGTGGTAACGCTCGCTCTGGATCTCTTCGAGCGGCTGGGGATCCTGGCCGTGCTCTTTTTCCTCATGATAAGATTCGAGCTGTTCCGCGGGCTTCTGGCGGGGACCCTTGCGCGCGGTGAGCGCCGGGAGCGACTCCTCGTCGCGGTCTGCTTCGGCGCCATGGCGATCTTCGCCACGGTGTGCGGCTTCGAGATGCACGGCGCCATCGCCAACCTGCGCACCGTTCCGGTGGTGATCGCGAGCATCCTCGGCGGCCCCTTCGTGGGGCTCGTCGCCGGGCTCATCGCCGGTCTGCACCGCTTCTTCTACGACCTGGGGGGCGTCACCTCGCTTTCCTGTGCCATCGCCACCCCCCTTGCCGGCGTCCTCGCGGGCGTCCTCTATCCGCGCCTGCAGCGAAGGCCCTTCGACGCGCTGGTCGCCTTCGCCATGGGGATGATCGCGGAGATGATCAAGATGGGGCTGATCTTCCTCCTTGCCCGTCCGCACGAAGCCGCCGCCGGGATCATCTCCTCGATCGGCCTTCCCAGTGTCTTCGCAAACGCCTTCGGCGTAGCCGTACTCGTAGAATTGATCGCCGTTCAGGCGCGCGAGCAGCAGCGGGCCATGGCGCAGCAGGCGCAGACCACGCTCGGCATCGCCTTCAAGACCCTTCCTCACCTGCGCAGTGGCCTGGACAGCTTGAACGCGGCGCAGACGGTGCACATCATAAAGGAGATGACCGGCATCGATGCGGTGTCCCTCTCGACGATGCAGGAGACCCTGGCGCACGAGGGGCTCGAGGCGGAGCGGCACGCGGCTGGAATGCGCCCGCTCTCGGCCGCCGCAGCTCGCGCCTTCGAGACCGGGAGCGTAGTGGTCGCAAAAACGAGGCGGGAGATCGGTTGCTCCTGCGGCGGGTGCCGGCTCGGTTCCGTCATCGCGGTCCCGCTCAAGAAATGGGAGAAGCCGGTGGCGGTGATGGAGCTCTACCGCCAGAAGGAGAACGGCATCGGCAGGCTGGACGAGGAGCTTGCCAATGGCCTCGCCCTGCTCTTCTCGAACCAGCTCGAACTTGGAGAGATCGAGCTGCAGCGCAAGCTCGCCTCGGACGCCGAGATCAAGGCGCTGCAGGCGCAGATCAACCCGCATTTCCTGTTCAACGCCATCTCGACCATCATCAGTCACACCCGTACCGATCCGCAGCAGGCCTCCTTCCTCCTGGTGAAGCTGGCGGACTTTTTCCGGCGCAACATAAGCCCCGGCGCAGTGCAGGTGCCGCTTTCCGTGGAACTCGAGCATTGCGAGGCGTACGTCGCCATAGAGAAGGCGCGCTTCGAGGAGCGTCTCTCCATCGTCTACGACATCGACGAGGCCGCCCTTTCCTGCCATCTGCCGCCGCTCATCCTGCAGCCGCTCGTGGAAAACAGCGTGCGCCACGGCATCTCCGCGCGCGAGGAGGGGGGCGTGGTGCAGGTCCGCGCCCGCAGAGGGGCGGGGCACGTCGCCATCTCGGTGCACGACAACGGCGTCGGGATCCCCCGCGACCGCATCCGCACCCTCCTTTCCGACAGCGCGGGGAGCCATTCCGGGACGGGGCTGGGCCTTGCCCTGCGCAATGTGAACAGCCGCCTCTCCGCCTTGTACGGCAAGGAGAGCGCCCTCAATATCGACAGCAAGGCGGGAGAGGGGACCACTGTCTCCTTCCTGGTACCGGTAACCCCATGAGCATTTCCGTTCTCATCATCGACGACGAGGCGCCCGCGCGCCGCGAACTCCGTTTTCTCTTGGAACAGGTCCCCGAGGTGGTTGTGGCGGGCGAGGCCGCGAACCCGTCCCAGGCGCTGAAGGAGATCCGCGAGAAACACCCCCGGCTGGTCTTCCTCGACATCCAGCTTCCAGGGCTGAACGGCATCGAGCTCGCAGAGGTGATCGCCGAGCTCCCCGATCCCCCGCTCGTCGTATTCGCCACCGCCTTCCAGCAGTTCGCCGTGGATGCCTTCAGCGTCGATGCCTTCGACTACATCCTGAAACCCTTCACCCTGGAGCGGGTGGCGAAGACGGTGCAGAAGGCGCTCCAGGCGCTGGCGGGGCCGGAGCGGCGTGCGACCACGCAGGAAACGCAGGGGATCAAGCGCATCCTGGTGCAAAAGCGCGGCAAGCAGATCCCCATAGCACCCGAATCGGTGATCTTCATAACCGCCGAGGAGGGAGAGGCGCAGGTGCACACCCGCGACGCGGTCTACAGCTCCAAAAGCACGCTGAGCGCCCTCGAGGAACTCCTCGCCCCGTATTCCTTCACGCGGGTGCACCGAAACGCCCTGGTGAACCTCAACTGCATCATCGAGATCATTCCCTGGTTCAGCGGCAGCTGCAAACTGGTGATGAACGACGCGGTGCGCAGCCAGGTGCTGGTAAGCCGGTACCATGCGAAGGATCTCAAGGAGAGACTCCTGCTGAACCGCTAGTCCTGAGCCTCTCCCTGCCTTTGCCCCCCTCCTTCTCGTGCCATTGAACGGCGCTTTGTGCCATTCACCCCTCTTTTTGTGTCATTCACGGCGTCGTGGATGTCCCGCCGCCTCTCCTTGCTTATCATGCAGATCACAAGAATCCGTAACGCATGAGAATCACAACCACAGGAGGCCGTTATGTCCATCGAATGCGAGGAAATGGAAGGCGGGAACGTAACCCGTCGCGACTTTATCAAGACCGCAGCAGTGGTCGGTGCCAGCGTGCTGGCGGTGCAGGCGGTAGGGCGCGGCGAGGCACGCGCCGCTGAAGAGGCGAAGACCGCGGCCAAGGCTGCAACCGCCACCGCGGCAGGGGGCGGGACCAAGAAGGTCGCCGACGTGCTCAAGGTGGCGCGCGAGAAGATGTACCCGCGCTGCCGCGTCTGTCCCGAGTGCGACGGCGTCGCCTGTTCCGGCGAGGTCCCGGGCATGGGGGGGCTCGATTCTGGCCGCGCCTTCAGGAACAACCTCCAGGCGCTCGCCAAGTACGACCTGAAGATGCGCACCTTCCACGACGTGAAAAAGCCCGACACCTCGGTCACCATCTTCGGCGCGAAGCTCTCCATGCCGATCCTCTCCGGCATCACCGGCGGGGTCACCTACAACATGGGGCTCGGCGGCAAGGTGGGTGAGGACGAGTACGCCGAAGGGATCATCGGCGGCTGCGTGCTCGCGGGCACCATCGGTTTCGCGGCCGACGGCATAGGCGACCCGCTTGCCACCTACGAGACCAGGCTGAAGACGGTCGCCAAGTACAAGGGGAGGGCGGTGGCCCAGATCAAACCGCGCAGCCAGGCCGACATCATCCAGCGCATCAGGCTGATCGAAGCGACCGGCGCCCCCTTCTTCGCCATCGACATCGACTCCGCCGGCCGCGCCGCGCGTGCCCTGCCGGGGCAGACCGTAGAGCCTAAGACCCTGGAGCAGTTGCGGGAGATCGCGCGCTCCACGAAGCTTCCCTTCGTCGTCAAGGGGGTGATGACCCCTGAGGAGGCCGTTGCTGCCTACAAGGTGGGTGCCGCCGGCATCGTCGTCTCAAACCACGGCGGTCGCGTCCTCGACCACACCCCGGGTACCGCCCAGGTGCTTCCCGCCATCGCGGACAAGGTGAAGGGGAAGATGACCATCTTCGTCGACGGCGGCATCCGTTACGGCGCCGACGTACTGAAGATGCTCGCCCTCGGCGCCGACGCCGTTCTCGTCGGGCGTCCGCTGGTACGCGGCTCGGTCGGCGGCGGGGCGGAAGGGGTTGCCGCCATCCTCAAGAAGATGCAGGACGAGCTGGTCGTCGCCATGACCCTTACCGGCACCGCGGACGTCAAGAAGGTGAGCCGCGACATCCTGGCCTAGCCCTCACCATGCACCCCCTCCCGCGCGGGAGGGGGATCTTTAACGATGCGACCCGCCCGCTGCGGTCGACGCCAGCGCCGGGCGGACCATCCGGAGACGACCGATGCGAAAGACAATTGCAACGATTTGCGCGCTCGCGCTGGCGCTCACCGCCGGCGTCGCCTGCGCGACCCACGACAAGGCGCTTCTTTACGGCGGGGCAGGGCAGGGGAAGGTGATCTTCGACGGCAGGCTGCACGCCTCCAAGGGGATGCTCTGCAACGACTGCCACGGCGCCCTTTTCAGCACCGCCAAGAAGGCCCTCATCACCATGGACGACCACGAGAAGCCGGTCGCCTGCTTTGCCTGCCACAACGGCACCCGGGCCTTTAACGACTGCGAACTGTGCCACCGCAAGTTCGACACGAAGCCCGCCGCCGCCCCCCCGCAGGTGAAGCTCTGCGGCGCGGCCAGCGTGGTCACCGATCTTGTCGCCCCGAACAAGGACGCCGTCGAGAAGGAGACCGGGGTGAAGCTCGTCGTGGACAAGAGCAACGCCGGCAAGGGGATGGTAGATCTCCTCGACGGCAAGTGCGATGCTGCCATGGCCTCCGCCTCCCTCGACGCCACCATCGGCGCGGGGAAATCCGCCGGCCTGTCGAAGCCGACGGACGGCCTGCAGATGGACATACTGGCGAAATCAGAGGTGGTGTTCGTGGTGCACCCCTTAAACCCGGTCAAGCGGCTCACCTGGGAGCAGATCAGGGACATTCATACCGGGAAGATCGTCAACTGGAAGGAGGTGGGAGGGAAGGATCTCCCGATCACCGTCTATACCGATGCGAAGGCGAGCGCCACCCGCGGTCTGATCAAGCAGGTGGTCATGGGGAATGCCGAGTACGTCGACAAGGCTAAGGCGGTGGACTTCGTGAAGCAGGTGAACGACCGCGTCGCCGCCGATCCTTCCGGCATCGGCGGGCTGGGGCGCGGGTTCGTGAACCCGACCGAGACCGCCGTGGTCGAGACGAAGAAGATCGAGCGTCCGCTTGGCTTAATCACGGTAGGGAAGCCCTCGGCGGACCTGCAGAAGGTTATGGAGTCCTTCAGGAAGCTGGGGGCTAAGTAGGAAAGAAAGCCGACAAACGAAAAGGCGCGAAGCCGCAAGGGTCAACCTGGTGCCCTTGCCTTCGCGCCTTTTTTCGTACCATGCCCAGTCGTTAGCAGACCTCAGGATTCGGCGCGGGCCACCTGCTCAAGCCGGATCTCGAAATAGCTGGGCCACATCTTGCCGGTCACCACCAGACGGTCGCTCTTCTCGTCGTAGGCGATCCCGTTCAGCACGTGATCGGGGTCGCGGCTGCGCTCGTTCAACGGCAAGAGCCCCTTCAGGTTCACCCACCCCACCACGGCACCGTTCGCCGGATTGATGCGCACGATGTAATCGGTCTTCCAGATGTTGGCGTAGATCTCCCCCTTCACGTACTGCAGCGCGTTCAGGTTTCTGAGCGGGGTCCCGTTGCAGGAAACCTCCACGCTCCGCTCGGTCTGGAAGGTTTCCGGGTTGATGAACTTGATGCGGTTGCTGCCATCACTCATGATGAGGTGCTTGCCGTCGTTGGTTAGACCCCAACCTTCACCGTCAACGGAGAATTCCCCTTTTCGGTGCAGCGTCTTGTGGTCGTATATGATCCCGTCGCCGGAAAGGGTGACCATGTAGAGCCTGTCGTGCAAGACAGTGATCCCCTCGGCGAAGTAATCCCTCGGAACCCCCTCGCTGCTCAGCACCTGTCCGGAACCGGGCCAGACCTTCATGATCGCCGATCTCTCGTACAGCCCGGAACTTTCGAGGAGCACGCCGTCCTGAAAGGTGAGTCCCTCGGTGAAGCTCCAGTGGTAGTGGGGCCAGCTCTTGACCACCTGGTAGGTGTAAAGCGGTATCTGCGTCGGCACGGGCGTGGCGCCGGACTGGGAGCGCCTCACCTGCTGCGGGTGAAGGCTGGTGGACTGGTGCACCAGCGAGTCCACGCTTGCACCGCACCCGAAAAGGGTGGCCATCACCGCCGTCGCACAGAGCCTGCGCGCTATCTTTTTCACCATGTCGCTCCTCCCATGCTCACACCGCTTCCTGGTGGGCGCTGCCTCGGATGGTCTCGCGCCATCCGTGTGCCGTTCCGGCAGGGGCGCTTGCCCCTTCGCCTGCCTCAACAGCGGTACCGCTCCCTTCACCAGCGGAAATAAAAATACCTTCTTCGGGCTCTCCCCGTGACGGGCGTGGTCCCGGTCGTTCCTGCCGCGTCCCGTGGTGCACCCCACCTCGATCCAGTTTGCCGCCTTGTAGCACGTGCCGGCGTACCTGCTGCCGTCGACGAGTGTCTCGGCGAGCAGCGGGCGCACCCCGAAACGCTCCTCCCAGTCGGCGGCAAGGCGGCGCAGCGCCAGCGAAAGGGCGGCACTGGCGAGGTTTTTCACCTGCACAGTGGGGAGCACCAGGAACCTGCTGTTGCACACCACCCGCTGCAGATTCTCCCCGCGCGCCGCGTCGTCCCACCCTATGTGGCGGTCGCGCGCCTCCATGCGCCAGGCGGGACTCGAGAACTGCAGGCACCCGACTATCACCGGGGACGGGGCGTGCAGCCTCACGAAGTACCTTATATGGGCGCCGAACGGGACCTTGTGCCCCAGGTAGTGATGCCGCTCCACCAGTGAGCGCCAGAGCGCCTGCTCTTTCTTCCCCGCGACCGGAACGATCTCGAGCGGGCCGAATGCGTGCAACGGTCCGGACAGGACGGAATCGCCCGTTTCCGACGCGCAGGTGGAGGTGCGCGAACCGCGGGGACGCCCCGGGCGTGTAGGCGGCAGTCGGAACAGGGTGCCGTCCAGCCCTTCGAGGAAGGCGCGGCACTCTGCCGTCTTCAGCCTGCCGCTCGGACGGCGCCAGTCGAGAAGTTCACAAACCGTGCCCGCGAGCTCGGTCCGTGAGATTCCGGGGCAGTCGTTGACGACACCCCTGATCAGTTCGAGCTGGCGTGCGGTGACAGGTTCGCCGCAAAAGCGCGGTGTTTTCTCGTGTGCCGAGTGCATCTTTTCCTCTCCGGTTTGGGTCGAGGGTACCCTAACCGAACGGGGGAGAAATGTCCAGCACTATTTTTGATTCCGGGTTTGATGCGGCAAATGAGCCGCATTGCCGGTTTTTTTCTGAGTGGAAGATGCCAGGAACTGCAGGTGGATTTTGCGTAGGGTTGGTTACTGGTTTGCGGGGAAGTGGCGTTCTCGCTACGGCAGGTTCCTTCAGAATCAGCGACGGGGCGGCCGCGTCGGCCGCCCCGTCCTATTTATAAATGTCTAGCAGGCCGCTGCGGCGTTGGCCTTCTCGCGCTCGGTGGCGTCGTCCATCACCTTGTAGGCGCAGAACTCGCCGCACATGGTGCAGGCGCCGTGGTCTGCGACGCCGGACTCCTCGCGCAGGCGGCGCGCCTTCACCGGGTCGATGGCGAGGGCGAACTGCCCCTCCCAGTCGAGCTTTTTGCGGCAGCGCGCCATCTCGTTGTCCTTCTCCATGGCGCCCTTCACACCCTTCACGATGTCGGCCGCGTGCGCCGCGATGCGCGATGCCATGACCCCTTCGCGCACGTCCTCGACGCTCGGGAGCTTCAGGTGCTCGGCCGGGGTCACGTAGCAGAGGAAGTCGGCGCCAGCGGCGGCGGCGATGGTCCCGCCGATCGCGGAGGTGATGTGGTCGTAGCCGGGGGCGATATCGGTGACCAGCGGCCCGAGCACGTAGAAGGGGGCGCCGTGGCAGAGCCTTTTTTGCAGCTGGATGTTCGCCTCGATCTGGTTCAGCGGCATGTGCCCCGGTCCCTCGATCATCACCTGTACCCCAAAATCCTGGGCGCGCTGGGTGAGCTCACCCAGGAGGATCAGTTCGTGGATCTGGGCGCGGTCGGTGGCGTCGGCAAGGCAGCCGGGACGGAAACCGTCGCCAAGCGACAGGGTCATGTCGTAGGCCTTGGTGATCTCGAGCAGGCGATCGAAGTGCTCGAAGAGCGGGTTCTCCTTGTTGTTGTGCGCCATCCACTCGATGGTGAAGGCGCCGCCACGGGAGACGACGTCCATGATGCGCCCTTCGCGGCGCATGCGCTCGACGGTGGCGCGGGTGACGCCGCAGTGCACGGTGATGAAGTCGACGCCGTCCTCGGCGTGCTTGATGACACCCTGGAATATGTCTTCCACGGTCATCTCGACGATCGCCTTCTTGTGCTTTCTGACCGCGTCGAGCGCCGCCTGGTACAGCGGCACGGTGCCGATGCAGGCGGATGTTTCGGCGATTACGGCGCGGCGGATCTCGTCGACCGGGCCGCCGGTGGAGAGGTCCATGATGGCGTCGGCGCCGCTTGCCACCGCCACGCGCACCTTTTCCAGTTCCTTCTCGAAATCGAGGTCGTCGGCGGAGCTGCCGATGTTGGCGTTTACCTTGGTCCTAAGGCCGCGGCCTACGGCGAGCGGGGTGCCGTTTGCGTGCTTGTTGTTATGGCAGATGATGATGTTCCCCGCGGCGATCCCGGCGCGGATGAATTCGGCGTCGACCCCTTCAGCGAGGGCGGCCGTTTTCATCTTGTCGGTGATGATCCCCTTACGGGCGTATTCGAGCTGCGTCATGGTTGCTCCTTTATTGAATGGCTCTTGTCAGGCAGTTAAAGTTCGTATCCCCTCGCCCTTCGGGAGGGGGTGGCCGAAGGCCGGGTGAGGGCGACGCCACGAAGTGAACCGGACGGTAGTTGCTACGCCCTCACCCCGCCCCTCTCCCGGGGGGAGAGGGAGGATGGACCCGCGGCTTCGGCTATTCCACCTGGTCCCGTGCCGCGAGGAAGTGGTTCACCGGCCCGTGCCCGCGGCCGAGTTGCTGGGCGTACTTGATGGCGCGGGTGACGAAAAGCTTCGCCCGCAATACCGCGCCGGGAAGGGGCTCTCCCTGGGCGAGATAGGTCGCGATCGCCGAGGCGAGCGTGCAGCCGGTGCCGTGGGTATTCCGGGTGAGGACGCGCGGGGCGCTGTAGCGGTTGAAGTTGTGCCCGTCGAAGAGGATGTCGGTGACGACCCCCTCGGTAAGGTGCCCACCCTTGATGAGGACGTGTTTCGCCCCCATGAGGTGCAGCGCCCGCGCCGCGAGCTCCATCCCGGCGGTATCGGTGATGGTGAGGCCGGTGAGCGCCTCGGCTTCCGGGATGTTCGGTGTGACCAGGTAGCTGAGCGGTACGAGGCGCTTTTTAAGCACCGAAAGGGCCTCGTCCTCGATGAGGGACACACCGCCTTTCGCGGTCATCACCGGATCGAGCACCACCATCCGCATCTCGTAGGCGGTCAGCTTGTCGGCGACGATTTCCGCGTTTTCAGGCGAACAGAGCATGCCGATCTTCACCACGTCGATCGGGATGTCCGAGAGCACGGCGTCGATCTGGTCGGCGAGGAACGCGGGAGGGGACGGGTGGATCCCGGTAACGCCGCGGGTGTTCTGGGCGGTGAGGGCCGTGATGGCGGAGGCGCCGTAGCTCCCGAGGAGCGTGACGGTCTTGAGGTCGGCCTGGATACCCGCTCCGCCGCCGGAGTCGCTGCCGGCGATGGTGAGCACCGCGCCGCGCGGGTGCAGCATGCGGCGGTTGAACAAAAGCGAGAGTTCCGTCGCCGCGAGCCCTGGAGAGCGCGCGGAGAGGACTGAGGAGATGACCGCGATGGAATCGGCACCGGCGTCGATTACCGCGCAGGCGTTGTCCCGGTTGATGCCGCCGATGGCGACGATGGGGAGCTTCACCTTCTCGCGCACGAGGACGAGCGCCTCCGGGCCCTGGATGTACTCGACGTCCTTGGTTTCGGTGGGATAGAGCGAGCCGAAGCCGATGTAGTCGGCGCCGGCTTCCTGTGCGGCCAGCGCCTCTTCAATGGAGTGGGTGGAGATGCCGATGAGCTTCTTCGAGCCGAGCGCTTCTCTCGCCGCGGCGAAATCGCCGTCCTCCTGCCCGAGGTGGACGCCGTCCGCGTCCAGTTCGAGCGCAAGCTTCAGGTCATCGTTCACGATGAACTTCACCTGGAACTCGGCGCACAGCCGCTTCAGGTCGTGCCCAAGCTCAAGGCGCTCGTCGTAGCTGCGCAGCTTGTCCCGGTACTGCAGTATGGCGACGCCCCCCGAGGAGAGCGCTTCGCGTACGCGCGGCAGCAGGCGATCGCCCTGGTCCGTAATCAGGTAAAGTCCCGCTACACGCCGTTCCCTGCCACTATGGTCCACCACGAGTTTCAACACGAGTCACCTCAAAAGCTGTAACGCAAAGACGCGGAGTCGCGAAGACGCAAAGATAAAACAAGAAGGTTTGTCTCTTGAAGCCTCTCTTGGCGTCTCTGCGCCTTTGCGTCTTTGCGTTGAGGCTTTGAAGGACAAAATAGAAAAGCCGCGACGGAAGGTCACGGCTCCATGAATCGAAAGGTCGGAGTGCGCGCCGCTTCCCTACGCCGGTGCTACCCGGATCAGGTTCAAAGGGTTCAGGTCGCCCTGTCTCAGTTCTCGCGAACTCCCCTAGCTGGCCTTTTTGCTGCGCGTAAACATAATGGAATCCTCTTGCAAAGTCAATCGCTTTCGGGTTTTTACCTTTACACTGAATGGCTAAAGTGGTAGAAAAATCACTGGCCGGGTGCTCCCGGCCTGATTTTATTCAGATAATCCTATGCAGGAAAAAATATGGACAGTCGTCCGACGGTAGTTGAGATAGATCTTGCCGCGCTTCGGCACAACTTCGGCCTGGTCCAGAAGCGAGTGCCCGAGGGGTGCGGCATCCTTGCCGTGGTGAAGGCGGATGCCTACGGCCACGGTTTCCAGTACGTCTCCGAGGAGCTGGAGAAGCTCGGGGTGGACGCCTTCGCGGTGGCCTTTCTCGCGGAAGGCGTGCAACTGCGCATGAGCGGCATCTACCGCCCGGTGCTGATCCTTGGCGGCATCTATCCGGGTGAGGAGCGCCGCTGCATCGGCCTCAACATCTCCACCGCGCTCTATTCCCTAGAGCAGGCGGCCGCGCTCGACCAGGCGGCGGTCGAGATCAAGTGTTACCGCAAGGCGAAGATCCACCTGAAGGTCGATACCGGCATGGGGCGCCTCGGGGTCACCTGGGACAAGGTGCCGGAATTCCTCGAACAGCTGAAGCAGTTCAAGAACCTCGAGCTTGAGGGGATCTTCTCCCACTTCGCGAGCGCCGACGAGCTCGACCCGGACGGCATCGCATTCACCAAACGCCAGGCCGAGCGTTTCAACGCAGCGGTGACCGAGGCGCGGCGCCAGGGTTACGAGCCCCGCTATATCCATACCGCGAACAGCGCCGCCATCCTCGCCGCAGATCTTCCCTTCTGCAACCTCGTGCGCCCCGGCATCATCCTGTACGGCGCCGCCCCCTCTTCGGACTTCGCGGACCAGGAACAATTTGTCCAGGTGATGCGGCTGAAAAGCCGGGTGGCGATGCTCAAGTGGGTTGAACCCGGGACCAGCATAAGTTACGGCAGGCGCTTCGTGGCCAAGGAGCGGGCCCTCATCGCCAGCGTTCCGGTCGGTTACGCCGACGGCTACTGCCGCAGCCTCACCAACAAGGGAGAGGCGCTCATCCGCGGGCAGCGCGCCCGGGTCTCCGGCACCGTATGCATGGACTGGATCATGCTCGACGTAACCAACATCGAGGGGATCCAGGTCGGCGACGAGGTGACCCTTTTGGGACCCGACCCGATGGGGGACCGCATCAGCGCCGAGGAGCTCGCCGAAAAGGCCGGCACGATACCCTATGAGATCATGTGCGGCATAGCGACACGAAGGGTGCGCAGGGTCTATATCGGCTAACGAAAGAAGTGAAAAAATAGATCGTTTGAATTTATGAAATTCAGAGGCTTTTATGACTGACAAGGTACGTCTCACAGCGATGGTGCAGGCGGCGGGTTGAGCTGCCAAACTGGGCCCGGCGGGCCTGGAAGATGCCATCCGCGACATAACCCGCTCGGACGACCCGAACCTCATCGTGGGGGTCGAGGGGGCCGAGGATGCCGGGATCTACCGCATCGGCGAGAGCCTCGCCCTGGTGGAGACGACCGACATCATCACGCCGCTTGTGGACGACCCGTTCACCTTCGGCCGCATCGCCGCGGCCAACGCCCTTTCCGACGTCTACGCCATGGGTGGGAAACCGGTGACCGCGATGAACCTCGCCTTTTTCCCGGCCTGCTCGCTCCCGACCTCGGTCCTCGCCGCGGTTCTCGCCGGCGGCGCCGATGCGCTCAAGGAGTCCGGGGCGTGCCTCGTCGGCGGCCACACCGTGGAGGACGACGAGATGAAATTCGGCCTCGCCGTCACCGGTCTCATCGATCCCTCCCGCATTGTCCGTAACTGCACCGCGCGCCCCGGCGACCTCCTTGTGCTTACCAAACCGCTTGGGACCGGTATCGTTTCCACAGCGATCAAGGCTGAGATGATCGACGCCGCCCTCGAGGCCGAGGCGATCTCCTGGATGACCACCCTGAACGCGAAGGCGTGCGAGTTGATGCTCGCCTGCAACGCCACCGCGGCGACCGACGTGACCGGTTTCGGCTTCATCGGGCACGCCTGCGAGATGGCACTCGGCGCCGGTGTTTCCTTCCGGATCGAACTCGCCGCGGTACCGGTCATGGCCGGAGTCCCCGCGCTCATCGACGACGGCATGGTCCCCGCCGGGTGCTACCGTAACCGTCAGCACTATGAGGGACACGTTACCGGCGCCACCGGCGATTCACTTCTGCCGCTCTTCGATCCGCAGACCTCGGGCGGCCTCCTCATCTCCCTGGCACCGGCAGACGCCCGCGAGTTCCTCTCCCGTGCCGAGGCTTCCGGCCTCTTCGCCGCAACGATCGGCGAGGTCGTTCCCGCTGCGGAGAGTACCCTTGTCTTCTTCTAGGGGGCTCGTCGCCGCTTTCGACCTCGGCACCACCACCATCGCTGCGTCGCTCCTCGACCCGGCAACCGGAACACGCCTCGCCGCCACCGGCGCCCTTAACCCGCAACGCCCCTGGGGCGCCGACGTCCTCGCCCGCCTCACCGCCGGAGAAAATCCCGAAACGCTACGCGTCATGCAGGTGGCGCTGGCCCGCGAGATGGAGCGCATGACCGCGGAACTCCTGGCGCAAGTCGGCGCCGGGGCTGAAGATCTCGCCTGCGTCGCCATCGCCGGGAACCCTTCGATGGAAACCATCGCGCTGGCGCTGCCGGTCGAGTCGCTCGCCCATCCCCCGTTTCGTCCCCTTTTCTCGGCCGGGAAATCCGTCTCGACCCTCGAGCTCGGCTGGAGCCGCGACTGTCCTGCCTACCTGCTGCCGCTCCCCGGCGGCTTCGTCGGCGGGGACCTCCTTGCCTTCCTCTTCGGTATGCCTGAGGCTCCCGCTGCCGGGACGCTCTTCCTTGACGTCGGCACCAACGCCGAGATCGCGCTTTTCGACGGCGAGCGCTACCTCGCCACCTCGGCCGCCGCAGGCCCCGCCTTCGAAGGGGGGAACCTGAAGTGCGGCATGGCTGCGCTACCCGGAGCGGTGAGCGGCGTGCGCATCGACGGGGACCGGGTCGTCATCACCGCCATCCCAGGCGCGCCGCCGCGCGGCATCTGCGGCACCGGCGTTCTCGACACTGTCGCGGCGCTCCTGGAGCACGGCATCGTCGACGCCACCGGCCGTCTGCTCCCCGCCGCGGAGATCGATTCCAACCTCGCGAACCGCGTGCAGGAGGTGAACGGCGTCCCCGCTTTTATCCTGCATCGCGACGCGAAAACCGTGGTCTACCTGGATCAGGAAGACATCCGCGCGCTGCAGCTTGCCAAGGGGGCGATGCGCGGCGGGATGGAGATCCTTTTGGGGAAGGCGGGGCTTTCCCCGGACGAGGTTTCCAGGGTGGTATTGACCGGCTCATTCGGGGCGGTGCTCGCGCCGGATGTGCTAAAAAAGGTTGGAATTTTCAACGAAAAGATGGTAAGAATCACCGGATTTGTCAGGGAAGGTGCGCTGGCCGGAGTGGAGCGGGTTCTGCTCGCCGCGGACGGCATCGACCGGATGGAGGACCTCGCGCAAAAGGTCCGCGTCATCCCCCTTTCCGGCACACCGCTCTTCGAAAAGCACTTCCTTGCGAATATAGACTTCCCCAAACAACCAAAAGCCTGACCACGAAGGACTCGGAGGTTCACAGAGGTCCCGGAGGAAAGGCTCAAGGCTTTAACGTTTCACCTTCTTTTTATCCTCTGTGTCCTCAGCGGACCTCGGCGTCCTCTGTGGTAATGCTTTCAAACAGTTGAAATCAACATCAAGGCTGCAAAAAAGGAGCGAGCAATGGCAAAGATTGGGCGCGCGCTGGTAAGCGTGTCGGAGAAGACTGGATTGGTGGAATTTTCCCGGGCATTGGCAGGTTACGGCGTGGAGATCCTCTCCACCGGCGGGACCGCGAAGCTTTTACGTGAGGCGGGCATCCCCGTGAAGGACGTCTCCGAGTTCACCGGTTTCCCCGAGATGCTGGACGGCAGGGTCAAGACGCTGCACCCGAAGGTCCACGGCGGCATCCTCGGCATGCGCGAGAACCCGGCGCACGTCGCCAAGATGCAGGAGCACGGCATCGAGCCGATCGACATGGTGGTGGTGAACCTCTACCCGTTCGAGGCGACCGTCGCCAAGGAAGACTGCACCATGGAAGACGCCATCGAGAACATCGATATCGGCGGCCCGACCATGCTCCGCTCCGCCGCGAAGAACAACCGCGACGTCACCGTCATCGTCGACCACGCCGACTACGCGACCGTTCTTGACGAGATGAAGGCTACCGGCGGCAGCGTCTCCCGCGAGACCAACTTCCGCCTAGCGGTGAAGGTGTACCAGCACACCGCGGCATACGACGGCGCCATCTCCAACTGGCTCGGTGCACGCACCGGCGAAGGGGTCGCCAAGTACCCGGACACCCTCACCATGCAGTACAAGCTGGCCCAGGGGATGCGCTACGGCGAGAACCCGCACCAGTCCGGCGCCTTCTACGTCGAGAAGGGGGCGAAGGAAGCCTCCATCTCCACCGCGCGCCAGATCCAAGGCAAGGAACTCTCCTACAACAACATCGGCGACACCGATGCGGCGCTCGAGTGCGTGAAGCAGTTCGACCAGCCCGCCTGCGTCATCGTGAAGCACGCGAACCCCTGTGGCGTCGCCGTTGCCGGCAGCATCATGGAAGCCTACGATCTTGCCTACAAGACCGACCCCGAGTCCGCCTTCGGCGGCATCATCGCATTCAACCGCGAGCTCGACGAAACCACCGCGCGCGCCATCGTGGAGCGCCAGTTCGTCGAGGTGATCATCGCGCCGAAGGTCACCGAGGCCGCGAGCGAGATCGTCGCCGCCAAGAAGAACGTCCGCCTCATGGAATGCGGTTTCTGGCCGGAGCAGCCCGCCGCGCGTTATGACTTCAAACGCGTGAACGGCGGGATGCTGGTGCAGGACGCCGACCTCGAACTCTTCAACGAGCTCAAGGTGGTGACCAAGCGCGCACCGACCGACCAGGAGATGGAAGACCTCCTCTTCACCTGGCGCGTCGCCAAGTTCGTAAAATCCAACGCCATCGTCTACGGCCGCAGCAACGCAACCGTCGGCGTGGGCGCAGGGCAGATGAGCCGCGTCAACTCCGCACGCATCGCCGCCATCAAGGCCGAGCACGCAGGGATTCCGGTCCAGGGCGCGGTCATGGCGTCCGACGCATTCTTCCCGTTCCGTGATGGTCTCGACAACGCGGCAAGCGTGGGCGTCACCGCCGTGATCCAGCCGGGGGGCTCCATGCGCGACGCCGAGGTCATTGCCGCCGCAGACGAGCACAACATCGCCATGGTCTTCACCGGCATGAGGCACTTCAGGCACTAATCAATTGACGATTGACAATGGACAATTGACGACTTCGCGTGGTCTTTGTCCATTGTCATTTTTGGGACCATCCCCGCCCCCGGAGGGGGAGGGTTAGGGAGGGGGACGACGGCATCCCCCCTCCCGCCCTCCCCCCTCCAGGGGGAGGAGATCTGAGGGAGATTATTTATGAAGGTATTGGTAGTAGGCAGCGGCGGGCGTGAGCACGCGCTGGTCTGGAAGATCGCACAGTCTCCGCTCGTGGAGAAGGTGTTCTGCGCTCCGGGTAACCCGGGGACCGCGACGCTCGCCGAGAACGTCGACATCGCCGTCGACAACCTCCAGGGGCTGCTCGACTTCGCCAAAAAAGAAGGGGTCGAGCTGACCGTGGTCGGACCGGAACTCCCGCTTTCGCTTGGGCTCGTCGACCTCTTCGAGGAGAACGGCATGAAGGCCTTCGGCGCGCGCAAGAACGCCGCCATCATCGAGGCATCCAAGGCGTTCTCGAAGGACCTGATGCAGAAGTACAACGTCCCGACCGCGGCATACGGCGTCTTCACCGAGATTCCCGCGGCGATCGAGTTCATCGACAATACCGGCATTCCCATCGTCATCAAGGCCGACGGCCTCGCGGCGGGCAAGGGTGTCATCATCGCCCAGACCCGCGACGAGGCGGTGGCTGCCGTCACCGACATGCTCTCCGGCAACGCCTTTGGTGCCGCGGGCTCCCGCGTCGTCATCGAGGAGTTCCTGAAAGGGGAGGAGGCGTCCTTCCTCGCCTTCACCGACGGCGAACGCATCATCCCGCTTGCGAGCGCCCAGGACCACAAGGCTGTCTTCGACGGCGACAAAGGACCCAACACCGGCGGCATGGGCGCCTATTCCCCGGCACCGGTGGTCACCCCCCCCATCCACGAGAAGGCGATGGCGGAAGTGATGCGCCGCACCGTGGACGGTATGAAGGCCGAAGGGCGCAGGTACCAGGGTGTGCTCTACGCCGGGCTCATGATCGACGGCGATTCGGTGAAGACCCTCGAGTTCAACGCGCGTTTCGGCGACCCGGAGTGCCAGCCCCTTTTGATGCGCATGAAGTCCGATATCGTTCCTATCCTCGTGGCGGTTGCCTCCGGCAGCCTTGAAGGGGTTGAGGTCGAGTGGCACGACAAGGCTGCGGTTTGCGTCGTGCTCGCCGCCGAAGGGTACCCCGCCGACTACAGGAAGGGGGACAAGATCGAGGGGCTCGACGCGGCCGGCAAGGTGGAAGATCTCGTCGTATTCCACGCCGGGACCAAAATGAGCGGCGATGCCGTCGTCACCAACGGCGGCCGTGTTCTGGGCGTCACCGCCCTCGGCAACACCGTCAAGGAAGCTATCGACCGCGCCTACAGCGGCGTGAAACTCATCTCCTGGCCCGGCATGCACAACAGGAAAGACATCGGTGCCAAGGCGATGAACCGTTAAACCATAAAACAGACGTTTCAGGAGATATACACATGTCCAATCCGACCGTTTTGATTCTGATGGGAAGCGACTCCGACCTGACCACCATGGAGGAGACGGCCAGGGTTCTTACCCAGTTCGGCGTCCCGTACGAGATGCACGTTTCCTCGGCGCACCGCTCCCCCGCCAAGACCTCCAAGCTCACCCGCGAGGCGGAGGGGCGCGGCATCCAAGTGATCATCGCCGCCGCGGGGATGGCTGCGCACCTGGCCGGCGTGGTCGCCGCCGAGACGCCGCTTCCGGTCATCGCCGTCCCCCTCGGAGGCGGGGCGTTGAACGGCCTCGATGCGCTCTACGCCATGGTGCAGATGCCGGGCGGCATGCCGGTAGCCACCATGGCGATCGGCAAGGCGGGCGCCAAAAATGCCGGGCTTCTCGCGGTGCAGATGCTCTCCCTGTCCAACCCGGAGATGCGCACGAAATTCGTCGCTTTCAAGGCCAGGATGGCCGAAGAGGTGGAAGAGAAGGATCAGGCATTGCAGGCGGCAAGGCAGAACTGATGCCGCTTTCCGGCTGATTTTGCTTGACAACTAAGCCGTGGTTGTATACCTTCGGCGCGTTTACATCCCAAAATATACGGAGGGAAAACTCATGAAGAAGATTTTTGCTGCAGTAGCTCTGACTCTCGTCTTCGCAGTTTCCGCAATGGCTGCAGACAGCGTCGTGTACCCGGCCAAAAACGGCAACGTGACCTTCAACCACAAGGCTCACCAGGGCAAGAACGAGTGCAAAGTCTGTCATGGTGACGGCGCACCCGCCAAGATCGCCATCAACAAGGAAGCTGCTCACGGCAAGGCTTGCAAAGAGTGCCACGCAGCCAAAGGCGGCCCGACCAAGTGTGGCGATTGCCACAAGAAGTAAGCTCCCTTTAGGGATAAAAAATGCAGTCTAGGGGTAACAGGTTCGCCTGTTACCCCTTTTTTATGTTCGCTACTGTATTCATCAATTTTTCTTTTGCGCTTATTGCCAATTTGTCTATAATACGTTCCCTGCTATGACAGCTGTACATAACCTATCGGGAGACGGCCTTGACTACGAACAAACGCGGATTTGCACAAGAGGTTTGGGATTTTTTCTGTTCCTTGAGACTTTCGATTTTTCTGCTTATCGGGCTGGCTTTGGTATCCATCATCGGTACCATCATTCCCCAGGGACAGCCGCCCCGTGAATATCTCGCAACGCTGAGTGAGACGAAGTTCAGGCTCTACAGCTCCCTTGGCTTCTTCGACATGTACCACTCCTGGTGGTTCATCCTGCTGCTGTACCTCCTCACGCTCAACCTGATCTGCTGCTCGATCAAGAGGCTGCCGCGCGTCTGGAAGGTCGTCTCCGAGCCGGTGCTCGAGATGGACGAGAACTTCGAGAAGTCCCTTCCCAACGTCAAGGACCTGAAGCTCAAGGGGACCAAGGAAGAGCTGAAGGAGCGCATGGCTTCCTTCCTGAGCGCCGAGTTCGCTGCTCCGGTGATCACCGAAAAGAACGGTGCCTATCACCTGTTCGCGCAGAAGAGCCCCTGGTGCCGTCTCGGCGTCTACGTGGTGCACCTCTCCATCATCGTCATCTTCGTCGGGGCGCTGATCGGCTCCTTCTTCGGTTACAAAGGATACGTAAGCATCCCCGAGGGTGGCGCCATCTCCCAGGTGCAGACCCAAGGCGGCAAGATGATCAACCTGGGCTACGAGGTACGCTGCGAGAAGTTCTCCGTCACCTTCTACGACACCGGCGCGCCCAAGGAATTCAAGAGCATCCTGACCGTTGTCGATAACGGCAAGCCGGTCCCGGGGCTCACCAGCCGCCCGATCATCGTTAACGACCCGCTTACCTACAAGGGGACCACCTTCTACCAGTCCAGCTACGGTCAGTCCGACGAGGGTGCGCTGTATCACCTCACCGTCCGCGACCGCAAGGGGGGCGCACCCGTCCAACTGACCGCCCGTCAGGGCGAGCGCGTCGCCCTTCCCGGCGGCTCGTTCCTTTCCGTAATGGAAGCCACCATGGACGTGCGTCCCTTCCTGAAGGGCTTCGACGGCCCGGGTGCCCAGGTCGAGTTCACCCCGGCCGGCGGCAACCCGCAGCCGTTCGTCATCCTCTCGGATAAATACGAGTCCTTCAACGCGCAGCATGGCGGGGACCTCCTGATCACCTTCAACGGCATGGACCAGAAGTTCTACACCGGTCTGCAGGTTGCCCACGATCCCGGCGTCTGGGTCGTTTGGGCTGGCTGCTTCCTGATGGTGGTCGGCATCTGCATGGCGTTCTTCATGTCCCACAAGCGTGTGTGGGCCCGCGTGACCGATTCCGGGGTTACCCTCGGCGGTTCCGCCAGCAAGAACCCGGCAGGCTTTGAGATCTGTTTCGATGACCTTGTTGAGAAAGTCAACAAGGCTTAGAGGATAAAAACCATAACTGGGGCTTGCCCCATCGCCGATCTAACTGAATGACCGGAGGGTAATATCGATGTCCAGTTCCATGCTTTTCAATGTGACCATGGTTCTTTATATGGTCTCGACCTGCATATTCTTCGCTTTCCTCGCCTCGCGCAGCAAGGCCGTGGGGCTTGGCGGCACCTATGCCGCACTGTTCGGCTTCCTGGTCCAGACGGCCGCCATCGGCCTGCGCTGGAAGGAGTCTTATGACCAGGGGCACGGCCATGCGCCGCTGTCCAACCTGTTCGAGTCGGTGGTCTTCTTCTCCTGGACCATCGTCCTGATTTTCTTGATCATCGACTTCAAGTACAAGTACCGCGCCATCGGCTTCTTCGTCATACCGTTCGCGCTCTTCGGTATGGCATGGGCCCAGCTCGGCCTCGACAGCGGCATCGAGCCGCTCGTCCCTGCGCTGCAGAGTAACTGGCTCATGTACCACGTCATCACCTGCTTCTTGGGCTACGCCGCCTTCGCGGTAGCCTGCGGCATCTCGATCATGTACCTGATCCGCGAGAAGATGGAGCAGGGTGGGGGCAACGCCCAGGCTGGCGGTCTTCTCTCCATGTTCCCGTCCATCAGGGTGCTTGACGACCTGAACTACAAAGCGATCATGATCGGCTTCCCGCTGCTCTCCCTCGGCATCATCACCGGCGCCGCCTGGGCCAACTACGCCTGGGGCACCTACTGGAGCTGGGACCCGAAAGAGACCTGGTCTCTCATCGTCTGGTTCGTGTACGCCGCGTTCCTGCATGCCCGCATTACCCGCGGCTGGGTCGGCCGCAGGGCCGCCATCCTTTCGGTGATCGGCTTCGCTGCGACCATCTTCTGTTACCTCGGGGTCAACCTCTTCCTGTCCGGTCTGCACAGCTACGGCAGGTAGTTATTCTGGGAAGGTAAACCGCCCGATGCGACAATCCTTTGCGGCATACTTCTTTTTCGCTGCGCTGTTTCTGTTCTGCGCCGGTGTCACCCTGCTTCCGGGTGGCGCCGGCGCAGAGCCGTTCAAGTGCAGCATCTGCCACAAGGACCTGATCCGCGGGCCGGTCCCCCATAAACCGGTCGCTGCCGGCAAATGTCTGGACTGTCACAAGCAGTTCAACGACAACCACCCGCTCGGCAAGGACAGCATGGGGTTCAAAGTCCCCAAGGAAAACCTCTGCGCCACCTGCCACGGCTATATCGTGCAGAAACCTTTTCTGCACAAGCCGGTCGGAAAGGGCGAGTGCACCTCCTGCCACATGGCGCACAGCGCCGACTACAAGTCGTTGTTGAAGGACCCGTCCCCGACGCTGTGCTTCCGTTGTCATCCGAAGGATCATTTCACCGGTACCTTCACGCACCAGCCGGTGGCGGAGGGCGATTGCCTCGCCTGCCACGACGCCCACCAGTCCGAAGGAAAATCCCTCTTGCGCAAGCCGGGGTCGGAGCTCTGCTTCATGTGCCACGACCGCAGCGCCTTCACGGGGAAATCGGTACACCAGCCGGTAAGAAACGGTGAGTGCGTCAACTGTCACATCATCCACGGTGGTCCATACAGGAAGCTTTTGAAAGAGGATTACCCGACGGTGCTGTACAAGCCGTTCGACAACGATGCTTTCCCCATCTGTTTCCGTTGCCACGACCCTCAGCTTGCCTCTCTCGACACGACCGAAGTGTCGACCAAGTTCAGAAACGGCAGCCGCAATCTGCACGCGGTGCACGTGAAGAAGGCGAGCAAGGGGCGCTCCTGCCGGATGTGTCACAACCCGCATGCCGAGGTGCAGGACCGTCTGATCTACCCGAAGGCTGTCGGGTTCGGCAACTGGGACATTCCGATTCGCTATGAGGCGACCCCCACGGGCGGTGGTTGCTCCGTGGGCTGCCACAGGACTTTGCGTTACGACCGGGTGAAGGCCGTTGAGCAGTAGCAGTTCCCATCTCCAGTCACTCCATTCAGGTCCAGCCGCTTCCCCTGTCTGCGCACCGGTCCCATGATGTTGCCGCGAATTTCCGTAGTCATACCGGTGAAGCCGGGAGGAGAGGTGCGCGCCCTTTCCGGGATTGCCCGCGCGACCTACCCCGAGGAGCTTTTGGAGGTGCTGGTCGCCTACGGGCGTCAGCCGAGCGTGCAGCGCAACATGGCGGCACGGGAAGCGCGTGGGGAGATTCTCTACTTCCTCGATGACGATTCACAGGTCGCACCGGATTTCCTGGAGCGGGTAGCGCAGCACTATCAGGACGAAAGGGTTGCCGCGGTGGGCGGGCCGTCCCTTACGCCGGCCGGCGACAACGCACTTCAGCGCGCCATCGGCATCGCCTTCGCTTCGAAGGTCGGCGGTGGGGGGGTGAGGAACCGCTACCGCAAGTCGGGGAGTGCGCGTTTCACGAGCGACAGCGAGCTGATCCTTTGCAACCTGAGCTTTCGGCGCGCGATCTTTCTGGCGCATGAAGGGCTCGACGAGAGGCTCTACCCGAACGAGGAAAACGAGCTCATGGATCGGCTGCAGCAGGAGGGGCATCTGCTTGTCCACGATCCTGAGCTGGCCGTAGTTCGCAGTCAACGTCCCACCTACCGGGCCTATGTGAAGCAGATGTACGGCTACGGGCGGGGGCGCGGCGAGCAGACGCTGATTGCCGGCAAGATGAAGCCGGTTTCGCTGGCACCTTCGCTGTTCCTGATCTACGCGTTGCTGGTTCCCTTTCTGCAGTCGGCGTTTTTCGCGCTGCCGCTTCTGGGGTACCTGTTAGTAATCTTGGCCGCCTCGATCCAGGGAGCCATCGATGGGCGCGCTGCCGCGCTTTTCCCGCGACTTTTGCTCGTCTATCCGACGCTGCACCTGGTTTACGGCGCGGGAGTTCTGCGCGGCCTGATATCCCCGCGCTACCGAGGCGGACAGCAGACGCACTGGGAAGTTGAAATCCAACGCCTCAACGACATAAAACGTTCAACGTTCAGCGTTCAACGTTCGCCGGAGTGACTCGCGGAGCCGACAGATATGGCGCTGCTTCGTCACCAAAACGGCAGCTTGCTGCCGCCAGGACTTAACTTGCTGGGAAATAGACAATTTCAATCGAACGTTGAACGTAGAACGTTGAACGTTGAACGTCTCTTTTGCTTTTAGGAGAAGATAGTGGATCTGAGCATAGTGGTGCCGATATTCAACGAGGAAGACAACATCCCGGTCCTGCACGATCGCATCAGCGAGGCGCTGATCGACACCGGGCTCGAGTATGAACTCATCCTGGTCGATGACGGTTCCTCGGACAATTCCTACTCCGCGCTCAAGCGCCTCGCTTCCAAGGACGACCGGGTCAAGGTGATCCGTCTGCGCCGCAACTTCGGCCAGACCGCCGCCATGTCGGCAGGTTTCGACTCGGCACTCGGGAGGGTAGTGGTCCCGATGGACGGCGACATGCAGAACGATCCGCTCGACATACCGCTGCTTTTGAACCGCATCGACGAAGGGTTCGACGTGGTTTCCGGCTGGCGCAAGGACCGCAAGGACACCTTCGTGAACCGCAAGCTCCCCTCCATACTTGCGAACTCCATTATCTCTAAGATGACCGGGGTCCACCTGCATGACTATGGCTGCACCTTGAAGGCCTACCGTCGCGACGTCCTCGAGGACGTGAACCTCTACGGTGAGATGCACCGCTTCGTACCGGCGCTCGCGCACCAGGTCGGGGCGCGCGTCACCGAGATGCCCGTGCGGCATCACGAGCGTCTGCACGGCCAGAGCAAGTACGGCATCTCCCGCACCATGAAAGTCATCCTCGACCTGATGACGGTGAAGTTCCTGCTGAGCTACTCCACTAAGCCGATCCAACTCTTCGGCCGCTGGGGGATCTACACCATCGTCGCCGGTATGCTGAGCGGCGCGGCCACGCTGTACATGAAGTTCTTCGAGCACACGAGCATGAACAGGAACCCGCTCCTCATCCTCACCGCCTTCTTGCTCTTCATGGGGGTGCAGTTCATCGTTCTGGGACTTCTGGCCGAGCTGAACGCCCGCACGTATTACGAGGCGCAGCGCAAGCCGATTTACAACATCAAGGAAAAGCTCAACTTTGGCTAGCGAGCCGCTGCGCGTACTGGTGCTGGCGCCGACCCCCTTCTTCGCGGATCGCGGCTGCCACGTACGTATCCTCGAAGAGGCCCGCGCCGCCATGGCGTGCGGCGTCGAACTGCGCCTGGTAACCTACCACATCGGGCGCGACGTTCCCGGCATCCCGACCGAACGCATCTCCGGATTCTCCTGGTATAAAAAGCTCGAAGCCGGCCCCTCCTGGGTTAAGCCCTTCCTTGACGTGCAACTGCTGCTCAAGGCATGGAAGGTCGCACGCGCTTTCAAGCCGCACGTAATCCATGCCCACCTTCACGAAGGCGCTTTCTTCGGGGCCTTCCTTAAGATGCTGCTCCGCATCCCCATGCTTTTCGACTGTCAGGGAAGCCTCACCGCGGAAATCACCGATCACGGCTTCGTAAAACCCGGCTCCATCCTGCAGCGCTTTTTTGCCACCCTCGAGCACTGGATCAATCGAAGTTCCGACTTCATCGTGACCAGCGCAAGCCCGACGGTAGAGCTGCTCCTGAAAGACGGCGTGCCTAAGGAACGGGTTCGGGCGCTGATCGACGGCGTTGATACCGAGGTGTTCGCGCCGCAACCCAAAGAAGCAATCCGTGCCCGACTCGGGCTCCCGGAGAAGCGTCCCGTTGTCGCCTATCTTGGTCTTATGAACAGTTACCAGGGGCTGGACCTGCTGCTGGAGGCGGCCGCATATCTGAAGGGGCAGGGGGCGAGGATCCACTATCTCATCATGGGCTTTCCCGACACCGCGTATCGCGAAAAGGCCGAGGAGATGGGCATCGCCGACATCATCACCTTCACAGGCAGAATTCCTTACGACGAGGCGCCACTTTACCTAAGTGCCGGCGATCTGGCCGTCTCCCCGAAAGTTTCCCTCACTGAGGCTAACGGCAAGCTATTCAATTACATTGCCTGCGGGCTCCCCACCGTTGTCTTCGATACGCCCGTCAACCGTGAGATTTTAGGAGACGCCGCGCTGTACGCCAAGTTCGGTGACGCTGCGGACCTCGCCGGAGCTATCGGGCGGCTGGCTGGGGACTGCGAACTGCGTGAGGAAGTCGGAGCAGAAGGCCGCGAACGGGCGGTCAGCATGCACTCCTGGCAGGCGCGAGGAAGGGAACTCGCGCAGATTTACCGGCAGGTCGCGGGAAATAGCTAACCAGTTCCACTTCGAGATCGGAAGTGACACTTCAGGTCTCGAAGTGACGTTTCAGATCTCGAAGTGGCGTTTCAGATCTCGAAGTAGCGTTTCAGATCTCGAAGTGACGTTTCAGATCTCGAAGTGACGTTTCAGATCTCGAAGTGGCGTTTCAGATCTCGAAGTGACGTTTCAGATCCTGAAGTGACGTTTCAGATCCTGAAGTGACGTTTCAGATCCTGAAGTGACGTTTCAAATCCTGAAGTGACGTTTCCGATCTCGAAATGACGTTTAAAATCCTGAAGTGACGTTTTCGATTGGAAGCGCAGCGTCATGTGTAAAAAAGTTGAAATGTTGTCATATTTATACTACTGTTCAGTCTATGAACGGTGATGATGAAAAGGTTTTAGATACTTATCGCTCTTTCCTCCTCCTTTCGGAGATCTCCGGGGAACAGCAACTCTCGCAGCGCGAGCTGGCAAAACGACTCGGCATCGCTCTGGGGCTGGTCAACTCCTACCTGAAGAACCTGGTTGCGAAGGGGTTCGTCCGGGTCGCCAACTTCCCGAAGAACCGCTACGCATATCTCCTCACCCCCAAAGGTTTCGCCGAAAAAAGCCGGCTCGCCTACCAGCACCTGAGCTACTTCTCCGGCCTCTACACCGTTGCCCGCCAGGACTACCTGAAGCTTTTCAAGTCGCTCTCCGCGCAAGGGGTAAAAAAGGTTGCCTTCTGCGGCATCGATGAGGTTGCCGAGATCGCCTATCTTTCCCTAAAAGAAGCGGGGCTTGAGCTGACGGTGGCAATGGACGCCGAGGGGGCAGGAGGCAAGTTCTTCGGGAACACGGTAGTCTCTCCGGCTATCGGTCTTCTGTCAGGTAATCACAGCATTGTCATCACATCAATGAAGCGTGGCGAAGTCTTGCGTGAGGAACTGCTGCGCATCGGCGTCGAGCCTGATCGGATTCACCAGGTGGTTAAATTATGAATCAGGCATGGGTTGCCTACCTTCCCGCTTTCCTAAGAAAAAAGGTGGAAGGCCGGCACGAACTACAGAAGGTGCTCACTAACACAGGGTGGCTTTTCGGCGACCGACTGCTCAGAATGGGCGTCGGGCTCTTCGTCGGAATCTGGATCGCCCGCTACCTGGGGCCGACCCAGTACGGCCTGCTGAGCTATGCCGCGTCCATGATAGCGGTGTTCTCGGCGATAGCAGTGCTCGGGCTCGACTCCATCGTCGTCCGGGAAATAGTGAGAGAGCCCGAGAGCGAACGGGAGATCCTCGGTACCGTTCTCACCCTGCGCCTGCTGGCAAGTTTCTCCGCATACATCCTGACCGTCGCCACCACCTTATTGCTGCGCCCCGATGACCGTTTGTCCCAGATCCTTGTCGCCGTCATGGGATGGGCCATGATTTTCGGCTCTTTCGACACCATTGACCTGTGGTTTCAGTCCAAGGTCTTGTCGAAGTTCGTCGTTTATGCAAAAAACACCGCATTTCTCATCGCGTCCATCGTACGGGTGGTGCTTGTAGTTATCAAGGCGCCTGTAGTTGCTTTTGCGGCAGCCAATTCACTGGAATTCGGCCTCGCGGCCATCGGCCTTTGCTACGTATATCGCAGCAACGGGCAGATGATCAGCCACCTCAGGACGAGCTGGACCCTCGCACGAAGGTTACTTCGCGACTGCTGGCCCCTCGTCTTGTCGAGCGTAATTTTCATGGTGTATCTGCGTATCGACCAGATCATGCTTGGGCAGATGGCGACCTCGCATGAGCTCGGCATCTACGCCTCAGCCGTGAAGATCGCTGAAATTTGGTTCTTCATCCCGACAGCGATCGTGTCGTCGGTCTTTCCCAATATCGTGCGGGCGAGGGAAGTGGACGAGAAGGAGTTTTACAACCGTCTGCAGAAGCTTTACAACCTCCTTGCGTTCCTTGGGTACGCGATTGCCATTCCAACCACGTTCTTAGCGAGCATTGTCGTTTACCTCTTCTATGGTGAGGCATACGCAAGCGCCGCGCCTATGCTGGTGCTCCTCATCTGGAGTGATGTCTTTGCCAATCTTGCAGTAGCCAGGAACACTTTCCTTATGGCGATGAACTGGACCAGGGTCCTCCTCGTGATGACGTTTCTGGGGGCTGCGGCGAACATCGCCTTGAACTTTTGGTGGGTGCCGAAGTACGGCGGAATCGGTGCGGCGGCCGCTTCATTGATTTCCTATTGGTTCGCGGCGCACGGCGGTTGCTTTCTTTACAAGCCGTTGCGCAGAACCGGCGGCATGTTGACTCGGGCCTTGATCTACCCGCGATTCTGGTAGCCTGGCTTCTGATACTGCGGACCGCAGGGAAGGGTCCGAAAGGAGATCGCAGGAAATGCACCTCGATGAGTCCATCGTCGGCCTCGCCTCGATGACAGGGAAAAAATTAGACTATCGCGACCTGGATGGGATACAGGAACTATTGCGGCAAGTGTCGCATGAGGTTTGTCTTGGAAACGCAGCACCTGACCTGCCTCTAGCCGGCATCGTAAAACCCGGGAGTTCGGTTCTCCTGAAGCCGAACTGGGTGCTTCACCAGAATTTCAGTGGCAAAGGGAACGACTGCCTCGTTACGCATCCCAACTTCGTCCTTGCGGTGCTGAAAGAGGTGTTCAGCTGCTCTCCTAAGAAAGTGGTCATAGGGGATGCGCCGGTGCAGGGTTGCGTGTTCGATAACATCGTCACGGAGAGCTGGCGAAAAGAGGTCGAAAAAATAGCCACCTGCCCGTACGAAATCGTCGACTTCAGAAGGACCGTCCTGAAAGAAGGCGGGCTGGCAGCCGGGCAGGTGACCGACGCGCGTCCTGAGGAGAGGTTTCTTCTGTTTGACCTCAAAGGGGACAGTCTTCTGGAACCGGTAAGCAAGAAGAACGTTGCTTTCCGGATAACCTGCTACGACCCTGACATCCTCGCCAAGCGTCATCACAAAGGGAGACACCAGTACCTGCTGTGTAAAGAACCCTTTGAAAGCGACGTCATCATCAATCTCCCGAAAGTGAAAACGCACAAGAAAGCGGGGCTGACCGCGGCACTGAAAAATCTGGTGGGCATCAACGGGAACAAGGAATATCTGCCCCATCACCGTGTCGGAAGCCGGGTCGAGGGAGGAGACTGCTACCGTCAGCTCTCCCCCCTGAAAAGGGTTGCGGAATACTGCCTGGACGAGGCGAATAGAAACATCGGGACGCAGGCTTGTTCGAGATGGATGAAAGGGTTCGAGTCGCTTATAAAGGTGCGCTCCCGGTTCGGCGATACCGAGATCGAGGGGGGCTGGTACGGCAATGACACGGTCTGGCGGATGGCGCTCGACCTGAACAGGATCGCGCTTTACGGCAGGCCGGATGGCACCATGTCCGATGAAAAGCAAAGGCACATCTATTCCATTGCGGACGGGATCATCGGCGGTCAGGGGGAAGGGCCTCTGGCGCCGGACCCGTTGGAACTGGGTATCTGCACCCTGGCCGCGTCGTCCGCCTACGCCGACCTCGTTCACAGTTACCTGATGGGGTTGGACTTCAGGAAGATCCCGCTGGTGCGGGAGGCTTTCGGGGATTTCCGATTCCCGTTGGTCCCACGGGATGCGGCGTCCTGCCGGGTGGCGGCACGGCAGAGGCTGTACCAGCCGATGGAAGTCGCGGCCGAATTCGGACGAAGGGCGGTCCCTGCGAGAGGGTGGCAAGGACACATTGAGTTATAGCTCCTGCAAGGAAGCTAAGGAGATGGGAATGTTGATAGGGATACATCCGGATCATGTCTGGGGGACCAGCTTTTCCGACAAATGGATACCGTTTTTGAAGACTCTGGACGTGGAGGTGAAGATCCTGGATTTGCTTCGACAGGACGCACTTGATCAGGTCAAAGGATGCGACGGCGTCATGTGGCGCTGGGCGCACCGGGCGCAGGACAAGCAATCGGCGAAGATGATCCTGTACGTGATCGAGCAGTATCTCAAGCTGCCCGTCTTCCCTGATAACGGAACCGCATGGCACTTCGATGAAAAGGTTGCGCAGAAATACCTCCTGCAAGCGCTGGATGTGCCGCTACCGGAGCAGTGGGTCTTCTGGAGCCACGAAGAGGCGTCGGAATGGGCCAGGAGCCAAGCCAAGTATCCCGTCGTCTTCAAGCTTTCGGTAGGTGCCGGAGCCTCGAGCGTGGCCAAGGTGGATTCTTGTGCCGAGGCCGAGCCTTTCATAGACAGGATGTTCAAGAGGGGGATCTTCCCCATGACCATGAACGAGTTCCGTCCCCGGATCATTCCTGCCAGCCGCCGCGAGGCGAAGAACGCTCTCCATCGCTTCACCGACACCTTCGGTTATATGATGCTGAACCAGTACCCCCGGCTGGACGCGGAATGGTGGAAGCCTGAAAAGGGGTACGCACTGTTCCAGGAGTTTCTTCCCGGCAACGATTACGACACACGGATCACCGTCATAGGCGACAGGGCTTTCGGGTTCAGAAGATATAACCGGCCCAACGATTTCAGGGCGTCCGGCAGCGGGAACATAGATTACGATCCGGCCGGCATCGATCTCGAGATGGTGAAGATAGCGTTCGAGACTTCAAGGGGCGCAGGCTTCTCGTGCATGGCATACGACTTCCTCTACAGGGACTCAAAACCGGTGGTTTGCGAAATCAGCTACACTTTCGCCGATCATGCCATCCATTCCTGTCCCGGGCACTGGGACGGCAACCTCAACTGGCATGAAGGGCAGATGTGGCCGGAAGATGCCCAGATCATCGATTTCGTCGAGACAATCCGCAGGGGAAGAACAGCGTCATGAGGATCGGTTTTGTCACCACAGAATACGTGACGGAAGAGCAGAACTACGATGGGGGGCTCGCCAATTACCTGAGCAGGATCTGTCTCGCGTTGAAGGACAAAGGTCACGAGCCGGTCGTCATCGTTGCATCGTCATGCGACGGGAGGCTTCGTCATAACGGCATTGAGGTCAACAGGGTGAAGGCCCTGTGTTACCGCAAAAGGTTGATGAAGATCCTCCAGTTCTTTCCCGGGCTCGACTGGAAAATCGTCAGCCGACAACTGAACGATAAAATCAGGAGCCTGCACAAGGAGAACCCTTTCGACGTGGTTCAGTACGCGAGCGTGGGAGCCACCGTGCTCTCACGGCGCGCGGACATACCCTCGGTGGTGAGAATTTCAGGGAACCAGAAACTTTGGGACATCGCCTACGAGGAGGCGCCGTCCCGCAAGAAGCGCGTCTACCAGAACCTCGAGATCGAGGGGTTGGCGCGGGCCGATTCCCTCTATGGTCCCAGCAGGGTCATCGCCGATTACCTGAAGACCAATCACGACTTCGACATCCAAATAATCGAGACTCCGTTCGTTCAGGAGTGCAGCTCATTCGACGCCGGGCTCTACAACGCGATACGCACGGAAGTGCCCGGTGATTATCTCCTGTTTTTCGGGTCGCTGGGACTCGCGAAGGGGGTCAAGACCATAGCCGACATGGTGCATGAACTGCTGGAAAAGCATCCGGCACTGGCGGTTGTGTTCGTGGGTAAAGACATGGGCTACAACGGTCGGCCCATCATGGACTACGTTCGCGAAAAAGCGGGAGAACATGCCGACAGGGTCGTCTGGCACGACCGGGTGAAACATGAGCAGCTTTATCCTGTCATAGAAGGGGCGAAGCTCGTCCTGCTGCCCTCGAGGATCGACAACTTTCCCAATTGCTGTGTCGAGGCCATGGCTTTCAAGAAGGTGGTGGTCGGAACAAAAGGCGCGAGTTTCGAGCAGTTGATAGATGACGGCGTGAGCGGGATGCTGGCCGTTCCCGATGATCCGCGGAGCCTGCTCGCTGTGGTAACGAAGGCGCTTTCCTTGTCGGAGGAAGAACTGCGGGAGATGGGAGAGCGGGCCGCACGCCGCACCATGGAGCTGTCCCCGGAAAGGATAGTCGAGCAGTTGCTGGCCTACTATCAGGATGTGATAGGGCGGGTGAAGTAGAGTGGCCGGTTTGCACGAACCCCTGCGTGGGAAGAGGGTTGTTTTCGTCTTCGGAAGTCTCGATCTTGGCGGCGCCGAGCGGCGCGGTCTCTTGTTGGCGGTGCACCTCCAAAAAAACGTCGGGGCCGTCGTTCGGGTGGTCGGGCTGAATGAGACCCCCGGAAGGCTTTCCGCCCTGTGCGATCAGCTCGGCATCCCATGGAGCGGCGTCTCCTTTCATTGGGGATTGAGGCGTCGCGTTCCCTCCTTCCTGAGGGCGCTCCTGGCGGTCCGCCGAACCCGGCCCGATGTCGTTCTTTCCTATACCCGTGTTCCCAACCTTGTCTGCGCCTGGGGGAAAAGGTGGCTCGGTACGAAACTCCTCGTTTGGAACCAGGCCGACGAGGGGTTGCTGCTGAACGGTTCCGCGCCGTTTCGCCTCGCGGCTCAGGCGCCGGACTGCTTCATTTCCAATTCGAAGGGGGGGCGGGCTTTCCTGATCGACACCTACGGCATCCCCCAGGAAATGGTGCAGGTGGTGCCAAACGGCGTGGCGATGTCCGCGCCGCGGATTGGAAGGGATGCGTGGCGTCGGCAGTGGGGCGTCTCTTCGCAGGTGCCGGTCGTCGGCATGGTTGCCAACCTCAGCGTCTACAAGGATCACGACACCCTGATCAGGGCCTGGAGCAGGGTCGTTGCTGCCGGGTGGGAGCACCCTCCCGTGCTGGTGCTTGCCGGACGGTGCGACGGTACCGAGCAGGGGCTGAAAAATCTTGCCGGCGCGTTGGGGATTTCCGAACTGGTGAAGATCGTTGGGGCTGTCGACGATGTGCCCGGCCTGCTGCAGGCGCTCGATCTCTTCGCCTACTCCTCCAAAAGCGAGGGGATCCCGAACGGGGTGCTGGAGGCGATGGCATCGGGTTTGGGGGTGGTCGGCACCGACATCCCCGGCATCAGGGAGGCGGTCGGCCCTGAGGGAGAGGCGTACCTCACCCCGGTAGGTGATGGCGACGCAATGGCAGAGCGGATAGTGGCGTTGCTGAAGGATGAACCCTCCAGGCGGCGCCTGGGACAAGCCTTGCGTGAGCGGGTCGCGCAGAGCTTCTCCCTTGACCTCATGTGCCGGAGTTCGGAGGAAATCATTTCCGGTGCATTTCTTGGATGCCTGAGTAAGGCTGCAGCCGTGGAGAACGGGTGAACATGACGCCCCTTGAAAAAGATATGCTCGCGGTGCGGTTGAACGAAAGCCGTTTCGTGCGGTGGGTTGCCGCCTTCGGCATGCTGCTTGGCAGGTTGCTCCCGGTCGACAAAGGGACTCCGCTGTTTTTTTTCTTCCCGTTCTTTCACGTGGGCGGCGCGGAAAAGGTGCATGCGGCGATCGTCAGATGCTTCGCTGCGGAACGGCCGTGGGTTTTTTTCACCAAGAAGTCCGCAAATGACGGCTTCCTTTCGTTGTTCGGAACAAGTGCGCGGCTTTGCAACCTCTGGCAACTCCTGAAGTACGGCTATCCTCTCAGCGTCGGAATCATGGCGGGGTTCATCAATCGTCACCGCCGACCGGTGGTCTTCGGTTGCAACAGCCTCTTTTATTACCTGCTTCTTCCCTATCTGAAGAAGGAGGCCCGCTGCATCGACCTCATGCATGCCTTCGGTGGGGGCTCCGAGCATTTCAGCCTTCCTGCCGCGCAAAGGCTCGACGCACGGGTGGCCATCAACGAGAGGACCGTTGCGGATCTGAAGGCCCAATACCATGCCGAGGCGATGCCCGCTTCGTTGGCGGACCGGATCGTCCTGATCGAAAACTGCGTGAAAGTGCCGGATGAACTGCCGCAGAAAGCGCGGGGTGAGAAGTTGAAGGCGCTTTACGTCGGCAGGGGATCGGAGGAAAAGAGGGTGCACCTGGTGGGGCGGATCGCGTCGCGCTGCCGGCAGCAAGGGATACCCGTTGAAGTCGTCATCGCGGGGGATGCTCTCCATGCGGTAGAGGAGCAGGATCGCGCCAACTGCGTCTTCCTTGGCGAGATCTCCGATGAAGAGCAGTTGCAGGCGGTGTACCGCGACGCGGACCTGCTACTCCTCACCTCCAGCCGCGAAGGTTTCCCGATGGTCATCATGGAAGCCATGGCGTTCGGCGTGGTCCCCATCTCGACCGCGGTCGGGGGAATCCCCACCCATGTGCAGCCAGGGACGAACGGCTGGCTCGTTCCCGATACCGCGGGCGAAGAGGAGATCGTGGGCATGATGTGCCGGTGCGCGACCGCCATGTGCGAGGAGCGCGACCTGCTCGAGAAGCTGTCGCAAAATGCCTATGCATATGCAAAAGAGAAGTTCAGCGGGGAATCGTTTTGCGCCGCCTACCGCAGGGTTCTTATGGGTGAAAGATGCTGATATCAATCCTCGTACCCGTGTTCAACTGGGACATTTCCCGGCTGATCAACTCCCTTTTGACAGAGATAGACGCAACTGCTTCAGAGGGAGTCGTCGAAGTCATCGTGGTTGACGACGCATCTACGGACGCTGCGCTTCTTTCGGCAAACAGCGCCTTTTTGAGCAGCCATTCCCGCCCCTTTTTAAGGTACCTTCCGGGCACCCAAAACCTGGGGCGTGCCGGGGTGCGTAACCGGCTGGCCGCTGAAGCCACCGGGCGTTTTCTTTTGTTCCTTGACTGCGACGTGCTCCCCGATGCCGCCGATTTCATCGGCAACTACCTCTCGTGTGCGGAGGCAGACAGTCATGACGTCGTCTGCGGCGGAATAAGTTACCGCACAAGGGTGATGTCCGGCGCCGAGTTCGACTACCACGCCTATCTCGGCAACCGCAAAGAGGTCAAGCCCGCCGCCCAGAGGAACCGGGAGCCGTGGCGCCACATTCTGACCTCGAACATCATGGTCAGGAAAAGCGTCTTTCAGGACAACTCTTTCGACGAGCGCTTCATAGGCTATGGGTATGAAGACATCGAGTGGGGAATCCGGCTTTCGAAACGGTACCGGATCCTGCACATAGACAACACGGCTTCGCATCTTGGGCTGGCATCGAAGGCGACGGTCTACCAAAAGATGCGTGCTTCGGTGCGGAACTACCTGCTGCTCAAGGAGCTTTGCCCGGAGGCTTTCCATGCTTCGGCCGTCAGCAAGCTGGTTCATTTGCTGGAAATCGTTCCGGCTCCGTTTCTGACGGCGGCGGATCGGCTGCTGAAAACGAGCTTCCTGGCGGCCCCTTTTAACAAGCTTTGCTTCGTCTTGTTTCAGCTCAATTTCGCCGTGTTGCTGGCTCATGCCCTGAAAAGGAGTGCGGCCGGGCTGCCGCCGCAGGACGCTGCCGCAGGAGGCGCACCTTGAAGATCATCTTTTGGGCACCGTTCGGGATACGTCCCAAGGGGACCGTCATTGCACGCATGGTCCCGCTGGCCGCTGAACTTCAGGCGTCGGGGCACGAAGTCGTCATCGTGGCGCCCCCGTACACCAACCCGGAAGACTCCGGGAAGACCGAGGTGGTCCGTGGGGTACGGCTTGCCAACGTCGACCTCGGACCGAAGCACAAGGCCTTGGCCGTACCGTTTCTTGCCTGGCGCATGCTTCGGGTCGCGCTGAAGGAGAAGCCCGACCTCATCCATCTCTTCAAGCCTAAGGGGTACGGGGGGATCGCGGCGATGCTCCTCATTGCGCTGCAAACCCTCGGCATAAGGACTCCGCCGCTCTTTCTCGATACCGACGACTGGGAGGGAGAAGGCGGCATGAACGAGCTTCATGACTACGGCACAGTCGAAAAGCGCTTTTACCGCTTTCAGGAGCAGTGGATCACCCCTCGCGCCCTCGGGGTGACCGTCGCGAGCCGGGGGCTTGAGCACCTGGTCGGTCAGATGGAGGTGCAACGAGACCACCTGCTCTACCTGCCGAACTGCGTTGCCGCGGCGACGGCCGGTGACGGGCAGGCGGTTCGCGCCGGGCTCGGGATCGCGCCCGATGCCCCCGTTCTTTTGCTGTACACCCGTTTTTTCGAGTTCAGCCAGGAGAAGCTGCATTTCATCTTTGCCGAGATCCACAGGCAGGTAACCGGGGTCCGCTTTCTGGTCGTGGGGAAGGGGAGGCGTGGGGAGGAGGATCTGCTGCTTCAATCGGCCAGAGAGTCCGGTTTCGATGCCGCCCTGGTGATGGCAGGGTGGATTGCTCCTGAAGCCATACCGGATTACCTTGCGGCCGCGAACGTCGCCGTCTATCCGTTTGCCGATACGCTGGTCAACCGATGCAAGTGCCCGGCGAAGCTTACGGAGATCCTTTTGGCGCAGGTTCCGGTTGTGGCGGACCGGGTGGGGCAAATCTCCGAGTATATCGATGACGGCAGGTCAGGGATTCTCTGTGATCCTGACGATTGGCATCAAATGGTCGACCGCGTCGTCGAGTTGCTTAAAGCCCCGGCGCTGCAGCAAAGGTTTGGCGGGGCCGGACGCGCACATCTTCAGGAAAACTTCAACTGGGGAGCGGCCGCCGGGTCCCTCCACCGGTTTTATCTGTCCACGCTGCAAGGCGGCGCACCGGCACATCCCCAAGGGAGGGGATGACGGAACCTGCCTTAACAATTGCACAAATTTGCAAATGTGTGGATAATGCGACGCTGGCTACGGTCTCTCAACAAAAGGTGAGGCCGATTTTTGCCTTGATCATGGAGTGTAAATCGCGATGACCCCCCGCAAGAAAGATCTGCTCATTCTCTCAGGACTCCTGGCAGTTCTCTTGATCCTTTTTTCAAAGATCCTCTTCACCACGCAGATAATCCGGGCTCCGGATATTCTCAACGAGTTTTACTGGGGGATAAAGGATTTCGGCAACAGGCCGTTTTGGTCCATCTTCAGGGTGGACCTCTCAAGCGCGGGGTGGAATCCGTTCATAAACTCCGGACACACCAACGAAGGGGGGATGGCCTCTGAGCAGTTCCTCTTTTTCCGCAACCTCGTCTTCTGGATTTTCCCTGCTCCGGCCAACGTGGCGTGGTACATCGTGCTTCAGCTTTTCATCGGCGCCGCCGGTGTCTACTGCTTTTGCAGGCTCCTCGGTGTCGGGGTGTGGGGGGCGTTGGTCGGTGGGCTCGTCTTTGCGATCGCACCGGAAAACGCTTCTTTGATCAACGCCGGGCACGTGATGAAGATCGCAACCATCACCTTTGCCCCTTGGGCTTTTTACTTCCTGGAAAAAGGCTTCAGGACGAAACGACTTTTCTACTTCCTCACGACGGCCTTCGTTCTGGCGTACCAGTTCTTCCACACCCACTGGCAGATCGCCTACTACACCTGTCTCGCCGTCGGGGTCTACGGCATAGCGCGCTCGCTTTTGGTAGTTTATGGCGACCACGGGGGGCAGAAGGAGTTCCGTCGCCTGTTGGCCTTGAACCTGGCGCTGCTTTTCTTCTTTCTCACCACCGTGGCGATGTCGCTGGTCCCCCTGACGAACTGGTCCAAGGAGACCAACCGTGGCGTCAACAGCGGAGCGAACGTTACCGCTTCAGCGGGGCAAACCGAGGCGAAGGGGGGGCTCGCGCGCGAGGAGGCGATGTCCTGGTCCATGCCGCCAGAGGAGGCTGCCGCCTTCATTATCCCCGGCTTCTTCGGATTTTCGCGCCAGGAGGCGGGGCCGAACCCTGCCAACATCGAATCCTATTACTGGGGGAGGATGAACTTCACCCAGACTCTGAGCTACATGGGGCTTCTCCCCTGGCTGTTGCTCCCCCTGCCGCTCATCTTCCGGCGTGACCGCTACACCTGGCTCGCGCTCTCGGCGGTCGTCGTCGGCATCCTGTTTTCCATGGGGAAATACACCCCCTTCTACAACCTGCTCTTCGACTACTTCCCGGGGATCAACCGTTTCCGGGTGCCCAAGATGATCATGTTCATCCCGGTGCTGGGGCTTGGTGTCCTCTCCGCCTTCGGGCTCGACCTGTTGCTCGACCCCGCGGTCCGTTCCCGGCGGGAATTCAAACACTACGTGGCCGGGGTAATCCTGCTTCCCGTGCTTTTGATGGTGCTCGCGGTGGTGGAGCTTGCCACCGGTAACTTCTGGGTGAACCACTTCATCGACATCCTGGCGCGCCCCACCCGTTACGAGGCGCAGAGCCAGCAGCTCGTGCTGCAGCGCTGGCACAACATCATTACCGAGACCTGGATCGCCGCGGGGCTTTCGACCCTCTTCGCCGTCGTCTTCTTCCTCTACTATCGCGGCAAGCTGGCCGCCAAGGCGCTTCCCTTCGTGCTGATCGGGCTCTTCCTGCTCGACACCGGGCGGGTGAACGCGAAGTTTTTGTTCCTGGTGGATGAGCCGCACCGGGAGGCGACCGCCAAGGCGCCGGAGATCGCCTACGTGAAGGGAGCGGGGATCGAGTACCGTACCCTGCCGCTTGGCGGCGATCCCATGCCGTATGCCGCCGCGGGCGTACCGGTGATGTTCACCTCGAACGCGGTGCAGCAGCGTCGCTGGCAGGAGTATCTCGACAACTTCAACCTGATCTCCGGGATGCCCGACATCCTCAACGTGAAGTATCTCGTGCTGACCAAAGATCAGCTCGAACAGGACAAGGCGGGGCTCTCTGCGAAGTACCGCCCCGTATATACCACCCCCGCCGGGCTGGTTGTCCTTGAGAATCCGACCGTGCTCCCGAAGGCGTGGCTTGCGCCGGTGGCACTGCAGGTCGAAAAGCCGGAAGAGATGCTGGCCGCGCTGCAGAGCCCGCAGTTCAACCCGCGCACCATGGCACTTGTGGAGACGCCTCCTCCCATTGCTGTCGCCAGGGATCCGAAATGGAACGCCCCCGCCGACGCGGCCGGGCAGGCGCGCGTCACCCGGTACGAGGGCGAGCGTATAGACGTGGATGCGGTGGTGAAGCTGAACTCGATGCTGGTCTTGGGGGAGAAGTACTACAGGGGGTGGAAGGCGACCGTCGACGGCAAGGCGGCCGAGATCTACCCGGTAGACCATGTCCTGCGCGGCATCTACCTCACTCCCGGTTCGCACAAGGTGGAGTTCGTCTTCGATCCGACGCCGTTCAAGGTCGGCAAGTACCTGACCCTGGTCTCCTTCGCGATCTTCGCGCTCTTCCTCGGCCGCGAGGTCTGGTTGAGAAAAACGGAAGGCGAGGCTAAAAGCGGAAAGGCTTAACGCAAAGACGCCAAGGCGCGGAGGCGCAAAGAAGGCAGGGGAAAAGGGGGGAAAACCTCGTAGAACCATTCTTTTAGTTTTAACTTTGCGCCTTTGCGGCTCTGCGACTTTGCGTTGAAGCATTTAATTCGGAAATGCCCAACGCAAAGACGCCAAGGCGCGGAGACGCAAAGATAAAAAAATGAAGTGAAGTCTTTTCCGGCTATGCTCTTCTTGCCTTATCGATTTCAGGCTTGGAGGTGCGGGATGACGGAAAATGAACTAAGCACGCATATCGTCGATTGCGCCGTCGAAGTTCATAGAAATCTCGGCGGCCCTGGTCTTTTAGAAAGTGTGTACGAGGAGTCTCTGGCCTGGGAGTTGAGCCAGCGCGGCTTTGCGGTGGGAAGGCAGATGGCTGTACCGGTCACCTATAAGGGGCATCAACTGTCAGTCCCGCTGCGGCTGGATCTCTTAGTAGGGAACATGGTTGTAGTTGAAGTAAAGGCCGTGACTCAATACAACCAAATCTTTGAGTCGCAGGCGCTAACCTATCTGCGCATGCTTAATTTGAAACTGGCGCTGGTAATAAATTTTGGTGAAAAGCTCGTCAAAAACGGAATTCACAGAGTTGTGAATGGTTTATGACAAAAAGCAAAAAGGCTTAACGCAAAGACGCCAAGGCGCGGAGGCGCAAAGAAGACAGGAGGAAAGCAAGGGTAGAACCGCTCTCCACGGTTTTAACTTTGCGTCTTTGCGGCTTTGCGTCTTTGCGTTGAGTCTTTTGGGATTTTGAATGTTGAACCTCGACTCTGAGATGGAAACCCTGGACGAGCTGTCCGGGTATGACTTGCGCATCATACAGCCGCGGCACGGCTACCGCTTCTCGGTGGATCCGCTGCTTTTGGCTGACTTCGCCGGGGTGCGCCAGGGGGAACGCTGCGCGGACCTGGGGACCGGTTGCGGTGTGATCGCGCTGCTTTTGGCACGCATGGCGGAAGGCGCATCGGTTACCGCGGTGGAGTTCCAGCAGGTGATGGCGGGGATCGCGCAGCGTAACGTGCGCCTGAACGGGCTCGCCGGGCGCGTCGATGTCGTCGAGGAGGACATCGTCTCCCTGAAGGCGCATTTCCCAGTGGACAGTTTCGACCTGGTGGTCTCTAACCCTCCCTACCGCCGCCCCGGAACGGGGAAGGTGAGCCCCAGAAGGGGACGCGACGAGGCGCGCCACGAGACAAGCGCGACGCTTTCCGATTTTCTGGCCGCGGCCAAATACCTGGTGAAGCCTTCGGGAAGGATCTGCCTCATCTACCACACCTGCCGCCTGGCGGAGCTGATGGCGCAGGCGGCGGTGCAGAAGCTCGCGCCCTTGAGGCTGCGCATGGTGCACGGCAACACGCGGATGGACGCCCGCATGTTCATGATCGAGTTGGCAAAGGGAAGGACGGGCGAGCTGAAGGTGGAGCCGCCGCTCTTCGTGCGCGGCGAGGAAGGTGGGTACTCCGAGGAAAAACTCAAAATCTACAGGCGCCAACGCGAAGACGCGGAGCCGCAAAGCCGCGAAAACTAAAGCGAGTAAAACCTTAAGCCTTCTTAGCGTCTCCGCGCCTTTGCGCCTTTGCGTTAGTTGCTTTTAGATTTTGATGTTGCTGCGGTTGGTTACTTCTGGTGTTCCCGGTCCCTGCTGATGAGCCTTTCGAACACGGCACGCAGTTCCGGATCGTCGACGGCCTGGGCCTGTTCCTTGATCCAGACCTGCTCCTCCTCGGTCAGCTTGCGCCGCTGCACGGCTTGCTGGCTTTTCTGGGCGGTGGACCGGACCTTGCCGCTCTTCAGGTACAGTTCCTTGACCAGCTCTTCGTCCAGAGCCTCGTTAACCTTGACGATGAGGTCTTTCTTCAGGTAGGTGAGTTGCTGCAGCCAGGGACCGCTGTCGACGTGAAGGGTGAGGGTGCCTTCGCGGAAGGCGACCGGCTGGGCGTGGGAGGCGATCTTGCTGCCGACCGCTTCGTCCCAGACTTCCCAGATACGTCCCTCCTTGAGGCGCATCTCGGCAGGGGTGCCCCGAAGGATGCTCCCCAAAAGGTCGGTGACGGATGCCGGACGGCGCATCCTGGGGCGTCTAGTCTTCATTGACGGGATGTCTCTTCCGATAGGTCCTGCCGCCGATAATCTGGCCGAGCACGGCGCTGGAGATGCTGAAGGGGATGAAGCCCCAGCCTAACCCGGACTTGATCCTGAAGTAGATGATGGCGGGGATGGAGATGTGGACGTAGAAGTACCAGGCAAAGGAAAACTTCGGGTAGGATTGCCTCTGGTAACCCAACGGGATGTTAACTAAGGTGGCCAGCACCATCAGGGTGGCGGCTTTAAGCACTGTTTCCATGTTGACCTCTTGGGTCGGTAATACTATGGGTTTGACCTCTCTTTGTCAATGTGCTTCTATTGCACTGGTTTTGACTTGAAAAAGGAGTGCTTGTGATAAAAGACGGAGACTTCATAGCCATCTTCAACTCCATCCACCGCGTCATGGAGGCGGAGCGTCTGCTCAAGGATCAGGGCCTGAAGATCCTGCTCATTCCGGCACCGCGCTCACTTGCCGCGGACTGTGGGCTCGCCATCCGCTACGCGGAGGACGTGAGGCCCCAGGTGGAAGCGGTGCTCTCCGGGGCCGGCCTTTTACCGCGTGACCTTTACAGAAAAAACGGAGACAACTTCGAAAAGATAGGAGAAGAGAAATGAGCAAGCTTGACGTCAGGGGGATGGCATGTCCGCTTCCGGTTGTGCAGGTGAAGAGGGCACTTGAGGCGGCCCAGGGGGAGGAACTCCACGTTCTTCTCGACGACGGCGCGCCGCGCGAGAACGTGAAGCGCTTTGCACAGGGGCGCGGCTACCAGGTGCTGGAGGAAAAGCTCGAGGACGGCTTCGCCTTCACCATCACCGGTGCGGGTGCGGCAACCGCGCCGCGCGAAGCGGCTCCCGCTGCGGCGGCCGGCCCGACCGTTATGCTGATCGGCACGGATCGGATGGGCGACGGCGCCGAGGAACTGGGGCGCCTTTTGATGAAGAACTTCATCATCACCCTCCTCGATCTGAACGACCTGCCGGACCGCATCTTCTTCGTCAATTCCGGTGTCCTTCTCGCCGCTGAAGGGTCCGAGGTCATCGAGGCGCTGGAGGAGTTGGGCAACCGCGGCGTCGAAGTTCTCTCCTGTGGCATCTGTCTCGATTTCTACAAGAAGAAGGAGCACCTCGCCGCCGGCGGTGTCACCAACATGTTCACCATCGCGGAAAGCATGCTGAAAGCACGCTCGGTGGTGCGGCTGTAACTGACGTTGTGGCCGATAATTTCGCTTGACAATTTGCGGTTCTATCCACTAAAGTGACTCTCTTGCCGCGGGATACCTGTGCGCTTTTGCCGGGACATGCGGTTTTTTGAGAAAAATTAACTCGTCATTTCGATGACTTATGGGTTCATAGATGTTCGCGACTCTTTCCGATAAACTCGACCTGGTCTTCAAGAAGCTCCGCGGTCAGGGTGTGATGACCGAAGACAACGTCAAGGACGCGCTGCGTGAGGTGCGTCTTGCGCTGCTCGAGGCCGACGTTAATTTCAAGGTCGTCAAGGATTTTGTCGAAAAGGTTCGCACGCGCGCCGTCGGTACCGAGGTGCTGCAAAGTCTCGCCCCCGGGCAGCAGGTAATCAAGATCGTCCATGACGAGCTCGTGCTTCTCATGGGTGGCAGCGAGGACAACTCGCTCGACCTCGCCGCGAAGCCGCCGGTCGCCATCATGCTGGTCGGTCTGCAGGGCGCGGGTAAAACTACCTCTTGCGGCAAGCTCGCCAAGTACCTCAAGGGGCAGCGGAAGAAGCCTCTGCTTGTCCCGGCCGACGTTTACCGCCCGGCCGCGATCGAGCAGTTGAAGGTGCTCGGGCGTCAGCTCGACATCGAGGTGTTCAACTCGCTGGCGACCCAGAAGCCGCTCGACATCTGCCGCGAGGCGCACCGCTACGCGACGCTGAACGGCTTCGACGTCATCATCTACGATACCGCCGGCCGCCATCAGATCGACGACTACCTGATGGAGGAGCTGGAAGGGATCCGCGACGAGCTCGCCCCGCGCGAGATCCTCTTCGTGGCCGACGCCATGACCGGTCAGGAAGCGGTCAACGTGGCCCAGGGCTTCAACGACAGGCTCGGCATCACCGGCGTCATCCTCACCAAGCTGGACGGCGACGCCAAGGGTGGCGCGGCTCTTTCCATCAAGGCGGTTACCGGCAAGCCGGTCAAGTTCGTGGGCCTTGGCGAGAAGCTGGACGCGCTGGACGTGTTCCACGCCGACCGTCTCGTCTCCCGCATCCTCGGCATGGGCGACGTGCTCACCCTGATCGAGAAGGCGCAGTCGACCTTCGACGAGAAGGAAGCGGCCCGCCTGCAGCAGAAGATGAAGAAGAGCGGCGGCCAGTTCGATCTCGAGGACTTCCGCAGCCAGTTGCAGCAGATCAAGAAGATGGGTTCGCTCGAATCGATCATGAACCTGATCCCCGGCATGGGGAAGGCGATGAAGCAGATGCAGGGCGCCCAGCCTTCCGAGAAGGAGCTGAAGAGGATCGAGGCGATCATCGACTCCATGACTGCCAAGGAGCGCGCCAACCACACTATCATCAACGGCAGCCGCCGTTTGAGGATAGCCAAGGGGAGCGGCACCAGCATCCAGGAAGTCAACCAGCTCCTCAAGCGTTTCACGGAAGCTCAGAAGGTCGTCAAGCAGTTGCAGAAGATGGGTCCGAAGGGACTTATGAAAGGGATGAAAGGCATGGGCAAAGGGATGCTCCCCTTTTAACTCATCGCCTTTGACTATTGCACCAACTATAGATACAGTTACCAGACTCACAAAAACAATACGCAATGGCGGATCTCAAGGGTCCGAGAATACCAGGAGGAAGAAATGGCAATAAAGATCAGACTTGCACGTGCGGGCGCTAAGAAGAAACCCTTTTACCAGGTAGTAGTTGCTGACTGCCGCAGCCGCAGGGACGGGCGCTTCATCGAGAACGTCGGTACCTACGACCCGAACAAAAACCCGGCGGTTTACAACCTGGAAGAAGGGAAGACCCTTGAGTGGCTTGGCAAGGGCGCTCAGCCGACCGACACCGTCAAGCAGATCCTGAAGAAGACCGGCATCTGGGAGAAGTTCGTCGCCCCTGCCGCTTAATATCTCTTAGTACCGGCCAGCCGGATATCCCACACTACAGAGGATAGCGACATGAAAGAGCTTGTTGAGACCATCGCCAGGGCACTTGTAGACGATCCGACCCAGGTGAAAGCCACCGAGGAGTTGGAAGAAGAGACCAACGTAATCAAGCTGACCGTCGCAAAAGAGGACATGGGGCGTATCATCGGCAAGGAAGGTCGCACGGCAAAAGCGATCCGTACTTTGCTCAACGCTGTCTCAACAAAGGATAACAAGAAAGCCATCCTTAAAATCGTAGAGTGATAGATGTCCGGTAGTAACAAAGTATTGATCGGCAAGATCCAGGGACCACACGGGATCAGGGGACAGTTGCGGGTGATCCCTTTCGCGGGGGATGCCTCGAGCATCTCGCAGTTGAAGAGCGTTTTTCTCAAGTCTCCGAAAGGGGCCATGGAAGAGTTCTCCGTGGTCTCCGCCAAGAATAACGGCAAACGGATCATCCTGACCCTGAAGCCGTTTGACAACATCAACCAGGTGCTGCACCTGGTCGGCAGCGAGATATATGCCGACCGGGTGGCGCTCCCGGAACTCCCCGACGACGAGTTCTACTGGTCCGACCTCCTGGGGCTCCAGGTTTTTACGTCGGATGGGGAAGAGCTGGGAGAGCTGGTCGACATCATCGAAACCGGCAGCAACGACGTCTACGTGGTAAAACACAACGGGCGCGAGGTGCTTATCCCCGCACTCGAGGACGTCGTATTGTCTGTTGACCTGAAGGCAGGACGGATGACGGTCTCTCTTCTCGAGGGGCTGCTCGATCTATGAAGTTCGACATCCTGACCCTGTTCCCGGCGATGTTCGAGGGGCCGATGACCGAGAGCATCCTGAAGCGCGCGAGCGACAAGGGATTGATCGAGGTTGGGCTGCACAACATCCGCGACTGGGCCTTCGACAAGCACGCCACTGCTGACGACTCTCCTTACGGAGGGGGCGCCGGCATGGTGATGAAAGTCGAGCCGATCGCGGGCGCCATCGAGGCGGTCAAAAAGATGCGACCGGCTTCCAGGGTGATCCTCACCACGCCGGGCGGTCGTCCTTTCACGCATCAGGTGGCTGAGGAGCTCTCCCGCGAGGAGGGGCTCGTCATCATCTGCGGCCGCTATGAAGGGGTCGACGAGAGGGTGCGTGCACTGTTCGTCGATGACGAGATCTCGCTTGGGGACTTCGTCCTAACCGGCGGGGAGCTCGCCGCCATGGTCGTCGTCGACGCCGTATCCCGGCTCGTGCCGGGGGTACTGGGGAGCGAAGAGTCCGCCCAGTACGATTCGTTTGCAGACGGGCTTTTGGAGTACCCGCAGTACACGAGGCCTCCCGAATTCAGGGGTGAGAAGGTTCCCGACATCCTCCTTTCCGGCAACCATGCCGAGATCGCCAAGTGGCGCAGGAAGGAGCAGATCCGGAGAACGCTCGCCTCACGTCCCGAGCTCCTCGAAGGTATCGAGTGGAGCAAGCAGGACAAGAAACTTCTGAAAGAGCTGGGTCTCGACGCGGACCTGAAAGCCAAGAGGCGCGACGTGTCCGCCGAAGCTTTAGCGAAGGTGGAAGGCGGAACGGCATGACCTCGGCAGCTAATTTCAGCATGGCGCTGATCCACTTCCCGGTGTACGACAAGCACAAGGACGTGGTGGCGACCTCGGTTACCAACCTGGACATCCACGACATGTCGCGCATGACCCGGACCTTCGGTCTGGCACGCTACTACATCGTGACCCCGGTTGAGGAACAGATAAAGCTCGTTGAGAAGGTGCGTGAGCACTGGCTCTCCGGTTGGGGCTCGACCTACAACCCGAAGCGGAAGATGGCGCTGGAGACGCTGCAGTGCGAAGAGTCGCTCGAGTCGACCATCGCCGACATCGAGAGCCGCACCGGACGCCGCCCCAAGGTGGTCGTGACCGGCGCCTCCGGCAGGCCCAACAGCGTGAGCTTTGCCGAACTGAAGGATCTCATCGACGCCGACCCCGAGCAGCCCTATCTGCTGCTTCTGGGCACCGGTTGGGGGATGATCGAGCAGGTGTTCAACAAAGGTGATCTGGTGCTGGAGCCGATCAGGGGGGCAGGTGATTACAACCACCTCTCGGTGCGCTCCGCGGCGTCGATCATGCTGGACAGGCTTTTCGGGCGCTAGGCGCCGGATGGATAGGAGCAGTCGAGGTAACGCAGGTTAACTGTCAGTATTAAGTCTTATGCTAGAGGTTCCAGATAAGGGAGGAAGTACCAAATGAACAAGATTGACATGATTGAAATGGCGCAGATGAAGAAGAACATCCCGGTTTTCGTTCCCGGTGACACCATCAAGGTGCAGGTGAAGATCGTCGAGGGTGACAAGAGCCGTATCCAGGCTTTCCAGGGCGTGTGCCTCGGCCGTCAGAACGGCGGCATTCGTGAGTCCTTCACCGTGAGGAAGATCTCCAACGGCGTCGGCGTGGAGAGGGTGTTCCCGCTTCACTCCCCGTCCATCGAGGCGATCGAGGTAGTGACCCGCGGCCAGGTACGTCGCGCGAAGCTCTACTACCTGCGCAAGCTGCGCGGCAAGGCTTCCAGGATCAAGGAAAGGAAGTACGTCGCAGGCCAGTAACAGGCTCGCAGTTAAAAGCCCCGGTCCAGCGACCGGGGCTTTTTTTGTTCGCGGCGTGACTGCGGGGGGCACATCCCCTTTGCTTTCGGTCCGTCCAGCCAAGGCAGATGCAAATCCCCCCTGTCCCCCCTTCGCAAAGGGGGGGACCTTAGGGCGCACTTTCCTTTCATCAATTTAGCGGATTGCCATGACCGGTCTTTTCCCCGATAGCCCGAATAGCCCCATCGACATGCTGGCCCTCGAGGCGCAGGCGTTGCGGCGCGGCTATGCGCGCATCGCAGGGGTGGACGAGGCGGGGCGCGGTCCGCTTGCCGGGCCGGTGGTGGCTGCTGCCGTGATTCTCCCGACGGGTGTACTCCTCCCGGGGGTTAACGACTCGAAGCAGCTCTCCGAAGAGAAGAGGGAAGAGCTCTTCGATGTCATCTACCGCGAGGCGATCTCTGTCGGTGTCGGCATAGGCGATCACGCGCTCGTCGACAGCATCAACATCCTCCAGGCGACGCTGCGCGCCATGAGCGACGCGGTTCGCTCCCTGAGCGTCACGCCCGACTTCATTCTCATCGACGGCATATCCAGCATCCCGATGAACATCCCCCAGCGCACCGTGAAAAAAGGTGACTCCTTGAGCCTCTCCATCGCCGCCGCCTCGATCATAGCGAAGGTGACCCGCGACCGGATGATGGTCGAGTTCGACGCGCGCTATCCCGGATACGGCTTTGCCAGCCACAAGGGTTACGGTGCCGCCTCGCATCTCGCAGCCATCGCCGAGTTGGGCCCTTGCCCTATCCACCGCAAGAGCTTCAGCGGAGTCAAGGAACACTGCCCCTCCGAGCCGGGCTCCGCTTCCACCGGAACTCAATCCGGCCTCTTTTCTTTCTAGTATTTTCCAGCTACGCTACACGCCCACAGAACTTGCTGCTACACTGTTGTCTTGTTTGCGTGATGCGCTGTCTCAACAGGGGCGACTATGCCAGTCAAAAGCGGTAACAGTGCACTCGGCGGAGTGGGCGAATCGATCGCGGTGACCTACCTCAAGGGGCAGGGGTTCAAGATCGTCGAGTGTAACTTTCGCGCTTCCTGCGGGGAGATAGACATTGTTGCGCGTGACGGGCGTACCATCGTGTTCGTCGAGGTGAAATGCAGGAACAATTACAACTACGGACCGCCGCAGTTAGCGGTGACGCCTTTCAAGCAGCGACAGATATCAAAGGCGGCACTGGTCTGGCTGTCACGCAAGAAGCTCTACGATGCCGATGCCCGTTTCGACGTAGTAGCCATCATGCTCCATGACCATGACGTGCCGGAGATAGAGCACATCAGAAACGCCTTCGATCTGGCTTACTAGTATAGTAGCGCTGGCGAGGAAGGAATAATCGCTTCGCAAATGTAGGGCGAACAATCATTCGCCCTGTTGATCCAATGGAACCACAAGGAGGAAAGACATGCAGGTCGTAGCAGCAATTTACCGTCTGGCAATCGCTCTCTGGCTCGGAGGAGCCGCCCTCTTCACCTTCGTGCTCACACCCATCCTGTTCCGTTCGGAAAGCCGCGACGTCGCCGGGCGCATCGTCGGCCTCTTCTTTCCCGGGTACTTCCGCTGGGGCATCGCCTGCGGCGTGATCGCCATCGTCTGCCGACTCGTCATGGGCGGGAAGTGGACCGCCCCTGCCGCAGTCATCATAGCCCTCATGCTCACCCTCTCCTCGTTCCAGGCCTTCTACATCGAGCCGAAGGCGGCCGAGATCAAGAAGCAGATCGTTTCTTTCGAGACCACCCCGAAGGATGACCCGATGCGCAGGCAGTTTTCAAAGCTGCATGGCGTCTCCGCGGTCTGCAATCTTTCTGTCATAGCGGGCGGCGTTGTGCTGGTGATCCTGCTTTAACTCATGAAGCGGTTTACAAAGCCTCTGCCGCTGTGCTAGTAAAGAGAGAAAAAATTGCGGAGAAGCTCATGGATTTTACCGTTGCCCTGGCCCAGATCAAACCTAAGCTGGGCTGCCTGGACGACAACATGGCGTTGGCCGAGGCCGCCATCGAGAAGGGGATCGCCGCCGGCGCCGACCTCGTGGTGTTCCCCGAGTTGGCTCTCACCGGTTACTTCCTGAAGGATCTTGTGCCCGAAGTGGCGCTGAGCCTGGACTCCCCCCAGATACAGAGGCTGAAAAAGCTCTCCGAGCGCATCTCGATCGCCATCGGTTTCGTCGAGGTCTCCTCCGATTTCCGCTTCTTCAACTCCGCGGTCTACCTCGAGGCCGGGGAAATCCGACACGTGCACCGCAAGGTCTACCTGCCCACCTACGGTCTATTCGACGAGCAGCGCTACATGGCTCGCGGCGAGCGCTTCCGCGCCTTCGATACCCGTTTCGGCCGTGTCGGGATGCTGATCTGCGAGGACATGTGGCACCTCTCCGCCCCCTACATCCTTGCCATGGACGGCGCCATGACGCTCATCTGTCTCTCCTCCAGCCCGGGGCGCGGCGTGAGTGAGTCGGAAGGGCTCGGTTCGGCCGCAGCGTGGCAGAAACTCACCTCGACGAGCGCCATGTTCCTCAACTGCCGCGTCTTCTACTGCAACCGCGTCGGCTACGAGGACGGCGTCAACTTCTGGGGCGGCTCCGAGGCCATCTCGCCTTCAGGAGAGGTCACCGACCGCGGCGCCCTTCTCGAAGAGGACTTCGTGCTGGCCAAGGTGGACGGCGGGGCGCTCAGGCGCGAGAGGATCTTCTCCCCCATGATGCGGGACGAAAATCTTGCCATCACCGTGAAAGAGCTGAAACGCATCGACAAGGAGAAAGACTGCTAATGGCGGGCTTGACGGTTAACACAAATCTTCTGCGCCGGATCCTCGTGGGGTTCGTGCGTGACGAGGTCTGCAAGGTCGGGGTGCGCAAGGGGGTGCTAGGTCTTTCCGGGGGCATCGATTCCGCACTGGTTGCCTACATCGCCGCCGAGGCGCTTGGGCCGGAGAACGTTTACGCCTACTGCATGCCGTACCGGACCAGCAACCCCGAGAGCGAGGCGCACGCGCGGCTCGTTGCGGAGAGTCTCGGGATCAACTTCAAGGTCATCGAGATCACGCCGATGATCGACGCCTATTTCAACGTCACTACCGATGCGGACAACATGAGGCGCGGCAACAAGATGGCGCGTGAGCGCATGACCATCCTGTACGACCACTCCGCAGCGGTGGGCGGCCTCGTCTTGGGCACCAGCAACAAGACTGAGTTGCTCCTGGGCTACGGCACCCTGCACGGTGACATGGCGAGCGCGCTGAACCCGATCGGCGACATCTACAAAAGCCAGGTATGGGAGCTTTCTGAGGCGATGGGGGTGCCGCGCGAGGTGATCGAGAAGAAGCCCTCTGCGGACCTGTGGGCGGGGCAGACCGACGAGCAGGAGCTCGGTTTCACCTACCGCGAGGCCGACGAGCTTTTGTACCGCATGGTGGACCAGCGCATGAGCCGCGAGGAGCTGATCGCCGCCGGTTTCGACGCGCAGTTCATCGACAACGTGGCCAGGAAGGTGCAGGGCTCACACTTCAAGCGCCGTCTCCCCATCATCGCCAAGGTATCCAACCGCACCATCGACCGCGACTTCCGCTACGCGCGGGACTGGGGGAAATAGAACAAGTTCTATGTTCTAAGTTCTACGTTCTACGTTAAAGGCCTGGCTTTTAAACCTAGAAGGTAGAACCTGGAACGTAGAACGGCTTCTGCCGTTATGCCTGGAACTCTCTACATCGTCGCCACGCCGATAGGCAACCTCGAGGACATCACGCTGCGCGCCCTGCGCATCCTGAAAGAGGTCGACCTCATCGCGGCCGAAGACACGCGCCATTCGCGCAAGCTCCTCACCCACTTCGGCATCTCCAAGCCGCTCACCTCCTATTTCGACCACAACAAGGAATTGAAGGGAGACCAGATCCTGGACCGGCTGCGGGAGGGAAAGAGCGTCGCCCTCATCACCGACGCCGGCACTCCCTGCATCTCCGACCCCGGCTACCAGCTCGTGCGCGACGCCGCGGCCGAGGACATCGCCGTCGTTCCGATCCCGGGCGCCTGCGCCGCGGTCACCGCGCTCTCCGCCTCGGGCCTTCCCACCGACTACTTCAGCTTCGCGGGTTTTCTCCCCAACAAGCAGGGCAAAAGACGCGAACGGCTGTTGTCGCTCGCCTCGGAGCGGGCGGTGCTGATCTTCTACGAGTCCCCCAAGCGCCTGTTGGCGACCCTGGAGGATATGCTGGAAACGCTCGGGGACCGCGATGTGGTGGTGGCACGGGAACTGACCAAGATGTACGAGGAATTTCTGCGCGGCAGGCTTTCCGGTCTCATCGAAGAGCTGAGCGGGCGGGAGGTTCGGGGTGAGGTGGCTATCCTGGTGAGCCCGGCGCCGGAGTCTGACTCCGACGACGGGCCGGGGATGGAAGAATTGCTGCAGAAGTACCTTGCGTCCGGGGAGATGTCGCTAAAGGACGCCGTGAAAAGGGTGACCCAGGAAACGGGCCTCCACAAAAGCGCCGTCTACGCGGAGGCGCTGCGCATCAGGGGATAGAACCTATCCCTTTCCTTTATTTGCCCCCCCTGCGGGCGACTTCCTGCTTCATCGCGGCGAGGATCGGCTTCAAGATGTCACCACGCTCGCGGCAGGTGAGCGAGAGTTCCCTTGCCGTACCGCCGTCCCCACCATCTGCCACCGCCTTCTGGGCCCGGTCCTTCGCGGTCTCAGCCATCCGGTTCAAATCGAGAAAGCTGTTTTCCACCTGGGTGATCAGGTCCAAGAGGTCCGGCGTCGACTTCTGCTGCAAAAGCCCCGGCAGACTCCGGTTCTTCGCCTGCAAAAGCACCTTGTTGCTCCAGCGCATTGCCTCGGCCGTTTCCAGGTCTCCAGCTGCCGTCTGCACGGAAAGGAAATCCTCCAGCGGCGGCTCGCTCACCTCCGTTACCACAAGACGCCCCGGAATGCCCCCTTCAAGAAGCGCCGTCACCGAAACCAGCGACTTAGCCGTCCGTTTCAGATACGCCGATACCGGCAGCCAGCGCCCGTTGCCGTCGCGGCGCGCCACGATCGCCGTTTCTAGCGGCTGCAGGTCCGGGCGCGGCTTCTCGCCGTAGAGGAGCAGGACGAACTGATCCGCTTTCTCCTGCTCGCTCCCCTTGCTGAACGCGGTGGTGAGGACGGACCAGTAGCTGTTCCCCTCGATACGGATCTCCCTGAGCCTCGCCAGACGGGCTTTTCTCACCTGGGCCAGTCGCTCCGGCGGGAGCTCCTTCAGGGCCGTTACCAGCGCCTCGATCAGCGAATCGGTGGTGAGCTCGCTCGATTTGCGCAGGTAGCTCTCCCCGGAGAGGTCGAAAAAGACGGTATCCCTCGGCACCAGCGATCTGCCAGGAACCGGCAGACACCCAAGCGGGCCGAGAAGGCTCATCCACATGCTGTTTTCACGGGTGAACTTGACCGGTGTGGCGGCGACTTTATCCCCTTGCTCATCCACGATCGATACCTTCACCTCGTAGTCGGTATGCTCGGAACTGGGGAAGGGGATGAGTCCCAGCGTAAAACCGGTCATCATGGGCCCAAGCGCCCCAAGCGGTTCGTAGTTGGTGAGTGCTGTGGCGGTTACCGGAACCGCGCTCCAATCGTCCACGAAGACCTGTGGGTAGAGCACCCTGGCGCGCCCCTTCATCTCGGCAAGGTTGGTCCCGAACTGCATGCTCCCTCCCGCCGGAGTTTTGGGCTTGGGAGCTACCGTGAAACCGGCAATGTTGAAGCGTTCGGAGAGGGTGAGCTGCGTGTCGCCTGACGGCCTCAAGGTGCTGTCGAAGCGGGCCGACCCGCACCCGGAAAGAAGATAAACAAAAAAGAGCATGGACAGGATCTGGTAATATTTCACCCGCATCACGAACCCCCTTGGAAAAATTGCACTATGCGTATATAACATGCCGGGGGTGGGGTCACAATCATTTCCACCCATTTTGAGAGGAAAATGACATGCGCACCTATCTCACTTTCGCCGCGTTAGCAGCGTTGGCGGCGGGTCTGCTGGTTACAGCGCCCTGTTCCGGAGCGGAGCCGGAGAGCAAGGAAGACGCTGATTTCCGCGCATCCATGGAACGGGTGGCGGTTCAGTCGCTGGTACGCAAGGGGGCGTGGGAAGAGCTTTACGCACGAAGCGTCACCGCCTTGGGCGCGCACCCAGATGACCCAGTTTTCCTGCGCGGCAAGATCCGGGCCCTGCGGGAACTGGGCTACGGGACCGCCGCCCGCGGCACCCTGCAAAAAGCACGAGCCGCACATCCCGATGATACCGGGCTGCTGGAGGAAGAGCTCTGGCTGATCGTAGCGTCGGGCGACTGGCAAAAACTTCTCAGGGAGACGGAGCAGCCGGCGGCGCGCCCCGATGCCGATGCCGACCTGCTGATGCTGCGTGCCTTGGCCCTGCGTGAAACCGGCAACAGCGAGGGGGGCATCGCCCTGTTCACCCGCATCCTGAAAACCGAGCCGGAGAACTGCGTGGCCCTCACCAACCGGGGTAGGCTCCTCGCGAAGCTCGGGAAGAAGGACGAGGCCCTGACGGATCTCACCGCCGCGATCAAGACTGCTGCCGGGCACGCCGAACCCCTGGTCGCGCGTGGCAGGCTGCTCTGCGCCATGGGGCGGTATGCCGAGGCCGAAAAGGATCTGACCGCTGGGCTCGCCCTCGATCCGGTAAACGTAGCGGCGCTTCTCTCCAGAAGCGAAGCGCGCTTCGCCGCCGGGAACGTTTCGGGCGCCCGAAGCGATGTGGAGGTCGCTCGAAAGATTGCCCCTAAAGACCAGCGTGTCGGCACGATGACCTGCCGGGTGGCCCAGGCCTCAGGCGACGTGACGGCTCTTGCCGGATGCGCTGAAGAGTTGACCCGTCTGACCCCGAAGGACCCGGCCGCGTGGCGGGCGCTCGGGAGGGTGCGTCTGGAGTCTGGCGATTTTGACGGCGCGCTGGTCTGCTACGATACGCTGGTGCAGCTCACCCAGGGGGAAGCCAAGTCGCGCCTGGAAAGGGCCACAGTCAGGCTGCTCCGGAGCGACTACGCCGGGGCGGAAGGAGACTGCACCGCAGTGATCGAGCAGCAGCCGGTGCCCCTCGCCTATGCGCTGAGGAGCATGGCCCACCTCCGTTCCGGTGCCCTGCCTCAGGCGGAAGAGGACAGCACAAACGCCCTGGCTTTGGATCGCAACGAGCCCAACGCGTTATTGGTGCGCGCGAACCTGGCCCTTGGGCGCAACGATCTGCAACGGGCCGCCGCCGACTGCGAACGCGCCATACGTCGCGCCCCCAATTCCCCGTGGGCTGCCGTCACCTGCGGCAAGATTCAGTTGCAGGCCGGAGAGCTTGATCAAGCCGCGTCGTATGCCGAGCGCGCCAAAAAGCTCGCTCCGGCGGACTTCGAAACGCGGGAACTTATCGCCGCAGTCGCCGCTGCGCGCTCCGCGGGGGCTCCGGCCAAGGCTGGGGGCAAGGCTGTATCCGAGTCAACCGTTCCGGGCAAAGGAGAGAAGCGATGAGAAGAACCGTTACCGCACTCCTCGTTCTGTCTCTGACAGCAGCCGCCGCGCCGCACAGTGAGGCCATTGCTTCGGCCCTTGGCCAGTTGGAAGGTCTCGCCGGACGCAGCGCGGGGAGCGTCAATGTTCCCATGCCCTCCGCCCCCAGCCCGGTAGGCGGCATGGGTGCCGTGAAGGGGCTGGCCGGTGCCGCCTCCGGCAAAGGGATGTCGGGTCTGAACGCCCTCGACTTCGGGATGCAGCTCCTAAACATCATCGATTCCATGGATGCTCCCTCTCCTGCCGCCGCTCAGCAGCAGCAACTGCAGGAACAACAGCAACGCGAACAGGAGAGGCTGCGTGCGTTACGCCAGCAAAGCGCGGAGCAGTTGCGCAGCAGTTGGGACAACGCCGACGCCGCCCATGCGGATGCGGTGGATGGCGTGCTCGACGTGCCGATCCGTCAGGGGACAGCGTTTTTCGGGACGCAGCTCACCCCCGGCGGACCCCTCCCCGGGGCAGCCCCCGCTGCTCAAACGGCGGCGCAACCGGCGACCCCCTCTGCGCCGCGAGCTGCGGTGCGGCAGTCCGGTGCGTACGCTGCCGTGCAAGAACCCCCGCAGTCGACGACGGAAATCTCCCCACCCCATGCGGAGATCCTTGCCAAGGGGGCCGAGGAATTTTCCCGTAACGCCACCAAGGACATGCTCGAAAACGCCTTGGAGAAGGGAATTGCCCTCCTTCCGAACCAGTGGAGGGCGGAGCTTATCTACGAGCACCAGAAGAAGATGCGCGGCTTCATCGACGAAATATTCACCCACCTGGACGCCCGCCGACTGGTGAACACCATCGCCCGCGGTACCCCCGCCGAGATGGCGGAGCTCGAGCAGGAGATCAGCAAGGGAACGCGCGAGAGTGCGAGGAAACTGGCGATGTCCGACGATCTGCTCCAGGATGAGGAGCCGACGTACGCGCTAAAGCTGTTCAAGGGAGAGAAGGTTTCCGCGGCGGAGACATGGAGCCTCATCAAGGGGAGGGTCTATAACGCGGGGATTGAAAAGACGACCGGGAACCTGCTCTTCGGCGGCGACTAGGACCGCTCTTTGGCTGTAGAAGTTAAAAAGGGAGCCTGCGTGAGCGGCTCCCTTTTCGTTCTAAAGATGATCTTCTCACCCCGACCGTTCCCAGAGGGAGAGGGGCGGGGGGGCTGCCTCCGTTTTAGCATAGCCTGCTGCCGTTTGGGACCGGGCGCTCCGGTGCGGCGAGGACGATGTCGCCGTTCTCGTCGGCAAAACCGGTCACGAGCACCTCGGAGAAGAAGCGCCCGATCTGTTTCCTCGGGAAGTTGCACACGCCGATCACCTGCCTCCCCACCAGCTCCTCGCGGGTGTAGTGTTTGGTGATCTGGGCGCTCGACCTCCTGACGCCAGCCTCGCCGAAATCAATCAGGAGCTTATAGGCCGGCTTCCTCGCCTCGGGGAACTCCTCCACCTCGAGCACCGTCCCGACCCGCAGCTCCACCTTCTCGAAATCCCCCCACGTTATCTCGGACATGTCACTTCCCCTTTCCGGCGAAGAAGCGCTTGAACGCGGCAACGGTCCGCTCGACGTCGGCGCGCTCCACGTCCAGGTGGGTGACCAGGCGGATCATGTCGCCGCCACCGATCAGGATCCCCTCGGCGGCCAGGGCCTCGCGCAGCGCGGTGGCGCTTCCGGCGGGCGGGGTGACGAAGAGGATGTTGGTGCGGGCCTGGCTTACCATGAGCTCGTCGATATGGGAGAGTCCGCTCGACAAAAGCTCTGCATTCTCGTGGTCATCGGCCAGCCGTTCTACGTTGTGTTGCAGCGCGTGGATCCCGGCCGCGGCGAGTATGCCGGCCTGCCGCATCCCGCCGCCAGCCACCTTGCGCCAGCGGTGCGCCCGGTTGATCAGTTCGGCGCTGCCGCAAAGGACCGAGCCGACCGGTGCCCCGAGCCCCTTGGACAGGCAGACCGATACGGAATCGAAGTGGCGCGCGACCTCGCGCACCGGCACACCTAGGTAGACGGCGGCGTTGAAGATGCGGGCGCCGTCCAGGTGCATCGCGAGGCCCAGCTCTTTGGCGACGCGGGACGCATCACCGAGGTAGGAAAGGGGGAGTACCCTGCCGCCTTGGGTGTTCTCCAGGCAGAGGAGCCTGGTAACGGCATGGTGGTGATCGGCGGGCTTGACGGCGTTGCGCACCCTGTCGAGGTCGAGCGTGCCGTCCTCTTCGAAGTCCAGGGGCTGGGGCTGGATACCGCCGAAGATGGCGCCCCCTCCTCCTTCCCAGCGATAGATATGGGCGTCCTGCCCGGCTATGTACTCATCCCCGCGTCCGCAGTGGGACAAAAGGGCGGTCAGGTTGCTCATGGTGCCGCTGGGGACGAAGATCGCCTTCTCCTTCCCGAGGAGCTCGGCGGCCATGGCCTCCAGCCGGTTTACCGTCGGGTCCTCCCCGTACACGTCGTCGCCTACCTCGGCCGCTGCCATCACCCTGCGCATCGTCTCGGACGGGCGGGTCACCGTATCGCTTCTAAGATCTACCGTTTTCATCTGCTCCTGCTTCCTCCCTATTCGAATTGCTTTACTTTTGCCGCGCTTTGAAGCGGCTCTCCCAGATCCGGGGCGCTGCGGTCATCTCGATCCCGTGGTCGGGGTTCGCCGCCAGGTGGCGCAGGATGCTGAATACCGTCTCTACCTCTTCGGGACGCGCGAGCGTCATGGCCAGGTCTTCGCAGGTGAACTCACGGCTGGGCTGGCGCCGCAGCATCTCCAGGATCTCTCCCTGAAGCTTCAGCACCACTCCGGCCGCCTTCTTTCCCGCCTCGACGCCGGGCTGGTGGTAGGCGTTCACGTTGATGAGCGAGGCGTAAAGACCCACGGCGCGCTCGTACAGGGCGATCAGCGCCCCGACGGTGGCCGGGGTGATTTCGCGGATCGTGATGGTAACCGATTCCCGCTCCTTTTCATAGAGGGCGCTGCGCGTTCCTTGCAGGAATCCGGAGAGGTAGTCGCCGGAAGTGGCGCCGGGTTCGACCTCGAACGAGGCCCCCTCCCGGTCCTTCAGCACCTCGATGAAGGTGGCGAAGAAGTTCGGTACACCCTCGCGCAGCTGCTGCACGTAAGCGTGCTGATCGGTGGACCCCTTGTTGCCGTAGACCGTTATCCCCTGCAAGACAAGGTTGCCGTCCCGGTCGAGCTCCTTCCCGAGAGATTCCATGATGAGCTGCTGCAGGTAGCGGGAGAAGAGGATCAGCCGGTCTTTGTATGGAAGGAGCACCATGTCGCGCGCCCCTTTGCCTTTTGTTGTGTGGTACCACGACAGGGCGAGTAGCGCCGCCGGGTTTTCACGGGTCGAGCGGCTCCTCGTGCTCTGGTCGCAAAGCCGCGCCCCTTCGAGCAGGCGGTCCACGTCGATCCCCTGCAGTGCGGCCGGGAGAAGACCTACCGCCGAGGTGACCGAGGTGCGCCCGCCGACCCAGTCCCACATCGGGAAGGTCCCGAGCCACCCCTCCTGCGAGGCGGTACGGTCGAGCTCGCTGTCGCAGCCGGTGACGGCTACGGCCTGGGCCGCGAAATGCAGCCCCGCATTCTCAAAGGCCCGGCGCGCCTCCAGCATGCCGTTGCGGGTCTCCTTGGTGCCGCCGCTTTTCGAGATCACCACGGCAAGGGTGTGCTTGAGACCAGCACCGATCTCGGCCACCACCTTGTCCATGCCGTCCGGGTCGGTGTTGTCAAAGAAGAAGACGCGCATCCGGTCGCGCGCGCTCCCCAGGCTATCGGCTACGAACTGCGGGCCGAGGGCCGAGCCGCCGATGCCGATCACCAGCAGGTTCACGAACTTCTGGTTGTCCGGCGCGGCGATGTTTCCCTGGTGCACCGAGGCGGCGAACGCCTTCACCGACGCGAGGGCCCCGCGGATCTCGTCGCCGAGTTCTGCCGTCGGTGCGAGCTCCGGCGCCCTCAGCCAGTAGTGCCCCACCATGCGCTGCTCGTCGGCATTCGCTACCGCTCCTTCCTCCAGTTCGGTCATCTCCTGGTAGGCCTTCTGCAGGCGCGGTTCCATCTCGCTGAGAAAGGTGTCGGCATAATTCATCCGGCTCGAGTCTACGGAAAGCTCGAGTCCGGCATCGTGGTAGAGGCGGCCTTTGTACAGTTCCCAAAGCTGCTTCTTCTGCATGTACCCTCCTGCTGCGTTCGTTAGTGTGAAGGGGGCTTCTCTCTCATGTGCGTCGGGGCATCATATCATAGATTAATTTTTGTTCAAGCAAAGCGAGAAGGAGGGCTGGGGGGGCTTCTCTGCGCCTGGCGGGCGGCGTGAGCTTGCCAGGCCCGAGTTGTCGCTCTTTGCACACCGAACCCTTTTTTGTGCAAGGTGTGAACAACGGGGATGGGCGGGTCTAAGGTCCCTAGCTGCGGTGAGCCTCGTGGAAAAGGGCGAAGTTACGGTGGCTTATGCGGAGTTGTCGCCGGGGCGCAGAATTGGTACGGCTGTTGTAAAGCAAAGGGTGCATCGGAACTTGATACCGTCACTGGGAGGTGGGGCATGGTGGACAAACATGCGGGCGCGTGTATGGAAGGAGACGGGTTCGGCGCGATGGAGGTGGTGCTGGCCAAGCGGCAGCACCCCCCTCAGGGAGAGCGTGTCGCCGTGGTGCTCACCCTTGCCAGCGACCCGGACGTCTGGCGACTGGTGAACGAGGATATGGACGAGATCGCTGCCAACCTTATGAGGGTACGAAAGATGAACACGGAAAACAGGATGCATGTAGACGAGAACGCACGGCTTTTTCAGGGGAGTCTCGAGCCGTTTTTTACCCTCATCTCGGCGACCGCGAAGGAGCACATCATGGACAAGCTCTCCGCCTCGCTCAGGAAGGCGCTGCTGCTCATGGCGATGGAGCGCTACAACTGTAACCGCGAGAAGGTCTGTCGGGCCCTGGGGCTCACCAGAACGAAACTGGACAAGGAACTGAGACGCTGCGGGCTGCTGGCGCAGGATCAGCAGGCAGCGTGAAACAAGGGGCGGACCGCAAGGTCCGCCCTCTTTTTTGCCTTTATTTTCAACCGGATCTCCTCATCCCTCCTTTCTTTCCGCCCCTTTTCCGTAGACGAAATGCCTTGAATAATGAATGTGATTTTGTTAGAGTGCTGCGTCGTTTCCCATTAAAATTGCCAGCCCGGCTGGCACTGAAAACGGCGCGAATTCGTGCCGTTCATATTTTTGAGCGTTATACGCCGTAGCGCTAGTCGCAGAACCGAGGCCTGATATGGATGCAGCGCTTACCCTCATCGGGGAAGACCTGAAAAACGTGGAACTGCAGTTCAAGAAAGACTTGCAGTCGGATGTCCCGCTGATACGCAAGGTGGGTGAATATGTACTTTCCAGCGGCGGGAAGAGGATCCGTCCCGCCCTGGTGCTTCTGGCCGCCAAGCTGTGCGGCTACGGCGGTGACCGCAGCGTCCCGCTCGCCAGCGTGGTGGAGTTCATCCACACCGCGACGCTTCTGCACGACGACGTGGTGGACAACGCGAACCTCAGGCGCGGTCAGGCTTCCGCCAACACCCTCTGGGGTAACGAGGCCTCCGTCCTCGTCGGCGACTTCCTGTTCTCCAAGTCCTTCTCGCTCATGGTGGCCGACGGCGACCTGAACATCCTGAAGGTGTTGGCCGACGCCACCACCATCATCGCCGAAGGCGAGGTGCTGCAGCTCGTCTGCACCAGCGATCTCGACATCACCATCGAACGCTACATCGACGTGGTGCGGAGCAAGACGGCGATACTGCTCTCCGCCGCCTGCGAGGTGGGGGCCATCCTCGGCGGCGCCACTCCCGAACTCAGGCAGGCGCTGGCCGACTACGGCATGGATCTCGGCATCGCCTTCCAGCTCATGGATGACACCCTAGACTACACGGCCAGTGAGGAGCAGTTCGGCAAGAGCATCGGCCACGACCTCGAGGAAGGGAAGATCACCCTGCCGCTCATCCACACGCTGAAGCTCTGCAGCGATGAGGAGCGCGACCTGGTCGCCTCGGTGGTGGAGAAGGAGCTTCTCTCCGACGAGGATTTCGAGCAGGTGCTCGCCCTCGTGCAACGCTACGGCGGCATCGAGCACACCATCGAGTCCGCGAGGGAGCACGTAACTCTTTGCAAGGGACACCTGGCGAAGTTCCCCGCCGGCCCGGTTCGCGAGGCTCTGGCGGAACTCGCCGACTACGTGGTTACCCGGGTCAAATAACCGTCTTGCGCCCCGTCATTTAGCGGCGCCGCGATCCCGTATTTCGAAAAAAGACATACCCCTTCCGCTTTGTCACACCATTAATGAGCGTCGGTTATCCGGCGCTCATTTGTGTTTACAAGGTATCACGGGCTTTTTGCCGTCACTGCGCATCTTCTCGGCTCCTTGGTGCGGTTCTTGCTCTCTGAGCCTGACTTCATTTTATGCGATGTGTTTTTTGGGGGGGGATGTGGACGAAGAGATGTTACTGCACTCGTCTGAGTTGGAAGTTAACGGTGAAACCTTCAGCATAAGCGTCTTCTGCAGCGCTGCCGGCCGCTTCTTCGCCAAGACCTGCCTTGGCGAGGAGGATTTCATTATCACCGACGGCCCTTCGCTGACAGAGACCCTGAAGCGCCATGAGGACCTGCTGCCGCTCGCGGTAGGCACCAGAGAACTGACCCAGTGCTACCTGGGGAATCCGCGCCGGCCCAGAGGCCGCCGCCCGTAGCATAAGGCCGCGGCCCCCATTCAGGGCAGAACGGCCCCTTTTCCTGCACCACCTCTCGGGTGGTGCTCGGCCTCCCTTTTTCTTTTTCCCGCCTTATAGATGCGCGGCCCCTTTAGGCACCGCTCACGTCCGCTTCCCTGCCGCTTGACTCCCCAAGCCCCGCTGTTCCGTGTCCGAAATGAGAAGGCCGGCGGGGGGGGACTCATTATAAAAAGGGTTGCCCTACCCCCGCAAATCGGTTACAAATTGACGTTGGAGTTCCATTAATATCCCGTCACCCTCGTCAGGAATCCCATGCCCCCAAAGATTCTCATCATCGACGACGATAGTTCGCTGCGGCGCGTTCTCGAGTACAACCTGGAGCAGGAGGGGTACCACGTCTACACCGCTGAGGACGGGGCGGCCGGCCTGAGACTTTTCGAGGAGAGGTCGCCCCAACTGGTGATCACCGACCTGAAGATGCCGGGTATGACCGGCTTCGAGGTGCTCTCCGCGGTCAAGGAGCGGGCCCCGGCAACGGTGGTGATCGTGCTTACCGCATTCGGCGCCATCGATACCGCGGTGGAGGCGATGAAACTCGGGGCTTTCCACTACCTCACCAAGCCGTTCAACCGTGAGGAACTGAAGATCACCGTGCTGAAGGGGCTTCAGCTCCAGGGGCTCTCTGAGGAGAACCGCCTGCTGAAGGAGGAGCTCTCGGGGCGCACGGAATTCAACAGCATCGTGGGCACCTCCCGTGCCATGGAAGGGGTCTTCTCCGTGGTGCGCAAGGTGGCCGACACCGAAGCCACCGTCCTCATCACCGGTGAGTCGGGAACGGGGAAGGAACTCGTGGCCCGGGCCATCCACTCCGGCAGCTCGCGCCGGGAAGCCCCCTTCATCGCGGTCAACTGCGCGGCCATTCCGAAGGACCTCCTGGAAAGCGAGCTTTTCGGGCACGTGAAAGGCGCCTTCACCGGCGCCATCCGTGACAAGGAGGGGAAGTTCCAACTGGCCGACGGCGGCACCATCTTCCTCGACGAGGTGGGGGATCTCCCTCTCGAGCTGCAGCCCAAGCTGCTTCGGGTGCTGCAGGAGCGCGTGGTGGAGCCGGTCGGCGGCACCTCGCTGCAGAAGATCGACCTAAGGGTGGTCGCTGCCACCAACGCCGACGTCGAGCGCTCCATCGCGGAGGGGAAGTTCCGCGAGGACCTCTACTATCGACTCTGCGTCATCCCGATCCAGCTCCCGCCGCTACGCGAGCGCGCCGAGGACATCCCGCTACTGATTCGATATTTCTGCGCGAAGTTCGGGGCCGAAGGGGTCTCCTTCACCAAGGAGGCGCTCGCGCGGCTCAAGGAGTACGCCTGGCCCGGCAACGTGCGCGAACTGGAGAACACGGTGGAGCGCCTGCTGATCATGCGGGAGGGGGACCAGATCGGGGTGGACGAGCTCCCTGGTAAGATCTCCGCCGTCCCACCTCCTGCCGAGGGGGGGGTGCTGCGCCTCCCGGCAGGCGGGTACTCGCTCGAGCAGCTCGAGATGGAGGCGGTCATGGAAGCGCTCAACCGCTGCGACTGGAACCAGACCGCAGCGGCCAGATTCCTGCGCATCCCGCGCCACACGCTGATTTACAGAATGGAAAAATACAGTATCGTACAACCGGGGAGGAAATGATGAGGCGTTTGTTCGGTTTATTGTTGGTGGTCGTGCTTTTTGCCGGCGTTGGGTGTACCAAGAAGGAAGCCGCGCTGCCGGCCACGGAAGGAAACCCCGCTCCGGAATTCACGCTTAAGGACCTCTCTGGAAAGTCGGTGCAGCTCTCCTCCCTCAAGGGGACGGTGGTGCTGGTCAATTTCTGGGCCACCTGGTGCCCCCCCTGCCGCGAAGAGATTCCCTCCATGGTGAAGCTGAACCAGGCGATGCAGGGTAAAAACTTCCAGATGCTCGCCATCTCCATCGATGAAGGCGGCAAGGGGGCCGTCGAGGACTTCTTCAAGCAGGGAGGCGTCACGCTCCCGGCACTGCTCGACACCGACGGAAAGGTCGCGCGCCTCTACGGGACCACCGGTGTCCCCGAGACCTTCGTCGTCGACACGAAGGGTATGATCGTCAAAAAGGTGGTCGGTGGCATGGACTGGAGCAACCCCCAGGTGATCCAGGCCCTCGAGCAGTTGATGTCCGGCAAGTAGCACGACCGCCCCGCTGCCGCGGGGCGTACGTACCGTGTGAGGAGGAAAAAACATGGAAACAACCAACATCAGCATGATCGGCGCATTCGTGGCGGGCTTGCTGTCTTTTCTTTCTCCGTGCGTGCTGCCGCTCATCCCGTCTTACATCACCTACATCACGGGCCTTTCCTTCGCGGACCTGAACGCGGAGCACCCAAGCCACAAGGTGCGGCAGCAGACCATCATCCACTCCCTGCTCTTCATCGCCGGGTTTACCTGCGTCTTCGTCCTGCTGGGCGCCTCGGCCACCCTGGTCGGGGACTTCCTGCATGAGCACAAGACCGCCATCCGGCGCATCGGCGGCATCCTCATCGTCGTCTTCGGCATTCACGTTGCGGGCTTCTTCGACATCACCATGCTCCTCGGGGAGAAGAAGCTGACCCTGCACCGCAAGCCCGCAGGCTACCTCGGCAGCGTCGTCGTCGGCGTGGTCTTCGCCGCGGGGTGGACCCCCTGCATCGGCCCGATTCTCGCCACCATCCTGGCCGTCGCTGCCACCGAGGGACGCGGCGTCTGGCTGCTGCTCGCCTACTCCATGGGGCTTGCCATCCCCTTCTTCCTCGCCGCGCTGGCCCTGCACCAGTTCCTGGTTTTCTTCAGGCGCTTCAAGCGGCACATCCGGCTCTTTGAGGTCATCACCGGCGTGTTCATGATCGTAATCGGCATCCTGATCTTCACCAACTCCATGGTGCTGATAAGCAGTTACACGAGCGCCTGGTTCGGCGAGTGAACGGAGCCGCCATAGCCATTCAGCTCTGCGTCTCCGACCTCGGGACCACGGAGGCCTTCTACGCGGGGATCCTGGACCTGCCGCTGCAACGGCCGGTGACCACGCTTGGCGCTCCGGAGCACCTGCTTTTGGAGACGGAGGAATTTCAGATCATCTTCGTGGAGGATGCTGCGGTAGCGCAACTGCATCCGATCCTGCAGGCGCGCCTTGAGGGGTTCCCGCGTGGGGTGGGGATGACGATTCATCTCGCCGTGGAGGGGATTGCCGACATCTACCAGGAACTCCTCGAGGAGGACCTGGAGATCCTTTACCCCCTGGAGCGCAAGCCGTACGGCACCTATGAGCTCTGGTGCTTCGATCCGGACGGCTACCTGGTCGTCCTGGAGGAGCCGGTCGACTAAGCCTCAGGGAGCACTGATGGTGAAAAGAGGGCTCTCCTCGCCGTTTTGGTTCACCACCTGCAGGATGATCTGCTTGGGGGTCGGGTCGTAGGGGAACCTCTGGTAGACCATCTGGTTGCACCCGCCGTAGACGAGCTGCTCACGCTCTCCCACCAGCTGTTTTCCCGTCGAAAGCCTCTTGCCGTCCACTACCAGCACCGATGTCTGCTGGAAATTCCGTCCCGTCACGACCAGCTCGTAATAATTCACGAACTCCCTGCCGATGGAGACGCCGGCGATCTCCGGCTTCGCATCGATGAAGAGCGCGGCTGCGCCGGAGGTGGCGTCGCCCGGGTTTCTCACCTGCACCTGGTGCATCCCGGCGGCAAGCGCAGGGGTGGTGAAGGCGAGGGATGTGGGGGAGATGATGCGGGTGCCGACGGCCGCCCCGTCGAGCAGGACGCGGGTGCCGTTGCGGAAGTTCGCGCCGTTCACGAGCACCTCGCGCTCCCGGCCGGTGGCGCAGGCGGTCACCGTGTCTGGGGAGAGGGTGGAGATGACCGGTTTCTGGGCGAGCAGCACGAAGTTGAACGGGCGCGTGGTGGCGCCGTCCTCCCGCTTCAGGAAGAGGGCATAGGCGCCTGGAGGAAGGTCGGGGAGCTCGAAGGTGATGATCCGGCTCCCGACGACAGCGGCGGGGATGTCCCGCGCCCCCATGGCCACCGTCGTTGCCGTGGTGAAGCCGGTGCCGTTCAGGGTTACCGTTGCTCCGGGCTCCCCTTGGGCCGGCAGGATGCTGAGCACGCTCAGGGACTGGAGCCGCGATGACGGAGCCGGAACAGGCGCTTGCTGCGCGATTGCCGCGGTGAGAGAAGCGAGGAGGACCAGCAGGGTGATGGTAAGCGTGCGGAGCATGATCTGCCCTCCCATGAGAGGTTCATAGCAACGTCTCAAATTTTCGGCGCTCTTTGGCTAGTTGTCAATGGTCAGCGACAACCACCCGCCGGCGGCGAAGAAGATGAAGTTGGTGGCCCAGGCTGCGACGATCGGCGGGAGCAGGCCGACCTGCCCGACCGAGATGATCACCGAGTTCACGATCACGTAGAGAAAGCCCAAGCCGATGGAGAGGCCGATGCCGAAGGCGATGCCGCTGGAGCGTCCCCCGCGCAGCGCGAAGGGGATACCGAGAAAGGCCATCACCGCGCAGCCAAACGGCAGCGATATCCTGCTGTGGAACTGGGTGATGTAGCGGGTCGCGTCGTACCCTCCCGCCTGGATCTTCTTGCAGTAGCGGTTCAGCTCCCTGAGCGTCATGCTGTCGGAATACTTGCCGAGCACCTTGAGGTCGGCGGGCTTCAACTTGAGCGGCACGACAAGCTGCGGGATCTTTCCAGTATGTGCCACCTCCCCCGCCACGATGTCGCGCGTCACCACGTCGTTCAGCACCCACCCCTTCGGCCCGAGCTGCCCGCTCGCCGCGTCGGTGCGCCTGAGCGGCAGGCCTGTCTTAGGCTGGACCTCCCAGATGGTGACCCCCTTCAGCTGGTTCTGCGCCGGCTCGAAGAGGCTCGCTCTGAGCACGGTGCCCCCCTCGCGGTGCCATATGTTGTGCTGCCTGAAGTAGGCCTTCTCCGCCTTCTTCATGATCAGCACCTCCTGGATGTAGCTGCGCTTTGCGTAGCTCTTGGGGATGACGAACTCCGCCAGGAGCAGCACCAGCATGCTCACCAAAATGGCTATGGAAAGTATGGGGGCGCTGATGCGAGCGAGGCTCACGCCACAGCTACGCATGGCGGTGAGCTCGGAGCTGAGCGAGAAGGCACCCAAGGTGAGCAGGGTGGCCATGAGCACGGCGAGCGGGGCCGCGTCGCTCAGCATCTCCGGGACTTTTAGTAAAAAGTACAGCGCCATGTGTTGCCACGAGGCGCCGGCGCGGGAAAAGCGGGAGATCTTCTCCATGAAGTCGACCACGAGGTAGATGGTGACGAAGGAGCCGATGCAAAGCCCGAGCATCCTCACGTACGCCCTGGCGACGTAGCGGGTAAGTATCCTCATCGCTTGCCCCCCTTGCCGAAGCGGGTCCGCATGAGCTCCTTCATTTGCGGGTAGAGGCCGGTCAGCGGAAGCGGTTCCTCGGCGGCCGTTTTCATGAAGAGATATACCCCGGCGGCGAGGAACAGGAGGTTCGGGCCCCAGCCGGAAAGAAGCGGCGGCAGGATGCCGTGCTCACCCAAAGTGTCGAAGGCCGAGAGGGCGACGTAGTAGCAAAGGATCACCGCTATACTGAGCGAGAAACCGGAGGCCTTCCCTGAGCGGCGGTTCTGGATCCCGAGCGGCACCCCCATGAAGGTGAAGACGATGCAGGAGAAGGGGAGCGCCAGCCGGCTGTGCAACTCGAGGCTGCGCGCCAGCACCTCCTTTTTGTCGGTACCCTTCGGCGGATGGAGCAACTCGTCGATGGTCATCTCGCTCGCCTTCTTGGGCCCCTTCGGGACCGTGTCGGTCAGCGCCACCCGCAGGACGTACTCCTGGAACTGCACCATCCGGTACCCCCCCTTGTCCTCGGTGCGGTGGATGGAACCGTTTTTGAGCTGGAATTCCATCGAGTGGGTTTTGGGGTCGGAGTAGAGCGCGCCGGTTTCGGCGAAGATGGTGGTGGGGGTCTTCGGGTCCCGCTCGTCGTGGACGATCACGCCTGCCATGTTCTGGGCCTTGGCGTCCAGGGTTTCGGCGTAGATCACCATATCCGGGAAGGCGTTGTTGAAGACCTTCTCCTTGATGGAGATGCCGGCACTACTCTGGGCGATCTCCAGCATGAGCGCCTTGAAGGAGCTGTTCCCCCAGGGGATGGCGTACACGGTGACCCACATGCAGAGCAGGCTCGCGAAGGCGGAGAACAGCAGCGGCGGTGGAAGCAGACCGTAGAGGCTGATGCCGCAGCTCTTCATGGCGGTCACCTCGCTGTCGCCGGACAGGCGGCCGAAAGCGAGCAGGATGGAAAGGAGCAGGGCCATCGGAATGGTGAAGAGCCAGAAGGACGGAAGCAGATAGCTCACCATGCGCAGTACGTCGGTGAAGGGGACACCCTTCTCGACCACCATCTCGGCGAGTTTGAGAAAACGCCCCATGAGCAGCACGAAGGTGAAGGTCACCATGCCGACCAGGAAAGGGGGCGGTATCTCGTTGAAAATGTAGCGGTACAGGGTCTTTTTCATGAATTCGTGATCTTACATGAGATGACAGGCGAAGTAAAGGCAGGAGCGCGGTCAACAACCTCTTGACCTCCCTTTTCTTTTTGCTGTAAAAAGGACGACATGGAAAACAAGGACATCATAAGGAAAGCGCTGCTTTTTTCGGGACTGGAGGACGAGTACCTCGTCGAAGTCGCCGATATCGCCGTCAGACGTCCCTTCGCCAAGGGGGAAACCATTTTCACCGAGGGGGAAAAGGCCGAAGGTTTCTACCTCCTCGCTTCCGGGGCGCTGAAGCTCTGCAAGATCTCGCCGGACGGCCGAGAGAAGGTGCTGCACATGGTGCACCCGGTGGAGACCTTCGCCGAGGCCGCCTTCTTCGGTGACGGGAAATACCCGGCCGAGGCCCGCGGCGTCGAGAGGGGAGAGGTCATCTTCTTCCCCAGGGGCGCCTTCATGGGGCTTTTGGAGCGCAACCCGCGCTTCGCGATGAACCTGATCGCATCGCTGTCGCTCCTGTTGCGCCGCTTTGCCCGCCAGATCGAGGAGCTCTCCTTCGCCGACGCCCCCTCGCGCCTGGCCTCCTACCTGCTCGATCTTGCCGCGCGTAAGAGCACGAGCTATCAGGGTAAGACCTATCTGGAGCTCGACATGCGCAAGGGGGAGCTCGCCTCCCGCCTCGGCACGGTGAGCGAGACGCTCTCCCGCACCTTCAAGAAGATGAAGGACGAGGGGGTCATCGAGCTGGACGGCAACAAGGTGACCATCATGCATATGGAAAAGTTGAGGATGATCGCGGGGAAATAACCTGCTTTAAAAGATAATACGTACAACGAAGGGCCCCCGGTTACCACCGCGGGGCCCTTTTTTTAGGTCCTTTCGGCCCGGCGGCGTAAGTTCTTCTGCGCAAATTGTTAATTAATAATTTTAAGAAAAAGTTCACCATGCGCTTGAAATGGTTATGCGGGGTGCTATACTTTGCCGCGTTCGTTTGCCATAAAATGAAGCCGGACCCTGGAGGGCGCTTGGATTGGGAATGCTGTTGGAGTAGGGACCATATTGAGGCCGATCATTGCCCGTATGTGGGCGAGGGGGAGGAGGACCTCCTTTCCTCCCAGCGCCGCAGGATCGTTGAGAAGTGCGTAGAGTGCCCCCGCTTCAAGAACGACCTGGCCCGGATGAAGGGCGCAGGTTATCCGCTTTCTGATGTCCTCCCCTACATACTGACCGAGTTCCAGGAGCAGAAGGCCCAGATGGGGGCCATGCTGAGCTTTCTCAACAGCAGGACCCGTGAGATAAAGTTCCTGCGCGAGGTCGGCCTCGTACTGCAAAACTCCATAGACCTGGACGAGGTGCTGTCCATCGCCATGACGGCGATCACGGCGGGGAAGGGGTTCGGGATGAACCGGGCTTTCCTGCTGATGACGGACAAGGAGCGGCGCAACATCCGCGGCTACCTGGGGGTCGGCCCGCGCGACTACGAGGAGGCATGGCGCACCTGGGAGGACATAAGCCGCAGCAATTTCACCCTGAGACAGCTCGCGCGCGACTTCCAGAAGACGAAGCTCACCTCGGAGAAGGTGAAGTTCCATGACATCCTGCAGCAGCTCACCGTCCCCCTGGCCGACCAAGGGCACATCTTCAACCGCGCGCTGCGCGGCAAGAAGCCGATTCTCGTCGAGAACGCCCTGAACAACCCCGACCTCGACAGGGGGCTTGCCCGCATCCTGGGCGTCGACACCTTCCTGGTCATGCCGCTCATCTCCAGAAACCGCCGCATCGGCGTGATCATTGCCGACAACTGCATCACCCACAAGCCGATCACCCTGCAGGACATGCAGTCGCTGGAGACCTTCGCCTTTCCGGTTGCCTTCGCCCTCGAGCGCGCTTCACTGTACGAGCGACTCCAGGAGGAGGTGGCCAAGCAGAAGGCGGCGAATCTGAAGCTCAGGGAACAGCAGGAACTGATCGTGAAGATGGAGAAGATGGCGCTGGTCGGCAAAATCACCTCCAGCATCGCCCACTCGATAAGAAACCCGCTCATGGTGATCGGCGGCTTCGCCCGCACCCTGCTGAAAGGGAGCAGCGCCGACGACGAGAAGCGGAGCTACCTCGAATCGATCGTGCGCGAGACCCGGCAGCTCGAGGAGGTGCTAAGCGAGGTGCTCGACTACTCGGAGTCGCTCTTCCCGGTCACCGACTACTGGGATCTGAACGAACTGGTGGTGAAGGCGATGGGTGAACTGGAGGGGGTGATGAACGGGGCGGGGGTCGCCTGCCGCATGGAGCTCGCTCCCGACCTCCCCGTGGTGCGCATCGATTACAAGCAGATCAGCTACTGCCTTAAAACCATCACCACCACCGCCCTCTCTGCCATGGAACTTGGGGGGGAGCTTCACGTGGAGAGCCTCAAGGACGGCGAAGCGGTGCTGCTGCGCGTGACCGACGACGGCAAGCCCTTAAGCGAGACGGCACAGGTGGCACTCACCACTCCGTTTTTCCAGACCCAGGAGCTCGGCGAGGGGGTCGGCCTTTCCCTTTGCAAGTCGATCCTGGAACGGCAGGGAAACTCCCTAACGATAACTGGCCGCCCTGGCGGCGGAAATACATACAGCATCAGGCTTTTGACGAAAAAGGAGAACATCTGACATGGCGAAACTGTTGGTTGTGGATGACGAGGCGAACATAAGGCTTCTGTACGCCGCGGAACTCAGCGACGAGGGGTACGACGTGGTAACCGCCGGCAGCGCACTCGAGGCGGTGGAGAAGCTGGAGTCGGAGAGTTTCGACCTCGCGGTGATAGACATCAAGCTGAAAAACGAAAGCGGCATCGAGCTTTTGCAGCGCATCGTCAAGGAGCGTCACACCGTTCCGGTGATCCTTTGCACCGCCTTTTCCTGCTACAAGGACGACTTTTCGGCCTGGCTCGCTGACGGCTACGTGGTCAAGTCGAGTGACCTCCAGGAGCTGAAGGACGAGATCGCCCGCGTCCTCGCCAAGAGGCAGAAGGCGGCCTACACCTAGAATAAGTGTGATGAGTCGAATTACCTTTACGAACTCCGTTCGTGGCGCAGTGCGAAGACTTAATGCCCGAGTAGATCAGGTGGTAGATCAGCGGGCTGTTAATCCGTGTTCCGTAGGTTTTCATCTTGCCGTTAACACTTAATCCCAGTTTGACCTTGGAGGCTTCACCTATGAAGGCAGTCATCATGGCGGGCGGCTTCGGCACCCGCATGCAGCCGCTCACCTGCAACATCCCCAAACCGATGGTTCCGCTCATGAACCGCCCCATCATGCTGCACATCGTCGAGCTTTTGAAGAAGTACGGTGTGACCGACCTGGTCATGCTCCTTTATCACCAGCCGAGCGTCATCAAGAACTTCTTCCGTGACGGCGCGGACCTTGGGGTTCGCATCACCTACGTCACGCCGCTCGAGGACATGGGGACCGCCGGTGCGGTGAAGTGCGCCGAGAAGTACCTGGACGAGCGCTTCCTCATCATCAGCGGGGACCTTCTGACCGACTTCAACCTCCAGAAGGTGATCGACTTCCACGAGAGCAGCAAGGCGCTTGCCACCATCACCCTCACCTCGGTGAAGGACCCGCTGCAGTTCGGCGTGGTGATCACGGACAAGGACAGGCGCATCACCCAGTTCCTCGAGAAGCCGGGGTGGGGCGAGGTGATCTCGGACACCATCAACACCGGGATCTACGTGCTCGAGCCGGAGATCTTCAAGTTCATCCCCGAGGGGGAGAACTTCGACTTCTCGCAGGACCTCTTCCCGCTTCTTTTGAAGAAGAAATCCCCCCTGTTCGGCTTCCCGGTGAAAGGGTACTGGCGCGACATCGGCAACACCGACTCCTACCGCGAGGCGCACCACGACATCCTTAAGGGGAAGGTCGGGGTGAAGGTGGACGAGCCCAGGCGCGAGATGGCGGGGGTGGACCTGCGGGTCGGCTCCGATGTCAGGCTGAGCGAGGGGACCGTGGTGGAGGGGACCGTCGTCGTGGGGGACAACTCCCAGGTACAGGGTGGCGCGGAGATCAAGGATTCCGTCATCGGCCGCAACTGCATCGTCGAGGCGGGGGTGAAGCTGACCCGGGCCGTGATCTGGGACAACGTCTACATCAAGAAGGGGGCCAAGATCAACGACTGCGTGGTCTGCAACAACGTAAGCGTCGGTGCGGCCACCATCATGGAAGAAGGTGGCGTGATCGCCGACGACACCTCCATCGGCGAGGAGAGCTACATAAAGCGTGACGTGAAGATCTGGCCCCGGAAGGTGATCGAGGGGGGCTCCACCGTGACCGGCAACCTCATCTGGGGCGAGCGCTGGAAGAAATCGCTCTTCGAGGGGGAGATGATCAAGGGGCTCACCAACATCGAGCTCACGCCGGAATTCGTCGCCAAACTGGGCTGCGCCTACGGCACCTCGCTACCCAAGGGGAGCCACGTTCTCGTCGGCCGCGACGCGACCCTCTCCTCCCGCATGCTGAAGAGGAGCTTCCTCGGGGGGATCCTCTCCGCGGGGGTCAACGTGCGCGACATCAGGATGGTGTCGCTTCCCATCCTGCGCTACAAGCTGCGCACCTTCGGCGAGGTGGGCGGGGTGCACTTCCGTCAGTCGCTCGAGGACCCGGCCACCACCGAGATCGTCTTTCTCGATGCCGACGGCCTCGACTTCTCCTCTTCCATGGGCAAGAACATCGAGCGCATCTTCTACAAGGAGAACTTCCGGCGCGCCCACCACATGGAGCCGGGTGGGATCACCGAACTCCCGCAGGTGATGGACTTCTACCGCGAGGGGTTCTTCCGCGGCCTCGAGCAGCAGATCATCAAGAGCGCGACACCCAAGGTGGTGATCGACTTCAACCACTCGGCCGCCGGGCAGATCCTCCCCCAGATCCTGAACGATCTTGGCTGCGAGGTGATCGGTCTCAACACCTACCTCGACGAGCAGCGCGGCTCGAAGACGGTGGACGAGAAGCCGAACAGCCTGCAGCAGCTCGCGAAGATCGTCGTCACCCTCGAGGCGAAGGCGGGCTTCTGGCTCGACCCCACCGCCGAGGAGGTGGTGCTCGTGGACGAGACCGGGAGGATCTACCAGCCCGAGGAGTATTTGAGCCTCATGACCGCGCTCATGCTGAAAAGCGGTGCCCGGGGCGCCTTCGCCATCCCCGTGTCGGCGCCTTCGGTGATCGAGCAACTGGCCCAGGAAAACGGCTGCTCGGTGCGCCGTACGAAAAGCATGGACCGCTCCATGATCGAGGCGGCCATCTCCCCCGAGGTGGTGATGGCCGGTTCCATGGCCGGGCGCTTCGCCTTCCCCAGGTTCCAGGCGGCCTTTGACGGCATGTTCACCATCGCGAAGACCATCGAGCTTGCCACCGCCGCGGGGGTTCCCATCTCGCGGGTACTGAAGGAGGTGCCGAAGAGCTCCTTTTTGCAGGGGCGGGTTCCCTGCGTCTGGGAGAAGAAGGGGGGGATCATGCGCAAGATGAGCGAGGACAGCCTGGAGAAAGAGGCGTCCTTCCTCGACGGCATCAAGGTCTCCTTCGGCCAGGACTGGGTGCTCGTCCTGCCTGACCAGTACCAGCCGGTGATCCACGTGGTAGCCGAGGCGAAGGATCCGAGGACGGCGCAGCGGCTTTTGGAGGATTACATGAAGAAGGTCGAGCACTGGAAAAAGGAGCTGGCCCTGTAGCGGACCCGGCGGCCCCTTCATCCGGCGCCGCCAAAAGGGGAGAGCATGACCGAACCACTTTACCTCACGCTGCTTTGGCACATGCACCAGCCCTTCTACAAGGAACCGGTCCGGGGGGAGTACCTGCTCCCCTGGGCCTACCTCCACGCGGTGAAGGACTACTACGACATGCCGGCCATCGTGGACGCGACCCCTGGCGTGAAGGTGGTGTTCAACCTGGTCCCCTCGCTTTTGGAGCAGATCCTCGACTACGCCTCGGGGGAGGCGGTCGATCCGTACCTCGACCTCGCGCGCCGCGCCCCTGCGGAGCTGACCCTCGCTGACCGCATCTTCCTCCTGGAGAACTTCTTCTCCGCGAACCGGCGGCGCATGATCGAGCCCTACCCACGCTACCACGAGCTGTACCGCATGGCGGGAGAGGGCGTCCCCGGAAGCGTCGCCTCCCGCGTCTCACTTTTCACCGAGAGGGACCTCCTCGACCTGCAGGTCTGGTTCTACCTTGCCTGGACCGGTGAGGCGGCCCGCAACCGTTTCCCCTGTTTTCGCGACCTGATCCGCAAGGGGGAGGGGTTCGACGCGACGGACAAGGCGCTTTTGCTCGATACCCAGCGCAGCCTCATCGCCGGGATCATCCCGCTTTACCGCAAGCTGCACGACGAGGGGAAGGCGGAGCTCTCGGTGAGCCCCTATTTCCACCCGATCCTCCCCCTGCTGTGCGACTCCCGCGTCGCCCGCATCGCGCAGCCTGGGGTGAACCTCCCGGGCATCCCGTTCCGCTGTCCCGAAGACGCGAAGAGCCAGCTCCGGCACGGCATCGAGAGCTTCCGCAGGCTTTTCGGCTTCGACCCGGCGGGGGTGTGGCCCTCGGAGGGGGCGCTAAGCGACGAGGTGCTGGGGATCATGGCGCAGGGGGGGCTCTCGTGGACCGCTTCCGACGAGCGGCTCCTCTCCCGCACCCTGCCCGGGGGGCTCGGGCGCGAACGTGAGGCGCTCTACCACCCCTACCTCTTCCAGGAGGGGGACCGGGAGATCGCGCTCTTCTTCAGGGACCAGGTCCTCTCGGACCAGATCGGTTTCACCTACTCGGATTGGGAGCCGGAGCGTGCCGCGGCCGACTTCGTGGCGCGGGTCAGGGAGGTGCACCGGCACTGCCCCGAGGCGCGGGTGGTCCCGGTGATCCTCGATGGTGAAAACGCCTGGGAGCACTACCAGGAAAACGGGCTCCCCTTCCTCTCGAGACTCTACGCGGCCCTCACCCAGACCGCAGGGGTGGAGCTCGCCACCTTCACCGAGGTGCTGGAGCGGGTCCCGGAGCGTCGCTCCATCGGGCACATCCATCCCGGCTCCTGGATCAACGCCGACTACGGCATCTGGATCGGGCACCCCGAGGAGAACAAGGGATGGGAGTACCTGGCTAGGGCGAGGGAGGCGGCGACCAAGGGAAGCGCGGAAGCGGCGCGCCTTTTGACCGGCGGCGAAAGCTCGGACGATACGGCACGGCGCGCCTGCCGGGCGCTTTACGCGGCGCAGGGAAGCGACTGGTTCTGGTGGTACGGCGACGATCACAGCTCGGCCCACTCCGGCAGCTTCGACCTTTTGTTCAGAAGCCACCTGATCAGCGTCTACCGCCTCCTTTCGCTGGAGGTGCCGGGCGAGCTGCACGAGCCGATCAAGCGCCAGCGTCCGGCCGGTTTCGTGCGGGCCCCGTCGCGGCTCATCACCCCTTCGCTGGCGACCGCGGCCGGGGACTACCTCGAGTGGCTTAGCGCCGGACTTTACGACCTGACCCGCCAGGGAGGTGCGATGCACGCCGCCGAGAGCGTGCTGCAGTCCTTTTTCTACGGCTACGACCTCGAGTTCCTCTACTTCCGCATCGACGGCGTGCAATCCATGGAAAATGTGCTGCAGCCCGGTGACGCCCTGTCGCTGCACCTGATAAGGGGACGCGAGTACCGTGTCGAGATGCGGCCGGGTGCCGGGGAAGGGGAGCTGCAGCTGCTCGAAGAGGGGCGCTGGCTTCCCTGTGGCGCCCTCGCCCGCTACGCGGTCGGGCGCAGCGCCGAACTGCGCGTCCCGCTAAACGGCCTCGGGCTCGATGCCGGCGACCGGCTCTCGTGCTACCTGATCCTTTCGAGGGTCGACACTCCGCTCGGGCGGTGGCCCGCCGAGGCCCCGCTGCCCATTGCCTACGCAGGCCCGGGGCTCGGGGTGGATGGAGGCGTGCCCGAAGGTTCTTAAATTTTTCTTCTACAAAAAAACTTTACCCGGGGGCGCTCTTAATCTAGAATGTCCCTATAATTCCAGGGTGTTAGAGGATTTACATGAAGATTTTGTTTGTTGCGTCGGAGGTTACTCCCTTTGCCAAGACGGGAGGTCTGGCGGATGTTGCCAGCGCCCTTCCCAAGACCCTCAGGACGCTTGGCCATGACGTTCGGATCATGATGCCCTTCTACTCGGTGGTCGAGCGGGGGGGGATGGCGGTGCGCAAGGGGCGCAAGAGCGCCTCGGTCATGGTGGACGGCGTCGAGAAAAAAGGGTTCCTGCGTCAGGCGGCGCTCGGCGAGATACCGGTCTACCTCATCGAGAACAAGGAGTACTTCTCCCGCGACGAGCTCTACGGCACCCCCGGCGGCGACTACCCCGACAACGCCCAGCGTTTCTCCTTTTTCTGCCGCTGCGTCCTGGAGCTCCTGAAGAAGATGGACTTCAGGCCCGACATCATCCACTGCCACGACTGGCAGACCGCACTCATCCCGCACTACCTGAAGCACGAGCGCAAGAACGATCCCTTCTTCGCAAGGACCGGGATCATCTTCACCATCCACAACCTCGCCTATCAGGGGCTCTTCCCGCGTGAGGAGCTTTCCACCATGGGGCTCTCCAAGGAGTGCTTCACCATCGACGGGCTTGAGTTCTACGGCAAGATAAACCTCTTGAAGGCGGGGATACTCGCAGCCGACAGCGTCACCACCGTCTCGGAGAACTACTGCCGCGAGATCTGCACGCCGGAGATGGGGTGCGGCCTGCACGGCGTGCTGCAGACGAGGAAGGATGACCTGGTGGGGATCCTGAACGGGCTCGACTACGAGGAGTGGAACCCCGCCATGGACAAGGAGATCATGAAGAACTACAGTCATGCCTCCCTCTCCGGAAAGATGGTGGACAAGATCGGCCTGCAGCGCCTCATGGGGCTCGCCAGTGCCCCCGACACCCCGGTCTTCGGCATGGTGTCGCGCATGGTGGCGCAGAAGGGGTTCGACCTGATCGCGGAGCTGTTGCCGGTGATCGCCAAGGCGCCCATGCAGTTCGTCATGCTGGGCAGCGGCGAGGAGCGCTACGTCAAGGCGTTCACCGACGTCAAGGCCGCGGGCGCGCGCAACATCGCCTTCGCCGCCGGCTTCGATCACAGCCTTGCGCCCAAGATCTACGCCGGGAGCGACATGTTCCTCATGCCCTCCTTCTTCGAGCCGTGCGGACTGGGGCAGTTGATCGCCATGCGCTACGGGACCGTCCCCGTGGTGCGCCGGACCGGCGGGCTTGCCGACAGCGTCTTCGATCCCCGCGACAACGACAAGACCCCGAACGGCTTCGTCTTCGAGGAGTACAGCGCGGAGGCGTTGTGGGAGGCGATGAACCGGGCCATCACCGCATACCAGGACAAGGCGTTCTGGAAAAAGCTGATGCGGCGCGGCATGAGCAGCGATTACTCGTGGCAGAACTCGGTGCAAAAGTACCTGGACCTGTACCGCAAGGCCCTGCTGCGCAAGGGAGGGGAGGCGTAGGGTGGAACACGAAGATCTTGATGAACTTGCCGGAGAGATCCGTCGTCTCATCGAAAGCAACAAGGAATTCCTGAAGCGGGTGAGCGACGAGGATTACGAAGACGAAGAGGAAGGGGAGGCGGAAGAGGAAGAGGCCGAGGACCCGGAAGAGTTTGAAGAGCTTTAGGCACCGCCCGGAGAAAACGGCGGTGGTCGGATGAGAAAGGCGGCGCCGGGGAAACCCTGGCGCCGCCTTTTTAGTTTACTTCGCGGGAGGCTGTTCCGGGACGATGTCGCCCGGGGTGACGGAGACCGGTGTCGCGGGTACCGGCGCCGGGGCGGCCTGGATCGCCTGGGGTGTCACGGCCGGCGCGGCGGGCGCCGCCGGAGCTACTGGGGCCGCGGCAGGTGTTGCGGGCGGGTTGTAGTACACCGGTGCTCCTCCTCCCGGGGCGGGAGCCGCTTCACGTTCCTTCTCCTTGCCGCCGAAGAGCGGCGTGTAGGTCTTCATGAGCGCAAGCATCTCCTCGAACTGCTTCACGTACAGGGTGGAGACCTCCGGTGCGTTGGGGACCGAGGATGCCTCTGTCTTCGCGAAGGCCGCGTTAACGCCGGCTACGGTCTTGAACTTCACGTCGACCTTCTCGGTCAGGTTCGCCGCTGCCTCGTCGAAGTCGGGGTACTGAAGAGCGAAGAACAGCGGGTAGGAGAGCCTGCTCGTCTTGAAGTTCGGGTACTCCCAGATGGTGTTCCCTTCGCGATCCAGCATCTGCGCCGTCATGGAGAGGTAGTTGAAATCGGTCTCCAGGTAGGAGAGGAGGTTGCTCGAGAAGACCTTGCCCGGCCTGGTGAGGCCGCTCACGGTAACAAAGAGCATGGCGTCGAGCCCGTTTTGGGCGAGGAGCTGCTTCAGCTCTTCCTTCTTCACGAAGTACTTGTTGTAGATGATCCCAGCGTCGTCGCGCCGCTCACGGTTCCATACCAGGGTCTCGAAGAGCCTCGCCGCGTCACCCTCTACCGGACGGACCGCGTAGAAGATGCCGGTGCTTCTCAGCTTGGCGATGAGCTCCTTCTCGTTTTTCATGTTGTAGGTGCGCACGATGGAGACGATGGACGCCTTGTCGGGGTGCCGGATGTCCGATTCCGCGTCGGTGAAGATCGGGGCCACACCGATGGTGCGCACCTTTTTCTCCAGGGTCTCCTGGGGGATGTTGTAGTAGTTGTGGGCGCAGCCGAAAAGCGCGCTCACCGCCATCATGAGCAGGGCAAGTCTTAACAAGTTCCGCATCTGTGGACGCCTCCTGTAAAGGATTCTAACTCTCCGCCGTCTTATATCAGAAGCTTGGTCGGAGCGCTACAGCTTATTGCTCGGCATCGAGCATGATGAAGCCGACCTGCCTGCCGGTGTCACCCTCGTCGCGGCGGTAGGAGAAGAAGAGCTCCTGGTTGCAGCTCACGCAGTGCTCGCTCACCTGGACGCGATCGGCGGCAATCCCTGCGTCGGTAAGGAGCATGCGGTTCGCAGCACCCAGGTCGAGCATCCACTTCCCTTCGCCCTTGTCGGTGGCGCAGAGCTCCCACGGGATCCCCGCCTTCTTGAAGGCGTCGCGCACCGGGGCGTCCACCTCGTAGCAGCATGCTCCGATGTGCGGACCGACGGCGGCCTGGATGTCCTTCTTGTCGCAGTTGAAGAGGCTCACCAGCGCTTCGACACCCTTTCCGGCGATGTTCCCGGCGGTACCCTGCCACCCCGCATGGAGGGCGGCGACGACCTTGCGCACCGGGTCGTGCAGCAGGATGGGTACGCAGTCGGCCACGCAGACCGCGATCATGATGCCGGGCTGATTGGTGACGATGCCGTCACACTCGAGCTTGAGAAAGTGGGAGAGCTCGGGGTTGGGCGCGTCTATCACCAGGAGGTCGGTGCCGTGCACCTGGTTGACGGTGAGGAAGCGGTCCAGGGTGGAGCCGAGGCTCCTAGCGAGCAGGCTGCGGTTCCCCTCGACGTTGTGCGATGAGTCCAAGGTGTTGCTGCCGAGGTTGAGCGAGTTGTACGGAGGGCGCGAGACTCCTTCGTGGCGGGTGGTGAAACCGGCGACGGCACCCCTCGTGGCCGCGAAGCGCGGCTTCAGATACTGGATTTTTCCTGCTTTCTGCATTTCCATGAATGGCACCTCTTGTATGTATATGGGAGCTGTCGAACAGCCCCTCGTCCTTACTCCGTATCGGCTGTTTTTTCTGTAAGGTAGGCGATGATCCCCGCCATGTCTTCCGGGAGCTCGGTGTCGAACTCGAGGTACTGTCCCGTCACCGGGTGCAGGAAGCCCAAGGTCTTCGCATGCAGCGCCTGGCGCCCCATCGTCTTGATCATCTGTTTCAGCACCGGGTCCTTCACCTGGACGAGCCTGCTCCCCCCGCCGTAGACCTCGTCTGCCAGAAGCGGATGCCCCGCCTCGGAGAGGTGCACCCGGATCTGGTGCGTGCGGCCGGTCTCAAGCCTCAGGCGCACCAGCGTGATGCCGGGGAAGCGCGCCTCGACGCGCCAGTGGGTGATGGCGTTCTTGCCGTGCCTGGCCTTGCCGGACATCTTCTTCCGGTCCACCGGGTGCCGGCCGATGATCGACTCGATGCGCCCCTTGTCTTCCTTCAGGTTCCCGTACACGAGGGCCAGGTAGATCCTCTTTATGCTGTGCACCTTGAACTGGTCGGAGAGCGCGTTGTGGGCCCGGTCGCTTTTGGCGATGACCAGAACACCAGAGGTGTCCTTGTCGATGCGGTGCACGATCCCCGGACGCAGCTCGCCTCCGATGCCGGAGAGGTCCTTGCAGTGGGCAAGCAGCGCGTTGACAAGGGTGCCATCCGCGTTGCCGGCCCCCGGATGCACCACCAGGCCTGCGCCCTTGTTGATCACGATGACGTCGGGATCCTCGTAGAGCACCTCGAGCGGGATCTCCTGCGGCTGCGGCTCGGCCGGCGTGGGAGGGGGGACGATGACGGTAACGACGTCGCCTCCCTTCAGCTTGAGCGAGGCCTTCTGCTTCTGGCCGTTCACCGTGGCGCAGCCGTTATCGATGAGCCTTGCCGCGGCTGAGCGGGTGAGTTCGGGGACGCTGCGGGAGATGAAGCTGTCCAGCCGCTCGGCATCGGTGTCCATGGGGAAAGTTAGTTCGATGGGGTGTTCCATGTAAGGCCCTGTTTCCCGGAAAGGGAGATTCGTTAAAAAAAGCGCGGGCGCGTTTCGAATGGAAGCGCGCCCGGGACTGTCTAAAGTTGTATTGACCTGCCTACCAGATGGATGATTCGATCTTTCCCGCCCGTTTGATCAGTACGTCGACTACGGCAATGTCGAAGATGTTCGATTCCGCCAGACCCTTGGTCACTCGGGACTGGAAGTGCTCCCTTCCTTCGTTTAGTTGATCCTGCAAGAGCTCGAAGATGTTGTCATCCTTGATGCCCTGTTCGACCTTCTCGCGGTTGTACATAGCTACATCGGAAATGATGGCCCTGGCAAGTCTTCTGGCCTGATCTGGGTTTTCTATGAGACTCATCGATCTCTCCCGGGGGGGGCAAATGTCAGGCGACACTATACGCAGTTTTTGCCGAAGATTCTATCTTAATTTTAAGGCGAAATAGATGCTGGCGTTGCCCCGGCGTACGAGCAATGCCACGGCGCCGCGGTTGGCAGCATCCTTCATGGACTTTTGGTACTCAGCGAGGTTGCGCACCTTTCTCTGGTTCACCGAGACGATGACGTCGCCGCGCTGGATACCGCTCTCCTCGGCTATTCCCCCAGGCTCGAGGTCGCTCACCACCACGCCGGTCATGCCACGGCGACGCGCATCGGGGCCTAATTCCTCAACCGAAAGGCCTAAAACCCCTGCTTCGCGATCCGGTCTTTGCGCCTGAGGCTGGGCCTGCGCGCTTTCCGCCGGTGCGGTGGTGACCTGGACCTTCAGCTGTTTGCCGTCACGGTAGAGCTCCACCTCCACCTTCTTGCCGATCGGGGTTTCCCCGACGAGCCGCTGCAGCTGGCGCACGTCCTTCACTGCCGTGCCGTTGAAACCGGTGATGATGTCCCCCTGCACGATGCCTGATTTCGCGGCGGGGCCGCCGGGAACCACCTCGTTGACGAGGGCTCCGCTTGCCCTTGGCAGACCGAAGGATTTGGCCATCTCCTCGGTGACCGACTGGATCGATACGCCGAGCCAGCCGCGGCTCACGTTCCCCTTGCTGATGAGCTGGGTCACCACCTGCTTCGCCATGTTCACCGGAATCGCGAAGCCGATCCCCTGTCCCGCGGCGACGATGGCGGTGTTGATCCCGATCACCTCCCCGTAGATGTTGAGGAGCGGGCCGCCCGAATTGCCGGGGTTGATGGAGGCGTCGGTCTGGATGAAGTCCTCGTAGGTCTCGATCCCCATGTTGGAGCGGCCGGTCGCCGAGACGACCCCGACGGTGACGGTACGGTCAAGGCCGAAGGGGTTGCCGATGGCGATGGCCCACTGGCCCACCTGCAGCTTCGTCGAATCGCCAAGGACTGCGGCCGGGAGCGGTTCCTTCGCGTTGATCTTGATGACGGCGATGTCGGTCTTCGGGTCGGAGCCGATCACCTTGCCGGTGTAGACGCTCTCGTTGGAGAGCTTCACCTGGATGGTCTCCGCGTCCCTGACCACGTGGTCGTTGGTGACGATGTACCCTTCCTGGTTCAGGATGAAGCCTGAGCCTAGGCTGCTTTCCCTTCTGTACTGCGGGCGGCCCATGTCGCCGAAGAAGTCTTCGAAAAACGGCGAGCCCTCAAAGAACGGGCGCACCAGTTTCTTCTTCCCTATGGTGGAGATGTTCACCACGGACGGTGTGACTTTTTTGACAAGAGTGGTGAAGGCCTGCTGGGTGACGAGTATGTCCTTGGGGACTTCCTGGACCGGTGCCGGAACAGATTCCTTTCTGTTCGACTCGTACAGCATGGCGCCCTCTTTCTTCTTGCAGGAAGTAAGGACGGTGGAAAGGATGAGGAATACGGCGAGCAGTCTGATACTTTTCATTGAGTCCCTCCTTAGGAGAAAACAGGTAGAAGGAAGGAAAAAGCCTAGCCAAAAACCGGATTGATGTCAACCCCTTCCGCCTCGTGACACAGACACTATAAGAATAACTATTTACCCCTTGACGGCAGATCGCTATTTGAATATATATGCTGAACGGGGGTGCTGCGTGCAAGAGAAGATCAAGCAGGAAATCAGAGAGATGAAGCTGGGTGAGAAGGTGCGTGGACTGCGCCAGGAACAACGGCTCACCCTCCAGGCGCTGGCTGACATGACCGGATTGTCGAAGCCGCTCTTGTCTCAGATCGAAAACGATCAGGTCACACCGCCCATTGCTACCTTGCTGAAGATCGCCAAAGGGCTCAAGGTAGGGATCCACTACTTCTTTGAGGAGGCGGGTGACAGGCAGAAGTTCATGCTGACCCGCGGAGACCAGTCTCCCTTGGGAAGCCAGCGTCGTCCCGGCAAGGAGAACGTCCAGCAGGGCTACATGTACAAGCCGCTCGCACCGGGCATGCGCCAGAAAAAGGTGGAGCCTTTCCTGATCGAGTTCGAGCAGCGTGAGTGGGACAGCAGCCTCTTCTATAGCCACGAGGGGGTGGAGTTCCTCTATCTGCTCGACGGTGAGCTGGAGTTCCACTATGCCGACGAGGTAATGCGGCTGTACCCGGGGGACAGCATATACTATGAGTCCTCCGAGCCGCATGGTTATGTTTCTGTCGGCGAGATCCGTGCCCGTGCCGTTGCCGTCCTCTATACGAAGAGCTGACGCTCTTCTGCCACAGCTGCAAAAGAAAGCGCTGCCACCGAATCGTCTGGAAGTCACTATCTATAGACGGGGCGATTGGTCGCGCTTTCTTCGTTTGACAAACTCTTTGGTGCAGTTAGTATTTGAAACTGTCACTCCTCCCCGCTAAAGACAACTGCCTATTTCCCGTCTGTCTTCCGTTCCCGTAATTGAAGAGTGCCCTTGGCAGGTTGCTACAGTCCTCTTTCCGGCTATGACTGGTTGCCTGCGTAAAACGGATTAGAGAAAATTATTCATTAAGTCGTTGACGATGCGGACGCGCTTTGTTATAAAGCTGGACTCCGCAGCAACGACGTTCTTTTCAACCGAATATTTGGACCGGCAGTCACCGCAGGAAAGTTGCGGCGGCGGCAAACCTGAGAAAGATTTAAGAAAAGAAAATCTTGACAGGTTGGAACGGTTCAGGTAGGGTGCTGAGTCTGTCGCAAACAGCGGCTTGGTCTTTGAAAACTAAATAGTAGACGAAACAGCAGTTGCGAGTTTCAAAAATGTAACAAGTCAGTTGTTTCAAACTAGAATCGGATTTTCCGGTTTCACTTTAAACTGGAGAGTTTGATCCTGGCTCAGAACGAACGCTGGCGGCGTGCTTAACACATGCAAGTCGAACGGGATCCAGAGCTTG